>JAWKRP010000030.1:0-115274 GCA_041389565.1 Myxococcota bacterium
TGGCTGCCCATAAGCTCGCGAAGGTCCTGGAAGTGGAGAGCATCGCAGCCGGGACCGGAAGCGGCAGGAACTCGATTCACGCCAAGATCGACTGGGACGAGGTCGAGGCCTACCAGACCCTGGAAGAGCTTGGGCGAGCCAAGGACCAGGAAGCGGTGGTCATGAACGTGCTTCCCGCGGAGGACCAGGCAAGGACAGGGACGCTGCTCCGCCTGTCGCGGCTACGTCGAGCGTGGACGCCTGTAGAGCGGGCGCGCTTCTTCGCAGAGGTGCAGTCCTTCAAGCCACCCGAGTTCCTGACCAAGGCCATCCGCAAGTCGGTGATCGCCAAACCCATGCTCTTCGCCGAGCCGCTTGTTCGTCTGGCACAGCAAAACGGGCAGGACTTCGCCGTGGCCCTCGAGGGGGATTTCGCCTCTGGTGACGAGTACTGGCGCTTGATGGAGGACCACGCGTCCTGGGTGATCGAGATTCGATGCCGGCCGGGCGACAAGCACGTCGCCTATTCGATTGCGCCAACAAGACGACTGCTCCGTGAAATCCCCGAGGCGCAGCCGTTCTCGACCAGTTTGGAGCACCCAGATCCCGTTGATGGGCCGTTCTTCGACGCGCGGATCTTCGTGCGCACAGGTCAGCTCCTGGGCAAGGCAGATCAGCGGACATGGGCTACGAACGCGAGCGGGGTCCGGGTCTTCATGGAGGGATTCCGCGTACTCCCCTACGGCGAGCCCCGAAACGACTGGCTGAAGCTCGACTCCGACTACACGCGTCGTTCGCGAACGCTCGACACCCTTCAGCAGTGGGGGCTGGACGAACAGGGCGCGGTAGACGAGGACGAGGGACTCGGACTGTTCCCGAACAACAACCTCTTCGGCGCTGTCTTCCTCGTTCACGAACATTCCCCAACGCTGCGAACACTGGTGAACCGGGAAGGCTTCGTGCTTGAGGCCCCCTACGACCACCTTGTGTTGCTCGTGCGTACGGGGATCGACCTCTGCATTCGGGCAAACGCCGCCGCCACGTTCTCGCGGCGCAAGGCCCGGCGACAGCACCGGAAGAAGCCCACGCCGACGCCGAGCCCGCCCGATCAGGGCAAGGGCGCGGATCAGCAGGGGGCGGTGATATCGAAGCCCGATCGCCTCCGGGAGGCCCTCGAGGAGGCCACTGCAACGCTCGCCGAAGCGCGATCAGTGCTCGCCTCCGGCACTGCGGATGGTGAGCAGAGCCCGCTCGCCGAGAAAATCGAGCGCACCATGGAGGGACTCGCCGAGCAGCTCGACGAAACGGAGGAGTACATCTCCGAACGCGCCCTGCTCCGGGTGCTCGCATCCATCGGCACCCAGATGTCTGCCTTCGTCCATGAAATCCGCGCATTGCTTGGCACGAGCCAGGCCATCGAACGCGCACTTGCATCGGTCCTGTCCGACTCGTCGCTCGCGGACGGTCCCCGCCAACGGGTGGCCCAGGTCGAGCAAGCCGTGGGTGACCTCCGTCGTGGCCTGGAACGTGAGGCCTCCTACCTGACCGAAATCGTGTCTCCGGATGCGCGCCGACGCCGCTCCCGGCAGCGTTTCGCAGAGCGGTTCGACGTCGCTGCTCGGCTGATCAGCCACCACGCCGAGCGCGTGGGGATCCGGATCGAGAACGCCCTGCCACCCGACCTGAAATCGCCGCCCATGTTCCCCGCCGAGCTCACCGCCGTGTTCACCAACCTGCTGTCGAACGCGGTCAAAGCGGCCGGGCCCGGCGGCTACGTATACGCCAAGGGCGAGCGGGACGCGGACGGCGCAGTTCACGTGGTGGTTCAGAACACGGGCGTTCGCGTGAACATCGCGGACGGGGAGCGCTGGTTCCGCCCGTTCGAGTCGACCACCGGCAACGTGAGCCCCGGGCTGGGCCAGGGAATGGGGCTCGGGTTGACCATCACGCGCCGGTTGCTCGATGACTACGGCGCCGAGATCAAGTTCACGGCGCCCGATGCGCAGTTCTCCACGGCTGTGGAGTTCGTGTTCCCCGAGAGCAGGTAGCGATGAGCGTAGACCTCCCCAACATCCTGATCGTCGACGACGAGAACGGAGCGTCCTTCCAGGCAGCTCTCGCCGACCTCGCCCGAACCAGAGCTCTCCACCCAAAAGACGTCGAGCTGGATGATCTACGCTGGGCTGACTTGGTCCTCATGGACTACTTCATCCAGAGCTGGCCGACTCGCGACGACCTGTCTGAGCTGGGACTTCGCCCACCCAACGGACTGGCTCTTGCGGCTGTGCTTCGCGAACACCTGGATGACCAGTCGTCGGATGACGACCATGACTACACGGCCTTCGCGGTTCACACGTCGCATATCGGCGACATCTCCAAGAGGCTGCATACGAGCAGTCGCGCGCCGCACGTGGTCGCGCGTCTCAACAATCTCGAATGGGCGTTCGACAAGGGGGACAAAGGTCGCTTCGTCCGCGAAGCGACTCTGGCCAGCGGCGTCCGTGAGGTGTCCCAGGGCTGGTCGGCTGTGGCCGCAGACGGCCTCCCATCGCTCACGAGCGAACTGTTGCGCCTTCCGGGAGACCAGAACTGGAGCGAGCGTGCGCTGGACGACGTCCAGCTGTGCCAGGTGCCGATGTCCGTGCTTTCCGCCGGCTCGAACGGCCTGACGTTCCTCAGATGGCTGGCGCACACCATCCTGCCGTATCCCACGTTTCTCTGGGATGAACACTGGGTCGCAACACGCTTACGCATCACAGTCGCAGGCCTGCGCCAAGTCCTCGAGGGCGACAGCGAGTTGGCGCAGCGACTTCGGGCGCTCCGGTATGACGGGGTCCTCGCGGGGTTCCTCGGAGAACGATGGTGGAAGGGCGCGGTCGAGCAGTTCGCATGGCAGATTCGGGCCAAGGGAGCCTCGTCGGCCGAGGAGTTCCACGCACGCTTGCAGGAAATGGCGCAAGCGCACCTCGAGCGGCTCTCGTTCTCCTCCCCTGTGGTGTGCGTGGGACGCGACCTCGCGCCAACCGGCGTTGTGGAGCAGCTTGAGAGCACCGTGCGCTTGGTTCCCGACCTGTGGCCCTCCTACGCGGACATGGCACACGCAGAGATCGCCCTCGTCCGGGAGGACGCCCAGCTTCGGGCTCTTGTCCATCCCCTCGACCGGGATGCCGTCGAGCCCGAGGAGTCGGAGTGATGTGCCACTTGTTGTTCGGTCCCGACGACCTGCTCGACGAGCTGCAGACGCTGAAGTCCATGGTGGGACCGTTCACCGCCCCCGAGTCGACCTACCAGCTGGCGGAGCTCGAGGCCCAGATCAAGGGCCTTATCGCCGAAGGTCCGGGCGCGACCTGTCAGCTTGCGATCCCCACCGGACGACCGTGGCGGACACGAATCAGTGAGGGCGAGTTCGAGCCGCCGGCCAAGAAGTGCAACACCACGGTGTACGCCGAGGTGACCGGAACATGGTCAACGGCCCTTGTCATCGATGACCCACAGAAGAAGGTGTCGAAGCAGAAGAGACGCATTGCGTTCACGGGGGTCGCGTCCACGGCAATCAAGGTGTTCGAAGCAACATCCGGAGAAGCCGTCGCCCTGTGGAAGATGGAGCTCGGCGACGCCAACTCGCCGGGCTGCTACTTCCACACGCATGCGGGCTCACGACCTTCGTTCCCTGTGCCTCGCCATCCCAGCCTGTTTGCCACGCCGATGGCCGCGATCGGATTCGCCCTGGGCGAGCTCTTCCAGGGGGCGTGGGACGAAGCCGTGCAGGGAACGACGGGTGCACCGAACAGATGGCGATCCATCCAGAAGCGCAGGATGAAGAAGCTTCTCGAATGGGCACTTTCTGAGGTTGAGAGCACGACCTCTAGTCCCTGGATGAGCATCAAGGCGGCCAAACCCCCACCCGCGTTGTTCGTTCCCTGATGGCATTCTCACCAACGGAACCGGTCACTCTCTTGCCCTTCCTGGACCGTCATCCGCGAGTCGCCCAAGTGCGCGCAGGGGGTCCAACCGATGGAGCAGGTTGATCTCACGTTGGGTAGCTCGCCATCCGGTCTCCGCCTTCTGGAGGAGCGCCTGCGTCACTCGGGGGTCGAGCTTCAGTGGCCGAAGGGCTTGTGTCACGGCGGCTCGAGACACCCCCAGGTGGTCGGCCAGCTGGCTCTGATTCCAACCCTTCTCGCGCATCAGGCGGTCGAGCTCCTTCGCCCGGTCCAGCACGGTCCGCACCGGCCTGTGGGGCCCCCTCTTTCGACCGCGGTCTGATCGCGACTTCCGTTTAAATAGCTTCAACGCCCACTCTACGCGTACGCCTCCGAGCCCTGCATTCTCGGCCTGGTGCAGGTTTCCCGACTCCCGGAAAAGTACGAAGCGCATCCCGAGGTTAACACTCGACTATCGCCCGCCTCAGAGTCCCCCCGGATCGGCCTCCACCCTCCCCAACCCGAAAACGCGGCCCCCGACCCGGGCAGCCCACCCCGCCGGTGATAGAGGAACGCCCGCCCCGAGGCCGTGAATTGCCCAGGTACTACGAGTTCGAAGTCACCCTCCAGGAGCTCGAGCCCCGGATCTGGCGCCGCTTCCTCCTTCGGAGCACGTCCAGCTTCGCCGACCTCCACGCGGCCAAGTCCAGGACGCCTTCGGCTGGCAGGACTACCACCTCTGGGAGTGCCGTCTCCCCCACCCCCTCGACCGGGTCCTCGCAGGGTCGCCGAACGACGACGGCGACGACTGGGGTCGCCCGACGCCGGACGGTCGAACCGTCAAGCTCGACACCTACTTCGTGGGCCGGTGGGCCCTCGAGTGGTGCGAGTACGAGTACGACTTCGGCGACAGCTGGGTCCACGACATCAAGCTGATCGGTGTCCACTCGATCAAGGAGAGCTTCAAGCGTCGCCTGCTCGACGGGGCGCGCGCCTGCCCACCCGAGGACTGCGGCAGCGTCCCGGGCTACGAGGAGCTCGTCCGCTTCGTCCAGACCGGCGAATACCACGACCCCGACGTCGACATCGCCGCCTGGCTCGGCGACTGGGATCCCGAGCGCTTCGACCTCGATGCGGCACGACCCGCGTTCGACAGGCCCCGGAAGCGAGGGAAGACCGATTGACCTGGACCGTCCACCAGATCCACGCCCGTCTCGTCGAGCTCGACGAGTCCGACCGCATCGAGGGCAAGTCCGGCCTCGGTGACGCGGCGATGAAGTCCATCTCCGCGTTCAGCAACGAAGTCGGCATGCGGGGCGGCTGGATCGTGTTCGGCCTGCGCCGGCAGCCCGACGGCACCTACGAGACGCCCGGGGTCAAGGATCCCGACCAGCTCCAGACCGACCTCGCCACCCGGTGCCGCGGCGTCTTCAACCGGCAGGTCGACGTCGTGGTCCGGGTCGACCTGATCGACGGCAAGCGCGTGGTGGTGGTTTTCGTCCCCGAGGCGGCGCCGGGCGACAAGCCCATCTACATCAAGAAGCAGGGGCTCCCCAAGGGAGCGTACCGCCGCGTCGGCTCCAGCGACTGCACCGTCACGGACGCCGATCTCAACCGCTTCGCGAGCCTCGGGAACACGCTCCCGTTCGATCAGCGCCTGGCTCCGGGGGCCACCCGGTCCGACATCGACCTACGCGCGGTGGAGGCGTACCGCCAGCAACTCCGAACCGGGCGGCCCGGCTCCGAGCTCCTCCTGATGGGGGACGACGAGCTTCTCCACGCGGTTGGCGCCCTCAAGGATGGACGGGTCACCAACGCCGGGCTCGCGCTGTTCGGGAGTCAGCTCGCGCTCCGCCGGCTCTGGCCCTCGCTCCGAACGGACGTGATCACCTCCGACGCCACCGAGCTGTCCGACAGCTACCAGGTCGTCGAGATCCGCGAGGCTCTCGTGACGGGGTGGCAGCGCATCTTCCAGGCCGTCGCAGACACCCTGCCCAAGCGGGTCACCTTGAGCGACGGCTCGATGCAGCGGGTGGAGACCACTCGGGTCCCGGATCTGGCCCTGCGTGAGGCCATCGTCAACGCCCTCATCCACCGGGATCTCGAAGTCCGCTCCCCCATTCAGGTCCGGCGCTACCCCGACCGCCTCGAGGTCGACAACCCCGGGTACTCGCTCGCCGCGGAGGACGACTGGGAGAAGCTCCGGTCCATCGCACGCAACCCGACCATCGCCCAGGCCTTCACCGAGCTCGACCTCGCCGAGACGCGGGGCACGGGCATGCGGCGGATGCGCACCCGGATGACCTTCGCGGGCCTCCGACCTCCCGCGCTGGTGAGCAACCGGGAGACCAACTGGTTCAAGCTCACCCTGAGCTTCCACCACCTACTGGACGACGCAGATTGGACCTGGCTCGCGCGCTTCACCGGCCTGGACGACCTCGACAGGCAAGTGCTCGTGATGGCCCGCGATGGACGTGTTCGGAATGAGGACGTCCGCGCTGTGACCGGCGAAGACACGCTCTCCACGAGCCACCGCCTGGCCCGCCTCCGCGATGAGGGCCTGCTCATCGCGCACGGGCAGTCCAAGGCCGACACCTGGTACAGCCTGGCTCCCGCTGCCCACCCTTCCAACCTCACTGGGAACCCTTCCAACCTCACTGGGAATCCTTCCAACCTGGGCGCCGATACGCCGGACATTCCCGAGGCACTTCAGGCCCGCATCGATGCCTTGCCAGCCAAGCCCACCCGCGCGCTGGTGGAGGATCTGCTTGTGGAGATCTGCGAGCTTGGATGGTGGGAACCTTCCGACCTCGCTCGAGTGCTGGGACGCTCTCGGAAGTACCTGGCCCAGAACTACCTGCAGTCCCTGGTGGGCTCGGGACGGCTGCGCCTCCGCTACCCGGACGCCAAGCACAACCCCCGGCAGGCCTACGGCTCTGCCACTCTCGAGGAGTCCCGATGAAGGTCACGCTCGACAAGGCCCAGTTCCGAGCCGTCAACGCCCTACGCGGTCTCCCCGAGGGAGCACACATGATGGTGATGACCTCGCGGCCGATAGCGGCCGGGGGCATCCTCGAGGGCGCCCGCGAGGATTTCGACGAGCTGGTCTCCCACATCAGCGAAGAGCTCGCCGATGGCATGGTCTCCGCGGCATCCGGACGCGCACTGGCCTCCGTCGCCATCGCCATCGATCCGGACAGCGCCGACTGGTTGGGAATGTAATCCTCACCCGAAGCGACGCCCTGCCCCTACCGTGACTCCGGCTTGCGCTCCCAGATGCCGCCGAAGTTGCCAGCGCACAGGACCACCTCGGCACCCTCGGCGAAACTCAAGCCCGCGGGACCCGACCGAACGACGATCTCGGGCTCCGACTTCACCACCGGCCGGAACAGCCAGGCCTGGGTGCCCTCCTCGCAGTGGTAGGTCGCCGACTGCCAGAAGCCGGGAAGCACGCCATGGCCCCAGCTGGCGGTCAGACGCTCACCAGGCGAGCCCTTCCACGGCGAAGCATCGGCAACGGGAGACTGAAGCTGGGCACGGGTCCAGGGACCCTCACCCCTTCGGACCCGCGCCGTCGTGGGGGAGTCCCACCGGACCTCGAGCTCACCGGCCGTCCAGGCGCCATCTGCGCGAATACCCACGTCCCCCACGGGGGAACACGTCCCCTCCACGCAGACCTGACGTCGATCGAGCGTGTAGGCGCCCCCCTCCGACTCCAAGGTCCATCCACCGGTAAGGGCCACGGTGAGCACGATGTTCATTGCTTCCTCTCGGGAATGCGGGCGTTGGTCGCCGTGTAGGGGAGCTGGCCGATGCCAGAGTTCGGTCCGGCCTCCGGAGGCGGTGCACTGCGCAGACCGTAGTCCTCGCCCACCGTGAACACGCGGTGGCACGCATCACCGGAAGCGTTGTCGACGGCCTCGTAGCGAACCTCTCCGGTCTTCTCGTCGTAGGTGCGGTTGGTGACGACGAGCCAATGGTCCGTCACACCATCGGCGTTGGCGCCGTGCTGCTCACCCGCGTAGTCGACCCCGAGCATCACGGGCTTGCCGTCGGCGAGTCCGGCATCGATGGCGTCCAGCAGCTTCATCGCGCCCTCGGGATCGACCTTGGTGACGTTGCCATCCCTCGACTCCCCGATTTCGCCGCGCCCGAGGACGCTGTGACGGTCGCCTCGGGGCTTCTCGTAGCCCATGTTCTCGAGGGTCTCGTAGCTTGCCACAGCGCAGTCCCCGTGGTCACTGTAGTGCTCGAAGACACTTTCGAAGTCGGTGCTGTCGGAGATATCGAAGTCATGGTAGGTCCCGTCGGTACGCCGGCTCTCGGCGGCGAGCGGACGCTGAGCAGCACGGGGGACATGCAGCCTGTTGTCCCTCCATCGCTTCGGATAGGACCTGGAACCCGGCCGATCGAGCAGAACGTCCTCCGTCGTGAGCGTAGCCCGGTGATCCTCGATGGGCGCGCCGAAGCCATTGTCCAGTCCAGCCAGGAAACCGTGCTCCTCCGTCGGAGCTTGCGCCGCGTTCATCTCGGCGATGACTGCAGCGTTGGAGGTGCTCCCACACACGGGCGGATGTTCGACGGGGCCGCGGGTGGCGTACTGCTGGGGCGTGTTCTGGCGGATGCGAGTCATGTCGGCCTCCGCCCACCCCAGCTGCAGTCCGCATTCCGCAACCGTTCAACGAGCGAACCTCGTCAATCCTCCAGGATGCGCGACCGACGTCCGACACCGACAGACGTCCGTCGTCACCGCCACCGGGCGCTCATCCAGTCGCGAGCTGCCGAAGCGCCGCCGCCGGCTCCATCTGACACAGGCGGAGTCGTCCACCCCTCCGCCTGCTTCGCGACCACCGCGTCCCGCACCCGCGGATCGAGCCTCAGGGGAACCAGTGCCTGGGACACGGTCTCCAGCGCACGAGCCCGCTGCTCCAGGAGCCCCTGCGGCCTGTGGGGCCTCCTCTTCTGACCCCGGTCGAGACGCCCCTTCCTAAGACAGGGCTTCAACGCCCACTCCAGACGGACGCCCCGAACCCCTGCACTCTCGTCGTTGTGCCGGCTTCCAGACCCAGATTCTGCAAAGAAACCCGACCCCAACGTGCGGCGAATGCTGCGGCCTTCGGAACCGGATCTCACAAGTGTACCGACACGGACTCCCCGAACGTCCGCGCCACATGGGCCAACACAGCACGGCAGCCCACGTAAACACCCACCCCTGCCAGGAGAACCACGGTCCCAAGGGCAAGGTGTCCTCCCAGGAGAGACCCGAGCGCGAAGACGGGCATGACCAGCGAACCCACTCCCAACATCGCACGAGGACCCGCCATAGCGCAGACGGCATACCCCTCTCCGTCGACGCGCACGCGCCCGTAGGCCAGCAACTGCTTCGTCACGCCGTGCCGTCGCCGAACCCAGAGCTCGCCAGGCCGACGGCGCACCTCGAACTGCTCGGCAAGAGCCTCGGCAGCACGCTCCAGCTCGGGGTCTGGGTCGAACACGAGGACCGGCTCGCTGCGACTACTCTCGTAGGTGCTGGGTCGGAAACTGAAGTAGCCGGCCATCTCCCACAGCGCGTACAACTGCACCGCCAACGCCAGGCCCATGAAAGCCGGTCCCCAGAGGTCGGTCATGGAGTCACCTGCCCCTCGACTCCGCACGGGTTGTACAACACGGCGATCTGCACCGAGCGGTCCACCTGGCCATTGTCGTCGGGGGCCGTTCCACGGGCGCGTCCCACCAGGGAGAGCATCTTGCTCTCCGAGAACACCCCCTCGGTGACCTCGGCCTCGATGTCTGCGAGCTCGACGGTCAGGGCGTCCTCGACGGCTATGGCGCGGTCCGTGGCGAGTCCCTCGTTGAGCGCCTGGGGCGAGGACTCCCCGGTCTCGCCGCGCCATCGGTTCGACGCTCGCCCGACCAGCGCGACCCGAAACGCATCGCCCGTAGAGACGGCATCGTGCGCGCGGATCGCCGTAGCGACCTGCTGGATGGTGCGGATGTCCTCGGCGTCGAGCCCCGCGTCACCTGTCGAGAAGAACACGCCCGCTTCGATCAGCGGGACCCACTGACCCTCACGACCCTGCTCAGGCGCCACTGCCGAAGGTGGAAGCACAGCACCGGCTGCGGTGGTCAGGTTCCCGCAGTACCGTCGCGAAGAGGCGGAACCCGAGTTGAACACACTGTCCCCGAGGCCGGACGCAACGTTCAACGACACCGATGGACCACCGGCCCCGAGGAGCGCGTTGCGGAAGACTGAAGCGATCGACTGGGTTCGGGCGTGGGTTCGCATCTTCACCTCACCCGGGCACGGTGCAGGGCACATGCCGCGCGGCCCATGATGGGCAAACGCCACGAATCCCCTCCAGGCGAGCGGCCGACGTCGGCAGCGTGACCCACGTCCGTCGCCGTCGCCCCGTCCCATCGCTCTACGCCTGCGAAGACCGCAGGGACGCGTCTCCGAGTCGCCGCTCGTCCGCCATCCGATCGCCGACGGACCGTGCAGTCCACGCGGGACACCGCAGACGGAGAGCCACCTCTTCGAGGGCCGCGATGTCCTCGTCTGCTCAGGGAGCTCGGAGCTCGTCGACTTCGATGGCCCCTTCGCACCTTCCGTGCACCGCGGCGGCGTTGCTCGAGAGGACCTCAGGACGCTCCACGAGCAGGGCGGCAGCGTCCAGTGCCTCCAGCCAGGGCCGCACCTCACCCCACGTGAGGGTCCCGTCCACAGCCACCGCTGTCGCATCGCACCGCGACGAGATGGCGCTCACGACGGCCGCGACCGTCGAGGGTGTCGTCGTACAACCCGCAGTGGCCACCAGATGATGCTCGCCACGCTGCCAATGCCGTGCCGGTCGCCCCGAGCCTGCCACCATCAACTCCCCCGACGGAAGGTTCAGGATGGGAAGCCAGCACTCGGCGGTGTCCGGCGGTTTGTCGGTGGTCGAGATGAACTCCACTCGCTCGACCGAGATCCCGTCCGAGAGAAGGACGTGATCGAGCGACGTGATCTCCTGCATCAGTGTCACGCGCTGGGCCGGGGTCGAGGAATCGACGCGAACTGTGAGCGTGCGATCCGTAGGAACGTCGTCACGAAATCCGGCGACGAGAATGCGTGACCTCGGATCTCCGGGCGAGGGCCAGGTCCACTGTGCCGCGCCGGCCCGCACCGGGTTCGACCGCAGGTCGACATCCGCTCCCGGTGTGTCCGCCGCGGTGCTGCATGCGGCAATCAGCAGGACTGCAGTCACTCGTTCGGCGTCGTCTTCTGGGTGGATTCGTGGAGGGTCGAATCGATGCCGCGGGTCGCCTTGATCTTCGAATGCATCTGCTCGAACTGGGACGCGCGGACAGCTCCGTAGTCGGACATGATCGAGTTCGACTCGTCGTAACGGAGATTCCCGTCGGCATCCCGCCCACCATCTCGCTCTGCGGCCGTCGGTGGACGGCCGACGAGCCACGAGAAGGGGTCCGCCCCGTACAGATCGTAGGTGTCTGGAGCGAGCAGGAAGTGACCGGCCTCGTGCGCTGCGACCTCCTGCTTGGTCCGCTTGCCGTCCTCGACCGGCCAATGGTTCATGTCGCCGCCCGACGCATCTGTCGAACGAACGGGGTTGTAGTACGGGTCGCGTGTATTGGCGTCGAAAGTGGGCATGACGCGGACCGCTTTCCTGCTCCCATCAGGGTCCTCCAGCTCGAAGGCGCCATCCCAGGCTTCTTTGATGCCTTGTGACCAATCCTCCTGAACTCCATCGTCCAGCCCACGGTCCGGCTTGAATGGAAGCTCGACAGCGACATCCCCACCGCAGTCGAACACGGTGAAGGAGGAGTATTGACCCGACTTGCCGGGAACAGGCTGCTGGAAGTACTCGCGCATGACGTACGGGTCTTCGTCGGTGCACTGGTTCGTGCGCTCCAGGATCTCGCTGTTGGCGGTCGTCGGCTGTTCAACGCCGCAAGCCGCTTCCCAGCGCTCGATCTCCTTCTCGTACGCCGGTTTCTTCTGTTTCTCCCCCACCCCCGACCTCCCGTCTCAGCCTACCACGAAGAAACCCGTAGCGACGCCAGTGGCCTGCGTCGACGGCGCGGCTGGCCAGTCGAGGTCGTCCCTCGATTCCAGGTCCCGACGAGCCCGGTGCGCTGTGCCCATTCCCCCGGAAGGCTCTCTCGGGTACCATCCCGTCCGGAAGAGCGCGATGATCTGGTTGGTATTGGGATGTGGGCCCGCCGTGACGGTCGAAGGTCTGGACTCCGGGTCGCTGGATCCGATCGGTTGGTGGATGGCGCCCACCACGGAGGCGTACAGTCACTTCCTGCTGATGGAGGAGCCCATGTCCTGCGAGGCATTGCAGGACTCCTGGGACGGCGCCAGGTACGTGGAGCTGCAACGGGCCATCGACGAGGCAACGTCACCCGAGGACGAGTGCGCGGCACGCCGGGCGCTCTACGCGGCCTACGCAGAGTCTCCATGGGCCTCGACGCGCACGCTGATCGACATCCAGGTCTGGGGACCGAACGCGGCGCAGATCCTGCCGAGCTCGTCGACCTACGCCGCTGCCACGGAAGAGACCGACTCCATCGGGCACCACACCTACCTGTCGCGAGAACCGCGAAACCGATGGGCGGAGGTTGCCGCGGCGTTCCAGTGTGACGACCCACCGTCCGCGGTGACAGACGCCATCGCGAGGGAGAACCACAGCTATCAGGTGTCCGGCCCCATCACGTTCGAGGTCGGTTTCGACCGGGTCGACGCGGTCCTCGACCTGGCGGTGGTGAGCGACGACGATCGCTTCGAGGATGGCCGCATCGAGGGGCGCGCGCGATTCGAGCGATGCAGCCTGCCCTGAGCTGCAGTGCTCCGCGCATCTCCGATAGTCCAGGTACGAACTCGCCCACCCCGAGGCCCATCTCGAGGTCCGACCCGCGACGGCTGCCTCCGAGAAGGCGGCCGTACCGCCTGGCTTCCCCCGGTCCTCGCTATACTGGGAGCTCCGTGGAGGATCCGAACGTGACGAGAGCAGGGGTCTGGAGCATTCTCCCCTTCGCCGCCGGGCTCGCTGCCTGCAATCGGGCGGAGCTCCCTTGCGGGAGCGAGGTCGCGCTCGATGCCGCGTTCACGACCCATGTCGGGCTCTCTGGCGGACAGGTCGCCACACTGGGATTCGAACAGGAGGGCGTGCGGCTCGAGCGCTTCTCCCTCGAGAACGGCCAGCTCACGCGGCTCGAGACCCAGCGGATCCCGAACGGGAGGGCCGTGGCAGCATCGGGTGACGTGCTCGTGGTGGAGGTCGGGGGTCGGCGACGCATCCTGGAGGTGTCCGAGGGCTTTCCACTGCTGTACGAGGAACCCAGCTCGGGGGACGCCGCAGTGGGGGGAACCGTCGTCTATACGGGGAGCCACGTGCTCGACGCAGCGGCGACGCCCGTCGTCGCCGAACCCGTGGGCCCGCCTCCGACCTTCTGGACGCCGATCCTCGACGGGTACCGCACGGTCTGGCCCAACACCCCGAGTCCGGAGTTCGCCACACTGCCGGGCCTCGACGACCTGCGCGAGCTGAACCTGCACCAGGGCGTTCCCCAGCTCGGCATCGACGACGAGGTCTTCGTCCGACATGCAGCCTTCCTGGGCGACCAGGTCTGGCTGAACGTGGCGACCGACGAGAATCGTCGCCGGTTCCTGATCGAGGTCGACTGGGAGACTGCCCTGCCGCTGCGTGGGGTGGAGATCCACACCGACGCGGGCTTCGTGTTCGCCGTGGGCGAGCGGCTCTACCTGGATCGGTCGGACGGGGTGATAGAGGTCCTGGATGTGGAGACGCTCGAGCGCGTCGGGTCCCACGACATCGGGTCGTACCTGGGCACGGTGCGGGTGGACGAGGCCCACGCGGTCTGGATGAGCGACGACTTCCAGACCCTCAATGCGGCTCGCGTCGAGTGTCTGTGAGCGGGATTCGGGGACACTCGATTCCGCTGGATTCGGCCGACAAGCGTCCTCTATCCTATGGAATCGTGCTCAGTGAATCTCTTGACGGAGCCCCGTAGCCTCGCCTAACGGTCGTAGTACATCTTCCGTTCCTCCATGGGACGCGTGGGCGCCTTGCGTGGGACTCACCGCTTGCGCTCCCACACGCCTCCGAAGTCGCCGACACACTTCACGATCTCCGCGCCCTCGACGAACTCTGGACCGTTCGGCCCCTGGCGGACCGCCGCGATCCCAGCTCGGGGTGAGGCGCTCCCCTGGAGTACCGTCCCATGGGGACGGCCCTCCGGTGAGTGAGGTGAGCTTCGCGGAGAGCCAGCCACCTCCGTCCGCCCGCACCACTGCGGAGGTCGGCGAGACCCAACGGATCTCGACTCCCGAATCGAACCGCCACAGCCCGTCCGGGTCGACCTCGACCTCGAAGGTGCGCCTGCACGACTCCTGAACGCAGCTCCTGACCGAGTCGATCACCACCGTTCCGTCGTCCGAAGTCAGGGTCCACCCTCCGATGAGGCGTATGACGAGTGCGGTGTTCATGGGTTCCTCTCTGGCACACGAGCGGTGGTGGTGTAGCGCAGCTGGCCGATCCCCGACTGGGGACCCGCTTCACGGGAGGCTCCATTGCACGTGGCAGACCCGCCGGTAGCCATGTTTCCAAGGTTCCTGTCGTATCGGAAGCGTGACGTCTGTCGACGAAACGAGCTTCTCGACGGTCAAATCACGTGGAGGGGCGTCCCGTCACAGGGACGACTCCAGGTAGGCCTCGACACCGGGCAGATCACGAACGACATGCTCCGCGACGTGCAGGAACCACGCCTGTCTCGGACTCGCAAGAGCGGCCTCACGACCCAGCATCTGCCCGAGGTAGTGCTCGTGAATCCATGGGGAGTGCTCCCAGTCGACGAACACGAATCCCATTTCGCTCTCCGCCCCGACCACCGCCAGCGCGACGGCCTCGGCGTGTCCGTCGGGCGCACGAACCGCTACCGCCAGGTGGGCCATCTTCCGTCCTTCGACGTCGTGGCCATGGAGCGCGATCAGGTAGAGGCCGGAGCGCGTTCCCTCGTGGTAGACCGACCCACGATAGACCTCGTAGTCGACGTCGCATTCTGGACACCTGGCTCTGACGTTCTGCTGGTCCAGCGTGAGCACGGCCGACTCCTGCGAAGTGTATGGAGCGTATCAGCGAGCTCTGGAGACCCCATGCCCACCACCGGCGGCTGCTTCTGCGGACGCATCACCTACGAGGTCACCGGCGAGCTGCAGCCCGCCAGCTGGTGCCACTGCTCCATGTGCCGCAAGCGCTTCGGCGGCGCCGGCTGCACCCTCGCCCCCGTCCGCGCGGGCGAATTCAGGGAGGAGTCAGCGAGCCAGCTCGCTGAAGGCTCCCGGCACCAGGAATTCCGCTGGACCGCCGGAGCCGAGGCCCTCACACGCTTCGGCGAGGAGTGGGGACTGGGATTCTGCAGCATCTGCGGGTCCACCCTGGTCGGGTTCCGAAACGACGACGTGCTCGGGGTCACCCTCTCCACGCTCGATGGCGACCCCGAAGTCCGCATCCTGCAGCACCTGTTCGTCGGGTCCAAGCCACGCTGGCACCTCATCGGCGATGATGCTCCCCAGCACGACACCTGGCCTGGGTGACGTCCCGGCGAACCGCCGCACAGGATCCCGATGCCCGCTCTCCCCCCCGGCCTCTACGAAGCCCTCGTCACTGCGGCACTCCGCCTCGACGACGCGTCCACCCGCGCCCTGAAGCCCACCGAGTCCGCCCGGCGCCTCGCCGACCACTTCGCAGACCGCCTCCAGCGAGCCCTGGCGTCTCTGCCGACCGAGGGCCGGCCCGCGTCCCAGGTCCACCTCGTCAACCAGCTCCTCACCGTCATCGAGGCCCACACCAGCGGCTTCGACGCGGCCGAAGACGCCGTGACGGACGCCCTCCTCACCGCCATCGGCCCGCCGCCACCCCGTCCCCAGCTGCCGCTCTCGGAGTCCGGCCTCTACGTCAACGCCAACCGGGAGCGCTCCCTCGAGGTCGCACTCGGTCTCGAAGCCGCATCGGCTGACCGGATCGACCTCATCTGCGCGTTCCTGTTCTGGCAGGGGTACCGCCACCTCCGCCCCGTGCTCCACCGGCACCTGGAAGCCGGACGCCCCCTGCGCGTCCTCACCACGACCTACAGCGGCATGACGCAGGCCCGGGTCCTCGACGACCTCGTGGAGCGTGGCGCCCAGGTCCGGGTGTCGTACGAGTCCGGGGGAACCCGGCTGCACGCCAAGTCCTGGCTGTTCCACCGCGATTCCGGCTTCAGCACCGCGTTCGTCGGCTCCTCGAACCTCTCCCACAGCGCGCTGACGGCCGGACGCGAGTGGAACGTGCGCTTGTCGCAGATCGAGAACCGCGCCGTGCTCCAGCAGCTCGAAGCCGCGTTCGACAACCACTGGAGCGAAGAGGACTTCGAGGACTACGACCCCGACGTGTTCCGCGAGACCCTCCGCGCCGAGCGCCCGCGTGGCGTGCTCAACGCCGTGTTCGCGCTGCGCCCGCGCACCTTCCAGAAGATCATCCTCGAGCGCCTGGCCGCCGAGCGGGAGGTCCACGACCGCCACCGGAACCTCGTCGTCGCCGCAACGGGCACCGGCAAGACCGTCGTTGCCGCACTCGACTACGCGCGCCTCTGCGCCAATGCGGGCAAGCGCCTCAAGCTGCTGTTCATCGCCCACCGGAAGGAGATCCTCACCCAGTCCCGGGACACCTTCCGCCACGCCGTCTCCGACGGGTCCTTCGCGGAGCTGTACGTCGACGGGATGCGCCCGCTCGACTGGACCCACGTGTTCGCCTCCGTCCAGTCCCTGCAGCACGCCGATCTCACCGCCTGGAGCCCCGACCACTTCGACGTGATCCTGGTGGACGAGTTCCACCACGCCGCCGCAGACACCTACCGGCGAGTCCTCGAGTACTTCCGTCCCACGGAGCTGGTCGGGCTCACGGCGACCCCGGAACGGGCGGACGGACGGTCCGTGCTGGACTGGTTCGACGGACGCATCGCGAGCGAGCTCCGCATCTGGGACGCCATCGACCGCGGCCTGCTCGCGCCCTTCCAGTACTTCGCGATCGCCGACAACACCGACCTCCGCGACGCCTGGAAGCGCGGCCGGTACGACACCGACGCGCTGCAGACGCTGTACACCGGACACCACGCTCGCGCGCACCTCATCGTCGAGGCCCTCCGGAACCACGTCTACGACCCGACGGCCATGCGCGCGCTCGCCTTCTGCGTCGGCGTCGACCACGCCCGGTTCATGCAGGAGGTGTTCGCCCGCGCGGGAATCCCGAGCGCCGTCATCGACGGGAACACCCGGCCCGTCGACCGGGCACACGCCCTGCGGGAGCTCCGGAACGGCGATCTGGCCTGCATCTTCACGGTCGAGGTGTTCAACGAGGGCGTCGACATCCCCGAGATCGACACCGTGCTGTTCCTCCGGCCCACCGAGAGCTCGACGGTCTTCCTGCAGCAGCTCGGACGCGGACTCCGACACCACGAAGGCAAGCGCTGCGTCACCGTCCTCGACTTCGTCGGCGTCGCCCACACGCGCTTCCGCTACGTCGACCGGTTCCGCGCCATCGTCGGGCCGGTCGGACGACGTGCGCTCGCGAAGCAGGTGGAGGAGGACTTCCCCTACCTGCCGTCCGGCTGCGTCCTGCAGCTCGACCGGGTGAGCAAGGAGATCATCCTCGACAACCTCGCGTCGCGGATGAAGCTCGACCGACGCTCCCTGGCCGCGGAGCTGCGGGACTCCGGAGAGAGCACGCTCGCGGGCTTCCTGGCGTCCGCCGAGCTCGAGCCCGCCGAGCTCTACCGCTCGGGCCGGACGTTCTCGGAGCTGAAGCGCATCGCAGGGCTCCCGTGCGACCCCGCCGGACCGAACGAAGCCCAGATCGCACGTGGCCTCGGGCGGCTGCTCCATGTCGACGACCGCGCACGGCTCGACGGGTGGCGGAGCTGGCTCGCCGGCGGACCCCTCGCGCCCGAGCTCCAGGCGATGCTGTCCACCACCCTCCTCGGCGTCGACGCCGTCGATCCGGGCGCGGCCGAGCGCACGCTCCGCGCCCACAGCGCGCTGCTCGACGAGCTCCGCGAGCTCCTCGACTGGCTCGCCGACCGCACCACCCACGGCACCCTTCCGTTCGTCCACCCTGCGAAGCTCGCGCTCGAGGTCCACGGAACCTACCGGCTCAACGAGATCATGGCGGCCCTGGGCGACATCCGGAAGGGTCGGCTCTACATCCCGCGCGAGGGCGTGCACTTCGACGTGCCATCCCGCTGCAACCTCCTCTTCGTGACCCTGCAGAAGGACGAGGACGACTACTCGCCCACCACGATGTACGCCGACTATGCGATCGACGCGCGCCGGTTCCACTGGCAGTCCCAGTCGGGGACGCGCCCGCAGGACGTGAAGGGCCAACGCCACGTGAAGCACGCGGAGCAGGGCATCACCCCGCTCCTGTTCGTCCGCGAGCACAAGAAGGACGACCGCAACGAGACCGTGCCCTACACCTTCCTCGGGCCCGTGCGGTGCACGAGGTGGGAGGGCGAGCGTCCGATGGACATCGAGTGGTCGCTCGACGTGGAGATGCCCGCGGAGACGCTCCGTCTCGCGAAGGTCATCGCGTGACGCCCGTCCTCACGGGCCTCACGGCACGGTGACCGTCGCCCGGAACAGTCGCGTCCCGCCCGACGAGCAGTCCGCGCCGTCCCAGAGGTACTCCGCGTTCGGGATCAGCGAGCCCCACGGCGCGCTCCCGTCCGGACCGCACGACACCGGCGTGTTCCACCCCGAGTCGTCGAACCCCGGGTTCCCCCAGCCCACCGGCTCCCCGCCCGTCGCGTCGAACGACTTCCAGTCCGTCGTGTTCGTCGCGAGCAGCACGGTCCCGTTCTCGTCCAGCGCGTGCAGCTGCACCATCGCGGATGCGCCCTGGTCGACGCCGCGAATCCCGACCACGTGCTCACCCGAGGTCAGCGGGGTGAAGTTCGACGTGATGGTCGGCCAGTCCGCGTTCGACGCCACCTGCACGCCATCCACGAACAGCGTGTAGGCGTTGTCGGCCGTGCCCTCGAAGCCGATGGTGGTCCGATCCGGGTGCTCGAACGACATCCGCTCGATCAGGATCACGGCCGACTGGGTGCTCGTCGGGTCGAAGCGGAGGGCGTCGATCGTGCCGTTCCAGTCCGGCGAGAGCGTCATGTCGAACACGAGGTCGGTCTCGTTCTGGCTCGGCCCGATCGACACGATCACGGACCGGGCCTCCGTGAACGCCGCATCCCCGACCCGCCGGAAGAACATCTGCACGGTCGTCGCGGCCCCCACGGACGCCAGCGGAATGGTCAGCTGCGAGAACGACGCATCGAGGTCGAGCCCCGACGGGCTCAGGATCTTCGGGTCGCCGGTCGTGGGCGTGAGGATGAGCGAGCCCGTGGCCCCCACCTGCATGAAGGTCTGATCGGCCGTCCACGTCGAGACCAGCTGGTTCGGCGTGAAGGTCCAGTCCGGCAGGGACTCGTCGCCGCACACCCAGAGCTGATCGCCCGCTCCGACACCCCGACCGGACCCGTCCCACAACAGCTCGCCCGTCCCGCAGTCGACCCCGGCCGTGGCGTTGCTGTTCCGGAGGGTCGGGTTCTGGAGCTGGTACGAGTGCAGCCGATACGGCGACGCCGGGCCGTTCCCCACGAAGAACCGGTGGTTCGCGAACGCGGAGTCCACGCAGAGCCAGTAGCCGTCCACCTGGAAGTCGAGCCCCACGAGCTCCATGCCGGCGGGACACTCGGTCCAGCTCGCCGACGGAGAGGCCGTGGCGACCCCGCCGGCCACGTCGTACGCCGTGAACACGTTCGCACGCCCGACCGAGATCTGGAAGGCGGGCGGCCAGACGGCGTCGTCGGTGTCCGCGTCGGTGTCGGCGTCCGTGTCGGCGTCCGTGTCCGCATCCGCGTCGGTGTCGGCGTCCGCATCGGTGTCCGCGTCGGCATCGGTGTCCGCGTCCGTGTCGCTGTCGGTGTCGGTGTCCGCGTCCGTGTCGCTGTCGGTATCCGCGTCCGCATCGGTGTCGGCGTCCGCGTCGGTGTCCGCGTCCGCGTCGGTGTCGGCGTCCGCGTCCGCGTCTGCATCGGTGTCAGCGTCCGCATCGGTGTCCGCGTCCGTGTCGGTGTCCGCGTCCGTGTCGGCATCCGCGTCGGTGTCGGTGTCGGTGTCGGGACCGGTGTCCTCGAGGCCGGTGTCGGCGGGAAGGAAGAGGTCCTTGTCCTTGTCCGTGCAGCCGAGGAGACAGAGAGCGAGGACGGTGATCAGTCGGGTGGACATCAGAGCTCCTGGAGAACGAGATTCGCCACGGTCCCCACGCAAACGGCGCGGACCACCCGCCACGTCCTCACCACTTTTCTGCAGAATTCTCGGGACGCCGCCGCAGACCCGCGTCCAGAGCCCGTCTATGGAGACGCCTCGTCCTGCCCCAGCTCGGGCAGGTGCCGCCGGAGGATCTTCTCCGCGAGGTCCGGCGAAGCGCTGCCCGCCACGAACGCCCGGGCATGGTCCCGCGACGCGTCCACACGCCCCAGCCCCCACAGCAGCCGCGCGGACACGAGGTGCGCTTCGCTCGTGTCGTCCATCGCCTCCGCTCCGTCCGTCACCGGCGCGTCCAGGATGCGCTGCAGCTCCACGAGCGCGCGCTCGGGCTGGTCCGTGGCCTCGAACAACCGGGCCCGTCCCCACGCCAGCGACCCCGCAGACGACGTTCGCAGCGGCAGTTCCTCGATCTCGGGCGAGGTCAGCACCTCGCGGATGTCGGGGTCGAGGAAGTAGCGCGCGGCATCCCCCAGCGACCGCGCCAGCAGCGCCTGGTACGCAGACCGGTCCAGCTCCGCGACCACCGGGCCGACGTGATCGAGGTCCTCGCGCAGGAAGTGCCGGAGCCGCGCCAGCTCGGCGGGGTCGCCGTCCCGCAGCACCGCCGCCATCTCGGCCCGCGCCCGCGCCGGATCCCGCGCCCGGGCATGACGAACGGCCCGGTCGAGACGCGCTTCCGGAAGCCGCGCCGCCGGACCCTCCGCCGCGACCTCGAACCCCACGAGCGTCACGGACCGCAGCGCAATCCGGCTCATCGACAGGGTCGCCGACCCCGCCTCCCGGTACGCCGACAGCTCGAGCCGCCAGTCGTCGGTCTCCGGCAGGACGACGTCGAGTCGGTCTCGGTAGAGCATGCGCCCCGTGCCGTCGCGGACCTCGCACAACGTGGCGTTCGCGGCCGGGAGGTGATGCACGCGCAGCACCAGCCGCTCGGGCGCCGTGCCGCTCGGACCGATGGGGCGGTCGGCGCCCAGCCGGTTCAGGTCCTCCAGGTGGCACCCCGCGAACCGCACCGTCCGGTTCGCCCCCCCATGGCCGGACACGCCCACCGCGAGCGGTCGGCGGTCTCCCGCGACCAGCTCGACCCGCACGCCGGACCCCAGCTCGACGTGCGCCACGTCCAGCTCCACCACGAGCCCCCGCTCCGGTGCGGTCGGTCGCAGCGGGAGGCTCGCGAGGGTCGCCTCGTCCGAGAACGCCGTCACCCGAACCCCCTCGCCCGTCGGCTCCGATGCGAAGGACTCGGGCGCGAGCACGGACCACGCCTCGGGGAGGGTCCCCGCGAAGGAGAGCGCCGTCCTCGGTGCGGCCGTGGGCACCCCGTCGAGACCGAGGTGGGCCAGGACGGCGTCTGCGTCGGCCCGATCGTCCTGGAGCCAGCGGATCGTCCCGGCGACGTCGTGGTCCTGCCACCGCGCCGCTGCGGACCCGGCCAGGGCACGCCCCAGCAGACCCGGAGCCCGCGGGGACAGCGCCACCGCCTCCTCGAAGGCCTCGATCGCCGGATCGGTCCTCCCTGCCGTCAGCCACAGCTCCCCTGCCGCGGTC
Source organism: Myxococcota bacterium (assembly GCA_041389565.1). Lineage (GTDB taxonomy): Bacteria > Myxococcota_A > UBA796 > UBA796 > JACKEQ01. The sequence goes on from JAWKRP010000030.1 coordinate 21,832, forward strand.
AGCAGCGCCGCAGCCGTCTCCGGCGGCTGGGTCGCCGCGTGACGGGCCAGCGCCGAGGCCGCCAGGTCACCGAGACCCATGCGGACGAGGTCCATCGCGCGGGCCCACACCCGCACCGTCGCGGGATCGGTGAGCGGCGGCGGCTCCGGGACCGCCATGGGCGGCTCGACGTGCGGGAGCGCCGTGCCATCGGGCGTTCCGAGCACCCAGACCTCCCGGTCGCGGTCGGGCAGCATCACCACGACCTCGTCGGCGGGGTCGTCGTCCAGGTTCGCGACGAGCAGGGGGTCCATCCCCGGGACCTGGAGCTGCTCCCAGCCCGTCTCGCCCCGCCGGAGCAGCAGCAGACCGCCGCCGTTCTGGGCCACGATGTCGTCGCGTCCGTCACCGTCCACGTCGCCCGTGAAGACCTCGCCGAGCGGCAGCGCGCCCGGATCCGGACCCGGGTAGCGGACCTCGATGTGCTCCACGAGCTCGAGCTCCCCACCGTCCAGGTGCAGCCGGAGGAGGCCGGGGGGCTCGCCGAACGGGGCATCCTCCCCGAAGACCCAGGTGTTCTCGTACACATCGCTCTTGGTGACCACGAGGTCCCCGCTGTCGAGGACCCCGGTCCCCGCGACCCAGCCGAGCTGCCGCTGCGCCCGGGGGACCAGCGGGTTCGTGTCGTAGACCCGCACGTCGTAGGCGCGCCACGGACCCAGCGTCGCGATCAGCTCCAGATCTCCGTCGCCGTCGAGGTCCGCGAGCTGGAGCTCCTGGACGTCCGAACGGGCCCGATCCACCGAGGGATCCGCGACCTCGGCCCGCCAGCCCGACGCCTCGGAGAGACGCGTCATCCGGCGCGCGTACGGACCGCTTCCCGTGATCACCTCCCGTCCGCCGGACCCCGGCACCGCGACCGCGCTCAGCACCCGCTGGTCGTCCCAGCTCGACAGCGGCGCGAGCGTGTCCCCGCGGATCTCCCACAGCGTCGGGTTCGTGGCTCCCAGGCGGTTCGCGACCACCAACCCGTCTCCGTGCGGCACGACGCGCGGCAGGTGCAGACCGTGTGTGGCGACCGCCCCGCTGTCCACGACCCCCACCTCAGTCAGCCCGGCATCGGGCCGCGCCAGCACGATGCGGCCCGCACGGTCGTCCACGAGCGCGATGCGTGCCTCCCCGTCGAGCGTCAGGGGGGTCGCGGCCCACGCGCGATGGCCCGTGTTCGTCGCCACGGACCAGCGCGCCAGCACCTCCGCGAGCCCCGCCTCCGTCTGCCCGGGCGCCGCGTTCGCGAGGTCCCGCCGTCCCAGCAGCGCGATCGACGCCAGGGCCCGGGTCTCCGGGTCTTCGGGCGCCATCCGGGCCAGGACGCGCGTGGCCTCGTCCAGCGCGGCCCACTGCCAGCGCTCCGCGAACCCGCTCGCCAGGCGCCGCAGCGTCAGTTGCTGGACCTCCGGCTCCACGGCCGCCACGTAGGCCTCCGCGAGGGCCTTCGACGCTTCCACCCCATCGCTGCCGGCCCGATCCGCACGGTGGATCCACGCGCGCGCGAGGCTCGGGGTCCCGCGGTTCTCGGGCAGCGCCAGGAACGCGTCGAACACCGCCTGAGCCTCGGCCGTCCGCCCGTCCGCGTAGAGCGCGTCCAGGCGCCGCTGGGTGACCTCGAGGCGCTCCGCCGCCCGCTGGACCTGGTCCGCATGAGCCTGTCGCGCCCGGACGTCCGACACGACGCGGGTCCCGACGAGGGTGAGGACCGCCAGCGCGACCACCCCCGCGACGATCGCGGTGGGACGGCGGTTCCGCCGCAGGAACAGGCGTGCGCGGTGGTGCCAGGGCGTCCGTCGCGCCGTGACCGGCAGGTGGTCGCGGACGCGGGCCAGGTCGTCGCGGAGCGCGGACACCGTCGGATAGCGGTCTGCAGGGTCCCGGGCGAGGCAGCGGTCGAGCACGGCCTGCAGGTCGGGGGACTGGGGGGGCGCGTCCCCCGGGAGCGCGTCCGCGAGAACCTGGGTCGCCACGACGCCGAGGGCCCAGATGTCGGTGGACGCGTCGATCGGCCCGCTCCCGTCGCGCTGTTCGGGGCTCATGTACGCGGGGGTGCCGCCGCGCACGGACGTCTCGCGGCCCTCCCGCCGGGCGAGCCCGAAGTCGAGGATCTTCGGCTGGCCCGCGTGCACCGGGGAGTCCCGACCCGGACCGGGCGGCACCGTGACCAGCACGTTCGCCGGCTTCAGGTCGCAGTGCACGAAGCCTGCGCCGTGGGCGTACGCGACGCCGTCACACACCCGGACCAGCAGATCGAGCCGCTCCGCCTGCGACCGCCCGCGGGTGGCGACATCGAGGGGCTCTCCGCGCACCAGCTCCATGACGAGGTACCGCTGCCCGGCCACCGTGCCGGCCTCGTAGATCTGCGGGATCGCCGGATGCAGCAGCGCGCCGAGCGCTTCGACCTCCTGCTCGAACACCGCGTCGCCGAGCGTCTCCGTCATCCGCTCCCGAAGCACCTTGATCGCGACCGACCGACGCGGCTTCCCCTGCTCCGCTTCGTACACGACGCCCATCCCGCCGCCCCCGAGCACCCCCAGCACCCGATAGGGACCGATGTGCTCGGGCATCGGCGGGGCCACGTCGCTCCCCATCCCGTCCGCGAGGCTGCGCAGCAGGTCTTCCGCGATCCACCGCGCCGCGCCCTCGGAGACCGCACGGTCGAGCACCCGGTCGGTCGCCTCGTCTTCGCGGAGCATGCGCTCGACGATGTCGCGGAGCTCCGTGTCGCCTCCACACAGCGCCTGCACGCGGGCCCCGCGCTGCTCGGGCGGGAGCTCGCAGACCTCGTCGAAGATGGCGATCGCGCGAATGGAGGACACGGTGGTCCAGGAGCTTTGCGCGGCGGGCTGCCTCGTGCCAACTTGAGGCCATGATCGAGCCACCCGCACCGGACGATGGGGATGCCCTGTTCGAGGAGGTCTACGCGTACCTCCGGAACCTCGCGGCGCACATGCACTGGGAGCGGGGCGCGCGTCCGGAGATGGACCCCACGAGCCTCGTGCACGAGGCGTGGACGCGCATGAAGGAGGGTCAGCCGCGCTGGGAGTCCAAGCGGCACTTCGCGGCGCTCGCGGCACGGGCGATGCGCCAGGTCCTGATCGACCGCGCGCGTCGGCGGGCGAGCGCGAAGCGCGGTGGGGGCTGGGAGCGGGTGTCGCTCGCGGGGTTGGGCGCGGACGTCGAGGTGCTCGACATCGTGGCGCTCGACCGCGCGCTCACGGAGCTGTCGGCGCACGACGAGGTGGCCGCCCGCATCGTGGAGCTGAAGTTCCTCGGGGGGCTCGAGCACGAGGAGATCAGCGAGACGCTGGGGGTGTCGCTGCGCACGGTGGAGCGGAAGTGGCGGTCGGCGCGGGCCTGGCTCCTGGCGACCCTGTCGGAGTGACGGTTCGCTTCCCGACCGACCTGCGTTCCGGGGTACCCTGAAAGGCCCGGTCGGAGACGCGATGACGCAGGGCGAGGACATCCCCCGAACCAGCCTCACGCCGTCGGCGCCATCGCCGTACGAGGAGACCGCCATCCACGCCATCCACGCGTGGAGGAACCCCAGCGTGGGCTGGCTCCGGTGGAGCTTCGGGGTCCTCACCGCGCCCATCGACCTGGTGGGACGCCTGGTGTTGAAGATTCCGGGCTTGAACTGGATCATCGCGAACGTCCTCGGCGGTCTTCTGGGGATGCTGAACGACGGCGCAGCCTGGACGGTGCGCCAGAAGGCCATCCTGCGCGGCCTCGACCCTCCCGCCGAGCGACTCACCGATGTCCACCGTCGAGACCTCGAGGAGATCGACGCCGCCGTCGGATTCCTGGCGGCCAAGTACAAGCTTCTGGCCGCGGGCGACGGGGCCATCGCGGGTGCCACCTCGAACCTGGGTCCGGTCGTGAGCGTCCCGGCCATCGCCCTGGACATCACCACGCTCCTGGCCCTCAATCTCCGAGCCATCGCCGAGTACGCCACCTACTACGGGTTCGACATCCGGCTCCAGGAAGAGCGCCTCTTCGCGCTCGAGCTGCTGACGATGACGAACTCGACGACCGAGCAGGGCAAGATGCTGGCGATGGCCCAGCTGGTCCACATCGCAAAGGAGGTCGCCCAGCAGAAGACCTGGAAAGAGCTCGAACGTCATGCGTTCGTCCAGATCATGCAGCGCTTGGCGAAGTCGCTCGCGATTCGGCTGACCAAGGCGAAGCTCGCCCAGCTCCTGCCGGTCGCGGGAGCGGTCGTCGGAGGCGGCTACAACGCGTACTACACGGGTTCGGTCTGCCGCCACGCACACATGTGGTACCGGGAGCGCTTCCTGGCGCGGAAGTATGGCGCCGACGTCATCCAGGCGGTCGTCGTCCCTGCCGGATCGATGAAGGCAAGACCATGAGCCGGAGAACGGTCGCGTGCCTCGAGTGCGGGCATCGATGGAAACCGTTCGACGCAGACGGGGCCCAGCAGTGTCCTCGGTGCAACGCGCCAGGCCCGACAGAGCCGTCGGGCAGGGGTCGGAGCATACCGGAGTACAAGCCCGTCGCCGAGGGTGCGGTCGAGCTCATCGTGGGCATCCTGCTCTTCCCCATCCACGTCGTCGCGGCGCTGCTCATCGGGACGGGGGCGGTGGTCGCGCTGTTCGACGGGGGCGACGTTTCCGACGGGTGCGGGTGCTTCTCGTCGGTGAGCCTGATGGCCGCGGTGGTCTGGCTGCTGCTGTTCTCGTGTTGTTGTTGCGGTGTGCTACCCGACTGCGGGGGCTCGCCACGATCGCAGACGACACCTGCAGAGGTCATGGAAGCAAGCCCGCGAGCGCCGTGAGCTCGGGCAGGGAGCTCACTCGCGAGAGGCGTCGGTCCGGTGGCGCCCGCCAGTCCTTCAGACCTCTCGTGCGACGCCCGCATACCGCGCCGCCGTGGCCCGAAGCGCTCCGGCGTGCTGGTAGATCGACTCGACCTGATCGATCGGCACCTTCGTCTCCCCCTTGTTCTCGTCGAAGATGCCGAGGTACTTCTTGCTCTTCCCGTTGAACCACAATCGGCACAGCGGCCGTCGGTTGTTGTCGTCGACGAGCACCCCGCAGTACGTCTTCGTGTCGCGCATGAACACCCGGCTCGGCGCCAGGACCTCCGCCACGATGGCTTTCACGATGTAGAAGCCGTCCAGCTCCTCTTGCGTCGTTACGATGTCTCCCTCGCCCGACTCCACGGTGTCCGGCGGAGCGCCCGGACCATCGGGGTCCGTCGCGATGCGTGCGTCTTCGAGGTCCCTCGCAGCGACCAGCCGGTTCTCGATGCGATCGTTCACGAACTCCCGCTGGGCGCGGTGCACGATCCCGTGGAACTTGTCGCGCACCGCCTGCGTGAAGGAGCCCGTGTACACGAGCTTGGTGTAGTACCGCACCACCTCGTCCGACGGGTCGCGGAACTGCTCGTCGATCAGCTTCTTGATGGCGCGCGTGTACTTCATCTCCTCCGCGGCCATCAGCAGTGTGTCGAGGTCGAACGACGACTTCGCGAAGCGCTTCAGCTCGTTCGCCAATGCGTCGTCCACCGTGCGGATGTCAAGCTCGAGGAAGGGCCGACCGTCCATCTTGTTCGGGGACTCGAGATCGGAGAAGAACCGGTAGACGAGGCCGTCCGTCACGACGCCCACGCGCGCCTCGGTCACGTGGAAGTACCGGTGGAGCTGGGCCAGCGGCAGCTCGTCGAGCCTCACCCCGACCTTCTTGCACTCGATCAGCATGATGGGGCGCCCGTCCCGAAGGATGGCGTAGTCGACCTTCTCGCCCTTCTTTATCGGAACGTCGGCGATGAACTCGGGGACCACCTCGGTCGGATCCCAGGTGCTGTACCCGAGCGCTTCGATGAAGGGCACGACCAACGCCATCTTGGTCGCCTCTTCGGTCTTCAGGTTCTCCCGCCAGGAGGTCCGTGTTTCCTCCGGATGCACCAAGCGTCGTTCACAAACCCCGAAAACGCAGAAGTGACACCAGGTCCACGATCCCCCCTCAAAAACTGACGGGACCGCCCGCCATGAACGCCCTCGCAACCCACAAGCGAGGTGCACATTGCGACTGCCCACTATCTCCGTCCTCCTCCTCCTCTCGATCTCGGCCCGTGGCTCCACCGTGCTCGGAAATCCGAACGGCCAGATCACCTCGGTCGACGGGGACGACCTCTACGTCCATCAGCTGATTGCCAAGCCGTGCAGTGGAAACGGCTACAGTCTGTCACTCCAGAAGACCGTGGACGAAGGACAGCACTTCGCATCCACACTTCAGCTCGGTGAACATTGCCAGCTGACCCTCGACGTCAAGTGGACCCCCTCGAGCTCGCTCGAAGAGGTGGAGGTGACAGGGTTCGACGTGCTCGACATCTCGAATGGCGCGGACCCGTTCGTGATCGAGCTCGACGCGTCGAACGAGACCGCCGTCCTCGTCATCCCGTGACGGTTCCCCCGTCGGAGATCCGGTCCTCCGGGTCTCCGACGACCCCCGAGATCGGCACCATCATGACGACGACCTGGTACACGGCAGCCGGCGCGTCCCGGGGCCGGGAGTCGGCCACGGTCGCCAATTGGGTGACCATCTCGAACAAGCGGACCTTCGCCTCCGCGATCGTGTCGGCTTCGAGGCTGATCGTGGCTGCCAGGACTTCCTGGACGCCCGATTGACCGACGTCCAGCGCTTCGAGCAGCGCGGGGATCTGCTCACGGTAGAACCGGGTGACCGCAATCTGCCAGGTATCGGGGTCGGTCCCGAACCGAATCTCCTTCTGCACCAGCTTGCCCGTCCCGTCGCGTGCGACGAAGTCCAGCGCTTCCAGCGCCTCCAGCGCGTCGCTGGCCTGGTCCACCGTGATCGGCGGACGCAGGTGACTCGCGATCCACTGCGGATCCTCCTGGAATCCCGGCAGCGCCACCATCTCCCGGATGGCCGGGATCCACCAGTGCTCCAGGTACCGGTCCACGTCCGCGACGGGCTGGCGGTCGGCGTTGCGGAACTGCCCGAACCGCTCGTTGGACAGCAATCGTTCCATCGCCGCGAGCCTCTTCCGGCCATCCCGCTCCGTATCGAGCTCGACCAGCATCCCCAGGTAGTTCCGAGCCGCCGGAGTCAGCGACATCGCACGACCGAACGCGTCGAGCGTCTCGGGACGCGGGGACCGTTCGCCTCGAACCACATTGGCGAGCGCGGCCTTCGAACACCCCCCGTCCCTGGCGAAGGTCGCGTACGAGTACGTGGGGTCTGCACGCTTCCTGGCATCGAGCCAGTCGGAGAGGAAAGTGCGGTAGTCGAGGTAGGCGAAAACGTCCGGCAGCTTCATCGCTGCAGCATCCCACGTCCCGGAGCGGACGCGCCCGATCGATACTCCCGGATTCCGGGAGATCCCATGTCGAACAAGCTTCGTCGCTGCATCCGCCTGCTGCTGACGCTCCAGAGACGCCGAACGATCGCGAACCGCGACGTGCGCGAGCTCCTCGACTGCGACGACCAGACCGCGAGACGGGACCTCCAGTCCCTCATCGATGCCGACGTACCGCTCGAGCAGGAGGGAACGGGGCCCGACACCCGGTACTCGATCAGCCGCCAGTGGCAGCACGCGGGTCTCCGGTTCTCCATCGGAGACGCCATGGCCCTCCACATGGGCCGCCAGCTCCTCGACTTCCTGGAGGGTACCACCATCCCCGACTGGCTCGACGAGCTCCGGGAGAAGCTGGGCGTGGGCGCGGACGCCACCACCGTCGAGAAGGAGCATCGGCTCGCGAGAAAGCTCGTGTACCTGTCCGAGCCGTACCGCCCGTACGAGGCGCACGATGACGTCGTCAACTCCGTCCTCACCGCGGTGGTCGACGACCGCGAGATCACCGCCGTGTACCACAGCCGCACGGGACTACGGACCTTTCGACTCTGGCCGTTCGCCCTCGTGATCTACCGCCGAGCGCTCTACGTGTTGGCTCGCGAGGTCGACCGCGACCGCGTGCTTCGGCTCGCCGTCGACCGATTCCAATCAGCGGACCTGGGCGCTCCGTTCGTGTGGCGCGAGTGTCCGGACCCCCGGGCGCTCGTGCTGCAGGGCTTCGGCATCGTGGACCTGGGCGAAGAGGCGCAGGAGGTCCGGCTGCGCTTCCAGGCCGATGTCGCCGACCTCGTTACGGCCCGCCACTGGCATCCGACCGAGCGCTTCGATCCGCGACCCGACGGCCGGGTCGACCTCGTCCTGCACACCCACGGTCCGGAGCTCGCGCGAATGGCGCTCGAATGGGGGGATCGCGTGGAGGTGATCGGTCCGCCCGAGCTCAGGGAGCGTGTCGCGAGAGAGCTCCGCGGAGCCGTGGGGCAGTACGCGAACGACGCGTCAGGCTGAGCCGTGCCCCGCGACCCGCCGCCGAGTGGTCGACGAGCGGCATCGTTTTCGGGTTTCGTGAACGGCCGTGTCCAGTGGGTACCCGTCGCCCGGTCTCGAGGGGGGACCGCCGACGCGACGTGGTGTAGCGTCGGTCGACCTTGCACCCTTCAGGAGCCCACGTGCCCTTCCCCCCCGACGCGTCTGCGTTCCTCCCGCACGAGCCCGGGATCCGGCGCTCCTCCGGGAACCCGTTCGCCTCGCGAAGCCAGGACGCCTCCGCGCAGGCCCACCCGTCGTAGTTCGCCACACACGCGATGGATGCCCACGCCAGAGCGGTCAGTGACGTCCCGTGCGCCGGATCGACCCGGGTGTTCCGCGTATGCGCCGCGCACGCCGCACCCCCGCCTCGCTTGCACCCGTCGAGCACGCGCTCCTGCATGCCTGCCCGCGCTTCCGGTTCGGCGGCATCGAACGCGAAGTACCCCCACGGGCCGCAGGCCTCGACATCCCCGAGGGTGCACGCGCGCTCCAACGCGTCGACATCCTGGGTCTGGTAGGCGAGGGCTGTGCAGGTGAGCGCGAACTGGCGGGTATGACACCAGTCGGTGAGCTGGTCGGCAGTTCGCCGCCCGAGGGATTCGAGCAGATACCTTCGACTCTCGCGATCGCGACTGGCCCAGCCTTCGGTCTTGGTACTAGCGGGTGCCCGCCTCGCACGAACGCTCGCTGATGGTGTCGCACCGAACGGCGAACTCGTCGTAGTCGTGATGATTGAAGTAGAGGAAGAACGCAAGCATCACGAGTTCCCGTTGGCGAGGCTCTAAAGGTCGAGCAGATGTTTCGATGCGGTCTCGTACTCGCTCGGTACGAGCGCCTTCGGGAGCTCCGCGCCGAAGTCGGTCTCCAGAGCCCTGTCGAAGAGCTCGGACACGACGAGAGGGGCTGGAATCGTTGCCTGCTGGGTCGTCTTCGACATCGTTCACCTCGATGCCACCCCCGCTGCACGCACCGCGCCATCGAGCGAACGCCGAGAATCACAGCAAACCGTCGACAGACCGCCGTCACCGACCGACGTCCGTCACCTCCTCGCCCGATTCTCACGCTTCCACCGATGGTACACCCCGGGTGCACTCCACCCCGGACACCCAACCGAGGTGTCCCATGTTCTTCCAGTCCTTCGCGCTCGACGCGGCCGTCGTCCTCCTCTTCCCGCTCGCCTTCCTCGCCGTGAGCCTCGGCACCGTGCTCGCCGTCTGCGTCCGCGGGGTCGCACACCCTCTACGTGTTCGGCCGCGCCTGTTTCGGCGCGACGCACGCCGTGTGGTCGAGCTGGGGCCTCGCGCTCGTCCCCGTCGCTGCAGGCGGGGTCCTGAGCCTCGCGTTCGCCGGGCTCTGCGCGTACCTCCAGCCCCGCTCGTCGCCGTCCCGCTCGCATGGTGGCCGCTCGTCATGGGCCCCAGCGCCGCAGCCCTGCTCGTGTCCGGGCAGGCCGCCGCACTCGGCCTCGGTCGGGGGCATCGCCACCGGATTCCGGCACCTCTCCCCCCTCACCGCCATCTTCGGCGTCCTGGCCGTCGCAGGCGTGCTCGTCGTGGGGTTCGCGGCCGTTCCCCAGTGGATTCCCGCAGGCCTCGTGATGCTCGCGCTCTTCGGGTCGGGCTCGCGCGACCCCCACATCGTCGCGATGAGCCTCACCGCCACCCTCGCGAACACCGTCACGCTGGCGGCCGCCAGCCTCGCGTTCGTCGCCGTCGTCGCGCTCGATCCCCACGCCGCCCTTCGCCGCCATCGGGCTCACGCTGCTCCTCCTGATCTTCGCGCTCCTCCCCACCGTCGCTGTCGCCGCGACCTTCGCCGTCGGCCTGGTCCCTTCGCTCCTGCCCCGTCCCTCGGGGACCTCGCGGATCTGCAGCGCTTCCGGGGGTCCCGGAGCCTCGAGAACGATGGTATCCTGTCACACAGCGCTCCCTCCCCATCACGGGTCCCCATGATCTGGGCAGTGTCCTGGGCCCTCGCCGCCCGCATCGATCTCGACATCCACGCCGTCGACACCGCCCTCGACGAAGGCACCCGCATCCGGCTCGAGCACACCCTGTGGCAGGCCCACCACCTCTACGCCTCGCGGCTCGGCATCGAGTACCCCAGGTCCATCCGGCTCGACGTCACCATCTACGGCGACCACGCCGCCTTCCGCGCCCGCGCCGACGAACGCGGCAAGCCCGAGTGGAGCGGCGGCTGGTTCGAGCCCCAGCGCGACGGCACCAACATCGCCGTCTTCTACGCCGGAGGCAGCCAGGCGCGGCTCGTCGACGTGTTCCTCCACGAAGGGTCCCACTTCCTCGTGTCCTTCGGCGGGCGGATCCCGCGCTGGCTCAACGAAGGCCTCGCCGAGGGCCTCGAGACCTCCCGGGCCGAGGAGAGCACCCTCATCGTCGACACCCCGCGCCAGCACGCGGCCGTCCTGAAGCGCGACGGAGGCGGCACCGTCGAAGGAATCGTCCTCGACGCCGAGAAGTGGGACGACCTCTCCTCCGAGACCGCCGGCCTCCGCTACGTACGGGCCTGGGCGCTCACCACCGTCCTCATGGCCTCCACCAACGGCAGCGACACCCTCGAGGCCATCGCCGTCGCCTACCGCCGCACGGGGCGCCGCAGCTCCTCCATCGACGCCATCGACGGCACCTACCGCGGGGGCGTCGCCGGCCTCCAGCGCGACCTCGACGCCTTCGCGGCATCCCCGCCGGCCTCCACCACCGTGTCCACCACGCTCAAGGGCGCGCTCCGGGAAGACGCCCTGTGGACCTCCTGCCCCGACGGCCGCCTCGTCCAGACCACCACCGGTTGCGGGCTCTGACTACCGCACCACCAGCTCCACCGGGTTCGAGTCCGGCAGGCCCGAGATCAGCGTGCCGCGGTATCGCACCGTGTACGTGCCCGGGCTGAGCGGGTACCCGCGCGACAGGTCCACCGTCACGGGGCCTTCCACGGCCCCCGGCGCCAGCGTGCGGTGATCCTCCGGACCCGGCGGCGTCCGCTTCGCCATCATCCCCTGGTAGTCGACCTCCACCCCGTCCCGCTCCACGATGAAGATGTCGTTGCGGATCCCCTCGAACGGCGTGTGGTACGTGCAGAACGTCGCCCGCGCCGACCCCGCGTTCTCCACCGTGAGCGCCACCTCCGTGCCCGCTCCGGCCTCCAGGTGCACCGCGAACGTCCCCGCTGTCTTCATCGCATCCCCTCCGCCCGGATGGTGCGCACACCCGACGATCAGCCACACCATGCCGAAGCCTCGCTCGCGCAGGATACACCTCCGCATGCCCCGCGGCTTCGACCATCCCGCATTCGACGGCCCCCACGTGAACCCCCGTGCGCTCGGGCTCGTCCAGCTCTCCACCCTCTCCGAGGCCACCTGGGCCGGCCGGATCGTGTTCCATCCCCACGAGCAGCGCGGAGACGAGCCCATCTGGGCCTCACCCGACGGCTACGCGTACGACGTGGGCATGGCCCTCACCCACTACGCCGACCCCGACTTCGGCGACGCCGAGCCTCCCCGCGTCCGGTTCGTCGTCGCGAACGGCGCCACGCTCCAGTACGCCTCCACCAACCTGTGGACCCCAGCCCCGTAGCCTCACGGGATCGCCGGGCACTCCCGCGACATCCCCACCGCGCGCCCCTCGGTGTCCACCAGCAGCACCACCGCGTCGCCCGCCGCCGGACCCTCGCCGTGAGGCTGCCACATGAAGTCCCACTGCACCGTCTCCCCGTCGACCGTCCGTGCCAGCGCGCGCGTGTTCACGGCGTTCACCGACGGCGAGCGAACCCCCGTCTGCCGCACGCTCTCCAGGGTCGCGGACACGCACCGCGCGGCCGTTCCCGACGTGTCGACCCCCACGACATGGTCCGGCGCACCCCCACATCCGAGCAGCCCCATCGACACCAGGATCAAGGCGAGACCTCCACTCTTGACGCTCTCCATAGCCCGACACCTCCGCGGGCGCTCTCGGCGTCGTCCCTGGGCGTCCCGGTCCCGGCCCTCCGGTCCGGCACCGGCGCGTATCCTCCGGGCTCCCTGACGGTCGGTCGCTGCGCGACTGCGCTGCGCGCACCCTCCGGCTCCGCTGACGCGGCGCGCCGGAATCGCGATGGCAGCGGTCCCTGCGCTCATGGGCTCCGACGACAGACATCGCGGCATAACGTCACCATGCCCCCGCTTCTGTCGCCTCCAGAACGCTATCCCCCTTGTTTGTCGCATCTCCCCACATTTCCCGGACCCTCCCGATCCGTCCCGCCACGAGAATCGGCGTTGGTCCGTGAGCAGACGCGCGCACGCCACCCCTTCGGGGCCCCGCGGACGACAAACGACCCGGCATAGCGTTCGCCGCACGACAATCGCACCGGCATGGCGTCACCATGCCCTCCGGAATGGCGCGGCCCCCATCCCGGCACCACCCGTGCTTTGATGGACCCATGCGCCGCATCCCCGAAGAAGCCTGGCTCGTCCAGCTGTTCCAGGCCTTCGTCGTCGGCGGGGCCTCCTACCTCAGCGTCGAGTCCCGCGACCGCTGGAACCTCCTGTTCGCGGCCGTCCGTCCGTCCTCCGGCTTCAACGACGACCTGCAGGCCGAGCTCGCAGGTCGTCCGTCCCTGTTCCGCGGACGCCTGGCCGCCGCGCTCGCCACCCTCCGCACCAGCGCGCTCGAGGTCCAGACCTTCACCATCGATGCGATGGAGAACGGGCACGTCCTCGCGTTCGGTCTGGACGGGAGCGCACACCCTCCAGGAACACGCTCGTCGGCGACGACGCAACCGGCATGTTCCTGCGCGTCGGACTCCGCCCTGGGTTCCCTTCGGCATTCCCAGCTTCAGAGGTCTCGACGCCTGGATTGAAGGGCGCCTGTTCGCCACACCCGTCCCCATCCTCCTCAACGGCAACGCACCGTTCGGGTACCGAGCCACCTCGGCGCTCGCGCTGTTCGGGTCCCATCCAGGAACAGTTCGAGCACGGCTCGGTGCGCGGGTACTCGGTCTCACGCCACCCCGCGGGAACCACCCACCGCACGACGTCCAGCTCGTCGTGCACGGCGTGTGGGTGGCGTCCGACACCTTCCCCGAGCTCGGCATCCCCAAGCTCCGCGGAGTGGTCCGCGTGCCGCACGTCGAGCTCGATGGCACGCAGGCCGCCCGCGGCGCGTCGTTCGACAAGCTGCTCGCGACCCTCCGCCCCGTCGCCGACAGCCTCCGCGCACGTCGCACCTCGGGCCGAGCTCAGTCCACCACGTAGAACCGCACCTCCAGAGGGACATCCAGCTCGACCTGGGCGCCCGAGGTGCAGTTCCCCGTACGGAATCCCCACCGCGAGATGGGGAACCCATACGTATCGTTCGGCACCACCACGTCGATGTCGAAGAACGACACGGCCGTGGTCACCGGGCCCACCGTCGCCTGCGGCCCGGCTGCCGCGGTGATCGTGCCGAATCCGGTCGGGACGTCCACGACCGGAAGCACGTCGCACGAGGCGCTGGCGGCCGTCGTCCGCATCGAGGAAGCGAATGCATCGATCGTGTAGATCGGACCGGGATCCCCGGCGGCCTGCAGAACACCGTGATCCGTTCCGCCCGGGATCAGGATCGGCCCGGGCCCGGTCACGGTCTGGACGACCTCACGCCCACACAGGCCGTTCGCGCAGCTCGAGTCGCTCACGTACGCGGCCGAGAAGTGCCGGAACCGCGTGCCGTCGAACGTGAGGAGGTCGTGCTGATCGACGGGCAGCGAGGTGCCGAGGTCGCAGTCCGTCATCTCCAGCTCGGCGGTCGCACCGGCCACGTAGATCTGCTGTCCTCCGGCCGCAGAGTTCCCGTCCACCAGGCTTCCCGTCAGGGTTCCGGACGAGTCCACGATCGCCACGGCTCCGCCGCCCGAAACGGCTGAGTTGCCGGACAGCGTCGAGTCCTCCACCACCAGTGTGCTCCCCGCGATCAACCGGATGGCGCCTCCATCCGTGGAGCTGTGGTTGTCGTGGAAGTACGCGTCCCGCACGACCAGATCACAGCCCACCCCGTAGATCGCGCCGTGGGGTGCGCTGTGCCCGGTGACCTCCACGCGCTCGAGCGTCACTGCGGAGCCATCGCAGTAGAGCCCGGATCCCGAGCCGTCCACACCGGTCCCGACCACGAGGTCGCGCACCGTGAGCACGGCTCCGCCGGTCGCCACGAGGACCTGGGTGTTCCCGGTCTCCAGTCGTGCGCCGCTCCCTTCCACGACGACCACGCCGTTGGCTTCGAGCCGGGCGTAGTAGGTGTCGGGACACAGCGTGAGGGTCTCGTCCGTCAGGGGAATCGTCGCGGCGGCACCCTGGACACCCGACAGCAGCTCGACCGACAGGTCGCGGCTCTGCGTGTACCCACCCGAGGCCCCGTCGTCGGCCACGGTGTCGCAGTCCTGGTCGACTCCGTCGCACCTCTCGGGCGCGCCGGGGAACACGTCGGGAGCGAGGTCGTCACAGTCCCCGTCCGCTGGCGTGAAGCCATCTCCGTCGAGATCGAGGTCGGCACCCGTGTCGCCGCCCGTGTCGGTAGCGGGGTCCGTGTCCGTGTCGGTGTCCGCATCCGTGTCGGTGTCGGCGTCCGTGTCCGTGTCGGCGTCCGAATCCGTGTCGGTGTCGGCGTCCGAATCCGTGTCGGCGTCCGAATCCGTGTCGGTGTCGGCGTCCGAATCCGTGTCGGCGTCCGTGTCCGTATCTGCGTCGGCGTCGGCGTCCGTATCTGCGTCGGAATCCGAGTCCGCATCGGTGTCCGAATCCGCATCCGTATCGGTGTCGGTGTCGGTGTCGGTGTCGGTGTCAGTGTCGGCATCCGAGTCGGTATCTGCGTCCGAATCGGAATCCGCATCGGAGTCGGAATCGGTGTCGGCATCCGAGTCCGTGTCCGCGTCTGCATCGGACTCCGACACCGGATCGGTGTCCTCCGCGTCGGACCCCCCCTTGCACGCCAGGACCACGCCGAACACCAGCGGGAGCACGCGCACGCCCACCTCCGCGAGCATCCTACCACCACACCGGACGGACATCCGCGCCCCATTCTGCACCATCGAGCCCGCATTTCCAGCCGACTGTGAACCCCTCCCCTCCGGGCCTCCGTCCCCCGAACCGCACCCACGGTCTCTTCAGGCTGCGGTAGGATGAGCGCTCGGAGGACCCGTGCGCATCGCACCCATCCTCATCGCGCTCGCGGGCTGCACCGAAGAGCACCTCCACTTCGGGGCCTCCGACCTCGATGCGTGGGAGGCCGCCGCGCTCCGGCTCGCGAGCGATACTCCCGCAGACGCCGCTCCCTGGCTCCGCGACATCGGGCCGGAGAGCCCGCTCCACGACGACGCCGTCCTGCTCCGTTCGCACCCCTGGATCGACCGCACGCTCCCCGACTCCGAGGTCGCCAGGCTCGCGTCCGGGCCCGGCCCTCACGCCCACGATGCCGTCCTGAACCTCGCCAACCGGCAGCGGCCCGCATCCCTGCACACCCTCGTCGCCACGAACGCCGCATGGGGCCTGTCCGCGTTCGATGCCGACGTCGTGCTCCACAGGCTGCGCGACGCCGAGCTGGAGACCCGCGAAGAGTCCCTGACCCTCGACACCCGCGCGTGGACCCCCGACCAGCGGGCCGCGCCGCTCGTCGCGCTCACCGAGGGCTTCGGGGGCCTGTCGAAGACCGGCTGGAACACCGTCCTCGTTCGCCTCGCCCCCCTGCTCGATCCCGCCCATCCCGAGCGCGGCCGCGCGTGGACCCACGCCTGGTTCCAGACCCAGCATCCACCCGAGTGGCAACGGCTCCTCGAAGAGGCACCTCCGCACGCAGACGTGCGGTGGGCCCTGAATCTGCGAGGCCAGGCCCGCTACGCGGCCGACGGCGACCTCACCGACTTCCACACGCTCCTCGAAGCCGAAGAGCCCGACGGGTACTCCGCCGCCGCCACCTTCTACGTCACGGTCGACCTCGCCCAGACCCTCGATTGGGGGCCCGATCCCACGTGGACCCCCGAGCACGAGGAGACCCTGCGCTCGTTCGAGTGGGTCTGGGCGCACGGAGCGGGGTCCCCGCGCAGTGCCACAGTGGCGTACGCAGGAGCCGCCCTGGCACGCAAGCTGGCAGCGGTGGGGGACCGTCGGGGAGCGGCGCGCTGGGTCGAACGGGTCGCCTGGCACGGCCATCTCGAGCCCAGCCCCGAGGGCATCGAGCTCGCCGCCGAGCTCGGTCTCCCCGTGGGGGCTCGCCTCCCATGGGAGTTCGACGGCGACTTCTTGTGCTGCCGCGGCACTTCCCTGCCGGCCACCACCCTCGTCCCCGTCGTCGACACCTCCGACGGCCCCCGCGCGCTCCCCGCGTTCCAGCCCGGCAGCTCGCCGTGCGGGGAGCCCGCCACCGCATTGTCGCCCCATCGGAGCGCGGTCGCCGCGTGTGTCGAAGCGGAGATCCCCTGGCTCGACGGCCACCGCGAGGTCCACGTGCCTTCCGACGCCGACGCGTCCGATGTACTCGGTGGGTGCCTCGAGGAGGTCGCTCGCGACGCCGGGATCCGACCGTCCGAGTGGGTCGTCCGCATCGTCGACCGCCGCGCACCCTGACGCGGTCTCCCGCAGCCCCGCGTTCGGGTAGAATCCCGCCCTTCGCGCCCGGAGGGCTGCCGTGACCTTCGACCTGCCCCCTGCCTTCACTGCGCTCCGCGAACGCGGCGCGTTCGACTACTGGGGTGGCCGTGCGTACGCCGATCTGTCCCACGAGGACCGCAGCCGCATCGCCCACGAACGCCGCTTCCAGGTCCTCTGGCTCCGAGACCTCGAGTGGGCGGCCTCCGGAGAGCTGGCCGAAGACCCCGACCTGCGCCCGGGGCTCTTCCCCTTCGCCCACAACGGCGCCGGCGATGTCTACGCCTTCTTCCCGCAGTGGCCGGGGCGCGGCGGCGAGCCCTCCATCCTCTTCGTCCCGCACGACGAGATGACCGCGAACGTGTTCGGAACGTCCTTCTCCCAGTTCCTCCTTCACAAGTGGCTCGACACGGCCCGGTGGTGGGACGAACACTACGACGGCCCCGACCGCCTCGAAGCGCTCAGGACGCGTCGCGCGCTCATCGAGAGCGTTGCCGAGGCCCCGGAGAGGGCCGTGCTCGCGTCCCTGTCGCCCGCCCTCGACACGCATGAGGTCCAGGCGGCACTCGACGCCCTGGTGGCGAGCCTGCCCCAGCAGGCGCTCGCCGCCCAGCTCCGAGCCACGGAGTACGACCCGCAGTTCGTGAAGGGGGCCCACGCCGTACGCGCGTACGGTGAGTCCATCGCGTTCTACGAGAAGCTCGTCGCCGAGGGTCACGCGCGATTCCAGCAGCAGCTCGACGAGGCTCGCGCCAACTTCGCGGCCGCGACCCGGCGCTGACCGCCGAGGGCCCCGCTCCCGCCCGCCACACCGCGTTACGGCACCGCGGACCCTGTGCTCGCTCTCGTCCTGGCGCTCGCCTGCAACACCCCCGCCCCCGAAGCCCCGTCCCACACCTCGGTGCTCCAGAAAGCCGACGCACGCGACGGTTCCGAAGACCACGTCGTCGGGCAGTGCGCCGGCTGCAGCCTCGCGATGTCCGGAGACCCAGCGCACGCCGTCCAGCACGAGGGCTACACCCTCCACTTCTGCTCCGAGACGTGCAAGAGCGGCTTCGAAGCCGATGTCGACGCGGGCATGAAGCGCATCGAGGCCGCCGTCACCCACTGACGGAGCAGACCCTCCGTGCGTTCCCCGCGCAGGCGTCTTCGTAGACGCACAGCAGATCCTCGCCGACCGAGTCCCGCGCCTCCCAGCTCTCCATCTCGCCGGGGTTCCGGATCATCGCGAGGGTGAGTGGGGCCGACCGCGCCCGCACCTCACGCAGCTTCTGCCGGATCTCGAGGTACAGGACCGCGCTCGGCTCGGGGGAGCCGCTACGCCCGGACCGCCACAGCGCCACGCAGGCGACGCCCAGTGCGATGAGTGCAACCAAGAGTGCCGGATCGACCATGCTTCACCGTATCACGGAGGGCGACCGAGCCGGAGGCGCCTCACGGCCGGACGGCCGATCGGATCGCGGTGTCCGGGCGGGAGCACCTCCGCGAGAAGTGAAGCTCCGTGTGGAAACCGCACAGGGCGCGCACTACGGGCCCCCATGTCAGGATCTCCGGAGCTCATCGCAGACCTCGCGATCGTCACCGCCACCGCCGCCGTCACGGGCCTCGCCGCGCGTCGCCTCGGCCAGCCCAGCATCCTCGGGTACCTGCTCGCCGGCCTCATCGTCGGCCCGTACATCCCCATCCCGCTGTTCGCCGACCAGCACCGCATCGAAGCGCTCGCCGAGGTCGGCGTCGTCCTCGTCATGTTCGCCGTCGGGCTCGAGCTGCGGATCGCCCGCCTCGTCCGCATCCTCCCGGTCTCCGGGCTCACGGCCGCCGTGCAGATGGGCGCCCTCGCGTGGGCGGGCTTCGTCGTCGGCAGCCTGCTCGGATGGTCGTCGCCCGCGAGCGTCTGCCTGGGGGCTGCGCTGGCCATCTCGAGCACCATGGTCGTCAGTGGGGTCCTGCAGACCCAGCCCGTCGACGAAGACGTCCGCTCGCACGTGTTCGGCGTGCTCGTCGTCCAGGACGTCGCGGCGATCGTGCTCATCGCCGTCGTCACCACCCTCGCCGAAGGGCAGGAGGTCGACGCCACCCGTCTGATGTGGCTCGTCGCGCAGCTCGGGGGCGTCGTGCTCGCCATGCTCGCCGTCGGCATGGTCGTGATGCCCCGGGTCGTGCGGGCCGCGGCCGCCGAGAAGGACTCCGAGGCCCTCGCCGTCATCGCTGCGGGTGCCGCGTTCGCGTTCGCCGCCGTGGCCGGCCTGTTCGAGTACTCCGTGGCGCTCGGGGCCTTCATCGCCGGCGTCGTCGTCGCCGAGTCCGGTCGCGGGCACGTCGTCGAGCACGCCATCGAGCCCCTCCGTGCCGTGTTCGCCGCGCTGTTCTTCGTCTCCATCGGCATGACCGTCGACCCCGTCGTGGCGTGGTCCAGCCTCCCGCTCGCGCTCGGTCTCACCGCGCTCGTCGTCACCGCGCAGCTCCTCAGCGTCACGCTCGCGAGCGTGCTGTCCGGCAGCGACCTCCGGAAGGCCGTGCTGTCCGGGCTCGTCCTCGGCCAGATCGGCGAGCTCTCGTTCATCCTCGCCAGCATCGCCACGGCGGGCGGGGTCACGCCGCCCGAGACCCTTCCGACCCTCGTCACGGTCGCCACCCTCACCGCTTTCACCACGCCCCTGTTCCTGCGCCGCGGAGACGCCCTCGTCGCGTCCATCGACCAGCACCTCCCACGATGGGTCCACCACCTGCTCGACGGCTACGCCTCGTTCATCCGCCAGGCCCGCGATCGCGGCGACGGGTCGGCGTTCACGCGCCCCACCATCGCGCTCTCCCTCGACTGGGCCGCGGTGATGCTGTTGCTCCTGCTCCGCCAACCCGTGCTGCGGGCCCTCCCGGACCACGGGTGGGCGGTGAACGTCGGGCTGGTCGTCCTGGCCGTGCCCTTCGTCGTGGGGCTCTTCCGCAGTGCCCGCGCCTGGCTCGGAGCCTTGAAGAAGGCCAGCTCCCGCGCCCCCGGGCCCGTCGCCCGCAGCGTGGAGGCCCTGGGCGCGCTCGGAATGCTCGTGGGCATCGCGATGCCGACGCTGGCGGTGGTCCGTCCGATGCTCTCCGGCTCGTGGCTCGAGGTCGTGCTCGGAGCGCTCCTCGTGGCGGCAGCCGTCGCCACGTTCCGCCGCGTCGCCACCTTCGAGACCGCCTACACATCGGGCGTCGCGCGCGTCGCGTCGGGCCTCGCGAGCCAGGCCGCCGTGCCGGACGACGCCACGCCAGCCCCGCCCGTGCCGCAGATGCCCGCGTTCGACCACGTCGAGATTGCGGTCGAGCCGGGCGCTTCGGCCGAGGGACGCTCGCTCACCGAGCTCGATCTGCGCAGCCGCACGGGCGCCACCGTGCTCGCGATCTGCCGCGGCGAGGAGACCTGCGTGCTCCCCACCGGCCACGAGATCCTACGCGCCCACGACCGCCTCGCCGTGTCGGGCGCCCCGGATGCCGTGGCGCGCGCACGCCAGGTGTTGGCGGGGCCCCAGAGCGTGCCGGCGTAGCGGTCAGTGCAGCGCGCCCCGAGCGAGCATCGCATCCACCCGCACCGGGTCGAGCGCGATGCCGTAGCGCCCGAGCGGCACCACGATGTCGTCACGCACGGTCTGGCGCGCCTTCCGCGCGTACACGAGCGACTCCGCCCAGCCGAGCTCGTGCACGTGCTGCAGCGCGAACCCCTCCGAGGTGACGCCCTCCACCGTGGTGCTCGTCAGGTCGGCCCACAGGTGCGAGAACCCCTCCAGTGCGTCCAGGGCGGCGTCTGCGAGCAGCGCACGGTCGGACGCCCCGAGCTGCGGGCCCACCCAGTCGAGGAACCACTGCCCGAACACCCCGTGCGAGGCCTCGTCCTTCACGATCTGCGTCAGCACGGCCCGCGTCAGCGGATGGGCAGCGGTCGCGCGGCACGTCGCCAGCATCGGCACGCTCAGCGCCTCCGCGACACAGCACGTGCGCACCACCCGCCAGCTCGCGCGCATCACGGGCGACAGCCCTGCAGGAGGCGTCTCCGCGAGCGTCTCGAGGTCCACCCGCAGCGGCGCCGCACCGCCCAGCTCCATCGCGAGCCGGGCCGTCAGCTCGACGTGCAGCATCTCGTCGACCACGAAGTCGCCAACCACACCCACCAGATCGACGGGCGCACCCGCCGCCAGCAGGTCGCCCAGCAGCGCAGCGAACGCAGCCGCCGTGCAGTACTCGTTCCACGACGCCTCCGTCCACGACTCCCGCGCGCGGTCGACCAGCGCGGGCGGATAGCGGGACGGATCCAGCGTGCCCCACGGGAAGTCGTCGATTCCCGGCCTGAGCCCGCGAAACGCCCGCTCCGTCGGGCCTCCGAGCCAGTCGAGCTCGTAGAGCCCACTCACTTCCCGCCGGCACCCAGGTCGTACCGCGACCCCTTCGTGTTCCCGTACACGGGCTCCTTGATCTTGTCCGAGATGACGTGCGGCTTCGGCGTGAACACCAGCCCGTCGGCCGTGAGCGGGACGGTCTGCACGTCGACCTGCTCCTCGCCCCCATCGATGCGCACGCGCGCCACCACGGTGACGGTCTCTCCCATCACGGGAACGGCCGCCCACTCGGGCCCGGACAGGTGGAACGACCGCGACGCCCCGTCGCCCTCGAGCACCACCTCCTGAGACGCGCCCAGCGGGTGCACGAGATTCAGCGACACCCGCACGTCCTTCCCGGCCTCCTTCGGCAGGCGGATCGTGCCCGCGAGGTCGATCGGCCGTGCGGTGAATGTAGGCTGCGGGGTCGGAGGAGGCGGCTCGTACGTGGGGATCATCACGATCCCGCTCGTCTTCGCGGGCACCTCGAGCTCCTGTTCGAGCATGCGCCCGTCTCCGAAGTGCACCACGGCGTGCACCTTCACGGTGTCCTCCCGGATGCGGTACCCCTTCATCACGTCGGCATCCTGCAGCCGGAACGCCACGGGCGACGGACCCTTCAGGTCGATCCGCAGCACGCCCTCGGCGTCCATCACCGAGAGGTTGCCCTTCGGCGTTCCCCGCCGGTTGTCGAACACCACGACGCCCTGGAGATCGAGGTGCGAGCCGGGCTCGTCGGGGCGGACCTCCATCGCGCGCACGGCCGCCTCCGACGGGATCTCCGAGGCGGGGATCGGCAGGTCGAACACCTCGCTCGGGGTGATGCTCAGCGATGTGGTGTGCACCGGCACCGTCAGCGTGCGGCGCTTTCCATAGCGCCCGCCCACCTCCGCGATCACGGTCAGCTCGAGCGTCTCGCCCACGTCCAGCCCGTCCAGGTCGGCCTCGGTGATGCGGAACGGCCGGGGCCACGGCCCCTCCCCGAGCTCGATCACCCGCTCTCCACCGCCCGAGGCGATCACGAGGCGGACCTCGGCGGGCCCGTACGACGCGTCCATCGCGATCTCTCCGCGCAGATCGACACGCACCGCGGCACGCTCTGGTCCCGGGGGTGCATCCGGCTCGGGCGGACGGGGCTCCCCGCGGGCTCCGGACGAGCAGGACAACAGCGTGGCGCCCATGGCGGCAACGCGCAGCAGCGGTGTGGCTCGACGACTCATGGCGCAACTCTATCCCGTCGCGCGCTCCACTCGCGGTATCGTCCCTCCATGGCCGACGACCTCTCCCGCTGGGCCCGACGCGTCGCCGAGGCCCCCGACGACGCCAGCGTGCGCAGCGTGTTCCGCGACTGGCTCCTCGAGCAGGGCCACACCGCCGAAGCCGACTGGATGGGTCTCGAGCAGCGGCACCACGACGTCGGGCTGAATCCGTCCGACCTGCTGCGCTTCCGCGACCTGTCCGACGCCATCGACGCCGCGTGGAAGGCCGAGATCGCACGGGCCCCCGTCGAGGACTGCACGCCGGCCGTCCCGCTCGCGTTCGAGTGCCCCCGGCGCTGGGAGGCCATGGCGCTCACCGACGATCCGCTGGTCCGCGCGTGCAGCGCGTGCGAGCGCAGCGTCTACTGGGTCGACGACCGCGACCAGGCCATCGAGCACGCCCGCCTCGGGCACTGCGTCGCCATCGTCCCCGGTCTCCAGCGTCCACCCGCACCTGGGGCCGCCCGACCGTGGCCGCCCGATGTCCGCTACCCCCCGGGAACCGTGATGGCGCCCCCACCCCACCTCGAGCCCACCGACCGTCCACACCGCCCGTCACCACCGGACGATCCGGGTCCCGAGCCCCCGAAGCGGCCGTGGTGGCGGCGGTGGTTCGGGGGCTGACCCACGGGGGTCCCTTCGGAATCCCGCGCCCCCACACCTTGTGCCTCCGAGCGCTTTGCGGTCTACTTCCGCGTCGAACGCCCAGGAGCGCCTGTGAACATCATCCAGCAGATCATCGACTTCATCATGGGCCTCCTCGGCCAGGGCGCCGCCAACGCGGCCAAGTCCATCGCCGAGGGGCAGTCCGGGTCGAAGCCCGAGAAGCAGAAGTCGTCTCCGAAGGGCGCCATCAGCGGGCTCGACGAGATCGAGGGCGCCGAGAACGTCCGGGTCGTGAGCGGTGAGGTCAAGGAGAGCCGCGACGGCGCGTCCATGATCGAAGACGAAGACGACGGCTCGCTCCTCTGGATCAACGAGGTCGACCTCGACGTGCCGCGCGACAGCTGGGAAGACGTGTGGGGCCCGCTCGACGGCCCCGACGACGACTCGCTCGCGAAGTTCTTCATGCACGAGCT
This sequence comes from Myxococcota bacterium, assembly GCA_041389565.1. Classification (GTDB taxonomy): domain Bacteria; phylum Myxococcota_A; class UBA796; order UBA796; genus JACKEQ01. Next base: position 45,512 of record JAWKRP010000030.1, read on the forward strand.
CGCGTTCAACATGGAGATGACCTCCGACGCCTACAGCGCCGAGAAGAAGCTCGAGGCCTTCGGGTACGCCGACGCCGGCGAGTTCTTCAAGGTCCGCGCGAGCGTGCTCAAGCACTTCGCCACGCCGCACGGCCCGAACCTCGGCGACGGCGTGCTCGACAGCCAGCGCGTGATGAGCGCCTCGATGAAGGGGCACTCCATGTCGCACCAGGCCAACATGCAGGCCTCGATGCAGGCCGACCCGTCACTGGTCGAGCCGATCGAGGGGGTCACGATCGAGCGCTACGCCGAGCTCGCCGCCCAGGCCGTCGGCATGAGCCCCGACGCGTGGGCCGCCCACCTGGCGGGCGCCGGGCTCGACCTCGCACGCTGGGACGTCGTGGCCGAGGGCTGGGGCAACCGCATGCGCGACGACACCACGCACACCCTCGTGATGCTGTACGGCAAGGCCTTCCAGAGCGCCGGCACCGGCCAGTTCGGCGCGCAGTCGCAGGCGTCTGCAGCCACGAACTACGACGGCACGGCGGCGGGCGGTCCCGAGCCCATGTCGCTCGAGCGCTGCTGCGAGATCCAGGGCGCCATCCAGGCGTGGTCGAACACCGGTCAGGACGTGAACGCCATGCTCAACCAGACGTTCCAGATGAACGCCGCCGAGCAGGCCGCCGCGCACACCTGGTGGCTGTCGCAGCTCACGGCCGACATGGCCCGCTTCCCCGTCTACAACGAGCTCGTCGCGAAGTACGAGGCCCAGTACAGCGCCAACGCGCCCGCCGCGCCCGACTCCGACCTGGACTTCTGAGAGCACCGATCATGCACTCGCGATCTCGCACATGTCGGCGCCTCAGCCACCCGTTGCCGTCTGCGTTCGGTCACCCGCAAGCGGGCGGGATCTCCGCTCCTCGCAGGCTCGTCGCTGCGACCCGTCCGGCGATGGCCGGATTCCCTCGCTCCGACTCACCGCACGCCAACGAGCAGTCGCAAGCGACTCCTCGAGTGGCGTCCTGATGGACCTCGTCGGCACGCTGTCCGCCCATCGGGCGCACCTCGTCGACGCGTTCCGCGGTCCCAGCTGGGCCGCCGTCGCGCAGGACTACGGCGCGACCGGCGCCACCCGCGAAGACCAGCTCCGCGCCGCGCTCACCGCCGTGGTGACGTGGGCGCGCGGGCTCACGGCCGATCCCGCCGTGCTCGCACACCTCGACACGTTCGTGTCCGAGGCGATGGACGCCGCCGTCCCGAAGACCGGCGCCGTCGCAGGGCTGTCGATGATCTTCGCGAACGCCACGGCCAGCACGGGCTGGTGGGCGTCGCAGATGTCGTCGAAGACCACCTACGTGGCGTCGTGCACGAGCTGCGGCGCCCCCCAGAAGAAGCTGTTGAAGTTCACCTGCGAGTACTGCGGCCTGCCGCTGTACGAGGAGTTGCGATGAGCCAGGAGCTGATCGACCGCTGGACCGTCTTCATCGAGAAGGTCTCCGAGCGCCTCGACGCCATCATCCAGGAAGCCGGCCAGGGCGTGCTCGCCATCGGGCGGGCCCACCGCGAAGACTCCATGCCGCTGAACAACGCGCTCACCGGGCTCGACCACCGCGTCCGCCAGCTCGAGGAGCGCATCGACCAGGTGTGGGACGACAAGGTCGAAGGCCAGTTCTCGTCGGTCGGTGGCAAGGTGCACGACCTCGGCATCGACATGACCGCCGACGCCAAGCGCACGCACCGCCAGCGCTGGGAGCGCGCCAAGGCCAGCTGGCTGTCCACCCTCGCGAACGAAGCGAAGCCCCTGGCGCTCGCGGCCGAAGCCGAGCCCGTCGCCTGCCAGAACTGTGGCGCACCGCTCGCCCTGCCCACGCGCCGCAAGACCGTCTCCCACCCCTGTGGGAGCTGCGGAACCGTGAACCAGGTCGTGCCACCCGCCATCGTCCGCGCGTACTTCGGCGCGGGCTGCGTGAACCTCGCGAACGCGGCGTCCCTCCCGCACCGCCATGCGGTCGAGGACAACCGCGTCGAGGTCGACCGGTGGAGCCGCGCCCGCAACTGGGCCGCCGAGACCGTCGAGAGCATGGAGACCTGGCGGGATCTCGAGCGGAAGGTCCACCAGACCTACGCCGAGACGCTGGCGTCCCTCACGGGCGAGCCGATCGACACCGGCTTCGTGGAGTCGCGCATGAAGCACTTCATGAAGTACGGCCTCGACATGAACCAGGCGTGGGTGAAGGTGCACGGCCGCAGCACCTGACCCGTGCGACGACTGCTGATCCTCCTGCTCTGCGCCTGCCTCGCGGGCTGCGTGAGCGCGCGCCGGCGCAGCGACACCACCGTGGTCCGGAAGATCCGGGTTCGCGGCATCCACGCCTTCGCGCTCAGCGACCACACGCGGCACGGGCTGCGCCAGGAGCTCGTCCAGCAGCAGTCCGGGCGGCTCGTGCTGGCCTGGCCGTTCTCCACGTTCATCGCGCCGGTCGGCCTGCGACCGCACGTGCTCCCGTCCGATGTCGAGCGCGTCGAGACGTGGATGGCCCACCGCGGGCACTTCGACGCACAGGCCCGCATCGACGTGCGCCAGGTGCGCAAGGAGCGACGACACCGCGCCGGTGTGGTCGATCTCGTGGTGCGCGTCGACCGCGGCGAGCCCACCCGATGGGCCGCACGCGCCCCCATCGACGGGGTTCCCCCGGCCCTGTCCGACGGGCTCGCACGGGCCGGGAGCCGCATCCGTCCGGGGCGCAGAGCGCGCCTCCAGGACGTGCTCGACGCCCAGGAGTGGCTCACGCGCTCGCTCGGAGACCGAGGGTTCGCCAGCGTCGCGGTCGACTTCGACTTCGCCGTCGATGCCCGCGCCCACGAGGCCCACGCCGCCTTCACGGTCGATGCCGGCGCACCGAGCGTGTTCGGCACGCTGCAGTCGGAGCTCGACGCGCCTGAGGCCGTGATCCGCCGCATGGCCGCCGTGCCCGCGGGGAGCCCGTTCAACGCGACCCTGCTCCGCCAGTCCAGGGACACCCTGCTCGCGACCGGCGCGTTCGACTCGGTGGAGGTGGACGTCGACGACACGGCCGGGGTCGCTACCCCCACGTTCAGCGGCACCCTCGGGCGTCCCCGACGCTGGGAGCTCCAGGGCTCGGTGGGGTTCTACCGCCGGCAGCTCCGTCCCGCCGTGTCCGCCGGCTGGAGCCACTCCGACCTCGGCGGCCGGCTCGACCGCGTCGACGCGAAGATCGAAGCCGGCGTCACCTTTCGGGACGTCACGGAGCCCATCCCCGTCGGAGGCCTGAAGGGCGCCGCCACCTTCCGCGACCTCGGGGGCTTCGACCTCACGGCCGGCCTCCGTGCCGACCACACGCTGTTCCAGTACGCACTCCCCAGGTTCGAAGCCGAGCTCGCCGTGCCGCTGACCCGCCCCGTCACCGAGTGGGCGTCCCTCGAGGTCCGGCCGTCCATCCGGGTCACGCGGCTCGGGCTCGACGCGTCGTCTCCACTGTGGGTCGCCGTGCTCGGTCCCGACGCCGTACGCGCCTACGGGGTCGTCGGGCTCGGCCTGTTCGCGCACCTCGACCGCACGCGACCCGACGTCGACCGCCTCCGCGGCGCCCGGATCCGCGCCGGCGTCGAAGGCCGCGTGCTGCACACACTGCGCCCCCTGGCGGAGGCCAGCCTCGACGTGCGGCTCTACGCGACGCCCTCGTGGACGTTCCTCGGGCGCCCGGTGCAGCTCCTCGGGCGAGCCGAGGTCCGCGGGGTGGTCGGCAGCAAGGTGCCCTGGCCCGAGCGCCTGTTCCTCGGGGGCGCGAGTGATCTGCGCGGGTTCCGGTCCGGCCAGGTGGGCACCTACGACACCGTGTGCGTCGACACGCCCTTCAGCGATCCCTTCGATCCAGACGGCACGCTCGACCGCATCTACGTGCCGCGCGGCGGGACGGCCCGCGCGCTGGTGGCCGGCGAGGTGGAGCTGCAGCGCCTGGGCTCGCCAGACCTCCACGGAGCCGTGTTCGCCGAGGCGGGAGGGCTCGACACGTCCGGTCTGCGCGGCGCGGTCGGGGTCGGATTGCGCTACGAGAGCGGCGTCGGGCCGCTCCGCGTCGACCTCTCCGTACGCCCCATCGCGCCCGAGGATCGCGGCCCCGGGCTCGGCGGGCGAGGCACGAGCTACGGCTGTCCCGAGCCCCGGCGGCGGGCGTACGACCTGTTCTCCGAGGTCGGGCGCTACCGCTTCCAGGTGCGCGACTTCCCGGCCGTCAACCTGTTCTTCTCCGTCGGGAGGGCGTTCTGAGCCGCGCCCGCCGGGGGTGTGCCGTCCTGGTGCTGGGGGGCTCGGTTCTCGTGTGCGCGGGGGGCGCGGGTGGAGTGTGGCTGCTCGGCACGGCCGGCCAGGACTTCGCGCGCGCCCGGCTCGAGGCCCGGCTCAGCGCCGCCATCCCGGGCTCGGTCGCGATCGGGGCGCTGCAGACGGACTTCCTGACCGGCGCTGTGCTCGAGGACGTCGTGCTGCGCAGCCCGGACGGGACCGAAGGGATGCGAGCGGCGCGGGTCGAGCTGACCGGCGGACCGCTCGGTCCGTACAACGTCGACGTGCGCGGGCTCGATGGCACCCTGGGCATCGACCGGGACGGCGCGATCACGTGGAGGGACGCCGTGGGTCCCCTGCCCCCGCTCCCCGACGTGGCGATCGCCTCGGTCTCGGTCGAAGGGCGCCTCGACCTGGACGTGGGCGGCTTCCAGGGCGCGCTGGAAGGGCTCGTCCTGACGGGCTCGGGCGGCACCGCCCCCCTCGAGGCCCGCGACCTCGTGGGTCGGGCCCGGCTCGTCACCGCGCTCGGTGGGGTGGACCTCGACGGGACGGGGTCCGTGTCGTGGGACACCGAGCTGGTGGCCGCGCTGGACGCGCGCGTCGACGGCCGCCCCGTGGAGCTGCGCGCGGTGGCACGAGACCCGTTCGGGCACGGAGGGCTCGCGGCCTCGGTGAACGGTGGAGGCCTCCTCCCGGACCCGTTCCGGGGCGAAGTCCAGGCAGGCGTCGAGGTGACGGGTGACTACGACCGGCTCGCGATCGCCGCGACCTCCGAAGGGGCCGTCCAGGTCGGCCTCGGCGGTGATCTGGACCTCACCGACCCCGCGTGGCCGGTCTCGCTGCACGGTCCGGTCGCGTTCGGCGCCCTGTTCCCGTCCCTGCCCGAGGGCACGCACGTGGAGGGCGACCTCCAGGCCCGGGCCACGCTCGAGCCCGGTAGCACGGCGTCCGGAGCGCTGAAGGGCTCGATCCGGGCCGCCGGTCTGCACTTCCCGTCGTCCGACCTCCGCTTCGAGGCCGACCCCGAAGGCCTGCGGCTGCCCGAGCTCGACCTGCGCGGCGCCCATCGTGCGTGGGGCTCGGCGGAGCTCGGCTGGACGGACCTGCGCGCCGCCGACCTCTCCCTGTCCGCCGACCTCGGAGCACTCGCCGCGATCGGTCTCCCCGCGGGCATCACCGGCACGCTGGCGGGCCACGCGTCCGTGGCCTCGGGCCGCCTCACGGGCGATGTCGCGCTCGCGAACGTCACGCACCGCGGCTTCGCGATTCCCACCGCACACGGCCCGCTCCGCGGCGAGCTCGGCCCGACGTGGGGGCTCGACGCCACCGCTGTGCTCGACCTCCCCACGCTCGGTGGACGCGGGCTGGCGGTCGAAGACGCCCACCTCCCGCTCCACGTCACCTGGGCCCCGGGCGGAGCCCTGCGAGCGAGCGGCACGGGGACCGCCGCGCACGCCGACCTCCTCGGAGTCTCCACCCTGAATGCGCCCCGGGCCCAGGCCACGCTCGTCGCACAGCCGGGCGTGCCGCTCGTCGCTTCCGGACGCCTCACCGGCGGCACGCTCCACGTCGCCTCCGTCCCGATCACGGGCCTCGAAGCGGAGGGCCGGCTCCACGGAGACGCGTTCACCGGCTCCGTACGCGCGGAGAGCCGCTTCGCGGACGTCAGCACGGGCGTCTCGGGAGACCTGCTCGGCGGAGACCTCGCGCTCACGGGCACCACGCTCGCCCTCGCCGACGGGAGCTCCTGGACGCAGGACGGCGAAGCGGGTGCCCACCTCGGAGCCGACGGGCTCGGGTCCGTTCGCGTGCACCTGGTGTCCGACCTCGGACGGATCGCGCTGTCCGGCGACCTCGCCCGCGAGCGGGCGCTCGTCGTGCACGCGGAAGCCGCCCGGGCCGTCGCGGACCTCGCCGGGCACACCGTGGTGGACGGCACCCTCGCGATCGTCGATCAGGAGCCGCGGTTCGACGGGCGGTGGACGGTCGACGGGCTCGAAGCGGCGAGCACGGCGCTCGGAGCGCTCGCGGGCGAGCTCACGCTGGCGGACCGGCGGCTGGCCGTGCGCGGAGAAGGCCGGATCCTCGACGAGCCCGTGGCGGTCGAGGCCGAGGTCGGCACGGCGGTCGACGGGGGGCTCGACCGGGAAGCGCCGTGGGCCCTCCACCTGCTCGCGTCCCCCTCCGACGGGGCGCTCGGCGAGACCGTGCGGATCTCCGGCGGTGTGGCGGTCACGGGCACGCCCGACGACTCGACGGTGGAGGGCGAGCTGCTGGTCCTCCACGCGGACACCGTGCTCGGCCAGCTCGCCCTCTCGGGCTCCGCAGACCACGTGCAGCTCGACGGGAGCGCATGGGACGGCCTCGCGCGTGTCGTGGGTCGCGTGGACACCGGCCTGCACGACGCGCTCGAAGGACGCGCGCGCGCACCGACCGGCCAGCTGGACGCCACCGCCGACCTCCCCTGGAGCCGGCTGCTCCCCTCCACCCTGCCGTCCGACCGCGTCTCCGGCCAGCTCACCGCGCGAGCGAGCGCCACCCTGGACGGCTGGACGGTCACCCCCACGGCCACGTGGTCCACGCGGGGGAACATCGGGCTCCACGCGGTCGAGGGCAGCGGGGAGCTCGCAGACTCACGGACCGTCCCTGCGAGCCCTCGGGACTCGCTCGTGGGCGCGCTCCGGATCGGGCCGGGCACGCTCGACGTCCGCGCCGGGCTGGGCGGTCCGATGGACCTGCGACGCTGGCCGACCGGGACCCTCGAGGTCACCGGGCAAGGCCTGCCCCTGTCGCTCGTCGAGGTCCTCGACCCCGAGCTCGCCGACGTCACGGGCACGTTCGCGGTCGATCTCCACGGCACCCTCGACCATCCCGTGGGCGCGCTGTCGCTGGAGGGGGGCCACCTGCGGCACCGGTTCTTCGGAGTCCAGGTGGACGACCTCGCCGTCGCCGCGTCCGTCGACGGTCGCACCCTCGAGACCCGGGTGGGCGCGGGTCTCCGCTCCGCGAGGCAGCGATCGGGCCGCGCGGGCCGGCTCGATCTCACGATCACCGGAGAGATCGTCGGGGGGGTCGCCCACCCCGACCTCGCCCTGCGCTCGGGCCACGTCGACCTGCACGATGCTGTCGTCCTCGCGCGGTCCCGCCAGTCGATGCGGCTCACCACCCCCGCACCCCTCGAGCTCGGGGGCTCGCTCCGACACCCGACCGTGCGCGGGCAGATCGAGGTCGACGAGGCCAGCGTGGCCCTCGATCGTGCCCTGCTCGTCGAGGCCGGGCTGTGGGGCGCCGGTCCGCGCCAGATCGACCCTCGCATCCGCCTCGTCCAGGACGGGGTCGACGTGCCTCGCACCCACGACCGCACGGCTCCGCTGTGGTCGGCGCTCGACGCGGACCTCGAGGTCGACCTCGGCCGCCTGACCGAGGGCTCGTTCGCGCTGCCCTACCTCGACGGCCTCGGCTCGCTGGCGGCGACCGCCTCGCGGATCCGGGTCGACGCGCGGCTGCTGGGCTCGATGCGGGTCCGCGTCGCAGAAGGGGAAGCCCAGGCCGACGGAAGCGTCGACGTGGCGGACGCCACCGCGGAGCTCGGGGGGTCCACGTTCCAGATCGAGCGCGCGAAGCTGTCGTTCCTCGGCGGAGAGCTGCTCCAGCCCCACGTGCTCGCCGCCGGCTGGGCCGGGATGGGCGGCGGAGTGGGCGTCGACCTCTACCTCCGGGGTACGCCCACCGAGACCCTCGTGAACCTGAGCTCGGCCGAGCTCGACGACAGCGAGACCTGGGTCGCCGCGATGACGGGGACCAACCCGAAGACGGCGCGCTCGAGCTTCAGCACGGCCACGAGCCTCGCGATCGCGGTGCTCGTGGGTCCGCTGTTCGACCGGGTCGACTCCGGGGTGTGGCAGTTCGCCGAAGGGGGCTTGCAGGGCCGGTTCCGCGTGGGTGAGAACGCGGTGCTGTCCCCCTGGGTGGGGCCCATCGATGCGAGCCTCACGGGCATCTACGCGCCCACGCCGAACCTCCGCCTGAGCGCCGAGCTCGGCTGGAACAACCAGGCGATCTCGGCGGGCTGGCGCAGGCGCTACTGAGCTACAGCAGCTTCGACCACACCCGGTGGGTCCGCCACAGCGCGAAGAACATCGCGGCCGGGCCGCGCTTCTTGCGGCTCCGCAGGAACCGGTACTGGGCCTCGAGGAACGGCGGGCTCAGGAAGGCCGTGGCCACCTCCACCGACTCGCGCGCGTTGATCGCGTGCAGCTCGTCGATCGTGGCGCCTGCGCGGTACGTCCGGGTGCGGCCTTCCTCGACCCAGCCCTCCGCGATGCGCTGCGCTTCCGCCAGCAGCTGGTCGTGCGGGACCACCGCGGTCGCCAGGCCCACCGCTGCGGCTTCGGTACCCGTCGGGATCCAGCCCTCGGCACCGAGCATGCGCTGCGCGTTCGGCTCCCCCATGAACCGCGCGAACTGCACGCTCGAGCAGCCCTCCGCCGGCACACCCAGCCGGGCGAAGGGCGTCGAGAACGTCGCCCGCTCGGACGCCAGCAGCGCGTCGCACAAGGTGGCGGTCGTCACGGCGGCACCGATGGCCGGCCCGTTCACCGCGGCCAGGATCGGCTTCGGGAAGTCGATGAACCCGTTGAACAGGGCCTCGTTGTGCTCCACGATGCGCCGGTGCAGCGTGCGTGGGTGCGACAGCCCCAGCGTCCCGGAGAGGTTCACGCCCGCGCTGTAGTACGGGTCGGTCGCGGTGAGCACGACCGCGCGGGTGCCGTCGTCCCTCGCCGCGCGACCGAGCGCGTCCCGCAGGGCGGCGAGCATCTCGACCGTCCACCCGTTGAGGCGCTTCGGCAGGTTCATGGTGAGCGTGGTGACCTGGCGGGTCGACGCGGACAGGACGAGATCGGACGAAGTCATGCCCGCTTCATGCCACGCCGTGCCAGCCTGTACAATGCCGGCGCCACCGAGGAGGCTTCGTTGTTCCTGCTGCTGTGGGCCTGCTCCACCGGCCCGTCCGAGCCCGCCACGCCGCCCCCTGCGGTGTTCGATCGCGAGGCCACCGATGCCGCCATCGACGCCCTCTGCAAGCTCTACGAGGGCGCGGATCTCCCGTGTGAGCGCGGCTCCGACGGCCTCACGTCCGGCGACACCACCCTCGGCGTGAAGGCCGAGATCCAGCCCGCCGAGGTCTCGCTCGGCATGGTCTCCATCCGGGGTGTCGTGCACATCGAGACGCCCGAGGGCACGTACTCGTCGCACCTCACGGGCTTCGGGGGCACGAAGTCCGAAGGCCTGCAGCGCTCCACGCACGAGTGGGCCGTGGTCAGCGCGGTGTCCGTGGTCGATCTCGTGGTCGATCCCGCGACGCGCCCGGCGCTGGCGAAGCTGGAGCCCGGTCCGCCCGCTCCGCTCACCCTCGCGGGCCATGCGGTCCTGCGCGGCTGGGCCCTCGTGCGTCCCGAGCAGGAGCTCGACCACAACGGGCTGCTGAAGGCCCTGGGTCCCGGCTTCGAGGGCCGGGACCCGAAGGGCTTCGTGAACCTCGAGGTCACGCGGCAGGCGGGCGAGGTCAGCGTGAGCTGCTGGTTCCAGGGCGAGCCCGACGAAGCGCTGTGCGCGGCCGCTCGCGCGTGGGCGTGGCCCGAGCGGGAGTACGAGCTGCGCGTGGGGTACCTGGTCCGGTAGAGCGCCCTACAGGTAGCCCACCCCGGTCACCCACAGGTAGAGGAACTCCCCGGTCGAGGGGTCGTAGTCCACGCCGTCGATCGACACGGGGAGCCAGTCCGACTGGCTCGTGTCGTAGAACCAGAGCGCCTGGTACGAGGTGCCGAAGTAGTAGTAGACCGAGTCGTACCCGTACTCGTAGAACTCGCCGTCCGAGAAGCCGGGGCCGATCGCGAACGGTTGGCAGGCGCCCGGGGGGCCCGTCTCGGTGCCGTTGTCGAGCCCCAGCGAGAAGGTGAAGTCGCACTCGGGGCACGGGGGCGGGTTCGAGCTCGGAGCGGGCGACGCGTTCCAGGTGAACTCGCAGACCACCGTGGTGTCGAACACGCTCGGATTCACCTGGTCGTCGAAGGCGTAGATGCCGTAGGACTCGGTCCCCGTGTACTGGCCCGCGAGGTAGGTCCCCTCGCCCATGAATGCGCTCATGCCCAGCACGGGTGGGACGCCGGTGTCGGTGTCGGTGTCCGCATCGGCATCGGTGTCCGCGTCGGCGTCGGTGTCCGCGTCGGCGTCGGTGTCCGCATCGGCATCGGTGTCCGCGTCCGTATCGGAGTCGGTGTCTGCGTCGGCATCGGTGTCCGCGTCGGTATCGGAGTCCGTGTCTGCGTCGGCATCGGTGTCCGCGTCGGTATCGGAGTCCGTGTCTGCGTCGGCATCGGTATCCGCGTCCGTGTCCGCATCGGTGTCCGCGTCCGTGTCGGCATCCGTGTCGGCATCCGTGTCGGCATCCGTGTCCGCGTCCGCGTCAGCATCGGTGTCGGAGTCGGCGTCGGCGTCGGCGTCGGTGTCCGCATCGGCATCGGTGTCGGCATCGGCGTCGGTGTCCGCATCCGAGTCGCTGTCGGCGTCCGTGTCGGTGTCCGAGTCCGCATCGGTGTCGGCGTCCGCGTCGGCGTCGTCCTCGAAGGTGTCGAGTCGGTTGTCGGTCTTGCAGGCGACGGCCGCGAGCAGCACGGCCACGGAGACGAAACGCATGGAACCTCCGCCGCGAACCTTAGCATCTCGTGACTTCGGCCCACGCTGCACGCCCACCGGACCGCCATCCACGTCCCGCGTCGACCGGGGCGCGCGGCTGCGAAGCGGTCGGGACCCAGCGTTCGACCTGGGTTCACGGGGAGCGGCGTGCGCGCTTCCCGGTCTTCGGAGATGCCGCGCCACACGGGCGGAAGTCGAGTACGAACCCCCGGGCGGTCGCCCCCTCGCCCGCTTCGACCGTGGCCTCCATGCCGGCCCTCTTCCGCACGTACGTGATGCGCTGGGGGAAGTCGTGCTCGGGGTTCTCGAACCGCACGCGGTCGGCCGTCTGCTCCACCGCGGGGAACTCCGTGCGGGCCTGACCGCTGGGCGTGGCGACGTACGTGAGCGTCCCGTCGATGGGGCCGAGCCACACGTGCTCCCACGTGACCCCACCCTCACCCGTGCACAGCCCGGCGCCCGCCGCGACCCCGTCCGCGACGAGCCAGGTCTCGCGACAGCCCGCCTCCTGCGCCACCCAGCACCCGTCGAGCCAATCCGGGGCACCGCTCGCGAGCGCCGCAGTCCACCACATCCACATGCCGGCTCCTCCCCGGTCCCGATGCAGCGGACCGCAGGCGAGGAGTATCCTGACCGCTGGAGGTCTCGTGACGCCATCCCTCGCATCCTTCGTCCTGCTCGGCGTGCTCGGCTGTGCCGACGAGACGGCACCACCGGACGCCCCGGTCCCCGAGCCCCCCGCCGCGGTCCCCGCCGTCGATGTGGCCGAGGCGCCGCGGACGGATGCAGACCTCGTCCAGGAGGCCGTGCGGTCCTACCAGGGGAGCCTGCGGGCCTGCTACAACGCCCTCCTGCGGCGGGACCCCGACGCCGGTGGCCGCATCGAGGTCTCGTGGGAGCTGCTCGACGGACGGGCCCAGAACCTGGCGATCCTCTCCGACGGCATCGGCGACCCCACGATGGCCACCTGCCTCACGACGAAGATCGAGGCCTGGGAGTTCCCGGACACCGTGTCCGGGGACGTGACGTGGCCGTTCGTGTTCCGACCGGCTGCCGCCACGCCCTGACGGTCAGCGCCGTCCGAACAGCGCTCTCACCGCCGCGAGCCCGCCGGTCTCGCCGGGTCCGTCCGTGGAGCACGCGCAGCCCGAGCCCATCTGCACGTACGCGCCGGGGGCCGCCGGAGCGCCCGTGTCGCCGGGCTCCAGCGGGTCCCCACTCACCGGATCGTCCGTGCTGGTCGTCGGATCCGACTGCGGACCCGGCGCCGGAGGGGGCGGCGCCTCCGCACACGTGGCGGTCAGCGTGAAGCTCGACGTGGCGCCGTTCCATCCGTCTGCCACGACCATGTACGTCGTGCCCGCCACCCCCTGGAACGTCAGCGACTCCGGCTCGGAGTCCGGGCTCCCGCTCGCGCCCTGGCACGTGCCGCTCTCACAGTTCCCGTTGGACCCGCCGGTCACGAACAGGTCGAGGTCGTCGGACAGCCCCGTGAGGTCGATCGTCACGGGGCCCGTCACGGACGGCGTGATCTCGTACACGGCCTCGGGACCGTTCGTCGTCCAGTCCATGCAGGAGTACGACTCGACGTCGTTCGACCGGCCCTGGTTCGAGCCCGTCATCGGCACGTTGCAGGACAGCGCCGTGATAGGCGCGCACACGCAGCTCCCGTACCCCGCGCAGTCCGCGTCCGCGCAGTCGACCTGGCCGTCGCTGTCGTCGTCCAGACCGTCGGAGCAGTCGTCCTCACGGGGCCCGCACACCCCCGGGTACGCGTTGCACACGCCGTTCTCGTCGTCCGTGGCGAGCGACCGCGCGGACGTCCCGCCCGGGTAGGCGTAGTACATCGTCGACGACCCGCTGCTCGCGTGCCCGAGCCCGAGCCAGTGCCCGTTCTCGTGGGCGGCGATGCTCTGGAGGTCGGTGTCGCCCCAGCCCGGGTTGCTCGACGTGGTGAAGTCGAAGCCCACGCCGTTGTAGATCTGGTCGCCGTCCGTGAGCACGCAGCCGCCGGCCCACTGCGAGAAGGTCACCGCAATCGTGCCGTTCACGCTGCCGAGCGACCAGTCCCACTGGTCCTCCTCGAACGAGATCACGTTCGTGTTGTCGTTCGTGCTGTAGTACTGCGACACGTTGCCGCCGTTCCCGTGCTGGAAGCCCGAGCAGCACGACACCGTGTCGCGCCACACATCGAAGCCGGCCTGCACGGCGTTCACGACCTCGGCGTCCGACAGGCGCGAGTACATCGGACCTCCCGGGCTCGTGAGGTGCCAGGTCGTCGGACCGTTCCAGTGGGTCGGCGTGCCCCCGCAGGTGGACAGGGGCTGGTACGCGAAGGCGGCCGTCAGGACGAGCGCGATCACAGCGCACCCCCGAACCGGAGGCCCTGCGCGGCCTCCGCGAGGTCGGCGAGCGTGTCGAAGGCCACGGGGCTCGAGGTCGCGGGCACCACGCGTCCGGTGCGGTCGCGCTCCATCAGGTGCTCGGACAGGAGGTCCTGCTCGAGGCGTTCCCGCGCGTCGACGTGCCACACGGACTGCCCGAGCGCCGTGAGGTACCAGCGGCCCTCCCGCTCGCGCACGAACGCGGCGACGCGCTCGCCCTCGAGGAGCTTCGCGTCACCGTCGATGAACACCGTGCGGCCCTCGAGCTCGCCGCCGGCCTGACGGACGACCAGGCGCTCGGGCGCGCTCCCGCCGAGCACATCGCGGACCCAGAGCTCGGTGTCGGTGTACACCATCCGCTCGGTCTGCACGACCACCGACGCGCCGACGACCGCGTCGATCAGGGCATCCGACTCCTCCGCCTGCTGGGAGGGGTCCATCACGACCATCGTGGTGGCACGGGCCAGGGAAGGGGCGCACGCCAGCCACACGACGCACATCCGCGCGCACGCGCGGGCACGGGAGATCCACAAAGCACACCTCGAAACAACGGCAAGGACAAAGGCAAAGGCGACCACGGAGGGCGCCAGGTGCTGAGTAGCCCACCGCCGCGATCGATCCAGCGCCCGACTGTCGAAATCCTGTTCGGAGTCCGGCTGGGACCGCGGGTCGAAGCGCCTTCGCCCACGCTCGAGGAGGATGGACGCCGATGCTGTGGTCACCCCACTCGGGTCTTCTGGCGCGGACGCCGTGGCGCGCGAGACGGTGGGTTGGACCACCGAGTCCCACGGAGGAGGCACAGAGGCGACCCACCCGAGACCTCGGCTCCGCCGATGCAAACGGTGACACCGTCGACGACCTCGTCGGTTTGGCGACGCGGACGTGTCGCCACCGGTTCCGTCGTCTCCGCCGACGCGAACGCTGGTGTCGCAACGGACTCGTCTCCACCGGGAGCTCCGCTGCGGAGCGCCTGAGGTCCGCGGCCCACGGTACACCCGAGACGTGGACGCGGGTGGCGAGCTCCCCATGCGACAGCGGGCGCCGGATGACGTCCCTATGCCCCCCATTCTGTCGCGACGGCGACGCTATGCGGGGTCGTTTGTCGCGTGGGCGACGTTATGGGGGGTTGTTTGTCACCTCGGCCTCGATGCGGGTGGCGTCGGCGGAACCCGCCGGGGTCATATGCGGCGTTTCATCGTGACGGGAACGGCCGGGAGCCGGAGACAGCGTGCCCGCCGCGACAAACAAGGGGGCATAGCGTTCCGCGCGCGACAGAAAGGCCCCCATAGCGTCTCTATGCCTCCCGATGTGGCGCCATGGAGCGTCCGCGTCGGTGGAGACGAGCCCGTCTCGACGACCGCCATGCGTCCGCGCCCGAAGGTCACGTTGGGCCCGGACCTCTGCGCCTCCTCGGCGACCCCTGCGTTCGAAACGGGCGTCCGGGATCAGCCCGGCCCCGACACCCTCGCCCACAGTCGCTCCCGTGCCGCGCGCACCTCCGCTTCGATCTGCGTGCGCACCCCGGGCCCCAGGTTGCGGTCGATCTCGTGCGCCACCTCCGCATCCAGCTCGGCCGGGTCGAGCCGATCGAGGTGGTCGAGCGCGGATGCCAGCGCCTCCGGCGAGTCCGGCAGACCGAGGGACTTGCGCTGGACCAGCGCCACCGGCGACCAGCTGTCCAGCAGCGGCAGGACCATCTCGATCTCCCGCGCCGTCGAGAGGACCCGCGCGAGATCGGGCAGCCGTGTGGACCGGAAGCGGATGTGCTCCTCCGCGGACACGTCGGCGGGGACGTGCTTGCGCGCCTGCGCTTCGAGCATGCGGAACACCCGGCTCTCCGCTTCCGGCCAGCCCGAGAGGTCGGCGAGCGGCGGCAGGGACACGGGCTCGCCCAGCGCCTCCCAGGGGACGAGCGCGAGCGAGCCGTGGTCGCACAGCAGCAGGCCTTCCGGCGTGGCGAGCAGGTGGAGCGCGAGCAGGAGCCCATCCGCGGCGTACCGCACCGGCTCCCCCTCTCCGGGCCTCCACTGCAGGAACCCGTCGCGGATCGCCATCCACACCGAGCCGTCGTGGACCGTGCCGGCCGAGAGCACGTGTGCGGTCTCGGACGCGAACCGCTCGGACCCCGTCTCGAGGTCGAGCACGCGGACCGTCCAGCCCCCGGTGCGGGAGCGCGCCACGACCAGCGCGAGACGCCCGCTCGCGTCGACATGGACGCGCGACGCCCCCCGGAGGTCGACCCGGCGCTCTCCCGCCAGCGACCACACCCCCTCCGGACCCACCACACAGCCGCTCTGCGGCACGAAGTGCTCGAGGGTGCCGCGCGGCACGGGCACCGCGCCCACGTCCTCGAAGGGCTCCTGCCCCGCCTTGCGGTACAGGCGCATGTCGTGCCGAACGACCCACAGCGCGCCGCTCTCGGACTGCGCGGCCCCCCAGACGACCGCCGGACACGGCCCCGTCGAGAGCACCTGGCCCTCGGGGCCGAGCTCGGCGTGCTCCGAGGCCCCGAACGCGTGGAAACCCCCGCCAGCACGCGCGTACACCCGACCGACCGGGAACGGCAGCGACACGTCCGTCAGCACGAGGTCGAGCCCTCCCAGCCGGACGGCCCCCTCCGGACGCCGCGCGACCGCGATGCGATCGCCGCTCACACACGGCGTTCGCGCCTCTGCACAGCGGATCTGGCGGATCCCGGCGGTCATCGTCCTCCACACCGAGCGTACAACGGATGTCGCCAGCGCCGACCCGGATTAGACCCGTCGGGATGCTCACGGTCCACCATGCCATCGACGACGACGGGTCCCGCACCCAGCAGGCTTCGTCGCTCGACATCGACGCCACGAGGCTCCGCCGGGCCGCCGCCGCGGTCGTCGTGTGGATGCAGGGCCGCGGTTGGCTCGTCCGGCCCGACCTGTTCGACGTGTACGGGGCCTTCGTGTGCGGTGCGGCCACGGCCGACGACGTGTATGCCCGCCTCGGGCACCGGCTCACCACGCGGGATGTCGCGCCCCACCGCATCGACAGCGCGCTCGACCTGTTCGGCGAGCTCCTCCCGGAAGGCGAGGCCTTCAGCCGGCTGCAGCAGGAGTTCGGCACCGACCTCGAGCGCCTCGCCGACCATCACGACGGCCTGGCCTCGTTCTTCGCCAAGCTCGACCGCGCCGTGGGCCTGCTCGCCGAGACCGCCGACGACCTGCCGCCCATCCCCGTGCTCGCCCAGCTCTCCACGTCCTTCCCGCTGAGCAGCTCGTACCTGACGGAGGTTCTGCACCTCCTCGGCGCCGCGCTCGCCCTCGCGCTCGACGAAGCCACCCGCAGCACGGCCTTCACCGTCGGGCTCGACCGCCCCGGTCCCGCGCACACCCTCCACGGCCCCGCGGAGGTGCCCACGGGCCGCGTGCTCGCCCGTCCGCGTCACGCCGGCGGGGTGTTCGCCACCACCGACGAGCTCCCGGCCCTCTCCTGCTGGACCGACGGCACCACCGTCGCCATCGAGCTCACCCGCCTGTCCGAGAACGACCGCGCCGAGTGCGAGCGCATCGTCCGCGAGGGCATGGCGCTCGCCCGCGTCTGACTCACGGACCGTCCCTGCGGGCTCTCGGGACTCACGGACCGTCCCTGCGGGCTCTCGGGACTCACGGACCGTCCCTGCGGGCTCTCGGGACTCACGGACCGTCCCTGCGGGCTCTCGGGATTACCCGCGCCGGCGCGCCTGCTTCGCGACATCCGGGGCCAGCACACCCGCATCCACGAGGGCCGCGAGGACCTCGACGCGCACGGGCACCACAGCGCCGTCCTGCGGCGAGTCAGCGGGCACCCGGGGCATCTCGGGCGGCGCGAAGTCGAGGCACGGCCCCACCGGCGGCTCGGGCACGGGAGGCGCGGGAGCCGGGGCCGGATCCGGGACCGGCACGGGGACCGGAGCCGTGGGGTTCGGCGGCCGGGGCGGCGCCATCCGCAGGCACGGACCCACGCGGATGGGCTGCGTCACGGGCTCGGGCTCGACCACCTTCAGGCACGCCTGGACCCCGGTGTCGACGGGCTGCGGGATGGGCTGCGACAGACACATCACGTTCAGGCACGGCCCCACCGTGTCGTCGTCCTGCCCGTCGCCGAACAGCGAGCCCACGAGCGGGAGGTCGGAAGGGTCGCACCCATCGACGCACGCCGACAGCCCGAGGGCGGCGAGCACGGCCGGAGACAGCTTGCGGGGATTCATGGCGTGGATCCTACTGCGCGTCGGAGGGCGCGTCACCTGACAGCTCGGCCGACAGCTCGCGCACCGTGCGGCCCAGCACGTACGCGAGCTCCGACAACACGACCGCTTCGAGCGCCTTGCGGTTCAGCACGGCCTCCAGCGGCGCGTCTCCCGCGCGCTCCGCCGCGTACAGCGCGCCCAGCCAGGCTGCCTGGGACGCGAGCTCGTCCTCTGCGATCGTGCGCTCGGTCTCGGTGATGCGCGCCGACCACTCCCTGTCGTCCGCCCCCGAGGCTCGCACGATCTCCAGCAACGCCCGCGCGTTCTCGACCTCCACGGGCGCGCGGAGCTGGTCGTGCACGTCGCTCCCGGCCGGCACGAACAGCACCTGATCCTCGAGCTCGATGACCAGGCCGTCCGACCCGTCGTGGTGGGCCGATCCACGGCTCAGCGCGACTCCCACGCCGCGCAGCACCACCACCGCTCCCCGCTCGAACGCCATCCCCGGCTCCCCTGGTCGTCCGTGCACAGTATGCTCCCCGCGATGACCCAGCCCGACGCCGTCGCCCTCCACGTGTCCCGACGCCTGTTCGCCCTCGAGGGCGAGACGCGCATCAACCTCCTGCGCGTGTTCGCAGTCGCGGCGTTCTACCTCGTACATCTCGTGAACCGGTACCTCGTCGGCATGACCACCGGCGCCACGCTCGACACCCCGCTCGGCACGGTGCCCGTCTACGACACCGCGGCGACCGCCATCAGCATCGCGTGGGCGGCGATGAGCGCTGCGGTGCTCCTGATCGTCCGGTCCAGCCTGCTCCGCCGCATCGTGGCCCCCGGAACCACCGCCCTCGACGTCGCGTTCCTGGCCCTGCTCCTGCTCATCGGCAACGGTCCGAGCAGCCCCATGGTGGTCGTGCTGCCGCTGTTGATCGCAGCCTCGGGCATGCGGGGCCAGCGCGAGATGGTGTGGCTCGCCACGGTCGGCGGGCTGATCGCGTACGCCCTCAGCATCGGGGCCGCGCTCCAGTTCCGCCCCGACCTCATGCCCCCGCGCTACCACATCCTGGTCGTCTCGATGGCCGTGGTCATGGCTGGCGTCGTCACCGATGTCACGGTCAGCGGGTTCTGGCGCCTGGTCGAGCAGCACACCGCCACCCTCGCACGGGTCACGGCGGCCGCATCCAGTGGTTCCGCGGACGGTGCCGCGGAGATGGCCGTGCCTGCCGCGTCCACGCACTGTCCCTGGTGCGGAGACGGCGTGTCCATGGGCGCGACGCGCTGTGCCCGCTGCGAGCAGCCCCTGAAGCCCGGGGTCGCGTTCACCACCGGTCGCGGCTCGTCCCTGCTCCAGGCGGGCAAGGTGCACCTCGGCTGGACCGCCACCGTCATCGGCCTGGCCGTGCTCGCCATCGCGCTCGGCATCGGCATCGGCATCGAGCTCCCCGCCCTCGTCGTGCCCTACATCGGCGCCACGCTGCTCGTGCTCCTCGCGCTCGGGCGCATGATCCAGCTCGATCTGCGGGTCGACGAGAACGACCGCGCGCTGGGGCGCACCGCCTCCACCCTCGGCACGGCTGCCGCCACCGTCGCGCTCGGCGCCACCGCCCTGACCATGCTGCTCGGCATGATCCTGCTGCTCATGGTCGCCACGTTCGTCGTCGCCTTCGCGCTGTGCTGCATGGCCGTGGGCGGCGCGTACGGGATCCACTGACCCGTGATCGACCCCGTCCACACGGGCATCATGGGGCTCGCGGTGCTCGTCGGTCTCGGCGTGCGTCGGCTCGTGCGCGCCCCGTCGGGTCTCACGCGCGGAGAGTCCGCCGCCATCGGCCTCGCCGCGGTGCTCGGAGGTGTGATCGGCGCCAAGCTGCCGTACCTGTTCGAGAGTGTGGCGACGCTGCAGACGTTCGACATCTGGCTGTCCGATGCCCGCACCATCACGTGGGCCCTCGCCACCGGGTACGTCGCCGTCGAGCTGTGCAAGCTCGCGCTCGGGGTGTCCGCGAAGACCGGCGACGGCTTCGCCGCACCGGTGGCGGCGTCCATCGCGGTCGGCCGCATCGGGTGTTTCCAGGGCGGGTGCTGCTACGGGCTGCCCACGGCCGTGCCCTGGGGGGTCGACTTCGGTGACGGGATCCCCCGCCACCCGACGCAGCTCTACGAGGCCGGGTTCCACGCGCTCGCGGCCGTCGCGCTCGTACGCATGAACCGCGCGGATGTGCTGCCCCGACAGCACTTCAAGCTCTACCTCGGCACCTACTGCATCTACCGCTTCGTGACCGAGTGGCTGCGCCCCGAACCCGCCTGGCTGCTCGGCATGACGTTCTACCAGGTCTCGGTGCTCGTCATCCTCGGGGGAATGGTCGCGCACTTCGCGTGGGATACGAGGGCCGCATGACCGACCGGAAGACGCGTCCCTACACGTTCTACGCCATGGAGACCGCCGTCTGCTCCACGTGCCTGCGCCGGGTCGAGGCCAAGATCCTGCTCGAGGACGAGCGCGTGCTGCTCCGGAAGTGGTGCCCGCACCACGGCTTCGAGACCGTCCTGCTCGCCGACGACGTCGCGTACTGGAGGCGTGCACGGGAGCGGTTCCTGAAGCCCCCCGAGGTGCCCCAGCGCTTCCAGACCCCCATGAAGTGGGGCTGCCCGTACGACTGCGGGCTGTGTCCCGACCACCAGCAGCACTCGTGCCTCACGGTCGTCGAGATCACCGACCACTGCAACCTCGCGTGCCCCGTGTGCTACGCGGAGAGCGGTCCGCATCGCCCCGGCCACCGCGACTTCGAGACCGTACTGCGCATGCTCGACGCCGTCGTGGCGAGCGAAGGCGCACCCGATGTCGTGCAGCTCAGCGGCGGCGAGCCCACCCTGCACCCCGACTTCCTGCGCATCGTCGAGGCCTGCAGGGAGCGGCCGATCCGCCACCTGATGGTCAACACGAACGGCATCCGCATCGCGAGAGACCCCGCGTTCGTCGACAGCCTCGTGCCGTTCAAGAAGAACTTCGAGATCTACCTCCAGTTCGACTCGCTCCGCGACTCCGTGCATCAGCACATCCGGGGCGCGAAGCTCGCCTCGATCCGGCAGGCCGCCCTCGAGAACCTCGAGGCTCGCGGCCTCTCCACCACCCTCGTGTGCACGCTCCAGAAAGGCGTGAACGACGACGAGATCGGCGCCATCCTCGAGCACGCGCTCTCGTTCGACTGCGTGCGCGGCGTCACGTTCCAGCCGACCCAGGAAGCCGGCCGGGTCGACGGGTACGACCCCGCGGTCCACCGGCTCACGCTCACCGAGGTGCGCCGGCGCATCCTCGAAGCCGAGCAGAGCCCGTTCACCGCGGCCGACATCGTGCCCGTCCCGTGCCACCCCGAGGTGCTCGCGATGGGCTACGCGCTCAAGCTCGACGGCCACGTGCAGCCCCTCACCGGGCTCATCCCGGAGGACATGCTCGTCTCGGGCAGCGGGAACACCGTGCGCTTCGAGGGCAACCCGCGCGTCCGGGGCGAGCTCGACGCGCTGTTCTCCACCGGCATCGGTCCCGAGGGCCAGGCCGGCAAGCTCGGCGACGTGCTGTGCTGCCTGCCGAAGGTCGAGGTCGGCGACCTGTCGTACGCGAACATCTTCCGCGTGATGATCGTGCAGTTCCTCGACCGCCGCGATCTCACGGTGATGAACGCCAAGAAGTCGTGTGTGCACTTCGCGCGGCCCGACGGCACGATCGTGCCGTTCGACACCTTCAACGTGTTCTACCGAGACGGGAAGCGCGCGCAGCTCGACGCCCTGCGGGACGAGGTCCTGCCGTCATGATGCTCGCGGTGCTCACGGCCACCGCAGCTCCCCCACACTGCGTCCACGCCAGCCTCGCAGGCGGCGGAGCCGGTGCCCGTGAGCTCTGGTTCGACACCCACTGGCGGCCCATCGCGGTCACCGACCTCGACGACCGGGGCCACCGGATCGGCCACACCGACCTCACGTGGACGGACGCCTCCATCGCGGTCGTGCAAGACCCCACGGCGTCTGCGTTCGTCGCGCCCGAGGCGAGAGGCGAGCTCGGCGCGCATGGCGAGCTGCTGCGCTGGTCCGACGGGCTGCACGACGTTCGCTTCGCCTGGGACGGCACATTCGCGGACGCGGAGCCCCGCGAGGCCCTCGAGGAGGGCTACCTGGGCCTCGACGTGCTCGTCCCCCTGCGCACGGCGGACCGCACGCTGTTCACCCGCATGGGGGCGTTCTCGTTCACCGGGACGCTGACCGTGTCGGGCACCCATCCCGCGACAGCCCGCTACGACGCGGGGCGCCTCGTGGAGCACGCGGTGGGCGACCCGAATAGCCCGTCGGTCACGCGGTACGAGTGGTCGGGCGACGATCTCGTGGCCGTCTCGGCCCCCGGGATGACCATCACCGTGTCGAGCGACGGTGGACACCTGACGAGCTGGCGCGAGCAGCGGCCGGACGGGAGTCGCACCGACGTCGTCCTCGAGCGACGGGGCGGCGCCTTCGTGGGGAAGCGCGAGTCCTTCGAGGAGTCCGGAAATGTGGTCCACCGGAGGCGTCTCGTCGCGAAGCCGTGTTCGAGGGCCGCTTCGCGCTAGAGTGGCGCCATGTTCCGCTTCCTGCCCCCCGAATACCGCCACAACCCGTTCGTGCAGCTCGGGCTGATCGGCGGCGCCTTCCTGGTCGGGCTGATGTTCGTGCGCGGCCCGATCCTGATGCTGTGGACCGCCACCCTGCCGTCCGACGCGCCCACCACCACGATCTCCGAGGTCGAGATCCGGCACAGCGGGCGCAGCACCACCTACTTCAGCTACCTCGAGGTCGACGGGCAGCGGTACTGGTGCGCGGGCGCGAAGGCCCCCCGCGGAACGGTCGTCGCGTACGACCCGCAGACCCCTACGCGCTGCCGCCAGCCCGAGTACCTGTGGAGCATGATGCCGTCCGAGCAGCTCTCCGGCCTCGTGTGTCTCTTCGTGGCGATCTTCCTCGCGATGGCGGTGCTGGGGCGCATCGACGCCATGCACTCCGACCTGCCGCCGCCCCGACATCCGCGTCCTCCGCCCCCTCCGGTGTAAGCCTCTGCAGGGCATCGCGTTCACTCCGCGAAACACGGAGTCTTCGCATGCGCTGGTCGCCACTCGTCCTCGTCCTCGCCCTCGGCTGTGCCCTTCGTCCCCAGGCCGCCGACAGCCTCGAGCTTCCCCACGACCCCCTCGCCCACGAGGCCGCCCCGCCGGCCTCGAAGCGCGTGCTCGCCGAGATCGCGGGCGACGTCGGCGGCGCGCTCGACCAGAAGGTGCGCACCTGGTTCGACCACAACGGGGCCCGCCGCCTCCACGTGCAGCTCGACCGGCCCATGTACCGGCCGGGGGACGACATCTGGCTGCGGTCGTGGAGCGTGCTCACCCGCAGCTTCGACGGCGACCCCGCCTACCAGATCACGGCCGAGCTGGTCGATCCGCGCGGCCAGACCGTCGAGACGCGGGTCGTCGCGCAGGAGAGCGGCTTCGGCATCGGCGACTTCACGCTCGCGCCCGATGCGGCCGGCGGGACGTGGAAGGTCCGGCTCACGTCGATGCAGGGCGACACGCTCGAGCGCGACTTCGTCGTCGCCAGCTACCGGGCCCCCACCATCCACAAGGAGCTCGACTTCGTGCGCGAGGCGTACGGTGCCGGCGACCGGGTCGAGGCGGTGGTCGAGATGAAGGGCCCGGACGGCGGGGCCCTCGCGAACCACCCCGTGCGCGCCATGCTCCAGCTCGACGGCGAGACCGTGTGGTCGGAGGAGCTGTCGACAGACCGCACCGGCGCCGTGCTCGTCGCCGCGTCCCTCCCGAAGACGCTGGCGTCCGGAGACGGCCTGCTCACCGTGCTCGTCGACGAAGGCGGCGTGACGGAGTCGATCAGCCGCAGCGTGCCCATCGTGCTCGCCGACGTGAAGATGGCGTTCTACCCCGAGGGTGGCGACCTCGTGCAGGGGCTGCCCGGGCGGGTCTACTTCGAGGGCAAGGACCGGTGGGGCAAGCCCGCCGACCTCCAGGGCGTCGTGAAGGACGACCAGGGCACGACGGTCGCGACCTTCTCCAGCGTGCACGACGGGCTCGGCCGGTTCGCGTTCACCCCCGTGAAGGGACGGCGGTACACCGCGCACATCACTGCGCCTGCCGGCGTCGCCGAGACCTTCGCGCTCCCCGACGCCGTGAAGGACGGGTGTGCGCTGCGGTCGTACGACGATCTGAACAGCACCGAGAAGGCCGTGCGCGTGGCCGTCCGCTGTACGACCGACCAGGACGTGGTCGTCACCGGGGTGCTCCGCGAACAGACCGTCGACACGGCCGTCGTGAAGGCCGGACCCGCCCGGGAAGCGGTTGTGTACCTCACCGGCGAGTCGGCCGACGCGAAGCGCCAGGGAGCCATGCGCGTCACGGTCATGGACCGCCAGTACAACCCCCTCGCCGAGCGCCTGGTCTACCGGAACCGCGGCCAGGACCTGAAGATCGCCATCACCACCGACCGCGAGCAGTACGGTCCGCGCGACGAGGTGGTGGTGAAGGTGAAGACCACCGACCCGTCCGGAGAGCCCGTGCCGGCGGCCCTCGCGCTGTCCGTGGTCGACGACGCCGTGCTGAGCCTCGCGGACGACGAGGAGGGGCACATCCTGTCGCGCCTCTACCTCGACCCCGAGCTCGTGGAGTCTCCCGAGGATCCGGCCTGGTACTTCGATCCCGACGAAGCCGACGGCGCGCGCGGGCTCGACCTCGTGATGGGCACGAAGGGATGGCGCCGCTTCGAGTGGGCGCCCGTGCTGACGTTCGACCCCGTCCAGCAGCTGCAGTCCGTCGCGATGGCCGACACCGGCATGTACTACGGCCTCGAAGAGGAGCGGTCCGAGGCGGACGACTTCGCGGACGCCCCGCAGCGCGACCGCCGCCTCCGCCCCCGCCCGGCGAAGGTCCCGATGGCGCCGCCGATGATGGCTCCCGTGCCGATGGCGCCCCCGCCGATGGGTCCGCCGATGGGGATGCCGCAGGCCATCGAGATGCCGATGGCCGAGCCGGTGATGCCGGCCGACATGGGACTGGCGCGCCGGGAGATGCAGCGGAAGGACATGCGCGGGCTCGGAGGCGCGGCGGCCGGACGCAAGGCGCTCGGCGCGGAGGTCTGGATGCGCGACGACTTCCGCCAGGCCGTGCCCATGGCTCCGGTCCGCGTGTTCCCGAAGCCCGACTACAGCGCCGGATTCACGGGGGTGCGCAGCGACTTCCGCGACACCGTCGACTGGGAGCCGATGATCCAGACGAACGCCGAAGGCGTGGGAGAAGCGACCTTCTTCCTGTCCGATGCGCTCACGCGGTTCCGCGTCACGGCCGAGGGTGTGGCCTCCGGTGCGGCCGGGCACGGCGAAGCGACGTTCACGAGCGTGCTGCCCGTGAGCCTGTCCACGCGCCTGCCGGTCGCGGTGTCGGCCGGCGACCGCATCGATCTGCCGATCACCGTCAAGAACACCCGCGAGCGCGGGCTCGACGTGAAGGTACACGGCGAGATGGCCGCTCTCCTGAAGGCCGAGCGGGCCGACGGCTCGCTGTCGGTCGCAGCCCACGGGACGAGCACGTACTGGATGCCGATCACCATCCAGAACGGGACCGACGGACCGTCCGGGACCGCGACTCCGGTGCGCCTCACCGTCGAGGGCGGCGGGCTCCAGGACACCCTCGAGACCGAGCTGACGGTCGTGCCGCTGGGGTTCCCGCGGTCCTGGTCGGCGGCGGGCGAGCTCGAGCGGACCGCGAAGCACACGTTCCAGCTCGACGAGCACGTGCCCGGCTCGCTCACGGCGACCGTGACGTGGCACCCGAGCACGGTCAGCACGCTGATCGGGGGCATGGAGGGGCTGATCCGCGAGCCGGGCGGGTGCTTCGAGCAGACGAGCAGCACGAACTGGCCGAACGTGGCGATCCTCAACTACCTGGAAGCGCACGAGGGCGACCCGCGCCTGAAGGTGCAGAGCTCGCGCGCGCTCCAGGTCGGGTACGACAAGCTCACCGGGTACCAGGTCGACAGCGGGGGCTTCGAGACGTTCGGGAGCGGGCCCGGCAAGGAGGTGCTGTCGGCGTTCGGCCTGCTGCAGTTCTCCGACATGCAGAAGGTGTTCCCGGTCGCCGACCGGGTGCTCGAGAAGGACACGAAGTACCTGCTCTCCACCCGCGACGGGAAGGGCGGCTACACGAACTCCGGTGAGAGCGCCCACGGCTACGGGAGCGCGCCGAAGCCCGTGCTGGACGGCTTCATCACGTGGGCGCTCGTGTCGGTCGGCCTCGGAGACGAGCTGAAGACCGAGCTGGCGCACCAGGCGCGCGTCGCGCAGGAGTCGAAGGACCCCTACGTGCTCGCGCTCGCCGCCCGCAGCCTCGTGGCCACCCAGCACCCGATGGCGGGCAAGGCGCTCGAGCGCTTGGCGTCCCTGCAGGCCGAAGACGGCAGCTTCCCGGGCGCCGAGAGCAGCATCACGCGGAGCTACGAGGCGAACCTGCTCGTGGAGTCCACGGCCCTCGCGGCGCTCGCGCTGATGGACGCCGGCCCCGGCCACACCCGCCAGGCCGACAAGGCGGCCGCATGGCTGGTCGAGCACCGCCAGGGCGCGGGGACCTGGGGCGCCACCCAGGCCACGGCGCTCGCGC
Organism: Myxococcota bacterium; assembly: GCA_041389565.1. Lineage (GTDB taxonomy): Bacteria > Myxococcota_A > UBA796 > UBA796 > JACKEQ01. The sequence goes on from JAWKRP010000030.1 coordinate 71,753, forward strand.
TGGGCGCGCTGACGAAGCACGCAGAGGTGAGCCGCCGGCCGCGGTCCGCGGGGTACCTCACGGTCGAGGTGAACGGGGAGAAGATCGGGAACGTGCGCTACGAGCCCGACCAGGAGGCCGCGATCGAGATCACGGGCCTGGAGCGCGCGCTGAAGCGGGGCGAGAACACGGTGGTGCTGCGCCACGACGGCGGGGATCCGCTGCCCTACACGGTCGACGTGCGCTGGTCGTCGGAGAGCCCCGACTCCGCGCCTGGAGCCGAGCTGTCCATCGACACGAAGCTCGACCGCACGGTCGCGAAGATGGGCGAGACGGTGCGCCTGACGGCCACGGTCCGCAACCAGACCGGCTCCGTGGTCCCCTCGCCCATCGCGCGCATCGGGCTCCCCGCGGGCCTCGAGGCGCAGACCTGGCAGCTCCAGCAGCTCCAGGAGCGCGGCCAGATCGCGTTCTTCGAGACCCGGCCCCGCGAGGTCACGATCTACTGGGAGGGCGTGCACGCCAAGAAGGCGCACACCGTCGAGCTCGACCTGACGGCCGCCATCCCGGGATCGTTCACCGGTCCGGCGAGCAGCGCGTACCCGTACTACGACGACGACGAGAAGGCGTGGGACGGCGGGCTCGCGGTCGAGGTGAAGCGGGGCTCCTGAGCCAGGGCAGGCGTCCTGTGCGAAGATCGCGGGCATGTGGATGCTGCTCGCTCCCGCCTTCGCACAGGACTTCGTCATCGGGCCGTTCTCCGGTCCGGGGTCGCCCGGGCCGAACTACTGCGCCACCATCGGGGGTGGGCAGTGGGTGCTCCACGACGACGCGGCGTGCTTCGGGTCCGACCACGAGATCTTCACGCCCACCGTGAACGGCTCGACCGCCGGGCGGTTCGACTGGTCGGCCCCCCCTGGTGCACGGGCCCACCACGTCGTGGCGGGCGCACTTCTCGCTCGAGTTCTTCTCCACCGGGGGCACGCCGAGCGGGGCGACGTTCTTCGTCGCTTCGGCCCCGTCGACGGGGTCGGGCGGCGCCGGGCTCGGCTACCAGGGGATGACCGACTCCATCGCGGTGGAGTTCGACATCGTGACCGACGGGGCGGGAGACGGGGCGCCCGGGCACACCGGGTTCCTGATCGACGGCGCGCGAGACAGCGCGAACACCGTCTCGGTGCCGTCGAACCTGTTCCCCGGCTACAACACGGCGTGGTTCTGGCTCGACTACCGCGCCGAGACCGGCACGCTGTCGCTGTACGGCGCGAACTCGAACGTCCGGCCGGCGGGGCCCCTGGTCGAGCTCACCGGCCAGGACCTCGCGACGAAGTTCGCGTCTGGCGGGACGTTCGGGTTCACGGGCGGTCAGTACTTCACCGGCAACGGCTGGATGGAGCTCGACACCTTCGTGCTCGAAGCGGGCACCGACGCCGACTGGGACGGGCTGTGGGCGGGGTCTGCCGCCGAGCGGTGCGACTCCGATCCCGACCCGAACCCCGCAGACCCCGACGGAGACGGGCTGTTCGGGCTGTGCGACCCCTGCGAGCTGTGCGAGACCGCCGACACCGGCGGTGACGCGGACACGGACGCCGACAGCGACACGGACGCGGACGCCGACAGCGACACGGACGCGGACGCGGATGCGGACAGCGATGCGGACGCGGATGCCGATGCCGATGCCGATTCGGACGCCGATGCGGACGCCGATGCCGACACTGACACCGACACCGACGCCGACGCCGACACGGATGCGGACACAGACACAGACACGGACTCGGACTCGGACTCGGACTCGGACTCGGACTCGGACTCGGACAGCGACACCGATGTGGACGCGGATGCCGATTCGGACACCGACTCGGACACCGACAGCGACTCGGACACCGACTCCGACGCCGACTCCGACGCCGACACCGACACCGACCCGCCCACGCCCGTCCGCACGCAGCCCACGGGCTGCACGTGCGACGCGAGCCCGACGTCCATTCCGGCGCCCTGGACCCTCCTGTCACGCCGTCCCCGCGCGACGCCGCCGGGTTAGCGGAACCGCATGAACACCGAAGCCCTCGTCGCCCAGCTCTCCCAGCTCGGCCTCTCGCGCACCCAGTCCCTCGTGTGGCTCGCCCTCCTCCGGGATGACTCACGGGCCGTCCCTGCGGGCCCTGGGGACTCACGCACCGGCCTGCTCCCGAGCGAGGTCGCCGCGCGAGCCGGGGTCCCTGACGCCGACCAGGCCTTGAGCGAGCTGACCGACCTCGGCGCCGCGTTCCCGGTCGACGGGCGCTACTTCGCCACCGAGCTCGGCGGATGGATGTCCCGCGCCCGCCAGCGCAGCCTCGAGAACATCGCGAACCTCGAGGCCGCGCTCTCCCAGCTGCCGCCCCCGAGCCGTCCCGAGCCCCTGTGGACCCTCCGCGACTACGATCACGTGATGACCCGCGCAGAGCGGATGATCCGCGCGGCCACCGAGTCGATCTACCTGCACCTGTGGCCCCGTGAGGTGGAGCGCGTGTGGCCCGCCCTCCAGGCCGTGGCCGACCGTCCCCTGCACCGCGTGCTCTACACGCCCGCCCCGCTCGACCGGAGCCCGCCCGGCATCCACTGCTGGACCGACACGCTCAAGGGCAACGAGGACAAGGCCAACTGGGCACACCGCGCGATCATCGTCGTCGATCGCCGTGAAGCGCTCACCGGCGGAGCCGAGCCCGGCCGCGACAATGCGGCGGTGTGGACCCAGAACCGCACGCTGGTCGACCTCGCGACGAACCACATCATCCTCGACATCACGCTGCTGGCGCGCCGCCGCGGGGTCGATCCGAACGCAGATGTCGGCGCGATGATGCGTCCCCAGCTCGACTGACCAGAGGACGGTGACACCCGGACCGAGGCGGGTTACCCTCGAAACAGAATGACGATTCTGTTCTCAGTCCTCGCCCTGATGGCCTGCGGGCCCGACCGCACGGTGAGCGCGCTCCCCGAGCTCGCGTCCGGGCGAGCCGACGCAGACGCGGTCGACGTGTGGTTCACGCCCGATGACGACGTGCTGCCCATCGAGCTCGGCGCCATCCAGCGCGTGGTCTCGGAGCTCCGGAGCACGCCGGACGCCGACCCCGCCGACTTCGGGATCCGGTACGGGGTGTACAACCTGCGCAATCCCGACATCGTCGCGGCCCTCGTCAGCGCGCACAGCGCGGGGGTGCCCGTGCAGATCCTCATCGACGCCGACCAGCTCGATCCCGAGCGCGACTACAACCAGGCCGACGAGACGCTCATCGCCGCGGGCTTCAGCTTCGCGCCCGACCATCGCGAGCTCACCGTCGAGGAGGCCCACGCCACCGAGCTCGTCGGCATCGCGGGCTCGGGTCTGATGCACCTCAAGACGCGCCTGTTCCGCACCCCCAGCGGCACGGAGCTGCTCACGGGGTCGCTCAATCCCGGCGACAACGCGCTGTTCAACGACGAGACGCTCCACCGCATCCGCGACCCGCGCCTCGTGGCCGCGTACGACCAGGCCCTCGACGCCGTGCTGGAAGACCGCGACATCGACAATGCCTGGGAAGACGCCGCGCCCGTGAACGTGCTGTTCGGCCCGCACGAGAGCGGTCCCAGCGCCGGGCAGCGCCTGTTCGACTGGATTGCGGCGGAAGACGAGCAGATCCTGATCACGGCCTACAGCCTGCGCGACTTCACGGCACCGGGCTACGGCGCGTCCCTCGTCGAGCTGCTCGGCCAGAAGGTCGCCCAGGGCGTGCCCGTCGTGGTGATCACGGATCAGAAGCAGTCCGACGCCTGGGGCGACCGCACCGAAGACGACCTGCGCGATCTCGGCGTCCGCGTGTACGAAGCGAGCAACCTCACCACCGAGTTCACGGCGATGCACGCCAAGTCCGTCGTGCTCGGGCGCACCCGCATCCGCGTGGTCACCGACACCGCGAACCTCACGGCGGCCGGCTTCGGCACGGCCACGCGCACGGCCCGCAACGTGGAGAGCACGCTGTTCCTCGAGCCCGAGGTCTCGGGGGGCGCGCTCGGCCGGCGGTACCTCGCGCAGTTCCTCCGCGTGCTCGATCGCTACGCCTGGCAGACCGAAGACGGCGACGCGCCATACGCCGAGGTCGAAGCCGAGCTCCTCGCCCAGCCGGGCTGGCCCACGGTCGACGTCACGTTCGGCGCCACGGCCTACACGGTGTACGGCGAGACGCTGCACGTCACCGGCGACCGTCCGGAGCTCGGAGCATGGGGCACGCTCGGCTGGGGCGCGCCGCTCGCGACCGACCCCGCGATCTACCCGTCCTGGGCGTCCGATCCGGTGTCCATGCCGCTCGGCGCCCGTGTGGCGTGGAAGCTCGTGGCGGTCGACCCCGCCAGTGGTGCCGCGGAACCCGCCGTGCGCTGGGAGGCCGGCGACGACCGCGTCGACCACCTGGTGCCCGACCCCTCCGGCGACACGGCGCTCACCGCCACCTGGCGCTGAGCCTACTCCGCATCCTCCGCTGCTGGGGAAGCTACGTCTCGAGGGCGCAGCGATGAACGCTCGTGGGGCCCCGATCGCAAGGTGATCTGAGGTGGAGAGAATTGATCTTGCGACTTCAGCCGAATTCAGGCACGTAGGACGGACTGGCTCGCCGAGTCGAAAACCATCCACCAAGAGCGCTCCGATGTCCAACTTCATTTCGATTATCACACTTGGCATTGCGTATGGTACCCCCCCCCCACCACCCACCCGATTCATCCGCTTGCGACACTTGATGCGGACGACGTGGAACGGCTCGGCGGCCCAGAGGCCGCATGGGCAGCATTAGCCTGGCAGGTGCGACTCACCGGAGACGGGCTGGTTATCCACGAGGCCTTCGAGCCCGAGCGAACGCGAGGGGACAGCGCTTCGACACTCATCTCCACCGAAGGGCCAACAGTCCTGTTCCACTCATCGGTGTCCGACCGGCTGCAGCGCGCCATCGACAGCTCTCCGGCGGATGAGCACAGTGTCACCTTCAGCTTCGATGATCGGGACCGGGGGGTCTTGGGATTGCCGTGGGCCACACAGGTGGCAATCTTGGCAGGGGCTCACTCCAGAGCACTCGTTGAGGAGGCGCGCGTCGCCGCGTTCGATTCGTGGCGCGCCAACAACACCCCTGATCTCGAAGCCGCCTCCGACCACCTCGAACTATGCGGCGCCACCGTTCACGACGTTTTGTGGCTGTCGAACCAGATCGTCGCCTCCGCAAGTCGCGAGTGCATCGAGACACTCACCACCGCCTCGACTCGAGCGTTCCAGGCCGACCTGACTGAACCTGCACGTCAAGATGGCGAAGGCTACACGATGGCGATTCAGGGGCTCGGCATCAACGGGGTCGAGCTCGAAGACATGATCCAGTCGACCCAGTTCTATGACGACGGAATCGACGGGTTCGACGCCGGCTGGGCCGTCTTCGTAGAGGGAGGTCGCGCCTGGAATGGGCATTGGGGGTTCGACGACGGGACGATGCAGTCGCGCATCCATGTGTGCCTGAGTGCTTCGACTTCGGGGTTTTGCTCTGTACCCTTGGGGTCCTACACGACAGTCCAACACAAGACCGCGGTCGCGAGCATCCTGCTTGGGGACATCACCGCCGGGCAGGACCCAAACGTGACAGGCACTGTCGCGCGGCGGCAACGCAGCGGAGTAGCGCGCGGCGCCCGAGGCGTTGGGGTGGCCAACTACAACGGCTCCTTGCTCGACAACGTGCTGGCGAACTCCACCTATGCACCGAAAGTGCTCACCCGGTCCGAGAGCTCGGGTGTACCCAACTGCTCGGCAGGTTCATCGGCGAACCAGCGATTGAACTCGATCTTCGAAGCCGGCGTGGCGAGCTTCCAGTCCCACGGGAACAACCCGCCCTCTGGAGCCGCATGCACCGTTTCAGCACCAGGGGCTGCGATCGCGGCATTCACTGTTGGGAGCTACGACACCAACTCCAGCGATAACCCTACGATCCGCAGCAACAGCAGCACCGGCCCGGCACCGGACGGTCGAACCCTGATCGACATGGTGCTGCCTCAGCGCTACGAGAACGCTTACCCCCACTACGCCTGGCCACAAGACTCCAACGGCAACACGTACCACTACGGCGCGGAGTGGGATCCCATGAACCCGGGTCCCGAGTGGTTCGGCAGCTCGAGCGCGGCGACACCCGCGATGGCAGGCTCCGCAATGCTCGTGCGACACTGGTTCCTCGATACCTACGGCAGCGCCATCGATGACCCCGGGCTGCTGTACGCAAACCTCCTGCTCATGGGTGACCGGCAGTCTGCGAACGGCGATCCCGGCACGCGGATGATCTCGAATTTCCACCCCCGGTGGGGCGCAGGCAAGCTCCGGCTTCGCCAGTTCGACTCCACCGGCATGGAAGCGCCGTACGGGTACTCGAGCGGAAGCGTCTGCGTCGGCCGAGACGAGACCGTCCGGATCGCGATGACGACTACGAACAGCAACGTCGACGTCATGCGGGCCGTGACCTGGTGGCACGACCGCGGCCACGACAACGGCAACGGGTTCGGCGGGGTCGACCTGGCGCTCCAGAGAGAGCTCTCCTGCAGCCCATTCTACTGCTCCTACGCAACGCCCGAGGGAAGCTCGACCGCGAGTGACAACAAGCAACGCGTCCACCTCGATGGGCCCACAGCCGGGAAGTGGGTCCTTAGACTCGACGGGCAGAGCGACATCACCACCGACGCTGAGGGGTGCGGCAACAACGCCGTACGCGTCTACTACGCCTGGTTCGCGGAAGGCAGCGACCGGCCAGCAGGCGTGCTCCCCACCGTGCGCCCCGAATAGCGAGGACCCCAATGACACTTCTGACCCTGTTCGCATGCGGCCTGACGGCACCCACCCCACCTGCCGACTCGGGCTCGAACGACACCGACATCGCCCCGGGCCATGTCTTGCTGGCGGTCGAGATCAAGGCGTTCCGCCACGACGCGCCCGACTGCTACGACAGAGGCTACATCGAGGTTCCGGCCACGGTGTTCGCCGCATTCGTCGAGAACGACGCCTGTCGCGAGGGCCATCTCAACATGGCGCTGCTCGACGGACGGCCCAACTCGTGTTGGCGCACGGTCATGGTGTGTGGAGACGCGCCGCCTGACCTGGCCCAGGCCGACATGTTCGACGCCACCAACGCACCCGAGTGCGCCGACCTCGTTGCGGGCACGCTCCCCAATTGCCCCGAAGACACCGGGTGGGGTGAGCCCGGCTGGCCTGAGGATGCACTCGTCGTGGGCCTGCCTCCCGGGCCGTAGCGCGCCTGAGACGCTGGGTCGGGGCCGTGCTCCGACCGACCCTCAGAACCCCGACGGGAACGCCGACGGGCCCTCCCACCGGAACTCCACACACCCCTCCGTGAGCTCGGCCGACGCCACGTGCTGGTGGCGGAGCGCCTGGAACTCGAGGCACGTGCTCCCGCTCAGCGGGTCCATCATCGCGGCCGGAATCGTCACGGTGCCCGCGTCGGCGGGGGTCCTGCACTCCGTGAACCGGTCCTGCGGGAGGTGGTGGTTGTTGTTCGTGCGCGTGAACACCTGCGCGCCGTCGCCAGGGTCGGTCCACGTGAGCGTGACGTCACCTGGCGCACAGGAGTCGCCCGACGCCAGCGACAGCGAGGCCGAGCCCACGCCCGTCGCAGGGAGCGTGCGCGGCTCGGTCGTGATGCGGGTGCCCGGCCAGGTGAGCACGGCCGTGACGGGCTGGCCGACGAGCGCCGCGTCGAGCGGGCCTTCGATGCCGTTCGCGGACGCGGTGAGCACCTGCGTGGACGTGCCGTCGGTCAGCTCGAGCGACGCTGCCGCCAGCAGCTGGGGCTCGGGCAGACATACCGCCGCACCGCCCGCGTCGGTGCCGCACAGCGTTCCAGAGCCGCACTGCCCGACCGAGCACTGCGGCGCGTACACGTGGTAGGCACACCCTCCGGAGAGCACGACGGGCAGGCCCTCGCGCGGATCGGGGGCGTCGTACACCCGCGCCTCGACGTACGGCTGCGTGGTGAACTCCGTGGATACCGCGACGATGCCGAGCCGCCGCTCGGGTGCGCACCCCACGCCGTGCGTGGCCACCACGTCCACGGTCGGGTCGGTGTCGGTGTCCGCATCCGTGTCGGTGTCCGCATCCGTGTCGGTGTCCGTGTCCGCATCGGTGTCCGTGTCCGTGTCCGTGTCGGCATCCGTGTCCGTGTCGGACTCCGTGTCGGTGTCCGACCCGCGGCCCTTGCAGCCCACCAGCAGCAGTCCCGCGAGCACCCAGTGGCTCGGTCGCATCGTCCCTCCAGAGCCCGGCACTGTACCCGAGCCCGCCGCGACCGGTCCGGACAACACTCCCCCGGAAAGGGATCCGACGAATCGTGTCATTCTTTTCGGGAAACAACCGGCAGGAACGGCTACATGCGGGCGACCCCGGAGGGCGTGGAATGGCCAGAGAACCCGACATGCTGCAGAGCGGAGTCGTTCCGAACCTCCGGTACGACATCCCGTCCGGGCTGGTCGTGTTCCTCGTGGCGCTGCCCCTGTGTCTGGGCATCGCATTGGCGTCCGACGCACCGCTCATCTCGGGCGTGATCACCGGCGTGATCGCGGGCATCCTCGTGGGTCCGCTGTCGGGCAGCCAGCTGTCCGTGTCCGGTCCGGCGGCCGGCCTCACCGTGCTCGTCGCAGGCGGCATCGCCCAGCTCGGCGGCTTCGAGGCCTTCCTGCCCGCGGTCGTGCTCGCGGGGCTCATGCAGGTGGCGCTCGGTCTGGCGCGCGGCGGCGTGCTCGCCAACATCTTCCCGGCCGCGGTCATCGAGGGCATGCTCGCGGGCATCGGCGTCATCCTCATCCTGAAGCAGCTCCCCCACGCGCTCGGGCGCGACACCGACTACGAAGGCGACCTCGACTTCTGGCTCATGGGCCACCAGGCGCACACGTTCTCCGAGATCGACGCCGCGATCCGCACGGCCTCGCCGGGCGTCGTGATCGTCACCGCGCTCTGCCTGTTCGTGCTCGTCCTGTGGCAGCAGCCCTTCATCGCGAAGGCCTCGTGGTCACGGCTCGTTCCGGGCCCTCTGGTCGCGGTGCTGCTCGGGGTCGCCACGAACGAGCTGTTCGCCGTCGCGATGCCGTCCCTGCACATCCGCGCGGAGGAGGGCCACATGGTGAGCCTGCCGCTCGGGTCCGTGCTCACGCTGTGGCACGCGCTGCCCAGCCCCGACTGGACGAAGCTGAACGAGCCCGCCGTGTGGACGGTCGCCGCCACCATCGCCGCCGTCGCGTCCCTCGAGACCCTCCTGTCCATCGAAGCGTCCGACAAGCTCGACCCGTTCCGCCGCGTGTCCGACACGAACCGCGAGCTCGTCGCACAGGGCATCGGCAACACGGTCGCCGGGTTCCTCGGCGGGCTGCCGATGACCTCCGTGATCGTCCGCTCCTCCACGAACGTGTACTCGGGCGGCCGCACCCGCACCTCCACCGTGGTGCACGGCATCCTGCTCGGCGGGCTCGTGTTCTCCGTGCCCTGGCTGCTGAACCGCATCCCGCTCGCCGCACTGGCCGCCGTGCTGCTCACGGTCGGCTACAAGCTGGCCCGCATCCAGCTGTTCCAGAAGATGTACCGCGCGGGCGCCGACCAGTTCGTGCCGTTCCTCATCACGCTGCTCGTCACGGTCTTCACCGACCTGCTCACGGGCGTGCTCGTCGGGCTCGCCATCGGCGTGGTGATGGTGATGATCACGAACTTCACCACGGCCATCTCGGTGGTGCACGAAGACGGGGCGTGGCTCGTGCAGTTCACGAAGGACGTGAGCTTCCTGAACAAGACGCGCCTGCGCCGCATCCTCGCCGACATCCCGCCGGGGTCGGAGGTGATGATCGACGGCACCCGCGCGATGTTCATCGACCACGACATCTACGAGATCGTCGAGAGCTTCAAGGAGTCGGCGAAGCACCGCGACATCACCGTGCAGTGCCGCCGGCTCGACTCGAAAGACCACCCCATTCGCCTGCCCGGGATGTGACCATGGAACCCTGGAAACGACTGCTGCTCGAGAACAAGGCCTGGGCGCAGGATGCCGCCACGCAGCCCGTGTCCGAAGCCTCCGACGGCACCTCGCGCGAGTTCCTGTGGATCGGGTGCTCCGACGCACGCCTCCCGGCCGCGCAGATGACCGGCTCCACCGACGGGGAGCTGTTCGTCCATCGGAACCTCGGCAACCTCGTGGTCCACACCGACCTCAACCTGCTGGCCGTGCTCGAGTGCGCCGTCACGCAGGGGGGCGTGAAGCACATCATCGTGTGCGGCCACTTCGGCTGTCAGGGCGTGCGGTCCGCGCTCGACCGCCAGTCGCACGGCCACATGGATGCCTGGCTGAACCACATCAAGGACACCTGGCGCACCCACAAGGACGAGCTCGCGCTCCACGAGCCCGAGGCCGCTCAGCGCCGTCTGGTCGAGCTGAACGTGCTGCAGCAGGTGAACAACCTCGCTCGCACCGCCATCGTTCAGCGCACGTGGGCGGCGGAGCAGCGCCCGATGCTGCACGGCTGGGTGTTCGACCCCGCCGACCGCCTGATCCGGCCCCTCGTGAAGGTCGACCGGTCCACCCCGCTCGACGATATCCACCGTCTCGCCGGCCCCATCGCCTGACGAGCTGGTATGCTCGCGGGATGTGGATCCTGCTCGTCGCAGCCTGCACGTCGTCGCCTGACGAGCCGTCTCCGCCGCCCCCGGGAGCCTGGTACGACCCGCGGGTCGGCGAGGGCTGGGAGCCCGCGTTCTCGCGGTACTACGTCGACCCGTACCAGATCTCGGGGCTCTCCACCGGGGTTCGCACGGTATCGTGGGAGAAGGGCGGCTGGGATGTGGTGACGGTCGTCTCGTACGACGACGTCGGGCTCACGCGGGTCCAGTTCCACCCGCACCTGCGCTGGATGGAAGGCTCCGACGAGCTGCGCGAGGGCGACGTGCCCGTCGACCGAGACAGTCCCCAGGCCGACGTCGTCGTGGCGTGGCCCGACCTCGACCGGGCGCCATACTACGGCAAGCTCGAGTTCGACGACTTCGCGGTGCTCCAGGCGAACGGTCAGGTGCAGCGGTTCGTCGCCGAGGACATCTCCGCGTACCAGGCCGTCGGAACGGCCCCGGGCGTGCTGTGGGGCGACCGCCGGCGCTCGTTCACCGTGTTCGACCTGTCCGACTGGCGGAACGTGGACTACACGCTCCCCGAGACCGACCTCGTGGCCCGTTGCCCGTGGTTCGACGGCGACGACATCCTGTTCACGGGCTTCGCCACGTACCGCGACAAGCTCCAGCTGTGGCGCCCCACCGACCAGCACCTGGCGATCACGTCCCCTCCCCAGAAGGGCTTCGTGGCCGAGGTGATCGCCGAGATGGACTCGCCACTCGGAGAGGGCTCGTGGTCGTGCGCCATCACGGCCGACCCCTCCACCGTGTGGACGGCCTTCTCCAACGGCAGCGAAGTGGTCGAGGTCCGCTACACCCGGCCCGGGCTCGCGACGACCGTCACCTCCACTCCGGCCGACGACGTCGTGCTCGCGGGCCTCCTGTCCGACGGCCGACCCGTGCTGCACGACCGCCGCAGCGTCTACGTCGTGGAGGCGGGCACGATCCGGCCGGTGGGCGGGAGCCCGCTCGTCGACGCCGACAGCGAGATCCTCGCGGTCGGCGTGTCGGGAACCCGCATCGGAGCGGTCGCCCGCACGCAGCTCGGCGTGTTCGAGGCCCAGATCACCCTGCTGACGCCCGTGAGCGCGCCGTGATCTGGGCGCTCGCGCTGGCCTGGGCCGACCCCGACGTGCCGATCGAGGGCAGCTCCGGGCTCGTGCTCGGCCCGGTCGCGTGGGAAGCGTCGGTCCTCGGCGTCACGTGGGTCGACGCCGATGGGTTCGGTCGGTCCACCCGCTGCCGCGAGCTCGCCACGGGAGCCGATCTGGGGGCCGTCCCCGGCCTGCCGACGTCCGGTCCACCCCTGTCGGTCACCGTCGTCCAGGACACCGTCGAGGTCCACTACGTCTCGTGCGTGCCGATCGAGGCCGCGTGCAACGGGGTCGACGACGACTGCGACCCGAGCACGCCCGACGGCGTGGACGCCGACGGCGACGGGGTCGCGGCCTGCGCCGGCGACTGCGACGACCAGTCCCAGCCCATCCACCCGGGCGCAGCAGAGCTCGGGTGCAACGGGGTCGACGACGACTGCGATCCCTCGACGGTCGACCTCCAGGACGCCGACGGAGACGGCTCCACCTGCGATCTGGACTGTGACGACGCCGACCCGTCGCGCTTCCCGGGGAACCCCCTCATCGGGTGCTTCTCCGAGGACCTCGACTGCGACCCGTCCACCGTCGCCCTGGAGGACGACGACGGAGACGGGGCCCTCCGGTGTCTCGACGACTGCGACGACACCGACCCCACCGTCCCCGGCCCCGCGGAGATCCAGTGCAACGGCGTCGACGACGACTGCCTGGCAGCGACGACCGACGGCGTAGACCTCGATGGAGACGGGTTCGCTGCGTGTGCCGCCGACTGTGACGACGCCGACCCGAGCCGGCACCCCGGCGCTCTCGAGGTCGGGTGCAACGGGGTCGACGACGACTGCGACCCCAGCACTCCCGACGTGTACGACGCCGATGGCGACGGGTTCGACTGCGCCTCCGACTGCGACGACAGCGACCCCGCGGTACACCCGGGCGCCGCGGAGCGGTGCGACAACCAGGTCGACGACGACTGCGACCCCGCGACCCCCGACGTGGGCGACCTCGACGGAGACGGGTTCACGTGCCTGTCGGACTGCGACGACCTCGACGACACGGTGGTCCCGCGGCGGGTCTCCCTGCTCGTGCAGGACCTGTCGGGCTTCCTGGAGCCCTCCGAGAGCTTCGCGACCCCGTTCTCCGAGCTCGCGACGGTGGGTGCGGATGCCGCGAACGTGTACCTGCCGGGCGAAGAGGGGCTGGTGCGCGTCGGGCTCGACGGGTCGGTCGAGCGGATGTTCGTGAACGCCGATCTCGACGTGCTGTTCGACGACCTCCTCACCGCCGTGTGGCCCGGATGGAGCGGTACCTGGCACCCGTCCACGGCGTTCGTGGCGCCGTCCGGCGAGATCGTCGTGGCCGTGCCGATCTACCCGCCGAACCCCGTCGTCTCGGCGACCGGAGTGTTGGCGATCGGCGCCGATGGCTCGCTGCGCCCCCTCGCCGTGATCCCCGACATGGCCGAGGAACCCCGCATCGTGTGGAGCGCCGACCTGAACGCCCTGCTCGTGCAGGTCAGCCGCTCGGGCGTCCCCCTGCGCTCGCGCATCGCCGTGCTCCCCCTCGATGGCGGGTCGCCGGTCGCCAGCGACGCCGTGCTCGACGTGTCCGACCTCGCGTACGCGGGGTCTGCGCGCATGAGCCTCGTGGGCAGCGCGAGCGGCGAGGTGTTCGCGGACCTGGGGGACGAGATCCGGCCCCTGCTCGTGCTTCCCGGCGCCGATGTCGATCAGGACGGTCTGTCGGCCGCTCAGGAAGCCGCGCTCGGCACCGACCCGCTCGCGAGCGACACCGATGGAGACGGCTTCTCCGACGGGCTCGAAGCGGGGTTCGGCGGCACCGACCCCACCGTGCCCGACCCCGTCCCCACCGAGCAGCGCCCCTGGGTCGAGTCGAACGAGCTCGATCTGTGGCCGCTCCTGCCCACCGCCGTGTTCGACGACAACATCCACACGTACGACGCGTTCGTGGGCGGTCTGGCCTGTGTGAACGGGTCGTGTGTGCGCGAAGACGCCACGACCGTGCCGCTCGCGGAGATCTCGCTGCTCACGGCCGACCTCGCGTACGACTTCCGCATGCTGCCGTCCTCCGACCTCGAGCGCACCGACCTCCAGACGGGCGCGGTCACCACAGTGTCGTACGGGCTCACCGGCACGCCGTTCCGGTTCCGGGTGTTCGTCGACGGCACGGCGCTCGTGATGTCGCCCGACAACGTGCTGTCCCTCGCGGAGCCCGGAGGCTCGCCCCAGGCCATCGGGAGCTCCGGGTGTGCGCTGACCCGCACGGAGAGCGCGCTCGGATCCTGTCCGTCGTGGGCGGCGGGCGGGAGCGAGATCGAGTGGATCGGGCACGACGTGGCGACCGACCGCATCCTCCTGCGCATCGCCCTCCCCACCGGCCTCGCCAGCGTGGTGGCCGTGGGGGCGGACGACGAGCGCTACGTCTCCGGGCTCGCCCACATCGAGACCCTCGGGCGGCGGGTCCAGCACCTGTTCCGACTGCCGGGCGGCGGGTGGCTGGCGCACTTCGACGACCTGTCGGCGGTCGTGCTCGACGACGCGCTGCGCCCCACGGGAGCCGCACAGCGCCCGTTCCGGCGCGTCGGAGGCTGGTTCCGCGACGGCTTCCTGCTGGGTGCGAACGACTTCACGGCAGGCCTGCTCGTGCCGGTCGCCGAGACCATCGAGCCCGGCGAGGCCCTGATGGCCGCGCGCGGACGCCACGTGGCGTACCCCCTGACGTACGCGCTCGACTGGCGGCTGTGGCGCTACACGCGCGACGGGGGGGCCGCGGAGTGGCTCGACGCCGATGCCTTCTCCGCGAACGCCGACGCCTCCGGTCGGGCGAGCCTCGACGCCGTGCCGCTCGACGAGGTCCGCTCCATCGCAGCCACCGGCGACCACGCCTGCCTGGTCGAGGCGGAGCGGGTGTGGAGCCTCGATCTCACCGTGCCCGCCGACGCCGTGGCGCCCGAGCTCGTGGAGGAGGCCGCTGGAGCGGTCGCGTGTGCGTACGACGACGCGGGGGGCCTCGCGATCCTGGGGTCCACCACCCTCGACACCGCTTCGGGGTCGCACGCTCACGGGCTGCAGGTGCCGGTCGGCGCGATTCGCGTGGGGGGCCGATGGATCGTGTGGGGCGACGGGCACGAGCCGACCGTGTGCATCGACGACGCCGGAACGCTCCATCCCACGGCGGTCGACGCGTTCGCGGTCGCGCGGGCCGGCGAGGAAGACGCCGTCGTGTGGACCGAGCCCGAGCGGGCCCTGCTGGCGGCCACGGTCGACGCGTTCTGCAGCGGCGACCTGCCCGGTCACACCCTCACGCCGTACAGCACGGGCAACGCGGTGCACTGGATCGAGGGGATCTCGGCACACTGGCAGTACCTGTTCCGCAGCACCGAGATCTCGTTCTTCGACCTGCGCTTCGCCGACGCCGCCTCCCTGGCCGTCCGGCCCGACGGGGCCGTGCTGTACGCGGCCTACCGCACGGGCGTGGGCAACTGGAGCGAGGGCATCGAGGGCGACGTGCTCCAGTCGCCCGGCCCGGCGTACCTCTGGCGGGTGTTCGGCACGTGGGCGCGCACCCCACCGTTCCCCAGCGAGCCGATCGACCGGGTGTACGCCACCGCGCCATGGCGCCGCGACGAGGCCCGTGTAGATGGCGCCACCGACGGAGGGCGGCAGTTCAGCGCCCTCGCGTTCGTGCCCGGCGGCACCGTCCGTCGCAGCTGGCGCCACTCCGACGTGCCGAGCGGCGCGGTGCCCGTCGACCCGCCGTACGACCCGGGCGCGTGGCCGGGAGCACCGGTCGAGCGCTTCGAGACGTTCCCGGCGCTCGCGGGCACCCCGACCGACCCCGAGCCGGCGGGCTGCGGGTGTCGAACCGCCACTCCCGGAGGAGCGGCGGTCCTGCTGTGGGGCGTGCTCGGGCTGCTCCGCCGACGCTGAAAATCTCAGTACGAACGAGCGTCAGAGGGTCCAGTAGTGCATGCAGGGCTGCGAACCGCCGCTGTACGCCGACACGTCACCGGCTCCGGTCCGCACGTCTGCCCGCGTCTGGTTCTGCGACTGCACGAACCCTTCGACGTGGAGCGGGTTCGCCCCGCTCCCGTACGCGTTCAGGCCGGGCAGCACGAACTCCGAGCCGCTGCGCTGGCGCAGCACGGTGGTTCCGTAGCCGTCCACGTAGTTGCCCTGCAGGTCGAGGCACATCCGGCTCGCGGGGTGCTCGGTCTGCACCTCGATCCGGTCGGGCGCGTCTCCGAGGAACGCGTTCCCGAGCAGCGTGAGCGAGGTCTCGGCGTACACGTGGCTCCGGGCGTCCAGCGCGCGCTGGTTCCCGTCGGCGTACACGAGGTCGTCGATCATCGTGACGTGCGTGATGGCGCCGTCGATGCCGAACAGCTCGATCGTCGGGGTCGTGCGCCCGAACGACACCAGCTCGCTGTCGCCGATGTACGCCTGGAAGCCCTCGCTCTGGTGGGTCTCGTTGGTGACGTGGAGCGCGTGCGCCTCGGTCTCGACGGTCAGTCCGGACGCGAGGAGGTGCACGGTGGCCTCGTCGGTCGGCGTCACGGTCATGCCGGTGATGCCCGCGAGCCGCACCTGCGACAGCTCGAGATCGAGGAAGGCCCCCTCGTGGACGCCCGCCGACAGGGCTTCGTACGCATCCACGACCTCCACGTCCTGCGCCACGATGCGGGTGGACGAGCTGCCTGCGAGCTGCAGGTCGAAGGGGCGCTCGGCGAGCCACTGGGCGAAGGACACGTCCACGTCGAGGGTCGCGGCGTCGGTGGCCTCCACCTGGAGGGCTGCGGACGGGCCGAAAGCCATGGACTGCGTGTGGGTGACGTGGGTGTCGGACTGGCCGGACACGACGAATCGGGTGGCCGGGCCGTAGGTGTCGAGCACCGTGTCGGTGAGCGCGACCTGCACCCGGGCCTCGTCGAGGGCGAGCACCTCGATGCCCGTGCCCGTGGCGGCCTGGACACGCGAGAGGGTCACGACGGTGTCGGCGTGGAAGCCCTGCTGGAGCCCCACCCCCCACTGCGGACCGGTGAGATCGACCTCCTCGAGCAGGACGGTTGCGGGCTCGAAGTGCGCGGCCTGGGGCTGGTCGACGACCACGCCGACGGTGGAGGCCTCGAGGTGGGCGTCGCGGACCACGAGGTCGAACGGCGCGGTCCCGCCGACGAAGACGAGGCCGATGCCGCCGTCGTCCCCGACGAGGTCGACGTGCTCGAGGGATACGCGCGTCGGGGCTGCGTCGGGGTCGACCGTGATGGGCGGCGCGCCGCTCGCCTGGAGGGTCGCGCGCCCCCCGAACGGCAGGATCGGCACCGGTCCCGACTCGCCGTTGAGCGCCACGTCGAGGAGGAAGCCCTCGTCCGCACTGAGGAAGCGGACCTCACCGGACACCGTCACGCCCGACCCGCCATCGACGGACCCCGAGAGGTACACGACATCCCCCTCCCGCACGAAGCCCTGGATCGCATCGAGCGTCGATGCCGGTTCGACCAGGGTTCCCGACCCGTAGCCGTAGCCGTGACCGTCCAGGTACCAGACGCTCCGGACGGGCACGAGCTCCACGGGCGACGAGGTCCGGGCGCCGTTCGACGCCTCGAGCACGACATCGAACCAGTCGCTCTCCCGGCCGGGGCCCGTGGCTGGAGGCAGGTACTCGAACGTCCCGTCCTCGTAGACGTACACCTGTCCACCGAGCCCGGTCGTGCACGCAATCACCCCGTCGTACACGTCCTCACAGAGGGTCGACCCGTCCGAGACGCCCACCACACGGAGGTCTGCGCCGTCGGGGTCGTTGTCGAGCAGGCCGAGCGCGGCGGTCACCTCGCCCCAGCCGTAGCTCCCGCGGCCCGCGACGAGGGGGGTGTTCCCGACCACCTCGTACACGTCCGCCGTGACCTGTGGGGGCACACAGCTCCCGTAGATCGTCGCGAAGTAGCCGACCCCGCTGCTGGTGGTCTGACGAACACCCCCACCGAAGCCGTCTTCCCACTGCATCGTGACGTAGCGACCCGACCACGAGGCCTCGAAGAAGCCCTCGGGGAACGCCGGGTTGTCGTAGATCGCCCCGGTGTACAGGGCCAGCGAGGGGTTCCAGGTGCCGTCGGCGGGCCCCCAGTCGCTCGACGAGCCTCCGATCGGCGACCACGCCCCGTAGAAGGTGCGCGGGCCGTACGCGACGCGATCCCAGTGAGCGGCGATGGTGCCGTCCAGCACGATGTCCGAGCCGCAGTCGGCAGCGGCCTGGGCCGCGGCCTGTTCGAAGTGCTGGTACAGCCACGTGGTGCGCTGGCGGTTGGCGGGATGGGCGTCGTCGATCACGACCTCGCCCGCGATGGCGTTGATCTGATCCCGTGCGGTGTTGGCCGCGGCACAGAGCTGGGGATCGAGACCACTGCAGTCGAGGGCGAAGGCGGGGGTGGCGAGCATGATGACGAGTGGTGACAAATCGTTCTCCTTGGTGTTCGACCAAGGTAGGGCCCGGAATTGGAGGGGACAGGCCTTGTCGATCCGCTTTCCTGGCCTATCCGCGGGTGATCGAAGCGCACCGTGACGGCCTCCGGACAGGGGGTGCCGGGCGGGTTGCAGGCGGTGCGCCGGACGGGTCCGTCGACTGCGGGCCACCCCGGGGTCAGGACTGCTGTCGGCCCCGCGGAGACGGGGGTTTCGCGAGGTCTGGTCGCGACCGGGAATCGTCCGGAGAGCGCACCGAATTCACGGAGGAGCCGGCGAGTCATGGGATTCCGTTTCGCTGGGCTCCTTCTTCCCGAGCAACGCCTCCCAGTTCAGCCGATCCCGCTCTTCCTGCGTGTGGCACTCGGAGATGTACGGGTCGGTGTAGCCGGTGCCTCCCTTGTAGTTCCGCCGGAGCTTCGGATCGACGCCCAGGATCTCCGCGCGCTCCTCCCGGTACCCGTTCTCGGTGTACTCCCCGCCGCGCCCGCACAGGCCGACCGTGGCGTACTCCTCGTCCGCTGCAGTCTCGTCGTCGGGACCGACGATCACCTCCGCGGGCGTCTTCACGATAGCGCCGGTCTTCGGGTCACGGCCGAACGCCAGCGTGCCCTGGTGCCCGTGGTAGGCGTGGACCAGCTCGTGGAACAGGACGACATCGGACCCGATGACGTCAGGGCTGCCACCCCCGACGTCGACCTCGGCACCGGGGATGTAGTCGATCTCCATGTCGGTGCCCGTTCCGTCCGACCCCGCGAACGGGTCGACGGGCGTACCTTCCCCAGCGCCCTCGGGGCTCCCGCCGATGGTGGTCTTGTGGCGCTTCCCGTCCTCGGAGCCGTACGCGAGGGTGCGGAGCAGCTCGCGGCCCTGCCGGGTGGTGAGGATGGTGCCGATGTCGGCCATCACCTTCTCGCGGAACTCGTCGGCGTCCATGTCGCCGGGGTCGAACGCGATGTCCGTCTCCCCGGCCTCGATGGCGCGGTACAGCTCGACCACCGCGTCGAACTCCTCCTGGGTGAGCTCGTTCGGGGCGCGCTCGCCCTCGGCGGCGTCGGAGATGACGAACTTGTCCTCGAGCGCGTCGCGGGCGGGGTCGGGCTCCAGGATGCCGACGAGCTCGCCGAGGCCGCGCCAGAACCCCTGGGACTCGGGCTGTCCGGCTGCCACGAGCTGCTCCTGGGCGGCTGCGTTCCCGGCCTGCTGGACGGCCTGGTGGGAGGGAGCGACCTCCACGGGTGCGGGGGTGGGCGCGACGACGGACGGCTGGCGGAGGGTCTGTTGCATGCCAGGATCGTAGGGCCGCGGCCGATTCGCGACTGCAACACAGTGCAACATCGGCCAAGGGCTCCTCAGGTCCCGAGTGCGGTAGGCTCGGAGCGACGGAGGGACGACCGATGAGCGTGCAGGTCCTGGAGGCCGACAACCCCGACGGCCGGGCTCCCCTCGAGCCCGGAGATCTCGACGCCTTCCCGCCAGAGACGGTGGACCGGCTCCAGCTATCGATCCGGATGTTCCGGATGTACGGCCGATGCTGGCTGAGCGCACGGTTCCTCGCGATCGACGAGGTGGCCGCGCTCCTCGAGCTCGGGGGTCCGGCTCTCGGCCTGCACCTGAGCCAGCTCGCACGCGGGCCCGATCTCGAGGCCTGGCTGGCCTGGCCGGGCATGCGCGAGGTGCGCCACTTGAGCTTCCACTCGGCGTTCCTCGGGGGTGCGGGCGCGGAGAAGGTGCTCGCTGCCGACCTCGGCGACCTCGACACGCTCGACCTGTCGGTCTGCGACATCGGGACGAAGGGGGTGCGTGCCCTGCAGAAGCACGACGGGTTCCCGTCCCTCACGGCACTCTACCTGCACGCCAGCACCGGCGACCGGACGAAGTGGAACGAGAAGCTCGTGGCCGATCTGCTGCTCGACACGCCGAAGAAGCCGCAGGGCGCGTCCCTCCGCGGTGTGCGGCGGTTGGGCCTGATGTTCTGGAACCTCACGCGGTGCATGCCCGCGCTGGAGGCCTCACCGCTCATCCAGGGGCTCGAGGAGCTCTGGATCTACGACACGATCTGGGCTCCCCCGCGGCGCGTGTCCAACGTGGCGGCGCTGCCCGAGGGCGTGCGGTCGCGCACGGTGGTGGGCTGGGAGCGGACCCCGGTCGGGTAGCCCGGTTCAGCGCGGCTCGACCGCGCGGCTACAGCTCGGAGACCAGGGCGTCGAGCTGCTCGAGCTGTGCAGGCATCCCCTCGGTGCTGCCCGACTCGATCGCGGCATCCAGGGCTTCCTTCGACGGGTAGAGGTCGTGGACCACCACGAGCGTGTGGCCGTTCTCCTCGTCGAAGGTGACCGTGCTGACCGCACCCTCCCCTTCCCCGTCTTCGTCGTTGGTCCAGACGATGCGGCGGTTCGGGACGACCTCGAGGTACCGACCGAAGAACGCCATCTCCTGGTCGGAACCGTCGACTCCGAACACCAGGCGGTACGTGCCCCCCACGCGAACGTCGAGCTGGCAGGACCGCAGCGTGATCGGGGCGGCGGCCGGCACCCACCACTGCTCGAACAGCTCGGCGCGCGTCCACGCCGCGAACACGAGGCGGGCGGGCCCTCTCACGATGCGGCGCACGACGAGCTCCCGCTCCGACGGACGCTCCACGGTGGCGCGCTTCATCGCTTCATCCATCTCGACTCCCTTCATCGTCCCTCTCCTGTGCCTCGAGGGCGGCCACGACGCGTTCGAGTCCGTCGAACCGGGCATCCCACAGCTGGCGGTAGCGTTCCAACCACGCGGTCTCCTCCTCGAGACGGGCGGGCCCGAGCCGGCAGACCCGCACCCGACCCACCTTCTCGGTGGTGACCAGCCCGCTCCGCTCCAGCACCCCCACGTGCTTGCGCACGCCGGTCAGCGTCATCCCGAACGCGTCGGCGAGCGCCGTGATCGACGCATCCTCCCGTCCGAGGGTCTCGAGGATGCCGCGACGCGTGGCGTCGGAGAGCGCGAAGAAGCGGGCGTCGACCCGTGGTGAGATATTGTGAACCATGTGGTTCAGTATTGCGGTGGACCGCCGCTGTCGACCCCATCGGTCCTCGTGATCCCAGGTCCCGGCGACGCCACGCGATGCGGTAGCCTCCCGACGGGAGGTCCCCGTGCACCAACTCCAGTTCGTGGTCGACCGTGACGTCTCCGAGCGGGAGATCCTGGCTCTCGTCGAGCCCGTGCTCGCGCGCCACGGGCTGAAGCGGCAGCGCAACTCCCCCACGGTCGACCTCCACGAGTGGGAGGGCGCGGGGGTGTTCGTCACCATCGCGCGGCAGAGCTGGGCGGGGTTCTGGTGGGTGCACATCGTCTCCCACGACGACTCGGCGCCTGGAATCGTCGACGAGCTGCGGCGAGCGGAGCTCGTGTTCGACGATGTCGGGCAGCTGCGCATGCGCGCGCGGTCCCCGGGGCGCCGCGGAGACGCCCTGGTTCGCCTGGCTCACGCCGTTTCGCTCGATGGAGACGGGCCGTTCGCCGATCTCGTCCTCGACGTGCTCGAGCGGGGCTCCGACGACGAGGTCGAAGGCGCGGTGCGTGCCGCCGCCCACCTCGCCTGGCCGATCTTCGACGTGCCCCTCGAACGGATCGCCGGCGAGGGCGGATGGCTCGGCGAGCTCGCGGACGAGGCGCTGCATCGGGAGCACGAGGACGACGACTGAGGCGCCTGACGTCGCGCTGACATCGGTCTGCCCCCGTCTCGTCATTGGACTCGTCGGGATGCATGCTCGATGCTGTCCATCCGCAGATGGACGACATGCCCGACTCCCCTCCGGACCCTTCCAGCGACCCGCTCATCGGATGCACGGTGGGCGGCCGCTATGTCGTGAAGCGGCTCATCGACCGCGGCGGGATGGGGCGTGTGTACGAGGCGGAGCAGCAGCCGCTCGGGCGGATCGTCGCGCTGAAGACCCTCGATCTGCACGACCCCACGGGGGAGTTCCAGCGGCGCTTCTCCCACGAGGCCCAGACGGCGAGCCGCCTGACGCACCCCAACACCGTGCGGATCTTCGACTACGGGCGCTCGGAGAACGGCCAGTTCTTCCTCACCATGGAGATGCTCGAGGGCGAGTCGCTGCACTCGGTCATCAAGAAGTCCGCGCCGCTCGACCCGATGCGCGTCATCACGCTGATGCGCCAGGTGTGTGGCGCGCTCCAGGAGGCTCACGAGCGCGGGGTCATCCACCGCGACCTGAAGCCCGCGAACCTGTTCCTCACCAAGCACGGGCGCGATCTGGAGTTCGCCAAGGCGCTCGACTTCGGTCTCGTGAAGAACCTCGAGAGCGACGCGAGCTGTCGCACACGGGCCAGATGCTGGGCTCGCCGCTCTACATGTCGCCGGAGCAGGTGACCGGGAAGGGCGTCGACCACCGCTCCGACATCTACAGCCTGGGCCTCGTGATGTACGTGGCGCTCACGGGGCGGGTGCCGTTCGAGCGCACGTCGGTGTCGGGCATCATGATGCAGCAGGTCACCCGCCAGATCCCGACCTTCGAGGCCATCGCTCCCGAGGTGTCCATCCCGGCGTCCCTCGAGTGGGTCGTGCGCCGCTGCATCGAGAAGGACCCTTCGAAGCGCATCGCGACGATGGAGGAGCTGTCCGTGGCCCTCAAGGTCTGCGCCCGCGAGCTCCGGGAGGAGGTCGACGGCGCGATTCCGTGGGAGCTCGATGCCAGCGGGTTCCTCGTCCTCCCGCAGGAGCTCGTCGAGGGGGAGGACACGTCCACGGGCCGCGAACGGTCGAAGAAGAAGCCCGTGGCCCCGGTCGCTCCGGTCGCCCTGGGTGCGACGGACGTGAGCTCGCCGACCCTGAATCGCTCGGGGACCGCCGGCTTCGCCGCAGGGGCCGCGGTGGCCGGCGGTGGCATGCTCGTGGTCGGCGGCCTGGGGCTCGCGCTCGTCGCGCTCGTGGGAATCGGGCTGTTCGCGTTCACGCGGACGACACCGCCGCCCCTCGAGCCCGAGCCCACCGTCCTGCTCGAGCCCGTGCCGGAGCCCGCACCGCTGCCCGATCCGGAGCCCGCGGCCCAGGCCCTCGTGCAGTCCGTGTTGCTGGAGTCCGACCCCGGCGGTGCCGAGGTGCTGCGAGACGGTGCGTTCCTCGGGGTGACGCCGGTGAACGTGGAGCTCAGGAACGGCTCGGTCACCCTGACGGTCCAGGCCGTGGGGTACGAGCCGCGAGACGTGCTGCTCGACGGCACGGTCGACCGCACGCTCGTCCCGCTGAAGCGGCGTGCCAGCCGACCCGGTCCGGTGCCCACTACGGCCGTCCCCGACCCGAAGCCCGCCGAGCCCGACCCGAAGCCTGCGGAGCCGGCACCGAAGCCTGGAGGGCTCGACGTTCCGAAGACCGACCTGCGCGACCCGTTCGCGAGGTGACGGGGTAGGGTCTGTGGACCTGGGGGTGGAATGCAGCCACCGATGCTGGACCGGCTGGTGTGGGTGTTCGAGCGGCTGGAGGCTGCCGGGATCCCCACCGCGCCGTCCCACGACCTGCCTTCCGGCCCGAGCGTCGTGACGTTCGGGTACGGCCGGGGTCTGCTGACCCTGCTCCCCGTCTGGACGGACCGCGCCGTGCACGGCGATGCCCGTGTGCGGGAGGCGCTGCTGGCGGCCCTCGCCGAGAACGGCGTCCCGGTGGTGTGGACGGGAGCCCGGGGCGGCGCGGTCGTGCTGCCCGCGTTCGCACGCCACCGGTCACCGACCCCGACGCGTCCCACGGACGGCCAGGGCGCTCCCGTGCCGATGCCAGCGAGCCCGCCGGACTGGATCGGTCCGATTCCACCGGCGATCTGGGACCTCTTCCGCGCGTTCTCCGCTCTGGAGCCGCTCGGCATCGCACTGCAGGTCCATCCGTCCGAGGACGACTTCGACCCGCGTCTCGAGCAGTACCTGCGAAACGACCCGATCCGGGCAGGTCACGAGGTGGTGGTGCAGGTCGCGCACACCGCGTTCCGAAGCCGGGATCCGGGTCTGCTGCCCCTGTGGATCCGCGGCCCCCGCGAAGGGGTGGCGCAGGTTCGCGCGGTCTTCGAGGCCCACGGGGTCCCCGTGCAGGCCGGGCGAGCGGACGGCCCCCTCGTGGTCGGCCGGGAGGGGCAGCCCGAGATCCTCCAACTGCTCGGCTGGTGAAGCGCCCGGTCACACGCCCTGCAGGCCGAGATCGACGCTCCCTCACCCGATGACGAAGGTGGCCTCCGCCCTCGCCGCGAGGGCCCAGCCCTCCTCGGGAACCCTGTCGAAGACCACCTCGAAGGTCGCGTCGTCGGCGACGCTGCCCCCGAGCACGGAAACGGCGTAGAACCCGGAGTCCATGCGGACGGGCTGCCGCACACCCGCGTCCACCGCGGCCCGCAGCCGAGCCCTGCCCTCTTCGTTCCAGCGACGGAGGTACGGCACGGTGATCAGGACGACGACACCCGAGGTCACGCGGAGGCCGTAGCCGCGTCGTTCGACCTGGAGCTCGGCCCCCGTCGCGTCGAACACGGAGCGCTCGTCGGGTCTCCGGAACACCACCGTGTAGGGCTGATTCACGATGCCCGACATGGGGAGCAGAACCCCTTCCGCGAGCGCGACGTCGACGGTGTCTCCCCGCGTGAACGCGTCGACGAGATCGTCCGAGAGGCCCCGTTCCTGCTGAAAGCGCGTCAGCACCTCGGGGTCGGCGAGTATCCAGAGGTCGAAGAAGTCGTTGAGGACCTCGGTGAATCGCTGCATTCGGACTCCTGTGTCCAGAGCGCCATTCCCGGAGTAATCACCGGTCGATCGAGACGGCACCATCAGGGGTGACGAGCCGCACGGTCCGCACACCCGGACCCACCGCACCAGCCAGCGCCGCCAGGGTGGCCTCGGGGTCGGGCGGTGAGCGGTTGGGCTCGACCTGGAGCGTGGGGACCCGGAGGTCCTCCAGACCGATGGGAGGCTCATCGAGCGCGGGCATCTCGATCACGAGGGTCTGGAGGGCCGTCCACGACGCGAGCTCCGCAACGAGGGGCCGGAGATCGTGGGTGGCGCCGGGTGCCATGCCCAGGGTCGTGAGGGTGGAGGCGTGGCGCGCTCGAGCCACCGGCAGATCGTCCAGGTAGGCCCCCCGGAGCGTGCGTACGTTGGCCGTGACCTCCGAGGCCAGCACCTTGCGGAGGCCGCCACGCCGGTCCACGTTCGGGATCACGAGCTCACGGACGGTGCGGAGGGCAGGCTGGTCCACGAGCTTCCCGACCTTGGGCCACTTCGAGTAGGGCTCGGCCCGGACGGGGAGCCCGTTCTCCCAGTCCACCCTGCACACCACCGAGACCCAGGGGCCGAGCCAGCCGTCCACGTGAGCCCGGGCCAGCTCCTCGAGGCGGGCGGCGTGCCGGCCCTTGCCCCCGGGGAACCACACGTAGAAGAACTCGCCGATGCGGAACGTCTGCATGCGATGGCCGGGCTCGTCGAGCTGCAGTGCGACGAACTCGCCGCGTGGGTCGCCGATCTCCTGAAGCACGTCTGCGAACACCGCACGCAGGGCGAGGTCTTCGGGGTTCGCAGCGATGGCGCCGAGGAGCGCGTCGGTGTCGCGTTCCGGCTCGACCTCCCGGGCGGTCTCGGAGAAGCCCAGCTCCGCGAGGGCCTGTCGCTCGGCCGGTTCCAGCGCGCGTCGGGCGGGACGGAGGGTCTGACCGAGGCGGCGGACCCGAGCGGCGTGCGCGATGGCGAACCCCGTCCCGGTCGCGTGCACCGCGTCGGCGATGTCGTCCCAGCGCACATCGACGGGCCCCCGGACCTGCATGCGCTCGAAGACCGGTCTCCAGAAGGCCTCGCAGTTGGGACGGGTGCGGAACGGCAGGGAGCCGAGCCACCCCACCAGGGCGAGCTCGATTCGGGGGTCGTCCCAGCCCTCGAGGGCGGCCAGGCGGACTGCGGCCTCGCCGGCGGTGCCGGAGGGCAGGGCTTCGAGGAGCGCGGGCAGGGCCCCCTCGTCTCGGGTTTCGGCAAGCCGGTCCCACGCTTCCGTGGCTGCCTGGCTGCGCCCGGTGGGCAGCGAGCCGTGGGTGTTCCGCAGGCATGCTGCGAGCGCGCGGGCGGCATGTACGCTGCGGGTGGCGGACCAGAGAGCGCGAAGGTCGGGCAGGTGCATGGCGCCCGAGTAGCCGGCTTCACCGCGTGCCGTCGAGAGGGTCCACGTTCGACGGGCTCGGATCGGGTACAGTGCTGGGTGGCACCGTGAAGCCCGGGTACTCATGCGGAATTCGACGGGCCGAGCCCATGCGTCTGGATGAACGCCGGAGCCTCATCCGAGTCGTCGTTCGCCCACAGGATGTCGGCCACTCCGAGTCCCGACCACCCTCATCGCTTCCCGTCCATTGGACGATCGTCGACACAGTCCGGGTCCTTCGTAGGCAAATCCACGCCTTTGTAGGCAAAGCAGGAGTGCCACGCCCCACCCCGATGTTCGGGTGTCCGGAACCCGCCAACATCTTCAAGAGGCACAGGTCCTCGGGCGTGCAGCGTGCGAACGCAGCCTCGATATCGCATCGTTCGTCCGCGTACTCCGGCCGGATGCTCACGTCGCTGAACTCATCGCACTGGGCGCGAAGCTCTCGAGAGGGCTCGTATGTGAGCGGCGGATAGGGCGGCAGAGACGTTCGGCACGCTGTTGCCAAGACCAGTACGAGGTGGACCACGGGTGGAAGCGATACGCTCACGTGTCGCCTCCCGGCGCGTCGAGCGCCACGACCAACCGGAACTGCACCTGCTTCTGCTCCTCCACCTGCCGCATCACGCGCTGCGCTGCGTCCATCTCCATCCCCAGCGACCACACAATCGACGCGAACGAGTCCCGCACACAGAAGGTACCGGACCGGGCGCTCCGAGACCGACTTGATGGTGGTCTCGAACTTTGGATGCGCTTCCCACCCACCACGAAGACCGCCCGTCCTTCATCCCAAACGCCCTTCCCAACGCCTGTCCCAGAGTACCCCCGAGACGACTCGAACGTCGACCTACTGATTGGGAATCAGTATCGTCGCCGACCCACCCACCGTCCGCACCCTACATCACTCTCGCTACTCGAACCGCAGCGTCCCCACCCAGTACCGCTCCCCTTCCACCACCGGGTCCTCCAGGATCCCCGGCCCATACGGCGGGTCGTACCCGTCGAACATCCCGACCCACACCCGGTCCTTCCCGACCACGAAGTACACGTTCGAGCTCTCCTCCGAGACCGGGGGCGGCTCCGCGTCGTACCGACCCTCCAGCTGCGCGAAGTCGAACGGCACCGGACCCCCGAAGATCGGCGACCCATCCAGCGACTTCGGCATCCGGCACCCGTACGTCGCACCCAGGTGCAGCCCGTACACCGGATGACGCGCCGCCAGCCCCAGCATCGGCTCCTCGCGCCAGGACTCCGACGACACGTCGTCCAGTGTGCACCCGTCGCCCTCCGCCAGGCTCTGCAGGTACGTCACCACCGGCGTGTCCGCGGGCACCTCGAGCGTCGTGAGCCGCGCGTACACCGACATCGGGCCCTCCTCGCGCTCCCCCACGATCAGCAGGTGGCCCCCCTCTTCGCGCACCGAGATCCGCGGACGCTGGTAGGTCTCGTGCGGCGGCAGGTCCGCCAGGTACGAGAACGAGACCCCCAGTGCCTCCGAGCGGTACGGAATCGCGAGGGTCTCGGCCCGCCACTCCTCGTGCGCCTGTGCCCGCTGCCCGATCAGCACCGCGTCCGCGACCTCGCCGAACGCCACCACGCCGTAGCCCCCGCACGTCGCGACATCGAACAGCCCCAGCGCCACCGTGAGCCCGGTCGTCACACAGCCCGTCGCAGCCGGCCCCGATCGATAGCTCGTCAGCGCCAGGCCCATGTGGACGAGCGCGGTGATGCCCACCGTCGCGAGCCCGAGCGGGATGCCGAACAGCAGCACCAGCCCCTCGAGGCCCAGGATCGCCCCGCCCCCCGAAGACGGACCGTCGAACGCCCACATCGCCCAGTACGTGAGCGCCACCACGTGGGCCAGCGCCCCCAGCGACACCGCCATCGGCACCAGGAGCCCCACCACCACCTGCCGCGGGGGCAGGCGTCCGGGGTCGCTCGGATCGATCGGTGCGCTCACGCCGCGAGACTACCGCGCGGCGCGCCCCCCGATGTCGTCGGCCGTTCCGAGCCGCCCGTCAGGACCCGCGCAGACCACCTTCGCCTCGTGCTTCGTGCCCTGGATCACGAACGGATGGCCCCATGGATCGACCGTATCCGACCGCTTCAGCGCGCCATCGTCCACGAGCGCGTCGACATCGGACGGCAGCGCGTTGTGACGCAGCGTGTAGATCTCGAGTGCCTGCTCCACCTTCGTCACCTGGAGCGCGGCCTGCTTCTCCTGCGAGTCGGCCAGCTTCGACGCGACACCCGTGCCCGCGATCCCGAGCGTGAGGACCCCGCCGATCGCCACCAGGGCGACGACCACGAGGGTGACGAGAGCGATGACGACGAAGGCGATGCGAGCGTTCATGCCCGACCGCTATCCCCTTCCTCCGCCCTCACGCAACTGCATCAGACCGCGCAGCCGTCCGGGCCGCACACCTCTCCGTCTCCCGCCGACTCCGGCACATCCTCGGAGGACCGCGTCTCCAGCGCGTGCGCCAGCGCCTGCGTCAGCAGCTCCGCGGGCTGGGCCCCGGACACCGCCAGACGCTCGTCGATCACGAAGAACGGCACCCCCGAGATCCCGAGCTGCCGCGCCAGCGTCTCGTCGCCGCGGACCGCGCCCGCGTACGCATCCCCCTCGAGAACGCGCGCCACGTCGGCCGCTTCGAGACCGACATCCGCCGCGAGCCGCGCCAGCACGGACCGATCGCCGATCGCCTCGCCCTCCTGGAAGTAGGCGCGGAACATCCGGGCCTTCAGCGCGTCCTGCATCCCGTGCTCCTGAGCCAGGTGCAGCAGCCGGTGCGCGTCGAACGTGTTCCCCTGCTTCAGGCGGCCGAAGTCGAACATCACGCCTTCCGCGGCCCCGCGCGCTGCCATCTGGTCGACCATCTCCTGGGCCTGGGCCCGCGTACGCCCGTACTTCCGGGCCAGGTGCGCCACGTGGTCACCCTCCACGATGCGCGCCGCGCCCGGATCGAGCTCGAAGGACCGCCACCGCACCTCCACGGGCTCCCCGTGCGCCGCCCCGAACGCCGCGATGGCCGTCTGGAGCCGCGACCGACCGATGGCACACCACGGGCACACCACATCCGACCACACGTCCACCTTCATCGGACCCTCCAGTCGAGGTCCCTAACGCGCCCCCCGGCACGCGTGGGGTGGTCGCACCCTGGCGCGGGTCGTATCGTGTGCCCATGACCACCTCCGACCGCATCCTGCTCGCCCTCCAGCCCGACGCCTCCGCAGCCGACCTGCTCGCCCACGCGGCCGCATGGGCCGGGCTCCTCGGGCTCCGCATCGACCTCTGCGCCGTCCTGCCGGGGCTCGTCGCGTCCGATCCCCTCCACCTGTCCGCCGGCGCCCTCGGGGCCTCGGAGACCGCTGTGGACGACCAGCGCCGCGTCGCCGCCTGGCTCGCCGACCAGCTCGACGACCTGCCCCCCGAGCTGCGCGGGAACGGAGACGTGCGGCTGGGCGACCCCGCGGCCGAGATCCGCGACTGCTCCGCGGACTACGCGCTCCTCATGGTCGGCACGCACCATCGCCGCGACCTCGCGCGCCTGCTGCTCGGGTCCGTCGCGGAGACCCTCGTGCGCACGGCCCACTGCCCGGTGCTCGTGCTCCCGCCCGCCCGGCGCGCCGTCCCCGAGGCTCCCGTCGTGCACCTCCCGCTCGACCCCGCCGACCCCCAGCTCCAGGCCATCGAGTGGGTGCGCGACCACCTCCCGTCCGCCGCGCTCACCGCCGTCTACCGGCTGCCACTGCTCGAGACCTTCGATCCACGCGCGTCCGCCACCACCTACGACGAGGCCGACACCCGCCTGCGCACCGCCCTCGAGGAAGCCGGCCACGAAGACCTCGCGCGGCTCGTCATCGTCCGGGAAGACACCACGCTGAGCGGCGCGCTCGCCCATGAAGCCCAAGGCGGCGACGTCGACCTCATCGCGCTCCCGACGCACGGACGCACCGGGCTCGCGCACCTGCTGTTCGGGTCGGTGAGCGAGCAGCTCGTGCGGTCGGCCGACTGCGCCGTGCTCGTCGTGCGCTAACCGCCGAACGCGCGAACCAGCCGCGCCATCCCCGCTTCGATCGACACCTTCGCCGACCACCCCAGCTCCGCCTGCGCCCGCGCCGGGTCTCCGTGGAACGTCGCCACGTCGAAGGTACGCGCCCGGGCCTCCCGCAGGCGGGCCTCCGTGCCCGCACACGCCACCGCCAGCCGCGCGAGCGCACCGAGGGTCGTCGACCGGCCCGTCACCAGGTGCACCGTCGGCGGTGGGCGCCCGGCCCCCAGACGCTCGACGATCCGCACCAGCCCTGCGACCGCGTCGTCCAGGTGCACGAAGTCGAACGCGTTGTCCAACCCGTCGACCCGGAGCTCCGCCCCCTCCACGGCCGCGCGCGCGAACGCCGGCACCACGCGGTCGCCGTGATCGTCCGTCGTGCCGTAGATGTTCGACAGCCGCACCACGGACGCCGCCCGACGCGCGCGCTCCGCGAGCACCATCGCCTCGCCCGCCACCTTGCTCCGCCCGTACACGTTCAGCGGCGCGAGCGGGGCCTCCTCCGTCACGCGGACCCCTTCCGGCGGCTGCCCGTACACCTCGCGGCTGCTCGCGAACAGCACCCACGGCCGTGACGACGCCTCCAGCACCGTGCGGGTACCCTCCACGTTCGTCGACCACGTCGTCTCGGGGTCGTCCTCCCCCCACGCCACCCGCGAGACCGCCGCCAGCTGCACCACGCCGTCGCAGCTTGAGATCCGCTCGGCCACGGCGGACGCATCGCGCACGTCCACCGGATCCGTCCCGCGCAGATCCGCGCCCACGATCGTGTGCCCCGCAGCGCGCAGAGCCGTGCCGAGCGCGCGTCCGACGAGACCTTCCGAGCCGGTGATCAGGATCCTCACCCGCCCCTCCTAATGGCTCGTGCGCCGCTCGCTGAGAACTTCTGCAGGGTCTGCGCGCGGACGTCGTGGACCCCGGTGTGACCCACTCACCCATGGAGGGCAGGACATGTGGTGGTTGATCGGTGCCGCGCTGGCCGCGGACTGTGTGCGACAGACCACGTCGCGAGAGCTCGGCGACGACCTGAAGAGCGCGACCGAAGGACTCACGTCCGGCGACGCCGACCGGTTCCGCGACACCATCGCGCGGCTGAAGCAGACCCTCGAGTGCGTCGGAGACCCCGTCTCGCCCGACGACATGGCCACCTACCGGGTGCTCCTCGGCGTCGAGGCCTTCGGGCGGTCCGAGCTCGACGAGTCCGCCGCGCTGTTCCTCGCCGGCCGGGCCCTCTCCAGCGACCTCACCATCCCCCTGTACCCCACCGACCACGAGATCTACGGGGTCTTCCGGCGGTACGACCCCGTTCGCGCCGAGCGCAGGCGGCTGCCCGCACCCCGCAAGGGCGTCGTCATGCTCGATGGGTTCGCCACCCGCGACCGATACGCCGCCGCGCCCGTGTTCGCACAGTACGTCGTCGACGGCTCCGTGATCTCGGCCCACGAGCTCGCGCCGGGCGAGGTCCCCACCTACCCCGTGCGCCACCCCGTCCGAACGGGCTTCCTCGTCGGCACCGGCGCGCTCGGAGCCACGGCCGGGGGCCTCCTGCTCGCGTCCCGCACGAGCCGCAGCGCGTTCTTCTCCGGCGAGAAGGACTTCGCGCAGCTCAACACCCTGCGGGCCCGCACCAACACGCTGGCGGGCACTGGTATGGCCGTCGGCAGCGCAGCCGTGATCTCCGGAGTCGGCGCCATCCTCTTCCGGGACCGGTGATGCACAGCGACGCCGGAGAGATCGCCATCGGGGCGAGCATCGAGAAGTACGTCGTCGAAGGCGTGCTGGGACAGGGCGGCATGGCGCGGGTCTACCGCGTCCGCCACCGCACGCTGAACACCGTGCACGCGCTGAAGCTCCTCACCACCGGGTCTGCCGCGATCCGGAAGCGCCTGCTGCTCGAGGGCCAGACGCAGGCCAAGCTGCGCCACACCAACATCGTGTCGGTCACCGACGTGCTCGACCTCCCGTCCGGGCCCGGGCTCATCCTCGAGTTCGTGAACGGGTTCGACCTCGAGGTCCTGCTCGAGCGGAAGGCGCTCACGGTCGCCCAGATCGACCAGCTCGCGGCCGGAATCTTCCGCGGCGTCGCCTTCGCGCACGACCAGGGCCTCGTGCACCGCGACCTCAAGCCCGCCAACATCCTGCTCGCCATCCAGGGCAACCAGCTCGTGCCCAAGGTCGCCGACTTCGGGCTCGTGAAGGACGCCGGCGGCATCGGGAACACCCGCACCGGCGTCGCCATGGGCACGCCCCGCTACATGTCGCCCGAGCAGATCCGCGACGCCAAGAACGTCGACGCCCGCACCGACATCTTCGCGCTCGGCGCCATCCTGTACTTCATGATCACGGGGCGATGCGCGTACGCGCCCGACGTCGACGACGTGTTCGAGGTGTTCTCGTCGATCATGGCCGGCGACCGCGTGCCCGTCGACCAGCTGCGTCCCGACGTGCCCCCCCGCATGGTCGACGCCATCGAAGGCGCACTCGCCATCGATCGCGACGAGCGGTTCGCCACCGTCGGCGAGCTCTCCACGGTGTTCTTCGGCCGCCAGCAGGACGACTCCGAGTGGGACATCGACGACCTCACGGGCGGCATCGGCGCCTCGTCCGACCTCGTCCCACACCGCCCCGAGTCCACCACGCTCGGCAGCCAGCTCGAGCCCCCGCCCGAGAGCGGCTCCGAGACCACCTTCTACCCCACCCCTCCCCCCGTCGAGCGGGCCGCACCGCCCCCCGCGCCCACGCCCGCTCCGTCCCTCCCGCCCGCCGAGCCCACGAAGAGCCGCGTCCCCGCACCCGTGTGGATCGCCGGAGTCGGCGCGGTCGCCGGTCTCGCCGGCCTCGCGGCCGCCGCGCTCCTCATCGTGCTGTTCGAGCTGGGTGCCCCCGAGGCCCCTCCGGTTCCCGCGCCGTCCTCCCGACCCGAGGTCACTGCCCGACACGAGGTCGAGGGGACGGCGTCCGGAACCCCCGGTCCAGCGGCCCCCCAGCCCCAGCCCCCGTCCGACCCCACCCCCGAGCCCGCACCCGCCCCGGTCCCCACAGCCGCTCCGGTCCCCGCAGCCGCACCAGCCACCGCCCCCGTGTCTGCGGCCGTCCCCACGCCCCGACCCGTCGAAGCCCCCGCCCCCGAGCCCGCCGTCGCCGTCACACCCGCGCCGCAGCCCGTCGTGGCCGAGCCCGTCGCCGCCCCCGCACCCGCTCCCGAGCCCGTCACCACCGCGACCTTCGCGGTCTCCGGCGCCCGGGCCACCCTCCGCAACGCGTCCGGCGAGTTCGGGCCCGGCGCCGTCCCACCCGGCACCTACGACATCACCGCGTTCTTCGACGGCCTCGCCAGCAAGCGCGGCTCCGTCACCCTCGCCGCCGGAGACACCCTCCGCCTCGACTGCGACGGCTTCCTCAAGATCTGCAAGACCTCGCGGGAGACCGCCCCATGACGCTGCTCCTGGCCCTCGCCGGCTGCCTCTTCGTCACCGAGGCCGACTACCTCGCCCAGGTCGACCTCGACGGCGACGGACACGTCGGACCCGCGTTCGGCGGCCTCGACTGCGCCGAGGGCGACCCCAGCATCCACCCCGGCGCCCCCGACATCCCCTACGATGGCATCGACTCCGACTGCGACGGGTCCAACGACTTCGACCAGGACGGCGACGGCCTGCTCGCGGCCGAGTACGGCGGCACCGACTGCGACGACACCGACGTCGAGCTCGGCGAGCAGCGCTTCCCCTGGTACGCCGACTGCGACGGCGACGGCGCGTTCTCCGACACCCTCGAGCTCGGCTGCACCGCCCCCACCGATCAGCTCGTGTGCGACGGGGCCGCTGCGGCGTCGTGGTCGTCCACCCGCCCCGACGTGTTCGACTGTGACGACCGCATCGCCACCACCTTCCCCGGCAACCCGAACGACGTCCCGTACGACGGCATCGACGCCGACTGCGACGGCCAGAACGACTTCGACGTCGACGGCGACGGCTACGTCAGCGCCGCCATCCCCGGCGCGGTCCCCTCGGCCGACGCGCCGCTCTCGGGCGACTGCAACGACACCGATCCCCAGATCCATCCCGGCGCGGCGGAGGTCTGGTACGACGGCATCGACCAGGACTGCGACGGCGCCAACGACTACGACCGCGATGGCGACACTTTCGTCCGGACCGGCGACAACGGCGAGGCCGGCGGCACCGCACCCCGGATCGGCGACTGCGACGACGGCGACGCCCTGGTGAACCCCGGCGTCGACGAGGTCTGGTACGACGGCGTCGACGCGGACTGCAGCGGCACGAACGACTGGGACGCCGACGGAGACGGCGCCGTCGCCCCCGAGCACGCCGCCTTCGCGCCCGGGCTGCCCCCCACGGACTGCGACGACGACGACCCCACGAAGAGCCCGTTCGCCACGGAGATCCCGTACGACGGCATCGACTCGGACTGCAGCGCCCTCGACGGCATCGCCGGCAACGACAACGACTACGACGCCGATGGAGACGGCTTCGTCGCGCTCGGGTACGAAGGCTTCGCGGGCGACCTGCAGACGGGCGACTGCGACGACACCTCCGCCATCGCCTACCCGCGGCCGCCCGAGGAGGAGGTGTTCTACGACGGCATCGACGGGGCCTGCGACGGCGGCAACGACTGGGACGCCGACGGAGACGGGTTCGACGCGGCCCACGAGGGCGTTCCGGCCGCGCTGGTCGACTGCGACGACACCCGGCCGTTCGTGAACCCCCTCGGGTTCGAGAACTTCTACGACGGCATCGACGGCGACTGCGACGGGCTCGACGACTACGACGCCGACGGAGACGGCTCGGTGAGCTTCCAGTGGGCCGCGGAGTCCGACCTGCCCGCGGTCGACTGCGACGACGACGACCCGGAGCGGTCCGGCCTGCTCGACGAGATCTGGTACGACGGCATCGACCGCGACTGCCAGTTCGACAACGACTACGACCAGGACCACGACAACCACGTCGCAACGCTGTTCGAGGCGTTCTCCGGCAACCTCGCCACGGGCGACTGCGACGACACCGACGCCACCGTGAACCCGAACGCGTTCGAGACCTGGTACGACGGCATCGACCAGGACTGCGACGGCGCGA
The DNA here is from genome assembly GCA_041389565.1 of Myxococcota bacterium. Classification (GTDB taxonomy): domain Bacteria; phylum Myxococcota_A; class UBA796; order UBA796; genus JACKEQ01. The sequence goes on from JAWKRP010000030.1 coordinate 107,286, forward strand.
ACGACTACGACCGCGACGGCGACAACGTCGTGTCCGACGCGTTCCCCGGCACGTCGGGCGGAACCGCCCCGTACGAGGGCGACTGTCTCGACACGAGCCCCGTGGTGAGCCCGCTGGCCCAGGAGGTCTGGTACGACGGGGTCGACGAGGACTGCGACGGCGCGAACGACTACGACCAGGACCGCGACGGGTACGTGTGGGAGCAGTACCCCGGCCAGTCCGGCGGAACCGCCCCCGGCGAGCTCGACTGCCGCGACACCGACGCCACGTTCAACCCCGGCGTGCCCGAGGTCTGGTACGACATCGTGGACCAGAACTGCGACGGCGCGAACGACTTCGACGCCGACGGAGACGGCTTCGTCGCGGCGAACTTCCCCGAGGCCGCGTCGGCGAGCGCGCCCGGCGTCGGCGACTGCGACGACTTCGAAGCGGCCGTGAACCCCGGTCAGACCGAGGTGTACTACGACGGCGTCGACGCCGACTGTGACGGCGTGAACGACTGGGACCAGGACGAGGACGGCTTCGTCGCCACCGCGTACAACGCGTTCGCGGGCGGCTCCGCACCGAACGTCGACGACTGCGACGACCTCGAGGTCACCAGCCATCCGGGCGCGTTCGAGGTCTGGTACAACGGCATCGACGAAGACTGCGACGGCCAGGACGACGACCAGGACGGCGACGGCTTCGGCGTGATGTCCGACTGCGACGACCTCGACGCGGCGCGCCACTCCCAGGGCCGCGTGCTGGCCGTGGGCGAAGACCTCCAGGCCGCGCTCGGGCTCGCCTGTGCCGGGGAATCCTTCACCCTGGCGCCCGGAACCCACGTGCTGGCGGCCCCCCTCGTGCTCGCCGACCCCGTCTCGCTCACGGGCTACGGCGCCTCGCTGTCCGCCTCCGGCGCGCGCACGCTCGAGGTGTCGGGCGGCGGCGTCGAGCTGGCGGGCATGACGCTCACGGGGGGCACGGCCACCGACGGCGGGTGCGCGCTCGTCACCGGCGACGCCACCTTCGAGACGGTCACCTTCCAGGGCTGCACGGCCACCGCGCGGGGCGGCGCGCTGTTCGTCGCTTCGGGCGGCGCAGCCGAGCTCGGCATGTGCACGTTCACCGGGAACACCGCCGACCGCGGGGGCGACGCCGCCGTCACCGCGGGGGGCGCGCTCGATCTCGCCGACAGCACCCTGTCGCTCGGCTCCGCCACGACCGGGGGCTCGCTCTACGCCGACGGAGGCGGGCTCACGGCGTGGAGCACGCAGATCACCGGCGCCAGCGCGACCTCGGGCGGCGGCCTGTACGCGGTCGACGCAGCGGTGTCGCTCCAGAGCACCACGTTCTCCGCGACCAGCGCGCTCGGAACGGGCGGCGCGCTCCAGATGGTCGGCGGAGACCTCGCGCTCGAGGGCGTCACCGTGTCCGGCGCCACCGCGTCCACGACGCGAACCGGGCCGGCCCAGCCGCAGCCCGCGCTGATCGCCCTCGTCGACGCCGGTGCGGACGGCTCCGTGGCGCTCGAGGGCGTCACCGTGTCCGGCGGAGCGGCGGCGGCCGGCATCGACATCGACGAAGCCCGCGCGTTCGTGTGGCTCGACAGCGTCACCGTCGACTCCGCGTCCATCGGCACCGGGCTCGCCGTCCGGATGGGGGGCGCGTCCCAGGGCACGGTGCACGCGCGGCGCCTGCTGCTCGTCGACGGGCAGGCCTCGCTGTGGGTCGACGTGACGGACGCCGGCAGCTCCGCGTTCCTCGAGAACGTCACGGCCGTCTCCACCGGTCCGGAAGCGACCGTCGACCTCCGCCAGCAGCCCGGGTACGTCTCGTTCACCAACGGGCTCGTCGAGAACCTCGCCGACGGCGTGGGAGTCGCGTACCGGTCCGAAGACGGGCTCGGCTACCGCGTCCGCTACACGCACACCGTGGGGGGCGCGACCTGGGCGTCGACCCAGGCCTCCCTCCCGTCCACGGGCGTGCCCGCCGCGTGTGCCGGCTGCTCCGAGAACGCCGGCACCTGCTTCACGCCCGCCTGGACGGCCTGTTCGCCCATCGCCACCCTCCCCGGCGACCCCGACCTGTGCCTCGGCGAGCCCTCGTGCACGGCCGTGCCCGGGTTCACGGGGGGTGTGTACTGATCTCCGTCCTGCTGGTGTGGTCCGGGTGCCTGTTCGTCACCGAGGAGGACGTGCGGAACGCCACCGACGCCGACCGCGACGGCCGGATCGCAGCCGAGCGCGGCGGTGACGACTGCGACGACACCGATCCCGACGTGCACCCCGGCGCTCCGGACGCCTGGTACGACGGCATCGACGCGAACTGCGACGGCCGCAGCGACTTCGACCAGGACGGCGACGGGCTCGACGCCTACCGGTTCGGCGGGGTCGACTGCGACGACACGACCCCGGTGGTGGGGGCCGGCTCCCAGGAGTGGGTGCCCGACTGCGACGGCGACGGCGCCCCCGTCGACACGCCCGTCACGTCGTGTGGTCCTCCGGAGACCCCGGTGTGCACGAGCCCCACGCTCGTCTGGATCCGCGTGCGCGACGACCTCCTGTGGGACTGCGACGACACGAACCCCGCCGTGAACCCGGGGGTCACCGACACGCCGTACAACGGGGTCGACGACGACTGCGACGGCGCGAACGACTACGACGCCGACGGAGATGGCTGGGTCGACGCCGCGTTCGACGCGTCCGTCACCGACGCGCTCGCGCCCTTCACGGGCGACTGCGACGACCGCTCCGCAGGGGTCCACCCCGACGCACCCGACTTCCCGTACGACGGCGTCGACGCGAACTGTGACGGGTCCGACGACTACGACGCCGACGGAGACGGCTTCCGGCGCGCCGACTTCGCGCTCGACCCCGCGCTCGGCGACTGCAACGACCTCGACCCGCTCATCGGGCCCGGCGCCGACGACGCCTGGTACGACGGCGTCGACGCGAACTGCGACGGGGCAGACGACTTCGACGCCGACGCAGACGGGTGGGACGTCGCGCAGGACTGCGACGACCTCGATCCCACCGTGAATCCGGGCGCTGTGGAGCAGTACTACGACGGCGTGGATGCGAACTGCGACGGGCGCAGCGACCACGACCTCGACGGCGACGGCTTCGATGCGGACGTCGACTGCGACGACACGCAGATCTCCGTGTACCCGGGCGCTCCCGACGTGCCGTACGACGGCGTCGACGCCGACTGTGACGGCGCGAACGACTTCGACGCCGACGGAGACGGCTACGTGCCGGCCGTGTGGGCCAGCCAGGCCGGCACGCTCGGGTCGGGCGACTGCGACGACGACGATGCGAGCGTGCACCCCGGGCTCGAAGAGCTCTGGTACGACGGCATCGACACCGACTGCGACGGGCGGAACGACTTCGACCGCGACGGCGACGGCGCCGTGCGGCGGGGGTACGGCACGGAGGCCGGGGGGTCGGCGCCCCGCACCGACGACTGCGACGACGACGACCCCTCTCGCAGCCCGGGCCTGCCGGAGATCTGGTACGACGGCATCGACCAGGACTGCGACGGCCGCAACGACTTCGACCGCGACCGCGACGCGTTCGTCGACCAGGCGTACGACGATCAGGCCGGCGGGACGGCCCCGTTCACGGGCGACTGCGACGACGACGCGCCGTTCGTGTTCCCCGGCGCGGTCGACCTCTACTACGACGGCGTGGACGCCGACTGTGCGGGCAACAACGACTACGACTTCGACCGCGACGGGTTCGTCGCCAGCCAGTGGGCCGGCGAGGAGGGCGGAACAGCGCCTGCTGGCGGCGACTGCGACGACATCGCGCCGTTCGTGAACCCCGCCGCCACCACCGACGTCTGGTACGACGGCGAAGACACCGACTGCGACGGCCGCAACGACTACGACCAGGACGGCGACGGCTACGTCGCGATCTTCGGGTTCCCGGGCGGCAGCTCGCTCGGCGTGGGCGACTGCGACGACACGAACGGGGCCGCGAACCCCGGGGTGCTCGAGATCTGGTACGACGGCTACGACCAGGACTGCGACGGCCGCGACGACTTCGACCGCGACGGCGACGGCGTGGTGCTCGGGCCCGACTGCGACGACGGCGATCCCGCGGTGAGCCCGAACGGCACGGACGTTCCGTACGACGGCATCGACTCCGACTGCGACGGTCACGACGACTTCGACGCCGACCGCGACGGCTACCGGTGGGACGGAGCCGGAGGGCCCGACTGCAACGACCTCGATCCCGCCATCCGTCCCGGAGCGGGCGAGATCTGGTACGACGGCATCGACCAGGACTGCGACGGGCGCAACGACCACGACCGCGACGGAGACGGCCACGTGCGCGAGGTCGATGCCGCGTACGCCGGAGGAACCGCGCCGTTCGTGGGGGACTGCGACGACGACCCCAGCGACGACTCCGCCATCGCGCTCCGCATCGCGTCGGACCAGTGGTGGGGCCGCGAGATCCCCGTCGGCACCGACCTCCAGGAGGCCATCGACCACAACTGCGGCACCGTGCTCCACCTCGCGCCCGGCACGCACGTGGTGAGCGCACCCCTCGTGATCACGGGGCGCCGCATCAACGCATCGAACTCCCGCGACGTGGCGCGCATCTTCGAGGGGCCCGCACGCATCGAGGCCGCGGGTGCACACCCCGTGTTCCGCCTGCCCGACTACAGCTTCGCGAACGGGGGCGAGGGCATGCTCGGCCTCCGGAACCTCGTGGTCGCGGGGGGCTCGACCTCCGGCGACGGCGGGTGCATCGCGACCGGTTCGCGCAACAGCCGCCTGGGCACGAGCCTGATCGTCGATGGCGTCACGTTCGAGGGCTGCTCGGCGGCCGGGCGCGGCGGCGCCATCTCGCTGATCTCCGGCCACGGCGCGCACGTGCTGCGCTCGGTGTTCGTGGGCAACCAGGCCAACGAAGGCGGCGCCATCGCGTCCGAGCAGAACCGGATGTGCGTCGACGACTCCACGTTCGACGACAACCACGCCGATGCGGACGGGGGCGCGATCTGGATGCACAACACGCCCACCTACTACAACCTCCGCACGAGCATCGATGTCCGGCGGTCCGCGTTCACCGGGGGCTCTGCGGTGCGGGGCGGCGGGATCTACTTCTACGAGGACCCGTCCTACCCGAGCGGCGAGACCCTCCAGCTCCGCGACCTCGACTTCGTGTCGACCGCCGCCACGGAAGGCGCGGCCTTCAAGCTCGTGCGGCCCGACTCCGTCGCGCAGGTCTTCGGCGAGCAGCAGCTCGTGTCCATCACGGGCATCCGCATCGACGGCGCCATCGCGACGGGCCCGAACGCGAGCGTGCTCGAGCTCGATCAGGCGCGTGGGTCCGACCTGCTGCTCCGCGAGATCCGGATCCGGGGCGGCACGGCCGAGCGGGCGCTCGTCATCCAGGGATCGACGGTCGCCGACCTCGACGTGGAGGACGTGGTGGTCGAAGGGGTCGCTGCACAGGAGTCCGTGCGCATCGCGTCGTCGACGGTCGCGACCCTGCGCGGGGTGCGCATCACGGGCCAGGCCCCGCCCAGCTTCGCGAGCAGCGCGGGCCTCCGCATGATCAGCACGCCCTACACGCTCACGAACGCGTCCATCGTGCAGAACGCCGTCGAAGCCCAGCTCCGCACGGGCTGCACGTCGTGCACCCCCACGCTCGCGGCCGTCCTGCTGGGCTCTCCCGTCGACGTGTTCGGCGCCGAGCTCGGCTCCGCGGTGTCCGTCACGCGCTCCGCGCTCGTCGAGGGCGCCATCGCCTGGTCGATCCCCGCCAACGCCCAGGACACCACGTCGTTCGCGACCGCCACGAGCCCCTTCCTGCAGCCCTGGCCCGCCGTGGATGCGCACCTCGATCCCGCGGATCCCACGGTCCAGGCGCTCTCCCAGCCCGACGCGTCGTGCGCCGGAGACCCCGAGTGCGGGCACCCCGGGTACTGGGGCATCGCGCGCCCCGCGACCTCGATGTGTCCGGGCGGGAGCTGCTTCTGCGACCAGTCCCTCCCCTCCTGGTGGACGGCCAACCCATGATCCCGCTCCTGCTCGCCGGCTGCCTGTTCCTCACGGAGCGCGACCTCCAGACCGTCTCGGACGCCGACGGAGACGGGTTCCTCGCGGCCTCGGTCGGCGGCGACGACTGCGACGACACGCGTGCGGACGTCCACCCTGGCGCCGGAGACGCCTGGTACGACGGGATCGACGGCGACTGCGACGGGGCCTCCGACTTCGACCAGGACGGCGACGGCCTCGACGCCGCGGCGTACGGCGGGCTCGACTGCGACGACACCCGCCGGTCGATCCGGGCCGATCCGACGGACTGGTTCCCCGACTGCGACGGCGACGGCTTCGGGGACCCGACCCCCGTGAACAGCTGCGGGCTCCCCCGCGACGCCGCGGCCCTGGTGTGCAGCGGAGCCGGTCCCACCGACTGGATCGCGGGGTCGCCCGACCTCCAGCTCGACTGCGACGACACCGATCCCGCCGCGCGGCCCTACGGTCCCGACCAGCCCTACGACGGCATCGACGGAGACTGCGACGGCGCGAACGACTGGGATGCCGACCACGACGGCTGGGTCCGTCCCGAAGACGCCGCGTTCGCGGGCGGCACGGCGCCGAACGTCGGAGACTGCGACGACACCGACGCCACGGCCAACCCCGCGACCCTCGAGATCGCGTACGACGGCGTCGACGGTGACTGCGACGGTGGCGACGACTACGACCAGGACGGCGACGGCTACCGTCCCGCCCCCCACAACGGCACCGCACCGGCCGACTGCAACGACCAGGACGCGTCGATCCATCCCGGCGTGCCCGAGGTCTGGTACGACGGCGTGGACGACGACTGCGACGGCACCGACGACGATCAGGACGGCGACGGCGCGGGGCGGCTCGACGACTGCGACGACCTCGACCCCACCGTGTTCCCCGGGGCCACGGAGGTCTGGTACGACGGCGCGGATCAGGACTGCGACGGCGCCAACGACTACGACCGCGACGGGGATGGCTTCGTCGCGCTCGGCGAGGCGGCGCACGCGGGGGGCACGGCTCCCGGCGTCGGAGACTGCGACGACGGCGACCCCACCGCGCGACCGGGGGCCGCGGAGGTCTGGTACGACGGCGTGGATCGCGACTGCTCGGGCGGCAACGACTTCGATCAGGACGGCGATGGCGTGGTCGCCAGCGGCTACGACGCCGAGGCGGGCGGCCTCGCGACGGGAGACTGCGACGACCTCGACGCCTCGGTGCGTCCCGGCGTCCCGGAGCGCTGGTACGACGGCGTGGACGGCGACTGTGACGGGTCCAACGACTACGACCGCGACGGCGACGGCGCCGTGATCGGGGGCCTCGGCGTGCCCGGAGGGACCGCCGTGCTCGCCGGCGACTGCGACGACGACGACCCCCTCGTCGGGCCCGGGGCCACCGAGGTGTTCTACGACGGCGTGGACAGCGACTGCGCGGGCGACAACGACTACGACGCCGACGGAGATGGGTTCGTGCCGGATGCATGGGCCGCGGAGGCCGGCGGGACGGCCCCGTTCACGGGGGACTGCGACGACGCCGACGCGGCGTTCCATCCCCTCGCGCCCGAGGTCTGGTACGACGGGCTCGACCAGGACTGCGCGGGCGGCAACGACTACGACCGCGACGGAGACGGCTTCGTGGCGCTGGCGTGGGCCGCGGAGGCCGACGGGCTCGGGACCGGAGACTGCCAGGACGGCGATCCGGCCGTGCGGCCCGATGCGACGGAGATCTGGTACGACGGGCTCGACCAGGACTGCGACGGGGCCGACGACTTCGATCAGGACGCCGACGGGACGGCGCTCGGACAGGGCGACTGCGACGACACCGACCCCGCGTTCGGTCCCGACGCCGTGGACGTTCCGTACGACGGCATCGACCACGACTGTGCGGGCGACAACGACTACGACGCCGACCACGACGGGGCCGTCGCGCTGGGCTTCGAAGCGGAGATCGGCGGCACCGCGCCCCGCACGGGCGACTGCGAC
>JAWKRP010000031.1:0-102820 GCA_041389565.1 Myxococcota bacterium
GCCAAGGAAGTCGAGACCAAGTCCGCCTAGGTCTCGTTCGACGGGCTGATGGCTAGCCCACCACCGCTTCGATCCGCGGGCACCCCAGGTGCTGTACGAGCACCGCAGGGTGCGGAGCCTCGCCCGGAGGCGGGCGCACCAGGACCACGGGCGCCGGTGAGCCCACGCGCAAGCGCCCCAGATCGGGCTCGCCCAGCGAATCGGCCGCCACACACGTGATGCCGCGCAGGGCCTCTTCGACCGTGAGGCCCATCGTGACGCACGCCAGCGTGGCGCACGCCCACAGATCGTCGACCGGCGAGCTGCCCGGGTTCAGGTCGGTCGCCACCGCGAAGCGCACGCCCGCTTCGCGCATCTTCGCGATCGGCGGCGGCGTGTCGTGCAGGTAGAGCATCGCGCCCGGGAGCAGCACCGCGATCGTGCCGGAGGCCGCCATCGCGGCGATCCCGGCGTCGTCGATCCGCTCGAGGTGGTCGGCCGACAGGGCTCCGAGGCGCGCCGCCATCTCGGCCGCCCCGGTGTAGGCGACCTGCTCGGCATGCACGCGCACCTGCAGCCCGCACTGCAGGCCCGCACGGAGGATGCGCTCGCCCTCCTCCACCGTGAACGCACCATCGTCGACGTACACGTCGATGAAGCTCGCGTACTGCGCCACCAGGGGGAGCTGGTCTTCGATCACCTGCTCGACGTACCCCTCGCGATCGTCCGCCCAGTCGGGGGGGATCGCGTGCGCGCCCAGGAACGTCGAGTACACGCGCACGCCCGTGAGCTTGCCCGCGCGGCGCGCCGCCTGGATGAGCTTCAGCTCGGACACGGGGTCGAGCCCGTACCCGCTCTTGATCTCCACCGCGCCGACGCCCCGTGCGCGCATCCGGGCCAGCCGGCTCGCGCACCCCGCGGCCAGCTGCTCTTCCGTGGCTTCGCGGCTCGCGCGCACCGTCGACAGGATCCCGCCGCCCGCCTTCAGGATCTCGGTGTACGTGGCGCCCGCCAGGCGTCGCTCGAACTCGTCGGCCCGAGACCCCGCCCACACGGCATGGGTGTGGCAGTCGACCAGACCGGGCAGCGCGATGCATCCCGTTCCATCGACCGTGTGGCGCGACGCGGGCGCCTCGGAGGTCGGACCGATCCACGCGATCTCGCCGCCGTCGACGTGCACCGCGACGTCGCGGAGGATGCCCAGCGGGCCGTCTCCGAGGGACGGATCCATCGTGAGCAGCGTGTCGATCCCGGCGATGACGGTGTCGTGCATCCAGCCCTCCGCGGTCATGCTACAACCGGAGCATGCTCCTGATCTCCGCGATGATCGCCATGGCCGCGCCACTCCCCCTCCCCGGGCACGCCAACGCGGGTCCGATCGAAGGGTTCGTGGCCGTCTGGGTCGATCCCGCCGACCTCGTGAAGGGCCTCGTCCCCGTCGAGCCCGGAGCCATGGGGGGGCCCGAGACCCCAGCGGGAGATCCCGGCGTCCACGAGGGGCACGCGCACCCCACGGTCCCGGGTGGCCTCGTGGTGCTCGAGCTCGACGAGGGGGTCGCGCTCGACGAGCTCGTGAAGGCCATGGAGGGTGACGAAGCGCTCGCGCGGCTCGAGCTGAACGCCGATCGTACCGCGATCCTGGTCGACCATCCCGATCTCGTGTCGCTGCTCGCCCGGCCCCTCGGGAAAGGCACGGTCGGCGATGCAGTGTCGATCCATCCCGTCCCCAGCGGCATCCTCCGCATGCCGGGCGCCCACGGCCCCGCCACGATCGACCTCCCGGTCGAGAACGTCAGCAGCGCGCGTGCCGTCGTGTCGATCGGCGGCACCGAGATCGGCGTCGTCGGCCCCTACGCCCGCGCGGTGATCCACGGCGTGCCCGCCGGTCGCTACGAGATCCGGTTCCGCCTGCCCAACGGGTACGTGCGTACGGCGCTGGCCGACACCGGGGTGGGCCTGTCCTACGAAGCGCCGTACCGGATGCGATGACCCTCGTGCTCGCGCTCATCGCGGGATGCGTGAGCGAGTGCTCGGGTCCCGCCTGCGAAGACGCCTGGCCCGCGAGCCGCCTGATCGTCGCGCGCGCCGCGGAGCTCGACGGATCGGGGGGAATCCTGGCGCTCCCCGATCGCGTCCAGGGCAGCCTGGTCGAAGGGGCCCGCTGGAGCGTGCTCGGCTGGAAGGACCGCATCCTGGTCGGCATGCCCGACCGGAGCGCCGTGGCCTTGCTCGATCCGCCGGTCGGCACGCAGACCACCGACACCCTGCGGGTCGCCCAGGTGGAGCAGCCCCTCACGGAGCGGTTCGGTGCCTCGATCGCCCTCGCCGACACCGATGGAGACGGCCGCACCGAGCTCTGGGTGGGAGCGCCCGGCTACGACGGCTCGCGGGGCGCGCTGTACCGGTATCCGGACGTCGACGCGCTCGACACGGAGCCGTGGGACCTCCGCCTCACCGGGTTCACGTCGGAAGACGCCTTCGGGACGCACGTGCGCGGCTGCGCCGATGTCACCGGCGACGCCCTCGACGACCTCGTCGTCACGGCACCGAGCTTCGAAGAGCCCGTCGATGGCACCTGGGAGCCCACACCCGACGGAATCCCCCGCCTCGCCGGGGCTCTCTGGCTGCTCCCCAGCGACACGATCACCACCCGTCCCGAGGTCACCTACCCCTGGGAGCTCGCGCCGACGTGGTGGGGCGCCGCGGTCGGGGATGGCGCCGGGGGCTCGACCGTGTGCGATCGCGACCTCACCGGCGACGGGCTGGCCGACCTCGCGATCGGCGCACCATTCGCAGGGTCCGACGACGCGGGGCGGGTGTTCGTCGTCTCCGCCGCCGAAGGCCTCCCGGCACGCGGTCCCCTGGTCGACGTGCTGCCGTGGACTCTCGTGCCGGACGACACCAGCGCCGGGTGGTTCGGGTCGGCGCTCGCCACGCGCGAGGATGCCGACGGCATCGAGCTGGTCGTGGGTTCCGCCGGCTGGAACCGCGGGAGGGGCAGCGTCACGCTGTTCCGGGGCCCTCTGCCCACCTTCCCCGGGCTCGCGAAGCCCGACGCCCGGTTCGAGCGGTCGCGCGATCTGCCCGATCACTTCGGGAACGCCGTGGCCACGGGGGATCTCGACGGAGACGGCGAGTCCGACCTCCTCGTGGGCGCGCCGCAGTACCGCGAGCTGCGCGGCGCCGGAGAAGCCCGCACCCGCTACGACGCGGGGCACGCGTGGATCTGGACTTCTCCGGGCCGCTTCCGGTGGACCACCGACGACCTCGTGATCCCCACCGACCACGAGGTGCGTGGATCCCAGCCCTTCCTCCGGATCGGCAGAGGTGCCGTGTTCCACGATCTCGACGGCGACGGGTCCGACGAACTGCTGCAGCCGGTCCGGGCCCCCGAGCCCGACGGGCGTTAAGCGGGCAGCCCTGCGGAGGAACCCATGTCGCTGTACGCCCGTGAGCTCGAAGTCGCGCGAGACGCCGCGCGCCGTGCCGGCCGAGCCATCTTCGAGATCTGGAACCGCGACTTCTCGGCCACCGAGAAGGAAGACGGAAAGGGTCCGCTCACCGAGGCCGACCTCGCCGCGAACACCCTGCTGATCGACGCGATCTCGGCGGCCTTCCCCGACGACGCCATCCTGTCCGAAGAGACGGTCGACACTCCCGAGCGCCTCGAGAACCGCCGCTGCTGGATCATCGACCCCCTCGACGGCACCCGCGAGTTCACGCTCAAGATCCCGGAGTTCTGCGTCTCCGTGGGCTTCGTGGTCGACGGGCGCGCCGTGGTCGGCGTGCTCTACAACCCCGCCACCGACGAGCTGATCTCGGGCGAGGTGGGCGTCGGCACCACGCTGAACGGCGCTTCGGCGTCCGTCACCGCGCACCGCGACGTGGAGGGCGGCCGCTTCCTGGTCAGCCGCAGCGAGCACAAGAAGGGCTGGTTCGAGAAGTACGAGAGCCAGGCCGACATGGTGCCCATGGGCTCCGTCGCGTGGAAGTTCGGGCTCGTGGCCGTGGGCCGCGCCGAAGCCTCGTTCACGCCCAAGCCCCGCAACGAGTGGGACCTGTGCGGGGGCGTGGCCTGCATCCTCGCCGCCGGCGGGCGCGCCACCAACGGGAAGGGCGAAGACTACACGTTCAACCGCCCGGATCCCCTCCACATCGGCGTGTGCGGAACCAACGGCGTGATCCACGACGCCGTGCTCCAGATGATGCAGTGACCGAAGGGCAGCCGAAGACCCCGGGCCTCGGCCCGGTCCTGCTCACCGTGCTGCTCGACCTGCTCGGGTTCGGGCTGGTCATCCCGCTGCTGTCGTTCTACGCCGAGGACTTCGGGGCCACCGAGCTCCAGGTCACGCTGCTCATGGCGGTGTACTCCATCGCCCAGTTCGTGATGGCGCCCTTCTGGGGCAGCCTGTCCGACCGCGTGGGTCGGCGTCCGGTGATGCTCATGTCGGTCGGGATGACCGCCCTGATGCTGCTCGCGTTCGGCCTGTCGAACCAGCTGTGGATGCTGTTCCTGTTCCGCACCCTGCACGGGGCCGCCGCAGCGAACATCTCGACGGCCCAGGCCTACGTGGCCGACGTCACCACCCCCGAGAACCGGGCCCGTGGGATGGGGCTCATCGGGGCCTCGTTCGGCGTCGGGTTCACGCTGGGGCCGTGGATGGGCGGCGAGCTGTCGCACTTCGGCTACCAGGCGCCGATCTTCCTCGCAGCCGCCCTCTCGGCCGTGAACTTCGTGTGGGTGCTGCTCCGATTGCCGGAGTCCCGCCCGCCGGACACAGCGGCCGACGGAACCCCCCACGCACACCGGCGGACGCTCGACCCGCGCGCGCTGGTCGACGGGCTGCGCCACCCGGTCGTCGGGCTGTGCATCGCCCTCACCTTCGTCGCGGTGTTCTCGTTCGCGATGATGGAGGGCACGTTCGCGCTCGTGGCCGAGCACCGCTGGGGCATGGGCGCGGCGCAGGTGGGCCGCGTGTTCGGCCTGATCGGGATCATCGGGATCGTCATCCAGGGTGGGCTGATCGGCCGGCTCACGAAGCGCTTCGGCGAGCCCCTGCTCGTCGGGATCGGCTACGCGCTGAACGCGGCGGGGCTCGCAATCCTGGCGGTGTCGATGGGGGGCGCCTCGATGTGGGCGGCCTGCACCCTGCTCGCGATCGGGTCGTCCCTCGCGAATCCGTCGCTCCAGTCGCTGATCAGCAAGGCCGCATCGGCGGAGGATCAGGGTGCCGTGCTCGGCGTGAACCAGTCGTTCTCCGCGCTCGCGCGCGCGACCGCTCCGCAGACCGGCGGGCTGCTGTACACCCGCTGGTTCGACGGGGGCGCGATGGCCGTGGGGGCGCTGCTCATGGGCACCGCCTTGCTGCTGTCGATCCCGGCCACCCGTCGCGCGAGGGCCGCCGTCACGGGTTAGGAGCCCGTCGCGCATTGCGTGGCGGACTCCTCCCGTGCCCAGCCGAAGGCGGTGCCCGTGCCCGTGCCCGTGCCCGTGCCGCCCACTCGATGCGCCGCGAGGAGTACGTCCCACTGCTGTATGCGTACAAGCAGTCCGACCATCGTCCTGGGGGAGTACGGACGCTGGCCGCGTGGGTCCTTCGAGTGAATCGCTCCCTCGATCGCGCCGAGGTCCAGCATATGGGCAACGGAGAGGACGAAGAACGCCAGATGGTTCTCCGACAGCCAGTCACGAGGAGACGCCGGCAGCAGCAAGGACTGATCCGGCGAGGACGACGAGAGGTACTTCCTGGAGCCCATGCCCCAGTAGATTACCGGGCTGAAACGCCGCCGACTCCCCGTCTGAGAGCGCGCTCCCCGACGTCCTGACCGGGCATGGGCACGGGCACGGGCACGGGCACGGGCACGGAAGGAGCTTGGAGCGCGCTACGCGCGACCGGCTCCCTAGTCCCGCAGCACCTCGATCGGGCGCATCATCTCGACCACGAACGGCATGTGCTGCTCGATGTGCTCGCGGCCCCACCGGATGGCCGTGAGCGAGTCGCGCAGGGGCGGCACGAGGTTCATCGGCGACAGCGTGCGCGGGAAGTCGAGGTAGAGGTCGGCGAACTCGAGGTCGTCTTCGACGTTCGCGGACCGCACGGCCTGCATCATCGGGTACCAGCCGAGCTTCCGGGGCTGGGGCGCGAAGCAGTCGAGGGCGAGCACGAACACGTTCCGGCGCCCGAACCGGCCCTGCACGACACTCTCCCAGGCCACGCGCGCGGGCACGTTGCTGACCATGCCGCCCTCTCCGAGCCGCGTGATGCCGTGCTCGGCGTAGAGCTGGTCGAGGATGCGCTTCATGCGGGTGTCGTCGCGAAGCACGTCGTAGTGGATGATCCCGGGGATGGCCGCGGAGAAGCCCGTGGCGTCGAGCACATCGAAGTCCTCGGTGCCGGGCGTGCGCCCCAGCACGACCTCCTTGAGGGCCTCGCGGCTCGACAGGAACTCGCGGAGCACGCTCATCGCCTTGAAGCCCGTGCGCACGCTCGCTCGCACGCCGAGCCGCTGCACGTCGTCGTCGAGCAGGTTCTCGTAGTAGTCGAGGTCGTGCTTGAGGGCGTCGACGGTGATGCCCGATGCGATGACGTACAGCGGGATGCCGAAGTCCGACAGCCACATCGGGCGGTCGTCTTCCGTCCGGAACATGGGGCCCAGGACGTGCCGGAGCTGGAGCCGCAGGGTGGCGGGCAGGCCGTAGCGGTTCTCGGTCTGGAACACGCGGAAGACCTCGCCCCACGACAGGGCGCGTGCGGCCGCCACGAGCGGCGCGAAGTCGTAGCGGGACCGGCGCGCGCGGAACATCGACATCAGCGCGCCGATGCTCGTGCCGACCATGAGCGACGGCGCGAGCCCCTTGCGCTCGAGCATCTCGTAGCAGCCCGGGAACACGTACCCGGCACCTCCGCCCCCACCACTCGCGACGGCCAGGAGGCGCGTGGTGACCTCGGCCTCCAGACTGGCGCGGTCGACCGGGAGGTGCTCGAGCAGGCTCGTGCGGGCCTGGCGCGTGCGCTGCACGACCTCCGGCATCAGGCGGGCCACCGACCACAGCGAGGTGGCGGACTCGAGCGGCGCCGCGAGCAGGTCGCGGATCGCCCAGGCGTGCAGCTGCAGCGGGCCGTCGACGTCGACGTCCTTCCCGTCGGCCGTGCGTACGGTCGTCAGGCGCGCGAACGACAGCGCGTAGCGGAGCGCCTGGAACACCGGGCGCACGTCCTCGTCGGGCTTCGCGAGGTACAGCCGCACCACGCGCGCCTCGAGGCGATCGAACACCCGCCTGCGACGGGCCAGACGCGGGGTCTCGGGGGTCATCCCGCGGCTCCCGGGGTGGTCTCCGCGAAGAACGTCGCGATGCGCACAGCAGGAACCTCCGGGACCTCGATCTCCCACGTCTCTGGGAGCAGCCCCGCCAGCTCGCGCCACCGGAATCGCCTTCCGACCAGGACGATCGCGCCGCGATCCTCCGGCCGGCGGATCAACCTGCCGGCAGCCTGTACAACCCGTGTCAGTCCAGGCACGAGGGAAGCATACAAGAATCCCGCGTCGTAGCGGGCCTCGTAGAAGCCCTGGAGCAGATCGCGCTCCAGCCCGACGGGCGGAAACGCGGGACCGCACACGATCACCGCCGACAACGCGCCGGCCGGGAGATCCACGCCCTCGGCGAAGATCCCGCCCAGCACGGCGGCCAGCACGACGGGCTTCCCCTCGCTGCCGAGGCGCCCGAGCCACGCGGCGCGGTCGGCTTCGGCGAGCTCGCGGGGCTGCACGAGCACCTCGCGATCCTCGAACGACCAGCGCGCCGCGATGTCGCCCAGCATCGCGAACGACGGGAAGTACACCGCCACGTTCCCGGGCACCTGCGCGATGCAGTCGGCCACGAGCTCCGCGGTGGCGGGCGCATGCGCGATGCGATCCTTGAAGGCGGTCGACACACGCGGGGCGAGCACGACCAGCTGCCGCTCCGGCGGGAACGGCGACGGCACGTCGAGCGTGAGCAGGCGCTCGGGATCCAGCCCGAGCAGGTCGCGGTAGAAGGAGGGCGGGCTGAGGGTGGCCGAGCACCCCACGAAGCCTCCGAGCCGACGGATCTGCGGCCCGAGCCACGGCGACGGATCCAGGCAGCACAGCGCGACGGCCTCGCGCCGCGGGCGGGCATCGACGAGCGCGACGGTCTCCTCGTCGGACTCCGCCAGCACCGTGTGGAACCGGAGCACCGCGCGCGCGAGGTCGAGCCAGGGGTCGTCGGGGACCTCGCCGAGGTCGGCCTTCAGGAGCGCGTAGTCGAGACCCAGCTCCTCCACGCGATCCGCGAGGTCTTCCCAGGTGTGCGCGGACAGGTCGACCACGCCCTCCCCGTTGCGCGCCGGACCGACCACCTGGTGCTGGGCTTCGATGATGGCGTCTTCGATCTGGCGTGCGAGGAACGCGAACGGGTCGAACGCCGAGCCGAGCCCCGCCAGGAAGGCGGCGGCCCGCTGCGCCTGGCGGGCCTCGATGCGCGGAGAGCGCCACGCACGCGCGCGATCGACGAGCTGGTGCGCCTCGTCGCACACCACGATCCACCGGCCGGGGTCGCCGTCGAACAGCTCGCGCAGCCGCGAGCCCGGGTCGAACACGTAGTTGATGTCGCCCACCACCACGTCGACGGCGTGCGTCAGGTCCCGCGCGAGCTGGTACGGGCAGACTCCGTACGTGCGCCCGGCCTCCGCGAGCTCGACGCGACCGGACCTCCCGCGGCACAGCGTCGCGGTGAGCCCGTGCTCGCGGACCTTGTCGAAGTACCCCTCCGCGAACCGGCACGACTCCGGCCGGCACGAGACCAGGAGCTCCCCGTCGCGCTCGTTCAGGCACACCTTGCCGCGCGCGTTCAGGGTGACCGACCGCAGCGGGGTTCCGGCCTCGGCGAGGCGGGCCAGCGTGCCTTCGACGACGGGCTGCTGAGTGGTGCGGCTCGTCGCCCAGAACACCTGGCGCCCGCTCTCCAGCGCCACGGCCACCGCAGCCGACAGCACGGCGGCGGTCTTGCCGAGCCCGGTGGGCGCCTGCACGAGCAGCGGACGGCCGGTCTTCAGCGCGTCGCGCACGGCGTCCACCACCTCGTCCTGGCCCACCCGGCGCTCCGGGAACGGCCAGTGCACCGCGATCTGCTGGCGCTCGTGCATCCAGGCCAGCCGGCGCTCCCGTTCCGCGATCAGCTCGGCCAGCCGGGCGTCGATGCGGTCTTCGATCACTTCGGGATCGACCGCCACGTCGAGCGTGTGGCGCGCACCGTCGGCCAGGCTCACGAACACGAGCCGTCCGCGCACCCGCGACGCGGGCTTCGAGCGCTGGAGCATCCACAGGTAGACCTCGAGCTGCTCGACGTAGTCGGGCCAGTCCTCGGCGAGCGTGGGGTACAGCCGGCTGCCGTCGAGGGCGGTGGACTTCACCTCTTCGACGATCCACTCCCCTCCCGCGTCGACGAGCCCGTCCACGCGGCCCAGCAGCGTGACCGTCCAGTCGTCGATCACGCGCTGGATCTCGAGCTGCACCTCGCGCGAGAACCCGGTGTCCTCGGACTCACGGGCGGTCTGGTACTGCTGGTGCACCCACAGGCCTGCGGCGAGGCGCGCCCGGTTCCGGCGCACCACGTCCAGCGTGAGGTGCCCACGCGGAGCGCCGACCTCGACGATGTCCCGAACGGACAGGGCGAGCGTGCGCTCCGCGTCGTCGAACCTGAGCACTGCCTACTTGCGGGCTTCCAGGTAGGCGTCGGTGCGCTTCGGGTCTTTCGCGATCTCGAACATGAGCGCTTCGAACGCCTCGGCGGTCATGCCGTGCTCCTTGAGCACGTCGTCGGCCTTCGACGCATCGGCCTTCAGGGCCTTCGCGATGGCGGCGGCCTTCTGCTCGGGCGTCTCGGTGGCCGCGGGCTTGGGCGCGGTGACCGGAGGCGGATCCTCGCCGCCCATGCAGCCGAGGGTGAAGCCGACCGTGAGGAGGGCACACAGGGCGAGACGCGCGTTCATCGGGCACCTCCCGGGCGCGTCATGCCGCCACCGCCACCCGAGGGGCGCGGCTTCGGGGCATCCCCGCCACCGCTGCTCGGACGCGTGGCTCCACCGCCCGGACGGGTGGTGCCGCCGCTGCCGGGACGGGTGAGCGGGCCGGGCTTCTGGACCGGACGGGTGACGGGCTTCGGATCGGGCTTCGCGTCGGGCTTGGTGTCGGGCTTCGGGGCCTCACCGTCTTTCGGGGCGGGCTTTCCGCCGCCCTTGCCCTTGTTCTCGTGCTCGGCCTTGATGGCGTTCGCGAGGTCTTGACCGCGCAAGCCCTCTTCGAGCTTGCCCTTCACGAAGTCGCCGAAGTTCTCGACAGCTCCGTGCTCCTTCACCAGGGGGCCCGTGGCGCCGAGCATCTCCGCGGTGTCGGCGGCGCTCAGCGAAGCGCCCTTCGCGGCATCGATGGCCGACACGACCTGATCGGCATCGAGCCCGCTGTCACGGGCCTCCTTCGCCTTCATCGGGAGCTCGGACGCCGCGAGCAGGGCCGCGCCGTCGGCTGCGAGCGCCGGAGAGCCGGCCAGCACGGCGAACATCAAAAGGGAGCGCATTCATCCTCCACGTGGGGCGGCACATTCAACCACGGTCCGGGCCTGTCGCGCCACCAGCGCCGCGAGCGCCTCGATCCGCTATGGAGCCACAGGAGGCGAGGATGACGTCGCACGTGGTGGTGCTGGGCGGAGGATTCGGCGGGCTGGCCGCGGCCCGGGCACTCTCGGGGTCGGGCACCCGGGTCACCCTGATCGATCGGCGCAACCACCACCTGTTCCAGCCGCTCCTCTACCAGGTGGCCACGGCATCCCTGGCGCCGTCCGACATCGCCGAGCCCATCCGGTCCATCCTGTCGCGCGACACCCACGTCACCGTGCGGCTCGCCGAGGCCACCGAGATCGACCGCGCCGGGAAGCGCGTGTGCGTGCGGGCCGTCGAGGGTGCGAGCGAAGCGCCCGAGTGGGTGTCGTACGACTACCTCGTCATCGCGCTGGGCGTACAGCAGAGCTGGTTCGGCCACGCGAGCTGGGAGCAGCACGCGCCCGGCCTGAAGACCCTGCGCGACGCCCTCGAGATCCGGCGGCGCATCCTGATGGCGTTCGAGCGCGCCGAGTGGGCGGCCACGGAGGAGGAGCGCCGGAGGCTGCTCACGTTCGTGGTGGTCGGAGGTGGGCCCACGGGCGTCGAGCTCGCCGGCGCCATCGCGGAGATCGCGCTCACCACGTTCCGGCGCGACTTCCGCAACATCGACACGCGAAACGCCCGTGTGGCACTGGTCGAAGCGAGCCCCCACGTGCTGGCGTCGTACCCCGAGCACCTCCGCGTCCGGGCCCGTGAGCAGCTCGAGGAGCTCGGGGTCGAGGTCCTCCTGAACGCACCGGTGTCCGAGGTCGACGAAGCCGGCGTGATGGTGAACGGCGAGCGCATCGAGACCGACAACGTGCTGTGGGCCGCGGGCGTCCAGGCCCCACCGCTCACGAAGACCCTCGGCGTCGAGACCGACCGCGCCGGGCGCCTGCACGTGCAGCCCGACGGGAGCCTGCCCGGCCACCCGGAGATCTTCGCGGTCGGCGACATCGCCCACCTCGACACCGGAGAGGGCCCGCTCCCGGGCGTCGCGCCCGTCGCGCTGGGCATGGGCAAGCACGCAGCCGCCTGCATCCTCGCCGACCTCGCGAAGCGCGAGCGCACTCCGTACCGCTACACCGACCGCGGACAGATGGCGACCATCGGCCGCCGCCGCGCCGTGCTCCAGAGCGGTCGGTTCGAAGCCACCGGCACCTTCGCGTGGCTCGCCTGGGTGTTCGTGCACCTCATGGTGCTCGTCACCTACCGCAACCGGCTCGTGGTCTTCATCAAGTGGGCCTGGGCCTGGCTCACGTACGAGCGCGCGTCGCGGCTGATCTGGCAGACGGAGAAGCCCCCGCCCATCGGGTGACGAGCGGGGGCCTTCCAGGAACGAGAGAGTGAGAACCCGGCCTGATCAGGCGGCGGGCTTCTCCTTCTTCTTCTTCTTGTCCTTCTTCTTCTTCTTGTCGTCGCCGGCATCTTCGGTGGCAGCGGTGGTCTTGTCGCCCTCGCAGCCTTCCTTCGCCTTGCACTCTTCCTTGGCCGAGCAGCTCTCGGTCGAGTCGCTCGCCGGCTGCGCGGTGGTGGTGTCGTCCTTGTGCTCGCAGCCGTCCTTGGCGCTGCACTCTTCCTTCGCCGAGCAGCTGTCGCTCTTCTCGCCCGCTTCCTGGGCGTCGGCGTCCGTCTTCTCGCCGCTACAACCGTTCGCACCGTTGCAGCCGTTGTTCGAAGCGGAATCCTCCGAGCTCGCGGTACCCGCCAGCGCAGGGGTGGCGAGCGCGCCCGCCATGAGTCCCGCCATCGCGCCCTTGAGCACGGCGTTCATCAGGGAATTCGACATGTCATCCTCCATCGGGCCTCTCATGGCCCGCGGTGGCAGATCGTCTGCCACAACGGACAACGGATTCAAGCCCCCGGAATTCCACGAGGCCGATAAGGTGGACCGGAATGTGGAGCCTCCTGCTGGCGGCATGCTCGCGTCCGGCCCCGGGGCCACCCCGCGAAAAGCCTCGTGACAACGTGATTCTCATCGTTGTCGACACGCTCCGCGCGGACGCGATGGATCACGCCCGCACGCCAGCGCTCGATGCGATCGCGTCGCGTGCGAATTCTGTGTCGACCGCGTGGTCGAGCAGCACGTGGACGGTGCCTTCGATGATCTCGATGTTCACCGGCATGCCTGTGAGGCAGCACGGCTGGAACCGAGAACCAGGGAATGTCCGCACCTTTCCGAAGGTCCCACCCGCCCCGATGCTGGCTGAGGTGATGCGCCACAAGGGCTACGAGACAACCGCCCTGGTTGCCAACGACTTTGTGGATCCCGATCTGGGCTTCTCCAGAGGCTTCGACACCTGGCGGAAGACCCTGGATTCCCAGGCGCCTGCGCGGGTCGCCACGGAGGTCGCCGGCTGGGCTCCGGGCAGCCGACACTTCCTGTACGTGCACCTCCTCGGGCCGCACTCCCCGCTCCACCCTAGCGAAGCGGCGCGCGAGCACCACGGGGTCGATGCCCGGTGGATCGAGGGGCACCCGCTCGGCTTCCTGATCGGCGAAGCGAAGCGCGGGCAGGAGCCCGGCGTGCGCGAGGCCTACCGGAACGCCTACCGGGCCGTGGTGGAAGACGTCGACACCCGCATCGGCGCCATCCTGGAGGGGCTCGGCGAGCACCGCGACGACACGCTCGTCGTGATCACGTCGGATCACGGGGAGCTGCTCGGGGAGCACGGCGTGTTCGGGCACGGGTGGTGGGTGTACGAGGAGCTCGTGCACGTGCCTCTCATCGTCGAAGGCGGGGTGTCCCTGCCCGATCGCGTCTCCGGAGCCTCGATCCCGGCGATCATCACCGAGTCGCTGGACCTCGAGCACACCTGGCCCACCCCGCACGACGCCACCCTCCTCGTGTCGGAGCGGCGTGATCGGCTCGCGCTCTCCGTGGATGGGGTGCACAAGGGCATCTGGACCGAGGAGTCCGCGGAGGCCTTCTCGCTCGACACGGATCGCGGCGAGCAGTCTCCCGGCCCCGTGTCGCAGGCCCTCTCCGAAGCCCGCGAGCACTTCCTCGCGTCCACGCCGGCCGGCACGTACACCGACGACGAGGTGCGCCTGAACGACGCCACCCTCGAATCCCTGCGCGCACTCGGATACCTCGACGCCGGGAGCCCTCCATGAAGGCGCTGATCACGGCCGGCGGAACCAGCGAGCCCATCGACGACGTGAGGGTGGTCACGAACCTGTCGAAGGGCCGGTTCGGGGCGAGCATCGCGAACGCCCTCGTGGCTCGCGGGGTCGACGTGGTGCTGCTCGCCAGCCGCAGCCTGATGGAGCACCCCGACTGGGTCGACCCGCGCGTGGAGCGCGTGCCGTACGGCTCGTTCGCGGAGCTCGATGCCGCGCTCGCCGCCCACACCGCGACGCCCCCCGACCTGCTGTTCATGGCGGCTGCGGTCAGCGACTACTCCCCCATCCCGGCCGACGGGAAGATCCGGTCGACGAGCGACGAGCTCGTGATCCGGATGCAGAAGAACCCGAAGCTCCTGGCCACCCTGCGCGAGCGGTGCGGTCGGGCCACCTTCCTGGTCGGGTTCAAGCTGCTGTCGGGCGTGAGCCCCGACGAGCTCGTGTCCGTCGCACGGCGCCAGATCCGCACGGCGAGGCTCGATCTCACCGTCGCGAACGACCTGCAGACCTTCCGGCCGAGCCTGCACCCGGTGGTGCTCGTGACTCCCGAGGGCGGCGCGATCCCCCACGAGGGCACGAAGGACGACGTGGCCCGCGTGCTGGTCGACTTCTGCCTCGCGCGAGCGGGGTCGCGCTGGTGTCACACCGTGCAGGCCGCGCCCGTCGCGTCGCTCGACGCCGAGCACGCCGTCGCCGCGGGCCTGCTCGGGTTCGCACAGCGTGCCGGGCTGCTCACGGCCGGTCCGGACGGCAACGTGAGCGCGCGCGCCCCGGGCGGGCTGTGGGCCACCCCTCGTCAGATCGACAAGGGCTCGCTCGGTGCCGACGCGCTGGTGCGGGTGCACGCGGATCTCGACGGGGGCACGCACCGGTTCGACGGCCCCCACAAGCCCAGCATCGACGCCACGGTGGCAGCCTGGCTGTACCGCGCGCTCCCCGGCCTCGCGGGCCTCGTCCACACGCACGACGTGCTCGCGATCCCCACGGCCGAGACGGCCTTCCCGTGGCCGTGCGGCTCTCTCGACGAAGCGGAGGAGATCCACCGGGCGCTCACCAGCGCTGCGCTCGCGGGTGCCGATACCACGCGCTTCTGCCTGCGCCTGGTCGATCACGGGTGGCTGATCGGAACCGCCGATCCCGCGGGCCTGATCGCGCGCTGGGACGCGCTGGTGTCCGCCCATGACGCCCACCTCGCGCCGCTGGGCGGGGTCGTGCACGGCCGGCAGCCCGTCTTCGACGGCGGGCGCATCGTCGGGGTGCTGGCGGAGCTCGGGGCCGCGGATCGCACGGCGTACAGCTTGTGGCTCGCTCCCGATGCGCGCGGAGGCGGTCGGGGCGACCGACTCGCACGGCTCGTGGGCGACCGCGACTGCGAGGTGGTGGTCGACGATCGGTGCGGCGCCCGGGACTTCTGGGTCGCGCGGGGGTTCCGCGAGGTCGCACGCGAGGGCACGCGCACCGTGCTCGCTTCGCCCGCCCGCCACGGGCAGGCGATCCCGGCGGCCAGCGTGTGCCTGGTGAATCCCGTCACGCGCCAGGTGCTGCTCGGCGAGCGCACCACCGGTGCGTACCCCGGCATGTGGTCGTTCCCGGGCGGGCGCGTGGAGCCCGGGGAGACCGAAGCCGAAGCCGGCGATCGCGAGCTGCTCGAAGAGACCGGCGTGCGGCGTCCGGCCGTGCCGCTGTGGTTCACCACCGCCATCCACGTGGGCGACGGTCAGCGGGTGTGGCGCGTGCTGAACCACGCGTACATCACGCTCGACATGCCCGATCCGTCCGTGTCCGACGAGCTCTCCGCGCGCTGGGTCGGCCTCGACCACGCCCTCGCGAGCCTCCCCACGGCGTCCGGCACGACAACCGTGCTGCGGGCGGTCGCCGACAGGCTAAGCTGACGCCATGCTCGTGCTCCTCTCCATCGCCCTCGCCTGGGATCCGTCGCCCGAAGAGCAGCAGCTCGTGCGCGTGCTGTCCTCGCGCGATGGGGCCCTCCCGTGCGCAGAGCTCGAGGCCCTCGTGCCCGAGCCCGTCCGCAGCCTCGAGAACATCGTCGAGCACGTCGAGATGCCGCCGTGGGCCCCGATGACCGCCGCGGCGTGCCTCGTGGAGCACCACGCCGAGGATCGCCCCGAGCTGCTGGCCTCCTGGGTCACCGACCCCGACAAGAAGGGCCTGGCGCGCCTCGTGTTCAACCGGCTGCACCTGCTCGAGCCCGAGCGGGCCGAAGCGCTGGTCGAGGCCGGCAGCAAGGGTCCGTACCGCGCCGACCTCCGCGCGGCCCTGCTCCGCGCGCCCGACCCAGCGCTCCGCCAGCGAGCCGCCACGGTTCCTCCTGCGAGCCCCGAATGACCTCCGAAGACACCGGAATCTCCGAGCTCGAGCGCATCTCGGGCGAGTACCGCAAGGCGTTCGACACCGTGCAGCGCCTGCTGGCCACCCTCGATCTCGGCACCGTGCCTCCGTACGTGTTCGCGATCGACAAGTTCGACGTGAAGGACCTCGGTGCGCTGAGTCCCCAGCTCGCCCGCGTCGAGCAGCGCCGGCGCCAGTGGCGTGCGGCGCTCCACGCCATGGCCGAGCTCACCGCCCTGCAGGACGGCAAGCCCACCGCCGGCGCCGACGTGCTCGCGACGTTCGATCCCGATGCCGAGTCCGGCGACCTCTCGCAGATGGCGGCGTCGGCCGACGGCATGGAGGGGCTCGACCGGTTCATCAGCGTCGTGCAGTACGCCCGTACCGTCGGCTGCATGTACGTCGATGGTGGATTCCAGCCCGTGTTCAAGGGCTCCGACCGCTGACCGAACAACGCTGGGCCCGGTGGCGCGCGCGCCTCGACGCCATCGCCGCAGCCGGGCAGACGCGCGTGCTCCGCCCGATCCTGCCGACGGGTCCGGTCACGGGCATCGTGAACGGGCGCGAGATGCTCGTGGCCTGCAGCAACGACTACCTGGGGCTCGCCTGGGAGATCCGGGTGCGCGGCCGTGGAGCCGGCAGCTCGCGGTTGATCTCGGGGAGCCGTCCCCTGCACGTCACGCTCGAGCGCTACCTCGAGGAGTGGCTCGGTCGGCCCGCGCTGTTCTTCGGGAGTGGCTACCAGGCCAACCTCGCGGTGTTCTCCACCGTGTGCGAGCGCGGGATGCGCGTCGCGAGCGACAGCGCCAACCACGCCAGCATCATCGACGGCCTGCGCCTGTCCCACGCGCAGAAGGTCGTCGTACCGCACTCCGATCCCGACTCGATCCCGCGCGACGTCGATCTGGTCGCGGTCGAGGGCCTCTACAGCATGGACGGCGACGTGCCGCCCCTCGCGCGCTACCCCGAGAAGCCGCTGCTCGCCGTCGACGAAGCCCACGCCATCGGCGTGATCGGGCCCGAGGGACGCGGCGCTGCGGCGTCCGTCAACCGTCGTCCGGACATCGTGATCGGCACGTTCGGCAAGGCGTTCGGGGCCGCCGGCGCGTTCGTGTCGGGGCCACCGGAGCTCAAGGAGCTGCTGATCAACGCGGGTCGGTCGTTCATCTTCACCACGGCGCCCCCCGAGTCCGTCGCGCGCGCCGCCCTCGAAGGGCTCCAGGCGGCCCGCTCGCGTCCGGAGCTGCGCGAGGCGGTGCTCGCGAACGCCGCCACCCTGCGCACCTGGCTCACCGAGCTCGGCTGGGACGTTCCGGGCACGGCCCAGATCCTGCCCGTGATGTGCGGATCCGACGCGATGGCGGTGAGCCGGCGGCTGTTCGAGCAGGGCGTCTACGCACCGGGGATCCGCTATCCGACCGTGCCCGTGGGGCTGGAACGCATCCGGGTGACCGTGAGCGCCGCCCACACGAAAGAAGACCTCGAGCGGATCGCGAACGCCTTCGGCGCCCGGTAGGAGTGCCGTAGTGGCGCGGCCCCAGCGGGGTCGGTAGTCGTCTGCGTGTCCGACGCGCTCCCCGCCGAAGCCCCCGACGTCGAAGCCCAGGTCCCCGCAGCCGAGCCCAGTGCCGCGCTGTTCGGGACGTTCGCGGGCGTCTATCGGCCCGTGTTCCTCACCGTGCTCGGCGCGCTGCTCTACCTCCGGGAGGGCTGGCTCGTCGGGAACGCCGGGCTCGGTGGCGCGATCCTCATCATCCTCGCCGCCTACACGATCACCGGCACCACGGCGCTGTCGGTGTCGTCCATCGCCACGAACCTGCGCTTGAAGGCCGGTGGGGCGTTCGCGATCATCGCGGGCGCGCTGGGGCTCGAAGCCGGCGGCGCGATCGGCGTGCCCCTGTACATCGCGCAGACGATCAGCTCGGTGATGTACCTGTACGCGTTCTCGGAAGGGTACGGGTTCCTGTTCCCCACCCACGACCCGCGGCTCGTCACTGCGGTCGCGTTCCTGATCGTGGGCGGCACCGTGCTCAGGTCGGCGGCGCTGGCGTCCCGCGCGCAGGCCGTGATGTTCGGCGTGGTCATCGTGGCCCTGCTCTCCGCGTTCGGCGGCTGGGCCACGGCCACACCGCAGCTCCCCTCGCTGGTCGGGCGCTTCGCGGAGGCCTCGCCCCTCACGTGCTTCGCGCTGTTCTTCCCCGCCGCGACCGGCATCATGGTGGGCGCAGGCATGAGCGGGAGCCTCGAGAACCCGCGGGAGTCGGTGCCCCGCGGCACCATGCTCGCGTGGGGCACGACCCTCGTGATCTACCTGCTGGGCGCCGTCTGGTACGCCACCGTCGTGCCCCGCCAGGAGCTGCTCACGAACAACCTGGCGATGGTCGACCACGCGCTGTTCGGCCCGCTCGTGCTGTTCGGGCTGCTGTCGAGCACGCTCATGGCCGCCCTGTCGAGCCTCGTCGCCGCGCCCCGGCTGCTCCAGGCGATGGCCGAGCACCAGGTGGTGCCCCGCTCCGACCTCCTGCAGAAGCTCACGCCCGCGGGCGAGCCCCGCAACGCCATCCTCGCGACGCTCGCGCTCGCCGCCGTCGGCCTGCTCGCGGGCTCTCTCGACGCGATCGCGCCCATCATCACGAGCTTCTTCATCATGACCTACCTCGCAGTGAACGTGGTGGTGTTCCTCGAGCAGTCCCTCGGGCTCGTGAGCTGGCGTCCCACCTTCCCCATCCGCACGGCCATCCCGCTCGTCGGGACCATCGCGTGCGTGCTCGGCCTCGTGCTGTCGAGCCCGGCCGGCGGGCTGCCCGAGGTGATGTTCGTCGTCGGGATCTTCGTGTACCTGGCGCGCCGGAAGCGGGTCGACACCCCGTGGGAGACCGTGCAGTCGGGCATGGCGCAGTCCGTCGCCGCCTGGGCCGCGCTGAAGGCCTCGCAGATGCGTCGCTCGCCGCGCACCTGGAAGCCCGACCTGCTCGTGCCGGTGCGCGAGCCGGAAGAGGCCCGCGCGATGGCGCACCTCGCGCGCGCCATCGTCGAGTTCCGCGGCTCGGTGAAGTTCGTGGCGCTCACCGAAGACCACGCGCTCGCGGAGTCCCTCGACGCCATCGTCGCGGAGCTGCGCGCCGACGAGAAGTTCGCGAGCTGGCATCTGATGCCCGAAGAGGTGCCGGGTCAGGGTGCCCGCCTCTCGCTGAGCGCCATGCAGGGCACGTTCTTCGCGCCCAACCTGCTGCTCCTGTCCGACCGCACGGATCCGGAGGTCCTGCAGTCGATCTGCGACCACGCGCGCGCCCACCGCGTCGGCGTCGTGCTGGCGTTCGACGACCGCGAGAACCCGGTGGGCTCGCCCTCGAGCGCAGCGGCCTGGATCTCCGACCGCGCCCCCGACTGGGAGCTCTCGCTCCGCGTGGCGAACCTCGATCTGCCCGTGCTGCTCACGTACCTGCTGACGTGGAAGCGCCACGGGAGCATCCACCTGGCGACCGTGCTCCGCGATCCAGCGAGCCGGCCGGACGCCCAGAGGTTCCTCTCCGACCTCGTCGAGCTCGGCCGCATCCCCCGCGCCACCACACACGTGCTGGAGGGCGGGCTGACCGAGAACCTCGCGGCCATCCAGGGCCCGGAGGTGCACATCTTCGGGCTCCCGGAGCACCTCGATCTCCAGCGGCTCGCCGAGATCCGGCGCATCGCGGGCGTCACGACGCTGTTCGTGCAGGACTCCGGCCAGGAATCCGCGCTCTCCTGACGGGCTATTCCGGCCCGGTGGCAGCGAGCAGGCGCGCCTGCTTCACGAACAGCGCGAGGCCACTCGGCGTGTGCACGACCTTGAACTCCACGTCGACGCCGTAGTCGTGCTCGGCCCGGGTGGCGGTCAGCGCGGCGTGGATGCGCGCCACGTCGTCGGCGAGCACCGGGAGCAGGGACTCCGCGAACCCGCCCGCGAACACGGGCCCGATGGACGAGCGCCCCTCGATCCGGGGCGACCCGGGCGAGCCCAGCGGGAACACGAGCCGCTCGGGCACCACCCCGGCCTCGGGGTTCGTGACCGACGCTTCGCCGGGGTTGGCGTTCACCACCACCTGCACGCCATCCGCCGCCGGGATCGTGAGGACCACGCCGTTCGCGGCCTCGTCGGGGAACGCCTCGTGGATCAGCACGGCCATGCCGACGCTCCGGTGGTCGACCCCGTAGAACGCGCGCTCGGCGAAGGCGTGCTCGGACCACAGGCTCGCGAACACCTTCGTGAGCTGGCTCTCCAGCTTCTCGCGCCCCTCGTCGGCGTCGAGGCCCTTGGACGTGTACAGCCCGGCCCCGTTGAACCGCGGCAGGTCCTCGTTGTTCGTGGAGCTGCGCAGGCGCAGCCGCACGCCGGGGTAGTCGCGCGCCCGGAGCTCGAGCAGCGCGTCGAGCACGGCCGGATCGACCGGAGCCTCGCGGATGGCGTCGCGGATGCCCTCGAGCGCGGCGTCGACCGCTGCGGCATCCATCGAGGACAGCCCGGCGAGCAGGGCCTCGATGCGCTTCCCGGCGCCGCTGCGCTCGACATGGGCGAAGTACGCGGCGAACCCCAGCGCGTGGCCCGGACGCACGTGGTCGGGCAGGAGCTCCTGGAGCAGCGCGTAGTTCGCCGCCTTCGCCCCCACCTGCTCGACGCCGGGCCGCGTGCGCAGCGCGACCAGCCCCGCCGAGCGATCGGCCACCGGGATCTCGACCGGGGTCGCCTTCCGGCCCTTCCAGTAGGCCTCCAGCTCGGCCTGCGACGCTCTCGTCACGCGGAGCTGGGCTCCCGCCTCGACGCGCACGATGTCGCCCTCCGACACCCCGAGCACATCGAGCGATCTGAGGTGGACGTTCGGCGTGCCGCGGTTCCGCGCGAGCAGGTTCACGTGCGACAGGGGGGTCTGCGGAGCGAGCGTGAAGATGGCCGCCACCGGGGGCACCCGTGCCGGGAGCGCGTCGTACACGACGACATCGCGGGGAGACAGCGCGAGCGGGGCGACTCCGCGCACCACCCGCAGCACGCCCACCGCGGTGCCCGGGTTCAGTACCTCGAACCGCTGGGGCTCGCCCTTCTGGAGGCCCGTGACCGTCGCGTGCGCCCAGCCCGCGGCTTCGATGACCGGCGCCGACGCACGGTTCGGACGCACGGCGTCGGAGCTCGCGAGCACGATGAGCCCCTGCTCGCGCGGGAAGCCGGTGTGCACGGCGAGGGCCTCGGCGAGCTGGAGCACGTCGCGCCCGAGCGACGCGGCGTCGTCGGCGTACCCGTAGTCCTCCACCCGCACCGCCCACGACCGTGCGCGCCCGTCGACCGTGGGCTCCTGCCCGCGCAGGTCGTACAGGAAGAACGGCAGGTAGGCGCGGTCTCCGTCGCGCACGGCCGCCTTGAACTGACGGAAGGTCATGCCCGTGGACAGGCCCTTCGACACGAAGTCGGCGTGGCCCGGGTAGCGCCCGCTGTCGTAGAGGTCGATCCGCACGTCGCCGTCGAGCTGGCTCGCCACTCCGGTCCACGTGGGGATGCGGCCGTACGACACGAAGGTGTGCTCCTGGCCCGGGAAGGGCGCCGAGCCGGCGAATGCAGCGAGGAGCAGGAGGAACGTCATGTCCCATCGTACGCCGGCCGGCGGTGAGGGGGAACGTCGACCCTGACGCCGACCCGACAGCTCGATAAGCAGGCCCGATGAACGGCCCACACGACACGGCTCGGCTCGCCGAGCTCGACCACGCGCACCTCTGGCACCCCTTCACCCAGCAGCAGCGCTGGGCTGCGCGCCCGCCCGTGATCATCGCGCGCGCCGAGGGCTGCGTCCTGTACGACACCGACGGGAAGGCCTACATCGACGGGGTCGCGAGCCTGTGGACCAATGTCCACGGCCACCACCACCCGGTCCTCGACGCCGCCGTGAAGCGACAGCTCGACCGCGTCGCCCACACGACGATGCTGGGCCTCTCCCACCCTCCCGCGATCGAGCTGGCCCACCGCCTGATCGACCTCGTGCCGTGGGGCCTGAACCGGGTGTTCTACAGCGACAACGGGTCCACCGCGACCGAGGTGGCGCTCAAGATCGCGTTCCAGTACCACCAGCAGACGGGCTCCCCCGAACGCACCCGCTTCGCGGCCCTCACGGGGGGCTACCACGGCGACACGCTGGGCGCGGTGAGCGTGGGGCGCATCCCGCTGTTCCACCAGATCTACAAGCCGCTGCTGTTCGACGCCGTGTCGCTGCCCGCGCCCGTCACGCCGGGCGGGCCCGAGGAAGCCGCCTGCCTCGAGCAGGCCCTCGCGCTCCTCGATGCGCACGGGCACGAGCTGGCCGCGTTCATCTTCGAGCCCCTCGTGCAGGGGGCTGCCGGCATGAAGATGCACAGTCCCGCCTTCCTGAAGGCGCTGTGCGACAAGGCCCGCGAGAAGGGCGTGCTGCTCGTGGCCGACGAGGTCGCCACGGGGTTCGGGCGCACGGGGTCGATGTTCGCGATGGAGCAGGTGGGCATCACCCCCGATCTGCTGTGCGTCGCGAAGGGGCTCGCCGCCGGGTACCTCCCGCTCGCGGCCACCCTCACGACCGAGGCGGTGTACGAGGCCTTCCTCGGAAAGCCCGGGTCCCAGCGCCAGTTCTTCCACGGCCACACCTTCACGGGGAACCCGCTCGCCTGTGCCGCCGCGCTCGCGAGCCTCGACGTGTTCGAGGAAGACGGGGTGCTCCAGCGCACGCTCGAGCTGAAGAAGCACCTCTCCCTGCTGTTGAAGGGCTGGTTCGAGCGTACGGGCGTCGGCGCCGTGCGGCAGTGCGGGGTGATGGTCGGCATCGACCTCGTGAAGCGGAACGGCCAGCCGTACGAGCCCGACGTGGAGTTCGGGCACCGGGTGTGCATGCGGGCCCGTGAGCACGGCGTGATCCTGCGTCCGCTCGGCGACACCCTCGTCATCAACCCGCCGCTCGCGATCCGCGACGCGGAGCTCACGAAGCTCGTCCAGTCCGCCGCCGAGGCCATCGATGCAGAGCAGGGCTGAAGAGAGCCACGTCTGGCTCCGCTGGCTCACCCGCCTGCGGTGGGTCGCGCTCGGCGCCCAGACCATCACGCTCGGCTTCGCCTTCCCCCTGCTCGACTCCGTCACCCTGCTCGTTCCGCTGGGCGTGGTGATGGCGATGCTGCTCGCCGCCAACCTGCGCGCGATCCAGGTGCTCGCGCGGCCCCAGCCCATCCTCGAGGAGACGCTGCTCTGGCAGCTCGGTACCGACGTCGTGGCGCTCACCGCGTTCTTCCTGCTCGGCGGGGGCCACGACAACCCGTTCATCGTGCTGTACTTCGTGCACGTCGCGATGGGCTCGATCATGCTGCGGCCCACGCTGGCCGCCATCCTCGCGCTGCTCGTCATCCTCTGCTACGCGTCCGTGCACCTGTGGCACGTTCCGCTGCACTTCGAGAACCACACCATCGAGCCCCGGGTGCTGCGTCCGCTCGGCCAGCTCCTCGCGTTCACGGTCACCACGTTCAGCATCGCCATCTTCGTGGTCGGGCTCGCCGACACGCTGCGTCGGCGGAAGGAACAGCTGCTCGAGGCGCGCGACCGCACGTCCCGCACCGATCGCCTGCGGTCCGTCGGCACGATGGCGGCCGGTGCGGCGCACGAGCTGAACACCCCGCTGTCCACCATCGGTCTGCGGCTGCGCCGGATCGGGCGCCGGTACGACGATCCCGACACCACGCGCGACCTGCAGGTGATGAAAGACCAGCTCGACCGCTGCACCCGCATCGTCCAGCAGCTCCTCGCCGGCGCAGGCGACCCGTCGGCGGTGGGCATGGAGCAGGCTCCGCTCTCCGTCCTGGTGTCCGATGCCGTGAAGCTGTGGGAGAAGGGCAGCACGATGGAGATCGCGCTCGACGACGACAGCGCGGGCGCCGAGGTGAACCTGCCTCGCGTCGCGTTCTCGCAGGCGCTCACCAACCTGCTCGAGAACGCGCGGGAAGCCCAGGAGTCGGCCGACACCTTCGCGCCCCTCCACCTGAGACTCGGCGTCGAAGGCGAGAACGCGGTCGTCGAGCTGCGCGACCACGGCTGTGGCCTGCCGAGCGAGCCCGACCAGGTGGGCACGCCCTTCTTCACGACGAAGTCGGCGGGCACGGGTCTGGGCGTGTTCGTCGCCCGACAGGTCGCAGACGGCGCAGGCGGGGGTCTGCGTTACATCTCACATCCCGATGGGACGACCGCGCGTTGGTGGTTCCCCGTCGCGCCCCGGAGAACGCATGAGCCCGAAGGACAACCGGCCGAAGCTGTTGGTGGTGGATGACGACGACGCCTTCCGCGAGTCGATGGAGCTCGAGTTCACCGACCGTGACTACCAGGTCATCACGGCGCCGGATCATCGCTCCGCGCTCGGCCTCGCGGCGGTCCATCGTCCGCAGTTCGCCGTCATCGACCTCCGGCTCGAAGGCGAGCGGGGTCTCGAGGTCCTGAGCGACCTCGTCGAGCGTCTGCCGGGCATCCGGGCCGTCGTGCTCACGGGCTACTCGAGCATCGCCACGGCGGTCGAGGCGATGAAGCTCGGCGCTCACCACTACATGACGAAGCCCGCCGATCCTGACGCGCTGGAAGAGGCCTTCAAGCACGACGGCAAGGGCGACCCCACGGTGCCCATCCCCGACCATCCGCCCAGCCTGGCGCGGCACGAGCGCGAGTACATCGAGGCCGTGCTCGCGGCCACCGGCGGCAACATCTCCGAAGCCGCGCGCCGGCTCGGGCTCCACCGCCAGTCGCTCCAGCGCAAGCTGCGGAAGTATCCGCCCCGCAGATGACGGGTGGGTTCCCGCAAAGTGAGGTAGCCTTCCGCCCGTGAGTGTGGTTCTGCTGCTTGCGCTGTCGGCTCACGCCGCGGACGTCGACCCCTTCCGCCCCGCGGGCTCCCTCGCGTCGGGCCAGGGCTCGCTGCAGGGCGAGTCGCCGTACCTGCTCGGAGAGGGCCTGTCGGCGGGCGTGTTCGCGAGCTTCGCGCAGGATCTCGCCGTGGCCGACTTCGGCGGTCGCACCGAGCCGCTCGTGCGGAGCGCGCTCCCGATGGAGGTCTACGGCGGGTGGACCGTCGAAGACCGCGTGCGGTTCGAGGTGTTCCTGCCGGTGTACGCCTGGGTCGATGCGCCGGTGTCGGGCTTCCAGGGCACCGCGATGGGCGATCTCCGGCTCCAGGCGAACGTGCCGCTGTGGAAGCGCGACAGCGTGCGGCTCGGCATCGTGCCGCGCGCCGAGCTCCCCACGGGCTCGACCGACGCGTTCACGAAGCGTGGCTTCCAGCTCGGCGTGACGGCCGCGCTGGCGGGCGAGGTGGGTCGGTTCGGCTGGGTCGGGAACGGCGGGATCGCGGTGAGCGAGAAGAGCGAGTTCCTCGGTGTCGGCACGGGGAGCGCGGTGGAGCTGCTCGGTGGCGCCTTCTACCGCGTCACGCCCGGGTTCCGGCTCGGAGCGGAGGCCGAGACCCAGCTCGGGCTGGTGAGCGCGGCCGACGGGTCGAACGTGCTGGGCACGGGGCACCTGTTCGGGCAGACCTCCCTGCCGAGCGGCCTGTCGATGACCGTGGGCGCCGGCACGGGCCTGATCGCCGGAGTGGGAGCGCCCGACTACCGCATGTTCGCGGCCCTCACGTACGGGCGCACCGTGTCGGACCGCGACGGAGACGGCATCCTCGACCGCGACGACCGCTGTCCGCTCGAACCGGAGGACCTCGACGGCTTCCGCGACACCGACGGCTGCCCCGACCCCGACAACGACAACGACACGTTCGTCGACACCCGCGACGCCTGCCCCGACCGCCCCGAGGACTTCGACGGCTTCGAGGACGAGGATGGCTGTCCCGAGGCCGACAACGACGCCGACGGCGTGCTCGACGCGGACGACCTGTGCCCCGACGTCTGGGGGCTCGAGTCCCTGTCGGGCTGCCCCGACCGCGACGGCGACGGGCTCGCGGATGCGCAGGACGAGTGCCCCGACGAGCCCGGTCCCATCGAGCGGAATGGCTGCCCCGACCGCGATCGCGACGGCGACGGCGTGCCCGACGACCGCGACGCGTGCCCCGACGACCCCATCGACGCCGGCGAAGACCCCGCCACGTCGGACGGGTGCCCGAAGCTCGCCATCGTGAAGGGCACGCAGATCTCCATCGGTCAGCGCGTGGAGTTCCGCACGGGCAGCGCCGAGATCGACGCGAAGAGCTTCGCGCTCCTGAATGCGGTCGCGCAGCTGCTGGAGCGCCGCACGGAGATCCGCAAGGTCGAGGTGGCGGGCCACACCGACAACGTGGGCTCGGAGACGTACAACCAGAAGCTGTCGCAGCAGCGGTCGGAGAGCGTGCTCACCTACCTCGTGGGCGCGGGGGTCGCGCGGAACCGGCTGACCTTCAAGGGGTACGGCGAGACCACGCCGATGACCACCAACCGCACCCCCGAGGGTCGCGCCACGAACCGCCGCGTGGAGTTCAACATCCTGGTGCAGGACGCCCCCGAGAAGGTGGTCGTCCCGAAGCCCCCGAGCCCACGGCCCGATCCAGAGCCTGTCGCGCCGAAGCCAGCGCCCGTCGCGCCGAAGCCAGCGCCCGTCGCGCCGAAGCCAGCGCCCGTCGCGCCGAAGCCAGCGCCCGAGCCGAAGCCGGCGTTCGACCCGGGTACCAACGACCTCGAGAACCCCTGGGGCACCGTCCTCGCACCGGCGCCTGCGCCCAGTCCCGTCGCGGCCCCGGCTCCGGCGCCGGCTCCGCGGCCCGCCCCGGTCATCGAACCCGCCGAGAACGACCTCGAGAACCCCTGGGGCGCGTCGGTCCAGCCAGCGCCGAAGCCCACGGCGGTCCAGCCGGCGCCGAAGTCCGAGAGCGCTTCGGGCTCGGCCGACCCCGCGGGCAAGCCCGGCCGGCTCACCATCTACCTGCGCGGCATCGAGTCTGCGGAGGTGTGGCTCGACAACGAGCGGTTGCCGCGCGCCGCCCCGTTCGAGCGCCTGCCCGTGGCAGCCGGCGAGCACAAGGTGTGGGTGAGCGACAAGGCCAGCGGGCTCGACTTCGAGTCGACGATCGTGGTGCAGAACGAGCGCGAGCAGATCCTCGTGCTCCCGCCGGGGGGCGTCACGCCGCCTGCCGCGCCCACCGACGAGCCCGGTGCGCTGATCCCCGAGAACCCCACGCCGAAGCCCGCTCCCTCCCGCGAAGGCCGGCGGAGCAAGAAGCGGCGCAAGTAGGGCTACACCCGCTCGAGGATCGTGGTGACGCCCTGCCCCACGCCGACGCACAGCGTGGCGGCGCCGAGCTGCACGTCCTTCCGCTCCATCACCCCGAGCAGCGTGGTGAGGATGCGGGCTCCCGAGCAGCCCAGCGGATGGCCGAGCGCGATGGCGCCGCCGTGCAGGTTCACCTTCTCGTGGGACAGCCCGAGCTCGCGCATCACCCCGAGACTCTGGGCCGCGAACGCCTCGTTCAGCTCCCACACCCCGATGTCGTTCACCTGCAGGCCGGCGCGCTTCAGCGCCTTGCGCGTGGCGGGCACGGGGCCGAGCCCCATCACCCGCGGGTCGACGCCCGCCGACGCCATGGCCCGGACCCGCGCGCGGATCGGCAGCCCTTCGGCACGCGCGGACTCCTCGTCGGCGAGCACCAGCGCGCACGACCCGTCGTTCAGCGTGGAGCTGTTCCCCGCCGTGACCGACCCGCCCGGCTTGAACGCAGGCTTGAGGCGCGCGAGGGCCTCAAGCGAGGTGTCTCCGCGCGGACCCTCGTCGACCGACACGGTGGTGTCGGACTTCCGGCCCTTCACGACCACGGGAACGATCTCGTTCGTGAACCAGCCGTTCTCGGTGGCCGCGACGGCGCGCTGGTGGCTCGCGAGCGCGAACGCGTCCTGGTCTTCGCGCGAGATGGCGATCTGCTCGAGGATGTTCTCGGCCGTGACCCCCATGGCTTCGAGCGGGAACAGGGCTTCGAGGCGCGGGTTCGGGTAGCGCCACCCGAGGGTGGTGTCCCACGCGGTGACGTTGCCGGCCTTCGGCATGTGCGGACCGCGGGGCATGGAGTACGGCGCCCGCGACATCGACTCCACGCCACCCGCCACGCAGAAGCTGGCGTCTCCGCACTTGATCATGCGGGCCGCCTGGTTCACGGCCTCGAGCCCGCTCGCGCACAGCCGGTTCAGCGTGACGCCCGGCACGTGCTGGCCGAGGCCGGCGAGCAGGAGCGCCATGCGCGCCACGTTCCGGTTGTCTTCGCCCGCCTGGTTGGCGCAGCCGAAGAACACCTCGTCGATCGCGTCGGGGTCGATGCCGGAGCGCTCCACGACGGCTCGGATGGGGATGGCGCCCAGATCGTCCGGACGTACCGACGACAGCCCTCCCTGGAAGCGACCGATGGGGGTTCGGAGGGCATCGATGACGACGGCGTTCCGCATGGGGGGACTCCAGGCTAAGGGGGACGCTCTATCGCGGAGGGACCATGGAGCGCATCGGAGTCATCGGAGCCGGAACGATGGGGCACGGCATCGCGCAGGTGTCGGCCATGGCGGGCTACGCCGTGGTGCTCACGGATGCCGACGCGAGCGCGGTGGAGCGCGGTCTCGGAAAGGTTCGCGACAACCTCGACAAGGGCGTGGAGCGCGGCAAGGTCACGGCCGACGAGCGGGCGTCCGCGGTCGAGAAGCTGAGCGCCGGCGACCTCGACGCGGTGGCCGCCTGTGACCTGATCATCGAAGCCGTGCCCGAGCAGCTCGGCCTGAAGCAGTCGCTGTTCGCGCAGCTCGAGACGAAGGCGTCCGCGTCGGCGATCTTCGCGACCAACACGTCGAGCCTGTCGGTCGCCGACATCGCGGGCGCGCTGTCCGACCCGGGACGCGTCATCGGCACGCACTTCTTCAATCCAGTGCACATCATGGCGCTGCTCGAGGTCATCGTGGCCGAGCAGACCCGCCCTGCCGTGCTCGAAGCGATCCAGGCCTACGGCGCGCGCATCGGGAAGGACGTCATCGTCGTGAAGGACGCCCCCGGCTTCGCGACCTCGCGCCTCGGGGTGTGCCTCGGCATGGAGGCCATCCGCATGGTCGAGCAGGGTGTCGCGAGCCCCGAAGACATCGACAAGGCCATGGTGCTCGGGTACCGCCACCCGGTCGGTCCGCTGAAGCTCACCGACATGGTGGGCCTCGACGTGCGCCTGCACATCGGCGCGTACCTCGCGGGTGCGCTGAACAACCCGGCCTTCGAGCCCCCGCAGCTGATGCGCGACATGGTGGCGCGGGGCGAGCTCGGGAAGAAGTCCGGGAAGGGCTTCTACACGTGGTGACCGCCGCTGAGGTCCGTGCGGCCCGGCGGATCGCGGTGGTGGGGTGCTCCGGCTCCGGGAAGTCCACGCTCTCGCGCGAGCTCGGCCCGCGCCTGGGGCTGCCCGTCGTGCACTTCGATGCCCTGCACTGGGCGCCGGGCTGGGTGGAGCGCGATGCGGTCGAGACCCGGCGGCGCATCGAAGACGCCGTGGCGACCGAGCGCTGGATCACGGACGGGAACTACGGCGCCTACAGCGGAACCCGCCTGGCGCGCGCCGACCTCGTGATCTGGCTCGACTACCCGCGCCACGTCTGCATGACGCGCGTGCTGAAGCGCGTGTGGACGACCCACGGCACGGTCCGCCCCGACATGGGCGAAGGCTGCCCGGAGCGGTTCGACGCGGAGTTCCTGCGGTGGGTCTGGAACTGGCCAGCGCACAACCGGCCCGGCCAGCTCGACCGCATCCAGGACTGCGAAGCGCCCGTGCTGTGGTTCCGCCACCCGCGAGCGACCGAGCGCTGGCTCGCGACGCTC
The DNA here is from genome assembly GCA_041389565.1 of Myxococcota bacterium. GTDB lineage: Bacteria > Myxococcota_A > UBA796 > UBA796 > JACKEQ01. The sequence continues at coordinate 29,929 of JAWKRP010000031.1, forward strand.
TGAGCGTCAGTTCGCGCGGCGGACGATGACCTTCGCGGCGCCGTTCTCGAACTCGATGAGGGAGGTCATCGGGCGGGACTGGGCCCAGTCGGGCGCCGTGGGGGTGATCGTGACCTTGGCGCCGCTGTCGGTGGAGGTGGACTCGACCGTGCCGGTGGCGTGGCCGAGCTGACCGCCCACGTCCATCACGAACTTCGAGGTGACCTTGCCGCTGAAGGGGCGCGCGAAGTCGGGGAGCGCCGGGCTGAACGTCATCGCGAACGCAGGCGTGCTCTGGCCCCACGTCTCGACGCGGATGCTGCGGAGCTCGAGCGCTTCGCCGAGCACGAGGAACTCGTACGTCATCTTGCGCATGCCGGAGTCTTGCGAGACCCACACGCGCCCGCCGCTGCGCTTCACGCTCCAGGGCTGGATCACGTCGGTGCCGTCGGCCATGCGGTGGATGGTGTCGAACGCGCGGATCACGGCGTCGGACATGTCGACCTCCTCGGCCTCCTCCGACATCGTGTCTTCGCCGTCGAGGAGGTCGCCGTCGCCGGGCATCTCGCCCTCGGGGACCTTCTTCTCGTCGCCCATCGCCTTCTCGTCCTTCGGCTTCTCTTCCGGACGCTTCAGGCCCTTGTCGTCCTTCGGCTTGTCTTCGGGACGCGTGAGCGGGGCCTTGCTCGGATTCATCTCGATCCAGGCCTTCTCGAGGTCGTTCGCGGGCACGTGCCCTTCCGGGAACTTGCCGAGCGTGACGTGCAGGCCGCCGTCGAGCTTCGCGTCGAACGACCAGGCCGCGATGGTCTCCTGGACGCAGGACCACACGAGCTCGTTGCCCGTGGACTCCTTGTCGATCGTGATCTGCCAGGTGGCGCCGTTCTTCACGAAGAAGTCGGCCACGACGAGGCCCTTGTACTCGGGATCCTGGATGGCCGCGGCCACCAGGCACACATCGAGCTTGGTCTCCTGGGCGTCGAGCGCCTTCGTGGCGTCCTTCTCGGGCACGGGCTTCCACTGGTCGAGCGGCATGAGCACGACGTCTTCGCCGTCGGGCAGGTTCATGGGCTCGGGGATGACCGGCTCGGGCGGCGGGGGCGGAGGCGGCTCCCACTTGGTGGCCAGCGCGAACGCGCTGTTCTTCTCGAACGGGATGGTCTTGCCGAGCTCGTAGCGGTACTCCCCGCGGGACACGCCGCCCTGGGTCTGCGTGAGCGCGAACTGCATCGGCACGATGGCGGCGACCTTACGGGCGCGCACGTTCTTGTCGTCGATGCGCACGTCGGCCTTGAACAGGCTCTCCATGCTGGACACGTCGAGCACCGCGAGCACGTCGTTCGCGCCGTGGCCCATCGTGTTCCCGTTGCGCTTGCGGGCGAGCTTCTCGGGGGGATCGCCCTGGAGGATCAGCTCGACGGGCTGGTTGTCGATGTTGTCGTACTTCACGCGGATGTCGAGACCATCGGCCGTCGTGCGGTCTTCGACCTCGAGGCCGCCGGACTTCCGGGCGAGCGGCAGCTCGGGCATCCAGGTGTTGATGTCGTTCACGTTCGCGACGAGCGACTGCTCCTTCGATCCGGCCCGCGACTCGAGCACGATCCACATCGGCGCGGCCTGACCGGGCCGCTGGACGCGGGCGATCTCGATCATGTCCCACCGGTCGTCCTTCAGGCCGATGGCGATGTCGAGGTCGAACGTGGCGCCGAAGGCCATGAAGGGGAGCACGGGGGCGTTGCTGTGGGGCGCGCCGATGTAGCTCGCACCCGAATACTGCGTTGCGCTGAAGTCACGCGCCCGCTCGTACGGGGTGAGAACCGGGCCTGCGGGCTTGATGTTCTTCGCACACCCGCCGAGGAGGGTGAGGGCCAGGAGAGCGGTCACGGATCGCATGCATTCCCCATCAGAGTTTCGCGCGGCCCTGTATACCAGCCGCGGGCCCCTCGCCATGCTAAGTCCGCCCGCGAATAGCCTGGAGACGGCACATGTTGCAGATCGCAGACCGTCGCTTCGAGTCGCGCCTCATCGTGGGAACCGGTAAGTACCCGGACTTCGAGACGATGCGCGCCTGCCACGAGGCGAGCGGCACGGAGATGGTCACGGTCGCAATCCGGCGCATCGATCTCGACGCTCCGCGGGGCGAGCACATCCTCGACTTCATCGACACCGAGCGGATCGCGCTGCTGCCGAACACGGCGGGCTGCTACACCCCCGAAGACGCCGTGACCACCGCGCATCTCGCGCGGGAGGCGCTGGGGACGAACTGGATCAAGCTCGAGGTCATCGGCGACCCGAAGACCCTGTTCCCCGACAACGAGGGCACGGTCGAGGCCGCGCGGCAGCTCGTGAAGGACGGGTTCGTCGTGCTCCCCTACTGCCTCGACGACCCGATCGTGTGCCGCCGCCTGGAGGACCTCGGGTGCGCGGCCGTCATGCCGCTCGCGGCCCCCATCGGGAGCGGGCTCGGCATCCGGAACCCGTACAACCTGCTGATCATCAAGGAACACGCAGGAGTGCCCGTGATCGTGGATGCCGGCGTGGGCACGGCCAGCGATGCGGCGGTCGCCATGGAGCTCGGCATGGACGCCATCCTCCTGAACACCGCCATCGCCGGTGCCCGCGACCCGAAGAAGATGGCGTTCGCGATGTCGTACGCCACGCAGGCCGGCCGCGCGGCCTTCGAAGCGGGGCGCATCCCGAAGAAGCTCTACGCCACCGCGTCGTCTCCGCTCGAGGGCGTGATCCACACGTGAGCTGGCGGTTCTTCGCCATCTCCCCCGGCGCGCGGGGTCCGGCGGATCTGCGCCCGTGGATCCCCGTGCTCGCCTCCCGCGTCACCGACCTCGTGCTCCGCGAGCCCACGCGCACCCGCGCCGAGCTCGAGCCCCTCGCCCGGCTCGCCCTCGACGCCGGCCTCGCCGTGTGGGTGCACGTGAAGTGTCCCGGTGCAGCCGGGCTCGCCGCCGACCTCCGCTGCGGGCTGCACCTGCCCGCCCACGCCGCGGCCCCGCACGACCGCCCGTTCGGCCAGAGCTGCCACGACCGCGCCTCGCTCGACGCCGCGTTCGACCGGGGGGCCGCGTACGCCTTCCTGTCGCCGGTCTTCCCGCCCACCTCGAAGCCCGACGACGTGCGCCCGACCCTCGGAGAGGCCCGACTCCACGCGCTGGCCGCAGGACGACCGGTGATCGCGCTCGGTGGGATCGACCCCGATCGCGCGCACGCGCTCAGATCGGCCGGTGCAGCCGGCATCGCCGTGCTGGGCGGGATCTTCGGCGCGCCGCTCGACACGCTGCCCGCCCTGCTCGAGCGCTACCCGGGCTCGGAGGTCTCGGGGCCGTCGACGATGAACAGCTCGGGGTCGTAGCACACGCCCTGCTCGATCTCCTCGCACGTGGAGTCGCGGATGCAGCGCTTGTGTTCCTTGAACGCCTGGATCTTCGTGTCGTCTTCCCACTCGCCGTACAGCTGCTGCTGCTGCTGACACGACAGCACACACTCGTCGCGGGCCACGCGCGTGGACTCGAGCCCGCAGTCGAGCACCTTCGAGCACGACTCGGAGCAGCGCGGCGTGCAGCCCTGCACGAGCGCGCCGACGAGCAGGGCGAGCCCGAACGTGACGCCCGCGAGCCCCGACCCGACGCTAGATCGGGGCACAGTAGCCCGACGCGGGGTCGATGTCGGCGCACTGCTCGGGCGTGCCATCGGGCACGTGGAACCACACGCAGTCCATCCAGGCGGCGGCCTGGGCGTCGTTCTCGAGCACGATCGACTGCGAGGACACGCGGCGCGCGAAGGGGTCGTACTCCCCGATGTCACCGGTCTTGCGGAGCGCGTCGTCGCACTCGTTCCGGCAGTCGCGCAGGAGCTCTTCGGTGTCTTGACCGGGCTTCTGGATGCCGCACACGTTGTACACCTGCTCGCAGGTGTTCTGGCAGTTCGGCCCGCAGGCGACGAGCGCTCCGACCGACACGCCCAGACCGAGCAGCGCCGCGACAGAGCGGCTCACTTCCCACCGTCCTTCGAGAACCGCCATGCCGTGGGCGACCAGCCCGTGGGGCGCAGGAGGCTGGGCTCGGGCGCGGGGGGCAGCTTGGGGACCATGGGCTTCTCGGGCGCGGCCCAGGTGGCGTTCGCCGAGGGGTTCTGTGCGGAGTCCATCTGTCTTCCGGGAACGTGGTGTCGCCGACGCAGCTAACCGTCAGCGCGCCCGAACGCGACCCTCGACGACGGAGTACCCGTCCGGCAGGGCCTTCCCGAAGGCTTCGCCGTCGACGACGGGCCAGCCACGGCTCGAGAACACCTCGGCCACGCGGTGACGCAGGCGGTTGCTGTCTTCGTCGGGGTTCGACGCGCGGCGCTCGAGTATTTCAGCCGCCGCGTCGTCCTGCTGGGTGAGCAGGACCTCGACCGCCGTGCACCGCACGTTCTCGTCGAAGTCGTCGAGGAAGGGCGCCGCGGCCTCGATCGCGCCCTCGTGGCGGTGCTCGGCGAGCCACACGAGCAGCGCGTTCTTCTTCTCGGGCTTGAAGTCGTCGCGGGCGAGCTCGGCGGCGAGCAGCTTGTACACGAGCTTGATGGTGGACTCGGTGTCGGTGAGCTCGGCGTGGAGCTTGAGCGGCACGCTCACCTGGCGGCACTGCTTGAGCCAGCTGCGCACGGGCTTCACAGCGGCTTCGCCGAGGCCGTGCAGGAGCCCGTACACGAACTCCTTCTCGCCCTTGTCGTTCAGCTGGTGCTCGAGCTTCATGTCGAACCGCGACAGCAGCGCGAGCAGGGCCTTCGGCGACCCGTTCGAGGCCAGCCAGCGGGCCGCGGCCTCGCGATCTTCGGCCTGGGCGTCGCGACTCGTCAGGCGATGCCGGTTCTTCGTGATCTTCTTTTCCTCGGACAGGAAGAAGTCGAAGAAGCTCATCGGATGGGTCCTCCCGGAGACGCCCCCCCCTATTCACGGTGTCCCCCACCGGCCAGACCCCCGGACCCGCGGTAAGGTGCGCGGCGGAGGCCCGATGCTCGCCTGGTTCACCCTCACGGCACTCGCGCAGGATCCCGGAGCGGAGCCCGCCGAGAAGGCCCGCGTGGAGCTCGTGTTCCAGGAGCGAGTGGCGCTTCCCGCCGGATTCGTCGGCGAGCGGCCGATGTGGAAGACGAACCGCTTCGGGCAGGCCCTGCTCGTCGATGCCGAGCAGCACGTGTTCGCGCTCGACCAGGCCGGGCGGGCGCTCCACCCGTTCGAGACCGACGAGGCGCTCGAGGCCTACACCTTCCCCATGCGGTACTTCGAGCGGTGGGACGCCGACTGGTTCGTGGTGGAGGGCTCTTCCGAGGTCCCGATGGCGAAGGGCCCCGACTTCACGGGCGCATTCCTGGTCACCCGCTGGGGAGCCGACGCCCACGAGGCGCTCGTGCGGCTCGACCGGAAGGCCGTCGAGGTCTACACCGTGAAGCCCCCGGCCGGGTTCATGGAGCTGCCCAGCTGCTACGCGTCCGTGCCGGAGTCCTGCCTGGCGTCGGCCGTCACCATCCTCAAGGAGTATGCGGGCGACCCGAAGGCCCGGAGGGTCGCGCGGGCCCAGGTGAAGCGCGCCTGCGACGAAGGGGTGGTGCGAGCGTGCTTCGTGGGGGTGACGCTCGATGGCGGCAAGCTCGCGGAGCCGGCCCGCGCGTGCCTGGATGGCGGCGCGGAGGCCTGTGCGACGGTCGCCGGGAGCGTGTACGCCGAAGCGAAGCTGAAGGGCGAGTCGTCGAAGGCCGGCGAGCGCATGCTCGAGCACGCGTGCAACGAGGGCGTGCCGGGCGCGTGCACCGAAGCCGCGCGGATGTTCGACGAGCGCGACCTCCCGCACACCGCGCTCCTCATGCTCGACCGCGCGTGCGTGTCGGGCGACCGGGCCTCGTGCGACGAGGTCGAGCAGCGTCGCGACCGCGCGTTCGCCGCGGGAATCGCGAAGGCCTGCCTGAAAGACCCGCCCGATGCGGTGGGCTGCATCACGCTCGCGCAGTTCCTGGAGGAGAAGCCCCTCGAGGATCTCGGGATCGACGCGTTCGGCGCGTGGGCACGGGCCTGTGCGGGCGGCGAGGAGCCCGCGTGCCGCGCGATGGGCCCGTACGTCGACAAGTGGGGGCTCGACGACCCGCGGGTCCAGGGCGCGTCCACCTCCCTGCTCGCCGACTGCGACGGCGGGAAGACCGAAGCGTGTGTGGGTGCGGCCCACCTGCTCGTGCGCCTCGACACCCGCGACGAGCGCTACGGGCGCACGCGCGAGCTCTACGTCCGGGCCTGCGAAGCGGGCGCCAACACGGGGTGCATCGCGGGGGCCGCGCAGAACTGGACGGGGACGGCCCGTCGCCTCGAGCTGCCCGACTCCGAAGCCCTGTACCGCACGGCCTGCGACCGCGACAGCGCCGCGGGATGTGCGGGCCTCGGGCACGTGCTCGCCGACGCGAAGCGCACGTCCGACGCCATCGCGCCGCTCGAGAAGGGCTGCGAGCTCGGCAGCGCGAGCGCGTGCACGGAGCTCGGGAAGCTCGTGCAGATGGGCAAGCATGCGATGGACGTGAACCCCGGCGAGGTGTTCCAGAAGGGCTGCGCGGAGGGCGACGCCGAAGCGTGCTTCCAGCTCGCGGAGTCGCTGCGCGAAGGCCCCGTCGCTCCGCCCACGAGCGAGGCGTTCGTCGCCTACCGCACGGCCTGCACGGGCGGTCAGACGGAAGCGTGCGAGCAGACCGCCCGCTCGCACCTCTCGCTCGGCACGCACTACGAAGCGGGCATCGCCGCCGGGTACTTCGAGAAGGCCTGCGACGCGGGCCGCACGAACAGCTGCCGCGAGCTCGCCACGCTCTACCGGCGCGGCGACGGCGTGCAGCGCGACCCCCGCCACGCACGTGAGCTGCTCCTGAAGGCCGGCGAGCTCGAGCCCATCAAGCACATCCGGCTCGGCGCGCGCATCGGGTTCCTGAACCTCCTCGGCGTCGACGGCGAGGTCGTGCTGCCCATCCCGGTCGGGCCGGCCGTCTCTGTCGGCGGCGACTTCTCGTACCTGCCGGGCAAGGGCCTGTCGCTCGTGTACCTCGGTCCCACCGTGCGGCTCTACCCGTCCCATGCCGCGCGCGGCCTGTATGCGGCGGCGGGCTGGCACCAGTTCCGCATCAACGCGAAGGGCGAGGTCACCACGAACTCCGGGTTCAACGGCCGCGTCGGCGTGCGCGTGCAGAAGAGCCTGACGTGGGGCGGGGTCGAGATCGGGCTCGCCAGCGTCGACGCCCCGCGCGTGCGCGACATCATCAAGCCCATCCCGCTGGTCGTCCCCGTGTTCGGGGTCTCCGGCGGCGTGGCGTTCTTCTAGGAGGTCGGCATGCCCAGGTCCAGCACTGCCCTCCGCCTCGCGCTGGTCGCGCTCCTGGCCGGCTGCTCGCCGGTCACCCGCATCGGCGACAAGATCATCGGGCTCACGAACCCCGTCCTCGTCGGAGGCCTGGTGCTCGGCACGGAGGCGCCCGCCGACGACCGTCTGCGGCTCGCGCTCGAGGCCAACGGCGTCGCGGAGTTCACCGAGCTGCGCCTCGTGGTCGCCGACGCTCTCGAGCTCCGCGACATCGACAACGCCCTGATCACCGACGCGGTGGTCACGGTCGACACGCCCGACCCGTTCGATCTGCTGCCGTCCGACGACGACGGGTGGTACCGGCTCGACCGCATCGATGCCCCGCCGTACGTGCCGGGCCGCACGTGGACGCTCGAGGCCGAGCTGCCCGACCGCGTGCTCCCCGGCACCGTCTCCGTGCCGCTCCCGTCCGCGGCCGACTTCACGCTCGACCCCGAGCACGGTCCCGGCGAAGACCTCGTGGTCGACCTGGCCGGCCAGGGCTTCGACTTCGCGTTCGCGGCCGTCTACGACTACCTGGGCAACGAGCGGTGGACGAACGCGCCCACCACCAACGAGGAGATCATCGACTTCGTGCTCCCCGGCGGCGACCCCGTGGAGCGGGTGGTGATCCCGGGAGACGCGTTCGAGGACGAGACCCTCTACATCGTCGGCATCGCGGGCATGAAGCGCGCCCCGGTCGAGGGGATCGAAGGGCTGAACGAAGCGCTCACCGCGGTGCTCGCGGGCCAGCTCACCCTGAACCCGGTCGTCGGGGGCAGCCAGCTCGCCCTGTCGGGGCTCTACCTCGGCACGGAGGCTCCGGAGCCCCCGCTCGACGCCCTGATCGCGGGCGCAGGCGTCGATACGTCCGCCCTCGCGGAGATCTTCGTGGTCGACCTGCTGGCGACCGGCGAGGGCGTGTCCGGCGCGATCGCCACGGTCGACGGCCTGGCGATGTCCGAAGAGGAGAGCCCCGTCGGGCTGTACCGGCTCGACGGTCTCGACTACACGCCCGGCGACGTGCCGCTGGTGCGCGTGGAGACCCCGATCTCCGGCTTCGCGGCGCGGTTCGAGCCGGTCCTCCCGCCTCCCGTGGAGCCCGTGCTCCCGCCACAGAGCCCGGTGGGTGCGCCCCTCGACGTGCAGCTGCCCGGGGGGCCCTGGGGTGCGGGGTTCTGCGTGGTGGTCGGCCCGACGGGCGTGACGTGGTCGAACATCCCCGAGACCGGCTCCGAGTGGGCGTACGTGCTCCAGAACGAGGGCACGACGGTGCGCGTGCGCATCCCGGAGTCCGCATTCCCCACCCCCGGTGCGTACGCGATCGGGGTGGCCGGCCTGCAGAGCCAGCCTGCGTCGCTCACCGACGTGAACCCCGAGTTCAGCACGGGGATGGCGGGCCAGATGACGTTCCGGCCCGTCACCATCACGCCCTGACCGCGAGGGGCGGCCAGATCTCCGTTGCCGGTCGTCGCGCCGTGGGCCATGGTGCCGCGATGAACAAGCGAACCCTGGCCTGGTGCGGGCTCGCGCTCCTCTTCGGAGGTGCGTGCGACGACGTGCTGTTCACGGCTCCCGAGCCTCCGCCTCCCGTCGGGGGCGACGGGTACTGCGCCGTGCGCGACCTGTTCGCGGCCGATTGCTACACGTGCCACGCGGCGGCGGTCCGGCTGGGCGACCTGGATCTCGAGACCGACCCCGCGGCGGCCCTCGTGAACGTCACGTCCGCGGCGTACGGCGTGCCGCTCGTCGTGCCGGGCGACAGTGCCGGCTCCCTCCTGGTCCAGAAGATCACGAACACCCAGGGCGATCTCGGCACCGACATGCCGCCGGCGTCGGGCGGGCTCTCCACCGAGCGGGCCGGGATCGTGAAGGCGTGGATCGACGCGGGCGCGACCACCGACTGCACCGACGTTCCGGTGGTCGAGCGCTACCATCCGGAAGGCTACCAGGACCCAGCGAACCACGGTCCCGAAGCGAAGCTCCAGACCGAGCGGTGCGTCGACTGCCACGGCCTCGACCTGCTCGGCGGCACCGCACTCGCGTGCGTCACGTGCCACGGGGCCGGCTGGGACACCGACTGCTCGTTCTGCCACGGGTCCGACCCCACGGGGGTGCCCCCGCGCGACATCGACGACGAGTTCGACCCCGCGCTGTCGAGCTTTCCGCCGCATCGCGCACACACGACGCCGGGCATCGGTCCCGGCTTCGACTGCGTCGAGTGCCACCTGAAGCCCACCTCGGCCCTGTCCGACTCGCACGTGTTCCTCGGCGATCCGACGCCGGGGGTCGCGGAGGTGCGGTTCTTCTACGGGCGCGCACCGGCAGCGACGTACGACGGGCTCGGGTGCAGCAACGTGTACTGCCACGGAGATGGCCGCCAGAACGGAGCGATCCTGAAGTCCGACGGCCCGCGCGACTGCGGCTCGTGCCACGCCGGTCCCGCCACCCTCGCGGGTCTGTCCCAGCCCCACCTCTTCCACGCGGCGCCCAACCGCCCGTGCGCCACGTGCCACGGCGCCACGGTCGACGACACCGACACCATCGTCGCGGGCACCACCACCCACGTGAACACGGTGATCGACGTCGACCTGCCGCCCGAGGTGGCCTTCACGAACGGCACCTGCACGGGCACCTGCCACGGTCAGCCCCACACCGACACCCCGTGGGCGCCGTAGGCGCTACGGCACCAGCAGCACCTTGACGGCGGAACGCGCCGCCTCTAGCGCGTCCACCCCGTCTTCGAGCGCGAACCGGGCCGACACCAGCGGGGTGGGATCGACGAGGCCCCGCTCCAGCAGGCGCAGCGCCGGGGCGAACGGGCCACACCGGCTCCCCACGACGGTGATCTCGTCGAGGACCCACGGGATCGGCGTGACCGCTTCGGGCGCGTGGACCGTCGTCTTCAGGACCAGGGTGCCGCGGGGACGGACCAGGCGGGTGGCGAGCGCCAGCCCATCGGCCGATCCGGTGCAGTCGACCACGAGGTCGGCGCCCGCGACGTCGTCCGCGCTGTCGGGCCCCCCGCGCTCGATGCCTGCGGGGAGCAGGCCCAGACGGGCCGGATTCCTCGACACGGCCGCGACACGCGCGCCCGTGAGGGCCAGCACGCGGCACACGAGCTGCCCGAGCCGACCCACCCCCAGCACCACGGCCCTCGTGCGCGGGGTGACGTGGACCTGCTCGAGGATCTGGAGCGCCGCTGCCAGGGGCTCGACGAACACGGCGGCCTCGTCGGACACGCCGTCGGGCACGACATGGAGGTTGCCGACCGGGAGCTGGAACGACTCCGAGAACGCGCCGTCGCGACCGTCGATCCCGAGCACCGTGCGGGACGGGCAGTGGGTCGGGCGCCCGGCGCGGCACGTCGGGCACGCGCCGCACGAACAGTTGATGTCCCCCACCACGCGCGCGCCCACGAGCGATGGGTCGGGCGCGGTGAGCACCCGGCCCACCCACTCGTGGCCGAGCACGCCCTCGAACCCCATGTAGCCCTTGCAGAGCTCGAGGTCGGTCGCGCAGATGCCGCCGACGGACAGGGCGATCTCGGCCTCTCCCCCGCGCTCGACGGGCACGTGGGAGGGCTCGAACCGGGGGCCGCTCGCGGACAGCTTCAAGGCACGCACTCGACCTCCGTTGCGACGAACGCCGCACCACACCCCGTGCAGCGGGCCTCCTGCACCCAGGCGATGGCCATCGACCCGGAGAGTGCACCGTCGCCGAGGATGCGGGCCAGATCGGTGATCACGATGTCGTCGACGGGACCCGTCGCGAGGCCAAGGAGCGCGAGCGCGCGGAGGGCGTCCCGCCACGGAGCATCGGGCTCGAGCTCCAGCGCCGCCGCGCCGATCTGCACCAGGGCGTCGTCGTCCATTCCGAGCCCGCGATGGGCCAGCAGGAAGGGCATCGCGATGGGGCCCGCGGGCGCGGGATCGCCCAGGGGCGCGCAGACCTCTTGGAGGAGCGACCAGCCATTCGGCGCGCCCCGCAGGGCCCTCCGGAACCACTCCGCCTCGGGCAGCGCGGCGACCTCGGGCCAGTCCGCGAGCGCGTCGACGCCGGCCAGACGCGGACAGCGACGCTCCAGCTCACCTGCGGGGGGAGCGCCCACATCGGGCGGATCGGGCATCCAGGGCCAGGGGGTGACGCGCGAGTGGTCGAGGTCGGCAAGCAGGTCGGGATCCCGCAGGACGACATGCGCCCGTGCGACCCCACACCCGAGGAGGAACGCGGCGAGATGTCGCGCGCCCTCGGGCCCGGCCCAGGCCACGGCCGCCGCGTGGACCAGCGGCGAGGAACAGTCCCGCACGAAGTCCGCACGCTGCGCCTCGACGAACGCCCGGTCTGCGGGCTGCAGCCCGGCATGCCACGTCTCGACAGCCATTCGCCAGCTCGCGGGGGCGACCTCGAGAGCTTCATCGACGGCCAGGAACAGGTCGTGGGGGGTGTGGGGACCGAGCACGGCACCTCCGCTCGAGACCGGGAAGGCCAGGGTACCCGCCGCGACGTGCGCCGCGCTATACGCGCTCCGTGGGAACCCGAGAGCTCGAGCACCTGATCACCCGGTTCGCCGTGCCTCCCGAAGCCGCGGCCGCGCTGCGCGCCTGGTACGCGGGCGACGCGCTGGTGGGGGGTGCGGAGTCCGACTCCGACGACTCCGATGGGCCCCTGCTGCCCGAGCGCTACGCCTATGTCGGCCTGATCGGCATGGGAGGGATGGGCGAGGTGCACCGCGTGAAGGACCTCGTGCTCGCGCGCACGGTGGCGATGAAGATCCTGCGCCAGGAGCTCGCGGGCAAGCCCCGGATCCTGGCGCGGTTCGAGGACGAGGCCATCGCGACGGCCCAGCTCGAGCACCCCGGCATCGTGCCGGTCTACGACTTCGGCCTGCTGCCCGATGGCCGCACGTTCTTCACGATGCAGGAGATCAAGGGCGACACGCTCACCGCGCTGGCCTACCCCGTGCACACCCGCACGTTCCGGGAGCGGCGGTGGGCGCGGTCGAACGCGGGGTGGACGCTCACCCGCCTGCTCGACGTGTTCCGCACCTGCTGCCAGGCGGTGGCGCACGCGCACGCCCGCGGGGTGCTGCACCGCGACCTGAAGCCCGACAACCTGATGATCGGCACGCTCGGCGAGGTGCTCGTGGTCGACTGGGGGCTCGCGAAGGTCGGCAGCGGTCCGGAGCCCCAGCTCGAGTCGGTGACGCTGAAGCGGTCGGGCCACAGCCACCCCACGCGCATCGGCACCGTCGCCGGAACCCCCGCGTACATGGCGCCGGAGCAGGCGCATGGCCGGGTCGACCAGCTCGCGCCGCCTTCCGACGTGTACGCGCTCGGGTCGATCCTGTACTTCCTGCTCGCGGGCCGCCCTCCCTACGAAGGAGACGCGCAGACGGCCCTGTCCGCGGTCCGCAGCGGTCCTCCGGAGCCTCTGGCCCCGCTCGCACCGGTGTCCGACGAGCTGCTCGAGATCTGCGAGCGGGCCATGGCGCGCGAGCCCGCCGACCGGTACCCCGACGCCGCGGCGCTCGCGGAGGCCCTGCTGGCGTACGAGGACGGCGCGGCCCGGCGCACGAAGGCGCTCGCGCTGGTGCAGGCCGCGACCGACGTGCTGCCCGAGCTGTGGTCCCTCCGCCAGCAGGCGTCCGCCGAGGAGGAACGGGCCCGGCAGCTCGCTGCCGAGGTGAAGGGCTGGCAGCCGCCCTCCGACAAGCAGGCCCTGTGGGACACCGAGGATCGTGCGTCCGCGCTCCACGCCGACGCCGAGCTGGCCGAGTACCGCACCGTCCAGCTGCTGCGGGGCGCGCTCACGCACGAGCCCGAGATGCCCGAAGCGCACGCGGTGCTCGCCGATCTGTACCGCCAGCGCCACGAGGAGGCGGAGCTGCACCGCAACGCGTCCGCGGCGCGCCGGTACGCGCTCCTCCTCGCCGACCACGACCGGAGCGGCCTCCACTCCGACTACCTCCGCGGCGACGGCTTCCTGACGCTCCACACGGACGTTCCGGCGACCGTGCGGTGCTCCCGGTACGTCGAGCGGGGTCGGAGGCTCGTCGAAGAGCCCGTGGGCGAGCTGGGGATCACGCCGCTCGACCGCGTCCCGCTGGAGCGCGGCAGCTACCTGCTCGAGCTGACGGCGCCGGGGCGCCATCCGGTGCGGTACCCGGTCCTCATCGAGCGTCTCACACACTGGGACGGCATCCCACCCGGCGCGGATTCGCCCGCAGAGGTGCGGCTGCCCGCCGTCCACAGCGTCACCACCAGCGAGGTCGTGGTGCCCGCCGGGTGGTTCTGGGCCGGTGGGGACTCCCGAGCCGGCCACCTGTCGTCCCCCCTCGAGCGCGTGTGGGTCGAGGGTTTCTCGATCCGGCGCCATCCGGTCACCAACGCGGAATACCCCGCCTTCCTCAACAGCCTCGTGGAATCGGGTCGCGCGCGGAGGCCAAGCGCTGGGCCCTGCGCCACCGGGGCGAGTCAGGTGCGCCGATCTACGGGCGCGACTCCAGCGGACGCTTCTGCCTGGTCCCCGACTCCGACGGCGACGTGTGGGAGGCCGACTGGCCCGTGCTCCTCGTGTCGTGGGAGGCGGCGACGGCCTATGCGGACTGGGTCGCCCAGAAGAACGGCGAGCCCTGGCGTCTGCCCACTGAGCTCGAGTGGGAGAAGGCAGCTCGCGGGGTCGACCGTCGGGGCGTACCCTGGGGCGAGCATTTGGAGCCGACGTGGGCGGCCGTGCGCGACGGAACCAGTGGAAGACCCCTCCCCGCCCCTGTCGATGCGCATCCCATCGACGAGAGCCCCTACGGGGTGCGGGGAACAGCGGGCAACGTGGCCGATTGGTGCGCGGACGAGCTCCCCGGGCGAGAGCGCGCGTATCGCGGCGGAGCCTGGTCGTTCCCCTCGAGCTTCTGCTCCCTCGCCATGCGCCGCACCACCACCCTGCAGACCCGCACCGAGACGATCGGTGTACGCATCGCCCGTACACTTCCTGGTCGGACCGATTGACGATCCCCGGACGGGAGGCGAAGGTACGGCAGGGCACACCGGAGTCGACATGCGCGCGCTCATCCTGGTCTCGGCCGTTCTCGCGGCTCTCACGGCGTGTGGTGGAGACACCGATCTCGTCGGTGACGACGTGGGCATCCTGCGCGACGACCAGGGGTTCTCGCTCGACGAGAGCGCCCCTTCCGAGCCCGACGTGGGTGGCATGCCCTCCGCGGAGTTCGGCGCGGGCTTCCAGGGGGTGTTCGCGGGCTGGTGCCTCGGCCCGGAAGACGCCGTGAGCGACCCGCCGATGCAGGCGATGGGCGGAGCGGGCTGGATCGCGGTCCACCACGAGGGCGTGGCGTCGGGGATCGACCCCGCGTGGCACATCCACGGCGAGATCGACTACGACACGAGCACCATCGCGATGACGTACGAGGAGACCCAGGCGGGCTCCACCGAGACGTGTCTGTGGGCGATGGAGTACACGATCTACGGCGTGCCGCCGGGCGAGTGGACCCTCACGGCCCGCTACGACACGGCGACGGCGACCGTCACGCCATAGCGAGCCGCGCTTCCTGCTGTGCCCGCACGATGCGGGCCCGGGCGACCACGCGCGGATGCGTGCTCTTCTCCTCGGCGATGGCGGCGAGGCGCGCGATGTCGGGGTCGGCCACCCCCGTCTTCTCGAGGAACGCGATCAGGCCGTCGTAGTGGAGGTCGAACGCATCGGCGTCTCCGAGGGCCGCACAGCACGCGATGAGCACGGACCGCGCGTACGCGACGTACACCGCGCGACGGCCGGGCAGCAGCAGCTGGCGCAGCAACGACTCCATCATGGCGCGGGTCTCGGCGTACTGGCCGCGCAACACGCCCACCACGCCGAGGTTCAGCGTGGGGACCACCGAGTTGGCGTCGTGGAAGGCCTCGTACCGCTCGATGGACTCACGGTAGTGCAGGTCTGCCGCGTCGAGGTCTCCGCGGTAGCGCGCGACCTCGCCCTCGAGCATGGCGATGTGGGCGAGCATGCCGTGCTGACCGACCCGCTCCGCCCGCCACCGGGCCTCCTCGGCGAGCTGGATGGCCTCGTCGAGGCGGTTCTGCTTCTGCGCGAGCTGGGCGAGGGAGAGCCACGGAGACGCCGCGTACACCCAGGCTCTGGGCTCGCTGTCGAACACCTGGAGGCAGGAGCGGAAGGCGGCTTCGGCGGCCTCGAACTCCCCGAGGAACTCGAAGGCGGTGCCCATCTTGCTGCGGCAGAAGGCAGCGGACTCGGGACGACCGGCCGTCTCGAGCACGGTCTCCGCCCGCTCGAGGAACTCGAGGGCGTCGGTGTAGTCGCCGAGATCCATCGCGGTGTTGCCGGCCTCGCGCAGCGCCCAGCCGAGCACGGCCTTCCAGTCGTGCTTCTCGGCGGCCCGCTCCGCGCGCGCGGCCTGGCGGTCGGCCTCCTCGCGGTTCCCCTGCAGCCGCTGGAACCACGCCTGGTTGAGCCAGAGGTGGCCCCACCGCTCGTCTTCGGGCGGCGCGGGCAGCGACTCCAGCACGCTCTTCAGCATGTCGAGCAGTCGTGGGCTCCGCATGTCGCCCTGGGAGAGGCGCGCTTCGATGGCGAGCAGCAGCGGACCGGTGGCCTCGTCGAGACGCCGGGCCGCGATCAGGTGCGTGGCGAGCTGCTCCGGATCGCCGCCGCGCTGGAGCAGGAGCGTGGCGCAGAGGTCGTTGTACACGACCTCCCGGGGCGTGCCGCGGATGCGGTCGAGCAGCGCCGCACGCAGTCCGCCGTGCGCGAACCGCAGGTGCTCGACCCGGCTGTCGGCGCGCAGGAGGTGTGACCGCATCAAGGTGCCGACGAGCCCGGGCCGCAGGCGGATCTCGCCGAGCCTGCAGGCGTCGCGCCACACGCGGGTCTCGAGGTCGGTGCCGATGACGCCCGCCAGCTCGAGGGCATTGCGGTCCTGCTCTCCGAGCTCGGACATCAGGCGGTCGATGCGGCCCCGCCAGACGCCCAGCAGACCGTCGGGGAGGGCGTCGGGGATGCCGCCCCGCAGGCGGAACCCCTTGGAGCCGAGCTCCAGACGGCCCGATTCCACCCACTCGTTGACGAGTTGCACGGCGAATGCCGGGTTTCCGGCGGTGCGTCGCTCGACCTCCTCGGCGAGCCGACCCTCGAGACCGAGCATGCGCCGGACGAGCGCACGGTGGTCGGCCGGCTCGAGCGGGCCGATCTCGAGGGGCGTCACGTCGCCGTGCGCGACCAGGGCGTCGATGCGCGAGAGCTCGTCGGGACGGTCGGTGAGGTCTTCGTCGCGCACGGTGGCGACGAAGAGCACGGGCAGATCGTCGGGCTCGCGGAGGATCCACTGCGCGAGCTGCAGCCCTTCGGCCGCGTAGTGGGCATCGTCGAGCCACACGATGAGCGGACGGCTGGCGGTGACGTGCTGGAGCGCGCGACGCAGGAGGGCGAGGCGCTCGCGGGGCTCGGGCACCCGGTCTCCGGGGCCGGACGGACCGAGCAACCACGCCAGCAGGAGGTCTCCCGGCCCCCCACCGGCGGCCCGTGCATCCCCCGTGAAGCCCAGCATGCGACGGACGCGATCCGCGGCATCCCCGCGCTCGAGCCCGTCGACCCGGAGCTCCCGGCGGATCATGGCCGCGAGACCGTGCTCGGCGTCGGGCACGGCGGTGTGCCGGCCGCGCCACGTCAGCGCTTCGCCCCGCTCGTGCGCCCGCCGGCTGAGCCAGCGCGCGAGCCGGCTCTTCCCGACGCCTGCAGCCCCTCTCAGCACGACGGCCTGGGCGCGTCCGCGGCGCTTCACCCGGACGAGCGCCTGCCACAGGGCTTCGCGGGCCGCCTCCCGGTCGACCATCGGCAGCGGGCGCAGCCCCCACAGACCGAGGCCCGCGGAGCGCAGGCCCATGTCGAGCACGACGCTGCTCTCGGGCCCGACGTAGGACGTGGTGGCCTGCTCGGTGCGGACGGCGACCTCGGTGGGTGCATCCTCCGTGGACGCGGCCTTCCCGGCGGCTCCGCTGCCGACCACGGGCTCTCCGAGGGCTTCGAGGCGCTGGAGCACGTCGGCGACGAGCGCGGGCCGGCGGGTGTGGTCCTTCTCGAGCATCGCGCGCGCGATGTCCTCGACCCCGTCGGGCACGTCGATGTTGGGCCGGAAGTCGGGCAGCTTGCTGAACAGGTGCGCCCGGTAGAGCTGCACGGACTTCTGCTGCATGAACGGGTACTGGCCCGTGCACAGGCGCCACAGGAAGATGCCGGACTGGTAGAGGTCGGTCCACGGGCCCTGGTCGCGCCAGTTCGCCTCGATCTGCTCGGGCGCCATGAAGCGCGGCGTGCCGACCGACTGCTCGTCCATCCAGCCGGGCCGCTCGAGGTCGTGCCCGATGCCGAAGTCGGAGAGCACGACCCGCGCGTCGGCCACGGAGTCCGGCGTGGTGACCAGGCTGCTCCGCGCGCCCGCCAGCAGGAGGTTCCCGGGCTTGATGTCGCGGTGCACGATGCCCGCGGCGTGGGCGTGGGCCAGCGCGCCGAGCAGGCCCCGCATGACGTGCAGCACCTCCGACCAGTTGCGCGGCATGTTCCCGTCGTCGGCCACCGAGCCGCCGCGCGCGAGCTCCATGGCGAGCCACGGCATGCCCTCGACGAGCTGGCCTCCGGAAGCACGCGCCTCGGGTGCCGTGACGATGCCGGTGTCGAAGATGTGCACGACGTTCGGGTGCGCGAGCTCGGCGATCCGGCGGACCTCTCCGAGGAACGCCTCCCGCCACGTGTCGTCGGGCGGGTGGAGGTCGAACTTCACGGCCGCCGCGACCCCGCTCGCAGCATGGGAGCCGCGCCAGATCTCGCCCATGCCGCCGGCACCGATTCGCTGGTCGAGCTCGAAGGCTCCGACGCGCATGCACCCTCCGCAGGGACCGTATCCCGCGAGGCCCGTGCGGGGTCCCCGCAAGGCCGTCAGAGACGCTGTACTCCGGTGAACGTTCGAGACAATCGGAGGGCTTGCGGGACCGAGCAATCTGGTAGGTTAGGCACCTTGCTCGATATTGGAGCCCTGGATGATCTCGATGCTGGGCCGCGGCTTGGTCATGGCCGCGTTGTTGTTCGCCACGTTCGGTAGCGTGATGGGATTCGTGGCGGGAGCCCGGTACTCCGTGCGAGCCTGGGAGCTCACGCGCATGTCGGCCCTGGCGTTCGCGACCAGCATGATCGGCGCGAACCTCCTGATGGTCTACGCCCTGCTCACGCACGACTTCAGCGTGGCGTACGTCGCTCAGGTCGGCTCCACCGAGTCTCCCTGGTACATCACGGTGATCAGCCTGTGGTCGTCGCTCGAGGGCTCGATCCTGTTCTGGGGCGCCATCCTGTCGGTGTACGTGCTGGCGATGGTCGTCACGCTGCGCAAGCCCGAGTACCGCGAGTACGCCCCGTGGACGCTCCACGTGATGCTCGCCATCGCGGTGTTCTTCGCGCTCCTCGTGAGCTCGATCGCGAACCCGTTCGCGGCGGTCGACCCCGCCACCCTCGCGATGGAGTGGCGGATGAAGGGCGTGCCCGAGACGGGGCCGGGCCCGAACCCGCTGCTGCAGAACCACTGGCTGATGGCTGTGCACCCGCCCACGCTGTACATGGGCTATGTCGGCATGGCCGCTCCCTTCTCGCTGATCTGTGCGAGCCTGCTCGCGGGCCGGCTCGAGGCGGGCTGGATGGGTCCGGTGCGGCGGTGGATGCTCGTTCCGTGGGCCTTCCTGTCGGTCGGCATCGTGCTCGGCGGCTGGTGGTCGTACGCGGTGCTCGGCTGGGGCGGTGCGTGGGCCTGGGATCCCGTCGAGAACGCGTCGTTCATGCCCTGGCTGGCCGGCACGGCGTTCCTGCACAGCGCGATGGTGTTCGAGCGGCGCGGGCTCCTGCGCGACTGGACGCTCTCGCTCGGCATGGCGACGTTCCTGCTCACCATGCTCGGCACGTTCATGACGCGCTCGGGCGTGTTCAACTCGGTGCACAGCTTCACGCAGTCCGACATCGGGCCCACGTTCCTGGCGTTCATCGCGGTGTCGTTCTGCTACAGCGTCGTGCTGCTGGCGACGCGCTCGCACCTGCTCGATCGCGAGGATGCGTCGCTCGGCGCGCTGTCCACGCTGCTCGGCCCGAACGGCGAGCTCACGACGCAGGGCGTGATCCGCGGCATGCTCGGCCGCGACTTCAGCATCCTCGTGCAGAACGCGCTGTTCACGGTGTTCACGTTCACCGTGCTGCTCGGCACGACGTACCCGCTGCTGATGGAGGCCCTGCGCGACCGCCGGATCAGCGTGGGTGAGCCCTACTTCGACGACTGGGCGGCGCCCCTGGGGCTCGCCATCGTGTTCATGATGGGCGTGGGCCCCGCGCTGCCCTGGGGCCGCACGCCGCCCGACCAGGCCGCGTGGAAGCTCGTGCCTCCCGCCGTGTTCGCCACGGCGGTCACGGCGGTCTGCTTCGCGTACATGGGCTGGCCGTCGGGCGATGTTCGTACCCTCCCCGGTCTGCCTCTCCCCACGGCCGTACTGGCGGTGTGGGTCTGTGGGTTCGCGCTGTGGGCGAACATGGCGGAGATGGTGCTCCCGATCCGGGCCCGCATGCGCACCCGCAAGGAGGGGGTGGGCGGCGCGACCGCGAAGGTCCTCACCCGGGGCCGGCGCCGGTTCGGCGGTCAGGTGGCCCACTACGGCATCATCATGGCCGTGTTCGCGCTCACGCTGTCGCGCACGTACCGCGTGGAGCACGACTACAGCATCCCGAAGGGCGGCACGGTGCAGTTCGAGTCGTACGACATCACCTTCACGGGCAGCTCGCTCGAGAAGAAGTCGCACCGCGACAGCGTGGTGGCGGAGTTCCTCGTGCAGAGCGGGGGCGCCGAGCTCGGCACGTTCCACCCGAAGATGAACTACTTCCGGGGCTCGCGCATGGGCGACCCCATCTGGACGCCCGACGTGCGCAGCACGCCGCTCGGCGACCTGTACTTCTCGCTCATCGAGATCCCGCAAGACGGGCAGACCGTGCAGATCAAGTTCATCGAGCGCCCGTTCATGATGTGGGCGTGGTGGTCCGCGCCGCTCATCTTCCTCGGCTCGCTCATCGCGGCCTGGCCGGCCCGCCGTCGCTCAGGCGCGGTCGAGATGGCGCGCGTGCCCGAAGCGGAGGGTGAGCCGGCATGATCCCGCTGCTCTTCGCTCTGGGTGCGCCGGTCGCACTCGCAGCTCCTGCTCCGCCTGCACCGTCTGCCGATGCCCGCGAGCTCATCGAGGCCAACAAGGGCGCCGAGCTCATCCCGGGCGTGCAGCCGGGCGAGCCTCCGCCTGCCGACAGGGTCGACGAGCTCGCCCGGAAGCTCGGAAAGAAGCTCCGGTGCCCGGTCTGTCAGGGCTCGAACATCGTCGACAGCCCGTCCGCCACGGCGCGCGCGATGTTCGAGCGCACCCGTCAGCTGATCGCGGCGGGCTACTCCGAAGAGCAGATCATCGATTACTTCGTCGACAAGTACGACGAGTTCGTGCTCCTCGACCCCCAGTCCACCGGGCTGAACATCTTCCTGTTCATCGGTCCCGGCCTGGCCTTCGGCCTCGGGCTCGCGCTCGCGCTCAAGGCGCTGGTGGGCTTCCGGAAGGAGCCCGGCGCCGCACCCCTCGCGAAGCCTCCCCCCGAGGTCACCGAAGAGCTCGACGACTACGAGCGACGCCTGCTCGCGGAGCTGAACGCAGATGATTGACTGGACCGAGTGGGGCCCGCCCCTCGTAGTGATGCTCGCTGCCGGGCTCGGCGGGGGTGCCCTCGCCACCACGATGGGGCGCGACAAGAAGGCGTCCGACGCCATCGGCGCGCGCGGCCGGGTCGAAGACCTGCAGCGCCAGCACGACGTCGTGCTCGAAGCCCTGGCGGCCCTCGAGATGCAGCAGGACGCCATGGACCCCGCGGACTATCAGGCGGAGCGACGAGCGCTGCTCGAGAAGGGAGCCCACGCGATGCGAGAGCTGGACAAGGAACGCGGGGCCGCTGGCGGCACGTCGGGTGGTGGCACGGGCGGAGGCGGCAAGCCGGGCAAGCCGGGCGACGATCGCCTGTCCAAGGGCATCGCCGAGCTCACGGCTGCCCTCAAGCGCGGCGAGATCGACGAGGTCACCTTCGCCACGGCGGTGGCCGCGCTGTCCGACGCGCAGTCGAAGGGCTCGGTCGATGCGCTGGCAGACGGGGGCAAGCCCGCTCCTGCGCAGTACAGCGCCGCTCCGCCCAAGCCCGCGCGTGCTCCGGCGGTCGCGCCGCAGTGGCAGGGCGCGATCTACGCGATCGCGGGCCTCGCTCTGGTGGGTGGGCTCGTGTACTACGCGAGCAACCAGTCGGTGCCGCGCCGCGACGGGGCCCCGATGAGCGGGAACCAGTCGCTCGGCGGCGGTGAGACCCCGCCCGCGGGCCAGCCCCAGCCGGGCGGAGAGCCCCCGTGGGTCACCCAGCAGCGCGCGACAGCCCTCGCCGCTCTGGAGGCCAACCCGAAGGACGTGAAAGCGCTCAACACGATGACGCAGCTCGCGCTGAACGAGCCCGCGAAGGCGTGGAACTACAACGAGCAGGCCCGCGAGGCCGACCCGAACGACCTCGATGCACAGATGCTGAACGGCGTGATCACCGCGATCATGGGCATGCCCGACAAGGCGCACGAGAAGTTCGACGCCGTGCTCGCCAAGAGCCCCGATCACGCGGCCACCTGGGCGTGGCAGGGCCTCACGTACGCCGAGGAGAAGAACTGGCCGAAGGCCGCCGAAGCCCTGCAGAAGGCGAAAGACCTCGGCCTGTCGGACCACACGATCGACAACACGCTCGCCATCGCGAAGAACGGCGGTGAAGCGCCCGCCGGCATGGGCGCCTCCGGCGGTCCGCCCCCGGGTCCCGCGCCCGCATCGGCGGGTTCCACGGCCACCATCGCGAGTGGCGTGGTGTCGATCGACCCGAACCGCGAGACGTTCAAGGCGACCACCCTGTTCGTGAACATCAAGGATCCCACGAACCCCGGTCCGCCGATCGCCGCCAAGAAGCTGCCGCCGGGCCCCTACCCGCTCACGTTCTCCATCACGGAGGCCGACAAGATCGGGATGGGCGGGCCGATGGGGAACCGCCCCATTCCCGACACCGTGCAGCTCTCGCTGCGGCTCGACGAAGACGGGAACGCGTTCACGAAGGGCCCCGACGACCCCGAGATCGTGCTCGACGTGACGAAGGGCACCACGGGCCTCGAGCTCACGCTGAAGTAGCGCTGGGCGGGGTCCTCCGCCGCTCGGGCGCCACCGCGTCACCGCCGGCTCCCGAGCGTGCTCTCCCCGGGGAGAGCGCGTACGGCGGAGCTCCGACCGACAGGGGCCGTCCGGCCGTCCCTGCAGCCCGCGAACAGCGAGGGGGTCGACCGACCGGTGGCGCACGCGCCAGGACCGTCCGTGCGGCCATCCATGCGATGGACGCGAGGTGCAAGCCGACGAGCGCGGGGACCGTGGGCGGAGCTCGCATGGACCGTCCGCCAGGGCGGGGGCCGAACGGGCTCGCTCCAGGGCCCAGACAAAGAAAAAGCCCCGGCAGCCGAAGCTACCGGGGCTGATTCGTTCAGCGACGCGGAACTACTGGATGTAGTTCGCCGCGTTGCCCTGCGCCGCGCCGTTCGAGTCGATGTACGAGTCGAGGATGAGCGGGTTGGCGAGGTTCTCGTTGGTCAGACGCTCGAGGAGGTCGATGCCCATGGGGCCGGCCAGACCGGGGACGCGAGCGCCGATCCGGTTGAGGCTCACGCCACCGTTGAGGAGCGGCTGCGAGCTGGACCCGTTGGACACACCGGTCGGCTCGACGAGCTTGTCGAGGTCGTACACGATGTTGTTGACCTGGTCGGCGAACGTGTCGGCCGGCGCCTGGTTCTGGCAGAACTGGCGGTTGGCGTTCGCGTCGAGCGGGTTGACGGGGCAGCCGTTCGCGTCGAAGGCGAAGAGGCCGGAACCCTGACCGCTGACCATGTGGACCCAGATGGCGTCGTTCTGCGCGTTGTTGGTACCCTGACCGATGACCTGCTGGAGCAGGGCGAAGTCGAGGTTCGCGTAGTCGCCATTGAGGTAGGCGTCCTTGAAGGCAGCGTACGTGTCGAAGTTCATGTCCACGTTGAGGTGGCACGAGTTGCAGTAGCGCGGGCCTTCGTTCTGGTTGTCGACCTTGCCACGCGTGCTGTGCGGCATGATCTTGTTGTGCGCCAGGGACCCGAAGGCGCCACGGCCGCCCTCGTTCGGGTTGTTCCCGTTCCCGTTACGGTCGGTGAACGCGAACACGTTGGACGTGTCGCCGTTCAGGTCGGTGTAGCGGAAGAACATCTTCATGCCCGGCTGGAACTGCGTGATGCGGTCACGCGGCCCGATGCCGATCTGGAACATCACGGGGCTCTGGTAGACGAAGTCTGCCGCGAAGTTGAGCGTGATGCGATCACCGGTGGTGTTCGAGAAGAAGAAGTTCGCGGGGTCTGCGTTGTACTCGGGCGCCAGGTGGCAGCCGACGCAGTTGTTGGTCCACGAGGAGTGGCAGGCCACACAGCCGACGGAGTCGGTGTGCGCGAAGCCCTGGCTGTACAGGTTCGGATCCGCCTGGAGCGGGCCGACGCCGTTGCCGGTGTTGTTGTCGATCCGGCCCATCGCGTAGGAAGCCAGCGGGCTGTAGAGCAGCTGACCCGTGAGCGGGTGGGTGCGGTTCGTCGCCTGATCGACGATGTCCTTCGTGAGCGGCAGGTAGTGCATCTGACCGTCGACGCGGCCACGGAGCCAGAAGTGGCCCTGCGGGTCGCGGGTGACGTTCCGCATCGGGTTGCCGAAGCGGTCGGACGCACACTCGGCGGACTGACCGCTGTAGTCGACGCAAGCGACCGTCTGCGGGTAGTCCTCGATGTCGCCGTGGCACGACTCACACGTCTGGCCGACGACCTGGCTCTGGTGCGAACGAACGCCCAGCTCCGGGCCATCCTTCGTGCCCGAGTGCATGTCGTTGGAGCCGTGGCAGTCGATGCAGCCGATGCCCTTCTCGAAGTGGATGTCGGGCGGGGTGTCGTCGCGGTTGTCACCGTCGTAGTCCTCGAAGGCGAGGTACTGATCGGCGATACGACCGTTGAACGTGACGTTGGCGACCGCCGGATCGTAGAGGCGGTAGCCGTTCTGCTCCCAGTTGGCCGTGTTCTGGAACGTGACCGGGTTGGCCGGGTACTGGAAGTTGTTCACGACATCCTGGTTCTGGTCCAGACGGATGCCCCAGAACTGGAGGACCGTACGGTTGGAACCCTGGTGACAGCCGACACACGCGTAGTCGTTGATCCCGCGGACGAAGCCGCCCTGGATGAACTTCGCCACGTTGCGGATCTGGTGCGCGTCGATGTGCGGACGCTCCGGCGCGGCGATCGCGTCGGGGTTCGCCGGCTCGAGGCGCGGCACGTTCGGGTCGGACGAGTTCGTGCGGCCGTCGAGCGCGTACTGCATGTGGCAGGACGTGCAGCCCGACGAGCGGAAGTCGGCGAACCGGTTGTTCGCGCCCATGGAGCCCGCGTGGCAGTCGCCACAGTTGAGCGCCACGACTTCCTGCACCAGCTTCTCGAGGTTCGAGCCCGTGAAGAGGCGGTTGGCCTCCTTCAGGTTGCCGTTGTGGATGTCGTTGTCGAGGGCGGCCGCGTTGTAGTCGGGGTTGTTGTAGATGTAGTTCCCGCCGTTCTGGCCGTACTGACCGTACTCGGGGAACTCACGCAGACCGCCGACACGACCGACCTCGGACGCGCTGTACGTCCAGCTCGGGTCGTTGATGGCACGGAAGGCGTAGTCGCCCGACGTGTCGAAGTAGTAGTCGTAGCCCATCGCGTTGTCGGCGCCCGACGTGTACATCGTGGCCGAGTAGAACCCGACCTCGGTGTTGATCGGGGAGCGGTTGAACCACGTGGCGTGCTCGTCGCCGTGGCAACCCGTGGCGCCACAGCCGCGCGCCTGCGACACGATGCGGGTGTCGCCGGGGTTGCGGAACTGGATCCAGTCGAGGGAGGAGTACGTCGTCCCGTTGACCGTGTAGTCCGGGTACTTGTCGATCCCGACCATCGTCAGGTAGTTGAAGTAGGCCACGGCGTCGGTCTGGAGGCGCGTCTCGTTGCCGATCTCCGGGGGAGTCGGAACGTGGCTGCCGTCCTTGCCGATGCCGGCCCCGTTCCCACCGTGACACTCGGTGCAGTCGAGGTACGCGGCTGCCCCGAAGGGGTGCGGGTTGGACAGGAGGTTGCCCGACCACTTCGGCTGGCCCGCCTGGGCGCCGTTGTGGCAGGTCATGCAGCTCGAGTGCCCCTGGGGGGGCGGATCGGGCGGCGGCAACGGCGGAACCACGTCGTCGGGCGGACACGTCGGGTCCGGGTTGCAGAACTGGGGATCGCACTCACAGCACGCCAGGCGGTACGTGAGGTTCTCCGCAGAGTTGTCGCAACGGTCGACCTGTGCACAGTCGTAAACGGAGCCACGGTAGTCGTAGGCTCCGCAATCCGGCGCAGGCGGCGGAGGGCCAGGCGGCTGGTTGGCCGTGTCCTCCTGGGGATCGGTGTCCCCTCCGTCCTTGCACGCGCCGAATATCAGCAGCGGTGTCAGTAGAAGTATTCGCATTTTTGAAATCCCTCCGAACGATGTCGGCAAGCCCCACCTGCGAGTCAGCATATGTGCTGTCAACACGGCCATCAAGACCAATCGAGACAATCCGGGCCTCTTGACGGATTAACCTCGATAATCAGCACATGATCGCGTCGCGGATCGTCACGGACCCCGGTGGCGCGCGAGCGGATCGCGGCGCGAAAACCCCCGTCGGCACGATGATCCGCGACAGCCTCACGACGAAGTTCGGCGTACCCGAACAACAACGCGCCCTTCGCCCGCGTGCCGGACGCACGGAACCCCGGGCATCCGGACGCCTCCTCTAGTAGAGTGGGGACGCGCCCGGCGGACGCCCTTCGGGGTCGGGGCCTTTGGATTGAGGAATGGCCGCTTCCAACAAGAAGAACAGCACGATGCAGGCCGTCGAGGTCGCCGGCACCGTCGGCGTCGGCTGCTTCACCTTCGTGCTGGTCGCGCTCGCCGTGCTCCTGTTCGTCATCGGCGTGCCGTACTGGGTGCTCGACGCCGAGGCCCGCGATGCCCATCGCCTGCACTACTGGTTCGCGTCCGGGAACATCATCGGGCTGCTCTCCGGGATCCTGGGCACCGTGCTCATGGTCATCATGCTCCTCTACAGCGTGCGCAAGTGGATGAACTTCCTCGCGTGGATGGAGTTCCTCGGCTCGATGCAGTGGTGGCTCCGGTTCCACATGGTGTGCGGCGTCATGGGGCCCGTCTTCATCATCCTGCACGGCGCCATGAAGATGCCGTCCGGCTCCGTCGGCATCGCGTTCTGGTGCATGGTGCTCGTGTCTCTCTCCGGTCTGTTCGGCCGCTACCTGTTCGGGCACTTCCCCAAGGCCGCGGCCGGGCGACGGCTCGACCTCCAGTTCGCCCGCGAGAGCCTGTCCGAGCTCCGCGCACAGCTCGTGTCCGAGACCCGTGACGCCACGGGCGACCAGGTCGGTGAGGCCGTGGTCCTCGCGCGCGAGCTCCACGACGAGCCGCGCACGTTCGTCGGCCTGCTGATGCTCGACCTCGAGGTGCGCCGCCGCATCGACATCGTGAAGGTGCTGCTGTTCCGCGCCCAGCTCCCGAAGCAGGTGCACGACCGCGCCCGGAAGACCCTCGTGGCCCAGCTCCGGATGAAGCGCAGCCTCGCGAGCTGGGAGGTCGCGCGCCGGCTGTTCCGGTACTGGCACCTCTTCCATCAGCCGCTCGCGCTGGCGATGTACATGATCGCGGTCATCCACATCTTCAACGCGATCATGTTCGGCGGCGTCTTCCAGACCCTGATGGGCGGTTAGGTGGAAGCGCTCGCGGGACGTGCCCCCGCGCGGGAGGGCTAGGTGGAGTTCCTCTGGCACTTCGTCTGCGTCGGCGTGATCGTCGTGTTCCTCGTGTTCCCGACGTGGCTGTACATGCAGTTCGTCGAGTGGCGGGCCCGCAAGGAGATGGACGAGTCGGCGAAGGCCGGCCGGCTCGAGCCCGTCACCATCCGTCCGCTCATCGACGAGCGCCTGTGCATGGGCTCCGCCACGTGCGTGCGGGCCTGTCCGGAGAACGTGCTCGGGATCGTCGACGGTCAGGCCGTGCTCATCAACACGGCCGCGTGCGTCGGTCATGGCGTGTGTGTGCCGGCGTGCCCGGTCGACGCGGTGGAGCTCGTGTTCGGGAGCGAGAAGCGCGGCATCGACATCCCCGAGGTCGGCGGCGACTTCCAGTCCAACGTGCCCGGCCTCTACGTCGCCGGTGAGCTCGGCGGGATGGGCCTGATCGCGAACGCCGTCGAGCAGGGCGTGCAGGCGATGCAGAACGCGGCGGAAGGCCTCACACCCGATCCCGAGAAGTGGGACGTCGTGATCGTCGGCGCCGGTCCGGCCGGCATGGGCGCGGCGCTCATCGCCATCCAGAAGGGCCTCCGCTACCTCATGGTCGATCAGGACGACTTCGGCGGCGCCATCCGGAAGTACCCGCGCAAGAAGCTCGTGTTCATCCGTCCGATCGACTTCCCGGGCTACGGCAAGGTGAAGTTCACGAGCCTCCAGAAGGAGGACCTCGTCGCCATCCTCGAAGACGTCATCAACAAGTCGGGCATCGAGATCTCGACCGACGAGCGCGTCGAGGAGGTCATCCCGCTCGATGGCGGCGGGTTCCAGGTCAACACGATCCACCAGACGGTCTACGCCCAGAAGGTGATCCTCGCGATCGGGCGCGCGGGAACGCCGCGCAAGCTCGGGGTCGACGGCGAAGACCAGGACAAGGTCGCGTACTGGCTCAAGGACCCCGAGCAGTTCGAGTACGAGCACCTGCTCGTGGTCGGCGGCGGAGACTCCGCGGTCGAGGCGGCGATGGTGCTCGGCGAGCAGCCCGGCAACAAGGTGTTCCTGTCGTACCGGTCGGCGAACTTCACACGTCCGAAGAAGAAGAACGTCGAGAAGCTCCGCAAGGCCGTGAAGGCCGGCCAGGTGCAGCTCGTGCTCGAGAGCTCCGTGAAGGAGATCGGCGTCGACCGCGTGGTGCTCAAGCAGTACGGCGACGAGATCGTGCTGCCGAACGACTACTGCTTCGTGTTCGCGGGCGGGATCCTGCCCACCGACTTCCTCCGGAAGGCCGGCATCTCGATCAAGCGCCACCACGGGAAGAAGATCATCGACGTGTGAGTCCCGAGGGCCCGCAGGGACGGTCCGTGAGTCCCGAGGGCCCGCAGGGACGGTGCGTGAGTCCCGGGAGCCCCGCTACTTCCGCGAGCGCAGGTACTTCGTGACGCGGGCGTAGGCGCCGACCCCGAGGTCGTTCACGACCACTCCGGGCTCCGACTCCACGTTCAACCCGAGGCCCACCATGGCATCGGCAGGCGCGATGACGAGGTCGACGAACGCGTCGGCGTAGTGGCCGGGACCGTCGTAGCCGAGCGGGTTCTTCTGGGCGTCGTACGGGTTGATCAGCAGGCGATAACTCGTGTCGAACGCGAACACGCCGTCGTCGGACGGCTCCCAGAACAGGATCAGACCGCCATCGATCTGCGTGCGGCCATCGATCGTGAAGTAGTTGGCATCGAGCTTCACATCGAGCCGGCCGGCGATCGGGAGCTGGGTGAGCCCCACGGTCGGGTTCACCCGGATGAAGGTGTTGATGTCGTCGAACCCGCACTTCGGCTCGGCCTCGCCGTACAGCCCGAGGTCCTCCTTCCCTCCGAACCGATAGCGGCCCTTCAGCGAGATCAGCGGCGCCACCCCGTCGGTTCGGGGCTGGAACGCGAACGTCGTGCCGACTGCGTGGGCCACCTTCGGCTCGAGGCAGTTCTGGAGCACGGCGTCGAGCCGGAGGTCTTGATCGCGCATGCGCAGGCCGAAGCGCGAGATGTCGGGGTCGAGGTTCTCGGTGTTCCGGTAGAGGTAGCTGCTGAACGCGTCGTAGAACAGGTCGATGCGGGCGGCGTCGACCGGTGCCCAGCGCGCGAACAGCTGGCCATCCTGCAGGTGCGGCCCGTAGTTGGACGCGAGATCCATGTCGAGCCGGCCGGACACCTCGATCGTGCGCGCCGCAGACGCACGGGCCTGCAGGAGCACCGCCGCACGGTCGAGACCGCCGCTCAGCAGGAAGTCGCCCACCAGCGACGCCTGGATGCGGGACGCCGAGTACGCGACGATGGGACCGCCGCCGAACCGGTTCGTGCGGAGCTCGGTCGTGAAGGTGTCGGGCGCCAGACCGCCCCAGAACCCGATGTCGAACGTGTTCGACGGGTGCGCGATGAACTGCACCCCGTCGACGAGCCGCGGCCCGCCTTTGTGGACCCGGTGCCGCCCGACGTCGAGCGTGAACCCCTTCGTCAGGAAGCTCGCGCCGAGCTGGCGCACGCGGTTCCGCTCGAAGAACACGCCCTCGATGGGCGCCAGCGCGTCGGTGCCGTCGGTGTCGAGCGTGAAGCGACCATCGGCGCGGAGCCGGACGGCCAGCTTGTCGTTCTGCACGAGCGTCCAGCGGAGGCGCTGCTCCACCAGCACGTCGAGATCCTGCTTGCCCACCGCGGACGACTGCCAGAACTGCGCGCCGAGCGTCGACACGCTCACGTTCGACTCGGTGGGCGTACCCCCGAATGCCAGCGCGACCAGCGCGATCACTGACCGGCTCCGAGCCCGGCACCGAAGTAGATCGGGGGCGTCCACGCGTACTCGCGGTGGCACAGCTGGCAGTCGCGGAACACCGCGGACTGGTGGTGCGGACCGTTGGACGCCTGGCTGCTGTGGCAGCGGAAGCACTCGTTCGGCGTGCCCGTGTAGCTGTTCGGGTGGCAGTCGATGCAGTCGGCCACGCGGTGCCCGCCGCGCAGCGGGAACCCGGTGGACCCGTGGCGCCAGCGCACCCGGAACCACGACACGTCGTTGTGGCAGTCGTCGCAGACGTTCCCGAGCTGGTTCTTGTGGGGATCGTCGACCGTGTGGCAGCTCGAGCACTGCGGCGTCGCCTCGCCCCGCGCGCGGTCGGGCGGGTGGCAGCTCTCGCAGTCGAGCTGCGCGTGCTGGCCGCGGAGCGCGAACCCGGTGACCGCGTGGTCTTGATCGCCGAGGCCCCCCGGGAACCACTGCGAGGCCTTGTGGCACGTGCCGCACTCACCGTCGTAGTGGCCCCACGGACGGTCGGACTTGTGGCAGGCCGTACAGTCGGAGTTCAGCCCGGCGAACTTGTCGACCGACTCGTGGCAGTCGACGCACTTGCGCTCGGTGTGCGCGGGCTGGAGGTCGAACGTCGTGTTCGCCTTGTGGTCGAACGTGATGATGTCGAACGCCTCGGTGTCGTGGCACGAGTCGCACGTCTCGGGGCCCATCACGCCCGGCGAGTGCGGGCTGGCCTCCTGGTGGCAGTCGGCGCACGACCCGTACGGGAACCCGACCCACTGGAAGTCGGAGTGGCACCCGTTGCACTCGACCTGCTTGTGCTTGCCCGTGTGCGGGAAGTTCGTGTCGTCGTGGTTGAAGAACAGCGCCTTGAAGCCCTCGGGCGTGTGACAGCGCTGGCAGAGCGTGGGCTCGAACCGACCCTGGTGCTCGTCGACGTGGCAGGTGTCGCAGTCGTCGAACGGCTTCCCGACGTACAGGGCCTCTTCACGGTCGCCGTGGCAGTCTTCGCAGTTCACGCCGAAGTGCAGCCCCACCAGCGGGAAGTTCGTGGCGTCGTGGTCGAACTGACGCAGCGCGAACTTCGGCACCTGGACGGTGTGGCACTCCTCACACGGCCGCGGCCGGAACTGACCGCTGTGCATGTCGAGGTGGCAGTCTTCGCAGGTGGAGAACGCGAGCGGGACGGTGGCGTTGCCCTTGTGGCAGCTGAAGCAGTCGACCTTCGCGTGCTCGCCTTCGAGCGCGTACGGCGTGCGCCGGTGGTCGAACTTCGGCACGTTCCAGCTGCCGGGCGACTTGTGGCAGTCCTCGCAGGTGTCCTTCCCGAAGTCGGCGCGGTGCGGATCCTCGTGGCAGTCGAGGCATCGATCGTGGTCGATCGGCACGAACCGCCAGTCGAAGTGGCAGTCGGCGCAGTACACGTCGATGTGCTTGCCCTCGAGGACGTAGTCGGTCTGCGCGCCGGACGTGTGGTCGAACACGAACTTCGGCAGCGGCAGGGCCTTCCACTCGGTCTCGTTGTGGCAGAGGTCGCACGACTGCAGGAGATCGCGCTTGCTCTCGTTCTGCCCGTGCGGATCGTCGTGGCAGCTCACACAGGTGGACTGGAGCCCGGTGAACTTGCCCGGCTCCGTGTGACAGTCTTCGCAGGCGGCCGTGGCGTGCGCGCCCTTGAGCGGGAAGCCCGTCGTGCTGTGGTCGAAGTTGGGATCGCCGCCCACCCGCGGCATGAGCGCGGGACCGGAGCGACCGCGGTGCTCGTGGTGGCAGCTCTCGCAGTCGCGCCCCTTGTCGGAGTGGAACCCGAGGCCCGTGGACACCTGGTTCCGCACGGAGTCGTGACAGCTCATGCACAGCGTCTCGTCGACGCCGCGAGACACGGAGTGGCAGGCGAAGCAGTTGTTGTCGAGATCCTGATGGTTCGTCGACAACGGACCCGGGCTGATGAACTGCCCCTGCGCGCGCGCCACCGAAGGCGCGAGGAGCGCCGCGCTGGCGGCGAGCAGCATCAGAGCAGCGGTGAGCAAACAGCGAAGCACGGCACAAAGGACCACGAAGCGCGCGGGTTGGCAAGAGCACACGTCGTTGCACCCAGAGTACCACCGTTCTCCGCAGCATCGGGGATCGCGCGGAGGCGGTCCCGGAGCGACCGTCCGGGCGTGCCCGTAGCGGCGCTGCCGTCTCGCGCCCTCCGTTCGGACGGGCCCGGGTAGGATGGCCGCGATACCCGTGGCCCCTGGAGCCGGACCGACCCATGGCGCTTCTCACCGCCGAGATCACCGGAAAGACCCTCGCCGAGCGCTACCAGATCCTCGAGCTCGACCACGAGGAGCTGCTCGGCGCCGTGTACACCGCGCGCGACCTCGACTCCGGGCGCCTCGTGTCCGTGAAGGTGCTCCACCCGCACCTCACGGAAGACCGTGAGAAGTTCAAGCGGTTCGGCCGCGAGATCACCGCGACCTACATGGTGTCGCAGGTGAACACCGTCGAGGTCACGGACTGGGGCGAGCAGGACGAGCTGCACTACCTCGTGATGGAGTTCCTCCGCGCGCACACCCTCGAAGACGAGCTGAAGAAGGGGCCCATGCCCGCCGAGCGCGTCGCGCGCATCGGCATCCAGATCGCCCGCGCCGTCGGGGCTGCCCACCAGGAAGGCATCGTGCACCGCGCCCTGGGGCCGGCGAACGTCCTGCTGCTCGAGAACGCGGTCGACGGCGACTTCGTGAAGGTGCGCGACTTTGGGCTCTCGAAGCTCGAGAAGGTCGAGGAAGACGAGGAGACCGGCCTCACCACGCAGAACACGCGGGTCGGGAACGCCGAGTACATGGCGCCCGAGTACATCAAGACGAGCAAGTACCACACGAAGGGCGACCTCTACTCGCTCGGGGCGCTGATGTACCACATGCTCGTGGGCCAGCCGCCGTTCACGGGCGCCATGCTCGACGTGCTCACCGCGCACCTCAACGAGACGCCCGTCCCGCCCTCCCAGCGCGTCGAGAACGTGCCCCCGTGGCTCGAGTCCCTGATCCTCGCGCTGCTCCAGAAGACGCCCGAGGAGCGCCCCGGCGCCTACCGCGTCGTCCAGCAGATCGAGACCTCCGCCGACAAGGCCTTCGAGCCGCCCGATCTCTACGAGCTCGACGAGAAGGGCGAGCCCATCGTGCCCGAGGGCACCCCCACGGTGGCGATCGCGCTCGGGCTCACGCTGCTGTTCTCGCTGCTCGCGGCCCTCCTCCTCGTCGGCGTGATCGTCGTGTTCTCGGTCGTGCTCGCGATCAGCCTGGCCTGACCATGTCCGACCGACGCCATGCCGTCGTGATCGGGTCGGGCTTCGGCGGCTCCGTGAGCGCGCTCCGACTGGCGGAGAAGGGCTACGCCGTCACCGTCCTCGAGCAGGGGCGCCGGTTCGACCGCTCCGACTTCCCGAAGACCACCTGGGACGTGCGCCGCTTCTTCTGGCTGCCGCAGCTCGGCTTCCGCGGGCCGTTCCGGATGTCGTTCTTCCGGCACGTCACCATCCTGTCGGGCGTCGGCGTGGGCGGCGGCAGCCTCGTGTACGCGAACACCCTCCCCGAGCCGCCCGACGCGTTCTTCGCGCGCGGGAGCTGGGCCGGGCTGCGGGACTGGAAGGCCGAGCTCGCCCCCCACTACGCCACCGCGAAGCGCATGCTGGGTGCGGTCCAGCGTCCCGAGCGCGCCGCGGGAGTCACGGACCACGTGCTCGAGGAGATCGCCTCCGACCTCGACCGCTCGGAGCACTTCGCGCCCACCGACGTGGCTGTGTACTTCGGTCCTCCGGGCAAGCCCACGCCGGATCCGTTCTTCGGCGGCGAGGGCCCCGAGCGCACCGGATGCACGCTGTGCGGCAGCTGCATGACCGGCTGTCGGGTGGGGGCGAAGAACACGCTCGACCGCAACTACCTCTGGCTCGCCGAGAAGCGCGGCGCGCGCATCCTCCCCGAAACCCGCGTCACCGCGATCCGCCGGCGCGGCGCGGGGTATCGCGTCGAAGCCACGCGAGACGGCCAGTCCGAGGGGTTCGACGCAGACCTCGTGGTCGTCGCGGCCGGTGTGCTCGGCACGACCGAGCTCCTGCTCCGCATGAAGGCCGATCCAGACGGGCTTCCCGCGCTGTCCGACCAGGTGGGCCAGCAGGTGCGCACGAACAGCGAAGCGCTGATCGGCGTCGTGACCGACGGCTCACGCGACCTCACGCGCGGCGTGGCGATCGGCAGCATCCTGCACACCGACGAGCACTCCCACCTCGAGCCCGTGCGCTACGGGCCCGGCAGCGGGCTGTACCGCCTGATCACCCTTCCCCACGCGCCCGGCGCCACCCTTCCCGCGCGCCTCGCGGCCAGCGTGCGTGCAGCCGCTCGTCACCCCGCGCGATTCCTGCGGGCGCTCACGGTGCGGGACTGGTCGAAGTCCACGGCGATCCTCCTGTACATGCGCACGCTCGAGGGCACGCTGCGCTTCCGGCTCGGCGGTCCCACGGGTCTGCGCACCGCGGTCGGCGGCGAGCCCCCCACCGCCTCGATCCCCGAAGCGAGCGAGCTCGCCGAGCGCTTCGCAGCGAAGCTGAATGGCTTCCCCGTGTCGATGTTCACCGAGACCCTCGCCGACATCCCGAGCACCGCGCACATCCTCGGGGGCGCGTGCATCGGGGAGTCCGCGGAGCACGGTGTCATCGGGCCCGATCACCAGGTGCACGGGTACCCGGGTCTCTACGTGTGCGACGGTGCTGCGGTATCCGCCAATCCCGGCGTCAATCCCTCACTCACGATCACGGCCATGGCCGAGCGCGCCATGGCGGGGGTTCCCACACCATGAAGGCCTGGAGCGCCCTTCGGCACAAGCTCGGCGAAGCCACCGACCTCCCTGCGCTCATCGAGAAGGCGCGCAGCCCCGACGACGAGGTGCGCCGCCATGCGCGGTACGGGCTCGCAGAGCGGCTGATCGGCCGGGGGGCCTGGCCGAGCGCGGCGGGGCGCGCCGTGTCGGAGCTGGTGGTCGACGCCGTGTACCCCGAGACGCCCGATCCCGCGGGGCTGCTCGAGCTGCTCGCCCGCATCGCCGGAGCCGACGCGCCGCGCGTGCTGTTCAAGACGCTCGACGGCTCGGATCCGCACGGGCGCGAGGTGCTCGACGCGCTCGACAGCCGGAGCCCCGAGCTCCAGGAGCTCACGGCCCACACCGATCCCCGCATCCGAGCCCACGCCATGCGCCTCGTGAGCCTGGCCGTGCCCGACGCCGAGCTTCCCGAGCACGACGCCGATCCGAGCGTCGACGCCACCCTCGCCATCGCCCGGGGCCGTCGGGGCCTGCCCGTCACGGCCGTACACCCCCATGCGCGCGCCCTGCACGTGTCGTTCGAGCACCGTGCCGTCGACGAGCCCGCGCTGGCCGACGCGCTCGGCTGGGCACCCGATCCCGCGCTGTTCCCGTGGTCGGGCGGCGATCTCGACGGCTTCATCCGCAAGCTCCTGTCGATCAAGCACGGCGACCGCATGCTGGCCGCCACCGTGTTCTCGCTCGCCGTGGAGCGCTTCCCCGCCCATCCACGGGTGATCGAGCGCGTGCAGATCGTCGGGGCCGAGGGGTTCCCCTACCCCGTGGAGGGTCCCGACGAGCTCTCCGACGACCAGCTCACCTGGCTGAAGCGCTGCCTGGCCATCCCGCTCCCGCGCAACGCCCTCGAGGTCGCAGGCATCCCCGAGCGCCAGCAGGACGCACGCCGGTTCCTCGGCCTCGATCCGCCCGGCCTCCTGGAGCGCGTCACCGAGAAGGGCCCGATCTGGCGGGCGCTGGAAGGCGACACCGACGCCGAGCAGCTCCTCGCCGTTCCCGTCACGCCCGAAGAACGGCTCGAGCTCGCGGGCCTCTCGGTCTTCCGTCCGTACTGGGTGGAGCCCGCGCCCGCCGACGTCCTCGCGACCATCGCCGCCGCCGTCGACCCCGCGAAGGCCGCAGTGTGGGCCGAGGGCTTCCTGTCCGCCCTCTCGGCCACGCCCCGCAACGAGCGCCCGTGGGACAGCCACCGCCACCCGGCCCACGCCAACGTGGCGCTCTTGCAGCTGCACCGCGCGAAGAAGCCGCTCCCGGCGGGCGCCGTGGTGTTCGAAGACGATCCGGCCCGCGTGGCTGCGGTCCTCGCGGCCCTCGGCCCCGGAGCGGCCGGTCCGGCCGTGCTCGCCTTCCTCGAAGACCCCGACCGCGCCGACTTCCAGGAGTCCGGCGTGCTGGCCGCCGCCCTCCCCCACCTCGGCGCCGACGCGTCCCTCGTGCAGCCCGTGCTGCGCCTGGTGGCCGGCCTGCTCGCCCAGGTCCACCACGGCGCCGACGACCAGGCGGTCCTCCAGCGCGCGCTGGCCTGGGCGGAGGAGCACGACCCCGCCAGGGTGCGGTCCTGGCAGGGGTTGCTGTCGGACGAGGAGCGCGAGCGCCTCGACGACGCCCTTCAGAAGTAGAAGGTGAACCCGGCGTTCCCGAGCAGATCGCCGGCGCCGAACACGTTCACGTGCACGCCGCCGTCCGAGAAGCCCGAGTCGTCCTCGTTCAACACCGAGAACACGATGCCGACCTGGGTGTGGATCGACAGGTTCTCGACCAGGAACCACTCCGGCCGCAGGCCCACCTCGGTCGCCACGAAGGTCTGCAGGACGTCGTCGGTGAAATCGACGTTGTCGGTGAACCGGTTGTGGACCGCGGTGACCCCGATGGGGATCGAGAGGTTCACGTCGTCGGTGAGGGCCACGTTGATCAGGCCGCGAACCCCCACGCCGAACTGGACGTTCGTGAACCGGTCGTTCCCCGGGCCGAAGCGGGCCTGAGCGAGGTCGGTGTTGAGGATGAGCTGCACGCCGAAGATCTTCGTGGCGTGGTAGACGAGGCTGAGCCCCGGGAGGTCGGTGGGCTCGGCCGTGTTCCCGTTGAAGAACCCGAGCGAGCTGTCGGCGCCGATGCCGAAGCGTCCCGAGAGATCCTTGCCGTACGCGGCGGGGGCCACGCACAGGGCGAGCGCGAGCGAGGTCGCGATGAGAGCGCGTTCCATGGGCCCGCCTAGAAGTAGAAGGTGAAGCCGGCCGACGACAGCAGGCCGCCCGCACCGAACTGGACGTAGGTTCCCTCGCCGAAGCCGGGCGCTCCGTTGTCGCCCACCACGGTCACGGCGAGCCCGATGGTGGCGTGCAGGGAGAGGTCGTCGGTGACGAAGTACTCGGGCCGCAGGCCGGGCTCGAGCCGCACGAGGCTCGCGTCGCCCACGGCGAACGAGGTGGTCACCTGCACCTCGAGGTTCACCCGCTCGGTGTCGACGACCTTGAACACGCCGCCTGCCCCGAACAGCAGGATCGTGGAGTCGCCCGCGGCACCGCCCGTGAGCAGGAGCCCGGCGGTGGCCTGCACAGCGAACTGCTCGGCCGCCCACCACGTGACGTGCGCCGCGGGACCTCCGGTGAACGCGGCATCCGCGCCGACCCCGACCCGCCCGGTGGAATCGAACGCCAGTGCGGGCGTCGCACCGAGCACGAGGGACAACAAGGCGATCCTGGGAATCATCGAGCCTCCAGACTCAGCGAGCCAAGACTCCCGACAGCGGGAATCCCCGGGACCCTCCCGCACCCTGTGGATCACCGCAACAACGCGTCAGTTACACCCGATCTCGTCGCTGGACGTGGCCCCTTCGGACGCGTCGCCACAGTCGTCGATGCCGTCGCACACCTGGGACGCCAGCACGGCCCGGGGCTCGGGCTGATCGCAGGTGGCGAGCTCGGTGGCGCAGCCGTCGGCACGCTCGTCCTGGCCGCCCCAGCAGTCGATCACGCCGTCGCACACCGCGCTGAGCGGCACGATCTCCAGGGCCTTGCCGCCGCACTCGAAGTCGGACGTGCCCCCGCAGGCCCCGAGCCACACGAGGGCGATGAAGGGAAGGCGCGACATCAGTCCGACGACTTGCCGCCCGCGTACATCTGCTCGATGAGGTCGTGGTAGCGCTCCTGCACGACGCTCCGCTTCACCTTGAGCGACGCCGTGAGCAGGCCGCTGTCGACGGTCATCGGGTCGACCACGCGGAAGTACTTGATGGTCTCGTACCGCGCGAGGTCCTGGTTCACCTTGTCGACGTGCTCCTGGATCGCGGCGTTCACGGCGCCGGACTGCGGGTCGGCGGCGTTGCCCGTCTGCTTCGCCCACTCGGCGAGCTCCTCGGGGTCGAGCGCGATGAGCGCGGTCACGTAGTTCCGCGTGTCGGCGATGGTGACGGCCTCCTGGACGAACGTGAGGTCCTTCAGCTTCGCCTCGAGCTTGGCCGGCGCGATGTACTTGCCGCCGGAGGTCTTCATCAGCTCCTTCTTGCGGCCCGTGATCTTCACGAAGCCGTCGTCGTCCATCGCGCCGAGGTCGCCCGTGCAGAACCACCCGTCGGCGTCGAACGCCTCGCCCGTGGCGTCGGGACGGTTGAGGTAGCCGCTCGTGATGTTGCCGCCCTTCGCGAGGATCTCGCCGTCGTCGGCGATCTTGATCGTGACCCCCGGGAAGGCCCGCCCCACCGTGCCGATCCGGAAGTTGGTCGGCATGTTCGTGGTGAGGCCCGGGCACGTCTCGGTGAGACCGTAGGCCTCGAGCAGGTTCGTGCCGATGGCCATGAAGAAGCTGTGGACCTCGACGTTGAGCGGCGCGGAGCCCGACAGCAGGATGTGCGCGGCGTCGAGACCGAGGCGCGCGCGGAGCTTGGACAGCACGATGCGGTCGGCCAGCGCGTAGTTCAGGCTCGTGAACAGCGGCAGGCTCTCGCCCTTCGAGCGGTACGGGATCGTGGCCTTGCCCGCGTTGATCGCCCAGTGGAAAAGGCGCTGGCGCATGGGGGGCGCTCCGGCGACCGCCGACTCGATGCGGGCCTTCATCTTCTCGTACACGCGCGGTGCCGCCGGGAAGAAGCCAGGCCGGGTGTCGCCGAGGTCGGCGACGATCGTGGGGACCGACGAGATGATGATGGGCGAGTCGAAGAACGGGCCTGCGAGCTCGATGAGGCGGCCGAACGAGTGGGCCAGCGGCAGGAACAGGAACAGCCCGCCCGCCTGGACCTCGGGCCCGAACAGCCCCACGGCGTCGACGCTCTCGAGCATCGACAGCATGTTGCCGTTCGTCTGGATCACGCCCTTCGGCGGACCGGTGGTGCCGGACGTGTAGGTGTAGGTGCATGTCTGGTCGCGCTGCATGGCCTCCAGCCGGCGCTTGCGGTCGGCTTCGGTCTCCGCGAGCTTCTCGGCGCCGCGCTTCTCGAGGTCGGCGAGGCTCTCCCAGTCGTCGCCATCACAGCCGGTGGTGTCCATCACGACGACGTGGCGCACCTTCACCTGATCCGGCGTGTACGTGGTGTCGAAGAAGGTGAAGCCCTTGCGCATCTCGCGCACCTTCTCGAGCTGCTCGCGGTTCTCGCAGATCGCGATCACGGCCTGGGTGTCGACGTGCAGGTAGCCGACCTCGGCCGGCAGGAGCGTGGCGTACACGGGGACGGTCTGCAGACCGACCGCGAGGGCCGCGAAGTCGCAGGTGATCCAGTCCTGGCTGGTATTGCCGAGGATCGCGATCGCGGCGTGCTCGTCGAGCCCTTCGATCGCGGTGAGCAGGCCGGCACCGATGCGGGCCATGCGGTCGCCGAAGTCCTTCCACGACACCTCGACCCAGGATTCCCCTCGCTTCACGCGCAGCGCCGGGCGACTGGGGCTCTTCGCCACCCGATCCAGGACCATCCCACCGACTGTCGTGTGTGCCACCTGCATTCTCCGCTTCCAGGGTCGGCACCGCTTTTATCACACCGAAGCCCTGTCGCACCCGACGGACCGAGGGTAGAGAGCGCCCGCTTCTCCGGAGTGGTTCTCATGAACGTCATCTACGTCGCGCCCTACATGGGCCAATACATGATTCGCTGCATCCAGATCCTCGGCGAGATGGGCGTTCGCCTCGGGGTCATCAGCCACCAGCCGATCGAGCAGATCCCGCCGGCGCTGCGACGCCACATCGACGGGCACTTCCGCATCGACAACGCGCTCGATCCCGCGCAGCTCACGATCGCCTGTCGCGCGTTCGCGAAGGACTGGGGTCGCGTCGACCGCCTCATCGGGTACCTCGAGCAGATGCAGGTGCCGCTCGCCGACACCCGCGATCGCCTCGGCATCGAAGGCATGAACGGCGAGGTCGCGCGCAACTTCCGCGACAAGAACCGTATGAAGGACGTGCTCCGCAAGGCGGGGATCCCGGTGGCGCGTCAGGCCCTCATCACGGGTCCCGGCGACGCCCTCGCCTTCGTCGAGATGGTCGGGTTCCCGGTCGTGCTCAAGCCCGTCGACGGCATGGGCAGCAAGGCCACCATGCGCGCCAACAACAACGAGGAGCTGTTCGCGGCCCTCAACCAGCTCATGCCGCGCCCCGACGCCCCCGCACAGTGCGAGGAGTTCGTCACGGGCGAAGAGCACACCTGCGAGACCGCCCTGGTCGACGGCAAGCCCGTGTGGCGCACGTCCACCTACTACCTGCCGGGCCCGCTCAAGGTGCTCGAGAACCCGTGGATGCAGTACTGCGTGCTGCTGCCGAAGGAAGAGCAGGCGCACGTGAAGGCGTTCGCGCCCACGAACACCAAGGCCCTGCTCGCGCTGGGCATGAACACCGGCATGTCGCACATGGAGTGGTTCCTCCGCGCCGACGGCTCGCCCGTCGTGAGCGAGGTCGGTGCGCGTCCGCCGGGCGTGAACATCATGATGCTGAACTCCATGGTGAGCGGCGTGGATGCGTGGGGCCAGTGGCTCAACATCCAGGTGAACGGCAAGTGGGAGATGCCCCGCGAGCGCAAGTGCGCCGGCGGCTCCGCGTTCCTGCGCGGTCAGGGCTACGGCCGCCGCGTGGTCGGCGTGCACGGCATCGACGAGCTGAAGGCCCGCCTCGGCAACCAGCTGATCGACGCGAAGTGGCCGATGGTCGGGCAGCCCCGGTCGTCGGGCTACGAAGGCGAAGGCTGGGTCGTCGTGCGCGGCGACACCACGCAGGATGCCGTCGATGCGCTCCGCACGGTCGTCACCACCGTCAAGGTCCAGCTCGGCGCCTGACTCACGGACCCTGGCCCGACGCCGCCGCATTGCGGATCGGGCGCGTATCGTGTACCTCGGAGTGTCCGGTTCGTCTCGCGGCGTCGCGGGGGCCCGGGCTCTCTGGAGGAGACCCCCAATGCGCGCATCGCTGGCCGTCCTGGCCGCCCTCGCCCTCTCGGTCGCGGGCTGCAAGAAGAAGGTCGAAGACACCGACACCGACATCCCCACGCCGGTCGACACCGACACCGACCCGCCCGAAGACACCGACACCTCGTGCGGCGACACCGCGCCGGTGGTCGCGTCGGTGGAGCTCGCGAACGGGTCCACCGCGGCCGACGTGATCCTGAACTTCGTCGTCGTCACGTCCGATGAAGACGGCGATCTCCACGAGCTGTACTTCGACGTGTGGCGCGACAACGTGGTCGACGGCACGGTGAACACGAGCGGCCCGGCGCCGATCTCCGGCGGCCCCGCATCCGTCAGCATCGGGGGTCAGCCCGCGGAGCCTTGCGAGGTCACGCAGGCCATCCAGCTCACCGTCCAGGTCCCGGTCAACGGCACCTCGATCCCGTTCAACACGGAGATGGAGTTCGCCGTGCGGGTCCGCGATGCCGAGGAGAACCCGTCCAACATCCTCGTCGTCTCGGGCTACACGCCCACGTCCGACGGTGAGGACGGCGGC
The DNA here is from genome assembly GCA_041389565.1 of Myxococcota bacterium. Classification (GTDB taxonomy): domain Bacteria; phylum Myxococcota_A; class UBA796; order UBA796; genus JACKEQ01. The sequence continues at coordinate 71,812 of JAWKRP010000031.1, forward strand.
CCTGTCGACACCGATGCCGACACCGACACGGATGCCGACACCGACTCCGACACCGACACGGATGCCGACACCGACTCCGATACGGATGCCGACACCGACGCCGACACGGATGCCGACACCGACGCCGACACGGATGCCGACACCGACACCGACACCGGCGCGTCCACCACGGGCGATACCGGCACCCCGCCGTCCACCACGGCCGACACCGGGTCCACCGACACCGCCACGCCGTAGGCGGTCAGAGCGACTCGATCGCCGACTTGATGAACTTCCGGCTGACGAAGTTCGCGGAGTCCATGCGGCCCTCGAGGATGGGCCGCACCTCGTCCTGGGTGCCGGCCCGCACGGCCACGCGCCCCAGGGCCGTGGCGGTCGCGCTCACCTCGGCCGTGCCCCCGCTGTTGAACAGGGGCACGAGCACCTTGTAGTCGCGGCCCACCTTCCCGTAGGTGATCGCGGCCTCGCGCTTCGAGAACACGCCGCTGTTCAGGTTCTCGACGACGAATGCCTCCTGCGCCGCCTGGTCGCCCACGCCGCGCTCGTAGCGGTCGCAGATCACCTGCCACGCCTTCTCCTGCACGTCTCGGCTGGAGTCGTTCCGGGCCACGCCGAGGAGCGTGGACGTGGCGCTCGCGTCGCTCGACAGCGCCTGCACGCCCTGGATGCGCTTCGCGGGGTCTGCGTCGCCGAGCATGCCGGTCGCGGCCCCCGACACCACGGGTTCCGGACCCGGCTCCACGGGCTCGGGATCGACCGGCTCGGGGTCGACCGGCTCGGGATCCACCGGGTCGACCACGGCATCGCTCGGCACCGGTCCCGGCTGGATCGGAGCGGGCGTCGGCCGGACCGGCGCGGGCCCCGGCTTCACCGTGGGGTTCGGCGCCGACGCCACCGGGACCGGAGCGGGCTCGGTCGGCGACGGAGCCGTCGGAGACGGGCTCTCCACGGGCACGGGCCGCGTCGCCACGGTGTCCGGGCCCCGAGGGCCTGCAGGGACGGCCCCTGAGTCGCCGGACATGAACATCGCCCAGAACCCGATCAGACCGATCACGGTGATGCCGAGGCCACCCACCACCGCCGCGAGCACGAACGCAGCGCCGCCCCCCACCACGAGGGAGGTGCCCGACACCAGCGAGTCGGCGGGCACCCCATCGGAGGGCGGAGGCGGAACCGAGCGCAGGCTGGCCGGCTTCGCCTCCTTCTCGGGCCGGGCGGGCTTCGCCGGCTCGGGCGCGAGCTCCGGACCCTGGTGCAGCGTCTCGACCGAGATCGCGGCCGCACCCGGACCGGAAGCGTCCGACATCCCGCCCGCGTCACGGGGATCGGGGTCGGACAGGCTGATCCGCGAATCCCCCGCCCAGGTCCCCACGGTGGGTTCGGACGACGGAGAGCTGTCGACCGAGTGGGACTTCGACACGGACGACAGGAACGCGGCATCGAACGGACCGCTCGGCGCCACGGGCTCGGCCCCACCGGGATGCACGACGCGGCCCGTCCACACGGCGCGGAGCTCCTCGACCGTCTGGATGCGCTTCTCCTTGTCGGGCTCGAGCGCCCCCAGGATCGCTCGCTCCATGCGGTCGGGGAGCTCGGGACGCAGGTCGCGCGGGGGTGTGAAGCGCGCGGACGCGACGGCCGTGAAGATCTGCAGCAGGTTCTCGCCCCCAAAGGCCCGCCGACCGCACACCAGCTCGTACAGGATGGCCCCGAGCGCGAACACGTCGGTGCGGTGGTCGACGTTCTTGCTGTCGGACACCTGCTCCGGCGACATGTAGTGCGGCGTGCCCATCGTGGAGCCCGTGCGCGTCGCCGCCCGCCCTGTGTCGCCCTCGAGCAGCTTCGCGAGCCCGAAGTCGGTGACCTTCGGCACCAGCATGCTGCCCTCGAGCGACAGCATGATGTTCGCGGGCTTCAGGTCGCGGTGCACCAGGCCCTGGGCGTGCGCGTGGGCCACGCCGTCGAGGATGCCTTCGGCCAGGACCTCGGCCTGCTCGAACGTGAGCGGCTTCTGCTCGAGCAGCTCGTCGAGTGAGGGGCCCTCGATGAACTCCATCACGAGGCCCGGCGCGCCGTTCAGCATGATGATGTCGGTGACGGCCACGATGTTGCGGTGCCGGAGCTGGGCCTGCACGCGCCCTTCCTGCACGAGCCGCTCGCGGATGGCGCGGCTCGACATCGTCAGCACCTTCAGTGCGTGCAGCGTGCCGAGCTGGTTGTGGCGGCACAGGTACACCACGGCCATGCCGCCTTCACCCAGCACGGACTGCACGGTGTACCGATCGACGACCGTTCCGGTGGACAGATCCATCAGGCCTGCGCGCTCCTGTGGGGTGGGACACCGTACGGGAGCCTGAGCGTCCCCATCACGGTGCCGAGATCGCCACGGACAGCTCGTACTCGTTGCACGACGTGTCGCCCGGGTAGTTCACCCGCACGATGTGGGTGCCCGACACGGTGGACGTGAACGTGATGTGCTCGTCGTCGGTGAGGCTCACCGCGGAACCCCCGCTCACCTGCGCCGGACCGGGCCGGTAGACCGTGAGGTCGATGTTGCCGAGCGCGTGCGTGAAGGTGGCGTCGACGTTCACGATGTCGCCCACGGCGGGCACCACGAACGTCCAGTAGTCGGCCGAGCTGTCGGACGTGACGGATGCCGTGACCGACGCACCCGGCATCGCGGTGGCGACCCCGAAGTCGTCGTTCGGCTCGGAGGCGTCTTCGACACAGCCGTTCGTGTCGGTGTCGGCATCGGCGTCGGTGTCGGTATCCGTGTCGGTGTCCGTGTCGGTATCCGTGTCGGTGTCGGTGTCGATGTCGGTATCGGCTTCCTGGATCGGCACGGAATTCCCGGTACGACGCTTACAACCGCAGAGCACCAACGGCACCACCAGGATCCAGATCCGCATCTCGCCTCCAACGCGGGCCATTATACGTGCCGAAGTGTCGATCCTCCTGCTACTCGCCTGCCGGGCCCCGACTCCAGCCCCTCCCCCGCCGCCTCCGGGAGACGCGCTGTACTTCGCCCTGGTCGACCGATTCGCGGACGGCACTCCCGATGCCGGCGCGTCCGTCGATCGCGCGGATCCCCAGGCCTGGCACGGCGGGGATCTCGCGGGGCTGATCCAGAAGGTGCCGTGGCTGCGGGACCAGGGGTACGGCGCCGTGTGGATCTCCCCGGTGACCCGCGCCCGAACGGAGCCCATCGGCGAGTGGGGGGCCTACCACGGCTACTGGATGCTCGAGCCCGACACCGTCGAGCCGCGCTTCGGAACGATGGCGGAGCTGCGCGCGCTCTCCGACGCGCTGCACGAGCGCGACATGGCGCTGTACCTCGACATCGTCGTGAACCACGTCGGCTACGGGTCTCCGCTCGTCGAGCAGCACCCCGACTGGTTCCATTCGCACGGAGACATCCAGGACTGGCACGATCCCGAGCAGGTCGTCACCCACGACGTGCACGGCCTGCCCGACCTCGCGCAGGAGAACCCCGCAGTCGCGAAGTGGCTGACCGACGCCGGGCTCGTGTGGGTGCGCGAGGTCGAGCCCGACGGCTTCCGGGTCGACGCGCTGCGCCACGTGCCGCCCGGCTTCCTGAAGGCGTACGGCGACACCCTGCGCGCGGCCTCCACCCGCCCGTCGTTCCAGATCCTGGGCGAGGTGTTCGACGGGAATCCCGCCCGGCTCCGCGAGCGCGCCATCTCCGACGGGCTCGACAGCGTGTTCGACTTCCCGCTCATGTACGGGATCCAGCAGTCCGCCCTGTGCGCCGACACCGACCACCAGCGCCTCGCTGCCAACCTGTTCACGGAGCGCCACCTCCCGGAACGCCCGGCCGGCACGCTCCAGCGCCTCGTCACGCTGCTCGACAACCACGACGTGCCGCGCATCGCGTCGGTGTGCCGCAGCCCGGGGCCCGCGGTCGCGTTCCTGTACGGCGTGCGCGGAACGCCGTCGGTCACCTGGGGCACCGAGGTGCCGCTCGTGGGCGAGCACGAGCCCGCGAACCGCGCCGACATGCCGTGGCAGTCGGAGATGGCGCTCGGCGCCACGCTGCGCGGCCTGAACGGGCTCCGGTCGCGCTGGCCGGCCCTGCGGTCCGCGAACCAGGCCATCGTGTCGCTCACCCCCGACACGATCGACGTGGCGCGATGGGTCGACGGCGAGACCGTACGGGTCGTGCACCACACCCGCGAGACGCCCCTCGATCTCGACGTGTCCGAGGCCTGGCTCGTGCGCGACACCGCCCTCGAGCCCTGGGATGGCGGGCCGTTCGCGGGCACCCTGCTCGCCAGGCTCGTGCAGCCGGCGCCCTTCGACACGTCCCCCCGCGAGACCACCGTGGAGCTCGGCCCCGTGGAGCTGTCCGACGGCGAGTCGCTGTTCGTGGTCGGGTCGGCGCCCGAGGTCGGCACATGGAGCGCGGAGGGCGCGGTGCCCGCGACGAACGGGGTCGCGAGGTTCACGATGCCGGGCGGAGCCGCGAGCGCCGTGAAGATCGTGGTGAAGGGCCCGTCGGCCGAGCGCTGGAGCCAGGCGGCCGACGTCACCGTGCTGGCGGGCGGGCACGCGAACGTGGTGTGGGAGTAGGCATGCCGAAGAAGACCGTTCCGTTCGACATCGCCGGGCGACGCATCGAGCTCAGCAGCCCCGACAAGGTCGTGTTCCCCGACGCCGGCATCACCAAGCTCGAGATCGCCGAGTACTTCGTGCACGTGGCCGACGGCGCCGTACGAGGCGTGCGCGACCGCCCGATGATGCTGAAGCGCTTCCCGAAGGGCATCCAGGAGCCGCCCTTCTACCAGAAGCGCGCACCGGCCGGCCGGCCCGACTGGATCCCCACGGTCACGCTCGCGTTCCCCAGCGGGCGCACCGCGGAGGAGGTCGTCGTTCGCGACGCCGCCGCACTCCTGTGGGTGGTCCAGCAGGGCTGCGTCGACCTGAATCCCCACCCCACCCGCATGGACGACCTCGAGCATCCCGACGAGCTGCGCATCGACCTCGACCCGCTGCCCGGCATCCCCTGGTCCCAGACCGTCTCCATCGCGGTCCTCGCGAAGGAGGTGCTCGCGGAGCACGGTCTCACCGGGTGGCCGAAGACCTCCGGGAGCAAGGGCTTCCACATCCTCGTGCCGATCGAGCCCCGGTGGGGCTTCCAGGACGTGCGGTCCGCCGCCCTCGCCGTCGCGCGCGAGCTCGAGCGCCGGGCGCCGGGCCGTGCCACCGCGCGGTGGTGGAAGGAGGAACGCCAGGGCGTGTTCGTCGACTACAACCAGAACGCGAAGGACCGCACCGTCGCGAGCGCGTACTCCATCCGTCCCGTGCCCGACGCCCGCGTGTCCGCCCCGCTCCACTGGGACGAGGTTCCCGACTGCGATCCCTCCGCCTACACGCTGCGCACGATGCCGGAGCGCTTCGCCGCGCTGGGCGACCTCCATGCGCCCATGGACACCCAGCCCCGCGGCGACCTCACGTCCCTCCTCCAGCTCGCCGCCGAGCAGCTCGCGACCGAGCCCGACGCTCCCTGGCCCCCGAACTACCCGAAGATGCCCGGCGAGGCGCCCCGGGTCGCGCCGTCGAAGGCCAAGGGGTCACGCGTCCCGAAGAAGCCGCTGCGTACCCTCGCGAACAGCCCCGACCAGGACGCCGCGCTCGCGGGCCTCGAGCGCTGGAAGGCCCGCCATCCCGAGGTGGTTCCGCACCTCGAGCCCCACGACATCCTGGTGGATGCCATGCGCGGCCGCTTCTCCACGTGGACGCGCATCCGCGTGAACCTGCAGCACGTGCCGCCCGAGCTCCACCCTCCGGTCGAGCCCCCCGACCCCGACGACGACCCCACCCGCGAGTGGCGCGCCTCGTTCGCGAAGCGGGACGGCTAACGCTGGAACTGCGAGCGGACCCGGCTGGGGGGCGGCGTGGCGGAGAGGCGCTTGCCCACGTCGCGCGCGGCCTTCAGGCGCTGCACATCGGAGCGCAGCCGGTTGTGCTCGGACTGATCGCGCGGCAGCAGCGGGCTGTTCGCCGCACGGGCCGAGGCCAGCACGCGCAGGGCCACCCACAGCATCGCGCCACACAGCGCGAGCCCGAGCAGACCGAACGGCAGCACGTTCATCATGGGCGTCTCGGCGAACGTGCGCGCGAGATCCCTCGACGCGAGCGGCGCGATCGCGAGCAGCACGCCCACCACCGCCATCATCACGCTGGCGACGGCCGACAGGAACATGCCGACGAGGATCGGGTGCCGCGGCGACTCCCGCTGGAAGCGCGCCATGCGGTTCTTGGTGAACGCGACCCTCTCGAACTCCTCGAGACGATGCTCGGCATCGGAGAGGGCCTTCTCCGGGTTGTCTTCGACGTACAGGGGGGATGCGCTCATGATGGTGTTCCACAGATCGAAAAATCAGACCAGAACTGCGTCAGATTAACATGATTCCCGACCCGGAGGATCCAATGGATTTCGCGGGGCACCTGCCCGTCATGCCCCCTCTCGATCCGATGCTCGCGAAGGGGCAGACCTCGATCCCCGATGGCGGGGGGTGGCTGTACGAGCCGAAGTGGGATGGCTTCCGGGTGCTCGTGTTTCGCGACGGTCCGGCGCTCCACCTCCAGTCCCGCGACCGCAAGCCGCTGCTCCGCTACTTCCCCGAGCTCGCCGACCCCATGCTGGCGGCACTGCCCGAGAAGGCCGTCGTAGACGGGGAGATCGTGATCGCGCAGCCCGGCGGGCTCGACTTCGGGATGCTGCAGATGCGGCTGCACCCAGCGGAGTCCCGGGTGCGCAAGCTCGCGGCCGAGATCCCCGCGTCGCTCGTGCTCTGGGACCTGCTGGCGAGCGGCGACGAGAGCCTGCTCGACACCCCGTTCGGCGAGCGCAGGGCCCGCCTGGAGCGCGAGGTGCGGTTCGGTGCGCCCGTCCACCTCACGCCGGCCACCCGCGATGGTGCGGAGGCCATGGACTGGTTCGCGCGCTTCGAGGGGGCCGGCTTCGACGGGGTGGTCGCGAAGCCCCTCGACGAGCCGTACCAACCCGGGAAGCGCGCGATGCGCAAGATCAAGCGCGACCGCACCATCGACTGCGTGCTGTGCGGGTTCCGCTGGCACAAGTCCGGGCCCGTGGTCGGCTCGCTCATCCTCGGGCTGTACGACGCCGACGGCCGGCTGCACCAGATCGGGGTCGCCAGCTCGTTCACGGCGAAGCGGCGCGCGGAGCTCGTCACGGAGCTCGAGCCCCTGCGCGCCGACGCGCTCGACGAGCACCCCTGGCGCGACTGGGCCACCGACGATGGCGGCGAGCGCAGAGCCGGCGTGCAGAGCCGCTGGAACGCCGGGCGCGACCTGTCCTGGGAGCCCGTCCGGCTCGAGCGGGTCGTCGAGGTCCAGGTGAACCAGCTCACGGGCGGCAGGCTGCGCCACCCGGGCCGGTTCGTGCGCTGGCGGATGGACCGCGAGCCCGCGGGGTGCACGTTCGATCAGCTCGACGTGCTGCCCGCCGCCGAGCTCGGCGAGCTGCTCAGGCCGCGCCAGACGACGTGATCGCGCGGGCTACCGGCGCCCGCGCTTCGTGATCGTGCCCCCGCGTGCCCCGCCCGACGACGAGGTGCGGCCGGCGCTCAGCGCCTTCGAGAGCTTGTCGAACATCGACTTCGCGCCGGTGGCCGCGCCCCCGAGCAGGTCTTCGAGGAACGAGGTGGACGAGCCCGCAGTGGACGTGGATGCGGCCGCCGCGGGTGCAGGAGCCTTCTTCACCTGACCGGGCGCGCTGGCCGACTTGCCGTTGTTGCCCCCGAGCGCGCTCACGAGCCCCTTGAACAGGCTGCTGGTCGACTTCTTGTCGTCTTTCTGCGACCGGTTGTCGGTGCCCTGCTTCCACTGCTCGATGAGCGGCGCCCACTGCGCCTGGCGGGCCTCCATGTCGGCGATCATCGACGCCTTCTCGGCGGTCAGCACGCGGCCGCTGTCTTTGCTCCACGTCTGCTCGATGCCCCACAGCGAGCCGGTCTGGGCGAACGCCGTGGCGTCTTCGACCGCTTCACGGTCGATGATGTCGCGCTTGTACGAGAACGTGTTGATGCCGGCGAGACCGAGCGCATTGTCGACCTCGACGCCGCCGTTGCACACGTTCAGGAGCACCTCCTGCACCCCGGAGTCTTCGAACAGCTTCGCCACCTCGGCCGCGGGGAGCTTCTTCGCCGTTCCGTCTTCGGCCGTGATCCACAGGCCGTCGGTGGCGCCGTGACCACTCCAGATCACGTCTTCGAACTGGCCCGTCGACAGCACGTGCTTGATGGTCTCCTCGGTGGGGTTGTTCAGCGTGAACACGTCGGCCACCTTCGCGACCGCCTCGTGCTCGGCCTGCAGATCGAGCGCGCCCATGTCTTCCGGGCTGAACGCCAGGCGGAGGATGGTCTTCTCGGGCAGGGCCTCGAGCAGCCCCGCAGGGATGTCTTCGACCTTGATGGTGGTGGCCTTGTACTCGGCCTCCTTCTCGGCTTCGGCCTGCAGGCTCGCCGGGATCGGCTTGTCGGCCTCCATCAGCGCGCTCATGGTGGTCATCGCGGGCAGCGAGACCGCGACGTTCTTGTCGGCGGGCGTGTTCGCGATGGCGTCGAGCACCGCTTCGTCCTGCGTGGTGCCGAGCTGCGTCGACACCGTGGGCGCGATGTCGGCCGCGACCGGTGCGGGCAGCTCGCTCGCAACGGTCTGGAGCTCCTCCTCGCCGCGGCCGCTCCCGAGGTCCATCCCCGACACGCTCTTCGTCGTGGTGCCCAGGTTCGCCGTCACCGCCTTCCCCGACACCGTGAACGTGTCACCGCGGCCGCTCCCGAGGTCCATCCCCGACACGCTCTTCGTGGTGGAGCCGAGGTTCGCGGTGACCTCCTTGCCGGCCACCGTGAAGGTGTCGCCGCGGCCGCTCCCGAGGTCCATCCCCGACACGCTCTTCGTCGCGCCCAGGTTCGCCGTGAGCGTCTTGTCGCCCACCGCGAACGTGTCGCCACGGCTCGAGGACAGGTCGTCCTTCGCGGCGGCCGCCACGGACCCCAGGAAGGTGGACCCGGACGTCTCGGCCGTGGGTGTCTCGGCGAGCTGCGTTCGCAGGAATTCCTGCGACGCCACAGGTGCGGACACCTTCTCCGGTTCGGTCTTCACGGCGGTCGCGGCGGTCTTCTCGACCACCTCGGCGTCCGGCGTCGTCTTGATGAGCTTGGAAGGCATGAGGCTACCCCCGTCGGATTCTCTTAGAGGGTACCGCATGTCGGGCCGACTCGGACCTTTCCAGCTGCTGGACGTGCTCGGGCACGGCGCGATGGGCGTCGTGTACCGAGCGGTGCACGCGGGGCAACAGGTGCCCGTGGCGGTCAAGGTCGACTCCAACTCGGCAGATCCACGATCGAATGCCGCGTTCCTGCACGAGGTGCAGATCACGGCCGCGCTCGACCATCCGAACGTCGTGATGCTGCTCGACCACGGCGAGGTCGACGCCGAAGCGAGCCGGCTCTCCGGGGGCCGTCTGCGAGAGGGCGCCCGCTGGCTCGCGATGGAGCTGGCTTCCGGGGGTACGGTCGGCGACGACCCTCCCGCCGACTGGGCCGAGGTGCGCCACCTCTGCAAGGGTGTGCTCGACGCGCTCGCCCACGCACACGCAAGAGGCGTGGTGCACCGCGACATCAAGCTCCAGAACCTCCTGCTCACCGGGCCGGAGGCGTCGGTCGCGACGGCACCGGCCTCGTTCCTGGAGTCCCGGATCGTGCTGTCGGACTTCGGCATCTCCGACCAGCGCGACCGCCTGCGCGACGAGAGTCCCGCCGGCACGCCCCAGTTCATGGCGCCGGAGCTCATCGAGGGCCGCTGGCGCGACCAGGGCCCGTGGACCGACATGTACGCGGTCGGGGTGATGCTGTGGCTCGTCATCACCGGGAACTTCCCGTTCAACGCGCCCACCGCCGAAGCCGTGTACCGGATGCACCTCGACGCCGAGCTTCCGCCGTTCGTGCCCGACATCCCCGTGCCGGACGGCACCGAAGCGCTCGTGCGCAGCCTGCTCGCGAAGGCCCCCGCCGATCGCCCGGAGTTCGCGGCCGAGGTCACGCGCGCCCTCGAGGCCATCGGCGACGCCCTGCCCGGCCAGCGCCGGTCCCACGCGCTCGCAGACGACGAAGCGACCGTCGCCACCGGGGCCACCGCGCTCCGCAGCCGGCGCGACCTCTCGTACGCGGGCCGATCGCGTCGCACCCTCGCGAACGTGCCGCTGCTGCACGAGGGTCGCCGCAAGGACAGCCGCATGGAAGGCGCCGGGCTGGCGCTGTTCGGCCTGCGCAGCGTGCCGTTCGTCGGGCGCGAGGCCGAGTGCGACCGGCTGTGGAACGAGCTCGTCGCCGTGCGGACCGGGAAGCGCGCGCGGTGCGTGTTCATCCGGGGTCCGGCGGGCATCGGCAAGTCGCGCCTGGCGGAGTGGGTGTCGCAGCGCACGCACGAGCTCGGTGTAGCGACCACGCTGAGCACGCACCACGAGCCCGGAGAGGCCGCCGGGCACGGCCTGGTCGAGATGCTGCGCCGCGAGCTGCACACCTCCGGGCTCGACGCCGCGCAGCTCGACGCCCGGCTCGAAGCGCGCTTCGGCGCCGTTCCCTTCGACCTGCGCGCGCTCGCCGCCACGCTCGAGCCCTCGCTGTACGACCGCGCCCCCACGACGCCTGCCGAGCTCCGTCAGCTCGCCATCGCGGTCCTCGCCGAGCTCGCGTCCACCCGCCCGATCGTCGTCGTCCTCGACGACGTTCAGCACGATCTCGCCGCGCTCGAGCTCATCGACAGCCTGCTCATCCTGCAGGAGCTCCAGCCGCGTCCGATCCTCGTGCTCGCCACGCTTCGCAGCGAAGACCTCGTCGACGTTCCCGAGCTCGAGGAGCTCCTCGGCGAGCTGCTCGAAGACCCCGCAGCCAGCGAGCTCCTGGTGGAGCCCCTCGATCCCGAGGGCCGCGGCCGCCTCGTCCGCAGCCTGCTCGAGCTCGACGGCGCGCTCGCGAAGCGGATCGAGGAACGCACCGCCGGGAACCCGCTGTTCGCGAAGCAGCTCATCGGAGCCTGGGTCGAGCAGGGCATCCTCCGCCCGTCTCCGCGCGGATTCCAGCTCGCCGACGGCGTGGTCGGCGACCTCCCGTCCGACGTCGAGGAGGTCTGGCGGAGCCGGCTCGCCGATGCGCTGCACGGCCACGACGCCCAGGCGATCGAAGCCCTGCACGTCGCGGCCGCGTGGGGCAACGAGGTCGTCGACGAGCGCTGGCGGGGCGCGTGCGACGTGCTCGAGGTGCGCCCCGGCGAGGGCCTGTTCGACGAGCTCCGCAAGCGCCACCTCATCCACCTCGAGGATCCGCGAGGGGCCCGCTGGCGCTTCGTCCACGGCGTGCTGCGCGAGGTCCTCGTCCAGCAGTCGCGCGCCGCCGACCACTGGCGTCGCCACAACCTCGGCATCGCCGTGTGGCTCCGGGAGACCGGATCCGACATCCCGGCCGTGTTCCGCGCCCGCCACTTCCTCGAGGCGGAGGTGTGGGACGAGGCCATCGAGCCGCTGTGCGAGGCCATCAACGACCAGATCGACACCGGCGACCTCCGCAGCCCCGGCCTCGTGAACAGCCTGGAGTCGGTGCTCGACACCCTGGGCCTGCACCAGGGCTCCCAGGAGTGGGCCGAGCTCCAGATCCTCAAGGCCATCCGGGCTCGCGCGCGCGGAGACCTCGAAGAGGCCGAATCCCTCGCGGTCGGCACGGCGGTCGAGGCGCGCGAGAACGGCTGGGGCGCGCTCGAAGCCAAGAGCCTGCGCGAGGCCGCCCGCATCCTGTGGTCCCGGGGCACGTACGACCGCGCCCTCGTGTTCGCACGCCGCGGGAAGCGCGCATTCGAGGTGCGCGGAGACGCCGTGCGGGCCGCCGACTGCGAGTGTGTCGAGGGCACCATCCTGTGCGCCAAGGGCCGGTTCGACGAAGCCGAGGCCGCCTATGCCCACGCCATCGAGGTGTTCGACGCCCAGGCGGCCGATCGCGTCACCACCCCCCTGCTCGGCATGGTCCGGCTGAACCAGCTCCGCGGCGACACCGACCGCACCGCGGCGTGGCTCGCCGAGACCCGTGCACGGGCCGAGCCCATGGGGCTGCAGCTCACTCTGGCGCTCTGCGCGAACGCCGAGGGCGAGCTCGCCCGCGCCGCCGGCGACATGGATGCCGCGGCCGCGCACTACCGGGTGGCCGTCGAGCGGTACCGCGCGCTCGAGAGCTCCGACTTCGTGTTCCCGCTGGTGAACCTCGGCATCCTCGACGTCACGGCCGGGCGCGACGAGAGCGCCGCACAGCGCATGCAGCCGCTGCTGCTGCACCTGCGTCGGAACCCCAACAACCTGTTCTTCGCGTACACCCATATGGTGCTCATGGCCGCGTACGCCGGGATCGGCGATCAGGCCGTGTCCGTCGGGTCGTTCGCGGTCGTGCGCGCCTACGTGAAGTCCACCGGCCTCGTCGATCCCGACCTCGCCGAGATGGCCGAGCTCACGGGCCTCCGCATGCGCGAGCGGGCCTGGCCCGAGCACCTCGATGCCCTGAAGCTCGCGCACCAGCAGTTCGCGGACGCCGGGCGCCCCACGGACGCCGAGCGCATCCTCGCCCTCCTATGACCGCCGGCGCGCCAGCCACGGCAGCACGAGCCCCAGCCACAGCGCGCCCGGGCCTCCCGAGCACCCGCACCTCTTCTCGTCCGGGGGTTCGGGGGCCGTCGTGAACCACACGTGGCTCGTGACCACCCGCGGATCCGACCCCACGTAGAGCTGCGCGCGCACCCGGTGCTCGTCGGCGTCCGGCAGGGGCAGCCGGGCTTCGAACGGGTCGGCGTCGATCACGACCGGGTCGCCCGGCACCCCGTCGACCACGAACCGCAGCACGTTCCCGGCCCCTCCCGTGACCGTCGCCGTCAGCGGACCCGCACCGGACGCCGTGTCGGTCTCGAGGCCCGCTCCGAGCTCGACCATCGGATCGCCCGGCTCCTGCAGCTTCACCACGGTCCGACCGCTCCGGACGCCTGCCAGGAGGGCCTCCACGGACAGCTCGGTCGCGTACACCATCGTGGTGGGGTTCCCGAGTGGGGAGGCCGTCGGCGAGGTGTCGGTGCCCGCGCGATGGTCGTCGCTGCCCCCGAGCGCCGCCACGTGGTGCCCGTCCGCACACGCGGCGTCCCAGAACGCGATGGCCGCCTCCGAGAACAGCCCGCCCACGGGCTCGAACCCGCCGGTCTGGATCTCCACCGCGTCGACGAGGCTCCAGTCGAGGTCGTGCTCCCAGGCGCAGCCGCGACACAGGTTGCCCAGATCGAGCGCCGGGTGGTTGATCGAGAACAGCCCGCCGTCGTCGTGCACCGCGCCCACGGCCGTCTCCAGCGTGGTGCCGTCGAGCCCGAGCTCGTACGGGAGCGGCCGCGTCACCCCGATGGCGCCGGCGTGCCCGCGGTAGGTCGTGAACTCCTGACCGGGGACCAGGAGGACCGTGGGGTGCCGGGCCTGCGCGTCGACCAGGAAGTCGAGCGTGCTCGACGTGTTGTGGTCGCTCAGCACGACGAAGTCGAGCCCGCGCTCGGCGGCCAGCGTCGCGATGGCGTCGATCTCCGCGTTCGCGTCGCCGCTCTCGAGCGAGTGCACGTGGAAGTCGCCCGCGTACCAGCGCGTGCCGACCTCGAGCGGCGCGGACGGCACGTACGGGGCGCGGTCTCTCGGGGTCAGCGTCGCTTCGGTCCGGAGCACCACCTCGAGCGCGTAGTCGAACGGGGCGGCGTCCATCACGGGCTTCCCGATCGACACGTGCCATGTGCCCGGCGTCATCGGCCCCGGCAGGTAGCTGCGGGATGCGGCGTTCACCCCGAGGATCGCGGGCTCGCTGTTCCCTCCGCCCCACCCGCGGAACCCGTCCGGGTCGTTCACGCCCCAGTCGAAGAAGTTCGCGGGGTTCAGGCTCGCGTGGCGCACCTCGATCTCGACCGTGCCGGCAGGAACCTCGAACGCCACACGCTCGAACGGCGTGCCGTCGTCCGTGACGCTGCCGTCGAGGGTGAGCACGGTGTCCTGGGCGAGCGCTGCGAAGGTGAGCCACATGCCGCCATCGTAGCGCTGTAGAGGGCTGTAGAGGGCCTAGTGGGTCTGCGCCTGGATCCACTCGTCGAGCAGCCCGCCCACCCGGCGCGCGATGGACGGCGTGGCCGCGATCAGCGCGTCGTTCTCGCGCTCGTGGGCGTACAGCAGGTGCACCGGCACGGTGAAGTCGACCGTCGCGGCGTCGTCGAGCGCGGCGGGGTCGGCCAGGCGGGCCTCGACCTCGACCGTCCACCGGTAGCGGCCGTTCATCTGGGACGAGAAGCGCGCCGTGCTCTCCACGAGCAGCACGAGCCCGCCCGAAGCGCCCTCGGCGAGCATCTCGAGGCGCCGGCGGTGGGGACCGGAGACGGACACGGCCATGGGCGTGAGGTTCCGGCGCTGGACCTCGGCGACGATCGCGTCGAGCGCGGTGTCGTCGGCCTCGACCGGGCCGTCGGTCGCGCTCTGGAGCACGCTCGCGAGGCGGACCGGCGCGGGCTGCGCGGCCTGCGGGACCGTCGGATGCGGGCACCCCGCGAGCAGGAACAGGAACGGCAGGAGACGCATCAGAACCAGACCTCGGCTTCGAGCGCCAGCAGGTGGTGGACGTGCTGCTCGACCGTCCCGAACTCGTTGTACTGGTCGAGCTCTTCGACGAACGCGTTCCCGAAGGCGTTGTTCTGGCTGGAGAACTGCACGCCGTAGAGGGCGCGGAGCGACGGACGCGCGAACACGCCCGGCCCGAGCGGGTTGATCACGAGGCCACCCTTGAGCTGCGCGGTATCGCGCGTGTCGCTGTCGCCGAGCTCGAGCCCGCGGGCGTCGGGCATCCCCCCGGTGTTCCGGAAGATCGAGTCGGCGTGCTCGCGGAACGCGTTGCCGTTCTTCGACACCTCGCGCGCGATGGCACCCTCGGCGAGCACGTGCAGGGTGGGCGTGGCGTAGGCCTGCAGGCGAACCACCGTGGACGCGTACCAGCGCGCGTGGTCGGAAGGCGAGATCGTGTTGTCGCCGTCGGTGTGGTCGCCGTACAGGATGCCCCACGCCGCATCGAGCTTGTCGGGCACGAGCTTCAGCTGCATCTCGTTGCCGAGCATCAGCATCGTGCGCTCGTCGGTGAAGTCGTGCACGAAGATCTGGAGCGGCTTGCCGCCCAGCGACTCCTCCGTGAACGTGTCGGGATGTGCACGGCCGTAGCGCAGGAAGAGGTTGTTCCAGCGCAGCGGCCCGACCCCGCCGAACCCGAGGTAGCCGACCGCGTTGTACGACACGGACTGGCGGGCCTCGGGGTCGTAGAAGAAGTCTTCGAGACCCGGGCGTTCCTGCTGGTAGCGCTCGGCGACCTCGCCGCGGACCCAGTCTTCGTACTCGACGTTCGGCGTCTGGTACGGCGCGTTCACCGAGCCCTTCACGCCCGGCTCGTAGCGCACCTCACCGCCCGCGCCGACCTCGAAGTGGGGCACACGGATCCGCGCGGCCGCACCGACGGTGGGGATCGCGCTGTACCGGGCGCCACGCAGGCCGTAGCCGGCGTCTCCGAGCCCCACCAGGACCTCGGCGTGGTCGGACTGGTAGCGCGCGGACGCGCCGACGGTCTGGAAGAACAGCGTGGCGGGCCGCATGTCGTACAGGCCCATGTCGCCGAAGAAGTACTCGAGCGTGCCCACGCGCCAGGTGACGTCGTTCACCCCGACGTTTCCGGACTCGATGAACACCTGCGACATGCGGAACGCGTCGAGGAAGCCGTTCCCAGGGTCGGCGCCCGCGATCGAGCCGCCCTCGAAGCGCGCGTGCAGGGTGGTCCACGGGGCGTCGCCCGAAGGCTCGAGCACGTCGTAGCGGAGCTCGACCATGCCGTACGAGCCCTCGTTCATCAGGCGCCCGTACAGGTTCCAGTACCCGAGGCGGCCCGAGCCCCCCTGCAGGTCGGGGCGAGCCGCCACGCGGAAGTACCCACCCACGTCCGCGCGACCCGCAGACGCGACCGGAACCGACAACAGGGCCAGGACGATCGACATCCGCGCCTGCTATCTCACGCGCTCCGCAGGATCACGGACAGATCTGGGCGTCCAGCGCTCCGGCGAGCTCGCTGGCCTCGCCGTCGAGCGAAGCCGACCCGTCATCCGTCGAGAGCCAGGCATGTCCCGCGTAGACCAGCGGAAGCGCATCCTCGGCACCGCCCGCCGCGAGGTTCAGCTCGGCGACGATGAGCGCCGCGGACAAGGCATCGCGACCGTCGCGAGCGGGCAGCTCCAGCAGATCCATGGCGTCGGACAGCGCCACGGGAGCCCCGCCGACCCACACCTCGTCGAGCGGCCAGTCGGCGGAGCGCCCACTCCAGAACGCAGCGTCGCCACACGGAGCGACAGGATCGGTGGAGCAGGCAACGGCGAAGAACACAGGAAGCAACAGAGAGAAGAACCGCATCACAAACCTCGAAAATGCATGAGAGCAAGTATTGACTTTGCAATACGCGTGCCATGTAAAGAGGGTGAAAAGCCACGGAGATCGTGCATCAGCGCGCGCCGACCGCGATCCTTTTCCCGCACCGGGCGCGTACACTGCCCGCGTGATGCCCCACCGAATCGGCGACTGGAACCTGCACGAGCCCATCGGGAGGGGCCGCCAGGTGTCCGTGTGGCGGGCCTCCCACGCCCACCGCCCGCTCGAGGCCGCGCTGAAGGTCGCGCATGCGCCCATCGGCCGCGATCTGCCCACCACCATGGCCCGGATCGCCGCTCATGCCGCGCTCGACCACCCCGGCATCGAGCGCCTGGTCGACACGGGGTCCGTCCCCCTCGACGGGGTCGCGCACCTGTGGACCGCCTTCGAGCTCCTCCCGGGCGGAACCCTCGCCGACCGTGCGGACGACCTCGACTGGGAGACCACCGCCGACCTCCTCGAGCAGCTGCTCCACGCCCTCGCGTACGCCCATGCGAGCGGCACCGTCCATCGCGACGTGAAGCCCGAGAACGTGCTGTTCCGCAGCCGCCTGGGGTGGGAGGCCGTGCTGTCGGACTTCGGGCTCGCCTGGCGCCGGCGGCCCCGGTCCGAAGAGCCCGGCAGTGGTGCCACGCCCGCCTTCGCGCCGCCCGAGCAGAGCGTCGGGAGCGCGACCGCCCAGGGTCCCTACACCGACCTCTACGCCGTGGGCGCGCTCGCCTGGTGGTGCCTCACGGGGCGGCCGCCGTTCGGAGACGCCGACGCGCGCGCCGTGACGTGGGCGCACCGCCACAGTCCCCTCCCCGACCTCGTGCCGAGGTTCACCGTGCCTCCGGAGGCCGTGCCCTGGGTCCGCCGCCTACTCCGGAAGGACCCCCACGCCCGCGGCGCGCTGCCCGACGTCCTGGCCGCGCTGCAGCGCCTCCGCGGGCGCGACCCCTCGATTCCGTCCTACGCGGACTGGGTCTCCCACCCCCGACCCGCGTGGACCGCCGGCCTGGTGGGCGTCGCGCCCACTCCCCTCGTGGGCCGCACCGCCCTCCTCGACCGACTCGCCGGCCGCCTTGGGACGGGGCGCACCCACCGCATCGTCGCGCCCGCCGACACGGGGCGACAGGCGTTCGTGGCCCAGCTCGGGCGGTACCTGTTCGCCACGGGTCTCGCGATGCCCGTCGGTCTCTCGGCGCGCGCCGAGCCGTTCGAGCACGCGCTCGCCCACTGGCTCCGGGTGGATCTCCCGTCCGACGATCCGGCCCTCGCGCTCCGCCAGCGCCTCCAAGCGTTCGGCCTGAACACCCCCATCGACGTGGCCCTGTACACCGAGGCCGCCGAGTCGCTCCGCGCCCGCCGGGGGTGTCGCGGGGCCCGTGCGCTGCTGCGCCGACTGTGGCGGTCCGCGGGCTACGAGCGCCCGCTCCTGCTCATGACCGACGGGCCTGCCCCCGAGGTGCGCCGGTTCTGCGAGTCCCTGCTCGCCGACGGCGAAGCGGGCCTGCACCTCGAGCTCGCGACAGAGGGGTCCGGGCCGGACACCACCCGACTGCGGCCCCTCTCCGTGCGCGACCGCGAGCGGCTGCTCGACGCCATGGCACCGCTCTCGCCCGCCCTCAGGAGCACGCTCGCCGGTGCATCGACGGGCTGGCCCACGGAGGTCGCACGCCACCTGGCCCGCGCGCTCCCGACCCTGGAGTGGTCGCGAGACCGTCTCGGAGCCCAGGGAGACCCCTCGTCCGCGACCCTCCCCGGGATCGCCCCCCACCTGCGAGTCGGCCTCGGCGTCGCCGCCCTGATGACCCCGTTCCGCGCGCCCCTCTGGAGGGTGGCGCTGGAATCGCTCGGTGTGGACGCTCCCGAAGGGGTGTTCGCCGCACTCCAGCGCCGCGGCACCTTCACGTTCACGCCCTCGGGGTTCGTGCTCGCCGACCCCGCCGTGCGGGCATCCGCGCTCGAGGGCGTACCCCCCGAGGCCCTGCAGGCCTGGCATCGGGCGCTCGCGCTGGCCGGTGCCCGACATCCCATCGACGCGGGCCGGCACCTCCTGGCGGCCGGGTGCGGGCTCCCTGGGCTCCCGGTCGCCCCGCGGAGATCGTGCACGGCGCTCGACTGGCGCTCGAGGTGCTGGACGACGACGACCCCCGCGTCGGGCAGTGCCTGGCCGCCATCGCGGTGGCGTCGAGCGGCGACACATCGGCCTTCGGCGCGGCCACCGAAGCGCTCTGCGACTGGCTCGCGCGCACGAACGACCCCACGTGGGCGGCGCACGGGCCCTTCCTGCGCGGCTGGGCGTGCCTGTTCGACGGCCGCCTCGACGAGGCGCGCGAGCACCTGCACGCGTCGCTCGCCCACGGTCCGGGAGCCCCGCTGTACGGGCACGTGCACCGGGCGCTCGGCGAAGTGGCCGTGCAGCAGGGCCGTCTCGACGAGGCCGTCGCGCACGGCACGCACGCGGTGCAGTCCGCACATCCCAGCGAGTCCCAGCTCGCCCGGCTCGACCTCGCCTGGGCCCTGGGTGCCGCGAGCCGCATCCCGGAGGCCCGCGAGGTGCTCGCGTCCGCGGAGCCCCTCCTGCAGCCGAGCCATCGCCCGACGGCCTTCCAGGTGCGCGGCGACCTCGACCGGTGGGCGGGCGCCCTCGACGACGCCACCGTCGCCTACGCCGAAGCCCAGCGGTGGGCGTCCCACCTCGGGCTCTCGCAGAGCGCTCACCGCACGAACCGCCTGCTGCTCGACCACGAGCGCGGCGACCCCGGCCTCCCAGACGCCCTGTCCGCCGTGCTGGACGAGCCGGCAGCGTGGATCCAGGGCCCGCTGCGCGCGCTGGCCGTCCGCGCGACCGTCTCCACGGGCGGTGTGCTGTTCGAGCGCGCGCTCACCGGGCTGGAGTCCGACGGGCTCGTGTGGGACCCCGACGCGGTGCGTCTGCTCCGGGAGGCCCGTCGGCACGGTACGTCCGCGCAGGCGGCACGCATCGGGGCCGTGCTCGGGCCCTGGGATCGCTAGGAGCCCGTCGCGCATTGCGCGGCGGACTCCTCCCGTGCCCAGCCGAAGGCGGTGCCCGCGCCCGTGCCCGTGCCCGTTCAGGCGGGCAGCGGCGCTCGGGCTCGCCAGAGCTCGAGGAGGTTGTGGACGGTACACACGAAGCCCCACTCGGCTCGAGCCGCTTGGAGGCCCCGACGCGGCATGTGGCGGAATCCCATCGCCTCCTTGATCTGGCCGAATACGGGTTCGACCATCCATTTCCTCGCTCTGTCCTGTTCTCTCCCTTCTGATCGCTTCAGCTTCGCTCGCAGGCGCATCATTCCGGCCTTCTGACAGAGCTCGAGCACCTGCACGAACAGGTCGCTGAGCGCGTCCGCGTGGTCCTTTCTGAAGCGCGCGATCGTCGCATGGTCGGGGTGGCTCTCACCGGCCATTACCCGCGTCCCCACGTCCTCGTAGACGGCGGCAGCAGGAAGGACTGCTCCGGCGAGGACGACGAGAGGTACTTCTTGGAGATCATGCCCCAGTAGATCACCGCCCTGAAACGCCGTCGATCCCCCGGCCGAGAGGGCGCTCCCGACGTCCCGAATCGGGCACGGGCATGGGCACGGGCACGGGCACGGAAGGAGCCTGGAGCGCGCTACGCGTGCCAGGCTCCTAAGGCATCTCTTCGAGCACGACGATCGACCGCGGCGCCACGCCGTAGCTCCCGCTCACGGGCGTCGGGCTCCCGAGCCGGATGTTCTGGCTCTGGAACGCGTCGACATCGGGGTTCTGGGTGTAGAAGCCCTCGGGCTCGTTGTTCCGACCCGGGAGATCGAAGAAGGCCTGGGTGTCGATCACGACGCCCCAGTTGCGCCCACCCGGGAGGGTGAACTCCGTCTGCTGGTCGCCCAGGTTGTACAGGATGGCGATCTCGTTCTGACCGATGCTCCCGTCGTCGTAGTAGTGGACCATGATCGACTTGCTGTTCCACGTGGCGTCGTCGGCCGGGGTGTTCGCAGGCGACTTCCAGTCGAACGGCATGCCGCCGCCGTACTCGGTGGGCGACAGCGCGTACGTGTGGGTCTTCCGGAAGTGGATGAGGTCGCGCACGAAGTCGTGCATGCGGTGCCGGAAGACGTTGTTGCGGTTCTCGCTCGTCCACTCGCCCCAGCGGAACCACGCCCACTCGTTGTCGGACCACGTGGTGTAGGCGTTGTTGTTGCCGTACTGCGTGCGCATCCACTCGTCGCCGCCGAGCATCATCGGCGTGCCGTGGCTCATGAACAGCCCGACGAACGCGTTCCGCATCATCTGGCGCTTCGTCCACTCGTCGCCCCACACGCGGCTGTGGTTGTTCGAGTCGCCCGACGTGGGGTCGCACCAGGCGCTGCAGGCGTCGAAGCAGCAGACCGGGTTGAGCGGGCCGCACCCGTTCTCCTTCTCGCCGTAGGAGAGGAGATCGAACAGCGTGAAGCCATCGTGCGCGGTGATGAAGTTCACCGAGTGGTACGGCTTGCGCCCGTTGTGGCTGTAGCGCACGAACGAGCCGGTCATCACCGCCCCGCCGTCGAGCCCGGCCGAGCTGTTCAGGTTGAAGCCGTCGTCGTTGAGGTAGTTCCGCCACCAGTCGCGGAAGTTCGCGTTCCACTCGTGCCAGGCGTAGCCGGGGAGGTTCGACGACGCGGGGTACTGCGTGGACCCGTCGTACGCGGTGGTCCACGGCTCCGCGATGATGCGGGTGTTGTACTGCTGGAGCACGGGGTCGTCGATGATGCGGTTCAGCGTGGTGTCGGTGGGGACCGTCCAGTACTGGCTCGGCCGATCGTCGGGCTCGCCGAGCACCCCGGCCAGATCGAAGCGGAACCCGTCGACGTGGTACTCCTCGACCATGTAGCGGAGGGAGTCGAGGATCTGGCGCTGCACGGGCGGGTTGTTCGCGCGCACCTGGTTCCCGACGCCCGTGCTGCCCGACCAGTAGCTCTGGCCGGCGTTCGCGAGCACGTAGTACGACGCGGAGTCGATGCCGCGGAACGAGAGCAGGCTGGCCACCTCGCTCGAGTCGAGCGCGACCGCGTTGCCGGGGTCGCAGATGAAGTCGCCGTCGGCGTCGTTGAAGAACAGCTTCGTGCGCCACAACCCGCCTTCGCCGGTGTGATTGTAGACCACGTCGACCACGACCTCGACGTCGTTCGCGTGGAGCTCGTCGACCATCCACTTGAACTCGTCGACGACCTCGGCCGGCTCCCGACCCTGGTTCCAGGCCGTGCTGTAGGTGACCTCGGGCGCGAAGTACGAGAGGTTGTTGTAGCCCCAGTAGCCCCCGTCGGCGGGCTTCTCGTGGACCGGGAGCAGCTCGACGGCCGTGACCCCGAGGTCGGCCAGGTAGGGCGCCATCTCGCCCACGCCCTGGTACGAGCCGTAGTTCTCGACGCCGAACTGGTTCGACGCGGCGTTCATCGTGAGGCCCTTCACGTGGACCTCGTACAGGATGAGGTCTTCGCGGTTGTGCCCCGGGTGGTTCCCGGACTGGCGCAGCTCCCGCCACGCCTGGTCGCGCCACTCGTACTGCGAGTCGACGATCACGCCCTTCGCAGCGGCTCCGTACGTGAGCTGCTCGCGATGCGGCCCACTGGCGGCGGACCCCTTGCCCCAGTCGTGGTCGCGATGGACGGCCTTGGCGTACGGATCGACGATCAGCTTGTTCGGGTTGAACCGGTTCCCGTTCACGTCGACGTCGGAGTTGAAGCCCTCGAGCGAGCCCGGGTAGAAGCTCTCGACGGACGGCCAGTTCGGGCCCCACGCGACGTATCCGTAGTGCTGGCCCGGCCCGACGCCCTCGACGTACAGGTTCCAGACGTCGCCGTACTTCACCATCTCGAACTGCTGCGTGGGCTGATCGGCCTCGGGGTCGTCGAACAGCAGGAGGTCGACGCGGGTGGCGTTCTTCGAGAACACCGAGAAGTTCACGCCCCGATCGACGAGCGACGGGCCCTGGTGGTCGAGCGCGCCGATGCCATCCCAGTCGAGCGACGGAGCCTTGTCTTCCGTGTGGTAGAGCCGGACGTAGTCGTCGCTCGCACACCCGGTGAGCGCAGCCAGAAGGAGCAGGTGCCGCATCGAGACCTCCGAAGCGCCCCCCTATCGCATTGGACGCCCACAGTCCGGCTACGAACGGACCGCGTCGCCGGATCTGCACAACGCGATCAGGCTCGACGGCACCCGGTCGCGATCCGTGCCCACCTCGTCCGACATCGCCGCCATCCGGTCGACGAGCCACCGGGCGGCCTTGCGCGACCCTCCCGCCGGCACGCGGAGCACGCCGTCGGCGGTGTCGATCCGGATCACGGAGGCCTCTCCGAGCACCACCCGATCGATGTCGGCCCAGGCGAGCCGGTGCCACTCGCCATCGACGAGCACCCGGACGCCGTGCGTGTGCAGCTCCACCACGGAGTGCGCGACCGGCCACATCGCCGTGACGCCCACCATCACGCCCGCCCACAGCACCATCGTCATCGCGGAGAGGTCGGGCCCCACGAGCACCCGCCACAGCGCCGTGATCGCCGCCATCCCCACGAACCACCCGGTCACGAGCCCACGCCGCTGACCGTCGACCGCCACGCGCAACCCATCGTGCGAGTACACGATCGCGACGCCGGCAGGCCCTTCCATACAGGAGTCTACGCGCCGGATGCGCGCGGACAACCCGATCGAATACACGGCGTCCGCGGAGGAGACATGCGCGCGATCACCATCCTGTGCGTCCTCGGGCTCACGCTGGCCTGCGGAGGAACGCCCGTCACGATCCAGGTGGGCGATACGCGGATCGACGTGGGCGAAGCCACTCCCGAGGCCGCGCCGTCGGGCTCCCGGAAGACGGGCTCGAAGCCTGCACCCTCCACTGCGCCGGCGCAGATCCAGATCTCGACGAACCGGGGGATCCTGCCCCAGGTCGACGGGGTGCCGATGACCGCCACGGCCGACGGATACTTCCTCGAAGTGGCGCCCGGGAAGCGGGAGATCGTGGTCTTCAACCTGCTCGGCACCCGCAAGGGCCAGAAGACCGTCCAGGTGAGCGGCGGTCGACGCCACGTGTTCGGGTGGGACGGGAAGACCGTCTCCGACGGGGGCGAGCGAGCGGCGTCCCCGCTCCCGAAGCCGATCGTCACCACGGGATCGGTCGTGATCACGGGTCTCCTGGTGTCCGACCCCGGCTCCGTGGTGGTGATCGCGGGTCAGACCGCCACGCGCCAGTCGGACGGCACGTTCCGGGCGGAGGGCATCGCAGGAGGCCGCCAGTCCGTGCGCATCACGGCCGGAGGCTTCGATCTGTACGACGGTCCCGTGGATGTCGGGTGGGGCGGTGAGACGCGCTGCTCGTTCGTGCTCGGCTCGGGCGCGTGGGTGCCGGACTGCAGGCACCACCCGTAGGTCAGGCCGACGACCGCGCGCGCAGCCTCTCGAGCTGGCGTGCTCCTTCGAGGTCCGCGTCGGACGGCGCGATCACCGGCCGACGTAGCGACACGAGCGTGTGCGCGAGCGCATCGGGCGCGCTCGTGTACAGACGGAACGTGCGCCCGTCCCGCAGCGACAGCTCGACGTAGCGCCGGAACGGACGGAACGTGGCGTCCTCCATGGCGAACCGCGACCACGTGTCGCCGAGCCCCAACAATGCGACACGGCCTCCCACGATCAAGCAGGCCTCGCCATCCAGGGGGCGGACGACGAGCTGCATCACCAGCACCGACCCCAGCGCCACGAGCCCGTGGACGAAGAGGGGCAGCGGAAGGGTCGCCGCGACCACGCCACCTGAAGTGACCAGCCCGAACACCACGAACACCCACTCCGGTCTGGCCCAGACCACGCCGATGGCACGCTCCAGCTCGATCTCCGCGACCGGGCCTACCCGATCGTGCTGCGAGAGCGCCTTCCCCCAGAGCTCGTCGGTCTCCACATCGGACGACGCGACGAGGGTTCCGGTCGACCCCATCCACGTCCGCACGACGGCCACGACTCCCAGGAGGAGCCCAGCGAACACGACCATCGGCCAGAGACCCCACACTTCCCATCGGGCATTCACCACTCCCAAGACCACGAGGCTCGGTGGCCACAGCAGCAACCCGCTGCGCATCGCCTGAAACGCCGGGCCGGACCGCCCCCCGCGCAGGCGCGCCGTGAGGGGGGACTCGCGCGACCGCGCAGTCAGCTCGTGGCCCCCCGGGGACTTCGTCCAGGTGGGCGGGGTATCGGTGTCTGGAAACCCCCACCAGCCGCCGATCATCGCGGTCAGCGGGAGGACAGGCGCGACCAGCTTCGGGTCGAGCCCCGCCCAGAGAGCGAATCCAACGAGCGGCAGGACGCCCTGAACGGCCCAGAACCAGGGCCCGAGACGAGGCAGCGGCACGAGATCCGTGCCGGCGTTGAGGGCGTCGCGGAGCTCGAGCGCGATCCCGTGCGTGACCCGCTTGCACCACCCCGCCTCTCCCCCGCTCTGGAAGTGGAGGGTCGAGTCGTGGGTACCCGTGGGCTCCACTCGCGCCGGCCCGCTCGCGGGCAGGGTCTGGCCGAGCCAGACCAACTGTCCGCCGACGACGCGCGGCCAGCGGTGCCGACACACGACCCGGAGCAACAGCTGGGTCGTGATCGCCGTCGCGACGGGCGCCAGCAGCGCAAGGGGCGTCGGGAGGAACGCGAGCGCGGGCCCCACCCCCAGGAGGGCTCCTCGGAGGAGCAGGCCCGAGACCTCGCGATCCGTCTGGCGCACCGGCCCTCCTCCGCGATGCACCTCAGGTATCACACCAGAGCTGCGGGACGTCGGGCGGTGTCGCCCGGATCAGCGCGCTGCGACCGGGCTCCCCTCGCCCGACAGCTGCGCGGCCTTCGCGATCAGCTCGAGCAGCTCGCGGTGGTCGTCGCTGTCGTCGGACGCCTCGCTCGCGTACCGGTAGATCTGCTTGTACGAGATCTCCTCCGCGAACGGGCTGCCCCGGAGCTTCTCGGCGAAGGTCGCCACCGCCCAGGCACTGCGGCTGTCGCGCGAGGCCTCGCCGAAGTCCGCGACGATGGCGGACACCGGCACCGACCACGTGTACTCCTTCGCGGCCGAGTCGGGACCGGGCTTCTTCGCCCGCATGCGCACGGTCGCGATGGTCTCCTTCTTCGCGGCGTCGTCCTTCAGGATCACGTCGTACACGGCGGTCACCTGGTGGCCCGAGCCCACCTCGCCCGCGTCGACCTGGTCGTTCCGGAAGTCGCGGTCGGCGATGTCGCGGTTCTCGTACCCGATCAGGCGGTACGCATGGACGGCGTCGGGGTCGAACTCCACCTGGATCTTCACGTCCTTCGCGATGGTCTGGATGGTGCCCGAGAGGTCTTCGCCGAACACCTTCGCCGCCTCCTTGTAGGAGTCCAGGTAGAAGTAGTTGCCGTCGCCCTTGTTCGCGAGCTGCTCCATCATGGTGTCCTTGTAGTTCCCCATGCCGAAGCCGACGGTCGTGAGGGTGATGCCCTCCTCCGCGTAGTGCTCGACGGTCCGCAGGATCTCGTCGTGCGAGGTGCGGCCGATGTTCGCGTCGCCGTCGGAGAGCACGATGACGCGGTTCTCGGCGCCGTGGAGGTACGACTCGCTGGCCATGCGGTACGCGAGCTCCATGCCCGAGCCCATGGCCGTGCCGCCTCCGGAGCTGAGGTTGTCGATGGCTTCGTGGATCTGGGCCTTTCGCGTGGTGTACGTCGGCTCGAGCACGATGCGCTCGGACCCCGCGTAGGTCGCGAGCGCGACGGTGTCCTCCGGACCGAGGTTGTCGACCAGCGTGTGCAGCGCCTGCTTCGCGAGACCGAGCTTGTCGGGGCTGTTCATCGAGCCCGACACGTCGGCGAGGAACGTGAGGTGCACCGGCTTGCGCTCGCCCTGAAGGGCGCGACCCTGCACACCCACGCGGAGGATCTGGCGGTTCGGGGTCTCGGGGTTCGCCGTGGCCTCCAGGTGGACCGCGAACGGGCGCCCGTCGGTCGGTGCGCTGTAGCCGTAGTCGAACGCGTTCACGAACTCCTCGACGCGCACGGAGGCCGCGGGCGGCATGCCGCCTTCGCGCAGCTTGCGGCGGCTGATCGCGTACGACGCGGTGTCCACGTCCACCGAGAAGGTCGACTGGTTGTCCTTCTCGGCGAGGACCATCTCGTTCACGCCGTAGTCCTGGTAGTCCTCGGAGCCGATGGGCTGCTCGACGTGCGGGGGCGCGTTCCAGGAGATCGGAGGCGGCGGGGGCGCGCTCGGCGTCGCGCTCACCGGGCGCGGGCTCGGACGCGGCGTGGGCCTGCGGCTGGCTCCGCTGCTCGCACCGTCGATCGGCTTGTCGCGGCCGAACTGGATGACGGGATCCGGGGAGTCCGCCATCGGGGCGGGCTCGGACGCGGGTGCCTGCTGCACGGAGGCCTTCACCTTCGCGGCGGCTTCGCGCTGCGCGCGCTTCTGGATGGACGCGATGCACTGGTCGATGATCGACGTGTCCCCACCGTCGGCCTGGATCCGCGCTTCGATGTCGGCTCGGGAGAGCCCCTGGTTCAGGAGCGCCTCGACCTCTGCGCAGTTGAGCGACCAGCCCGCGGGAGACGCGGACAGCGCGAGGGAGAACAGGGCGATGAACCCGACGAGACGCTTGGACATGGGACAACCTCCGATGGGCCGCGAACGGAGGCATTCCCGAGGTCTTTCACCGTTGACATCTCCTTGACAATTCGGGCGGGATCACAGCGCGAAGAGCGCGCGGGTCGCGATGTCGTCGAGCTTGCGGATCACGCCGGCGGCACCGGGCAGCCAGAGCGCCATGCTCATGGTGCCGCCCCACTCTCCCAGCAGGTCGACGAGCTCGTGCGTGGCGTGCTGGCCCTCCGAGCGGTCGAGCACCCACCACATCAGCACCCCGAGCTGGAGCAGGTACAGCAGGCGTCCGAGCGCCTCGGCATCGGACGGCGGGTGATCCGACGCTGCGACCGCCGCCACGAATCGCTCCCGCACCCGGTCGCGCGGGCCGATCGCGGCATGGGAGAGCAGCCCGGCCTCGCGGTCGGCGAGGAGCACGGGCAGGACCGCTGCGAGCGTGTCGCGGTGGGGCTCGAGCGTCTCCAGGCTCTTCGCCAGCACGAAGTGGAAGCGCGCGGGCCAGCTGCCGTGCGGGATCGGATCGGCGCGTTCCGCGAACGTCTCGGTGAGCTGGCTGTAGAGCTCCAGCACGGCGGCCGGGTCGTGTGCGTCCATCGTCTGCTCCCGTGGATGCGGCGGGTCAGCGCCACTCGGAGAGGTCGGGCACGCCCTTGACCACTGCAGCCACCAGCCCGGCGGGGTCGTCGGCGTCGGCGCGCCACGACTGCAGCGGCGCCGTGCCCACCGGTGCCCAGAGCGCGGCCTCGGCATGCAGCCCCGACTCGCGGTACGTCACGGACACCCAGATGAGCCCGTTCGCGGCGTCGAGCTCGCGGTTCACCACCCGCTGCGTGAACTCGGTGCGCTCCACCCGAACCCCCGTCTCGGCGAGCCGGGTGCGCAGGGCCTCCTCCATCGGCGCATCGTCGTCGAGCCCGTGGATCTGGAGCTGGATGGCGTCGAACCGCGTGCCCGCGATGAGGGCCAGGGCCCGGGGTGCGTTGGGCGATGTGGGGAACCGCGACCAGAACGCGCGCAGCTTGCGCTCGTCGCCGCTCGCCACCGCGGCCTCGAACACCCGCTCGGCGAGCAGCTTGCGCGCCTCGGTGCGGTGGGCGCCGTCGCGGTGCTGCGTGAGGTACCGCGCATACGCCTCTTCGGTGTCCTCCCCGCTGAACTTCGCCCACGACAGCTCGTCGAGCCGACCCTCGGCCTCCGTCGTGTAGAAGCCACGCGGGTGCTTCGACAGGAAGACCGACCACGCCTGCCGCGTGCCGAGCTCGTCGGCCTCGTCGAAGTGGATCTTCTCGACGGCCGCCATGGCCGTGCGCGCGTTGGGGCCCGGATCGTCGGACAGGTAGGCGAGCAGGCCCTCCTCCCCGCCCTTCGCGGCCTTCTCGTACCGCGCGAGATCGAGGCGGGAGCGCGCCTCGTCGACCCACTCGGAGTCGGGGTTCTTCGCGATCCACGCCTCCCACGCGCCCACCGTGTTCTTCTTCGCGGGCTTCCAGCCCTTCGGGCCGACCTCGGGCTCGGGCTCGGGCTCGCCCAGACCGAGGTACTCCGGCTTGAATCGCGGCCCCGACTGCCACCAGGCGTCGATCCGCTCTTTGTTGTCGAACACCTGCACGAAGTGCGGGGTCTCGCGGCGCGCTTCCGGCACCTCGAGCCGGTGCCCGTCCATGTACACGCCGCCCTTCTTCGGATGGAGCACGACGCGGTCGGGACCGTCGATCGGCGGAGCCTCCGGAGCGTCTTCGAGGAACCGCCGGAGCGGGTGGTCTTCCGCGACGTGCTCGGGCATCGGTGCGTCGGGCGCGGTGTCCTGCGCGAGCCGCCCCCACCGGTACACGGTGTCGAGATCCTGATCGAACACGCCGTACTCGGCGTGCAGATAGGCCAGTCGCGCCATCAGCTCGGGTGGGATGGGCTCGACGAGGCATCGCGCCGCTTCGCGCGAGAGCTCGAGCTCCGCGCCGGCCCGCGACAGGTTGAGGTTCTGCAGCGCTTCCGTCGCGAGGTCGAGCTGACGGGCCACGGCCTCGGGCGTGCGGGGCTCGCACAGCTCCTCCTGCGCGAAGCCGGCGGCGATCAGGAACATCCACATGGCACCCCGATAGCGCGTCCGTCGCGCACTGGCCCGGTCCCCGGTTTCCACATAGACGGGCGGGTCGCGCCAGACGCGCGCCTCGGAGATCCCCGTGACGTCCGACCCCATGGGCCGCACCCCAGGCAAGGTGCTGCTCAACGGAAATGCAGAGACCCTCGATCGTTTCGTCCAGCTGGCCCACCGGAGCCTCGGCGAGTCGACCCACCGCGATCCGGTCACACGCGACCGCGACCAGGTGCTCGTGTGCACGGCGGCCTGGGGGCGCACCGAGCTCAACGACGGCCCCGTGCGCGAGGGATTCAAGGCCACCGGCCGCGGGCGCGGCGGCGAGACCATCCTCAACCTCGAGCTGTACACGTCGGTCCAGAAGTACCTGAACAGCCGCGATGTCGTGAAGTCGCTGTACGAGGAGCACGAGCAGCTGTGGTGGGAGCTGTTCAACGCCTACAGCGCCGAGAACTCCGCCACGGTCGACCGCCTGCGGGGCGCGTGGACGCGCGCGATCGAGAAGGCGCAGGACCCCGACATGTACCAGTTCCTCACCCTCGGTGAGCGGCTGCCCCCCGGTCCCCGCACCCGCCCGATGCAGCAGTTCCTGCGCGCCGCCTACAGTGGTCAGCTCCAGCGACAGGTGAAGGCGCTCGTGGAGGCCGACGCGCGCCACGAGGAGCGCCTGCGCGACCTGTGGAGCCACTTCCACTTCGCGGCGGGCATCGAGTTCGACCCGTACTGGAACGAGCTCCGCGACACCCTGGTGCGCCGCATCCTCCAGTCCAACGTCATCGTGCTGCCCGGCGGCTCGCCCTCCACGCTGCTCGTGGGCTTCCGCTTCTTCCAGCTCGAGGGCGTGCTCACGGAAGCCCTGCGCCGCGGCACGAGCTTCTTCGGAACGTCCGCGGGGGCCATGGTGCTCGGGCGCCGCGTCGTGATCTTCCACGACCACCGCGAGCCTCGCGAGGAGTTCCAGCTGCTCGAGAACGGCGTGCGCCTGATCGAGGGGCTCCAGATCTTCCCGCACTGCACCGACCGCGTGCAGACCGAGGATCCCGCGAACCTCGCGTACCTCGCGGCGCGCTTCAACGATCGCTACTGCGTCGGGCTGAACGCGGGCTCCGTGCTCGAGCTGATCCCCGAGAACGGTCGCTGGCGCGCACACAGCGTCGGCGACGAAGACGTCGTGGTGTTCGACCGCACTGGTGAGAAGCTGCGCTACCCCCCGGGTACGCACATCGACGCCCTCATGGGTCAGTCGTCCTTGTTCTGAGCCTTTACCTGGGGCATTCTCCCGCCGTGCTCGTCCCCCTCCTCCTCGCATCGGGCCCCGTGTGGGCTGGCGACCTCGACGCTCAGATCGCGGCCGACGGTCTCGTCGCGACGTCGAAGAACGCCGGTCCCGGCGCAGGAACGCCCGAGAACATGACCTCCGGCGAGATCGGCTTGCGCGTTCGCGCCGATCTCACCGAGCTCGATGGGCGGTTCCGCGCGCACGTCGACTACCGCGGCCGGGCGCCCATCCTGGGCGAGAAGGGCGAGTTCCGGAACTCCGCGCTCCCCCTGCTCTACCGGGCCGAAGCCCGCTACGCGCCCGTGAAAGACGTGCTGTGGATCGGGGCCGGCCGGTTCATCGCGCCCACGTCCGTGTTCCTGCCGCTCGACGGCGTGAACGTGACGTACACCCGCAGCGGGTGGCGCGCGGGGCTGTTCGGGGGTCGCCGCGCCATCTCCACGGGCCGCCAGACGCTCGGCTACGACA
>JAWKRP010000032.1:0-94694 GCA_041389565.1 Myxococcota bacterium
GGAGGGGCGCAGGAGGGGGGGGGCGTCGGGAGGCTTGCGGAGCGCGCCCGTGACGAGCAGATCGACCGGTGGAGACGGCGCCTGGCCGACGCTCACGCGGCTGCCCTGGCCCGGTGCGAGCGCGACCTCGGATCCCGCGCCCGACACCGCCACGTCGGCGTACAGGGCCTCGGTGCGGGCGGCGGAGGGCTCGATCGTGACGCGGTATCCACCGGCCGTTCCCGTGGTGACCCCGGACGGCGTGACGACCGTGACGTGCCCCCCGGCTTCGCTCTCGCGCACCCGGATCGATCCCTGGGTGACGGTGACGACCGTGGAGCGCGCGGACTCCGTGGAGAAGGCGGAGTCGATCGTGAGGCACGTGTCGGCCGACAGCAGCACGTCGTCGGTGAGGCTGCCGTCGTCGTTGCAGGTGGAGGCGAGCCGCAGCGTGGCGTACGAGCCGGGGTCCGTGCACACGGTGCTCCCGGTGGGCAGGGCCTCGAAAGGCTCGACGTTCGTGGGGTCTCCGCCCTTCACCCTGCGGTAGGCGGTTCCCGCCAGCGACACCAGGAACGCGCGCTGCTCGCCATGCGGACCGTCGGGGGGCGGGAGCTCGATCAGCGTGCCCACACGGGGCTGCTCGCCGGGTGCGAGCCCGTTGCGCTTCCGGATGTCGGCCGCGACCGTGGCATCTCCGAGCGCGAACGACTCGACGGTGTCGCCAGAGCGCACGGGACGCACATCGGCAGCGAGGGCGACGCCCACGGTCAGGATCCACATCACGGCTCCACCGGCACGATGACCGCCGCGCGCTGCTGCTCGGGCGGGAGGTCGGGATAGGCGACCGAAGCGCCCGTGGACAGGCGCTTCGCAGGCACACCGGCCTTCTTCAGCGCCGCTGCGACGGCCTCGGCACGACGCTGCTCGAGCGCCTGGTTGGTCTCCGCCGCGCCTTCGGGGCTCGCGGACCCGTGGATGGCGAACGCCCAGTCTCCGGCCGTGCTCGCGATTTGGGCCACGATCTCGAGGGCCTCCGGACCGAGCGCGGCGCTCCCGGCCGTGAACTGCACACGCTGCGGCTCGGGCGGGTCGACCGCGACCCACACCACATTCCCTTCGGCCACCCCCACGGGCCAGGACACCGTGCGGCCTCCGCCCGTCACCTTCACCTCGGCACGCCCCTCGGCCATGCGCAGGCTGGCGAGCCCGCTCGACAGTGGCAGGGGCTCGCCGTTCACCTCGACCTCGTCGCCCGGGAATGCGGCGACCACCAGCCGTGCGGGCGTCTGGGCGTTCGGGTCGGGCGGCGACCCGCGGAGGGCCGTCTCGTTCAGGATGTGGACCGACTCGAGCTTCAGCTGGAGGCGGGCGAGCTCCGCATTGGCGTCGTCGGGTGGGAGCCACTGACAGACGGGGCCCGGCACCCACACCATCCCGTCGGCGCGCACGGGATCGGGCACCTCCACGATCTCGGGCTCCCGCTCCACGGGCGCGCGGAGCTTTCGCCCGAACACGACCCCGGCGGACAGCAGCCCCCGGGAGTCGCCCGCGGGCGACCACACGTAGTCGAACTGCACACGGGGCCGCGGACCGTTCGACTTCAGCGCGTCCAGAGCGACGCCACCGCTCAGGAAGGCCGGCGTACCGGCCTCGATCGCGAGCCCACCCCCCGCGAACAGCGACATGGCGGTCTGTTCGGGGGGGCCGAGGAACACCCGCCCGCGCGGGCCGACGCCGAGCCACGCCGTGCCGTCGATCTCGGGCCCCCCATCGGCCGCGAGCTCGAGGTGGAGCTGCGAGAACGGAGCGACCGCGATGGACGCGCCGAGCCCGAGGAACGTGGGGATGTCGCGCTGCGCGCCGATCCCGACCTGAGCCCGCAGCGCGACCTCGGGACCGAAGCCGAGCGGACGCGGATCGGGGGGAGGCTCTGCGGCGACGGCGAGCGTGACGAGGGCGATCACGGGGCCCTCCGCAGCGTGAGGGGACGCATTCCCCCTGCATTCTTCACGACCTTGCCGTCGAGGCGGTCGGCCGTCGCGTCGTACACGAGCTCGTAGCGGGCGGCGCTCGGCCCGGTGGGGTCGGCATCCGCGAGGTCCAGCGCCCGACGGCGCCCGTCCCACGTGCCCCGCAGCGCGCTGGTCTGGATGTTGGGACCGAACGTGGTGGTGAGGGTGCCGGACGCGGAGGGGCCCGACGTCGTGAGGTCGAGGTCGACGACGATCCCGCCCATCGATCCCGACCAGCGCCCGGAGACCCCCGACGCCGTGGGCTCCGGAGCGGGCGCGGGGGTGGGGCTCGCGACGACGGGACGCGGGGTGACGACCGGGAGCGGGGGCGGCGGGACGGGGTCTCGCGCGAACGGCACGGGGTCAGGCGTGGGGGCGGTCCCGGACCCGTCGGGGTCGAGCGCCGTCGAAGGGCCCGGAACGACGGGCTCCGGAACGACGGGCTCCGGAACGACGGGTGTGGGCATGGCCGGTGAAGGCGTCGGGACGGGACCGGACACGGTGGCGACGCTCCCGTCCGTGCGGCCGACAGGGGTTTCCCGGCGGCCGCCACCGGGAGCGGCGAGCCAGATGCCGAGCCAGAGGAACACGAGGGCGATGGCGAGCGAGCCAGCGATGCCGAGCACCATCGGCACCGTACGGGACAGGCGCTCCGCAGGTGGACCCCCCGCGAGCTCCGTGGGGGCGAGCGCCGGCGCGGGGACGGGGCGCGCGCGGGCGGCTGGAGCGGGCGTGGGCGTCGGTCTCGCGCCGAGCTCCGCGGCCACGGCGTCCCGCATCGCCTCGTTCAGGGCGAGCTCGCCCGCCGTCTCGGTGACGTGGTGGGACAGGAACTCGAGCGCTTCACTGGTCGCATCGTGCGTCGGCGTGTGGGTGGGGACCCTCGCGGGGGAGGGGATGGGGCGCAGCACGCTCGGGGCGGGAGCGGGGGTGTCGACGAGGGTGGTGTGCAGCAGATCGGCGATCGCCCCCGCCATGGCGGCCGCGTTGGGCCAGCGGTCTTCGGGGAGGCGCTGGCACGCGCGCTGGAGGATGGGACGGATGGGGTCGGGGACGCGGGTCCAGCGCGCGGACTCGGTGTCCGCGAGGAACAGGTCGACCGGGTTCTCGGCGGTGAGCAGCGCGTACAGGGTCGTCCCGGCGGCGTAGATGTCGGCGGAGGGACCGACGCGCGCGGCGTCGAGCCGCTGCTCGGGCGGCATGTAGGCGAGCGACCCCATCGCCACGCCCGTGCGGGTCCGTCGCTCGTCGTCGGACAGCAGCGCGATGCCGAAGTCGGCCAGGAGCGCGCGCCCGTTGTGGTCGACGAGGATGTTGTGGGGCTTCACGTCGCGGTGCACGATCCCCGCGGCGTGCGCAGCCGCGAGGGCCGACAGCACCTGCACCATGATGCGCAGGGCCTCGTCGGGCTCGAGCGGCCCCGCCTCGACGCGGTTCTGGAGGCTGCCGCCGTCGGCGAGGTCCATGATCACGTAGTCGAGGTCGCCCTCCACCCCGACGTCGTGGATCGCGAGGATGTTGGGGTGCTGCAGGCGAGCCATCGCGCGGGCTTCGGCCTTCAGGCGGCGCCGGACGGTCGCGCGGGCTGCACTCCCGGGCACCAGGATCTTCACGGCGCGGTCGACCCCGAGCGAGCGGTCGAACGCCGTGCACACCACCGCCATGCCGCCCTGCCCGAGCAGCTCGCCGACGATGTACCGGCCGTCGTCGAGCGACGACGGGACGTGCGACCCGAGGTCGAGCATCAGAGCAGCGACCAGGGTGCGCCGAGCGGCGGGCGGTCGGACAGCGGGGACGCGACGAGGCCGTGCGGAAGGACGTGCTGGCCACTCCCCGGACGCCACTGGAGCGCGGCGTTCAGGAGCCCCTGGACGTAGCCGAGCGCGCGGTCGATGGCGGTCTCGAGGTCGTCTCCGCGGGCCAGACGCGCGGCGATGGCGCTGGAGAGCGTGCAGCCCGTGCCGTGGAACCCCGGACCCTCGCGTCGGGCCCGCTTCCACCGGCGGATCGCGGGACCGTCGACGAGCACGTCGACCACCTGGGGCTTGTGCTCGTCGCCGCCGGTGAGCAGCACCGGACAGGGCGCCTGGGTCGCCCAGGCCTCGATCGCGTCGCGGTCGAGCGGCACGTTGGCCAGCACCGCGCCCTCGTCGAGGTTCGGCGTGGCGAGGGTGGCGAGCGGGAGGAGCTCGTCGCGCACGACCTGGATGGCGTCGGGCGCGAGCAGGCGGGTTCCGGACGTGGACACCATGACGGGGTCGACCACGATGGGCGGGAGGTCGGCGCGGCGCGTGAGGAACTCGACCACGGCGCGTGCGTGCGCTGCGTTGCCGAGCATCCCGATCTTCACGGCGTGCACGGAGAAGTCGTCGAACACGGCCTCGAGCTGCGCGACCAGACCGTCGACGGGCACTGGGTCCACCCGGAGCACGCCCTGGGTGTTCTGTGCGGTGACGGCGGTGATCGCGGACGTTCCGTAGACCCCGTGGTCGTGGAAGGTCTTCAGGTCGGCCTGGATGCCCGCACCGCCGCCGGAGTCCGATCCGGCGATGGTGAGCGCGATGGGGACGCGGTCACGCGTGCTCGTGGACATGCCCTTCCACCCGGTGGATGACGACCACCCGCCCGACCAGCGCCTCGTCGACCGGGACCTCGGGATCGGTGAGCTGGATGCGCGGACCGACCCCCTGGAGCACGCGCACCCCGCGCTCCGTGCGCACGAAGCCCTTCGCGCGGATGGCGTGGTGGGACGCGACCTCCGACAGCACGGCGGCTTCGTCGACCACGCCCGGGAACTGGAGCTCCGTGGTGTTGAAGGTCTCGTGGACGTGGGGGCGGGGCGAGGCCGTCGGATCCCGGCGCGCCACCCGCAGCCCGTCGGGGTCGGGCGGGTAGAGCAGCGACGGATCGACCGCGCAGTGCACGGTGCGCATCACGGGCTGACCGCCGGAGAGCTCGTCGAGACGGGCCTCGGCGGCGGTGAGCGCCGCTTCGTCGATGAGGTCGCACTTGTTGAGCAGCAGGAGGTCTGCGGCTTCGACCTGCTCGAGAAAGGTCTCGTCGAGGTCGCCCGAGGCCCGCTCGGCGTCGACCACGACCACGACGACCTCGTCGGACACGAGCTCCCTGAGGGGCGGACGCCAGAACTGCACGACCACCTCACCCGGGAGCGCGACCCCGCTGGTCTCGAGCACGAGGCGGTCGGGCTTCACGGTGGTGAGGATGGACTCGAGCGTCTCGGACAGGGCATCGGACAGGCGGCAGCACACACAGCCACCGTCGAGCTCGACGAAGCCGTCCTGACCGGCGTCGAGCAGCGCGCGGTCGATGCCGGTGTCGCCGAACTCGTTGCTGACGATGGCGAGCCGGATGCCGCGCTCCTGGGCGTCGGCGAGCAGGCGCGACACGAGGGTGGTCTTGCCCGACCCGAGGTACCCGCTCACGATCAGCGCGGGAACGCTCATCCGTCCTTCCCCTTGAAGATCCAGCTCGCCTGGAGCCCGAGCAGCCAGCCCGAGGCCTTCAGGTCGCCGTTCCCGACGACCGCGGGGTCGGCGCCGTTCCCGAGCACGTCGACGTAGACCTGCTGCACGGTGGAGTCCCGGATCTGGAAGGAGGGGAAGTAGATGCCTGCGAGCGCACCGTCGATCCGGACGCGCCCGTCGACCGGCCAGACGCTGAACCCCCCGCCCATCTGGACCTTCCACGGGTCGACGAGCGCGACGCTCATGCCGGCGGGCTTCACGGCGCCGTTCTCGTAGAAACCGCCCGCGCGCAGCTCGATCTCGTCGTTCACGCGCCACTCGGCGCCCAGGCGGATGCTCGTGGTGTTCGCCAGGCCTGCGGGGAGCTGGAACTCGTCGGGGATCTCGGTGGGGGTGTCGCTCCCGAACACGTAGATCTCGGGATCGATGCCGGTGAGCGTGATGTCCTCGAGGGTCTTCCAGTTCTGGTAGACGACCGCGAGCTCGATCTCGAGCTCCGGCACGGGACGCACGGCGACACCGGCCCGGAGGACGAGGGGGAGCCCGATCTCCAGCCCGATGCCGTCTTCCGAGCTGCACGGGTCTGCGGGGTCGTCGGAGAGCGTGCACCCGCCGTCCTGGTAGACGGGCTTGTCGACCGCCGACGCGAGCGCGCTGTCTTCGAGGTCGAGCGTGGCGGTGCCGCGGGCCCGGAAGGTGGTCGGAGGCTGCACGGCGAGCCCGATGGTGAGCTGCTCGATGGGGTCGACGAGCACGCCCACGTTGATGTTGGGCGTGAACGAGTCCTGCGCGCGCGCGTTGATCAGGATGTCGCCGCCGGGGTTCGTGTTGCCCGTGGCACTGACCGCGAGACGCTCTTCGAGGATGAGCACCTTGGCCTGCAGGCCGAGCCCGAACGTGACGTACTTCACGGGCCGGTAGGCGAGCGAAGGCCCGACCGAGAACTGGTAGATGCTCGTGTCGACGATGCTGTAGCGCTGCTCGCCCGCGGGGTCGTAGTCGGACGAGGGCGCGAACGGGCTGACCATGCCGAAGGCCAGCGAGAGCTTGTCCTTCACGAGCGGCGTGACGAACCCGAGCTGCGGGACGACGAACGGGGCCGCCTGGTTCTCGGCGGGCGTGAGCAGCTCGCCGTCTTCGTCGAGCCGCGAGAACCGGACGTTCTGCTGCACACTCGAGAATCCCACGTTCACGGTGGGGTGTTCGACGTGGATGAGCCCGGCGGGGTTGTAGTACTGCGCGAACTGGGTGTCGGCGCCCGCCACGAACGCGCCGCCGCGGCCGGCCGCCACGATGCCGCTGTCGGAGTAGAAGTATCCGCCCGCGAGCGCGGAGCTGATGGCCAGGATCAAGGGTTCTCTCCGCCGGTGTCGGGCTCGGGGTCGGTGGGGGCGGGGCGCGTGAGCTCGGGGTCGATCTGGTCGGCCCACGTGTCCCTCAAGAGGATGTCGCTGTAGAAACGCGCGGTGCGCACGGCCTTTCCGAGCATGTTGCCCTGGATCCCCCTGCGCAGGTTCACGAGCACACGCCGCTCGACGTGGTAGCGGTCCCACTTCTTCGCGGCGCTCTGGGCCTTCTTCGCGGCGTCGACGTCGACCTCCTCGAGGGCGTTCCACAGGGTCTCGCGAGGATACCCGAAGGTCTCGAGATCTTCGTCGAAGATGCGGTCGATGCTCGACTTCAGCAGGTCGATCCGCTTCGCGTCGCCCTTCACCTCGAGCGCCCACTTCTCGATCGAGCGCGTGTTGGGGCGGGTATCGGCGTTCACCCCCAGCGGATCCCCGAGACCCTCGACCTCGAGCCGCGTATTGCCATACTCGATCATGCCGGGGTCGAACGGCATCCCCGCGTGCGCGCAGATGCGCTGCATGTGGGCTTCGGGGTCGCTCACGAGCGCTTCGTACGAGACGTGCACGTGCTCGACGGGGGCCTCGCGCAGGAAGCGCGCCATGGCGGGCACGTAGCGCTCGAGGATCGGGTTGTGCTCGTGCGCGACCTCCCAGTCGCCATCGAAGAACGACTCGGCGAACGAGCTGAAGATCGCGAACGGGTGGCGGGTGAGCACGACGTACCGCGCCGAGGGGTAGAGCTTCGCGAGGAACGGCAGGATGAGGGCGTACGCTGGGGTCTTCTCGACGAAGTAGCGCTTCCCGGACGCTTCGAGCATCCGGCCGTACAGCAGGTCGGAGTAGGCCCGGAGCGCATCGAGGTAGTCGGCCTCGCCGTTCGGGAGGTCGGCCACGAACTGCTTCGCCGACATCGCAGCCTGGTAGGGGTCGTACGACGCCTTGTCGACGTGGTCGTAGTACCCGAGGTGCGCCAGCGGCGTGAGCAGGTGGGGCTCGGGGCGCGTGTAGATGTCGGGATGCGCGTTCAGCATGCGCATGAGCAGCGTGGTGCCGCTCCGTGGCGCGCCGATCACGAAGAACATCCGCTGGGCCATGTCGTGCACTATCGACTCCGGGCGTTCGGACCTCTATCGCCTCCGAACCACCACCGGAAGCGCTTCAGGTCGACGCGCTCGCCCCGGAACGCGATCCCCTCGCTCTCGAGCAGGTGCCGCTGGAGCTCGGCCCGGCCGGTGTCACCGCGATGACTGATGCGACCCTGGGCGTTGATCACGCGGTGCCAGGGCACGTCGTCTTCCGTGAGGGCCGCGAGCGCCCAGCCCACGTGCCGCGCGACGCGCGGGGAGCCCATCGCCGCCGCGACGTCTCCATAGGTGGTGACGTAGCCCTCCGGAACCGTGCGCACGACGGCGTAGACGCGCTGGTGGAACCCTGGGGACACGACTCGTTCGGCCATGGGGCACGATACAGATCGAACCACCCCGGCGCCACGATGTCTGTTCGCCCATGCTGCTGATCCCCCTGCTCGCGGTCGCCTCGGCCCAGGCCGAGCCCGAAGGCGCGCTCACGCGCCCGACGTACAGCTGGGTGCACGTGTCCGACCTCCCGGGCCGTCGGCCCACCGAAGACGCGCTCGGCCGGAGGCGGGTGCTGGAAGCGCGGCTCGAGCGTAAGGAGGGGCGAGCCCGGGCGCCACTGCTCCGGAAGAGCGCCGACCTGCTCGTGGCGGCGTCAGATGCCGTGTGGGTCGCGCAGCTCCGCCGGCTCGACTCCGCATGGGCCGACGGCGTGGCCTTCGAGCTCGACACGGCAGACGCCGACGCGCTGAGGGACGAGGCTCTGCGGCGGTACGAGTCCGCGATCGGGCTCCGTCCGGGGCGGTCGTCGGCGCAGGCTCGTCTGTCGGCAGGCCTGCTGAGACGGGAGCGTCGCGAGCTCGAGCCCGCGCGGGCCCATCTGGCGGCGGTGGTCGAGGGCCCCGCACCTCTACGCGTGCGCCGGAAGGCCGCCGTCGAGCTCGGCGAGATGGAGTTCGAGGCCGGCGACGTGCCGCGCGCGCTCGATGCCTACCGCGCGGCGGCGTCGCTCGCGGGCACCGACGAGCTTCGGGC
This sequence comes from Myxococcota bacterium, assembly GCA_041389565.1. Taxonomy (GTDB): domain Bacteria; phylum Myxococcota_A; class UBA796; order UBA796; genus JACKEQ01. The sequence goes on from JAWKRP010000032.1 coordinate 8,940, forward strand.
GTACGCCGAGTACCGGATCGGCTGGTGCGAGTTCAACCTCGGCGAGTACGCGGCCGCTCGCGACAACCTCGTCCGGGCCGCTCGGCGTGCCCACGATCGTGCGCTGGCGGAGGAGGCGCGCCGGAACGCCATCCGGTTCGCTGCCCTGATCGACCTCCAGGAGGCTCTCGCGGTCGTCGACGAGGTGTGCGACGACGACCTGTGCGTGTCGGCGCAGCGCGAGCACCTGGCGGAGCTGCTCGACGAGAGCGGTAGAATACGCGCCGCCGCGGAGGTCCGGTCGCTCGAGCCCTGATCCCGCAGGAGGGGCGATGCGTCGGCAGACCGGAGAACAGGCGAGCGAGCAGGGGATTCCCGCAGCGGTGGGCGGGCTCGCGGGCGCAGGGCTCGCGGTCGCGCTGTCGGCCGGGCTCGTCGGGTGCCCCTGGTGGAGCCCGCCAGACGCCACCGACACGTCGGGGATGAGCGGTCGGCTGGTCGACGCGAGCGGAGCCCCCGTGGTCGACCAGCTGGTCGAGACCGTCGAGTCGACCGTGCGGACGGGTCCGGACGGCGAGTTCGGCCTGTACTACAAGCCGCCCGACACCCACATCCACTTCACCCGCGACGACACGTGGTTCCGCCGCGCGTACCGCCCGGACGACGAAGGCACGGTGGTGGAGGTGCGCCTTCCCGAGACCCGCGCGCTCGACGTCGACTGCGGGGCGTTCACGTGCGCGCTCCAGCTCACCTGGGAGCTGGGTCCATCGTTCACCGCCCGGCGGAACGGGCGCTGCGAAGCCGGGAAGACCACCACGCTGCCGGGCTCTCCAGAGGGCGAGCCCACGGCCGTGAGCTGTCGCGAGAAGGTCACGGAGCCCGAGCTCGCCCTGTCGTGGCGCCGGGTGGGCAACCGGCTCGACCTGTTGCCGCCGCTCCGGGATCTCGTGGTGAAGGTGGTGGGCGACGAGGGGGTTCCGACGTGCCAGGTGTACGTCGACGACACCCAGCTGGCGTCCCGCGACGACGGTGCGTTCACGGGGTCGGGTCGCGACGGCGCCGTGGTGCAGGCCGTCTGCGAGGGTCGGGCTGCGATTCCGGTGTCCGTGCCGCCGGGTGCGGGGGAGGTCGAGGTCGGGTGGATGAACGAAGGCCCGACGCTCCGCCCGCCGCCCGGCATGGAGCTCGACCGGCTGCAGCTCGTGCAGTCGGGCGGGTGGACGCTCCTCCATCGCGCGGATCGCGGTGGCGGGTTCGCGCTCCCGCCCTTGCCAGCGGGCTCCTACACGATCCAGCTGTACACGAGCGAGCCCGCCGAGGTGCCGGTCGACAAGCCGTCCGGGCTCGAGCACGGGGTCGTGGTCGGGCAGCTCCTCCCCGGAGGGCAGTATGCTGCGCACCTGGCGCTGGAGCACGACATCGGGGATGGCGTGCTCGACGCCACGCTGAACCGTGACTGAGGAGTCCTGATGACGCTGATCACCCTCGCGCTGCTCGCCTGTGTGCCGAAGGCCAAGTACGACCTGGCGCTCGCCGATGCCGCCACGAAGGGCCAGGAGATCGAGAGGCTCCAGGCCCGGGTGTCGGAGCTCGAAGGCGTGCAGCAGCGGCTCGAGTCCGACCTGGCGGCCGCGAACGCCGCCCTCGACGGCAAGCGTCGGGAGCTCGCGACGATGGCGTCGGAAGCGGGCGCGCTGGCGAAGAGCGTCGAGGAGATGGAGACGGCCCTCAGGGAGCTCGAGGAGCGCCGGGCGCGTGCCGAGGCCAACCTGAAGGCGTTCCGCGACCTCGTCGACCGGTTCAAGGCGATGATCGACGCGGGGACGCTGCGCGTGAAGGTGATCGACGGCCGCATGGTGGTCGAGCTCGCGACCGACATCCTGTTCCCGCCGGGCGGAGCCGGGCTGTCGGCCGACGGGAAGAAGGCCATCGAAGACGTGGCGGCCGTGCTCGCCTCCATCCCCGACCGGAAGTTCCAGGTGGCGGGCCACACCGACAACCAGCCCATCTCCACCGCGCAGTTCCCGAGCAACTGGTACCTCGGGAGCGCCCGGGCCATCGCGGTCACGTCGGTGCTCGTGAGCTCCGGTCTGAACGCGGAGCGGGTGAGCGCCGCGAGCTACGCGGAGTTCCAGCCCGCCGACTCGAACAAGACGAAGGAAGGGCGCGCGAACAACCGGCGCATCGAGATCATCGTGGTGCCCGACCTCTCGTCGATGCCGGGCTTCGACGAGCTCAAGGCGCTGGAGTCTCGCTGACCCACGCCAGCACGAGCTGGCCGTCGTCCTGCACGAACACCACGAGCTTCTCGTCGCCCTTCGTGAACGTGCGCATCTGAACGTCCGCGTTCGCGGCGTCGGGCAGCTCGGCGACCACCCATCCGTTCGCGGTGACCTCCGCGATCAGGGCGTCCAGCACGCCTTCCCGCTCGGTGAGGCTCGCGAGCACGAAGACGGTGCGCCGGTCCTCCGCCGCCTGCGAGCCAGCTGTGGTGAGCGTGGCGCCTGCGGGGAGCCCGACGGGGAAGTCGGTGGGCATCACGGCATGCTCGCCCGACCGCAGCTCCAGCGCGTCGGTCTTCACGGCGAAGCCGTCGTCGGTGATCTCGAACAGCTCTGCATCGAGGCCCTGCTCCGCCATGGCTTCGAGGATCTCGCGCTCCACGACCTTCGTGACCTCGCGCTTGATCTCGTCGACCGCGCGCTGCTTGGCCTCCTCGACGCGTCGGTTCGCCGACTGCTTCGCGGAGTCGACCATGCCGCCGCACGCGAGCGCGAAGCCGACCGCCAGCGCGAGCAGCCCCCGCGAGGCGGAGCTCATGCGATGCGGGCCCGCTCGAAGAACTGCGCGAGCACGCGGGTCATCAGCGGGTGGTCTTCGGTGCCGCACATCTCCCGGGCGGAGTGCATCGACAGCATGGGGTTGCCGACGTCGACGGTGCGCACCCCCAGACGGCTCGCGAGGATGGGCCCGACCGTCGTGCCACAGGAGAGGTCGGACCGGTTCACGAACCACTGCACGGGCGTGTCGGTGCGCTCGCACAGGAGCATGAACATGGCTGCGGTGTCGGCGTCGGTTCCGTAGCGCTTGTTGGCGTTCTGCTTGATGACCGGGCCGCTGCCCATCTTCGGCATGTGTGTGCCGTCGTGCATCTCGGCGTGCGACGGGTGCACGGCATGCGCCATGTCGGCGCTCACCAGCCAGCTGTGCGCCAGCGAGCGCGAGAACGACCCGCGGCCCTTGGGCTCGGCGTTCCGGAGGATGAGCCGCAGGACCTCCTCGAGCGTGCGGCTGTTCGCTCCGCGACCGCTCAGGCTGCCGACCTCTTCGTGGTCGAACAGCGCCAGGATGCTCGTGGACTCGGGGATTCCGTGCGCCACGCTCTCGAGCAGGGCCTCCAGGCCGGCGTGACAGGACGCCAGGTTGTCGAGGCGCGCGCTGCACAGGAACTCGTCGTGGGCCCCGATGATGCGGGCGGGCGTGAGGTCGTACAACGAGAGATCCCACGTGAGCACGTCGGACGCCGCCACGCCGAGCTCGGCGGAGAGCACGGCACGCAGCGGGTCTTCGACGCCGTCGCCGTCGAGGCTGAACAGCGCGGGGAGCTCGGACTGGGCGTTGAGCTTGAGCCCGGTGCTGTTGACCTCGCGGTTGAGGTGGATGGCGATGTTGGGGATCCGGCACACCGGCTTGTGGATGGTGACGAGCTCCTGGCGCAGCCCGTCGCCGTCGCGCACGGCGACCAGGCCCGCGAGGCCGAGGTCGCGGTCGGCCCACGTGGCGTTGATGGCGCCGCCGTACACCTCGACGGACAGGCGCACATAGCCGTGGCTGCGGACGTAGGGCTGCGGCTTCACGCGGAGGTTCGGGCTGTCGGTGTGGGCGGACACCATGCGGAACCCGGACTCGACGGCGGGCTTGCTGCCGACATGGAAGGCCACGAGCGAGCCGCCCTTGGCGACGTAGCCGCGGAACCCCGCGGGGAGCTCGGCGGGAGGTTGCCCGAGGTCGATGGGCTGGAACCCCTGGGCCACGAGCGCGGACACGGTGGTTCGGACGGCGTGGTTGGGGGTGGGCGAGGCGTCGAGGTAGGCCAGGAAGCGGTTCAGGAGGGCTTGTTTGTCCATGGGGGGTCGGTATCCGGGAGCACACGGGGTTGCCACGGAGGGGTCGTTGCTTACCCTTCGCCTCCAACGGACATGGAGACACCGATGACGGTCCAACACGGGTTCAAGGCCGAGGTCCAGCAGCTGCTGGAGCTCATGATCCACTCTGTCTACTCCGACCGTGAGGTCTTCCTCCGGGAGCTGGTGTCCAACGCGGCGGATGCGCTCGACAAGGTGCGCTTCGTGGCGCTCACCCGCAGCGACCTCGTCGAAGCGTACGACGTGCCCGGAATCCGCATCACGGCCGACGCCGAAGCGGGCACGGTCACCATCGAGGACGACGGCATCGGGCTCACCGAGGAGGAGGCCGTCGAGAACCTCGGCACCATCGCGAAGTCCGGCACCAAGGCCTTTCTCGACGCCGTGAAGAACGAGGCGGGCGCGCCCAACCTGATCGGGCAGTTCGGTCTCGGCTTCTACTCGGCGTTCATGGTGGCCGACGAGGTCACCGTGGAGTCGCGGTCCGCGCTCCCCGACCAGAAGCCGATCCGCTGGGTGTCCGAGGGCAAGGGCTCGTTCAGCATCAGCGAGGGCGACCGCGAGACGCGCGGCACGAAGATCACGCTGAAGCTCCGCGAAGACGCCAAGGAGTTCGGCGAGGTTCCGCGCCTGTCGCACATCGTGCGCAAGCACAGCAACTTCCTCGCGTGGCCAATCCAGGTCGACGGCCAGCAGGCCAACTCCGCGAAGGCGCTGTGGGCCGAGCCGCCCTCGCAGGTGTCCGACGACGAGGCGAACCAGTTCTACAAGACGGTGGCGATGGACTGGCGCGATCCGGCACTGCGCATCCACCTGTCGGTCGACAGCCCGTTCCAGTACCACGCGCTGCTGTTCGTGCCGGCGGAGCGCCCGTACGACCTGTTCAACCCCGAAGCGCCCCGCGGTCCGCGCCTGTACGCGAAGCGGGTGCTGATCGAGGAGCACGCGCGCGAGCTACTGCCCGACTGGCTGCGCTTCCTGCGCGGTGTGGTCGACTCGGAGGACATCGCGCTGAACGTGTCCCGCGAGATGGTCCAGAAGACCGCCGTGGTCCAGAAGATCCGGAAGGCCCTGACGAAGCGCGTCCTGAAGGACCTCGTGAGGTTCTCCGAGGCCGAGCCCGAGCCGACGGACGCCGGCGAAGAGGCGAAGCCCACGTACGACACGGTGTGGCGGGCGTTCGGCGCGCTGCTGAAGGAGGGCTACTACCACGAGCGTGCCGAGTGGGAAGACCAGCTCCTCCCGCTGCTCCGCTTCAACACCACCGCGCACGACGACGAAGACGGGCTGATGTCGCTCGCGCAGTACAAGGAGGCCATGCCCGAAGGCCAGGACACGATCTGGTACCTGACGGCGGAGTCCCGCAAGGCGGCGCTGTCGAGCCCGCACCTCGAGGCCTTCAAGAAGCGCGGCTGGAACGTGCTCCTGCTCACCGAGACGGTCGACGAGTGGTTCGTGAACGCGCTCCAGGAGTACGACGGGCTCCCCGTGAAGTCCGTGGCGCGCGGCGAGCTCGAGCTCACCGAAGACGAAGACGGCGCGGAGAAGGCCGACCTCACGGGCCTCACCCCGTGGCTGTCGGAGTTCCTGGGCGACTCCGTGGCGTCGGTGCGGGCGTCGAACCGCCTGACCGACAGCGCGGTGGTGCTGGTCGACGACGACCAGGGGCTGTCGTCGAACATGGAGCGCATCCTGCGTGCCGCCAACCAGGACGTGCACATGGGCGCCAAGCGCATCCTCGAGCTCAACCCGCGTCACCCGCTGATCGCGAACCTCGCGAAGCTGCACGAGTCCGACAAGAAGGACGACGCTGGCGAGCTCGCGCGGCTGCTGCTCGACGACGCGATGCTGCTCGAGGGCACCGTGAAGGACCCGACGGCGATGGGCCGGCGCCTCCAGCAGCTGCTGGTGAAGGCGTCCGAGGCGGCGCTGGGCCGCTGACCGGCCCCGACCGCGTCAGGCCGGAGGATCAGAGCTCGTCGTCTTCCGACGAGTCGATGGTCATCCGGCGGCGCCGGCCGATGCGGCGCACGGTCTCCGGAACCCGCATCTCGATGGTCTTCTCGTCGTCGTCGGAGCTCATCGGGGTCGACATCATCGGCGCGACCTCGGTGGGCTCGTCGGATGCCCGCAGGGCGGTCTTCCCGTCGACGGTGTAGGCCTCGACGGAGTGGACCTGCATGAGCCGCTGGAGCGACTGCCGGCGCTCCTCGGGGGCGTCGGGGATCGCGTGGCCCTTCCAGCGGTGGATGAAGTAGTGGGCACCGACGAAGCCGCCGCCCGCTGCGAAGTGGGCCTCGGCCCGGCGGAGCTCGCGGAGCATCTCGTTGTCGACCGTCTCGGGGGTGGCGATGGGGCCACTGCGCTCTTCGGACGACGGCACCGAGCTCGCGAGGTCGGGGTACGTGAACTCCTCGATGTGGTCGAGCAGATCGATGTGGCTCCACGCGCTGCGGGTGAGCGCGCGCGACAGCCCGAAGTCACCGAACGTGGCGATCCAGGCCTTCTTGCCGAGCCCGTGCAGGGCTTCGAGACCCGGCGCGATGTCGAGGTCGCCCGAGAACACCACGGCGATGTCGAACGCGTCGCGTACGGCGAGCATGATCATGTCGGACACGAGCGACGTGTCGACCATCTTCTCTTCGGTGTACGCGATCACCCCGTTGCAGTGGGGGCATTCACGGGTGGTGGCGCGGCGGTTGAACCGGCGCACGAAGAACCCGGGCCGCCGCTCGAGCTCGTCGAGGAGGTCGGACAGGGCGTGCCGATCGCGGTTGTCGTCGTGAGGGTTCGGCACGCCCGTGTAGTAGTAGGCGGCGTGCATGGAGTCGCCATCGACGCGCTTCACGACCCAGTCGGCGAGCGCCCCGTGATCGAGCCATCGGTCCTCCGCGGTACGGCGGAGGTCCTTCATGTGGTTCTTCCCATCGAAAAACAGAGCGACGCGCTGCATAGATCACACTCGATTCACAACGGCATCCCGATAACCGATTGGCTCCCGTCGCGCCGGGGTCCGCGTCGTCTCCGTCTCGTGCGATGATGCCGCCGTGTTCGAGTTCCTCGCCCTCCTGCTCGGGATCACCCTCCCGGTCTCGGTCATCTACGTCGTGTTCAGCCGCGGGAAGCGGCAGCTCGACGCGGCTGTGGCCTACCGGCAGGTGGCCCGCAACCTCGGCTTGAACCTCGACACCCGCGGTGTGAGCGTGCAGGGTCACCTGGGGGACCGGCGACTCTGGGTCGGCGAGGTGCTCGTGGGCCACGGCCCGGAGCGCCAGATCGCGATCTGGGGGGTGGTCGACATGGAGCGTCCGCTCTCTCTGGGCCTCCAGGTGCGCCGACGGGGCCTGTCCGAGCGCGTCTTCCGGCGCGGTACCGGCCGCGGAGTGGAGCTCGGCGACGAAGTGCTCGACCGGCGCATCGAGCTGCTCGGCGACGATCCGTCCCGGGTGCGCGCGCTGATGGGCGATCGCGAGGTGAAGGTGGCGCTCGCGGCCGTCATGGCGCGCTGGCCCGACATCGTCGTCACCGACTACAGCGTGCGCGTGCACCTGAAGCGCCCGGAGACCACCGAGCGCGGCCTGCAGGACCTCGTCGACAGCCTGCTCCGGCTCGCGGCGGCCCTCGAGCAGGCCCGACGGCAGGTGCCCGTGCCCGAGCGGCTCGCGACAGTCGCTGACGACTGGGGTCGGCTCGCTTCCGAGCTGGGCCTGGAGCACGAGGCGTGGCTCCCGGCCATGGTCGGCGTGCTCGACGAGCGACGGTTCGTGCTCACGACGTGGCGCGCGGATCAGGGCTACCAGGGGGATCTGCGGATCTACTTCCGCCCCCACCGGGAGCTCGGCCTGCGCGTCACTCCGCAGGTCGATCCCGATGGCTACTGGAGTGTCGGGCAGGACATCCAGTTCGGAGATCCCGACTTCGACCGGCTGTTCGTGATCAAGGGCTGGGACCCGCAGCGCGTGCGCGACCTTCTGAACCCGGAGGTCCGGGGGGCTCTGCGCGATGCCCTGGAGAGCGGGCACATCCAGATCGACGACCAGCGGCTGCACTTCCGCGACCTGCCGCTCGACGTTCCGTCGCTCCGCGAAGCCATCCGGCGCGCTCGCATCGTGGCGGACACGCTCGGCTGGTGAGTCCCGAGGGCTCGCAGTGACGGTCCGTGAGTCCCGAGGGCCACGCAGGGACGGTCCGTGAGTCCCGAGGGCCCGTGAGTCCCGGATCAGAACGCGAAGACGGTGCCCGCGTTGATCTGGGGGAGCAGGCCGCTGTTGCCGATCGTGGGCTCGATGAGCGTCCAGTTCTTGCCCGTCCAGCCGCCGACCGCGAGGTTCGCGTTCAGGCCGAAGTTCTTGGCGAGCATCACGTCGACACCGCCCTTCGCGCGGGCACCACCGGCCCAGTCGGCCCCGACGGCATCCTTGTAGTACTGCACGAAGATGGCATCGGCCCCGACGTACGGAACGAACATCGTGCCCGTCTTGAACTTGTACGAGAGCCCGAGGTTCATCGGGTAGATCGTGTTCCACTGGTAGATCGGCTGGCCGGGCACCTGCGCGGCCGGGGGCAGCTCGCGCTGCACCGAGTAGGCCTCGATCCCCGCGACGGCCATCAGGCCTTTCGTGAGGGGAACGCCCACCTCGGCGCCTGCCGTGATGAAGTTGAACGCGTAGTACCGGCTGTACCCGCCACGAACCGTGAGCTGGAGCGTCTTCGGGGTGGCGCGGTCGAGCGTGGTGGAGCTGTTCGCGCTCCCGCCCGCCTTGTTCCGGTTCTTGTTCTTCTTGTCGTTGTCGAGGTCGAGCAGCGTGGGGTCGGCCATGGCCGCCAGCTCCTGCTCCTCGAGCGCGAGGTCGGCCGGGGCCGACGCGCCGTAGCCGGACGTGGGGGCCGGAGCAGCGCCGTAGTTGTTGTACGCGGGCTGGGTGTTGCCGTACGCCGGGGCCGTGTTGCCGTAGGCCGGCGCGGGCGGCGGCGTGTAGGGCTGCTGGTAGGCGTTGGGCGGCGGAGCGTAGGCGTTGCTCGGCGGCGGCGTGTAGGTGTTCGCGGGCGGCGAGTAGCTCGTCGGGCTGTAGGCCGTGGGAGCGGGAGCGCCGCTGGGCGCGCCGAACTGGATGACCGCGTTGATGTCTTCGGCGCTGATCTGGCTGGCGCTGTTCGCGAAGGAGATGGTGCCGGCGCTCGGGGCCGTGCTCATCGCGCTGTTCGCAGCCTGCATGCGGGCCTGCTCCTCGGCCTGACGGCGAGCGGCCTCTTCGCGGGCGAGGCGCTCGTTCTCGGCGCGCTTGCGGGCGATCTCCTGCTCCTCGGCGGCGCGGCGGGCCTGATCTTCGGCGGCGCGGCGGGCCTGGTCCTCGGCGGCGCGGCGGGCCTGCTCCTCGGCGGCGAGACGGGCCTGCTCCTCGGCGCGGCGGCGGGCTTCCTCTTCGGCGCGGCGGCGGGCGTCTTCCTCGGCACGACGACGCGCTTCTTCTTCGGCGGCGCGGCGGGCCTGCTCTTCGGCAGCGCGGCGGGCCTGCTCCTCGGCGGCGCGGCGCGCCTGCTCGTCGGCAGCGCGACGGGCCTGGTCTTCCGCGGCGCGGCGGGCCTGCTCCTGCTGGGCCTGGTAGGCGAGCTCGGCCTGGGTCGGACCGGCGTCGACGAGCCCGTCGAAGCCACCACCGCCGCCCCCCATCGCGACAGGCGCGGGCGCGGGTGGAGCCGAGAAGAAGTCGTCACCGTCGTCGAGGGCCGTGGAGAACGTGTCGGCCGACGGAGGGGCCGCCTGGGCCTGCGTCTGCGCGGACTTCCCGGTCATCATCTCGTTGAGGATGCCCGTCATCGCGTTCGCGATCTGCGTGGCGTCGGACGAGACGGTGAACGGCTTGCGACGGACGATCCGACCGTCTTCGAAGTACACGAGATCCATGACGAGGTTCGGGCCCTGCGCCGTGAGCACGCCCGTGAACACGGCGTTGCCGCCGAACGTGGACGCGATGCCGCGCAGGCAGGACTCGTTCGCCACGCAGTCGGTGTTGAGGGACGGGGGACGCGGCGTGGCCTCTTCGAGGGAGTCGACCATCGGCATGAACTCGAGCTCGGAGCTCATGAGGTGGAAGAGGTTCATCACCGTCTTCTCGTCTGCTCCGTTCGACACCATCGGGGTCAGCACGACCGTGCTCGCCGACGCCACGTTGCCGATGCCCAGGGAGAGGGCTGCCAGGAGACTGGTCTTCGCCAGTGCTCGCACGACGGTGGGTGTACGCTGCATACCGATTCCTCTTCGCCGATTCGTCTGGAGCCCGCTGGACCAATGTGGCCCGTTCGTGAGCTCGGCGCACGAACAGTTGAAACCGTATAACCCTCGCCACGGGAAATGCGTCCCGCGCCGGGATTCCGGCGATCGTAATAGTGTACCCCCGGAACTGCCCGTCGTCGAAGGTGAGGACCCCAATGGACAAGGCGCTCGCGCGACTCCGTGACCCCGAGGGGCGCGCGCTCGCGGCTCTCGCCCGCCTCGTGGTGGACGAAGCGACTGCCACCCCCCTGAAAGCCATCGCGTCGCCGCGCTGGATCGCATCCCAGCTCGCCACCGCGCTCGAGGCGCTCACCCGGGGCGACCTCACGCGGGAGTTCGTCCAGCGGCGGGTGGACGCCGGGCGCGAGCGGGTCGAAGCCGACGAGCGCCCGCTGCGCTCCGTGTGGCCGGCGGAGGTCGACGGTCCGCTGCGCGAGATGCTCTCGCACCAGTGGACGCCCGACGAGGACATGACGTTCCGCATGCTCGACCAACCCGCGATGCGCGCGCTGGTCGCCGAGATCCTCACCACGATGCTCACGCGGTTCCGCAAGCGGATGAAGGGGCTCGACTCCGGGCTCCTGAAGGGGCTCGGCGGGAGGGCCGCGAAGCGCAGCCGCAGCCTGTTCGGCGGCGTCGCCGGAAACCTCCAGGGGCTGGCCGAGAACGTCGTGGGGGCCGTGAAGGACGAGGTCGAGCACGGTCTCGACGAGCTCGTGAAGGAGTTCGTCGAAGGGGCGACCCGCGACGCCGTGCGCGCGATCGCCGGGTACATCGCGGCCTCCGAGCATCAAGGGGCGTTCGCCGACCTGCGGCTCGGCGTGCTCGACGTGCTGCTCGACACCCCCATCCACGACCTCGTGTCCGAGCTCGACAAGGCGCGCCCCATGGAGCTCGTCGACGTGGTGCTCGGCGGGATCCGCGCCGCGATCGCCGAGGAGGGGTTCGTCGATCGCGCCGAGGCCCGCATCGCGCAGGTGCTCGACGAAGCGGGCGACGGCACGCTCGGCGCGTGGCTCGACGAGGTGCAGCTGCGCGACGTGTGGGCCGAGACGACGACGGAGCTCGTCACCCAGCGCCTGGCGGCCGTCGTGCAGACCCCAGCGTTCGAAGCCTGGTGGGCGGAGCTGCACGCCGACTGAACCGAGGCCCGTCCGTCGATTCCCTTTCGGGGATCACACGGTCGCGGGTCGAACGGGTACACTGTTCGTACTGGGGGCCCACATGCGCGTGCTCGTCGTCACCACCGTCACTCCACTGGTCGTACTGGCGCTCTCGGCCTGCTCGGCGCCGCAGGATGCCTCCGACTTCCAGTACCGGTCCACGTTCGACAAGCGCACCAACGGCGTCGTGCTGCACGAAGACGGAGAGGGCGGGCACGCCGGAATGTACGGCACCAACTGCCCGTTCGACACGAACACCGGCGCCGTCACGGGCGACTACGATCTGCCGGGCTCCGACGAAGACGTGCAAGACGGCGAGGAGACCGAGCTGGGCGAGATCACGCTCGCAGCGGTGATCCCCGGCACCGTGCACGTGCTCGACAAGACGGGCGGGGTGTACACGCATGTTCCCGTCACGATCGACCGGGTGGTCGAAGCGCGCCTGCTGTTCGACGGGGTCGTCGGCATGTCGCCCGACTGCACGCTCTCCTGGGTCGGGCTCGACGGCGAGGTCCGCAAGCAGATCGGGCTGTCGGCGTGCGCCGGTGGGCTCGAGGTCGACCCCGTGGGCGGGATCGGCGTCGTGGCCGACCCCACGTCCACGGTCGTCACCGATGGCGTCGTGGCGCAGGGCGCTGCGGTGAACGGCGATCTGGTCGCGTTCGACCCGCTCACCGACGCCTTCTACATCGCGCAGACCGGCGAGTGGGCCGTGCACGCCATCGAGATCGACGGCACCCTGCGCTGGAGCGCCGACACCACCGGTCCGGTCACGGCCCTCGACGATGGAGGCGCCGCCGGTGCCGCTGCCGTCGTGGTCGGCCAGGAAGACGGGTCGGGTGCGGTCGCGTTCTACGACGGGCTCACGGGCGAGCTCGTGCGGTACGCCGACACGCCTTCGCCCGCGGAAGACCTCTCGGTGTCGGGGAATGGCCGCGTCATCGCGCTCGTGCGTCCGAACCAGTCGTTCATCTTCGAGCTGATCGACTGACGCCGCGGCGCGGTATGCTGTACCCGTGAACTCCGACCGCCAGGCGCTCGTGCTGGGGGTCGTGCCCGCGCGCGCGACGCTCGAGTCCGCCGTACCCAGGGAGCTCGCGGCGGCCGACGTGCTGCTCGACGGGCTGTATGGCGTGGCTTGCGCGGAGTGTGGCGGAGAGGTGCTCGAAGCCCCGCTCACCGGGCGTGTGTTCGCGTTCGCGGAGATCGACGACGCGCTCCGGTTCTGTCGCGCCATCCAGCTCGGCCTGCTCGCGCTCGAGTGGCCCGACGCCCTCCTGCGCCGGCCCGAGTGCGCCGTGGTCGAGGCCGACGGGCAGATCGCGTTCCGCGGGCTCCGGGTCGCGATGGCGGTCGACGTCGAGTACCCCGACGAGGTCGGGCTCCACGTGCTGTCCCGCCTCGCGGCCCTCGCGGCGCCGGGCCGTGTGGTCCTGTCCCAGCGCGCGTTCGACGCCACGTCCGTCCCCACGCACGAGCTCGGAGCCCACGAGCACCCGGGCCTCCGCGGGCATCGGGCCGTCTACGAGCTCGCCGTGCCGGGCCTCGATCGATCGTTCGGCACGCCGGGCTCCGATCCGTGGCCGGTGCCGCCCCAGGCGCTCATCGGGCGCGACGGCGATCTCCAGGCCCTGCGTGAGCTCGCAGACCTCGGGATGCGCGTCGTCTGTGTGTCCGGCGACCCCGGCGTCGGGAAGTCCCGCCTGCTCCGCCGGTTCACGCGGGATCTCGCCCGGGAGGGCCTGCAGGTCGTGGCGGTCGACCTCGAGCATGCGCTCGACACCTGGGACGTGCTCAGCGCGCTCGCCCGCGTGCTCGCCCTGCCCGTGCGCGAGGCACGCGGCCCGGAGCAGCTCGTCCAGCGCATCGCCGCCACGGTCGTCGGCACCCCCGGCATCACGCTCGTGGTCGACCATGCCAGCGAGCCCTTCGCGGTGTCGGCGCTGCGCGACATCGTGCGGCGCGCGCCAGGCTCGCGGTGGATCCTCGGAGGGCCCGTTCGGCTCGGGGTCGCCGCGGAGGTCGGGTACGTCGTGGGTGCGCTCACCGACCACGACTCGGGCGCCCGCCTGTTCGAGCAGACCGCCGCCGCGCTGATCGACGGCTACGTCGTGTCGAGCGGCTCGGAAGCGCTCGCCATCGCCACCGAGCTCGACGGGAACCCCCTCGCCATCGAGATCGCGGCGTCCTGCATGCCCTCGGTGCGCCCGCTCGCCCTGTTCGATCGCCTGGCGTCCGGTCGGGGGCCGGCCATGCGCGTGCTCGACCTCGCGCTCGCTCTGCGCACCGAAGAAGAGGTCGCCGTACTGTCGCGGCTCGCGGTGTTCCGCGGTCCGTTCAACGTCGCCGGTGCGGTCGCGGTGTCCGGCAGCGCGGAGCCCACCCTCGATGCGCTCCGTCGTGCCGGGCTCATCCAGGTCCACCAGCCCCTCGAGGCCCCCGGCGCTCTGTTCCTCCGGCTCCATCCGCGCGTCCGCGAAGCCGTGCTCGAGCGCCATCCGCCCGGAGACGAGGTGTTCATGCGCCTCGCCGAGTGGCTCGCGGCCCGGTGTGACGACTGGAGCCAGCAGCTGTGGTCCGACCGCGCCGAAGCGGTCCTCGCACGCCTGTCGCTCGAGCGCGAGACCCTGCGCTCCGTCATCGGGCACATCCAGGAGCGAACCCGCCTCTCTGCGGTCGATCTCACGGTGCTGGCCGCGCTGCTCGAAGGCGCCGTGCGCCTCGCGATGTGGGAGGGCTCGGTGGGTCCGCTGCTCGCCCCCATGGAGCGCGCGCTGCAGGCGGTCGGGATGTGCCTCGACGCCGATCCTCTCGTCGCCGTGCGGCTGTTCCGGACACGGGGCATGGCGCGTGAGCACCTCGGCGAGGTCGAAGCGGCGCTGGCCGACCTCGTGCGCGCGGAGTCCCTCGCCGAGCGGTGGGCCGAGCCCGGCGAGCTCGCGACCGCCCGCTTCCACATCGGGTGCACCCACTTCCACTCGCGTCGCTACGACCAGGCCCTCGGCGAGCTCGGGGGAGCGTTGTCGGGCTTCGAGGAGGCCGGGATGCGCTTCCAGGGCGCCCAGGTCCGAGCCGAGCTCGCGCGCGCGTCGCTGATGACCGGCGACCTCGCCACTGCCGAGTCCCAGCTCGACGCCGCCCTCCAGGAGGCGAGGGGAGGGGCCCGCTGGCTCGAGGCCACCGTCGCCGAGGCCCGCGCGCTGCTCGAGCGTCAGCTCGGCCGGCCGGACCTCGCCCGCACGGAGTACCAGCGCGCGCTCGCCATCTGGGTCCGCATCGGGCGCTGGGACGAAGCGGCGCTCGCGCGCCTCCAGCTAGCGCTGCTCCTCCAGGGGGCCGGGGCCGTCGAGGAGGCGTCCGTGCTGCTCGTCGAAGCCGAGTCCATCGCGAGGCTGTGGGGCGACAGCCCCCGTCGTGGCGTGGTGCTCACGCAGCTCGGCCTCGCGTGGCTCGAGCGGGGCGACCGGATGCAGGCCCATCGGGCGTTCGTGCAGGCGGTGTCGGCCTGCCGAGCCGGAGGCGACCGTGCCGGGCAGGGGGCCGCGAAGGGCTTCCTCGGGCTGCTGCACCACATGTCGGGCCGGCTGGACGAGGCCCGCGAGGGATACCGGAGCGCCCTGCGCGACCTCGAGAGTGGCGGAGATCGGCGGTACGGCGCCCTGTTCCACAGCTGTCTCGGGGCCGTCGAGGCCGAGCTCGGCAACCTCGACGAAGCCCGCATCCTGGTCGACCTCGCCCAGCTCCAGCTGCCCGATGCCGATCCGGGCCTGCGCGACGCGATGTTCGCGTTCCACCGCGCAATCGACGTGGCCCGCGCCCATGCCGCCGAGGGCGACGGCGATCTCGCCACCGCGAAGGATCTACGCCGCGGCGTCGACGATGCGCTCGCCGAGCTCGCCCATCGTCCCGACAACATCTACCTGAGGTTCGCGCGGGGCCACCTCGCCGCGCTGGTCGGAGGCACGCGATGAAGCTCGTGTTCACGCTCCCTGGCAACTGGACCGGTGCGTGGATCCTGCTGCGCCTGCTCGAGGTGGTCGAGAGCCCGTGGCGGGCCACGGAGCTCGGGTTCGCCAACCTCGAGACCGGCGAGTCGGCCATGCTCGCGATGGCCCGTGCCATCCCCGAGGTCTCGCGGGTGTTCGCCGACGGCACCGACCCCGCGCGTCCCCCGATGGACGACGACCTGATCGAGCAGATCGCGCAGCACAAGGCCATCGTCCAGGTCACGGGCGATCTCGAGGCCGACCGTCCGCTCCAGAGCCTTCGCACCGTGCTGCGCGCCACGAACGCCATCGTCGACGGCGGCGCCCTGGCGGTGCAGTGCGGCAACAGCGGGCTCGTTCACAGCGCCGATGCCTTCCAGGCCCTCATGGTGGCGGTCGAAGCGGCGGGCGACGACGAAGACGCCCTGCGGCGCGCGCTCTTCCAGGTGGTCGTGCGCTTCATGCTCGGCGACGACGGGGGGATCGCCGGCGACGAGGGCCGTCTGCCCGCGATGACCCTCGGCATGCATACGCTCGGGCGTCCGGACGTCATGCTGTCCGAGGTGCTGTCGGCCGATCGCGCCGTCGGGAAGCTCGAGCGCATCGCTCTCGGCCCCGTTCCGGCGAGCGTTCCGCGCGACTCCCGGTCGCTGCCCGAGATCGTGAGGAACCCCTACGGGCTCGTCCAGGCGTAGCCGAACGCCAGCGCCCAGCCGAGCAGGCGGGCCAGGAACGCCGAGCCCACCGAGCGCCGCGCGGCCCACCCCGTGCACAGGCCCACCGCCAGGCCCGCGACGGGGTCGAAGGGCGCCATGACCACGGCGAACGCGAGCGCCGTGGGGACCAGGCCCGCGCGCTTCTGCATCCAGCCGCGGAACCACACCTCCTGGGCGAGCAGGACGGGGAGCGCGACGAGGAGTGGAGGCACGAGGCCCGCGTGCAGGCGCTCCGCCGCGATCGCGAACCACGGGTGCTCCACGGGCAGCCCGGGCGAGAGCGCGACGACCGCCCCGCTCACGAGGCCCCCGACGAGCACCGCCACTGGATCGATCCCGGCGAACACGGGCCGATCGTCGCGATGCGTCGTGCGCAGCAGCCCCACGGTGGCGAGGGTGGCGAGCAGCGCAGACCCCGCGAGCAGTCCGCGCTCGACGCGCAGCACGTCGGTCATCGGGGGATTGCCGGCCCACCCCCAGAGGACCGGTCCCGGCACGAGCGCCCACCACACGCCGAGGGTCTGGGCGCCGTCGAGCACGGCCCGCACGGGGCGGACGCGGCGGGTCTCGCCGTACGGCACGTGCTGCTCGAGGTCTCGGGCGGTGCCCGTCAACAACACGGCCGTGGCGAGGATCGCAGAGAGGATCGCGACCGCTGTGGGCAGGAATGCGCCATCCCAGAGGTCTCCAGCCGCCAGCAGCGCGCCTCCGAGCGGCACCGCGGCGCCCAGCAGCGGGTGCACCTCCGACAGCATCCACGACAGGATCCCCGTCACGCCCAGCACGGCCGGCAACACGCGCAGGCTCACGCTCGTGCCGGCGATCACGTCTTCGGTGGAGCGGACGAGCCACAGGCCCAGGGCCACGGTGAGGGACGGAACGACGGGCACCGCCAGGATCCACATGCCGAGGGGCTGGGTGCCCGACAGCACCGCGGACACGGCCGCGATCATGCCGCCGAGCGCGCCGAACCCCGACCAGGCGAGCCACTTCCCGAGCACGATCTCGAGCCGCGTGACCGCCGCGGACAGCAGCGCCTGGAGCGTGTTCCGGGCGCGCTCCCCTCCGATGCTCGTCGACACCGCCCCCGTGAGCGTCGATGCCGCGACGAGCGCGAAGAACAGGGAGCGCTTCGGGACCCGGGGTGGGGGACGCACGGCTTCGACCCGCACCGCGGGCGTGTCGCCGTCGAGGGCTTCGCGGATGGGGTCGGGGATCGACCACGCGTACACGTTCGTCACGCCGTCGCGAACGCGGAACCCCGTACCGGACGGGCCCTTCTGGGCGCCCGGGAGCGCGAGCACGGCGTCGGGCACCTCGCCCCGCACGGGCAGCGGCTCGATCTCGGGCCCGGGGACGCGGAACAGCGCGGCCGGGAGCAGGAGCGCCAGCGCGATGATGGGGAGCCCCAGACCCTGGCGGCCGGCGAGCTCGGCGCGGAGGTCGCGCCACGCGATGGCCGTGATCGGACCGAGCCTCATGCGCGCGCCGAGCGCCACGTGAACAGGGCGATGGCCGCGACTCCGAGAGCGGTCGCGCCGAGCAGGGGCACGTACCCCGAGCCGTCCGTCAGGAGCGACGCGATCGGAAGGTACCGACCGGGACCGGGCGCAGCGACCCCGGCCGCCGCGAGCGCCGTGGCGATCGACAGACCGGAGGCGAGCGGACCGGAGAACCCGGACTTGAGCCCCGCGCGGCCGATCACCAGGAGGCCCACCGCCACGGCTCCGCCGCATGCCGCCACCCCGTTCCGCAGCACCCGGGTGGGCTCTTCCACCCCCAGGATCGCGTGCAGCACGGCCATCGCGAGCGCGTAGTGGAGCACGAGCACCGCGCTGCCCGCGAGCCATCGCGCCGTGCCGTGCACCCAGCGGTTCACCCCGAGCGCGAGCTGGGCCTCGAGCGTGCCGTCGTCGCGGTCGCGCGCGACCATCCCGGCGCCGAACACCACGCCGAACAGCACGAACAGCACGCCGATGACGCCCATCACGCGGCCTCCCTGGCTCTCGTCGGCCCGCGGCTTCGGCGGAGGCGCGATCATCCAGTCGGCGTTCGCGCGTTCCCGAAGCACGCGCTCGAGCTGCAGCACGCGACCCCGGATCGCGCCCGCGTACACCGTGCTCCCGTCCGTTCCGCTCCGGAATGCGCCGGACGTCACGGAGTCTCTCGCGCTGGCCACGCGGGAGACCGTGAACCCGTGGTCCACCAGATCGGCTTCGAGCGCGGCATCCACCCCGCTGTCGATCGCCACCGGCCAGTCGCCCTCGAGCCACACGAACCCGAACACCGTGAACATGAGCGTGAGCGGGACGAGCGCGATCGGCCACAGGAGCGAGCGCACGATCTGAGGCTCGCGGAGCAGGCGTCGGGCGAGGTCGGCGGCGATGTAGACGAGGGCCCGGAGATCGTGCGTCACGTGGTGAGCGCCAGGAACGCGTCGTCCAGGCTGGACGCGCCCGCTGTCGCGAGCACTTCGGACAGCGTGCCCTCGGCCACCATCGTGCCGTGCGACACGACGCCGATGCGGTCGACCACCCGCTCGACCTCCGCCATGATGTGCGAGGACAGGATCACGGCGCGCCCGGCCCGGGCCTGCTCGCGGACGAGAGCGAGCACCTCGCGCCTCCCCGGTACGTCGAGGCCGTCGGTGGGCTCGTCGAGCAGGAGCACGGACGGCTCGTGCACGAGGGCGCGCGCGAGCACGACGCGCCGCTTCATGCCCGTCGAGAGCTCGCCACACGGGCGATCCGCGAACGGAAGCGCGCCCATGGCCTCCAGCAGGCGCTCGGCGGCCTCCACCGGCTTGTCGACCCCCTGGATGCGGGCGAACAGGCGCACGACCTCGCGCCCGGACAGCCGCTCGGGAACCCCGGCTTCGGCCGGCACGTACGCCAGCTTGCGGCGCACGCCGAGGGGGTCGCGGGCGAGCGAGACGCCTGCGATCTCGGCGTCTCCCTCGTCGGGAGCGAGCAGGGTGGCGAGCATGCGGAGGGTGGTGGTCTTCCCGGCCCCGTTCGGACCGAGCAGCCCGTACACCTCGCCGTCGGCGATGTGGAAGTCGATGTGATCGACGGCCGTGAAGCGGCCCCGGCCGGGCGCTTCGAAGTACTTCGTGAGGCCTCGGACCGCGACCGCCACGTCAGTCCCGCGGCCCCGGGACGAGCGCGAGCCGGCTGTCGGGATCCCAGTCGGCACCGGACTCCACGAGGAGCATGCCCGGCTGGACCCCGTCGACTGCGGGGAGATCGACGAACGGGACCCAGTGGGCCCCGATCTCGCGGGCTCCGCGCGCGTCGTCGAGCTGGACGGTGCGCAGGGGGGCTCCCGAGCGCGGCAGGAGGCGTGCGGGGCCCACGGGCACGACGCTCCCGTCGGTCTCGACCGCGAACCGCCGGTATTCACGAGGGGTGGACCGTTCGAAGCTCTCGCCCTGCTGCTCGAGGGAGCGGACGCGGTCGGACAGGTGGAACCAGGTGTAGTTGCTCACCCAGATCGGCGAGCAGTAGCCCATCATGTCGGTGGTCTGGTTGGGGTCGTACAGCTCACCCGTGGTGATGTTCCAGCCCCAGGTGCCGAGCCGCGCGCCCGAGTGGGGGAACGCGGGATCGATCGACGCGACGCCCTGACCGCAGGGCGCGTGCTCACGACCGTGTGCGTGGCCGATCTCGTGCACCATGGTGTCGGCCGAGAGCCTCCCGGTGTAGCCGAGCCCGATGGACGCGCGCGTGCTGGCGTCTTGCAGGGTTCCGACCGGGGAGAGCCCGAGCACGCAGCCCATCCCGCAGAACGCCTCTTCGGTGCTCGCGGGCTCGAACAGGGCGTAGAAGTACGTGTTCGGGTGCAGCGACTCGCTGGCGCGGAGGTCGGACATCCGGGTGAGCAGGGTGGACCATCCGGCCCCGCTGGGCTGGAGCACGGAGCCCCACGGCAGTGTGTCGCCGACCTCGATGCGCACGTCGGTGACGGGGTACATCCCGCGGAGCGCCTGCTCGTACTCCTGGAGCTGCGCCGGAGACGTGTCGGGCACGCGACCCGAGCCGTCGGCGTCGTATTGGACGGGGATCAGGCGCACCGTGATGCTGCCGGTCTCCCGGACCGTCCAGGGTTCGTCGCGGAGGTCGAACCGGGCGTCGGGATTGTCGGTCTCCACGCGATCGTCGGGGTCGTACTCGTGCAGCGTGACCGTGAAGTGGCTCGCTTCGGCCACCAGGTGGGCGGGCACGTCGAAGTCGAACGTGTCGTCGGGGAAGCCCTGGAAGCCGTCGGCTTCGACGTACAGGTCGTGGACCTCGCGCCGGATGCCGCGCACGCCGTCGAACTGGAGCACCGCCACGAGGTCGCGGGGCTCCCAGTCGGGCTCGACGTCGAGCCCCACGGTGAGCAGGCCCGCGCGATCCTGGACGACCGCGGGCTGGCCGAACGGCTTGCCGTACCGGAGGTCGCGCAGCACGTGCGACGCGCCCTGGTTGAACCAGAGGCCCGAGATCGCCACGCCCTCGGCGAGGGGTTCGTCGGGCGAGGCGTAGCTCGACCGCCCTTCGCGGCCGCAGCTCGCGAGGAGGATCGACCCCAGGATGACGCAGGGAATCCGCACCTGTCGAACGTAGGCTGGTGTGGGCCGTGTGGCACGCTCCCGTTGGTCAAACGAATCTCAAGCGCTGCGGGCGCCCCATGGACAGCGACCTGCACCCCGTGTCAACGTTCCCGCGAGGTGGTCGTGGTCCTCTTCTTGTCGTTGCTTGCGTGCCAGTCGAATCCGCTGGAACATCCTGACTTCCTGGCGTCCACCGAGGGGCCGCTCCAGATCGCGCTCGCGCCGGAGGCCTCGGGGTTCCGCGTCGGGGGTCCGCTGGTGCTCCACGCCACCGTGAGCAGCGTGCCCGACAGCCCGAGCCAGCCGTTCGACGTGCATCCGAACTCCGTGGTCGGGCGCTCGAAGCTCGACACGTGGACGATCCGGCACGTGTCCGGCGTGTCGGATCCGAGCGCGTGGTGGGAAGACTCCGCGCCCCGTCGCATGGTTCCGTCACCCATCCAGGTGTCGCCCGACGCCCCGCTCGCGTGGGACGTGCCCCTGTGTGAGTGGGCCCGGTTCGATCGCGCCGGCACCTGGGCCCTCCAGCTCGAGACCCTCCGCTCCGGCGAGCTCGTCCGGTCCAACGCCATCCGCGTGGAGGTCGCCGGTCGCGACGCCCAGGCCGACGCCGCTCGGGTCGCGGCCATCATCGAGGCGGTGCCGGCGGCCGCTCCCGCCGATCGCGGCGCGCTGTTCCGCGAGCTCGGATGCATCGGCTCGCCCGACCTCGTCGAACTCGCGCTCGCCGGTCTCGCGTCCGGAGAAGACGACGAGTCGGGCTGGGTGCTCGTCCTCGCGATGCACCCCGACGCGAAGCGCGTGAAGTCGGCGCTCGACAGTGCGCTGGTCGCACAGGACGTGCCCGTCGGCATGGGCCACCTGCGCGCGCTCGAGGCTGTGGGCTTCGACGCGCTGTTCGAGCGTCCGGTGGGTCGGATGCCCTACATCCAGAACGATCCCGCGATGGCGGAGTTCCGCGAGGCTTCCGAGGCCCGCACCTCGGCCCGCGCCCGCCTCACCTCCGAGGCGTGGGCGCGCCTCCGTGCCGCGATCGACGACAAGACCCCCGCGGCCCGCGGTCGGTCGCTCGGCACGCTCGCGCTGTACGCCATCCGCGAGGACATGCCCGAGGAAGACGCGTTCTGGCCCATCCTGCGCCGGAGCCTGTCGAAGGTGCCGCCCCGCACGCTCGTGGAGCTGCTGGGCCGGTACTGGGACGACGTGGGCGATGCGTCCGTCGTGCCCGAGCTCGTCGCGGTGCTCCGTGACACCACGGCCCATCCGGCCGGCTCTCCCGATGCCGCTGCCGCGGAGGAGGTCCGCTCGCTCGCGCTGAAGCGCGTGGTGCAGCTCGATCCGTCCGCCGGGCTGGCCGAGCGCGAGGCGCTGGTCGCGAACCCCGCACGCCCCGTGGCGGACGTGGACGAAGCGCTGCGTTCGCTCCCCTCGGTCTCCGAGGCCACCCAGGCCGCGATCGTCGCGGGCCTCGCCACCGCGCCCGATCGCGTGCAGCAGGCGCGCCTGCTCTCCTATGTCTCGGCCGATCACCTCGCGGCCGTCGAAGCGGCGTGGGCGGCGGAGCCCGCCGACGTGCCGACGGGCGTGATGGCCGGGTACGCGGCGTACTTCCACGACCATGCGCCCGCGAAGGCCGCGCCGCTGCTCGCTCGGTACGGGGCGGACCGGTTCGAGCTGCTGGAGCAGGTGGGAGAGCTCGTCGACGACCCCGCTTCGCTCAACGCGCTCGCCATCCGCGGGCTGATGAGCACCGACCAGGCCGTCATCTTCAAGTCGTCCGACTACCTGATCGCCCACGGCACGCCCGAGGTCCTGCCCGAGCTGAAGAAGCTGGTGGGTCGGGCGAAGGGGGAGCAGGAGGAAGCCCTGCTCGGCGCCATCTGTGCAGGTCGGAGCTGGCTCATCGACGGGGTCACCCGCACGGATCTCGAGGAGCGCGTGGAAGACCATCGGGCCGGCATGGTCATCCGGAGCACCGTCACGTCGGATGCGTCGTTCGTGCTCGTCAAGGGCTCGGTGCGCGACGGTCGGCCGGTGATGTCGCTGAACTACCGCGACTACGTGGGTGCCGAAGCCATCAAGGCGAAGGCCGAGCAGTTCCAGCCGGGCCTGCGGATCCACTTCACCTGGCTCGGTCTCCAGCCCGAGGAGGGGGTCGCGTTGTTCCGCCCGATCCTGCAGTCCGCGGGGCTCGATGTGTTCGAGGCCGAGCCGTAGCCGTCACCGCCGCGCCAGTGTCGCGTCGTAGAGGGCTTCGAGACGGGCCATCCGGGCGTCCCAGGTCCAGCTCGCCAGGACCTCCGTCCGCGCGGCCTCTCCGAGGGAGGCCCGGCGAACGGGGTCGGCGACGAGGGCCTCGAGCGTGGACCGGAGTGCCGCGGGCCCGGTGGGGACGACTCCGGAGAGAGGCAGTGCCGCGGACGCCATCATCACGGTGGGCACGCCCATGCCGAGCTGGTTCAGGAGCTTGATGGGGAAGCCCGCGCACCGGCGGCGGGGGATCACCGCCACGGCGGCGTGCGCGAGGGCATCGATGGCGTCGCGGAAGTCGGTCGACCGCACGACGTCCACCCCGTCCGGTACGGCTTCTCCCGATCCGGTGACGATCCGGAGCCGGAGCGCCGACCCGCGGACCGCCGCGTACAACAGGTCGAGGTCCTGGTACCGATCCAGGTTGCCCGTGTACACCACCCACGGGGCCCCGCCGAACCGCGCCGCGGCCCCGGGGCGGGCCACGAGGTCTCCCGGATCCACCCCCGGTCCCACGAGCTCGCAGGGGAGACCCGCCCCGGTGAGCACGTCCCGGGCGCGCGGGGAGATCGCACATCCCGCGGACGACGCGGCCAGCGCGAGCCGATCGACCCATCGACCCACACTCGGGCCCATCGGGGCGAGCCGGACGGGCAGGTGATCGGCGAGCTCCTCGGCCATCGAGGTGTGGAGGTCGTACACGACCGGCAGCCCCGTCCTCGCGAGTCGGGCAGCGAGCGGCCCCTCGACGTTGTGGGCGTGGATCAGGTCCGGGCGGAGCGTCGCCGCGAGCCTGCGAACCGACCGCGCCAGCGCGAGGTCGTGGAGCGGTCGCGACCAGTGCAGCCCGCCCTCCGCGAAGTCGCCGCCGGGGATCGCCCGTGACCGGTGCAGGGTGACGCCGGCAGGCGCCCCTCCCGTGCCGGACCCGTACACCACCACGTGCACGTCGTGCCCCCGGCGCGCGAGCGCTGCGGCCTGACCGGCGAGATAGGCCTGGGAGCCCTGGTGGGATGGCCACGGAAAGGGCCCGACGAACAGCACCCGCATCCGGGTGCGCTAACCGGTTACTGCGCCGGGCCTGGAGGTGTGGAGTGCAGACGTTGCGCAGTTTCCTCAACGGGGGTTGGGTCGCCGGAACCGGCAAGGGTCGCGTGCTGCACGACGCCGCGACGGGCGAGGGGATCGCCAGCGTCGCCTCCGACGGGCTCGATCTCGCCGGTGCGCTCGCCTGGGGCCGCTCGGTCGGCGGCAAGACCCTGCGCGCCATGACGTTCGCCGAGCGCGGCCAGGTGCTGAAGGCGATGAGCGCCGTGGTGCACGAGCATCGCGAGGAGCTGATCGACGCGTCGCGGCAGGGCGGGACCACGCGGGGCGACGCGAAGTTCGACATCGACGGCGCGTCCGGAACGCTCTCCTACTACGCCTACGTGGGCAAGGGCCTCGGCGACCAGCGCTACCTGCTCGACGGCGAAGCCGAGCCGCTGCTGCGGAGCAAGCGCTTCGTCGGCCAGCACGTGCGCCTCCCGCGCCGGGGCATCGCGGTCCACATCAACGCGTTCAACTTCCCCGCCTGGGGCATGGCCGAGAAGGCCGCTGTGGCGCTGCTCGCCGGCGTTCCGGTGCTCTCCAAGCCGGGCACGCCCACCGCGGTGCTCGCCACCCGCATCGTGGAGCTGTGGCACGAGGCGGGCGTGCTGCCCGAGGGGGCCTTCCAGCTCCTGGTGGGATCGGCGAACGACCTGCTCGACCACCTCGGCCCGCAGGACTGCGTCGCGTTCACGGGGGGCTCCGACACCGCGCGGTCCATCCGCGGCCACGCCAACATCGTGCGCCACAACATCGCCGTGAACATCGAGGCCGACTCGCTGAACGCGAGCATCCTCGGTCCCGATGTCGAGGTGGGCTCCGACACCTGGCTGATGTTCCTCGCCGACGTCGCGCGCGATCTCTCGCAGAAGTGCGGGCAGAAGTGCACGGCCGTGCGCCGCGTGTTCGTGCCCACCGACGCCGCGGAGGCTGTGCTCGAAGGGCTGGCCGACCGCCTCGGGGTGTGCGCGGTGGGAGATCCCGCCGACAAGGACACCCGCATCGGCCCCGTCGCGAGCGAGGGCCAGCTCCGGTCCGTGCGCGCGGGCCTCGACGCCCTGTCGAAGGCCGCTGAGCGCGTGTGGGAGGGCGAAGCGCCCGCAGGCGACGGGTTCTGGGTGAAGCCCACGCTGTTCCGGTCCGACAAGGGGGTCGCCACGGAGTTCGTGCACGAGCACGAGGTGTTCGGGCCCGTCGCCACCGTGCTCACGTACGACGGCACCGTCGACGGGCTCGTGCCCATCGTGGCCGCGGGCGGAGGAGGGCTCGTGTGCTCCGTGTACGCCGACGATCCCGAGTGGGGTGGGGAAGCCGTGCTCGAGCTCGCGCCCTGGCATGGGCGTGTGCACTGGGGCTCGAAGAAGGTGCACGACCAGAGCCCCGGTCCGGGCACCGTGCTGCCCAACCTCGTGCACGGCGGTCCCGGGAAGGCCGGCGGAGGATCCGAGCTCGGCGGTCTGCGCGGGCTCGAGCTCTACATGCCGCGCACCGCGATCCAGGCCGACCAGGGTCTGCTCAAGCGCGTCCTCTCTTGACCTCGCGGGTCGACGTCGCGTAGAACGTCAGTGTCCGGAATCCTTCTGCGGATTCCGGCGCTCTGCACTCTCCTTGTTTCCGCGCTTGTTTCTGTCCACCGTCGGGGATGCCCGCGTGGGGTTGGTTGGTCGCGACAACGTCGCGTTTTGCGTTGGAGACGTGCATGTTCCCGCTCACGGAATGGATCGATGGTGACGACGTCACCGACGAAGACCTGTTCGGGCCGCTCACCGCGGAGGAAGAGGTGTTCGACATGATCGGCGACACGCCCCTGCCCGAGCAGCGCCGGCCCGACTGGCTGCCCGAGCACGAGTGGAATCCCCGCTTTCAGAAGCGGGCGGTGCGTCGGAGCCCCCGCTCTGGCGGCATCGCCTGGGGATGGGTCGCCGGATCCATCGTGCTGGCGGCCCTGCTGGCGCTCTCGTTCGTGGCGTCCGCGGTCGGCGTCGCATTCGTCACGTTCGTCTGACCTCCGGTCCGGGCCCGACCGGATAGTCTTGGGGGGCGGAGGCGGGATGATCAGGGTCGCGTGGATCGCAGCGGTGTGCGTCGGTTGTGCGGGCGGCGAGGGTCCGTCCGGGTCCGACGGAACCACCTGGCACGGCGCGGTGGCGCCCGTGATGGCCGACAGGTGCGGCGACTGCCACTATGCCGGCGGGCCCGGGCCGTTCGACGCGCGCGACCTCGAGCAGGTGCGCAGCTGGGCGCCCGCGATCCTCGACGCGATCGCGAACGAGCGCATGCCGCCGTTCGCGGCCCGCATCACCGACGAGTGCCAGCCCGACGTGTGGTTCAAGGACGACGGGCGCCTGATGGACGACGAGCGCGCGCTGATCGAGGGCTGGGTCGCGGCCGACATGCCGGAGGGCAAGGCGCGGGACGCGCTGCCGGTTCCCGAGCGCAAGGTGCTGGAGCTCGAAGACCCCGACGTGGTGCTGGGCTTCCAGGAAGACTTCTCGATCGGCGGCGACCAGGACGTGTACCAGTGCTTCCGGGTCGAGGTGCCGGCCGACGGAGACCGGTGGATCACGGGCATGCAGGTGATCCCGGGCAACGAGAAGGTCGTGCACCACGTGCTCGTGTGGAGCGACCCCAACGATCAGAGCCTGGCACGCGGGGGAGACGACGGCACGTACCGCTGCTCGGGCGAGCCCGACGTGTGGCCGACGGAGCTCATCGGCACCTGGACGCCCGGGGGGTCGCCCATGGTCACGCCCACGGGTACGGGCGTCACCCTGCGGAACGGCAGCTCGATCGTGGTGAACGTGCACTACCACCCGACGGGCACCTCCACCGAGATCGACAACACCCAGATCGCGCTGAAGTGGACCAGCGAGCGTCCCGACCAGTTCGCCACGTGGTACCTCGTCGATCTCCCGTTCGGCGCCGAGGCCGACACCGCGCCGTTCCAGATCCCGGCGGGCGCGGAGGCTCACGTCGAAGACGTGGTGCTCACGAACCCCCTGCCGTTCGACGTGCCGATCTTCGCGGTCGCGCCGCACATGCACTACCTCGGCGAGGGCATGAAGGTCACGCTCGAGAGCGGGTCTGACGAGACGTGCCTCGTGCACGCGCCGAAGTACCGCTTCGACTTCCAGCAGTCGTACTTCTACGACGCACCGATCTCCGGTCTGCCCGTGCTCCGCTTCGGCGACCGGGTGCGCGTGCGGTGCACGTACAACAACTCGATGTCGAACCCGTACATGCCGCTGGCGCTCGACGCGAGCGGGTCGGATGCGCCCGTCACGGTGGGCTGGGGCGAAGAGACCGCCGACGAGATGTGCATGGCGATGGCGGGCCTCGTGTCGCCCGTCGAGATCATCGACCTCCTCGAGCTGCTCTGAGCGGCGTGCGTCGGGAGCGCGTCGGGATCGCGGTCGTCGCGGTGCTGCTCGGGCTCGCGGTGCTGTGGGCGCTGCTCCCGGACGGGTCGGGCCGCTCCGGGGGCGGTACACGCGAGACGTCCGACGCCACGCGCACGAAGCTCGGGCGCACCGCGCCCGTCCCGGACATCCCCGGAACGCGCGGTCCGGAGGTCGTTCCCGGGCCCGAAGGCGTGCTCGGCCTCGACGCACACGGCACGGATCCCGAGACGGTCGTCACCTGCGCGGTCCAGCCTGCGCTCGAGGCCCGCTCGGTCGAGATCGTCGACGACGCGCTCCCCGAGATCCCCGAGGTGGCACGCATCGCCGATGGCATCCTCGTGATCCCGGCGCCCCGCAAGCAGGGGTCGGGCGTGCTGAAGGTCGAGGGGTACGTGCCGGTCGCGTTCTCGTGGTCTGATGGGCGCTGCACCACCGAGCCGCTCGTGCTGACGGTCGGGAGCGCTGCCGTCGTGGGCATGGTCTACAACGCCGACGGAGAGCCCGAAGGGGCGGTGCGGGTGTGGGGGTGCGGAGCCTCGGTGAAGACCGACCGCGACGGAAGCTACTACCTGGAGGCCGTGCCCGGCCGCGCCTGTACCGTGCAGGCCACCCGCCAGGACGGGGTGTTCACGGCATCGAGCCCCGAAGTGCCCGTCACACCGAAGGAGAACGAGGATCAGGTCGTGGATCTCCACCTCCCGCCGTTCCGCACGGCCGGTCTCGGGATCGTGGTCGAGGAGACCGCCGACGGCCTGGTGATCCAGCGGTCCCTCGCGGGCGGGAGCGCGTCCGACGCGGGGCTGCGGGCGGGGGATCGCGTACTGACGATCGACGGCGAGGACGCCGACATGCTCTCGCTCGACGAGTTCGTGCAGCTCGCGCTCGGCGAGCCGGGGTCATCCGTCGAGCTCGAGGTGGAGGGCGAAGGGGGCGTGCGCACGGTCACCCTGGAGCGCCGCGAGCTCTGACACGTTCGTGACGAACCGCGAGGGAACCGGCCTCGGACCCCGCTGTCGGAAGCCAACAACGGAGGTTCCGATGCGCTTCGCACTGTTCACCGCTTCGCTGCTGTTCTCGTCCCAGGCCCTCGCATGCGGCATGTACATCCGCCCCGAGATGAAGGTGGCGAGCATCGGCTCGCTCATGGAGATCGTCGACGACACCGAAGCGGATGCGGAGGCCGACGCCGCAGCGCTCGCGGCTGCCGAGCCGGTCGAGCTGCTGGCGCCCGCCGAGCCCGTCGTCCAGATCGCGACCCTCCCGGAGCTGCCGACCGTCGATGCGGCCACCGCGCCCGACGACGCGTCCGAGCCCGACGCGAAGAAGCGCCGCAAGGCCCGCAAGAACGATCCGAGCAGCTGATCCTGGCGCCCACCGCCGCTACGATGCGCCCATGAAGCGCTCGCTCACCCTGGTGGCGGCCGGTCTCGCCGGCTGGCTCACGCTCTCGGCCACCGCCCAGCCCACGGATCCCGCTGCCGAGTCGCTGGCGGCGCTCCGTGACGGGAACTGCAACCTGTGCCACGTCGTCCCCGGGCTCGAACCCGCCACGAAGGACGAGTCGTGCACCGGCTGCCACGTGTGGATCCGCGACACGAGCCGCGATCCTGCGAAGCGCGAGACCGCCATGAAGTTCTTCCCGCTGTGGGAGCGCTACGAGCGGAACGTCGCGACGTACATGGAGGTTCCGTCGCTGCCCGCCGCGATGGCCCGCCTCGAGCCCGCGTGGGTGGAGCAGTGGCTCGCAGACCCCCACGACGTGCGGCCCGGGCTCCCGGAGGGGATGCCGCGGTTCGGGCTGGATGCCGGCCAGCGGCGAGCCATCGCGCAGGCGTTCGAGGCCCGCACCGCCCAGGTCGAGAAGACGCCGAAGCCCTCGCGGAAGAACCTGGAGCGCGGGCGCGCGAAGCTGATGACCTCCGGATGCACCGCGTGCCACGGGTTCGGGGGCGCGATCCCTGCGTCTCCGGGCGTCGCCATCGCGCCGGATCTCGCCCACACGCGCTCGCGCATGTCGCCCGACATGACGGTCGCCTGGATCATGGACCCGAGGTCGATCTCGCCGTCGTCGACGATGATGTCGTTCGGCGTGCAGCGCGAGGACGCCATCGCGATCCGCGACTTCCTGTTCCTCGAAGACCCCGCGTGGGTCGAGCCGCCCGCGGTCACCGCCGATCCGCAGCCCACGAAGGAACCCGTGACGTGGGCGATGGTGGAGGAGCGCGTGTTCGGGAAGATCTGCGCGCACTGCCACATGGACCCGTCGCTGCCGGCCAACCAGGGGCGGCGTGGGCCCGGGAACGCCGGGGGCTTCGGCTACCCCGAGACGGGCATCCACCTGCAGTCTCCGGAAGGCGTGCGGGAGGTCGCGGATCGCATCGGTCCCGCGCTCCTGCGTCGCCGGCACGAGGCTCCACGAGACACGGTGCAACGCGGACAACGGCCTGCCACCTTGACACGGCCCGAGAAACCTGGGATGCCTTTGGGACTCCCACCTCTGCCCGACGAGGACATCTCCCTGGTCCTCGGCTGGATCGAGCAGGGGATGCCCGAGTAACCCTCCTTCCGAAACGTCCTTCCTTCCTCCTCTCCCTCCCCCTTCCGTGGCCGCGCCCTCCTTGCGGCAGCTGGAGATGCCATGAACCGATTCGATCCACCCGGTGGACACCCCTGGGGCCTGTTCGCGCTGTGCGGCGGCAGCCTGCTCCTCAACCTCGTGCTCGGCACCCGCCTGATGATGGCGCCCGCGGCTCCCGAGCCCGCGCTGGTCCAGCCCGACGTTCCCGCGCCTGCCGCCGTCGTGCGGGAGGTGGGCGAGGTCCCGGTCCCCGTGCAGCCGGTCCACGAAGAGCCCGTGCTGGACGAGCCGATCGTCGAGGAACCCATGGATGCGCCCGCGGCAGCGGTCGCCGACCCCGACCTGCCCGCCGACGTGAAGACCACGTCGCTCACCATCGAGCACAGCCTCGCGCGCACGTTCACGAACGGCATCGGTGACGAAGGCGACGAGGTGGCGGCCGTCGTGGCCCGCCTGTTCGTGTGGGACCTCGACCTGCGCCGTGATCTCCAGGCCGGCGATCACATCACGGTCGCGTGGGAGGGCTCCGGCCCCGGGCTCCAGATCCCCGCGGCCCGCTACGAGTCCCGCAAGCTGGGGTCGCTCCGTGCGTACCGCTACACGGCCGCTGGCGACACCTACCCGAGCTGGTGGAACGAGGACGGTGTGGAGGTCTCCCGAGCGCTCGTGGACAGCCCGATCGAGGGGTACGAGCAGATCACGAGCCTCCTGAAGGACCGCCCCAAGCACCGCGGCATGGACTTCAAGGCCCCGGAGGGCACGCCCATCACGAGCCCGCGCAACGGCACCGTTCAGCGGATCGATTGGAACCTGCGGAACAACGGGAACTGTGTCGAGGTGAAGTACGACGACGGCACGCTCGCGAAGTTCCTGCACCTCTCCGGCACCGACGTGAAGGAGGGGCAGCGCGTGAAGAAGGGCCAGGTGGTCGGGCGCTCCGGGAACACCGGGCACTCCACGGCTCCGCACCTGCACTACGAGCTCGAGAAGAACGACGCGGTGGTCGATCCGATCGACTACCACGGCCTCACGCGCCGCACGCTCGACTCCGCGGAGCGCGCGCGCTTCGACGCCCGGATCGCGCGCCTCGACGCCTGGCTCGACGCCGCAGACCGAAAGTGACATCGGCGCGGGGGTGTTCGTACCCCCTCGCGTGTCGACATAGGGAGAGCAGTGGCGGGTGACCCGTCTCTCCCTGTACGATGAATGGAGCGAGGTCGGCAGATGGCCAACAAGTGGGTCGAAGCGCTGGAACAGTTGGGACGCCGTGCCAAGGAATGGCTCGCCGAGCTCGAGTCCACGCTCAACCCACAGCCCGAGCTCGTCCCGGTCCCCGTGCGGCCCACTCCGCCGCGCCGGCGAGACGCTCGGGACTGAGCGTCCCGGGGAGACGCGTCGATACGGGAATTCCCGATGACCGACCCCTTCACCGTCGCCACCACGTCGTTCGCAGTGGCCCTCTCGTTCGCGATCGGCTGGCTCTCCTGGCCCCGTGAGACCGACATCGAGGGCGAGCGGTTGTTCAAGGTCGTGCTCGCCACGCTCCTGCGCGGGCGCGTCGAAGCCGCGGGCGGCGAGGTCGACGACTGGCGCCGCGCGGTGATCGCGAGCGCGCCCTACCATCCGGCCGGGCGCTTCCCGGAGGCGAAGGTGACCGGTGTGGGCCGCGCCGGCCTGCCGGCGTCGATCGAAGGCGAGCAGGCCCTGATGGCCGCGCTCGATGGCCTCCCGGATCTGGCCGCTCGCTGGCGGTTCCTGTACGACGAAGACGAGGTCGGGCTGGCGGTGAGGCTCGACGACCCCATCGAGCTGGGTCCGTCGTACGATCCGGGCGTGAAGCTCGGCACGACGGCGGGCTGGTCGGCGCTCGCGGACTGGGGAGCGGGCGAGAGCACGGCGTTCCCCGAGGTGCTGGCGCGGCGGTCGAACGCCGTGTGGGTGCTCGTGGGCGGAACGCGTGACGAGCCCGTTCTGGACGCCCTGGAAGCCCTGGTGCCCCGCGTGGTGCGCGTGCCCGTCGACCCGGCCGACGTGCTCGACACCGAAGCGCTCGAGCGCGCCGCCGCCGAGGTGATGCGAGACCCCACCGAGCGCCTCGTGCTCGTGGGGGCCGAAGCCGGCATCCAGGCCGTGCTCCGGCTGATGGTGGCGCGGGCGCCCCTCCGCGACCGGGTGCTCGCCGTGCTGTCGATCGGCGGGGTGCTGGTGGGCGACCCCGACGACGATGGGCCGCTGGGCGCGCTGCGCCTCACCGACTGGATGGAAGCGCACTTCACGCACCACGAGCTCGACACCGAGATGACGCGGAAGACGCCGTACTTCTGCGTGCAGTGGCTCGACCGCTCGACCGAGCCGCCGTCCGGACGCGGCCAGGTGCTCGGGCGTGGGCGGTTCCCGCAGCCGAGGTCCGAGGCGCTCACGCAGGACCACGTGGAGGTGGTCGATCTCGGAGTGGTGTTCGATGGAACGGACCCCGAGCTGCTGGCTCGTGGGCTGTGGGCGACGGTCGGTTTCTGGGTGGCGGGATAAGCGGACGCCGGAGGTCCGCATGCGCAAGATGCACCCGTTCCATCGCACCGAGCTGCTCGTCGGCGGAGAGGGGTTCGACCGCCTGTCCGGAGCGAGCGCCATCGTCATCGGGCTCGGCGGAGTCGGGTCGTACGCGGCCGAGGCCCTCGTGCGCTCCGGCGTGGGGCGTGTGGTGCTCGTCGACTTCGACAAGGTGTGCGTCACGAACGTGAACCGCCAGCTCCACGCGACGCGGAAGACGGTCGGGAAGTCGAAGGCCGAGCTCATGGGCGAGCGCTGCGAGGCGATCAACCCGAAGTGCGAGGTGGTCGTGATGCCCGTGTTCTACGAGCGCAGCACGTCCGACGCCATCCTCGGCGAGGGTGCCGACTACGTGCTCGACTGCATCGACAACATGAAGGCGAAGCTCGACCTCCTCGAGACGTGCGTGCAGCGCGGTCTGCCCGTGATCTCGGCGATGGGCGCGGGCGGACGCATGGATCCCACGCGCATCCGCGTGTCCGACCTTTCGGAGACCCGCATCGACCCGTTCGCCCGCATCGTCCGCGAGAACCTCCGCGAGCGCGGCATCGAGTCGGGCTTCGAGTGCGTGTGGACCGACGAGCCCCCGAACGACCTCGATGCGGCGGCCCAGGCGGCGTTCAAGTGCATCTGTGCGGAGAAGGACAACGGCAAGCACACCTGCGACATGCGTCTGCAGGTGCAGGGCTCGGTCGCCTGGATGCCGGCGATGTTCGGGCTGACCATGGCGGGAACCGTCGTGCACCGCCTGCTCGACCGTCCGCTCGCGTCTGACGCCAGGCCGAAGCCCCGGATGAAGGCCATGTCCGGCAAGCTGTCGAACCAGCGGAAGCGTGAGCTGCTCGCCGAGCTCGCCGAGCGGTGAGCGCGCCCGGCCTGTTCTTCGCGTTCGGGCGCGTCGGGCTGTTCGCGTTCGGCGGGGGCCCCAGCATGCTGCCGCTCATGCAGGAGGAGTGCGTCGGG
Source organism: Myxococcota bacterium (assembly GCA_041389565.1). GTDB lineage: Bacteria > Myxococcota_A > UBA796 > UBA796 > JACKEQ01. The sequence goes on from JAWKRP010000032.1 coordinate 42,628, forward strand.
AACGGCTTCGTCACGAAGGAGCAGTTCATCGAGGGGCTCGCGCTCGGGAACAGCCTGCCTGGCCCCATCGCGACGAAGATGGCGCTGTACGTCGGCTGGCTCGACTCCGGTCCGCTCGGTGCCGCGGCCGCACTCGTGGGGGTGCTCGCGCCGAGCTCGGTCCTGATGGGTCTGCTGGCGGCCGTCATCCTGCGGAACCGCGAGGATCCGTACGTCGCGGCGGCGCTCACCGGGGTGAAGCCGGCCATCGTGGGCATGATGTTCTACGTGGCGGTCGACCTCGCGCCGAGCGGCGTGACCGGCTGGGTGGGCGGCCTCATCGGTGTGATCGCGTTCGCAGCCCTGCTCGCGCGCGTGCACCCGGGGCTCGTCATCCTCGGGGCCGCGGTGTTCGGGGCGCTCGCGCTCCGTTCCTGATGGCTCGCTGAAGGCTCCCGGCAACAGGAAATCGTCGGTAATCGGTGGGAACGGACCGTGGGGCTACATCGGGGAAAGAGGAGCGAGGCTCCTCGCTGGAGTCCCCATGCACCTGCTCCTCGGCATCGCCTTCGCCAACCCGGCCATGAACGGCACCTGGACCCTCGACCGCGCGGCCTCGGAGCCCGTGGCCCCCATCCTGCGCGCCCAGGGGCTCACCTGGCTGGAGCGCACACTCGCGGAGGCCGGCTCGCCCACGCACACCATCGAGTGGCGCCCCGAACACGCCGTCGTGCACGTGCAGAGCGGGTGGTACGAGCGCGTGGACGACCTCCCGCTGGACGGGGTGGCCCGTCGGTCGACCGTGGCGCGCGTTGGCGAGGTCAACGTGGCGTCGGAGATGGTGGATGGCGTGCTGGTGACCCGCGCGGAGCTCACGCTGCGGGACGGCGCACCGGCGGTGCTGGAGTCCCACCGCGAGCTCGTCGACGCCGACACGCTGCGGCTCACCATGCGCTTCGCCCGCCAGGACTCCACGAGCCCGGAGTGGCTGACGGCGGAGCGGATCTTCCTGCGGCAGCCCTGAGTCCCGCAGGGACGGTCCGTGAGTCCCGAGGGCCCGCAGGGACGGTCCGTGAGTCCCGAGGGCCCGCAGGGACGGTCCGTGAGCTCAGAGGGTGAGGAGCATCAGGACGGACGCCGTGATGCTGAAGCTCAGGACCATCGCGAGCAGCGCGTACTCCGTGGTGTCGCGCGGCATGCGCCGCAGGATCGGCTCACCCCGCATGGGCTCGGGCTCTTCGAGCAGCCACTCGGGCCGACGGGGCGCGGGCATCGGCGTGCTGTCCATCCAGCTCCGCACCTCGGACTCGGCGTCGATCGTCGGCGGGTGAGGGGTGGACCGGCTCAGGGAACCTCCTGCGCGGAAAAACCTTCGGCAGTGGAAGAAGCTTACTCCACTCCCGATCTGCCGACCACTACCGACGTGTGACGGGCACGAGCGTCGCGCGGACATGGGCCGGCATCCGGTCGTAGCGGGCCAGCCGGTAGCCGACGGTGGGCGTCATGTGGTCGCCCCAGTCCTCCACCCCCATGGGCGTCGACCCCATCGAGGCGCGGAAGCTCACGGTGCACGCGGCCAGGCTGTCGGCCCACGAGCCCCCACGGATGGCCCGGAGCACCTCGAGGTCGGGGCTGTCGGGGCCTCCGCGCGCACTGCCCGCGAAGCGGGGGTCGGGCAGGCCGCGGTACGCCAGCGCGTCGTACCAGTCGGCCGTCCACTCCCAGACCGTGCCGCACATCCCGTGCAGGCCGTACCCGTTGGGTCGGAGCGACGTCGGGTCCGCGATCTCGAAGCTCCCGAAGCGGTCGCAGTCGATGTCGCCGGGGTCGGGCGTGCCGTCTCCCCAGGGATAGCGGGACCCGATCCGCCCGCCCCGCGCGGCCTTCTCCCACTCGGCTTCCGTCGGGAGCCCGTACCACACGGACCCGCCGGACAGGTCGCGCGCGAGCGACTCCGCGTCCTGCCAGCCCACGGCCACCATCGGACGACCGCGGAGGGAGTAGTGGTTGCGGAGCTTGTCGAAGTTCATGTGCTGGAAGCCGTTCCAGCCCTCGGGCTCGGGCTCAGGCGACCCGTCGACCCAGCCGCGCAGCCTCGAGTCGTCGTCCCAGGTCATCGGGGCGTCCATCATCCAGAACCCCTCGACCCGCACCGGATGCACGGGCCTCTCGTCGGGGTCGCCGTGCTCCGAGCCCATCAGGTACGTGCCCGTCGGTACGTATCGCCACACGAGCCCGTGCTCGCGGACCTCCAACCGGTCGAGCACCTCGCGACGCTGCGCCTCCACCCGGGAGTCGTGCGGAGCGAGCCCCCACGCGCGGTCGAGCGCGGCCGCGGCCAGACGGTCGTCGCCGCCCTCCAGCGCCTGGTCGGCGAGCACCAGCGCTTCGCCCGGATCGCCGCCGGGACCGAACGCGTCGAGCACGCTCACCCGACCTCCACGTTCGCCAGCGGGTGGCGACCGCGCCCGGCCTCCCAGGCGTCGAACCACGGGTCGGGGCCGTCGAGGTCGCCGGAGAAGGCCTTCGCGCGCGCGCGACATCCCCCGCGAAACCCGTTCTGCGACGGAGCCCGCAGGCGTCGGAACGCCTCGCTGTCGTCCCAGATCTCGCGGAAGGGCCGGTCGCGGACGTTCCCGCCGACGGTCTCGGAACCCAGGAAGCTGCACGGGTTCACGGCGCCCTGGATGTCGATGCTGGCCACCAGGTTCGCCGCGCCACACCCCGGCCCCGTGTACGTGCGGGCCTGGGTCGCGACGCGCGACGTGGGCGCGAACGGGTCGATGGCACCGAGGTCTCCGCACGCCGACAGCCCCTCGAGCGCGTGGCTGTAGTCCGCGAACGACGGCATCTGCGCGGTTCCCGCCGCCCCGACGGGGTAGAGCGGCCGGAACACCGCGGTGTGCGCGCCGAGCTCCCGGGCGAGCCTGGCGGCGCGCTCGGCCTGCGCGTGGTTGGCGTCGGTGAGCGTGAACGCGAGCGTGAACCGCGCGTGGCGACCGAGCATGCGCAGCTTCTCGCACACCGCATCGAACGTGCCGTCCCCGCGCACCGGGTCGTTCGTCGCGGCGTCTGCACCCTCGAGGCTCACGTTCAGCCACACGAGGTCGCGCTCTCCGAGCGCCCGCGCCATCGCTTCGTCCAGCAGGAGCGCATTCGTGGTGAGGCACGGATGCAGCCCGTGTGCGAGGGCCGCATCGAGCACGTCCAGCAGATCCCTGCGGAGCAGAGGCTCTCCGCCCGTGAGCCCGAGCCGGAAGGACCCGAGGGCGGCGAGCTGCGCGAACAGATCGTCGAGCTCGTGCAGCGCGAGGGGGTTCCGGTGGCGGGGCAGGGGCATCGCGAAGCAGTGCGTGCACGCGAGGTTGCACGCGCCCATCACCTCCAGGTGGACCGCGAGCGGGCCCGTGAGGTGCGAGGCGGGCGGCACCACGTCGAGGCGGGTGAGGTCGAGCCGGCCGTCGAGCGTGGCGTGCCCGCGGAGCTCCAGGGCCTCGAAGACCCCGGTGACGGCGGGCCGATCCCGAGGGTCGGACGCGTCGACGAGGTCGTACACGGGTGTGGTGGCGAGCTGCTCGAGGACCGCCGTGCTCTCCGCATCGAACGGCAGGTAGCGGCTGGTGGAGCGCTCGAACAGCAGGCTCCCGAAGTGCTGGGGCACGAGCACGGCACTCATCCGCGCACCTCGAACGTGCCGCGCAGCCACAGATCGGGCCCGAGCGTGGGCACGACCTGCGCGCCGAGGTTCTCGAGCTGCCGGAACCGCCACTCCCGCGAGCCCAGGTCGACGTCCGCGCGCGGCGGGGGCTGCCAGTGGTCGTCGCGGAAGCCGGCCTGGCCCCATCCCTCGGTGTGGACGCGGGTCACCCGGGTGTCCGGGCCGGTCACCCACAGGATCGCGCCCGGATTCAGGTCGCGCCCCGGACCGGCTTCGCGGAGCGCGAGCGCGATGGCGGGTGTGCGCGCGTTCGTCAGGGCCACCGCGATGGTGTGCGCCCCCGGCTTCAGCGAGAAGCGGCTCCCCACGAACGCACCGTCGATCAGCGCCGTGACCTCACCGTCGGCCGCGACCACGAGCTGGAGCGGTACGCCGTCGGCTGGATCGCGCCACCTGAGGATCGCGCCGCCACAGCCCGCCGGGACCTCGCAGTGCGAGTACTCCTCGAGGACCAGGCGCGGCGAGTGTTTCGCGAAGCGATGCAGCGTGTTGAGCTCGAGCTCGGGGTCGTCGTCGCCCGCCACGTGCGAACCTCCCGTGCGTCAGGCTACACCAACCCCTGGAGGCGCGGATGTTCTGGATCGCTGCGGCACTGGCGCACACCTGCGAGGACGTCGAGCTGGCCGAGATCGTCGATCGGCCCGCACCCGCCGTGGTGATCCTCGGCGAGCGGCACGGCTCGAAGGACGACATGAAGCGCGCGCTCTCCGTGGTCGAAGCGCTCGCGGCGCGCGGTCCGGTCACGCTCGCGATGGAGGCCGTTCACGAGTCGAACCAGGGCGTGCTCGAGCAGTACGTGAGCGGTGAGGTGAAGACCGGAAAGCTGCCCGACGCCCTGCACTGGAGCAAGACCTGGGGGTTCCCCTGGAAGCCCTACAAGAAGCTCGTGACGGCCGGGAAGCGCGGCATCCCGGTGGTCGCTGCGGGTCTCGACCTCGGCAAGAAGCCCGACGGCATCGAGATCGAGCTGCCCGAGGGCTACGACGCGTTCCTCGCGAAGTCGATGGAAGGGCACATGCACCAGATGTCCGAGGAGATTCGCGCCCGGTTCGCGACCTCCATGGCCTGGCGCGACTTCCGGATCGGCGAGCTGGCCGTGAAGGGGTGGAGCGGAGAGGGCTACCTCGTCATCCTGGTCGGGCGCGGGCACGTGGAAGGGGGCATGGGCACGAACTGGCAGGTGCCGAAGCTCGTGGAGGCGCCCGTGTTCAGCGTGGTGTTGAACCACGACGACGCGCGCTGCCTCGAAGGAGACCGCGTTTGGAGCGACTAGGCCTGCACCACGAGTACCTGCTGTTCGCGCTGCAGGACGTGACGGGGAAGTCGCTCGTGGGCGGCTTCGAGGCGTCCTACGCGCTCGCGGGCGCGCTCGTCGCGGAGATGCAGGTGCGCGACCGCCTCGTGGCCGTGAAGGCCAACGTGTTCGGGCTGCGTCCCGGTCCGTTCTCACCAGGCGCGCTCGGCATGGCCGAAGGCCGCCTCGAAGGCCAGCAGATCTCGATGAAGCGGTGCATGGGCCGCATCACGCAGCACTGGTTCTCGTCCATCGGTCCCATCCGCGTGGCGGCGCTCTCCGAGCTCGTGCAGGTGGGCGCGCTCGAGCCCACGCAGGACACCTTCCTGTTCATCCCGTGGCGCATGCGGTACCCGGAGGCCGATCCCCGCTTCGAGGACGCCGCGCGCCAGCGCCTCCGGTCCCACCTGGAGACGCGGGGGGACGGGGACGCCCCGGAGCCCGACGACCTGCTCCTGTCGCTCCTGAGGGTCACGAAGCTGCTCGGCAACGTGTGGTCCGAAGCCGAGCTCGAGCGGCTGAAGCCGGCGATCGACGCGCGGACCCAGCGTGCACCGGTCGGGCAGATCGTGAAGGAGCTCGTTCGCGAGGCCGAAGCGGCTGCAGCGGCGACCGGGGCTGCCTACACGTGCCCTGCGGCGTTCCGGGACGACCTCGACGCCGATCCGCCCATCTAAAAGCCCGTCGCGCATTGCGTGGCGGACTCCTCCCGTGCCCAGCCGAAGGCGGTGCCCGTGCCCGTGCCCGTTCAGGCTGGCAGGGGCGCTCGGGCTCGCCAGAGCTTGAGGAGGTTGTGGACCACGATGATCTGGTCTTCCGTCGCGACGACCTGCCCGTTGAACCCCTGAATGAAGCCTCCCGGTGCTCCATGATCCGGCTCTCCGGATCGGTGAAGTCGTGCTGCGCTTTGGGGTGCACGGTTCCATTCGCGTGGTGACGGATGATGTCCAGTAGATCACCGCTCTGAAACGCCGTCGATCCCCCGTCTGAGAGGACGCTCCCGACGTCCTGAATCGGGCACGGGCACGGGCACGGGCACGGGCACGGAAGGAGCCTGGAGCGTGCTATGCGCGACGGGCTCCTAACGCGGGGCGAACAGGAGCTCGACGTCCGCGAGGACCTCGTCGGGATGGGCTCCGACGATGATCTTGTCGTTGTACTCGAGCACGACCTTGCCCTCCTGGTTCAGGACGCGGGTGCGGCGCTTCGGGTACTGCGCGCCGCGTTCTTCGATCGCGCCGTAGTACAGGGCCAGCTGGCGGTCGTCGTCGCGCCAGATCTCGTACGGGAAGCCCTGGGCCTCGACCCAGGCGCGGTTCGTCTCGACGTCGGTGAACGACACGCCGACGATGTGCACCCCGAGGCGGTCGAACGACTCGAACGCGTCGCGGTAGCCGCAGCCCTCGACCGTGCACCCCGACGTGTTGGCGGCCGGGAAGAACCACAGGACCGTGGGATGCCCGATGAGGTCGGCCTGATCCCGCGGTGACCCGTCGTGGGCGGTGGCGCGGAAGCCCGGGATCAGCGGACGCTGCTCGGCGGGACGGGTGCCGTGGAGCATCGCGTCGACATCGACGGGAGGCGGGGGCGCCGGCTTCTTGCAGCCAGCGGAGGCGAGGAGCACGCACAGGACGAATCGCATGCGGAAGCATACGCAACCGGGGCGCTGCGGGCTATTCGGGAGCCGGAGGTCGCATGGAGCCCGCCACCCATCCAGGAATCGACCGGAGCCTCTCGGGGCGCCCGCTCACCCTCGAGTCGGGGCGGGCCGTGGTGCAGCTCGACACGATCCCGGCGATGCGGGCCGACGACCAGGGCCTCGTGCACGGGGGCTTCGTGTTCTCGGCGGCCGACTACGCCGCCATGCTCGCGGTGAACGACCCCCACGTCGTGCTCGGCTCCGCAGAGGTGCGCTTCACCGCCCCCGTGCGTGTGGGCGAGTCGGTGGTGCTCACCGCTGAGGTCGGCGAGGCGAAGGGGCGCAAGCGCGAGGTGTCCGTGAGCGGCACGGTCGGTGAGCGTGCCGTGCTGGAGGGCACGTTCACGGCCTTCGTGCTCGACCGCCACGTGCTGGAGGGCCCGCGGTGAGGAGGGCTGTCGTCGTCGGTGTGGCCGTGGGCGCCCTGGCGCTCGCCGGTGTGGGGGCGCTCGCGATGTTCGGCGGGTCCCGGGCGAACGCGCACCCGAACGTGCTGATCGTGCTCTGGGACACCGTGCGCGCCGACCACCTGAGCGTGTACGGCCACGAGGCCGACACCACCCCCTCCCTGCGTGCGTTCGCGGAGAGCGCCGTCGTCTACGAGAAGACCGTCGCGCCCGGCATGTGGACGGTCCCGAGCCACGGCTCGATGTTCACGGGCCTCCCGCCGTCGACCCATGGCGCCTCGTTCGAGTGGCGCTGGCTCGATGCGCACCACGTCACGCTCGCCGAGCACTTCAAGGAGCAGGGCTACGACACGTTCGCGTTCTCGGCGAACCCGAACCTGTCGCGTCGCGGTGCGAACCTGCTGCAGGGCTTCGACGTCATCCAGACGAGCTGGGGAGGCCAGTGGTGGCCGCTCGTGCGCCAGGCGACGCGTCGGAAGCTGCTCCCGAAGGATGCCTCCACCGAGATCTCGCTCGCATATCGCGGCCGGCGGCCCGGAAACCCCTACTACAACGGGGCTCCCGCGGCGGGAAAGGCGCTGTTCCGCTGGCTCGACGGGCGCGAGACCGACGGCCCGTGGCTCGCGTACCTGAACTACATGGAGGCCCACAAGCCGCGGGTGCCCCAGCTGAAGCACCGCCGCGCCGTGATGGACGAAGCGCGCCACGACCTCTCGCTCCAGACCGACGTGACGTTCCTGCACCAGCTGGCGTACGGCTACCACCAGCTCGAGTACACGCCCGAGGAGATCGAAGCGGCGCGATCGGTGTACGACGCCTGCATCCGCGAGCTCGACGAGTACACCCAGCGCGTGTTCGACGGCCTCGAGGAGCGCGGCATGCTCGACGACACCATCATCGTGGTGACGAGCGACCACGGCGAGACCCTCGGTGAGCACCACCGGTTCGGGCACCGCTACGGCATGTACCAGACGCTCCTGCACGTGCCGCTGCTCGTGCGGTACCCGAAGCGCCTGAAGCCGGCGCGCGTGTCGGAGCCCGTCACCACGCAGGACCTGTTCGCCACGCTCACCGACCTCGCGGAGGTCCCGCCCGCGCCGACCGCGAAGTACTCGCAGTCGCTGCTGGGCACCGTGCACGAGGCGCTGTTCTCGGAGGTGCTGAGCTTCGACCTCGCCGGGTTCCAGCTCGTGCGGCGGGCGTACCCGGCCATCCCCCCGGAAGGCTGGGCGCACACGTTCCGCTCGGTCCGTGCGGGGGATCTGAAGCTCATCGTGGACGACGAAGACCACGCGGAGCTGTACGACCTCGAGACCGACCCCATGGAGACCGAAGACCTCGCGGAGGCCCGTCCGGCCGACGTGGAAGCGCTGCGCGGCCGGATGACCGCCCACTGGGCCGAGATCCCGCCGTACGACCGCGAGGCCCGCACCGAGGAAGACCGTCCGGCCGCCCTGTCTCGCAAGGAGAAGGCGATGCTCGAGGTGCTCGGGTACGTCTCGGACGACGAAGGCGACGACGGCGACGGTACGCCGGACGACGAGCTGCCCGACGACGGGCCCGTAGGCGACACCCCACCGGACGACGAGCCCTCCGACTGATGCGCGCCGTGTGCCTGTCGTGCGGGGCCCTCAAGTGGGGAGCGCTCACCGCGTGCAGGGAGTGTGGCGTGCGCCCGGCGACGCCCGAGGAGCAGGGCCGGGCGCTGGCGGCGAGCGAGGATCACTTCGACGCAGACGGGCTCGCAGCGCTCGCGGAGCGCGTGAGGGCCGGCGGAGCGGTCGATCTCGACGCCGACCTCGTGGCCGAGCTGTCGTCCCATGCCGCGAGCGTGCGGGTCCCGCCGCTCGGGTTCGTGTTGATGGTGGTCGGAGTCCCGTTCGCGGTCGCGGTGGTGCTCGGAGTCCTCGCGATCGCGCTCCTCGCCGGATAGCGGGCCGGAATGTCCAGGTCGATGCAGTCGCTGCGCACGTCCCGCCGGGACGCCGTGCCCGTCATGGTGCACACGGCGTCGTCCGGTCCGGTCGTGGCGATCACGGCCAACATCCATGGCGACGAGGCCACGGGCGTGGCGGTGGTGCAGGAGCTCGACCGGTGGCTCGTCGAGCACCTCCAGCGCGGCACGGTCGTGCTGTACCCGAGCCTGAACCCCGCCGGGCTGTCGAGCCGCACGCGCGTGCTGCCGCCCGACGGAGCCGACCTGAACCGGCTCTTCCCCGGTCATCGCGACGGGAACGAGTCGGAGAAGCACGCGGCGGCCATCTGGAAGGACCTCGCCTCGCGCCGGGTGAGCCTGCTGGTCGACCTGCACGCCGACAGTGCCCGCTCCATCCCGTACGCCATCGTCGACCGCGCGCTCGCCCGCGGGCGGGGCTCGAAGCTCGCGCCCACCCTCGAGCAGTACGCGCTGGCGAGCGGTCTCACGGTGCTCCGCGAGTACCCCGACGACCAGTACGTGCGGTACGCCCTCGATCGCAGCCTGGCGGGAGCGATGGTGAACCGCGGTGCCGTGCCGGCCATCACGGTGGAGGCGGGTCCGCGGCGCTGGATCTCCGCATCGGCCGTCGCCGCCGCGCTCGACGCCGTTCGGGGCGTGCTCGGAGACCTCGGGCTCGCCGACTTCGCGACGGTCGTGCACCCCTCGCGGGTCGACGGCGGGCCCTGGCGGCGTGCGCCTGCTCCCCGGGTGCGAGTGGGTGGCATCTTCCGCGAGCGGCTCGAGCCCGGCGCACGCTTCGCGAGGGGCGACGTGCTGGGAACGCTCGTCGACCTCGCTGGCCAGACCCTCGAGGAGGTGGTCGCACCTTCCGAGGGCATCGTGATCTCGTGGGCCGAGCTCACCTGGGTGGAAGCGGGCTCGGTGCCGGGAACCGTCGGACTGTTGGAGGCCTGATGCGCGTGCTCACCGTGAACGGCTACTCGGCGAAGTGGCTCGGGCGCGGCTTCCCGTGGGTGTACCCGAAGGAGGTCGTGCGCGGGAAGGCCGGGCCGGGCGAGTGGGTGGAGCTGCGCGACGAGCGCGGCACACGGCTCGGGGTGGGGCTCGCCGACGAAGGGTGGCTGGCGGCGCGGGTGTTCGGGCACGGCGATGCGGGCCACGACCCCGCGTCGCTCCGCGCGCTGCTCGATAGGGCCGCGCGGCTCCGGGATGCCGTGATCGGGCCCGACACGACGGGCTATCGGCTGGTGCACGGCGAGAACGACGGGTTCCCGGGCGTGCGGATCGACTGGTGGAGCCACCACGCGGTGGTCGTGCTCGACAGTCCCGCGCTCGCGCCCCTGCTGCCGGTCATCGTCGACTGGCTCGTCGACACGCGGGCGCCGCGCGGAATCCACCTCTGCTACCGAACCGACCCGCGCGACACGGCTCCGCAGCGGTTCGACCCCGCGCCGGGCCTGCTGCACGGGCACGATCCGACGGACGACGTGCGGGTGACCGAGCGCGGCGTGACGTACGGCGTGCGCCCCCACGACGGGCCCGACGTGGGCCTGTACGCCGACATGCGCGACGTGCGCGCCTGGCTCGAGCCGAGCTGGGGCGGGATGCGGGTGCTCAACACGTTCGCGTACACGGGCGCGTTCTCGGTGAGCGCGGCGTTCAACGGGGCGGCCGAGACGGTGAGCGTCGACCTGTCGAAGCACTACCTCGACCGCGCCGAGGCGAACTTCAAGCTGAACGACCTCTCGCTCGACACCCACGACTTCTTCGCGGAGGACACCTTCAAGGCGCTCGATCGGTTCCGCCGCACGGGCCGGATGTTCGACCGCGTCGTGCTCGACCCCCCGAGCTACTCGCACAGCAAGGAGGGCACGTGGTCCGCGAAGAAGGACCTGCCGCGCCTGGTGTCCGCGGCCGCTCGGGTGCTCGACCCCGAGGGCTGGGTGATCGTGGCCTCCAACCAGGGCGAGATGAGCCCGCGTGACTTCCGCGGGCTCGTGCTCGATGGCTTCAAGCGGGCCGACCGCGTCGCGCAGGAGCTCTGGGTGGGGTCGCAGGGGCCGGACTTCCCCGCGGGCAGCCGGTTCCCGGAGGGCCGCTACCTCAAGGTCGCCGTCTGGCGTCTGGACGGGTGAGGTACCCCGCACCGCTCGTCACGGGCACGCTGCTCGCGCGTCGGAAGCGCTTCCTGGCCGACGTTCGCCTGCCGGACGGCACCGAGGTGACCGCCCACCTCGCGAACACGGGCGCGATGACGGCCTGCTGGGCGGAGGGCGCGCCGTGCCGACTCTCGCACAGCGACGACCCGAAGCGCTCCCTGGCCTGGTCGGTGGAGCAGACGTTCGTGGGCGGCTGCTGGATCCTGGTGAACACGGCCCGCCCGAACCGCATCGTCGAAGAAGCCCTGTGGGACGGGCGGATCTGCGGCACGGTGTCGGAGGTGAAGCGGGAGGCGCGGTTCCCGGACGAAGGCCGCGCGGACTTCCTGGTGGACGGGCACACCTGGGTGGAGGTGAAGAACGCCACCCTCCGGGCGGGCGACACGGTGTGGTTCCCCGACAGCGTGACGACGCGCGGAGCCCGGCACCTCGACGCGCTCGCGGAGCGGCTCGAGCATGGCGACCGCGCGCTCCTCGTGCTCCATGTCGGCACCGAGGGCGGGAGCGAGGTGCGCGTGGCGAGGCACGTCGATCCGGGGTTCGCGGAGGCCCTCGATCGGGCCGTGCAGCGCGGGCTGGACGTGCAGGCGTGGAGGGTGTCGCTGTCGGACACCGAAGCCGTGCTGACGGAGCGTGTGCCGTTCACCACCCGAGGGCGGTGAGCAGCTCCTTCACGGCGGCCTGCGTACCGACCTCGAGCGCGCGGCAGATCTGCGAGTGGCCGATGGAGACCTCGAGCAGCCCGTCTGCATCGGCGATTCCGCGGAGGTTGTCCCAGTCGAGGTCGTGCCCGGCGTTCACTCCGAGGCCCGCCTCGCGGGCGACCCGGATGGAAGCGCGCATCCGCTCGACCCACCCGCACTGGTCGGGAGTGCCCCAGGCCCACGCATACGGGCCCGTGTAGAGCTCGACGCGGTCGGTTCCGGTCTCGGCGAAGGCGGGCAGGAGCTCGAGGTCGGCGTCTGCGAAGCAGGACGTGCGGATGCCGAGCGCGGCGAGCGGCTCGATGGCCGCCAGGAGCCGATCGCGGTCGGTGATGGGGTGGAAGCCGTGGTCGGACGTGACCTCTCCGGGGGTGACCGGCACGAGGGTGCACTGGTCGGGCTGGAGCTCGCGGACCATCGCCAGCAGGCCGGGGTCGTCCTGGCACTCGATGTTGAGCTCGATGCCCGGGTGGTGGGTGCGCAGGTGGTCCGACAGCACCGGGACGTCGGCTCGGCGGATGTGTCTCTCGTCGAGCCGCGGGTGGACGGTGATCCCGTGCGCGCCCGCGGCGATGCAGAGGTCGGCGGAGGCCCGCAGGCTGGGCGCGTCGTGGCCCCGAGAGTTTCGGAGCAAGGCATACTTGTTGATGTTGACGGACAGCTTGGCTCGACCCATGGTGCCCTCCGGGCTCCGCCTCCGATAACGGATCGGCACAAAGCGGGTCGACGGGAACTGTTTCCGCGATGTAGCCTAGGGCGCCCGGACGGAGGCTGTCCGGCAGGAGTGCGCTTGGGTACCGTCACACGGACGGTCTGCTTCACAGACCTCGCCAACTACACCGCCAAGGTCTCCCGCTCCGATCGAGAGGGTCTCCGGAAGATCCTCGAGGAGCACGAGCAGCTCGTGCGCCCGATCGTGCAGCAGCACAACGGCCGGATCGTGAAGAACCTGGGCGACTCGTTCCTCATCCTCTTCCAGGCCGCCACGGATGCGCTGCGCGCGGCCCTCGACATCCAGCACGAGGTGAACACCCGGGGCAGCACGTCGATCCGGCTCGCGATGACCACCGGAGACGTGGAGGAGATCGAAGGCGACGCGTTCGGCGAGGCCGTGAACCTCGCGGCCCGCATCCTCGCGAAGGCGCCTTCGGAGGAGATCTGGTTCGGTCCCGGCACGCGCGTCTGCATGAACGCCGCCGAGATCCCCTGGGAGGATGTCGGCCGGTTCTCGATGAAGGGCATCCCGGGCGAGAAGCAGGTGTTCCGCGCGGTGCCGAAGCACAAGTGCTGGCTGCCCGAGCCCGTGAAGCTCGCTGCGAAGAACCGGAACCTCGTGCGGCTCCGCCGGGGCGCGCGTCCGCCGCTCCTCCCGCCCGATCCCATCGTGCTGTTCGAGGGGTTCGCGCCCGGGTCGGCCGCGCTGGCCGAGGCCGTCGAGTCGCTGCCCGTGTTGAACCCCGCGTCGCTGTGGCTGGCCGGGTACAACATCGCGAGCGAAGACCGGAAGGACTGGACGGAGTCGGGTCGCGGGCTCGTCATCGGTACGCCCGAGGCGGTGTCCGCGGCGATCGAAGAGGCCCAGAAGGTCCAGACGGGCGGGCGTCAGTCGGGGTCCGACACCATCGTGCTCGACGTGGGGCTCAATCCCGACCTCGAGCTGGTGATGTGCGGGCTCGCGCTGCCGTCGGTGCCCCTGTCGGATGTCGTGGCCAGCTACTTCTACGAGATGCTGCCCGACGGGCGCTGGGTGAACCGCTCCGATCGCTCGGTGGTGCGGGTCGAGGTCACGCCGGAGGGCGTGTCCATCCAGGCGCTCGTGAACGGGGTGAGCGTGAACGGGCGTCCGCTGTCCTCCGGCGACCGCACGTTGCTCCAGGGCAACTCCACCATCGCCACGTCCACGGTGAGCGTGCGCTTCCAGGAGGTCGGGGCGCCTTACGCGGGCCTGCTCCTGGCCGACACCGAGATGCGGCTCGGCGTGATGGAGGGCCACACGGCCACCCTGGGGCGCGAGCCCGCGCATCCGGGCCTGGCCTACCCCGACCGTCGCGGCCAGGACAACATCCGCTGGTGTAGCGGGCCTCGTGCCGCGCGCGCGCGTGCGGGTGGGTTCACGCTCGATCGCGCGCTCGCGGGCCGGCACCAGGCGTCCATCGCGATGATGGGCAGCGACATCGTGGTCACGCAGATCCACGAGCGCTGCCCCACCTACCTGTTCCGCGGCGAGAACGCGCCGATGACGAAGCTGTCCGTGAAAGACCAGAAGGTGAATGCCTCGATCGGCAACCTGATCTTCGCGGGCACCACGGTCGTCGGCCTCCGCAACCCGGAGTAGTCCGGGCGCGCTCAGTCGGTCGGGTCACGCGGGCCGCTCGGGTGCGGCCCGTGGGGGTGGGGCCCGTGCGGATGGGACCCGTCGTGTGGGCCGTCCCGCTCGGGCCGATCGTCGTGGTGGTGCTCCCGGTCCTCGTCGCCCGGAGGCGGGCCCGTGAGCTTCCGGCGCGTGTGGTACCGCAGCCAGCGCTTCGCTTTGGTCCGGTCTCCGTCGAACCAGGTGCGGAGGGCCTCGCGGCGGCTCGCCGTGCCGAAGCGCTCGAGGACCTCGGCCTCGGCGGCACGGTAGGCCGTGCGACGCTCGCGGGGACGGGGCCCGACGGGGAGGCTGGGGTCGGGGAAGCCGAGGCGACCGATGGGGGTGACGAGCGCCGGGGGCACGAGGTCGAGGCCCATCGTCGCCGGTCCGAGGTCCAGCTCGAAGCCGTCGAGGAGGCCGAGCTCGAAGCCGAGGACCGGGGTGTGGACGGCCACGCCGGTGCGGCTGTCGGACAGGCCGACCCGCGTCGGGAAGCGGCGCCCGATGGCCCGGGAGGGGAAGTCGTAGCCGACCCGTGCGCGGCGGAGCACCCACGCGGCGTACGAGTTGCTGTTCGGACCGGTGAGGACGTAGCGGTCCTGGTCGGCGTACACCTCGCGGCTGTCGGACAGCACGTGCAGGAGGCGCTCGGCGCGACGGCCGTGGTACTCCCGGACGATGTGGGCCGGGCGGAACGCGCGCGCGTCGAACGAGGAGTCGGGGGGCAGGAAGTCGATGGTGACGCGGTGCTGGTCGCGCACGCGGGCGAACAGCTCGTTCCGGTGCCACCGGCCGTCGCCCGCGGGGTCGAACGCGACGAAATAGTAGTGCTCGCCGACCGGGAACACCACATCGGCCCGGCGCAGCTGCACGACGGGCCCGGTGGGGACCGCCACCGACACGTCCGGGTGGCGGACGCGAGGGTGGCAGCCGACCAGCGCGGCGAGAGCGAGACCGAGCAGGGCCCCGCGACGCATGGCGCCTACTTCGCGGAGGGCTGCGGGACGTACACCTCGCCGCCCTTGGCCCGGAACTCCTCCGACTTCGCGACGAGCCCGGCGGACACGGCCTCGTCGTCGCCGTACCCCTGCTTCGCCGCGTAGTCGCGGACCTCCTGCGTGATCTTCATGCTGCAGAAGCGCGGGCCACACATCGAGCAGAAGTGCGCGACCTTCGCGCCCTCGGCGGGCAGCGTGGCGTCGTGGTAGTCGCGGGCGGTCTGCGGGTCGAGCGACAGGTTGAACTGGTCTTCCCAGCGGAACTCGAACCGGGCCTTCGAGAGCGCGTTGTCGCGGTCTTGCGCGCCCTTGTGGCCCTTCGCGAGGTCGGCAGCGTGCGCGGCGATGCGGTACGCGATCAGCCCCTGCTTGACGTCTTCCTTGTCGGGCAGCCCGAGGTGCTCCTTGGGCGTGACGTAGCAGAGCATGGCGCACCCGAACGAGCCGATCATGGCGGCCCCGATGGAGCTCGTCATGTGGTCGTAGCCGGGCGCGATGTCGGTGGTGAGCGGCCCGAGCGTGTAGAACGGCGCTTCGTGGCAGTGCTCGAGCTGCTTGTCCATGTTCTCCTTGATGAGGTGCATGGGAACGTGGCCGGGGCCCTCGATCATCACCTGCACGCCGTGCTTCCACGCGATCTTCGTGAGCTCTCCGAGCGCTTCGAGCTCCGCGAACTGCGCGGCATCGTTTGCGTCGGCGATGCTCCCGGGACGCAGACCGTCGCCGAGCGAGAAGCTCACGTCGTACTCGGCCATCAGCTCGCAGATGCGCTCGAACTCCGTGTACAGGAAGTTCTCGCGGTGATGGTGCAGGCACCACTTCGCCATGATCGAGCCGCCACGCGACACGATGCCGGTGACCCGGCTGGCCGTGAGCGGCACGAAGCGCAGCAGCACGCCAGCGTGGATGGTGAAGTAGTCGACGCCCTGCTCGGCCTGGTTGCGGAGCACGTCGAGGAACAGGTCGATGTTCAGGTCTTCGACCTTTCCGTTCACGCGCTCGAGGCACTCGTAGATCGGAACGGTGCCGATGGGCACGGGGCTGTTGCGCAGGATGGCCTCGCGCGTCTCGGGGATGTCGGGGCCCGTGGAGAGGTCCATCACGGTGTCTGCGCCCCAGCGCGTGGACCACGTGAGCTTCTCGACTTCGTCGGCGATCGAGGCCTTCACCCGGGAGTTCCCGATGTTCGCGTTCACCTTCACGAGGAAGTTGCGGCCGATGATCATCGGCTCGAGCTCGAGGTGGCGCTTGTTCGCGGGGATGATGGCGCGGCCCTCGGCGATCTCGCGGCGCACGAACTCGGCATCGACCCCTTCGCGCTCGGCGACGTACTTCATCTCTTCGGTGACGATGCCCTGGCTCGCGTAGTGGAGCTGGCTGAAGTTCGTGTCTCCACGGGCCTCGCGCGCGGCCACCCACGCGGCGCGCAGCTTCGGCAGGCCCTGCTCGGGCGTGAAGCCCTGCGGGCCGCTGGAGTCGTAGATGTGCAGACGCTCGCCGTTCGTGAGCGGGATCTCCCGGAACGGGACCCCCATCTCGCCCTTCTGGATCTTCTTGCTCCAGCCGCCGTTGAAGCGCTCGTAGCCTTCCATGTCGTCCTCCGGACCCGCACTTCCTGCGCCGGCACGACCCGGATCAGGTTCTTCGGTGTGCTCTCAGGCCGGGCTCCATTGCCCGTCCACCCGCAGCGGGGAGGGAGGCTTAACGCGCGATCTCGGGTGCGGGCCGCTCGGGACCCGCGAGCTCGCAGTCGACCGTCCACGCCGTCTCGCGGTATTGCAGGTGGCACACGGTGTGCCCGCCGGGGGTGACCTCGATCGCCCCGTGATAGCGGAGCTTTCCGTTGTCCTGCACGTGGACCTCCACGGCCGGCGGCACCACGCCGTACGCTACGAACCCGTGTGCGTCGGACGAGAAGGGCACGCCTGCCCCCGCCAGGCGTACCTCCCCCGAGATGTCGGAGAGGCCCGTGATCAGCAGGCTCGCGGTGGGCGACTCGGCGAGCTCGATGCCGGGCTTCGGAGGGAGGACCGGGCCCTTGCGGACCTCCTCGGACACCGGGACGGGCTCCTCGACCAGCGAGGTGAGCGGGAGGCGGTCGAGCTCGCGGAGCGTGCGGTCGGTGCGGTCGTACTCGAGCCGCAGCCGCTCGTCGTCGCCGAGCTGGAAGATGCCCTCGGCCAGGAGCGCTCCGACGAAGCTGCGGATCTGGATGCGATGCGGACCGGGGTCGAGGTCGCGGGTGTCGATCAGCGTGCTGGCGATGCCCGCCGGCGACCCGTCGATCGACAGCACGACGGGGCTGCGTGCCGAGACCTGGATCTCGCTCGCGAGCGCGGGTTGGAGGAGGGTGAGCCACACCATCATGGGTGTCTAACCCCTCGGTCCAGAAGCGCGTTCCGCGGTGCAGGCGGTTAACGGGGCTGCTCGGAGGGGTCCGTGCGCCTGGTCATCGCCGAGAAGCCATCGGTGGCGCGTGATCTGGCCCGTGTGCTGGGCGCGGGATCGCGCCGCGAGGGCTACCTCGAGGGCAATGGTCTCCGCATCAGCTGGTGCTTCGGGCACATGGCCGAGCTGGCGCCCCCCGAGACGTACGACCCCGACTGGAAGCGCTGGCGCCTCGAGACGCTCCCGATGCTCCCAGCGCAGTTCGAGGTCCAGGTGCGGGAGGGCGCGGAAGACCAGATGCGGGTGCTCCGGCAGCTGATGGACGACCGCGCCGTCGAGGAGATCGTGAACGCCTGCGACGCCGGGCGCGAGGGCGAGCTCATCTTCCGGTATGTGGTGCAGGTCGCGAACTGCCACAAGCCCACGCGGCGCCTGTGGATCAGCTCGCTCACCGACGAGGCCATCCGCCAGGGGTGGGCGCACCTGCGTCCGGGCTCCGACTACGACCCGCTGGCCGACGCCGCGCGGTGCCGGTCGGAGGCCGACTGGCTCGTGGGTCTGAATGCCACGCGTGCGCTCACGTGCGCGTGCCCCGACCCGGGCGGCGTGCTCTCGGTGGGGCGCGTGCAGACGCCCACGCTGGCGATGATCGTGGCTCGCGACCGCGAGATCGAGGCGTTCACGCCGGAGCCGTTCTGGCAGGTGAAGCTCGTGTTCGAGGTGGAGCACCAGGGGCGCAGCCACACCTGGACCGGCACGTGGTTCGCCCGCGACCGCGGTGACACGAAGGACGGCCAGGCGGCACCGGTGTCCGAGCGCATCGTGGACGAGGCCTTCGCGGGCAGCCTGCTGGCCGCCGGCCTCGGCCAGATCGGGTCGCTCGAGCTCGCCGACCGCTCGCGCAAGCGGGAGCAGCCGCCACTCCTGTACGACCTCACGTCCCTCCAGCAGCGCGCCAACCAGCGCTACGGGCTGTCGGCCCAGCGCACGCTGGAGCTCGCCCAGGAGCTGTACGAGAAGTTCAAGCTCATCACGTACCCGCGTACCGACGCCCGGTTCCTCACACCCGACCAGGTGCCCACGCTCCCCGACGTCGTGCTCGGTCTGCAGCCGATCCCGCCCTATGCGGCCTGCGCCACCGAGGTCCTCGCGCGGGGCATCCCCGGGAACGCCCGCTACGTCGATGCGAGCGAGGTGGGGGATCACCACGCGATCATCCCCACCGGGCGCACGCCCGGCCGCGACCTGCCGCCCGACCACAAGCGGGTGTTCGACCTCGTCGCGCGGCGCTTCCTGGGGGCGCTGTCCGAAGATGCGTGGTTCGACGTGAGCACGCTGATCGTCGAGGTGCCGTGTGCGAGCCCGCTGTCCGACGGCCAGACCGCGCCGCAGCCGTACCGCGCGAAGGGCCGGGTGTGTACGCAGGAGGGGTGGCGTGCGATCGACCCGCCGCCCAGCAAGAAGGGGGACGTCGACCTGCCGAACCTGCCCGCGGGCTCCCCGGCGAAGGTGGCCGACGGCAAGGTGCATGAGGGGGCCACGCGTCCGCCGCGCCCGTTCACGGATGCGAGCATCCTGCAGTTCATGGAGACAGCCGGGAAAGACCTCGACGACGCGAAGCTGAAGCGCGCCATGCGGAGCTGTGGGCTCGGAACGCCCGCCACCCGTGCCGCGATCCTGCAGACGCTGCTCGACCGCCGCTACGTGGCGCGGTCCGGGAAGGACCTCCGCGCGCTTCCCCGCGGGCGCGCCGTGATCGACGCCGTCACGGTGGAGGCGTTGAAGAGCCCCGAGCTGACGGGACGCTGGGAGGGTCGCCTCGCGAGCGTCGCGGAGGGCCGGGCGGATCGGCCCTCGTTCATGTCGGACGTCGGGCGCTACGCGCAGGAGGTGTGCGAGGCCATCGTCGCGAACCCGCCCCCCGCGCTGGCCGACCCGTCCGACCACGGGAAGTCGCTCGGAGACTGCCCGGTGTGCGGGAAGCCGGTGCGCCAGCGCGGCCCGGTGTTCGCGTGCGACACGGGGCGCACGTGCGCGTTCGTCGTGTTCTCGAAGATGGCGAAGCGGGCGATCAGCGCGCGGATGGTGAAGTCGCTGCTGGACGACGGCCAGACGCCCGTGGTGAAGGGCTTCAAGAGCCGCGCGGGCAAGGAGTTCTCGGCCGCGCTCAAGTGGGATGCCGCCGAGGGGAAGGTGCGCTTCGTGTTCGAGCCGCGCGAGGAGGGCGGGGGCTCGATCCCCGCGTCGCCCCGCGAGATCCGGGAAGGCGACGCCTGCCCGACCTGTGGGACGGGCCGCGTCATCCGGGGGAAGCAGGCGCTCGGGTGCAGCCGCTGGCGGGAGGGCTGCACGTTCCGAACCCCCTAGTTGCTGCCCTCGGTCTGCCAGTCGGGACCCCGGCACGCGATGGGGTCGTCGGCCTGACAGCCCGCGGCACACAGGGCCTTCGCGCGCTTCTTGTCCTTCTTGCCGCCGAGGCCGTTCCACAGCAGCCGCGCCAGGCGGCGGTGGGCTTCGACGTTGTTCAGCGCCACGGCCTTCTCGAACGCGTCACGCGCCGCGGCCTCGTCCTTCTCGCCGGCCGCACCTTCGACGTGCAGACGGCCGAGGCGGAGGCACGCATCGCCCACACCCTTCTCGCAGCCGAGCGTGTACAGGCCGAGCGCGCGCTTGGCGTCGCGGGGGATGTTCGTGCCTTCGTCGAGGATGACGCCCGCCTTGTAGCAGGCGTTCGGGAAGCCCGCGTCGCAGCCGAGCTGGTAGGACGCAACGGCTTCGGCGTCGTCTTCGCGGACGCCGACCCCGGAGTCGAGGAGGTCGCCGCGGCGGTCGCACGCTTCGCCCCAGCCCTGCGCACAGGCCCAGCGGTAGTACGTGGACGCCAGCGTGCGATCGCGCTCGCCGCCTGCACCCGTCTCGTAGAGGTCGCCCAGCACGAAGCACGGGCGGGCCGGGGAGGTCTTGTCGACGCAGGACTGCTTGAGCAGCGCGCGCGCACGCGCGGGATCCTTCTTCAGGCTCTCGCCCTCGAGGAGCGCGAGACCGAGCACGCTGCACGCCGTGGCGTTGTCGCCGCGCGAGCAGGCCACCTCGAACGCGTAGCGGTCTTCGCGAACGCTGCCGTCGGTGCGCTCGGCGATGATGAGATCGACCAGGCCCACGCACGACGCGATGTCGCCCGCCCGGCACGCCTGGCGGTACAGCCGCGCGGCGACCGCCTCTTCGCCGTCGGCGAGGGCCGCACTGGCGGCCGACGAGCAGGACGGGCCGTGGCCCAGGCTGCAGCCCATGTCGAGCAGGCTCCGGGCCATGCCCTTCGACGGCTCGGTGCGCTCGCCGCTGACGTACGACGACGCGAGCTCCCAGCAGGCGCTCATCCCGCCCTTCTGGCACAGCTCCGAGAGCCGCGAGACGAGCTTCTCGTCGCCCTCGCCCCGCGCGACCTCGACACACCCGAAGGGATCGCCGGCGTCGCACGCCTTCTTCGCGAAGTCCTTGGCCTTCGCCGGCTCGGCCTTGATGCGCGCGCCGTCGCGGTAGACGCGGGCGAGCGCGGTGCAGGCCGCGCCTTCCTTCTCTTTGCAGGCCTCTTCCCACCGGCGCACGCCGAGGCGCGGATCGGCCGTGACACCGAGGTTGTTGAACAGGATCGCGCCGTACTCGTAGCAGGCGTACTGGTTCTTCTCGGAGTCGCAGAGCGCCTTGTAGCGCCGGGCTGCTGCCTTGTACTCGTTCTCGTCGCCGGTGCGCTGGGCGACGGCCTCGTGGGCCCACCCCTCCGCGACGCAGGCCGCGGTATCGCCGCCCTCGCAGGCGCGCGTGACGGCTACCGACGCCTTGTCGAGCGACGACATGCCGTCTTCGTGCCAGCTGCTGGCCTCGCACGCGAGCGCCCAGCCGCCCTCGCACATCGCCTTGTAGCGCTCGGCGATGGAGCCCCGCGGGATCGTGCGCCCGCGTCGGGCGAAGTCGACCTCGAGCATCTCGAGGGCCGTGAGCGTGGAGGGGACCGAGAAGTCGACCACCGCGGGGCCCGCGGACGGAGGGACCGGCTTCTTCGGGGCTTCCTTCTTGCCGACGGTGCACGTGAGCGTGGCTTTCGAGCTGCACAGCCACTCGGCGCCCTCGAAGCCGCCCTGCTCGCAGGAACACTCCGCGAGGACGGGCTCGGACGCCGTGCCCTCCTTGCGGGTGCACTCGCGCTCGGCGGCGCTCGCGGCGTCGGCCTGGGCGGCCTGACACGCTGCGGCCTGCTCGGTGAAGTACATGCCGGACGACCCTTCGATCGCCAGCTCGGCGGTCTCCTGGGCGTGGGCGAGAGGGGCGGACGCCATGGCGACGATGAGCGCGACGGTCGGTCCTGTGAAGCGGTGGATCATGGTCTCCCTACACGGCGACGCATTGTCCTACACCTGAGGTCGCCGCTCCACTCCCTCGTTACTGGGGTCGGCCGGAGGCTGGTGTCATGCGTCGTTTCGAGTACCTGGTCGTGTTCATGAAGGACGATCGCGTGTTGACCGCGAACGGGCACTGGCAGGGAACGACGGAGCGAGACGAGCAGAGCTGCCCGTCCCTCTTCGAGTACCTGTCGGATGCCGGTGCGCAGGGGTGGGAGCTGGTGTCGCTCGATCCCGAGGAGACCGGAACCGCTCAGCTGTACTTCAAGCGCGAGCGATGACCGCGGCGCTCTCGTACACCGACCATCGGAGCGACCCGCAGGGCTGGGCCACTTCGCTGGGCGTGTCGCTGGATGCCGTCCAGTTGCTGCTGTCGGCGCACTTCGTCGATCTGCACTGCGACATGGAGGTGCCGATCCGCGTGCTGCGGTACGACCCGTCGAAGACCCACGCGAAGCCGCGGCGCACGCGCCCGTGGATGGGGCACACCGACTACGGGCGCCTCCGCGAGGCCTCGATGACGGGCGTCTGCTACGACATCGCGACCAATCCGTTCCGGCCGCGTGGGAATCGGCTCGCCACCACACTGTCGAACATCGACAAGGCGATCGCGCGCCTCGGCGCCCACCCCGACGAGCAGCGGTTCGTCACCACGGCGGGGGAGTACGAAGAGGCCGTGTCCGCGGGCCTCACGGCGTACTGGCTCACGCTCCAGGGCGGCAACGCGCTGTCCGCCGACCCCTCGGTGCTCGATGGCGCCGTGGGGCAGCGCCTGCATCGGATCACCCTCGTGCACCTCACGTCGTCCGACCTCGGCGGCACGAACAGCCCGGCGGGGTCCGACTCCGGCATCACGGAGCTCGGCCGCCAGATGGTGGAGGCGTGCAACCGCAACCGCGTGCTCGTCGACCTGGCGCACTCCGGCAAGAAGACGTTCTGGTCGGCGCTCGACGCGCATACGTCCGATCTCCCGCCCATCGTGAGCCACACGGGCGTGGAGGGGGTGCGCCCGCACTGGCGCAACGTCGACGACGACCAGATCCGCGCGATCGTCGATCGAGGCGGGGTGGTCGGCATCATGTACCAGAGCAACTTCCTGGCGCCGGTGGTCTGGAGCTGCGCGCGCTCGGCGATCCTCGACCACATCGAGCACGTCGTGAAGGTCGCTGGAGAAGGCGCGGTCGCGATCGGCACCGACTACGACGGGATGATCACGCCTCCGTACGATCTGCTCGACGTGACGCACCACCCGCTGCTCGTGCAGGACATGCTCGATCGCGGCTGGAGCGAAGCGCGCATCCGCGGCGTGCTGGGCGAGAACTACCTGCGCGTGGTGCGGTCGATACGCCCGTAGTCCGGACTCACGGGCCGTCTCGGGACTCGGACCGGCCGCAGCTGCGCGCCTTCCGTGGCCCAGACTCCCGTGGGGTCCTCCAGCTGGACCCCTCCGACCGTGCCGTACCGCGCGACGCCCAGCACGGTGGCCTCCCTCGCAATCAGGGCGTGCCCGAGCGGCTCGATGCAGACGGGCGGGTCGCCACGACTCCGGGAACGGTCGATCGTCACGGCGCCGTGCCGTTCGAGCCGCGAGAGGGCCGCCATCAGCGTGAGGTCACCGATCCCGCTCCCCGGGTGGTGGCCCATCACGCGGCCGACCGCCGCATGGAGGGCCGGAAGCGTGAGCAGGCGGTCGAGCAGCGCATGCTCCCAGTGATCGAGCCCGGTGACGGCGTCGGGGTACTGGCGCAACAGGGCCCTTCGCACGTCGAGGTCGTCGTCCCGCACGGAGGTGCGGAGTGCATCCACCTCGTGCGGGTCCAGGGACGTGGCGGCCTTCCACAGGACCTGGTCGGCCCGGGCTTCGTGCTCGTCCGACGGTGCGACGAGGGACGTCCACGGCGTCGTCGTGGTGCGACCCGTGATCCGGCCCGTCCAGACGGCTCCGATGCCGGCTGCGTCCACCACGGTCCGCACCCACGCGCGGAGCAGGGCCGTGCCGGGCGTACCGTCCACCCACACCACGACGTCCCCGGTGATGCGCGCTCGGAGGGCCTTCTCCCCCGCGATCTCCGGCGTGTTCCAGAACCCGGCCCGCAGGGCGCAGCCCGCATCGTCGAGACGGCTCGGCAGCGGCCCCGTGGCGAGCTCGTCGAAGTGCTCGAAGCGGTCGGGGCCCGCGCCGACCGCATCGAGCCACGTGCCGATCGGTCGGGACACGTGGAGCGCGGTCGGCGAGGGCCTCGTCACCCCTCCCAGCTCCCGTCCGCCTTCGCGATGGAGACGGCGGCGGCCTTGCACACGGCGTCGCGCTCGTGGACCCAGGCGCCGACCGACCGGGCCGCCGCACGTTCCTCCTTCGGGAGGAGCTTGTCCCACAGGTTCAGCGCGTGGACGAGCCCGATGAGCAGACCGATCCGGCGAGAGACCGCGGGACCGGCGGCGATCCCTTCGCGCACGTGCGCGACCATCTGGGCCTCGGGACCGGCGTCGGCGGTGGGGTGGACCTGGCTGTCCTCGAGGTTCTCCCGGTCGATCTCGGCCGACCGAACGATGCCCTTGGCCGCGACCGCCGTGAGCAGGCGCGACCGGAGGCTGCCGAGCCCGGACCGGAGGGCCTCGAGCGCCGCATCGACGGTGTCGGGCGACGCTTCGCTCAGCGCCTTGTAGGCGAGCTGCTCGATCAGGCTCTCGCTGTCGGGGGCGTCGGGCGGCACCTTCAGGGCGCCGTCGCTGCGGATGCGGACCGTGCCGCGCAGCATCAGCTCGCCGAGGACGGCCGCGTACAGGGCCTCGTCGAGGCCGAGGAACGCCGCGGAGTGGACCGTGCCGCGCTCGTCGTGGAGCGAGAACAGCAGGAGGGACTCGGGAAGCGAGAGCATGGACGGACTCCGTTGCGGCCCGATGCTACCCTGCGGGCGTGATTCTCCTGCAGCTCGCCATGGCGTCGGCCGGCACCGCGACCCTGCACGTGGCCGTCCACCGCGAGGCCGGGTCGATCTACGATCTCGCGGCCGATGGCGCAGACGGGCAGTGCGCGGTGCTGGGCACGAGCTGGATCGCGTGCCCGGCCTCGGAGCCCGTGACCTTCCGGTGGGGGCCCCGGAACGGCTGGACGCTCCAGGGCGACGTGACGGTCGCTGCCGGCGAGACCGGCGTGGCGTTCGTGCTCCCGCCGGATGGGGCGCGGCAGGCAGAGCGCGAGCGGCTGGAAGCGGGCGTGACCC
This sequence comes from Myxococcota bacterium, assembly GCA_041389565.1. Taxonomy (GTDB): domain Bacteria; phylum Myxococcota_A; class UBA796; order UBA796; genus JACKEQ01. The sequence continues at coordinate 67,887 of JAWKRP010000032.1, forward strand.
CCGAAGTGGTGCGCGAGGTGTTCCTGCGCACGGGCGACCGCGTGATCCAGCCCGTCACGATGGCCCTGTTCGCGGATCTGGTCGCGCTGTCCGACCACCCGGACTGGCGCGTGCGGAAGGAGGTCGTGCGGGCGCTCGTGCCGTACGCGCGGCACACGGCGTCCGACCCGTTCCCGAGCGACGCGCCCACCCTCATCCCGGCGGGGCTCATCGCGAAGCTCGGCCAGGACGACGACAAGCGCGTGCGGCGGCGGACGGGCGCCCTGCTGCGCGAGATGGGTCCGGAGGATCCGCGGGCGAAGGAAGCCCGGCTCGTGCTGAACCAGATGCTGGTCGACCCGAACCCGGGCGTGCAGCGGGTGGCGGTGGCGGTCGTGAGCCACCAGGCCATGGAGGGCGGGGACACCGAGGCCCTGGAGGCCTGGAACGCCGCGCTGAAGCGGGTCCCCATGGAAGGGCCGCCCGGACGCGCCGCGTGCAACGGGCTCGCGAAGCTGCACGACAGCGTCGACCCCGCGAACGTCGACCCGGATGGCGCGCTCGCCCTGATCCTCCAGCACCACCCCGAGCGCGCGTGGCACTACTGGGGTGCGTGGCGCGAGGAGCTGCCGTTCGATCCGGCCCGTGCGGAACGGCTGATCCGCGACACGGTGGGGCTGTCGGAGTCGCTGCTGCGGAAGTGGTCGGAGACCGATCCCGAAGGCCTGGCGCGCGTGGTGGAGCGCTGGGAGCCCGCGAGTCCGCACTCGGAGCGGTTCCGCGTCATCGGCGAGTGGCTCGACCGCCGCACCGACCACCCGGAGCTCCGGAAGGCCCTCGCGCTCGCTGACAGATTGTCGGAGCCCTCAGAGGGGTCGGTTCCCGAGTGACACGTTGTCCCACACGCGATTCGGATCGTTCGAAGGGGACGTTCCTTTGCTGGGGATCGAGAGGCCGGATCCTGGCACGTTCCTTGCTTTAGGGGGACGCAGTCAGGAGTCCGGATGTCGCGAACCTTCCCCATCGTCATCCTGTTCATCGCCACGCTCCTCGGAGGAGGTGGGGGATACCTCACGAATGCCGTGCTGCGGTACCTCGTGGCGCTCCCGGACGGAGCGGTGCTCGAGAAGCCGGATGCCGGGCTCGTCGCGGATGCCGGTCCCGACCGCAAGGGCCCCACGACGCCTGCTGCGGTGCGCGGTCCGACCGAACGGCAGTACCTCGAGAAGCTGCTGTGCCGGAACCTGTTCGACGTGGCCAAGGTCGGCGAGTGCGACTTCGGCGAGAAGAAGGACCCGAACGCGGACACCGAGGCCTTCACCGACCTCAAGGTGACGCTGCTCGGCACGCTCGTCGCGACGCCCGCGCAGTACAGCTCGGCGCTGATCCTGAAGGACGGTGAGGACCGCGCCGAGGGCTACAGCATCGACGACAAGATCGGCGATGCCGTGATCGTGGCCATCGAGAGCAAGCTCGTCCGCCTCCGCCGGGGCACCGCGGAAGAGATCCTGACCATGGACGAGGATGCCGAGGACCGCCCGCGGGCGGCCGCGAGCACCGACTCCGACGAGAAGGGCGGCGGCGACGACGAGGTCACCGACCTCGGCGACAACAACTACGCGATCGACCGGTCCACCCTCGACAAGTACCTGTCCGACCTCGAGGGCATCTCGCGCATGGGTCGCGCGCTGCTGCACCGCGGCCCGGACGGCGAGTTCGACGGATACCGCCTGTCCGCCATCCGCCGGAACACCATCGCCGACAAGCTCGGCATCCGGAACGGCGACATCATCCACTCCGTCAACGGAAAGCCGCTGAACAGCATGCAGTCCGCGATGGAGGCGTTCAACACGATGCAGAACGACGCGAACTTCAAGTTCGAGGTCACCCGGCGCGGCCAGAAGGTCGAGCTCGGCTACGAGGTCCGCTGACCTCCGGTCCGCACGCCTCCGGTCTGCCGGCCTCCGGTCTGCCGACCCCTGTTTTCTCCGATTTCCTTTCGCCGCTCGCGGCCCTCACCGAGAGACCAACCCTTTGAGCCTCAGCACCCACACCCGCCGGACGCTCCTCCTCGCCGTCGCCCTGCTCGGCCTCACGTCCGCTGCGTCCGCCCAGGACGACCCGCCCGAACCCGTGCCCGCGGCCGATCGCCAGAAGCCGAAGGAGCTCGGTGCCGGCTCCTACAAGCTCGACTTCGTCGACAAGTCGCTCTACGACTTCACCACGTGGATCGCCGATCTCAAGCGGATGAACTTCGTGATCGGAGACCCGAAGGAGCTCCAGTCGAAGAAGGTGACGATCATCTCCCACAAGGAGGTGCCGCTCAGCGCCGTGTACGAGGCGTACCTCGCGGCGCTCGAGGTGAATGGGTTCACCATCTCGGTGTCGGGCAGCAACGCGAAGATCGTGAAGTCGTCGGAGGCGAGCCAGAGCCCGATCGACGTGCGGAAGGGGTCCGACATCCCGGCGTCCGACCGCATCGTGACGCAGCTCATCCCGCTCGAGAACATCAGCGTGTCCGACGTGAACTCCATCGTCACGTCCATGGCGTCGCCGGGCGCGAAGGTCATCGCGTACCAGCCCGCGAACACGCTCATCATCACGGATGTCGCGCACAACCTGCGCAAGGTGTACGAGGTGCTCGCCGACCTCGACGTGGGCGCGCCGAAGAGCACGCTCGAGATCATCCCGGTGCTCTACGCCGACGCCGCCGAGATCAAGGACCTGATCGAGGAGCTGTACGGCACGGCCGAGAGCGAGCCGGCGACGAACACCCCCGCGAACCGCCGCACGCGACGCCCGGCCCGGCGCACGCCCGAGCCCGAGAAGGCCGACGCTGCGACCACCGGCGAGAAGGCGAAGTACATCGACAAGATCCTGGCCGACGAGCGCACGAACTCGCTCATCGTGCTCGCGAACGAGGTGGGCCACCAGACGGTCCGCGACCTGCTCGCGAAGCTCGACGTCGACGAGACCGGCCTGAACGAGTCGCGGATCTACGTGGTGCGCCTGGAGAACGCGAAGGCCGAAGAGGTCGCGAGCGTGCTGTCGGAGCTGTCGAACGCGGGCAGCGGGTCGTCGAGCAACCGGAACCAGCCCGCCGCGGGCAACGCGCGTGCGCAGGCCCGGAACGCGCGGAACGCCGCCACGACCCCGGCGGCCACCGATGCCGCCGGGCCCGATGGGGGCGGGGCGATCGCGGCCTTCGACTCCGGGATGCGCATCGCGTCCGACGAGAACACGAACTCCCTCGTGATCATCGCGAAGCCCGCCGACTACGAGGTCGTGAAGAGCGTCATCGACAAGCTCGACATCGAGCGTCGGCAGGTGTTCGTCGATGCCACGATCCTCGAGATCTCCAGCGAGGACACGTTCGATCTCGGGCTCGCGGCGCACCTCCCGACGCAGCCGGGCCGCGACGCGACCGGGTTCATCGGCGGGCAGTTCAACGCGAGCTCGCTGGGCCTGTCGACCGACGCGCTGTCTGGCCTCGCGGTCGGGGTGTTCGGTCCGCTGGTGAGCATCCCGACCGGCAACCCGCTGGCGCCCACGCTCGACGTGCCCGCGTTCGGCATCGTGCTGAACGCGCTCCGCACGAACCAGAGCGTGAACATCGTGTCGAACCCGACGCTGATGATGCTCGACAACGAGGAGGCGAAGATCGTCGTCGGTCGGAAGATCCCGTTCCCCACCCAGATCAGCGGCCTCGGCGGTCAGGGGTTCGGCGGCATCCCGATCCAGTCGTTCCAGCGCGAGGACGTCGCCATCACGATGGAGATCACGCCGCGCGTGAACTCCTCGAACAACGTGACGCTCGAGATCAACGTCGAGGTGCAGGACGTCGAGGAAGACGACTCGAGCCTCGCAAGCGCGGGTGGTGGTCCGGTGACCTCCCAGCGCCAGGTCGAGACCGTCGTGCTGGTGGGCGACAACCAGACGGCCGTGCTCGGCGGGCTGGTGTCGAACACCTCCACCGAGGTGGAGACGAAGTTCCCGGTGCTCGGCGACCTCCCGCTGATCGGCGCTCTGTTCCGGGGCAAGCGCGAGAACAGCCGGAAGACGAACCTGATGATCTTCCTGACGCCGCACATCATCGACGACCCCGAGGACATCGTGGAGGTGCAGCGCGTGAAGGAAGCGCAGCGCCAGGAGTTCCTGCGGCGGTTCTACGGCCGGTCGCGCGAGCAGCAGATGGAAGAGCTGCGGAAGCTGATGCAGTACTCGATGAACTTCGTCGACGAGCCCAGTGTGTGGCGGGGTCCGACGATCATCCCGTCCGAGTGGGAGGACTCCGGTGAGCCGCTGTCCGAGGACACCCGGCGGGCCATCGAGGAGGCCCTCAAGGAGGCCGAGGGCCCGAACCCGCCCGTGAAGACCCCGAGCCCGGAAGACGAGCTCGCCATTCCCGAGGAGACTCCCTGATGGGCATCCGGCGCGATGGTCTCGACGAGATCCTGAGAGGTCAGGGCATGGACGACGGCGTCCTGCAGCAGATGCAGGCCGTCGCCGACAAACAGTCCATCCCGCTGGCCTCCGCGGCCCGTCGCGTGTCCGGGGTCGACCCGAAGGCCGTGGCGATGGCGCTGCACCGCCTGTCGGGCCTCCCCGTCCTCGAGACCATCGATCCCGACATCGTCGAGCTGGAGATGATCCGCAAGCTCCCGCTGTCGCTCGCGCGCGACAACGGCATCCTGCCGCTCTACATCGCGGGCGAGGAGCTCGTGGTCGGTCTCGCCGACCTCGCCGCGTTCAGCACGCTCGACGATCTGCGCGTGATGTACGGGCGTCCCGTGCGCCCGGTGCTCGTGCCGGCCGACGTGCTCACGAAGGCCACGAACGACGCCTACGACCGCGCGGCCACGAGCGCCGACGCCATCATCGCCGAAGCCGACGAGGACATGGAGGAGCAGGCCGACTTCAACCTCGAAGACGCGGAGCTCCTCGACGACCCCAACCAGGCGCCGATCATCCGGTTCGTGAACGCGGTCATGACCGGTGCCATCAAGGAAGGGGTTTCCGACATCCACATCGAGCCGTACGAGAAGGAGCTGCTCGTCCGGTACCGGCTCGACGGCGTGCTGAAGGAGACCATCAAGCCGCCGGTGAAGTTCAAGAACCCCATCGTCGCGCGCATCAAGATCATGGCCGGGCTGAACATCGCCGAGAAGCGCCTCCCGCAGGACGGTCGCATCCGGAAGCGTATGGGCGGTCGCGAGATCGACATGCGCGTGTCGACCGTCCCGGTGCGGCACGGCGAGCGCGTGGTCATGCGGATCCTCGAGAAGGGCACCGTCTTCTCGCTCGATGCCATCGGCATGCCGCCCTACGTCCTCGACACGTGGCGCACGTTCATCCACCGTCCGCACGGCATCCTGCTCGTGTGCGGGCCGACGGGGTCGGGCAAGTCCACCACGCTGTACTCGGCCATCTCCGAGATCAACAACCCGAGCCTGAACATCCTCACCATCGAAGACCCCGTCGAGTACGAGCTGAACGGCATCGGTCAGGTGCAGGTGAACCACAAGATCGAGCTCACCTTCGCCAGCGCCCTCCGCGCGTTCCTCCGGCAGGACCCCGACGTCATCCTGGTGGGCGAGATCCGCGACCGCGACACCGCAGGCCGCGCGATCGAAGCGTCCCTGACGGGCCACCTGGTGTTCAGCACCATCCACACGAACGACTCCGCGGGCGCGTTCGTGCGCCTGGTCGAGATGGGCATCGAGCCGTACCAGGTCACGAGCTCCCTGCTCGGCGTGCTCGCCCAGCGCCTGCTCCGCCGGCTCTGCAACCACTGCAAGGAGCCGCACGAGCCGACCGACCTCGAGCTCTCCGAGATCGGCATCACACGCGAGGAGATCGCGGGGCACACCATCTACAAGCCCGTCGGGTGCGAGGTGTGCAAGGAGCGCGGCTACAAGGGGCGTATCGGGATCTACGAGTTCCTCCGGGCGTCCGACGAGATCGGCGCGCTCATCCTCGCGAACGCCGACTCCGGTGCGGTCAAGAAGAAGGCGATGGAGCTCGGCATGAAGACCCTCCGCGACGACGGGATCCACAAGGTCAAGCTCGGGGTCACGTCGTTCGAGGAGCTCGTCCGCGTCACGTCGGACGACGAGGAGTAGGCGATGGCGGTCTTCGAGTACAAGGGTCTGGACGGCAGTGGCTCCGCGGTGGCGGGGATCATCGACGCAGACTCGGCGAAGGTCGCCCGAACCCGGCTCCGCAAGCAGGGTGTGTTCCCGACCGACGTGAAGGAGCAGGTCGAAGGGGCGACCCGCGGGTCGGGCCTGTCGCGCGAGATCGATGTCGCGAAGTACCTGCAGTTCATCTCGCGTCGCGACATCTCCATCATGACCACCCAGATGGCCACGCTGGTCGGCGCCCACGTGCCGATGGCCGACGCCCTGGCCGCGCTCGTCGATCAGGCCGAGAAGGAGAAGCTCAAGGTCATCCTCTCCAAGGTGAAGGAGAAGGTGAACGAGGGCATCCCGATGGCCGACGCCATGGCCGAGCACCCCGGGGTGTTCGACGACCTCTACGTGCAGATGGTGCGCGCGGGAGAGAAGTCGGGCGCGCTCGACGAGGTGCTCCGGCGCCTGGCGAAGTTCTCGGACTCCCAGGTGAAGCTGCAGGGCCAGGTGATCAGCGCGCTGGCGTACCCGATCCTGATGACCATCGTGGGAACGGTCATGCTGATGGGCCTGTTCATCGGGGTGCTCCCGCGCGTGCGCACGCTGTTCGATCAGCTCGGCGGGACCGAAGCGCTCCCGCTCATCACGAAGGTGGTGTTCTTCATCGGCGACACCCTCACGAGCTGGTACGCGATCTTCATCCCGCTGTTCTTCGTCGGGGCGTACTTCGGCTGGAACCGGTGGGTGAAGACCAAGTCCGGGCGCATCCGCTGGGACCGCTTCAAGCTGAAGGTGCCGCTGTTCGGCAAGATGAACCGCCTGGTCGCGGTGTCGCGGTTCTGTCGCACCCTGTCGACCCTCCTCCTGTCGGGCGTGCCCATCCTGCAGGCCCTCGCCATCGTGGAGCGCGTCGTCGGGAACGTCGTGCTCGCCAAGGCCATCGGCGAGGCGGCCCACAACATCCGCGAAGGCCAGTCGATCTCCGTGCCCCTGAAGCAGTCCGGGGAGTTCCCGCCTCTGGTCACCCACATGATCGCCATCGGGGAGAAGACAGGCGAGCTGGAAGGCATGTTGACTTCCGTTGCAGATGCTTACGAAGAGCAGGTCGAATCTACCATGGCCGCGGTTACGTCTCTCATGGCGCCGCTGCTGATCATGGTGATGGGCGGTGCGCTCTTCTTCATCGCCCTCGGCCTGCTCCTCCCCATGATGAACCTCAGCTCGATGATCCGATGATCGTCGCCCACACGATTCGAGAAGGAGTCCCATCCATGCGCAAGAACCTCCTCCACCAGGACTGGCGGCAGAGCCTGCGTCCCGTTCCCGCCGACCGCACGCTCGCCGAGGCCGCACGGCTCCTCGGCTCGCGCCGCGGCATGTCCCTCGTCGAGGTCATGGTCGTCATCGCCATCATCCTCACGCTCATGGGCATCCTGACGTGGGGCATCTTCCAGGTCTTCTCCGACAGCCAGGTCGACACGACCAAGCTCCAGATGACCCGCGTGGCCGAGCGCATCGAGATCCACAGCCTGCGCAAGAAGCTGCCGACGAACGGCGACGGTCTGCGCGACGTGTTCGGCGACGACGTGCCGAAGGACAGCTGGGGCAACGACTTCGTGTACGTCACGCCCGGTCCGAACGGCAAGCCCTTCGACCTCATCAGCCTCGGGGCGGATGGTCAGGAAGGCGGCACGGGCAACGACGAAGACATCAAGTACTCCGAGGTCCACTGACGTGAGCCTCCGTCCTGCCATGGTGCGCCGCTCGCGAGCGGGGATGACCGTCACGGAAGTGGCAGTGGTCATCCTCATCGGGCTCATCCTGGTGGGCGTGCTCGCCCCGGCCGTCTCGAACATCCTGATGCTCGAGCAGCGGCAGGCCGCGAAAGACCTCGCGCTCCTGTACGAGCAGCTCCACGACGAGGCCGTCATGCGGAACGTGACGTTCCGCATCGCGTACAACCTCCGGGCCGGCACCTACGAGGTGCAGGTGGGCGAGCCCGGCGCGCTCATCTTCGACAACCCCCGCGCCCGCGAGGAGTTCGAGGAAGACCTCGACCGTCGCACGCGGCTGATGTCCGAGGAGGAGAAGGCCGAGTTCGCGCAGAAGCGCAAGCCGTTCGAGTCGCTCGGCGCCCGGTTCAAGACCCAGTTCGACCTGCCGTCCAGCACGGCGTTCGGGGGCGTCTACACGCCGCAGTACGGCGAGATGATCAAGCCCGGCGACCTCGACGAGGACGACGAGGGTACCGGCATCGTCTACAGCTACATCTTCCCGAACGGCCAGGCCGAGCACGCGGTGGTGTGGCTGGTCGACAGCGAAGACGACGAAGACGGGTTCACCGTCGAGATCGAGCCTCTGTCCGGCAGCGTCCACCTCTCGAGCGAGCTGGTGGACTGGCGGGACTCCTACGACTTCGTGCCCCAGCAGGGCCCGGACCTCCCCAGCTTGTGAGGCGTTCATGAGAGAGCACAGCACAGCACGGAAGCTCGGGAGACGGGGATTCAGCCTGCTCGAGGTGATGGTCGCCCTCGCCATCCTCGTGGTGAGCCTGGTCATCCTGGTCGAGACGCAGTCCACGGCCGCGTACGCCACGCGCGAAGCGGAGCGGGTCGTCACGGCGACCGATCTGGCCGAGGCGATCCTGGCGGAGGCCTCCATGCGCGTCGAGATGGAGGGGTTCTCGGGCGATGGCGAGATCTACGAGAAGGGCGACTTCGACGACCTCGGCGACGAAGCGCTGAACGTCGAGATGGGCGACGACCTCGAGGACTACCACTGGGAGTACGCCGTCCAGGAGATCGACATCGCGCTGGCCGGTGACATCGCGTCCATGGCGCAGGGCCTGTCCGGCGGAGAGGTGGGCGGAGACGACAACCCGCTCGACGCCGAAGCCCTGGGTGCCGCGATTCCGGGCGGTGCGGGCGGGCTCGGTGCGCTGCTCTCTCCCGACATGATCAGCCAGATGCTGGGCCCGTACATCCGCGAGCTGAAGGTGCGCGTGTGGTGGGGCGACGACAGCCAGGAAGCCGAGGAAGAGGGCAAGGAAGTCATCATCGTCACCCACGTGATCAACCCGAGCGGTGACATCGCGAACATCGGTGGGGAGGCACTCACCCAATGAGACGCGACCTGCTGAAGTCCCGAAAGGGCATGACGATCCTCGAGATGAGCGTGGCCATCGTGGTGCTGCTGGTGATGTCGCTCATCGTGTACGAGAGCCTGTCGAGCTCCATCGAGTTCAACAACCTGCTCGGAAAGCGCGACGCGACCACGCGGGCGGCCCGCACGACGCTGTCGAAGCTGCGCCGGGAGATCCAGCTCGCCTACCTCACGCCCTCGCGCGAGGCCGTCGAGACCGTACAGACCGTGTTCGTCGGCATGGACGAGGAGCCCGACAAGCTCTACTTCGCGTCGCTCGCCCACCAGCGCCTGTACGTCGACTCCCGCGAGAGCGACCAGACCGAGATCACCGTGTGGGCGGAGTCGTCGCCCCGGGATGTCGGCGACGGCTACATCCTGTACCACCGCGAGGCTCCGCGGGTCGATCACGAGCCCGGGCTCGGCGGCCGCGTGTACCCGCTCGCGTACAACGTGCGCTCGTTCAACGTCCGCTACCTCGACCCGCAGACCAACGAGTGGCGGGACGAGTGGGACACCCGCAACTCCGACACCCTGTACCGACTGCCGCGGGCCGTCGAGATCGGGCTCGTGCTCATCGCGGAAGACCCCGACGACCCCGACCGCACCATCGACGTGCCGTTCCTGTCGCGGTTCACGCTCACCTACGCGCAGAACCTCGCGAAGGAGTTCGTCGGGCTCGACCAGATCGCTGCCGGCACCAGCGGGGTCCAGGCCAACACCGACGGTGCGGGGAACGCCCTCCCCGCGAACAACTCGCCCATCCCGCCCCTCGGCGGCGGCCGCATGCCGGGCGGGAGCAGCTTCCAGTCCGGAACCTCGTCGTCGGGCACACGCACGCGTCCCACCACGTCCACGCCCGTCCGCACGCCGAACGGCGGCAATCCGACCCGCGTGGGTGCCGGCAATCCCGCGCTCCCGCCGGGCGTGAACTTCAACCGCGGAGGTGGCAAGTGACCCCCGCCGGGCTCCGCTGGGTGTGGCACGAGCTCACCCGTCCGCGCGGGCACCAGCGGCACCGGTTCTACCGGGTCGGTCGCGGCTCCCGCTCCGGCGTCGCGCTGCTCATGGTGATCACCAGCATCATGCTGCTCACGGTGCTCGTCACCGAGATCACCCACGGGGCCGCCGTACGCGTGCAGCTCGCGCGGCACCACCGCGACGAGGTGCGCGCCGAAGCCCTCGCGAACTCGGGCGTGCAGATCTACCGACTCGTGCTGATGGCGAGCAAGATGCTCGGCAGCAACCCGATGATCGCGCAGTTCGCCCCCATGCTCGGCGTCAACGGCGACTCGCTCTGGCAGATGGTGCCGTTCATCAACACCCAGATGATGCGCATGCTGCTCGTCACGGGCGGAGATGTCGACGAGGTCGGGGCCGGTGGGCTCACCGAGGAGCAGATCGCGCAGTCCCGCGAGCGCTCAGGGGCGTTCGACAAGAACTTCCTCGACTTCGACGGCGACTTCCAGGCCCGCATCGACGACGAGAACCGCTTCATCTTCGTCGGGAACTTCCGGTCGACCGACCTCGAGCAGCTCCAGGACAGCGCGGTCACGCAGCAGCTGCTCGGGCTCATGACGCGCGAGAACTACGACCAGTACCTGTACGACAACAACCTCGAGAAGATGGAGCTCATCGCGAACCTGGTCGACTGGACCGACGCCGACGACCTCCGCCTGTGGGAAGGGGGCCGCGAGGACTCCCTGTACGAGCGGCTCGACAGCCCGTACCGCTCCAAGAACGCGCCGTTCGACACGCTCGAGGAGATCCGGCTCGTCGACGGCTGGCACCTCGACGGCGTGTGGGAGCGCATGGGTCGGCACCTGACGATCTACGGCGGCGGGAAGGTGAACGTGAACACCGCCCACCAGCCCGTCATCTTCGCGCTCCTGCAGGGCTACACCGAGGTGCAGTACCCCGACCAGGTCATCAAGGACTGGGTCGACCTGTTCGTGCAGTACCGGTCGCTGCCGGTCGCCGAGGGCGGGCTGTACATCAAGACCGGTCAGCAGTTCTACCAGTTCATGACCGAGCAGCTCGGCGTGCCGCTCAACCCCGACGTCGCGAACGTCGTGACGGGCGAGAGCACCACGTTCCGGGTCACCTCCACGGGTGAGGTCGGCGACGCTCGCGTCGAGATCACCGCCGTCATCGACTACTCGCGCAACCCGACTGGGGACATCCTCTACTGGAAGGTGAAGTAATGCCGCTTCTGATCGGCGTGGACCTCGGGTCGCACGCAGTGAAGGTCACCACCTACCGGAGCACGGGTCGTCGCGTGGAGCTCGAGAACCGCTTCAGCTACCCCGTGCCCCAGAACGGCGGCGTGCCCGCGCTCACCACCAAGATGGCGGCCCTCGAGGCGCTGCTCGACGACAACCCCGGCTGGTCGTCCGCCACCGTGGGGCTCGTGATGCAGGGGGAGGAGGTCTCCTTCCGGCCCATGACGCTGCCGTTCACCGACCGCGCGCAGGTCGAGAAGACCCTGCCGTTCGCCATCGAAGGCGAGGTGCCGTTCGATCTCGACGACATGGTTCTCGGCTGGCGCATGGTGAAGGCGGGCGAGAGCTCGCGGGTGATGACCGTTCTCAGCCGCACCGACGTGCTCCAGCGCACCCTCGAGCAGCTCGCGGAGCGCGGGGTCGACCCGCGGAACGTGGTGCCCGACGGCGAGCTCCTCGGTCTGTACGCGCCCACGGGCACGGTCGCCGTGATCGACGTGGGGCACCTGCACACCACCGTGGCCGTCGTGGTGGAGGGCGAGGTGCGGGCCTGTCGGGCCGTGAACGTCGGAGGCTGGAACTTCACCAAGGCCATCCAGAACGCGCTCCAGTGCGAGTGGGCCCACGCAGAGGCCCTCAAGCACGGGCAGATCGAAGACGACGAGGCGACGCACGGCGGCGCACCCCGCTCCGGGTACGCCAGCCTGCCGCCCGCCGCCAAGGCCGCGGTCGACGGGCCGATGGGGCAGCTGCTCGCCGAGGTCCGCTCGACGCTCATCCGGTTCGAGGACGAGCTGAAGCTCGATCTCGGCGCCATCCACGTGTGCGGCGGCGGGTCCCGCATCCCCGAGCTCGTGGAGTACCTGCGCGGCGACCTCGGGCTGCCGGTCGAGACCTGCGTCGACCCCGACGGGGAAGAGGTTCCCGCCGTCCATGCCGCGAGCCACGCGATGGCCCGGTACGTCGCGGGCCTGTCGGACGCTCCGCACGTCGAGCTCCGCGTCGGAGACCTCGTGTACACGGGCGGGGTGAACACCCTGCGAGCCGTGCTGACCTACGGGACCGCCGGCGCAGCGTTCTTCGCGGTCGCGGCCATCGCCATCTTCGCGTTCCAGTACGTCAGCCTGCTCGGGGAGCTCTCCGAGGTGAACGCACGGGTCGCGAAGGTCGTCACCGAGACGTTCCCGGAGGTCCCCGAGTCGCAGGTCGACTCCGGCACCAAGGCCGTCGCCATCATGACCGAGTTCACGCAGGACACCGTGCGTCGATCCGAAGCGCTCCCGCCGGCCAATCCCGGGGCTCCCCGCACGATCGACCGCCTGTACCAGCTCCTCGCGGCCTTCCCGCCGCACGAGGAGGTGCCCATCGAGCTCACCAGCCTCGACGTGCTGCCCGAGCTCATCGTGTTCGAGGGCGAGACCGACGGCTTCGCACAGTCGGCGAAGATCGAGGAATCCCTGCAGAGCAGCGCGAAGTTCAAGGGTGCGAACAAGGACAGCGAGAACCGCACCACCCAGGGCAAGGTCAAGTTCAAGTTCAGCGTGCCGCTCGACGGTAGCGCCAGCGAAGAGGAGGAGGGCTGATGGCCATGGGTGGAATCCGGGGGGCCGTCGAGGCCCAGCTCGAGAAGATGTCGCCCCGCGACAAGCGCCTGCTCACCGGGCTCATCCTGTTCGTGAGCTTCACGGTCCTGATCCTCATGACCTACACGCTCGTGTCGGTCCGGCAGGGGCTCGAAGACCGCGTGCGGTCTGCGAAGACCACCCTGGTCGAGGTGCAGCGCCTCCAGCACGAGTACGACGTGGCGGCTGCCACCCTGAAGGCCCAGGAGACGCGCCTCGAGCAGTACGCGGGCCAGCAGCTGTCGGCCTACGTCGAGCAGCTCGCGGTGGAGCAGGGCATCCAGGAAGGCCTGCGCGATGCCCAGCGCGTCGAGCAGATCGAAGAGAACGGGCTCGTGTCGACCAAGTGGAAGGTCGTGCTGAAGGGCCGCTCGTACGACGAAGCCATCCGCTTCCTGCTCGCGCTCGAGAACAACGGGTACCCCATCCGCGTCGAGAACGCGCGGCTCAAGCGGGTCACCGTGAAGCGCGAGGCCGCGGTCGACCTCACGATCGACCTCATCACCTTCAAGGTCGCGGAGAGCTGAGATGAAGCGCCTGATCGTCGTGCTCGCAGGGCTCCTCTGGGCCGCCGTCCTGTTCGTGTTCACGCTGTGGTTCACGTTCCCGGGCGACGCCGTGGCGGAGCGCGTGGAGTACCAGGTCTCCACGGCCTCGCGGGGGAACTACGCGCTCGACCTCGGGTCCGTCGGGCCGTGGTGGCTGGGTCTGTCGACCGACTCCGTGAAGGTCTACACCCGCGAGAAGCGCACGGATCCGCCGAACAAGCTCATGATGATCGCGACCGACGCCCGGATGGCGGCCGGTCTCTTCAGCCTGATGGCCCGGGAGCCCCGTGTCTCCGGGTCGGTCACGCTCGGCCTCGACGGAACGCTCGACTACGTCGTGGGAACCTCGATGGACGACAAGGGCAAGCAGCTCCTGGTCACCGAGGTGAAGCTCGAGGGGCAGAGCTTCCCGCTCGGCGAGCTGCTCGCGCTGGTCCCCGGCGCCACGCTCGACGCCACGGGCAAGCTCGACCTCCAGCTCGACCTCGAGGCGCCCGACGGGCTGTCGAAGGCCGACGGCATCATCTCGCTCAACGGCAAGGGTCTGTCGCTCGTGAACCCCGAGCTCCCGGTGATCGGCCCGATGGGGCGCGACGTCCAGATCGCCGAGCTCGACATCAAGCTCGACGCCGACGAGGGCCGCGCCCGCGTCGATCGCGGCACCATCCAGAGCGACATGGCGAACATCCGGATCACCGGCGACATCGGGCTCGCCGACGACATCGGGCGCTCGAACCTCAACCTCAACCTCGAGATCGAGCTCGACGAGTCGATGCAGGCGTTCGCGAGCTTCCTGAAAGACGCCGAGAAGGGCGGCAAGTACTACTTCGAGTGCCGCGGCACCCTCAACGCCATCGACCGCGCCTGCCGCGCCGCGGGCAGCAACCGGACCGCCACTCGCCCCGGCGGGGCCGTGCGTCCGCGTCCCGTGGCCGCGGGCGCGCCCCGTCCCGTGGTCCCCGCTTCCGACGGGAACACCGACGAAGACCGCGAGAAGCGCCGCCAGGAGCTCCAGGAGCGCCTGAAGCAGCGCCGCGAGCAGCGTCGGGCCGAGCGCGAGGGTGGGGGGCCGAAGCGCCCGGGTGAGGGGGTCGACGAGCCGGTCGACGAAGACCCCGTCGACGAAGAGCTGCCGCCCGAGGACGAGGAGCTGCCCCCCGAAGAGGAGCTGCCGCTCGACGAGGGCGAAGAGGAGTTCTTCGAGGAGTGACCCGTCGGGACGCCCTCTTCCTCGACCTCGAGATCAAGATGCTCGGGCAGGAGCGGTACGGGCGGATGCAGCTGCGCATCCGGCCCGGGCTGGGGCCCGCGGAGGCCGCGCTGGTCGAGGTCTGCGCGACGGCAGGTCAGGACTTCCAGGGGCACGTGGACCGGATCTGGGTGCACCCCATCGACACCCGCGTGGACACGGTGCAGTCGCTGGTTCGCGGCGCGGTACGTCTGGCGGTGCGACACGGGCTCGGCGGAGACGTGGAGTGGGCCCGGGAGTGGGTGCCCCCGCGGTGGTTCCAGGTGCGGTGCGTCAGGCCTGCATGAACGCGCGTACGGCCGCCTCGGGGTCGGGGACGGCGCACACGCCACGGATGACCGCCCAGCTGTCGGCGCCGGCAGCACGGACCGCCGCGACGCGCTCCACCGTGATGCCCCCGATGGCGACGAGCGGCAGATCGGTGCGCGTGCGGGCCTCGCGCAGCAGGTCGAGCCCGCGGACGGGCTTCGGCCGCGACAGGTTGGGGGTGTCGTACATCGGGCCCACCGCCACGTAGTCGGCGTGCGGGAGGGCCGCGTCGAGCTCGTCGGGCGTGTTGTTCGACACCCCGATCAGCCCGTGCGGACCGAGGATCCTGCGCGCTTCCGACGCCGGGAGGTCGGCCTGGCCGACGTGGACCCCATCAGCCCCGACCTCCGCCGCGATGTCGGGGTGGTCGTTGATCAGGAGCAGGGCCCCGACGGGGCGGGTGATCTCGAGCATCTCGCGCGCCGCGTCGGCCACTTCTGCACGCGACCAGCCCTTCGCCCGGAGCTGCATCACGCGGCACCCGCCAGCGACGAAAGCACGCGCGGACAACGCCGGGTTTCCACCGACCGTGACGTCGGCGATGGCGTACAGCCCGCGGATCCGGGCCCGAATTCCCGCGCGTGGGTGGACAGATCCCCGCGAAGCTGACAAAGTACGGTCCTCCCCCGCCGCGGTCATTCCCCCCGACCGCACACCCACCCGCCATACTCCCCGGAAAGCGCCATGACCACGCTCCTGACCTGGCTCGTCCTCGCCATGCCTGCGTTCGCGTCGGAGACTCCTCCCGATGCCGAGCCCACCGACACCGAGCCGGCCGACGACGGGGAAGGCGAGAACGACGACCTGCCGGCCGTCGAGGAGGGTCCCGAGCCCGACGCGCCCGCCGAGGAAGCGCCCACCGACGGCATCTGGCAGTGGGTCGAGAAGCTCGAGGGCGAGATCCCCACCGAAGAGCAGCTCGAGGCCCTCGTCGAGTCCGAGAAGGAGCGCCTCACGGAGCAGTCGCTGCTCGAAGAGCTCGCCGCCGCCGACCCGCCGCTGAAGATGTACAACGACCCTGCGGGCGTGCTGTACGTCGACCCGCTGTTCCTCGACCGCGTCGACCCGAGCGAGTTCGACATCCCGGTCGAGGTGAACGGCGCCGTCGAGAAGTGGGTGGAGTACTTCACGGGGCCCGGCCGCAAGTACTACGAGCGGTGGCTCGCCCGCAGCACGCGCTACCGCCCCATGATGTACGAGAAGCTCGACAAGGCGGGCCTCCCGCGCGACCTCGTATACCTGTCGATGATCGAGAGCGGGTACAACGCGCACGCCTACAGCCACGCGCACGCCGCGGGTCTGTGGCAGTTCATCCCCAGCACCGGCAAGCTCTACAAGCTCCGCGTCGACTACTGGGTCGACGACCGGCGCGACCCCGCGCGCTCGACCGACGCCGCCATCGCGTTCCTCGGCGAGCTGCACCAGATGTTCGGGGACTGGCGCCTCGCGTGGGCCTCGTACAACACCGGCCCCGGCCGGGTGCGCCGTGCGGTCCGCAGCTCGGGCACGACCGACTTCTGGAAGATCGCGAGCGGCCCGTACCTCGCGTCCGAGACCGACAACTACGTGCCGAAGATCATGGCGGCCGCCATCATCGGCAAGCACCCCGAGCGCTACGGGTTCGAGAACATCCAGTTCCAGGACGAGCTGGCCTACGACGAGGTCCAGGTCGACGGGTCGGTCGAGGTGAGCATCCTCGCGAAGTCCGCCGGCATGTCGGAAGACGAGTTCCGCTACCTGAACCCCGCGCTGCGTCGGTACGCCACGCCGCCCGAGGGCCACACCATCCGCGTGGTCGCGGGGCGAAAGGACACCTTCGTGGCCGCGCTCGCGAAGGTCCCGAAGGACGAGCGCCTCTCGTTCACCAAGCACACCGTGAAGCGCGGGGAGACGCTGTCCAAGATCGCGTCCGCGTACGGCGTCAGCACGTCGGCCATCAGCCGGGCCAACCGCCTCGCGAACGTCGACCGCATCTACGTCGGCATGCGCCTCGTCATCCCGCGCGGCGGCAGCATGCCGGAAGACGAGCCGGTCGTGGCGTCCACCAGCTCCCCGACGAAGTCGAAGTCGACGTCGGCGCCCACCACGCACACCGTGCGCAGCGGCGACACGCTGTCGGGCATCGCGACGAAGTACGGCACCACCACCACGTCGCTGCGCACGCTGAACAACATCTCGGGGAGCCGCATCTACGTGGGCCAGACGCTCAAGGTACGCGGGAGCGGCTCGTCTGCGCCGGCCTCCACCACGGCTCGCACCACGCTGCACACCATCCAGCGCGGCGAGACCCTGTCGGGCATCGCGACGAAGTACGGCACCACCACCGCCAGCCTGCAGAAGCTCAACGGCATCCGGAACGCCTCCAGCATCCAGAGCGGCCAGCGCATCAAGGTGCCCGCCACTCAGGTCGCGTCCTCGTCGTGGACGACCTACACGGTCCGCTCGGGCGACAGCCTCGGGAAGATCGCGTCGGCGCGGGGCTGCTCGGTGTCCGAGCTGCAGAAGTGGAACGGCCTGTCGTCCACCACCATCCACCCGGGCCAGAAGCTCAAGATCCGCCAGTAGATCGCGGCAGCACGAGCGAGAAGGTCGACCCCACGTCGACCGCGCTCGTGACCTGGATGTGCCCGCCCATCAGCTGGACGAACGCCCGCGTGAGCGCCAGCCCGAGCCCCGTGCCCTGGTGCTCCTCGGGCTTCACCTGCTCGAAGGCGTCGAAGATGCCAGCGAGGCGATGCGCCGGGATGCCCCGCCCGGTGTCGATCACGTCGATCCAGACGGCGCCGTCGCGCTCCCGCGTCGCAATGCGGATGGTGCCCTCGTGGGTGAACTTCGCCGCGTTGCCCACGAGGTTGAGCAGGCACTGGCGCAGCCGCATCGCATCGGCCGCGACCGGGGTGCACACGGCGTCTTCGACCACCAGCACGTTGCCGTGCCGTGCCACGAGCGGACCGGCTGTGGCCGCGACCTCCGACAGCACCTCGTCGAGGTGGACGGGCTCGAGGACCAGCTCCATCTTGCCTGCGTCGATCTTGGACAGGTCGAGCAGATCGTTGATCAGCGCCAGCAGGTGCCGACCGGCGTGCAGGATCCGGCTCAGATCCTCGGCCTCGCCGTTCGCGGCCTCCTCCTGGAGCATCTCCGTGTAGCCGAGGATCGCGTTGAGGGGCGTACGCAGCTCGTGGCTGACGTTCGCGAGGAAGCGGCCGCGCGCCACCTCGGTCTCGCGCGAGACGTGGGCATCCATGCGGGCCTCGTGCAGCGCGAGCTCGGCCGCCCGCACCTCGCGGAGGTCGTGCACCACGAGCAGCACGCCGTCCAGCCGCTGATCCACCACGATCGGCACGAGCTGCCACGCGGCTTCGATGCGTCCGAACCCGCCTTCCACGGCCCCGGACGTCTCCCCGAGCCCGCGCCCCACGATCCCTGCGACCTCGATGGCGTGCCCGTGCGCATCGAGGAGGTCCACGAGGCTGTCGAGGTGCGCGCCCGCCGACACCTCGCCCAGCAGGTCGCTCGCCTGCGCGTTGCAGAACTGCACGAGCAGCTCCGCGTCGGTGTACACGACGGCCTGGGGCAGCGACTCGATCATCTGCGCCAGCCGCTCCCGGTCTGCCGCGATCTGCCGGGACAGGGCTTCCATCTCGCGGCTCGAGATCTCGAGCGCGCGCTGCGCCGTGTACCGCTCCTCGTCCGTCGACCGGTACGTCGCATCCACACGGGCCAGGAAGCGCGCCCACGTCTCCGCGTCGGGCGGCCCCGTCTCGGGGTCGATCCCGAACTTCCGGAGCTGCCGCTGGAGCGTGCGGTGGAGCGAGACTTCCTCGAGATCGCGGGGCTTGCCCACTACGCACCGACCTCGCGCCAGGTGGTGAGCGTCATCGTCTGGTTGTGCAGGTCACACCCGCCTTCCTTGCCGGGCGACAGCTCGCCGTAGCTGTAGAAGCCCGTGAGCCAGCTCCCCGGGGGCAGCTGGTCGAGCGTCTCCTCGACCTCCTCTTCGGTGCGCTCGCCCAGCACGAGCCGGCGGCCCACGCAGCTCACCGCGAGCCCCAGCACCGGGCCCGCATCGTCGGAAGCCGCGCTCGCCGCGGAGCCCGCGGCCTCCACCAGCGCTTCGGAGTCGGCGCGCATGAGCTGGACGCGGCTCCCCTGCGGGATGTCGCCCGCGAACGTGAGGCTCTGGTCGCGCTCGTCGACCGCCAGGATGGTGCGCACGATGTCGTGCCGCGTGCCGTCGCGCAGGCTCAGCGGGAACAGCAGCCCCGTCGCCGGAAGGCCGCTCGCGCGCTCGCCCAGGTACTCCTTGTACAGCGCCAGCGCGGGCTTCCCGTCGAGCTCGTACAGCACGTTCCCGACCGACCGCGTGACCACGCGCCCCACGCCGAAGGGGATCCAGCCCCCCTCCGAGCCGTGCCCGACGCGGAGGGCCGACCCGTACAGCCCGATCGCGCGGACCACCCCGCTCCGCGCCGCTTCGCCGTCGAACACCCACGTGCGCTGGAAGCGAGCGCCATCGCCCGCCAGACCGCCCGTCACCACGACGCCTTCCGGCAGTGCGTGCTGGACTCCCGCGGCCAGCGCGGACCCGTTCACGCCGAGCCCGTCGGACAGCAGGAACACGTGCCGGAGCCCCGGTGTGGCCGACAGATCCGCAGCGAGCGCGGCGCCGATCTCGCGGGACTGCGCCGGGTCGGCGATCTCGCGGGTGACCGCCCGCGCCTCGACGTGAGCGAACGTCACGATGGCCGCGACCAGGGTGCCCTCGTGGATCTCGGTGCCCAGGATCTCGCCGGAGCTGCTGCAGCCGGCGTGGACGGCGTCGGGGTAGGCCTCGCGGAGCTCGTGCAGCGGGGCCGGGTCGTCGGCGAGCGCCGGATCCCCGAACACGAGCACGACGGAGGCGGCTCCATCCGGGAGTGGCTGGCTCCACGACCCTTTCCAGTGCCTCAGCTCGACCTGCATGATCCCCCCCGCTACGCTCGGATCATCGCACCCGGGAGGGGGAACGTGCTCGATCTGTCGGCCGCTGTTTCCATGGTACTGGCCGAAGCGCCCGTGCTCGCTGGCGAGTCGGTCCATGTTTCACGGGCCTTTCGCCGCGTCGCAGCGTCCGATGTGCACGCTCCGATGGACGTGCCCCCCTGGGACAACTCCGCGATGGACGGCTTCGCCGTGCGAGCGAAGGAGGCCTGTTTCCAGGCGGTGCTCCCGCTCGCGGGCGAGTCGGCGGCCGGGCATCCCCTCGACGGCCCGCTCCCCGAGGGGCACGCCGCGGCCATCATGACGGGAGCGCCCGTGCCCGACGGCGCGGATGCGGTGGTGATGATCGAGAACACCCGTCCCGGTGCGGGCACCGTGGCCATCGAGGTCGCGCCCGAGCCCGGCGCCAACATCCGCAGGCGAGGCAGCGACATCCGCACCGGAGACGTGCTGGTTCGGGCCGGGCAGCGCATCACGCCCGCCATCGCGGGCCTCCTGGCGTCCGTGGGTCTGGCGGACGTGCGGGTCGTGCGCCGCCCGCGCCTGGCCGTGCTCGCCACGGGCGACGAGCTCGTCGAGCCCGGCGGAACCCTGGGTCCCGGGCAGATCTTCAGCAGCAATCCCGTGGCGCTCGCCGGGCTGGTCGAAGACGCAGGAGGCGAGTGCACCGTGCTCGGTCGGGCGCCCGACGATCTCGCCGGGCTCGTGGCCCGCATGGAGGAGGGGCTCGAGCACGACGCGCTCGTCACGACTGGTGGGGTGAGCGTGGGCGCCCACGACCTCGTGAAGGACGCCTTCGCCGAGCTCGGCATCGCCATGTCGTTCTGGAAGGTACGGATGAAGCCCGGGAAACCGCTGGCGTTCGGCATCGCGGAGCGGGGTGCGCGGCGCGTGCCCGTGTTCGGGCTCCCCGGGAACCCCGTGAGCTGCATGGTGAACTTCCTGGAGTTCGTGCGGCCGTGGATGCTCGCGTCGATGGGGGTGCCGGAGCGGTTCCTCCCGGTGGTCGACGCCATCGCGCTCGACGACATCCCCGAGCGCCCGGGCCGCGCGAAGCTGCTGCGGGTGACCCTCGAGAAGGGGCCGTCGGGCTGGGGCTGTCGGAGCACCGGCAGCCAGAGCAGCGGCGTGCTCACGAGCATGGCCCGCGCCCATGGGCTCCTGTACCGGAGCCCGGAGGACGGCGCGGTCTCGGCGGGCGATGCGGTGCGCGTCCAGCTGCTCGACCCCACCTTCCTCGACGGCACCGAGCTCGATCTGTGAACGCCTACGTGCTCGCGGGCGGGGCCTCGCAGCGCATGGGCTCGGACAAGGCCCGGCTGCCGCACGAGGGGCGTCCCGCGGCCGTGTTCCTCGTCGAGCTGCTCGCGTCGGTCGGCCTCGAGGTCGCGCTCGTACGCCGGGGGGAGCCGGAGGCCCTGCCGTGGGTGCACGACGACGGCTCCGCGGTCCGGGTGGTCCGGGAGGCGGACTCCGGGCCGCGGCACCCCCTCAACGGCGTGGTCTCCGCGCTCGAGGACGCCGGCGGGCCCGTGCTGATCGTGCCGTGTGACGTACTCCACCTCTCCCGGGACGCCCTGGAGCGGCTCGCCGCGGCCCCCGGTGTGGCCGCCGCGGGCGACGACGTGCACCCCCTGGTCGCCCACCTGCCCGCCTCGCTGCTCGAGGAGGCGCGTCGGCTGGTGGACCGGGGGGGCCGGGCCCACGACCTCGTGGCCTCGCTCCCGCGGATCCCGCTCCCCGCCTCGGAGCTGCTGGATCGAAACACCTCCGACGGGCCGTGGCCGATGGACCTGCTCCGGGCACGCCTGTCCTGGGTCGACGAAGCGGGTTTTGCGCGGATCGCCCGGTCGGAGCGGATCCGTCAACGAGCCCGTGGGGTGGTGGACCCGTCCGCGAATCGGTATGCTCTGCCGCCTCGAGAAGGGAGTCAGCACGGATGACCGCCGTTTCCGTCCACGTGGTGACCGTCGGCTGCGACGGTGACGCCTTCGCCGACCTCCTGGCCGACGGGGGCTTCACGGTCTCCGGGCCCACGGGTGCGGAGCTGGGCGGGCTCGACGCCGCCATCCGGTCGGCCCCGGGCGCCGACGCCGTGTGCGTGCTCGGCGACCTGACGCCCCGAAGCGCCCTGCCTGGCGCGCTCGATGCGGTGCTCGACGCGTCGCTGCCCGGCTACGGCGAGGCGTTGCGGCGTGTGCTCGCGACGACCGCCGAGGGTCCGGCCCTGCTGCTGCGGGCCGAGGCGGGTCTGGTCGGGGGACGGGTGGTGTTCGCGGTCCCCTCGGCGCCCGAGGAAGGGGTTCGTGCCGTCGCGCTCGTCGCGTCTGCGCTCAGGGCGCTCGAGCCGCTGTCCGCGTCCGGTCCCGGCCCTGCTCCCGAGCCCATCCCGTTCGCCGGCCGCACGTCGTCGGCGGGCCTCGCGCTCTCCGAGAACCGCGAGCCGGAGGCGGGGATCGTCCCGGTCCGGCGTCAGGCCGAGCCCGCCACCGAAGAGGTGCCCGCCTCGGGCTGGCAGCGCACGGTCGAGGCCCTCGGCGCCGAGATCATCGTGGGCCGCCGCGAAGACCTCCCCGAGTCCATCGAGAAGCTCGCGCCCGTGCTCAACGTGCTCCACACCGCCGGCCAGACGGGGATGATGAAGCTCCCGTCGGGGCGGCGCTACAGCCTGTGGGGCTGGCCCGACCTCGAGCGTCCGGGCTCCAAGGTGCTGGCCGTGAGCTGGGGCGAGCCGCTGGCCGAGATCGTCGCGCTGCACCGGCATCCGCAGCAGGCGGGCACGTGCATCGAGGAAGACAATGGGCTGCTCCCCGCCGCGGGGTCCGACATCGCGGAGACCTGCGAGCGCGTGTGTGGCCGCGCGCCCCCCGACACCGAGGGCACGTTGTTCGCGCTGTCGGCCGACGCCGTGTGGATCCTCCGGTCCAGGCGGGTGTTCAAGTGGGATGGCTCGCGCGAGAAAGACGACGGCAACCCGAAGCAGGTGCTCGCGAGCCTCACGCTCCACTGGAGCAACAAGTAGCGGTCGGATAGCCGGGCACCGAGGTGTCCATGGCAATCATCGCGTCGTTCGAAGCTCTTCCGGCCACCGGCCTCACGGTCACCGCGCTCCAGGCGCTCGACTTCGCCGTGCCGGGCCAGTGGGACAACCCGCGGGACTTCAACGCCCTGCTCGCCGAGGTGAGCGGCGTCACGAAGCCCAGTGTGCTGGCCCAGATCCGCTCGCGGGCCCAGGCGATGGACGTCGCGAACACCGGGCACTACGCCGAAGCCCTGCGGGTGTACCAGCTGGTCGACACCGTCGATCAGATGGCCGCCGGCGCCGCGATGGCCGGCAAGGTCACCGACATGTTCGCCAGCCTGGGCTTCCTCAAGCAGTACACGCCCCGCCCCGAGACCACCCAGTGTGTCGACGCCGGCGTGAAGCTCGTGGCCGAGCTCGTGGCGTTCGGTCTGCTGAACGGCATGCCCACCGCGACGCCCGACGGCATCGCGAAGTTCACGGGCGCGCTCGCCGACTACGGCCGCTACGACCTCCTGCGCATCGCGGCCTGGGTCGTGTACGACGGCATGGTTCCGCTGGGCCCCGACTTCCTGTCGAAGATCCTGAAGACGTTCAGCGCGGCCGCGAGCAACGACGCCCTCACGAACAATGCGGTGTTCCAGCAGCTCGGCAAGCGCCTGCCCGGCGACTCCGCGTCGGCGAAGCAGGCCTTCATCCTGCAGACCCTCGACTCGACCGGAGACTGGGTCGGCCGGTTCGTCACCGAGCGTGGGCTCACCCACGACAAGGTGATGTCGCAGCTGAAGGGCGTGCTGTCCTTCGCGGACGGCGGCGCCGACTACGTGGCCGCGGCCATCGACGCCTCCACCGCCTACGTGTCGCACACGGGCACCCAGACCGTCGCGCGGGCCCTCGCGCGGCACGCCACCGACCAGCTCCGCGCGGATGTCTGGAACAGCTGGCTGAAGAGCCAGTGAGCCGGGGCCTCCCGAGGGGGCTCGCCCTCGCCGCGGGCGCAGGGGTGCTCGGGCTCGGGCTGGTGCTCGCCGTCAGCCAGTGGAGCGGCCAGGAAGACCGCTGGCGCTGGGGCTTCGTGGACGGAACCGGCAGGATCGTCGTGCCCACCGCGCTCGAAGGGGCGCGAGGCTTCCAGAACGGCCGTGCAGCCGCGCTGCTCGGAGGGGCCTGGGGCTTCGTCGATCGCTCCGGGGTGTTCGTGGTGCCGCCCCGGTTCCGCCAGCTCTGCGACTACGGCGGCACCGAGCCCACGTGCGCCCAGGACGCCGCGTCCGGGGAGTGGGGCTACATCGACGAGACCGGCGCCTGGGTGTTCGACCAGCGGTGGGCGGTCGCGCACCCCATGGTCGACGGGCTCGCGGCGGTCGGCGAGGTCGTGGGGGAGGGCGCTCCCCGGATCGGGGCGGGCCCCACGCGGCTCGTGCACTTCGGCCTGCTCGCGCGCGACGGCACCCTCGGGGTGCCCATCCGGCCCGAGGGCGACCCACAGGCCTGGACGGCCGTGGGTGCGTGGGGCGAGGGCCTGCTGCCCGTGCAGGTGGGCGGGAAGCGCTACGGATACGTCGATCGGTCCGGTGCCTTCGTGCTGGATCCGTTCTACAAGGCCGCGAAGCCCTTCCTGAACGGCTTCGCCGGGGTGTCCGGCAGCGGCGGCTGGGCGGTCGTCGCGCGCGACGGCACGGTGGTGGTGCCCGAGTCGAGCAAGGGCCTCGCAGACGGCGCGTCCGAGGGGCTGATCGCGGGGCCCACCGGGTACTTCGCGGTCGACGGGACGCCCGTGGGCCCGCGGTTCGAGTGGGTACGTCCCCACGTCGGGGGGCTCGGCGCCGTGTTCGCCAGCGGCACCTGGGGGTTCGTCGACACCGCCGTGGAGCTCGTGATCCCGCGGGAGTACCGGCGGGTCAGCGACTTCTCGGACGGGCGGGCCGTGGCCGCCGTGCCAGGTGTGGCGCCGCAGCCCTTCCGGTGGGGAATCGTCGACACGACGGGGGCCTGGGTGGTGGAGCCCCGCTGGGATGCCGCCGACGAGTCGGGGTTCCACGAGGGCCTGCTGGCCGTGGGCATCGCGCCCGAGGAGGCACCGTGAGCTGGCTCGATGCGCTGAACGTCGCCCGGGTCGACCTGCTCGGAGAGCTCGTGATCGCGACCCTCCTCGGCGGGCTCATCGGGCTCGAGCGCGAGGTGAGCGGCAAGCCCGCGGGCCTGCGCACGAACATCCTGATCTGCGTGGGCGCCACGCTGATCACGGATCTGTCGGTCGACATGGCGCGCCTCATCGCCGACAACGCCCGCGCGGACGCCTCGCGGCTCGCGGCGCAGATCGTGAGCGGAATCGGCTTCCTCGGGGCCGGAACCATCATCCAGTCGCGCGGGAACGTCACCGGCCTGACGAGCGCGGCGACGCTCTGGGTGGTCGCGGCCATCGGCATCGCGGTGGGCTCGCGGCACATCGTGGAGGCCGTGGGCACGTGCTTCCTGGTGCTCGTGGTGCTGCTCCCGCTCGGTGCGGTCGAGCGCCGGCTCGAGCACGGTCGCTCCGGCCGGCGGCTGATCCTCGAGCTCTCCCGGGAGGTCGGCAGCGTGGAGGAGTTCATCCAGATCGCGCGCGATCACGGCCTCACGCTGCGGTCCGAGCACCTCGACGTCGAAGGTGAGGTCCTCCGGGTGCGGCTCGACATGGTGGGTCCGCCGGCGGCCTGGGCGGCGTGCCGCAAGGCGCTGAGCCTGCGCACCGACGTTCGCTCGATGCGCGTGGCGTAAATTTTACGAGGGTCAGCGGGCGACCAGCACCCAGGCCTCCGCTTTCGTCGGCAGGTGCGCGGTTCCGGCTTCGTAGGCGGCGTGATCCGGGAACACCCCCGCGAACCAGTCGAGCTGGTACAGGTTCGGCTGGAACGCCCCGCCCGTGTCGGCCAGCACCACGACGCGCCCGACGGTGCCGTCGGACACCAGGAGCACCGTGCCGAGCCCGAGCCCGAACACGTCGCCGGCGACCGTCACACCGGGCTCGAGCCGGATCTTGTCGGTGTCGCCATACCCCCGGAAGCCCTCGACCTCCCGGAAGTACCAGTACCGGCCCTGGAGGTTCGGGTCGCGGATGGTGCGGTCGTACGGCACGTCGTTCGACACGTGCACGTTCAGCATGCGCGACGTGCCGTCCGCGAAGCGCACCTGAACGGACCCCTGCAGGATGGCGCGGTTCACGTCGCGTCGCGACATCCACACGAGCGGACGGGCCTCTCCGGCATGCGCACCGCCGGGCTCGTACGCCCCCGCGAACACCGCCTGCCGCGTGAGCTGGCGCGCTTCCTCGCCGGTGGGCGCGGCGTACAGCGCGGTGTCGAAGGTGTCGGTGCGCTCGGGGCTGCCCGCGCTCTCGTAGATCAGGTACTTCGTCAGCCGGATGCGGTCGGTGAGCGCCAGCTTCGCGGCACGGGCACCCTCGGCGTCGGGCGTCCATCGCCAGGCGCGGAACCCCGCGAGCTCGAGCGCTCCGCCCTTCGCGAGGTGGTCGAGCGTGCGCAGCCGATCGGCTGGTGTGGGCGCGTCCTTCGGGAGGGACTCCAGGATCGAGCCCGCCGCAGCCGGGTCTTCCGGGTGGG
>JAWKRP010000033.1:0-93112 GCA_041389565.1 Myxococcota bacterium
CTCCCGACGTCCCGCCGAAGACCTCGTCTCGCGAGCGCTCCACGCTCCGCATCGAGGCGCAGGGAGTCCGACGGACCCCGCGGAAAGAGCCCGTAGTGGCGGGGCCGCCGCAGGTGCGGGGTCTGTGGGACTCTCGTGTCTACGCGAGGGATGCCAACGAGGAGCGCAGCGACGAGGCGGAGGCGAAGCCGGAGTCAGGGTGGCTGGCGCTGGCGAATCGACAGGTCCCGTCTGCTCGACCCGCCGGCGCAGGGCGCTGTCTCCTCGACCCGAGCTTCCGGCACACCGTCTACTCGAACCGCATTGGCAGGACGCCGAATGCTCGACCGGCCCTGCCAGGACGTTGTCTGCTCGACCCGAGCTTCCAGGACGCCGTCTGCTGCGCGCCAACTCGTCCGCGCCAGATCACCAGACCGGGTCTGCGCCCCCCAGCCCGGCAGGATACGCGTCCGTCGGAGCCACCGTGTCCAACACCGACGTCATCAAGAGCCTGGTCGTCAACCGAAAGGCCAAGCACGAATACACGCTGACCGACCGCTTCGAGGCCGGCATGGTCCTCACGGGCAGCGAGGTGAAGAGCCTCCGCACCGACGGGTCCGCGAACCTCATGGACGCGTACGTCGAGCTCCGCGACGACGGCGCCTGGCTCCTGAGCTTCTACATCGCGCCCTACGACCACGCGAACCGCGAGAACCACGAGCCCCGACGCGCCCGTCAGCTGCTCCTCCACAAGCAGGAGATCTCGAAGCTCCGGAAGGTCACACGGGAACGTGGGATGACCGTCATCCCCACGCACGTCTACTTCAAGGGCTCCCGCGTGAAGGTCGAGATTGCGGTGGCCCAGGGGAAGAAGCTGCACGACAAGCGCCACGCCATCAAGGAACGCGACATCGAGAAGCAGCTGCGCAGGATTCGATGACTGGATCTCGGGGGTGGATGCGATAGGTCGCGCACCTCATTCCCACTCGCGCAGGCGGGTATCGGGAGCGGCATGGACTTCGTGAAGAACTTCGGACTGTTGGGCGTGGCGGGCATCCTGGCCGCCGCCGGCGTGTACTTCGGGAGCACGGGCAACCCCGAGTACGCCGGGTACGACCTCATGGCGTTCCTGCTCGCCGCACTGGCGTTCTGCGCGCAGGTCGTCTCGACCAACCACCGCACCGGAACCCTCGTCACCGCGCTCCTCGCAGCCGGCTGCAACGCGTACCTGTTCTACCGGAAGTTCGAGACCACCGGCGAGAGCGCCTGCAACGTCAGCCAGACGCTGAACTGCGACATCGTCAACCAGTCCGCCGCCTCCGAGCTGTTCGGGCTCCCCGTCACGCTCTACGGCATGGCGTTCTACGTCGGGCTCGCGCTCGCTTCGTTCGGGTCCGACGAGAAGGCGCCGCGGTTCAACCAGATCAACGGTCTGTTCGCCCTCGCCTCCCTCGCGTTCAGCGCCTACCTCGGCTGGGAAGCCAAGAAGCTCGGGGCCTTCTGCGTCCTGTGCATCACCATCTACGCATGCAACGGCCTGCTCCTGTGGGCGGCCCTCCGCGGGCTGAAGTCGCAGGCCATCGGGCTGTTCGAAGACGTCGACAAGGTGTTCGGAGCCTCCAGCCTGTGGGTCATCACGGGCTCGTTCGCCGTGATCACCCTGGTCGGTGCGAGCTCCTGGCGCAGCCTCGAAGCGGAGTCCGCGCCCACGGCCTCCCTCAAGAAGCCCGCGCAGCCCGACGGATCGTTCTCGGCGGAGCAGCTCGCCACGCTGTACGCGCGCCCGCGCGGCGCCGTGAAGCTCGACGGCACCGAGCCGGTGTTCGGCGACCGCTCGGCACCGATCACCGTGGTCGAGTTCGCCGACTACGGCTGTCCGCACTGCGCCCAGGCCGCGCCCGTCCTCAAGGAGCTCGTGCACGAGATCCCCACCCTGCAGCTCCGGTTCAAGGCGTTCCCGCTGTCGGGCGCCTGCAATCCGGCCCTCGAGGGCGAAGACGGGCCCGAGCGCTGCAAGGCCGCGATGGCCGCCGAGTGCGCGGGCCAGCAGGGCCGGTACTTCGACATGTCCGGCAAGATGTTCCAGAACCTCGGGTACAACAGCGACAACGACCTCGCGTTCATGGCGCAGGAGGTCGGGCTCGACTTCGCGGCGTGGGAGTCGTGCATGGGCCAGCAGTCCACCGTCGAAGCCGTCGTGGCCGACGCCGTGGCGGGGTTCGAGGCGGGCGTCCAGGGCACGCCCACCCTCTACGTCCGCGGTCTGGTCGACGGCGTGGAGTGGGTCGAGATCACGAAGGGCCCCGAAGTCCTGCGCATCCTCGTCGAGGCGAAGGGCGACGGCGTCCAGCTCCTCCCTCCGCAGTGATGGGCTGGTTCGCGCTCGACATCGTGGGGCTCCGTCGCGCGAACACCGGGAGCGCGTCTGCCACCCTGTTCGCGCTCGGTGCCGTCGGCGTGCAGGAGTCGTGGCTGGAGGGCACCGCTCCCCCACCCCGCCAGCCCTGGGACCGGGGGTCCGCGGCCCCACTCCCCAAGCGGCACGTCCTGACGGCCTGGTTCGAGGTCGAGCATCGCGCGGAGGCCGCCCGTGCGCTCGCGCCATGGCTCGACGCCGAGACAGAGCTCGTGTGGCGCGTCGAAGAGGAGCGGGACTGGGAAGCCGAGAGCCGTGCCGGGTTCAAGCCGATCGTCGCGGGCGGATTCGTGGTGGCGCCTCCGTGGGACGCCCCTGAAGGCAGCCTCCTGGTGGAGCCTGGTGCCGGCTTCGGGACCGGCGACCACCCGACCACCCGGCAGGCCCTCCTGCTGCTCGACGGGCTGACGACGGGCGCAGCGCTCGCGGGCCGGACCGCCCTCGACATCGGGTGCGGGTCGGGTGTGCTCGCTCTGGCGGCCGCGTCGCGCGGGATGCGTGCACACGGCGTCGACATCGAGGACACCGCCGTGGCGAACGCCCGCCACAACGCCGGCCTCAACGGGCTCGACGCCACCTTCGACGGCCGCACGCCCTACGTCCTCGAGCCCGCCGACGTGGTGCTCGCGAACCTCCACGCCGAGCTGCTCGTCGAGCTGGCGCCCGAGCTCCTGCGGCTCACGCGGCACCACCTCGTGGTCGCGGGGGTCCTCGCCGACCGCGAGCCCCTGGTGCGCGCGGCCCTCCCCTGGCCGGTCGCACAGCGCCTGGTCGACGGCGAGTGGATCGCGCTCGAGCTCCGGCCCGCATGAAGCGCGTCCGGGTCGATGTGCTGCCCCACGACGGTCCGCTGGACGCCGGGGTCTCGCACCACCTGCTCAACGTCATGCGGGCCCGTCCCGGTGCGCTCCTGCTGTTGTTCGACGGGTCGGGCCACGAGCAGCCCGCGGAGCTCGTCCGGTCCGAGGGGTCCCTCGCCATCGCGCGCGCCACGGGGCCGGTCCGCACGGTGGAAGCGCTCGGATCCGTCGATCTGGTCGTCGCGGTGTTGAAGCACCAGGCGATGGACCTCGCGCTCCGCATGGCCACGGAAGCCGGCGTTCGGAACGTCTACCCGGTCCTCACCGCGCGTACGGTCGCCAAGGGCGAGCGCATCGATCGCTGGGAGCGCATCACGAGCTCCGCAGCCGCGCAGTGCGGGCGCGCGGACGAGCCGGCCATCCACCCCATCACCGACGTACGCGCTGCCATCGAGGCGCTCGACATCCCCGTGTACGCGGCCCTCCCCGGCGGCACCCCCGCCACGCGGTCCGCGAGCGCCTGCGCGGTGTGCGTCGGACCCGAAGGCGGCTTCACGCCCGCCGAGGTCGCGTGGCTCTCGGAACGGTGCACGCCCATCGGCCTCGGTCCGCACATCCTGCGCGCCGAGACCGCGTGCGTGGTGGCGGTCGCGCTCCTGCAACCGGCCCCCTGAGCCGGCTCAGTCCTCGGAGCCGTCGAGGTCGACCAGCATGTGCCCGGACTTCAGCGCCTTGGTCGACAGGTAGAACAGGTTCTCGGGGCGGGTGGCCACCTGCAGCGGGATGCGCCCCACGACCCGGATTCCCGAATTCTCCAGGCCCGCAATCTTGTTGGGGTTGTTCGTCAGGATCTGGACGGACTCGACTCCGAGCTCGGCCAGGATGTCGGCGGCGATCTCGTACCGACGCTCGTCGTCGGCGAAGCCCAGCGCGAGGTTCGCCTGGACGGTGTCGAGCCCGCTGTCTTGCAGGGCGTACGCCCGGATCTTGTTCGCGAGCCCGATTCCCCGGCCTTCCTGGCGCAGGTAGACCACGGCCCCGACCTCGGCCTGACCGATGTACTCGAGGGCCGCCTCGAGCTGGTCGCGACAGTCGCACTTCACGCTGCCCATCACGTCGCCCGTGAAGCACTCGCTGTGCAGCCGGACGGGAACACCCGAGCGGCCGGCGACATCGCCCTTCACGACCGCGCCGTACTCCTTGCCGTCGATCGCCTCGAACGCGACGACGCGGAAGTCGCCGTAGCGGGTGGGGAGGTTGGCTTCGGCCACCAGACGCGCGCGGCGCGCGGGGACAGCAGAGGTCTGGGGGGACGTGGGCATCGGGCCTCCTTCGGGCGCACCCGTCTCATTAAGCACGCAGCCGAGGCCGTGCACCCGGGCCCCCCAAAAAGGAAGAGGCCGCGCGTCCGGGTGGACGGCGGCCTCTGCGGTTCGGGGGAGGCGAACCTCCCACGGAACTACTGGTTCAGGGCGTTCTTGAGGCCCTTGCCAGCGCGGAACACGGGGATCCGGCGGGCGGGGACCTGCATGACCTTTCCGTTCTTCGGGTTGTGGCCCGTGAAGGAACGGCGCTTCGAGACGGTGAAGGTTCCGAAGTCGGAGATGGTGACCTTCTCGTCGCGCACCAGGGCCTCCTGGATGGCCTCGGTGAGCAGGTTGATGTAGCCAGCGGCCTTGACCTTGGGAATCTTGGCGCGGGACGCGAGGACCTCGGTGAGATCAGCCTTGTTCATGGGATTCTCCTCTCGTGCGTTTCGGCGTCTGGATAATCCAAATTCTGAAACTGGACTACCCGATGCCACTGCGACGTGATTGTCGCTCGGGGCGGTGTCACCTTCGGAAACCACGGGGTGGAACCGTCGATGTGACGTGAGCTTTGTACGTTCGCGGGCGGGATGATGCAAGGCCCGATTTGCGCTTTTTTCCGTGGTGCCCCGCCGAAAGGGCCGCGGAGGCGCGCTGCGTTGGACTATTTGGATTTGAGAAAACTTGTATCCGTCAGCCCTCGATTATCCATCCCACCGTCCGACGAGGCGGAGCGCATGGCGCTCGACGCGCACCTGGACGGGCAGGGATCCGGGTTGCTCGCCGTCGACATCGACGAGGACCGGGCGTTCTCCGCACGTCGCGGACACGCGGGTCACCCGGGCGGTCACCACCCCCTTCACGGCTCCGATGGTTCCCGTGTACAGCCGCGGTGCCCCAGAGATCGACCTGGAAAGCGGCATCTCGGGGAGCAGCGTCATCTCGGCGACCCCGTCGTCCATCCGACCGCCCTTCCCGACCCACATCCCGCCGCCGCAGTAGTGGCCGTTCGCCACGAACACGGACGACAGCGGACCCGACCACGACCCCGATCCATCCGGACCGTCCCAGTCTATGGAAGTGAGCGGGCTTTTCCATGCGAGCGCGGTGCGCGCGGTGGCGACCGCGAACGTCACCCGACCTCCGAACCGCTTGCTGCTCTCGTTGGCCCGCTTCACGACCTCACCGGCCATCCCGAATCCGGTCACGTTGATGCACACCCTCCGGACCGTCTCCCCACCCGAGCTCGCCTCCACCTCCATCCAGTCGGTCGGCCGACGCTCGCCGTCCCTGAGGAGTCGGACCGCCGCATCGAGGTCGGACGGCATCCCCACCGACCGCACGAGGTCGCAGCCCGTACCCGCCGGGAGCACGCCCAGCGCGGGCCGTTCCGCGGCGTCCAGCCGGGCGAGCCCGTTCACCACCTCGTTCGCGGTGCCGTCGCCTCCCACGGACACGATGAGATCGGCCGTGCGGCCCTCCTCCGCCGCGATGTCGGTCGCGTGCATCGGGCGCTCGGTCTCCCGGATCCGCACCTCGCTCCCGAACACGTCGCGCGCCAGCGCCCCGATCCGCTCCATCGCCCGGCCCGTGGCTCCCCCGGCCGAGCGCGGGTTCACCACGAACACCACCGTCACTGTCGCTCCAACAACGCGTCGAGGGGGTCCTTCACCTGCCCGCCACACCCGTTCAGGTGCCCGCGGCACCGGGCGTCGCGCACCACCCACTCCTCCGAGCGGTCGAGCCACACCCGTCCCGTGCGCGCGGCATCGTCCGGGTGGAAGGACTTCAGGGGGCCCGCGGCCCCGCAGCAGCCGAGCGGACGGGACCCACCGAGCGCACAGGACCCTTCCCCACCGGGCAGATCCCGCACCACCTCGTGCAGCCACTGGAACCCGACGCCCGCGGCTTCCAGCACCTTCGCCACGCCCCCGCTGATCACGACGACCCGCGCCGCACCCACCCGACCTCGGATGCGCTCGAGCCGCTGCTCGAAGTCCGGGAACGGGAGCACCTCCACCCCCAGGTGATCGGAGGTCGCCCAGCGCCGCACGGGCACCTTCAGCGCCTTCGACAGCGCTTCGGCGAACGGACGCTCATCGGACTCCACCGCGATCCAGTCCCCCATCCCCTGGATCGGCTGGAGGGCCTCGAGCGCCGGACGCGGAACGCGCTCCACGCGGGCTTCGCGGAGCATCGCCGGCAGCGGCACGTGCAGGTGGCAGTGCTCCTGGCACGCTCCGCAGTCCGTACACAGCGTCAGGGCTTCACGGCCGAGCGACTCGGGCAGCACGCCTCGCTCGACGTCCAGCATCGTGCCCGCGATCACGGCCGGCACGGCGGCCTCCCGCCCGGATCCCGTCGCGACCGGGCACGCGCTCCGGCACAGACGCGGGCAGAGCGCGCAGGTGTCCCAGCTCATCCGACCCTCCGGAAGCCACCCTGCGCGGTGACCGTCACACACGCCGGATCGTCCAGCGAGCACGCTTCCAACGGACCGGACGGGAGCGAGAACGGCGTCCACTCGCGCTCCACGAGCCCACCGGGAACCCAGCGGCTCGCCACCTGACCCAGCTGCCGGGCCGTCGGACCGCGGAACCCCACGATCAGCTCGCCCTTCACCACCTCCAGGCGCGCCGGACGCAGGTCGCTCCGCAGCAGCTCCCGCGCCACGCGCCAGGGGTTCGGACACCGACCCGCACCGACCCAGCGATCCCCTGCGGGCACCGTGGGGATCGTGCAGCGACACTCGCCCTGGTCTGCGAGCCAGTGCCGGAGATCCGGACCTGTCGCCGAGCGCGGCCCACGACCGAGCCGCGCCTGGATCGCGCCCACCCGACCCGACACCTCGACCCACCCCACCTGCCAGTGCGAGTGCGTCCACCGGGGCGGTGCGGGCAGCGTCTCCCACGGGAACATCTGCTCTGCGCCGAGCAGCGCGCACTCCGCGTCACGCTCCGAAGACGGTGCGTCGACATGGACCCGGAGCATCCCGTCGATCTCGTGGAGCCGCGGATCCGGGCCCGCGTCACGCGGCGGCACGGGCACGAACAGACGGCCCGGGTTCATCACGCCATTGGGGTCGAGCCGATCCTTCAGCTCGCGCCACCCCTCGACCGCCGGACCGACCTCGGCCGCCGCCCACCGGGCCTTCAGCGAGCCCACGCCGTGGTGGTGCGTCACCGTGGCGCCCGCCGCGAGCACGGCATCCTGCGCCGCGTTCCACACCGCCTCGTACACCTCCCTCGTGCCGCGACCCGCGAACGAGAAGTAGATGCTGCCCCCTTCCGGGTACACGTGGCTCATGTGCGCGAGCACGACGGCGTGCGGAGCCACCGCCTCGCGAACCGACTCGTACACACGGGGCAGATCCGACCATCGGGCCGCGATCTCCATCGTGTCGGCGAACCCGCCGCGCTCGAACACCGGCATCAGCTTGTACGACACGGCGTGCCGGCTCTGGAACCAGCGATTGCCCGGACCCGCCCCGAGATCCTCGCCCCGTTCCTCCAGGATCGCGCGACCGGCCGCCGTCTGGGCCTCCACCACCGCCGGACGCCCCTCCCAGCCCACGATCAGCAGACAGCCCGACGACACCCCGTCGAAGATGCGGTTCACCACGCCGGGCAGCGACAGCGGGAGCGCGAGCGTGCGCTTCTTGATCGCGTCGATCTCGCCGGCCTTCGCGAGCCATCGACGCACGAACCGCCGGTTCGACTCGTGCGCGGACTTCGGCTTCGTCTTCCCGCCGATCCGGGTGTCGACGGGGTCGTACAGCCGCACCACCGCGGGCCAGAGCTCCGCCTGCATCAGGCGACGCATCGCATCGAGCGCGTCTTCGACCGTCGAGAACCGGTATCCGCGCAGCCAGCGGGACTCGGGGGTCCGCCAGATCCTCAGGGTGAGCCGCGTCACGATGCCGAGCGTGCCCTCGGAGCCCAGGATCAGCGGGAGCAGCGCCGGGTCGTCGTCGCCGTGGGTGCCGATCTCCAGGATGCGGCCCGTGGGCGTGACGAACGTGAGGCCGAGCACCATGTCCTCGAACACGCCGTACTTGCTGCTGAACTGCCCTGCGCTGCGCGCAGCCGCCCAACCTCCGACACTCGAGCACGAGATCGACGACGGGCTGTGCCCGAGCGTGAACCCCCGTCCCTGCAGGGCATCCTCGAGCTGCTGGCCGTTCACGCCCGCGCCCACCTGGAGCGTCCACCGCTCTTCGTCGAGCGGGCCCAGGTGCGTGAGCCGCTTGGTGTCGACCACCCAGGAACCCTCGCGCCCACGGGCCCCTCCGCACACCCCGCTGCCCAGGCCGTACGGCACGACGGGGATGCCCTGGGCCGACGCGGCCTGCAGCACCTCGGCCACCTGCGCCTCGTTCTCCGGCCAGAACACCCGTGCGGGGCGCGGTGCCGACTCGCCGTGCCAGAACGCGAGCGTTCCGCCGGGCCACAGATCGCGGGAAGCGGCGTACCTGTCCAGGATTTCGGTGCTGTTCGGCACCTCGGGGACCATCATGCGCGCGAGTATAGCCGCGGCGGACCGTGCGACGGGCCCGTCTTCGTCGCGTCGAAGCGGGGTCCCGAAAGCAATGAAGCCCGACCACAGGGGCCGGGCTTCATGCGCGGAGGGTGCCGACCGGCACACCCGCAAGTTCTTTGCATCTCTGCCCGTTCTTCTTGCAGGGTGTATGCCAACCCGGTCCATCGTCGTCATAGTCACGGTACAACCGTTCGATGAGCGCCGCGCAGGTGGTCCAGAATCCCGATTCCGGACCAGATCGCGACATCTGTGTCGTGGTACCCCCCTTCGAGCCCCCGACCCCCACCTCCGAGACCCCTCCGACCCCGATCCTCCAGCACCGCGACCCCTCCAAATGCCCGTCTACATCGAACGTTCTCCACGCTCGACCCCCGGTTCGCAAACCACGACATCCATGTCGCGGTCCTCCCGTGCGCTCAGAGCCTCGCAGCGCCCGTGGTCCCGTGCTCGCCCACCGGATTGCCTCCCCCCGGTCGATCGGCTAGAGAGCCCGTCATTCCCGGATTGAGCCCCGAGTTCGGCGCCAGGAGTCGACGGTGTTGTACGACCTGATCATCCGCGACGCGACCATCGTG
This sequence comes from Myxococcota bacterium, assembly GCA_041389565.1. Taxonomy (GTDB): domain Bacteria; phylum Myxococcota_A; class UBA796; order UBA796; genus JACKEQ01. The sequence goes on from JAWKRP010000033.1 coordinate 9,617, forward strand.
ACCTCCCTCGGTCGCCAGGTCGCCGACGTGGCGATTCACAACGGCAAGATCGCCTACGTGGGTCCGCGCCCGCCCCGCGGCGCCAAGCGCGAGCTCAGCGCCATCGGCAAGTTCCTGATGCCCGGCGTCATCGACACCGCGGTCCAGTTCGCGCCCAACGGCGACCCCTCCGTGTGGGAGCGCGAGTCCCGCGCGGCCGTCACGGGCGGCGTCACCACGGTCCTCGGCCTCCCCTCGGGCGACCATCCCGTCACGGATGCCGCGAGCGCGCGTCACCGCGTCGACGCCGCCACCCCGCGCAGCTGGTGCAACTTCGGCCTGTGGGGCCAGGCCACCGGGCAGAACGCCAGCGCGCTCGCCGAAGCCCACGAGCAGCGCCTCATCATCGGCACCCTCGCGTGCCTCGGCGCCGGGTCCGACTGCATCGAGCCCGACTCCCTCGAGAGCTTCCTCGGCGTCGGCGGTGTGCTCGGCGTGCAGGTCCGCACCGACGACCCCCTGTCGCTGCGCCCCAACCCCGACGGCTCGCCCGAAGGCAGCCCCGAAGCGCTCGCCGTCATGAAGGCCGCGCGCGACCACGATCGGCCGGTGCACTGGGTCCACCTCTCCACGGCTGCCGAGCTCGACCTGCTCGACCCCGTCCGCGGCGACCTCCCCGTCACGGCCGGCGTCACGCCGCACCACCTCTTCCTCTCCGCCGAGGAAGACGACGTGAAGACCGTGCCGCCCGTGCGCCCCGAGCAAGACCGTCGCACCCTGTGGACCGCCGTGCGTCGCGGACGCCTCGACTGTGTCGCGTCGGATCACCACTCCGCCGCCAACGGGGTGCCGGGCAGCGAGCTGCTCTTCCCGCTCATGCTGTCGGCCGTGAAGTACGGGCGCCTGAGCCTCGAGATGCTCGTCTCGCTGTGCAGCGAGGCCCCGGCGCGTATCTTCGAGCTCGAGACCAAGGGCCGCATCGCGAAGGGCGCCGACGCCGACCTCATCCTGTTCGCCGAGGGCGAGATCACCCGGGTCGCCGGCGACTCCCTGCTCTCTGGTGCGGGCTGGTCGCCCTACGTCGACCGCGAAGCCGCGCCGAAGCCCGACCTCGTCATGGTGAACGGCGAGATGGTGGCGGTCCGTGGCGAGCTCGTGGCGAAGAAGCCGAACGGCAAGCTCGTCGGCATCGAAGCCTGAGGTGTCGCGCCTCCGCGCCGCCATCTTCGACCTCGACGGAGTGGTCCGCCACTTCGACCGCGCCGGTGCGGCCCGGATCGCCCAGCGTCACGGGGTCACCCTGCACGACATGCTCGCGGCGGCCTTCGAAGACGGGGCCCTCCACGCGCTGATCACCGGAAAGGTCCGTCGGGGCGAGTGGGTCGAGGCCGTCGGCCGCAAGGTCGGCAGCCCGGCAGCCGTGCGCGAGTGGCTGTCCGACATCGGCACGGTCGACCCCGCCGTGATGGACCTCGTGCATGCCCTCCGACGCCGCGGCGTCCTGGTCGGCATCCTCACGAACGGCACCGACACCATCGACCGCGAGCTCCGGCACCTCGGCATCCACGCCGACTTCGATCGCGTCGTGTCCACGTGGCACGTCGGGTACGCGAAGCCCCACCGGAACGCGTACCTCGCCGCCTGCTCGGCCCTCGGCGTGCGGCTCGAAGAGGCCTTCTTCACGGACGACCGCGAGGTGAACGTGCTGGCGGCGTCCGAGCTCGGCATGACCGCCCATCCGTTCGTCGACGCCGAGCACCTCGAGCACGCCCTGGTCCGCGCGTTCCGCCGCTGACGCTCGTCCGACACCGCGGAATCCCCGCCATCACGGGCCCGTTGCGCGACGCACCGGAAATCCGAGCGGCGTGGACCTCCGTCACCCGACGCCACCCCGAGCCCCGGTGATCCCAGCCTCCATCCTCCACTCCCGCTGATCCGGGCCTCCTGGCACGGCCCTCGCTGAAGGGGGCGCCGTCGGGAGGTGGGACATGGCGACGACCGTGGCATCGGCTGCGCTCCAGGGAGTGCAGGCCGTCGAGGTGGAGGTGGAGGTCGACCTGCTCCGCAGGCTGCCGGCGGTCTGCATCGTCGGGCTGCCCGCGAGCGCCGTGCGGGAGAGCGCCGAGCGCGTGCGGTCCGCCATCGAGGCCAGCGGGCACGAGTTCCCGCGCAAGCGGGTCGTGATCAACCTCGCTCCGGCCGACCTCCGCAAGGAGGGCACCGCGCTCGACCTCCCCATGGCGCTCGGCATCCTGGCCGCGAACGGGGTCATCCCGCAGCGCGCCGTGGAGACCGTGCTCGCCGCGGGAGAGCTCGCGCTCGACGGGCGTCTGCGGCCCATCCGGGGCTCGCTCTCCCTCGCGATGGCCGCACGGGACGCCGGCCGCATCCTCGTGGTGCCCGAGGACAACGCCGCCCAGGCCTCGCTGGTCCCGGACGCACGGGTCTGGGGGGCCCGCGACCTCGCCGAGGTCGTCCGCTGGCTCACCGCGGAAGACGACCCCCGCGAACACCCCGCCCCCACGGCCTCCGTGGCGCAGCACACCCCGGATCTCGCGGACGTCCGGGGCCAGCACGTCGCCCGGCGCGCGCTCGAGATCGCGGCCGCCGGTGCGCACCACCTGCTCCTGCTCGGGCCTCCGGGATGCGGGAAGAGCATGCTCGCCCAGCGCCTCCCGTCCATCCTGCCGCCCCTCACCTTCGAGGAAGCGCTCGAAGCCACCCAGGTGCACTGCGCGGCCGGCCTGCTCACCGGGCCCACCATGGTCGGCGCACGTCCGTTCCGCGCCCCCCACCACACCGTCACGGTCGCCGGGCTCGTCGGCAACCACACCCTGCGGCCGGGCGAGGTCGCGCTGGCCCACCACGGCGTCCTGTTCCTCGACGAAGCCGCCGAGTTCCGCCGCACCGCGCTGGAGGTGCTCCGCCAGCCCCTCGAGGACGGCGAGATCCGGATCACCCGCGCGGTGGGCACCGTCACCTGGCCCGCCCGCCTCACGCTCGTGCTCGCGAGCAACCCGTGCCCGTGCGGCTTCCTGGGCTCCGACGACCGGTGCCTGTGCTCCGCGGCGGCCATCCAGGGCTACCGGCGCAAGCTGTCCGGTCCCATCCTCGACCGCATCGACCTGCACGTCGAGATGCTCCCCGTCCCGCCGGGGGATCTGCTCACCGGTCCGAAGGGCGAGCCGTCCAGCACGGTCCGCGAGCGGGTGTGCGCCGCACGGTCCATGCAGGCGGCCCGCGGGCAGCCCGTCCCCAACGGCCAGCTCGACGCCGAAGGCCTCGAAGCGCACGCCCCGTTCGAGGCCGATGCACGCGACCTGCTCCACGACGCCGCCACCCGGCACGCCCTTTCCGCGCGGTCCACGACGCGCGTCCGCAAGGTCGCCCGCACGCTCGCCGACCTCGCCGGGAGCCCGTCCATCCGCTTCGCGCACGTGGTCGAGGCGCTCGCCTTCCGACCGCTCGGCGACATCGCTTGAACCCACGTCCAGGAGGACACCATGAGTAGAGACGAAGCCCGCACCCAGGCCCTCGACAGCGCGCTCGACGCGCTCCAGAAGCGCTTCGGACCCGGAGCCATCATGCGCTTCGGGGACGTCACCGCGCCCGACATCAGCGTCATCCCCACGGGCAGCATGGCCATCGACGAGGCCCTCGGCTGCGGCGGCTACCCGCGCGGCCGCGTGGTCGAGATCTTCGGCCCGGAGTCCAGCGGCAAGACCACCCTCACGCTGCACGCCATCGCGCAGTGCCAGCGCATGGGCGGTGTGGCCGCATTCATCGACGCCGAGCACGCCCTCGACGTGACGTACGCGAAGTCCCTCGGGGTCGACCTCGACTCCCTCCTCATCGCGCAGCCCGACAACGGCGAGCAGGCCCTCGAGATCACCGAGACCCTCGTGCGGTCCGGGGCCGTCGACCTGGTCGTCGTCGACTCCGTCGCCGCGCTCGTCCCCCGGGCCGAGCTCGAGGGCGAGATGGGCGACGCACACGTCGGTCTGCAGGCGCGTCTCATGTCGCAGGCCCTCCGCAAGATCACGGCCGTCACGGGCCGTACGGGCACCTGTGTCGTGTTCATCAACCAGCTCCGCCAGAAGATCGGCGTGATGTTCGGCAACGGCGAGGTCACGACCGGCGGGAACGCCCTCAAGTTCTACGCGAGCATCCGGCTCGACATCCGGCGCATCGGCTCCGTGAAGGCCGGCGCGAAGGACGAGAACCAGCACATCGGGAACAAGACCCGCGTGAAGGTCGTGAAGAACAAGCTCGCGCCGCCCTTCCGCCAGGCCGAGGTCGAGATCATGTACGGCCGCGGCATCTGTCCGGCGGGCGAGCTGCTCGACCGCGCCGAGCTCGAGGGGGTCGTGAAGCGGTCCGGCGCCTGGTACACGCTGGGTGACGACAAGATCGGCCAGGGCAAGGAGCGCGCGCGCGACCGACTGCTCGAAGACGCCGAGCTGTTCGAGCGGATCGCCGGCATGGTGCACGGCGGGCCCGCGATGGCGAAGTAGCTCAGAGCGTCTTCAGCTCTCGCTTCTCGAGGTGCGAGGGCTCCATCATCGGCGCGCAGTCGAGGTGACGCATCTCGATGACGATCCCGAGCTCCGGGGGGCGGTCGTCGAACGTCACCTCCTGGATCGAGTGGATCGGGACCAGCCCGGGGCCGCGGATCGACTTCGGAAGGTCGATCGCGGTGCCGGGCTGCACCGGTTCCTCGAGGATCTTCCCGGTCAGCACCAGGAGGTCCTGCTTCATCAGCCAGTACGCGCGATCACAGTAGAACCGTCCCATGTCGCTCCCCTCTCCTGTCGGCGTACCCCTCCGGAGGCCCACGTGCACGCTTCGGATCTCGGGCGCGCCCGCCCACGTGGCGTACACTCTCCGCGATGGCCCGCACCTACTACTGCGCACGCTGCCTGAACTCCTTCACGGTCGACGCAGAGGCCTGTCCGAACCTCGGCTGCGGCACGGCACGCCCGCCGGCCGGCTGGGGTCGGCTGCTCCAGCCCGGCGAGCTGCTCGACCGGCACTACCTCGTGCGTGAGCGCATCGCGGTCGGCGGCGCCGGCATCACGTACCGCGCGCGCGAGGTGGACGACGACGGCGAGGAGGTCGGTCCGGAGCTCGCCATCAAGGTGCTCCTCCAGAGTGACGGCACCTTCCTCCGCAGGCTCGGCAACGAAGCGCGCGTGCTCCAGGAGCTCCACCACGCGCACATCGTCGAGAGCCGCGGGTTCGTGCACCGCACCGGCAAGCCCGCCTACCTCGTCACCACGTACGAAGCGGGCGGGAACCTGTACGACCACGTCCGCCACGCGGGCGCGCTGCCCGTGCCCGTGGCAGCAGCGGTCGTCGAACAGATCCTCGACGCCCTGCTCACCGCCCACCGACGCGGCGTCATCCACCGCGACCTCAAGCCCCAGAACGTCCTGCTGCGCGAAGTGGTCGGGCGCGACGCCGTGCCGCACGTGCTGGTCGCCGACTTCGGCATCGCGAAGCTGTCCGGCTTCATGGGCGACGACCTCACACGCGTCGGAACCTTCGTCGGCACCCCCGAGTTCGCGGCCCCGGAGCAGTTCCGCGGGCTCCCGCCGGAGCCGGCGTCCGACGTGTACGCCGCCGCGTGCGTGCTGTGGTTCTGCATCACCGGCGCGCCGCCCGTGCGCTTCACCGACCGCTCCGACATCGTCGCGTGCCTCACCACCCTGCGCGACGCGCTCCCACCGCGCCTGCCGGACGTGGTCGACGAGCCGCTCCGGTCCCGCCTCGACGCCCTGTTCGCGCACACGCTGCTCCCGAAGCCCGGCGATCGCTGGTCGATCTCCGCCCTGCTCGACGCGTTGGCCAGCCTCGACGCCGACGCCGACGACTTCGCCGCATTCAGCGAGGAGTCACCGAGCCAGCTCGCTGAAGGCTCACGGCAGCTCGGGCCCCCCGACGCACCGACCACCGACCTGTCGCCTTCGATGGGAACCCTCTCGCCCGGCGCCCTCGGCGGGGACGCCTTCGACACCCCGCCCCCCGCTCCGGTCGCCCAGGCACCGGCTCCGCGGCCCGCCCCCCGACCGGAGCCCGCGCTGCCGGCGCTCCGCGAGCCCGAGCCCGAGGAACGCCCGCGCCGCATGCGCCTGAACGCCCGTCCGGACCGCGCGGTGTCGGTGGAGGTGGACGCCGCACCGGTCGGCGCGCCCTCGGGGATGGACGCCTTGTTCGAGTCCGTCGCAGCCGGGGACGGCGTGATCGAGGTGGTGAACCGCCGCGAGCCCGACCCGATGTCGCTGGACGACCTGTTCGCCCCTCCGCCCCCCGAGCTCGGTGCCCAGGACGCCCCCGAGCCCGAGCTCCGCACGCCGCGTCCCCTCCAGGGCAGCCAGAGCGTGCTGGACGCCTCCTGGGAGACCCTCGCCACGCCGTCCGCTCCGGCGGGACCAGAGCCTGCGCAGCCCCCACCAGAGGCCGTGGGACCGGCCCCCGCGTGGTCCCCGACCTCGCCGACGCCCCTGCCCGCGCCCCTGCCGTCGGACGATGGCGCGCTGCTGGAGGTGCTGGGCTCCTGCGACCCGTCCGTGCGTGGGGCCGTGCTGGCGGCCCTCTCCGACGGTTCGCGCGCTGTGGGGTCGGTGGGGTCGGGCGCGAGCGCGGCCACCCTGTGTGGCGCCTGCCTGACGGTGGCCGCGCAGGCGCTGGAGGGCCGCGCGGCGTGGTGTCGCACGCTGCTGACCCACTCCGACGCGGATGTGCGCGCCACAGCGGCCCTCGCGGTCGGCGCAACCGGGAAGGCCGGGCAGCTCACCCTCCTGAACCGGCTGCTGACGGACGGCGAGGCGCGGGTCCGGCTCGCTGCGGTCCACGCGCTGAAGCAGCTCGGCGACAGCACCGGTCGTCAGGACCTCGTGGCCGGCTGGCTCGATCCACTGCGGTCCGACGCCGACCCCGACGTGCGGGCCGCGGCACGCTGAAGATCGGCGCTCGGCGTCCGCTTCGACGGCCGGAGATACGGGTGCGATGATCTGTAGACGGCCCGAGCCGATAGAGGTCAGCCGTCAGATGGTCGGCCGTCAGATGGTCGGCCGTCAGATGGTCAGTGGTCAGCCATCAGATGGTCAGCGGTCAGCCGTTGAACGCTGAACGCTGAACGCTGAACGCTGAACGCTGACAGGGTCAGCCAAAAAGAAACGGCGTTCAACGATCGCTTCTGAGAATGTGGGTTTACCCTTCCTTCTGGCGTGTGATCTCATCCGGGAATGAGCAAGCCGTTCCAGCTGTCCTCGCCTCCTTCGTCCAGCGTCCCCATCACCCGACGCGGGTGTGGTATGCCGCGATTTTTGGAGGACCGAAGCCATCAACTTGACGCGATACGCGGGTGTTCAGCCGCGATCCTGCCGGAGGGGCACCTCGCTCGCAGCGTCTGGCTGATGTGCCTAGCCCTCGACGTGTCCTCCCTCGAGCGCCAGTACTCCTCCCTTGGGAGAAGGGCCGTTCACCCGCGTCGGAAGCTGGCGGTACTGGTGTACGCCAGCCTCACTGGGCTGCATGAAGCATCGCGGATCGAACGAGCAGCGAAGACGGACGCCGCGTTCCAGTTCCTCTCGGGTGGCCACAACGTCTCTGCGACGATGCTGCGGACGTTTCAGCGGGAAAACGTCGAATTCTTCCAGAACGCACTCGAGCAGACGGTCCAGATTGCCGCGGAGCTCGAACTGCTGGACGGCCGAGAGTTGGCCCTCGATAGCGTTCGGGTCCGCGCCGATGCTTCCTCGAAGAGCATCCGAACCCTGAACCGATCGAGAGAGCGGCTCGAAGAACTCGGTCGCATCGACCGCGATGGGCTGGATGAGGCCGCGAAGGTCATCCACGACGCGAAGGTCAAGAAGCACACCGAGGCCGTTCGGCGCTGCGAGGATGAGGGGCGAACGAGTCTGAGCGTGACCACACCATCGGCGGCGCTGTTGAAGTTCCCCAGCGGGGCGGCTCTGCCAGGACATCGCGTCACGGTGGCGGCTGCGGGGGTCAAGCTGCGCTTCGTCGTGGCTGTGGTTCTCGGGTCAGCAGCGACCGACCACGGCCTGCTGAGACCCGCCACTCTGGAGACGCAGAGAATCCTTCAGAAGTCGGGCATCACGGGGCAGCTCCAGATGGCGGCTGACGCTGGGTTCAGGAGCCACGACGACCTCCAGTTCGCCATTGATCACCGCAGCGAGGTCGACATCCTCGTGAACGATCCTCCAGAGCCGCGCCGCCAGAAGTCGAAGAAGAAGGGAGGGATCTTCAGCAAGGCCGAGTTCGACTTCCGGGAGGACGGAACCGTCCATTGTCCCGCGGGGCGGCAGATGGAGGGACCGGTCAAGGCAGGAAAGGGCAAGATCCGCTGGCGTGGCGTAGGGTGCGAAGGGTGCGCGCTGCGACAGAACTGCACGACGGTGGGCACACGGCAGGTCATCGTCGATGAAGAGCGGGAGCGCCTCCACAGAGCCACTCGCGACCGGATGGCCGAAGACGGCGCCGCGGAGCGGTACCGTCGCCGCATTGCCACGGTCGAACCGGTCTTCGCCTACATCGAGGACGCCATGGGGTTCACCCGCGCGTCCACCCGCCACACCCAGGCCGTCCACGCCCAGATCCTCCTGAAGATCTTGGCGTACAACCTCGGTCGGCTCTTTTTTTGTCCCTCCGATCAACTGGCTTGGGTGGAGGGCGTGTTCGACGGCCAGAACATCAAGACGACGGCGGTGAACGTCGTGTCGGCGCGGAGCAGCTCGCGGCTTGGCGCGAACCCTATTTCTGCTGACCCTGTGAACGCTGAACGCTGACGCCGAACCCTGCTCGCTGAACGCTGAACGCTGACGCCGAACGCCCAGCTCACACCAGGAGGCGCATCCGGTCCTTCAGGAAGTCGCGCGCCACCACCATCTGGTGCACCTCGTCGGGGCCGTCGGCGATGCGGGAAGCCCGTGCCCACCGGTACCACAGCGAGAACGGCACGTCTTCGGAGTACCCGAGCCCGCCGTGCATCTGGATGGCGTCGTCGAGCACCCTGCACAGCGTACGCGCCACGTGGGTCTTCGCCATCGAGCTGTACGGACGGGCCTCTCCGGCGCTCCCGTTCTCGAGCATCCACGCACAGTGCAGCGTCATCAGGTTGCCCGAGTGGATGGCGAGCGCGTCGTCGGCCAGCATCTTCTGGATGAACTGGTGCTGACCGAGCTTCTTCCCGAAGCTCTCGCGTCGCGCGATGTAGGCGCGGCACATCTCCAGCGCACGGCTCGCGAGGCCGAGCCAGCGCATGCAGTGCGTGAGGCGCGCGGGCACGAGGCGAGCCTGCGCCAGTCCGAAGCCCTGCCCGATCTGCCCGAGCACGGCATCCGACCGCACGCGCACCCCGTGGAACCGGAGCTCCGCCTCGCGGTGCGCGAGCAGCGGCGGACCCATCACGTCGATGTCGCGCACGTGCTCCAGCCCTTCGGCGTTCCGGTCGACCACGAACATCGACGCCCCGGTCCGCGGGTCGTCGCTCGTGCGCGCCATCACGATGAGGAACGACGCAGCCGCACCGCCGGTCGAGTACCACTTGTGCCCGTCGATCACCCAGTCGTCGCCGTCCTGGACCGCCTTCGTGCGCAGGTTCGACGGGTCGGCGCCCGCTCCCGGTGCCGGCTCCGTCATGCAGAACGCGCTCGTGATCTCGTGGCGCACCAGCGGACCGAGGTACCGCTCCTGGATGGCCGGGCTGCCCGCCTTCAGCAGGAGGTCCATGTTGCCCTGGTCGGGCGCGTCGCAGTGGAAGACGCGAGCCCCCACCATCGAGCGGCCCATCTCCCGGAACAGCGCGCACATCCCCATGATGCCGAGCCCGAGGCCGCCGTTCTCGACCGGGAGGTGCGGCGTCCACAGCCCCGCCGCGCGGGCCTGCTCCTGGAGCCCGGCCAGCGTGGCGCTCGCACCGGTCGCCTGGTCTTCGGCGATGATCCGGTCTTCGACGGGGATGATCCGCTCGTCCACGAAGGTGCGGACGCGCGCGCGCAGGGTGGCGAGCTCGTCGCCGATCAGGAAGTCCACGGGTCTTCTCCGAGGGTGCGCTCCAGGCTGAAGCGCGGGTTCGAGATGGCGAGCTGACGGGCGAGCTGCCCGGTGAGCTGGCGGTCGACGGCCGCGAGATCGCACGACCCGTCGCGGAGGGCCTGGCACAGCGCGGCCTGGCCCCGCAGCACGGCGGACCGCACGGCCACGGCACCCGAGGTGGGCTCGGCCAGCCCCATGGAGACGAGCCCGTCGAGGTCGGCCTGCGCGTGGGCCTCGCCCAGCACGGCTTCCCGGGCCACGACGCCTGCGAGGTGCGCCGCGATCCGCACGCGGAACCCGAGCCCGGGGTCGGTGATGGCGCCCACCACGTCCTTCGCGAGGAACCCGGCCACGCCGGCCAGGAGCGTCGCAGCGTCGGGAGCGTCCGTCGAGACGGGGCCCTTCAGCGGTGCGACCCGCGGGACCTCCGCCAGCACGCCCATCACGCGCAGGGCCTCCCACTCCATCTCGGCGGCACGGCGCCCGATCGCGAGCAGCTCGAGGTCGGCCTCGGCCCCCGTGAGCACGCGCTGGGCCTGGAACACGGCCCCGGTCGCCCACCGGAGGTTGCCGAGCACCTCGAACCACCGGAGCGTCGCGGCATCGAGCGGCACGCCGCCCGCCTCGCGGTACGCGTCGAGGAACCCCTCGCGCGTGCCCACCCCGCCCACCGCGAGGTCCGGCCGACCGAACCGCCAGTCGCGGACCGTGATCCATGCGAGGTCTTCGCCCGCGCTCCCCCAGTGCGCGAACTCCCAGTCGAGGATCGCGGACAGCCCGTCCGGCACGACCAGGAAGTTCCCGACGCGGTAGTCGCCGTGCGTGAGCACCAGCGGGCCGGGGTCGGGGCGGTGCGTGTCGAGCCACTGGTAGATGCGCTCCATCGCGGGACGGGGCGCCATGGCGTCCATCATCTCGCGGCAGAAGCGGAGGGCCGCCGTGACGGCGTCGCTGTCGAGGGCGTCCTGCGGGTTGTCGGGCTTCAGGTCGGGCGCGTGCTCGGGCCGCACGGCGTGGATCTTCGCGAGGGCCCGCGCGAGCTGCGGGATCAGGACCTCACGCGCGCCGGCCAGCTTCGGATCCCGCTGGATCTTCGCTCCGATCGCGATGCCGTCGGCCCAGTCCATCAGGTAGGCGACCGCGCCTTCGCGGAGCAGGTCGGGGAAGACCGCGCGCACCGCGGGCGTCTGTACGCCATGCGCCGTGGCGACCTGCACGAGCTGGGCTTCGAGCGCACGACCGAGGCTCCCGGGCAGGCTCTGGTTCGCGTCGGACCGCAGCGCGAACCGACGCCCGTCGCGCGCGACCACCGCGAAGTTCTCCTGGCAGGCGCCGCCGTGCAGGGGCTTCAGGTCGGCCACCTCGATGCCCTGCTCGGCCAGCTCGGCCTGGAGTCGGTCTCGCCACGCGTCCATCCGTCCCTCCCGGCCACGCACGATAACGCGGTCACCTCGCCGGAGTCGGTGCTGTCACGGGCGCGAGCGCGAACCCGACCGGCGGCCAGTGCCGGAACCAGGAGGAGCAGCGACATCCTCCGATTGTAGACGAAGCGGGCGCGGTAGGCTGCGGCCATGTCCGAAGACGCCCTCCAGTCCCTGCGCGACGAGCTCTCCGCGATCGACCGACAGATCCTCGAGCTCGCCGCCCGCCGCCGCGACCTCGCCGAGCAGATCGGGCGCACCAAGGCCTCCGCCGGGCGTCCCACCCGCGACTACGCCCGTGAGGTCGAGGTCTTCCGGGCTGCACGCCGCTCGGCCGACACGCTCGGGCTCTCCCATCAGCTCGCCGAGCGCATCCTCACCGCGCTCATCGAGAGCTCGCTCACCGTGCAGGAGCAGGACCGCCTGAAGGGCAGCGGGTCCGGAGAGGGCCGGCGCGCGCTCGTCATCGGGGGTGCCGGCAAGATGGGCGCGTGGTTCGCGCGGTTCCTCGCGAGCCAGGGCTTCGAGGTGCACACCGCCGATCCCGCCGGCCCGCTCGGAGATCTGCCGCACACCCCCGACTGGACGACCCTCCCGCTGGACGACGATCTCGTCGTGGTCGCCGCACCCCTCGCCACCACCGCCCACATCCTGGGCGAGCTCGCCAAGCGCCGTCCCCGCGGGGTCGTGTTCGATGTCGGGTCGCTGAAGAGCCCGCTCCGCGCCGGTCTCGAGGCCCTGAAGCGCGCGGGCGTGCGGGTCACGAGCGTGCACCCCATGTTCGGCCCCGACGTGCGCCTGCTGTCCGGACGCCACGTGGTGTTCGTCGACTGTGGCGACGCGGGCGCCACCGCGACGGCCCGCGCGCTGTTCGATGCGACGATGGCGACCCAGGTGGAGATGGCGCTCGACGACCACGATCGCGCCATGGCGTGGGTGCTCGGGCTCTCCCATGCCGTGAACATCGCGTTCTTCAGCGCGCTCACGAGGTCCGGCGAGCATGCGCCCCGCCTCGCGGAGATCTCGTCCACCACGTACGCCTCGCAGGTCGAGGTCGCACGGCGGGTCGCGGCCGAGAACCCCGATCTGTACTTCGAGATCCAGGCCGACAACGACTTCGGGCTCACCGCGCTCCAGGCGCTCGAACAGGCGGTCACCCGCATCCGCACCGCTGTGGCGACCCGCGATCGGGACGCCTTCGTCGCGCTCATGGAGCGTGGCGCCGCGTTCTTCGCGCCATAGAGGGCTCCAGAGGGGTCACACCATGAGCCGACCGAACCACATCGAAGACTGGTTCACCGCCGCCGACGGGCGCCAGATCTTCTACCGCGCAGCGGTCCCCGCGACGCCGCGAGCCGTGATGCTCCTCGTGCACGGGCTCTCCGAGCACAGCGGCCGCTATCGGCACGTGATGGAGCACTTCGCCGAGCGCGGCTTCGCGGTGTACGCGCCCGATCACCGGGGCCACGGGCGCTCGGCCATCACGCTCGGCGATCTCGAGTCGATCGACGAGGTCGTGTCCGACCTGGGGTTCTTGCATCGCCGCGCGATCACCGCTCACCCCAGCCTCCCGGTGGTCGTCCTCGGGCACTCGATGGGCGGGCTGATCTCGGTCCTCTACACCGAGCGCACCGACGAGGTGGCCGCCCTCGTCGTGAACGGTCCCGCGATGGACATCCCCGACAACATCTCGCCCCTGCTCATCCGCCTGTCCGGCTTGCTCGGCCGCCTGGTCCCACGGCTCGGGGTCGAGAAGTTCTACGCGCCCGACAAGCTCACGCGCGACGCCGCGGTGAAGGCCCGGGTCGAGGCGGATCCGCTGTTCTACAAGGGCTGGATGCGCGCGCGCACCGGGTCGGAGCTGCTCCGCGGCATCCGCCAGGCCACCGCGAACCTGTCCCAGCTCACGCTGCCGCTGCTCGTCACGCACGGAACCGGCGATCAGACCGTGCCGCCGCGGGCCTCCGAGGTCCTGTTCGGCGGCGCCGCCAGCAAGGACAAGACCCTGCACTACTTCGAGGGGCTGCTCCACGAGGTGCACAACGAGCCCGAGAAGGACGAGGTCCTCGCGTTCTGGGGCGACTGGCTCGACCGCGTGCTCGAAGGGGCGGCCGCTTGATCGCGCTCCTCCTGGCGTGTGGGTCGCCCGCCCCCGAGCCCCGTCCCGAAGGCGTGCCCATCGGGGCCGCGTTCCTGCGGTACTCGAGCAACCAGCTGCGCCTCGACGACGAAGACCTCGCGCCCTGGCACGACCTCCGCGAAGACCCCGAGCTGCCGTTCGAGCCCCTCGAGAACGCGCTGAACGCCCGGCTCGCGAAGGAGGCCGGCACCTGGATCGCCCTCCCCGGCAACGCGAGCTGGGGAGAAGCCCGGCGGGCCGTGCAGACGGTGTTCCAGGCGGATGCCGGTCCGATCTGGCTCGGCGCGCTCGGCACGAACCGCGCTTTCGGTCCGCTCGACAACGCGCCCGGCGGCAGGGCGCTGCCGAGCTGCCCGGAGGGCCCCATCCCCGTGGTGGGCGTGGGCTACCGCATGACCCTCGAGCTGCACGCCGACTCCCAGCAGACCTGGGCCGACGCCACGCTCCGGTTCAAGCCCATCGTGCAGCTCGGCGAGAACGAGACTGCCCTGGCCGAGCTGTTCGACCGCAGCTGCTGGAAGGCGCCCACCTGCGACGTGCTCGGGAGCCCCGCCGAGGTCGCGGCCTGCACCGAGGGGCTCACGTCGGAAGCGGCGGTCCCCGACCGCATCGAGATCGGCGGGGAGCACGGCTGCGTCGTGCCCTTCGCGAAGGCCCACGACCACTCCGCCTGGCCGGGCGAGCTCGGGAAGAGCCTCACGCGCCTCGGCATCGGCGCGAGCACCTCCGCGATGGTGATCGCCGACGAGACCGTCGAGCTCGAGGCCGTGCTGGCGATGCTCGAGGGGCTGGGTGATCAGGGGCTCGTGAAGCCCCAGCTCGGCATGCTCCGGATGGGCTCGGGCGACACCGCGGGCCTGTGCGACGCGCCCGTGCGGGACGGCGACGCACTGAAGGCCGCCGCAGCACGGTGGCTCGGAAACCAGATCTCCCAGGGAGAACCCAGATGACCGACGACCGGATCGCACGTGCCCGCCAGTGGATGGCCGAAGACCCGGACCCCGAGACCCGCGCAGAGACCGAAGCCATGCTCGCCGACCCCGCGCGGCTGGAGCGGTTCTTCGGAGAGCGCCTGCAGTTCGGCACCGCAGGGCTGCGAGGCCCGATCGGGCCCGGTCCGGGTGGGATGAATCGCGCGAACGTCCGCCGGGTGACCGCCGGGCTGGCTGCGTACGTGAAGCACTACGCGAAGCACGGCACGGTGGTGGTCGGGTTCGACGGGCGGCGGAAGTCCGACGTGTTCGCCCGCGACACCGCAGCGGTGCTCGCAGGTGCGGGTCTGCGCGTGGTGCTGTTCGACGAGGTCTGCGCGACGCCCGTGCTCGCACATGCGGTCACGTTCCTCGGGGCGACGGCCGGCGTCATGGTGACGGCCAGCCACAACCCGCCGCAGGACAACGGGTACAAGGTGTACTGGGAGAACGGCGCCCAGATCGTGCCGCCCCACGACGCCGGGATCTCCGGTGCGATCGACGCCATCGCGTCGCTGTCGGAGATCGCGGTGCCGGACGTCGACGCGCTGAAGGCCGAGGGTCGCATCCGGCCCGTGCCTGCCGAGGTGGGCGCGGACTACCTCGCTCGGGTGCTGGCCCTGCGGGTGCACGCGGGAGCAGAGCGCCGGGCGCGGCTGAAGATCGTGTACACGGCCATGCACGGGGTGGGCACGGCGCCCATCCAGTGGGTGCTCGGCGAGGCCGGGTACTCCGTGATCGGCGTGCCCGAGCAGGCCGAGCCCGACGGCGAGTTCCCGACCGTGAAGTTCCCGAACCCCGAGGAGCCGGGCGCGCTCGACCTCGCCATCGCGAAGGCGAAGGCGGTGAAGGCCGACCTCATCATCGCGAACGACCCCGACGCCGACCGTCTGGCGGTGGTCGTACCCGAAGGCAAGCGCGGCTGGCGTGCGCTCACGGGGAACCAGGTGGGCTGCCTGCTCGCCGAAGACCTGCTCACGCACGGCCCGTCCGACCGCGAGCGCCTGGTGGCGACCACCATCGTCAGCTCGACGCTGCTGTCCCGGATCGCGGGCGAGCACGGGGCCGCGTACCGCGAGTGCCTCACGGGCTTCAAGTGGATCGCGAACGCCGCCATCCCGTTCGACGCAGCGGGAGGTCGCTTCGTGCTGGGGTACGAAGAGGCCCTCGGGTACAGCGCGGGCGACGTGGTGCGCGACAAGGACGGCGTGTCCGCGGCGCTGTTGTTCTGCGACCTCGCGGCGAAGTGGAAGAACGACGGGAAGACCGTGCTCGACGCGCTCACGGCGCTGTACCGGAAGTACGGCCTGTACGCGTCCCGCCAGGTGTCCATCACGCACGGAGGCCCCGGCGGGAAGGCCCGGATCGACGCCATCATGAACGGGCTCCGGTCCGACCGGCTCGACTCGATCGCAGGTGCGGGGGTGCTGCGCATCACCGACGTGCTGTCGGGCCAGACGGAAGACCTGCTGACCGGGGTGCGCGGTCGGGTCGACCTGCCGTCGAGCGACGTGCTGGCGTGGCACCTGAACGACGGCTCGCGCATCCTGGCCCGTCCGAGCGGCACGGAACCGAAGATCAAGTTCTACTTCGAGGTCGTGGAGCCGTTCGACAGCGGCGACAAGCTCGAGCACGCCGAGAAGCGCGCCGAAGACCGCCTCGATCGGCTGGAGGCGGGGTTCCGCCGGCTCCTCCGGTAGCCCCGGGCTCCGGTCATCGCGCGTAACCGACACGATCGAGGCTCCGGGTGAAGAGGATGGCGTCAGCGCGAGAGACGCGCTGCTCCATCTCCCCTGGAGGCCCGCATGTCCCGCTTCTCCGTCGCCGCTCTCGTCTTCGCCGCTGCCTGCACCCCCGACGTGGCCGCGCCCTTTCGCGTGAACGACGTGTACGACGCGGAGTGCCCGACCGCGCTGGCGGTCGGGGACGAGGTGGACTGGACCTTCACGGCCGACGGGCGGGAGATCGACGTGATCAGCGGGGACGACACGTGGACGGTGGTCTGCGCGACGGAGCTCGACGACGGCACGTTCGTGTGCGAGCCGCGGACGCTCTCCGACGGCAGCACCGAGGTGTGGCTCGTCGCCCACAGCGACGACTTCGCGAGGATGAACACGCTCGTGCAGCACTACCGCCCCGGCGAGCTCGAGCAGGGCGCGCTTCCCGCGTGCGAGTGGGGCTTTCAGGCCAAGGCCCCGATGGAGCTCGACGAGGACGCGGTCGACACGGCCGCCGTGGTCGCCGCGAACATCGCTGGCGGCCCCCCCGTGTGGTTCGTCACCCTGCTCGCATCGGGCGGCGGCTCCAGCGCCATCGCCTACTCGGGCTGACTCACGGACCGATGACGGTCGCGCCCCAGCCACTGATGGCGCCCAGCGCCAGGGCGTCGGCGAGGCCATCGGTACGGCCGTGGACCCGCCAGGCGTAGAGCTTGGCCACCAGGCGGTCGCGCAGCGGCACACCCGCGAGCTCGAGCGGGTCGGCCACGGGACCGCTCCGGTCGTTCTCGACGAGCCACGCGCGCGCGTCGGCCAGCGCCACCAGCTCCAGGCTGGCGGGGAGGACGGGCGCGCTCTTCCCCGTGCGGCGCAGGTGGACCACGTGGGCCTCGAGGTACGCCAGGGCGCCGTCCCGGTCTTCGTCGACGGCGTCCATCAACAGCGCACGGGCGCACACGTCCCACAGCGTCGGGTCGGGCACGCTGGCGTACCGACCCTCGAACAGGGCCCGCAGCGCGGGACGATCCCGCTCCTCTGCGTTCCACAGCAGCCCCCACACGGCCGCGAAGCCCTCCTCGGGTGTGGGACCGGGCTCCGTCGGGGGCCTCCAGTCGGGCGCGTCGCCCCCCACCCGGGCGCACCACCAGGTGATGCGGAAGGCGTCGAGACCGGACACCGGGGCGTGCCGCACATCGCGGAACAGGCGCTCGCGCGCGGGACCGTCGAGACCGCCGTACATCGCCGCTGCCGCCCGGAGCCACACCGAGCCGGACTCCGTGGCGCCCGCGAGCACCTCGGGGTGCAAGCGCCAGCACCGCGCATCGACCGCCGGGAACCGCTGCACGCCGTCGTCGTCGACCGCGATCACCACGCGGCCCTCGCGCCTCGGGAGCCCGGTCATGCGCAGCGACGCGCCCGGACGCCCGAGCGCGACCAGGCGCTTGCGCAGGTTGAACGCGAGGGTCCGGCCGACCATGACCCGACCGCCATCCCGCGGCCGCACGACCATGTCGTCGCCCTCGGGGCTGAAGTGCGCCTCGAACGCCTCGGTGCCCGGACCTCCCGGAGGGTGATCGCTCGGTCGCCGCTGGGGCACGGCCCGGAAGGCCGGCTGCAGGAGCACGGTGCTGCCGCGCCGGGCGTAGGGGTGGCGGTCGAAGTCGAGCACGCACCCAGCGAGGTCGTGCAGCCACACCTGATCCTGGAAGAGCCGCGAGATCACGGGCTTCGCGAACGGGTCGTCGGGATCGCACGACGCCAGCGGGTCGAACGCGAGCACCGCCTGCCCGTGCTCGTCGTGGCCCACGATCACGAGCCGACCCTCGGTGAGCGTGAGCCCGTCGACGAACATGCGGTCGGTGTAGCGCGGAAGGTCGGCCCGCTCGGTGCCCGCGGCTTCGTGCCCCCGCGCGCGCACGGCCGCAGCCTGGAGATCGATGTCGGCCTCGAACAGCCGCAGCCAGGCGAGCAACCCCATCGCTTCCAGCCAGGCCTCGTGGGCGAGCGCCATGCGCCCCGCGAGGTCTGGAGGGCCGGGCCTGAGCGCGCGCGTCCACTCGGCGAGGGCCGCGAGATGGACGGCCGGCGTGCTGGCTCCGAGCGCCCGCGCCCGCTCGTCGAGCAGCTCGAAGGTCTCGGGGAGCTCGGGGTCGGGGTGCGCGATGCCCGCGACCATCAGCCGGCCGAGCGCGTCGCGCACATCGGCCGTCCACCCCTGCACGAGGCCCGTGGACAGGGCTCCATCGTCGGGCTCCCCTTCGACCGTCTCGTCGGGACGGGCCCGGATGCCCTCGACCTTCGCGCGGACCTCCGCGAGGCTCATGGCGTCACCTTCTCGAGGTCTTCGAGCGTCAGGTGGATCTCGTTCACCCGGAGATCCTGGCGGCCCCGCAGTCGCACCGGCGTGCCGTACACGGCGGTCATCGGGAAGAACGACAGCCCCCCCGCGGCCGTCGCGCGCCCGAACCACGCGGGCGGACGCAGCTCCGGGCGGCGCCCCAGCGTCTCGAGGTTGTCGACCAGCAGGTTGTTCTCCGGACGGAGGGGCACCCGGACCTCGAGCTTCGCGCCCCGGGCGTCCAGGAGGTCCATCCGGGCGACCTGAGCCTTCTCGTCGATCGCGACGGGCCCGAGCCCGGCGGGCTCCACGAGCACCAGTCGCCCTCCCCCGCCCCCCACGGGGTGGACGGCGCTCTCGCGCAGGAGCGCAGCCAGCCCGTCCCACGAGTCCGCGGCGATTCCGTCGTACACCGACGCGCCGCGCCACGCGCTCGGGGTGATCGTGAGGTCGGCGTACACGGAGAGCCGCCCGTCCGCCGACCGCTTCGCGTTCCCGAACACGAACGCCCCGTGCGACAGGGCCTGGATGGTGGTGTCGACGTACTCCGACAGCCCCATGGTGAGCAGCCGGCGCGGCTCGTTGCCGAAGTACGCACACGGGCGTGCGTTCGAGATCTGCAGCACTTCACCGCCCCCGGCGCGCACGTACACCGTGATGCCCACGAAGTCTGAGTCGGTGACCCAGCCCTGTGCGCCCATCGCCTGGACCTCGATGGGCTCCGGCTGCAGCTCGTACGTGCGCCGCGCCTCGCCGAGCAGCGCCTTGAGGTCGGCGGGGTCGAGCCCGGTGTCGAACGCCTTCCGGGCGGCTCCGTTCAGCAGCCAGGTGCGGCTGACCACGTCGAGGTAGCGGTCCATGTGGAAGAGCGGGTCGCGGTCGAGGTAGCGCTGGACCTGCGTCGACAGCGTCTCGAGCTCGCGCTCCACCTTCACCATGCCCGCGTTGTGGGCCGTCTGGACGAGCGCCGACAGCTCCGTGACCGTCGCGGACGACAGGCGTGCGAGGCCCTGCTGGCCGAGCCGGAAGAGCACCCGGTCGACCCGCGCCACGCCCTCGCCGAGCCGTTCGCGCTTGGTCTCGGCCGTGCGCGAGAGCGTCACGGGGCCTCCGTGTCCTCCGGGTCGCCGAGGTCGAGCTCACCGACGTGGTGCGACCCCTCGAGGGCGTCGTGCAGGCGCTCGAGCGGCAGACCGAGCAGGTTGGCAGCGGCCTGGAGCTGCACGGCCTCGGTGCTCTCGAAGTGCCCGTCGGCCATCGCGGAGTCGAAGAAGGTGAGCGCGAGCTCCACCTTCTGGTCCTGATCGAGCTCGGCGGGGAGCCGCATCAGCGCCTCGGACAGGAGGTCGCGGTAGCGATCGGTGAGGCGGTGCCCGTCGTCGACGAGCCCGTGCCCCTGTAGCGTGGCGAGCGGGAAGCGGTCTTGCACCCAGTCGATCTCGAGCGCATCGATGTGCTCGTCGGCCCGCATGATCTGGTCGACCACGTGGAACGAGAACACCAGCCGCAGGATCTCCAGATCCGTGTCCATCTTCCCTCCGTGCGAGACCCTATCTCAGCGAAGGGGGGTCAGCCCTTGAGGATCCGGCCGACGTGCTCCGCCAGCCGACGTGGGGTGAGCGCGCCCACGAACCAACCGCGATCCGCGAGCTCGCGGGCGAACTGCGCGTCGTGCACGGGCGTACCGCTGCTGTCGAGCGCACACAGCCCGATCCCGCGCACCCCGGCGGCCGAGAGCTCCTCGCAGTGCCCGAGGATCTCGGCGCGGTCGCCCCACACGTAGAAGTCCGACAGGAGCACGTACAGGGTGCGCGCAGGCTCGGTGACGAGCGCGCTGCAGTACTGGAGCGCGGGCAGCATGTCGGTGCCGCCACCGAGCTGCACGTTCATCAGGATCTCGAGGGGATCGCGGACGTGCTCGCTCATGTCGACGATGCGGTGGTCCCACAGCACGAGGTTCACGGTGACGCTCGGCAGCCCCGCGAAGATGCCCGCCATCACGGCACTGTGGATGAGGCTGTCGGTCATCGAGCCCGACTGATCGACGCTGATCACGATGCGCCAGCGCGAGCGGTCCTGCGCACGGTTCCGGTAGTCGATCCGGTCGGCGACCAGGCGCTGGGTCTCGGTGTCGTAGTTCTTGAGGTTCCGCCGGATGGTGCGGGTCCAGTCGACGTTGCGGAAGCTGCGCACGGCCGGGCCTCCCGCGGGCCTCACCGGACCGGTGAGCGCAGGCTGGCAGTCGGTCTCGAGCTCCGCCCGGATGCGGTCGACGATCTCGCGCACGCGCGCCCGGGCGATCTCGAGCACCGGGCCCTTCATGAGGTGCTTGAACTGGACGATGGCCTTGAGCAGGTCGGTGGACGGCTCGGCTCGCGCCAGGATCTCGGGGTCGGTGACGAGCTCGGTGAGGCCGTACCGATGGAGGGCGTCGCGCTCGAGGACCTCCGCGGCCTCGCGCGGGAACAGGTCGCGCACGCCCGAGAGCCATGCGGGGATGGTGAGGCCGGCCCCGCTCCCGCGGGCTGCCTGGCGGTGCGAGCGCTTCGCGAACTCGCGGTCGTAGATGAAGTCGAGGACCTTCTCGAGCTCGTCGGCCTGGTTCATGGCGTGCTCGAGGTCGGGCGGAGGCACCCCTCCCCCGTCGGCGTCGGGACGGCCCATCCCGGACACGGGCAGCGCGTCGGCCCCGTGCCGGCCGAGCAGGAGGCGCCACCGCATGGCGCGGTCGATGCGCGGGTCGACCTCGAACTCGTCGGTCATTCGGAGGGCTTCGCGTCCCCTTCCCCGTCAGCGGACTCCTCGGGCTCGGGCTCGGGCTCCGGTCCGAGCAGCTCGTACCGCTTGCGGATGGGCAGGGGCTTCGGGACCCAGGCGCGGATCACGTCGGTGCTCACATAGGGGAACTGCGGTGGACGCTCGGGCGCGTCGCCCGTGCTCGACACCCACATCTGCACGAGGAACCAGTCGCGCGCGTTGGCGGCCTTCTCGGGATCATCGGGGATCCACGCCCACACCGGCACCCACATGTCGTTGGGGAGCTTGCGGTGCGACTCGAGCAGCACCTCGCCGTGCCCGTTCCAGTCGAACCCCACGCACACCTGCTTCGTGATGCCACCCCGCTCCGACAGCGAGTGCAGGTAGAACAGGCGCTCGTTCGGGCACGCCTTGCCCTCCTTCGTGAGGCCCACGGACAGGAGGATGGGGTCGAACGCCCGCGGGGTGTCGATGCGGTAGACGTGCCCCCAGTCGATGTCGGCGGTGTGCATGCTGAAGTACAGCTTGCCGGGCGGCGCGATGGCGATGCCCCAGGTCGGCCGCTCGTCGTCGGGCGGCACGCTGCGCACCCCTTCGACACACGACCGGGCGTCGGGCGGCGGGTCGACCTGGAAGTCGCAGGAGAGCTCACGGTCGTAGAGGCGCTGGATTCCGCTGTCGGTCGCGAAGGCGGTCAGCGCGAGGAGTGTCCACATGGCGGTAGCCTACCCCGAGGGTTCGTCCATCCAACCCGCGAGCACCCCATTCACCCTCCGATCGGCTGCGAGAACGAGCGCGCGTAGCCCGTCGGGCACGGGCTGGTCGGGATCCGCGACCTCAGACAGCCCGATGCGGGCGGCCACGCGCACCCCGATCGCGTCCAGCTCGCTCGGGATGAACTGTGTGAACGCGCGGCGCAGGTCGGGCAGGATCGACCGGAACGTGTCCCAGTCGAGCTGCGCCAGCACGCCATCGACGGCCTCGAGCATGCGCCTGCCGCCGAGCATCACGGACTTCCCGGCGGTGAACAGGCCCTCGAGGAACCGCCCGGCGTCGCGAGCCCCGGAGCCCGCGAGGATCCGCTCGAGCTCGCGCGCGACGTCGGACTCCCGGCGCCGGCCGAGCCCGTACAGCACGCCCAGCACGGCCCCGCGGAACCCGGGGTGCACCTCCTCGCCCACCAGCACGCGCTCCAGCTGCTCCGCGAGCATGACGGCGTCGAGCGGACGCGGCTCGAAGCCCAGCGCCATCCGGACGAGGTCCTGCAAACGCTCGACGTGGAGCTTCACCTGGTCGTCTTCGAGCGTGGTGGGGATCTGGAGCACGGCGGCCGTGTACGTGGCCTCGATCGTGTCGAGCAGCCGGTCGACGCCGTGGGTCGCGAGGCCCTCACGGAGCTCGTACAGCAGCTGGAAATCGAGCAGCGCCCGTGTGAGCGACAGGAACCGGCGATCCTCGGTGAGGGCGTCCTCCACGGCCGTGAGCACGGTCTCGAACAGGTCGAGCAGTATCATGCGCGCCGTGGACAGCAGGATCCCGGTGGTCTCCGCCGCATCGCCCTTCGCCGCTTCGACCGCTTCGCGGATGGCCGTGGTGGCGACCTCTTCGAGCGTGCTCCCGCGGTCGGCGAGCTCGATGAGCCGGTCGTCGACCTCCTCGGTCCACCGGATGCCCCAGGTCTCGGCGATCAGGTGCAGGTTCTCGCCCGTGATGGGGTCGGGGCCCTTGAAGTGCGCGTCGTCCGAGCCCCACCCGCCCTTCTTGTCGGCGCTCGCGAACATCGGGATGTCGAGGAAGTCGCACTGGTGGAGGAACGCGGACTTCCGACGGTGGTTCGCGTGCTTTCCGAGGTCGCAGCGCACGACCTTGTGCTCGCCCGACACGTCGATCCGGTGCTCGCGGGCGGCTTCGTAGTACGCCCCCAGCAGGGGCGCCTTGCCGGCACGCTCCGTGACCCGGCCGAGCCGCGAGCCCACGAGGACCCGGCGCGCATACGGCTCGAGCACGATGCCGGCCGTGCCCGCCTCGCCCTTCACGTAGGCCATCTGCATCGCGTCCAGCACGTCCTGGCGCGTGGGGTGCCCGTTGTCGCGGAGCTGGGCGAGGTTGCGCGCGACGGCCCAGGCCCCCACGGCGTCCGCGGTGCTCACGGGCTGACCGTCCGCACGAGCGAGCCGCATCACGTCGACGAGGAGCGAACGCGCGGCGGTCTCGAACGGAGCGGGGTCGCCGAGCTCGACGGCGTCCCACACGGCCCTGCCGTACGCGGGCTGCCGATTCTGCCCGTACAGACGGGCCAGCGCGGGGTAGCTGTGCGCGCAGAGCAGCGTGGTGGTGTCGCGATCGGCCTTCGCCTTCGCACGCCGGCCCTTCGTGAACGGCAGCGCGACACTGTGGAACGCGCCGGTGACCACGACGATCCAGCCCTCGTGGCGCTTGCGGGCCTGCTCGACGTGCCACGCCATGTGGGCCTCGCGCAGGTTCGTGCCGTCTTCCTCGAAGCTCTCGGGACGCCCGACGTGCCGCGTGCACCACGCGAACAACAGCACGGCGCGCATGAAGTCGACCGTGTCGCTGTGGAGCCCGCGCACCTCGAAGCTGGCCTCCCAGAACTCGTCGAAGTGGCGCCGCCGCTGGCGTGTCCGGAGCGCCTCGAAGTACGCGCTCTCCGCGAGCCGGCGGTCGGACACCGCGTCGCTCACGAGCCCCCGCCGGGCGTGGTCGAACGGGATGGTGGCGGGCAGCGGAGCGTCGATGAACGCGAGCTCGGCGCCCACCTTCGCACCCTCGACCAGCGCGACGTGCTCGGGGCTGTACGCCACGAACGGCCACCAGCCCCGGTACCGCACGGGCACGTCTTCGCTCGGCGACAGCACGCCGTTCAGGCCGTGGGTGTTCCGGCGGTCGACCCACGTGGACAGGATCGACACGGGAGGCTCGGTCTCCGGGTCGACCAGCGCGTCGATCCACGGGGTCGCGTCATCGGGGCCCTCGACGAGCACGGCGTCGGGCTGCAGCGCCCGGATGACCTCGCGCACGTGGAAGGCGCAGCTCGGCGAGTAGTGCCGCACGGGGAAATAGCAGATGCGGTCGGCCTCCAGCACGGCGGACACGCCGTCTGCGGGCTCCATGTCCTCCGGCGCCACGTTCCGACCGCGCTTCCCCACGGGGTCAGGACTCCAGGAGCCTGCGGGCGGCCCAGTAGTCGGCCCACCGGCCGACCTCGCGCCTCGCACGGGGCTTCACGGCGACCTCCCAGTAGTTCCGCAGGACCGCCAGATTGTCGGTGTTGTCCTTCACGGCCGTGCCGGCGAGGTGCATCACGAGGTGCTCGGGCTCGACCACGCCCTCCGCGAAGAACCCCGCGTGCAGGGCGCTGTGGAGCCCGACGCTCACGGCCTCGGCGGTGCTCATCACAGTGCTCGCGCGGTCGACCTTCACGCCATCCACCGTGCGGCCGGCCCGGATCTCGTGGAACGTCGTGACGAGCAGCTCGAGCACGTCGTCGGCCAGCACCGGCGCGGCGTCGCCCTGACCGCTCGCGCGCACGGCTTCGTCGACCTGGCCGCGCACGATGCGCATCTCCTCGCCGAGATCATCGACCGGAGGCACCGTCTCGAAGTTGAACCGGCGCTTGAGGGCCGCGCTCATCTCGTTGACGCCGCGGTCGCGGGTGTTCGCGGTGGCGATGATGTTGAAGCCCCGCCGGGCGCGGACCACTCCGTCGTCGCCGGGCAGCTCGGGCACGACGATGACCTTGTCGGACATCGCCATGAGCAGGGTGTCCTGCACCTCGTGGGGAGCGCGCGTGATCTCCTCGAACCGCACGACCCGGCCGGTCATCATGCCCGTGTACATGGGCGCCGGCACGAGCGCTTCGGGGGAGGGGCCGCGCGCGAGCAGGAGCGCGTAGTTCCAGGAGTACTTGATCTGGTCTTCCGTGAGCCCGGCGCTGCCCTGCACGGTGAGGGTGCTGGTGCCGCTGATGCCGGCCGCCAGATGCTCCGAGAGCCAGCTCTTCGCCGTGCCGGGCTCTCCGATGAGCAGCAGCCCACGGTCGGACGCGAGCGTGACGATCGAGCGCTGCACGAGCACGTCGTGGCCGAAGAACTTGCGCTCGATCACGACTTCCGACCCGTCGGGATGGGGCAGCGCGCGCCCACCGCTCCCGAGCACGAAGGTCTCGACGGCCCGCGGAGACCGCATCCAGCCGGCTGGCTTCGCGTGGGTGTCGTTGTGGTCGAGGGCCTCGAGCTCCCGCTGGCACCGGAGCTCGGCCGGCAGCCGGACGAGGTCGGAGCTCACTGCTGGGGCCCCCGGAGGTGGCACATGCGGGCGGGGTCGGCGACCTTGTGGTCCTGCGCGAAGCCCACGATCTGGCTGAACTGGTTCGAGGGCTGCCCGGTGGGCGGCTGGGGCACGGGACCGTCGACCGCCCACAGGCGCCAGCGGTACTTGTGCACACTGCCCGGGCAGCTGCCGAGGTAGCCCTCGTAGCCGAAGCCGTTCGTGGCCTCTCCAGCGCCCGCAGGCGGCGTGTTCGTGATGAGCTCCCCCGAGATCCCGGCGGCGAGACCGGTCTCGCTCACGGGGATGTCGTAGATCGCCCAGTGCGGGAAGTCGCCGGCATCGGGGTCGTCGAACACGAGCACGAGGTGCGTGGCCCCGGCGGGCACGCCCTCCCACACGAGCTGCGGGTTCGAGCCGCTGCACATGTACTCGGCGGGGAGCCAGAACTCACACTCGTCTTCGCGCGGCATGCCGGCGCTGGACGCGAGGTCGGGTGAGGACAGCGCGAACGGCACGAAGTCGGTGTCGACATCCGTGTCGGTGTCGGTATCCGCGTCGGTGTCGGTGTCGGCATCGGACTCGGCGTCCACATCGGGCTCGCCGTTCTTGCAGGCGATGAAGACGAGCGTACAGAGCCACCAGCGCATGTCGACCTCCGTGCGGGACTCCTAAGCGATCAGGCCGGCAGGTGCTCGCGCAGCACGCGCGCGAGGGCGTCGAGGCTCAGCGGCTTGTCGAGGTGCGCCGCCATGCCCGCAGCCAGACACTCCTCGCGCTGCTCTTCGAGGTTCGAAGCCGATAGCGCCACGATCACCGGCGGGCTCTCCATGGTGGTGAGGATGGCGCGTGCGGCCTCGATCCCGGACATCCCGGGCATCATGACGTCCATCAGCACGAGGTCGAACGCCCCCGTGGCCGCTTGCTCGATGGCGGCTTCCCCACTGTCGACCGAGGCGACGACCAGACCGAGCCGCTCCACCATGAGGGACGCGATCTGGCAGTTCACCGGGCTGTCGTCGACCACGAGCACGCGAGCGTGCCCGAGGGGCTGCGGGGTGGGCGCGGACGGGAGCGACGGGCCCTCGAGCAGGACGCGCAGCGCGTCACGGCGTGCCGGCTCGAACAGGAGGTCGGTGAGGCCGAGCTCACGGGCGCGTGGCCGCACGTCGCGGTCGGCGACGGACGTGAGCAGCACCCGCGGGACCCCCGGATAGCGCACCTTCGCCCGCTGGATGACATCCGACAGCCGCGGATGTCGTGCCGCGAAGACCACGAGGCTGGGCTCGGGACCGCTGGCCGTCGGCGCGACACAGCCGATGCCCAGGCTCCGCGCGGCCGTGACGAACGTGGGGGGCACGGGATCGGCATCGAACAGCACCGCGTGCCGGGTGACCGGCGTCGTCCGCCCTCCCCCGTCCACGAGCGGAACGGTGAACACGAACGTCGACCCGAGCCCGGCCGAGCTCGACGCCTTCACGTCCCCGCCCATCCGCCGCGCGAGCCGCCGGGAGAGCGCCAGCCCCAGCCCCGACCCGCCCGGGCCGCCCGCATCCCCCTGCCAGAACGGCTCGAACAGCATGCGCATCGTCTCGGCGTCCATGCCATCGCCCGTGTCGCGCACCGCGAACGCGATCCGCCCGTCTGCATCGGACCCCGCGCGCGACACCCCCACGACCACGGACCCCTGGTGGGTGTGCTTCACCGCATTGCCGACGAGGTTCACGAGCACCTGACGCACCCGGATGGGGTCGCCGACGAACGTGGTGGGCACGTCGTCGTCGATGTGGGACGAGATGCGGATGTCGCGGTCCCAGGCGATCACGGCGAACAGGTCGAGGGTGTCTTCGAGCACGTCGAGGAGCTCGAACCGCACCTCCACGAGCTCGAGTGCGTCCGCGTCGAGCCGGGCGAGGTCGAGCACGCGATTCACGACCTCCACGAGCCCGTCGGCCGACTGACGGATCACGCGCACGGCCTCCCGCTGCTGGGGGTCGAGGTCGCTGTCGATCAGCACGTCGGCCATGCCGATCGCCCCGTGCAGCGGCGTGCGGATCTCGTGGCTCATGCGCCACAGGAAGCGCAGGCGCTCGTCGGCGGAGTCGACCGCCTGGTCACGGGCCCGCGCGAGGGCGTGGTGCGCTTCGTCCCACGAGAAGCGGGCCGACACGGCGATCGCCCCGAGGAGGAGCACGGCACCGGCGTCGAAGAACGCATCGAGCGCGGTGGCGTCGGCGAGCACGGGGACCGGCGCGACGCGCTCGATGACGTGCAGGCCGAGGACGGCCGCGATGCACACGAGCATCCAGAGCACCGCCTGCACGAAGCCCTCGTTGTACGCCGCGATCGCAGGCATGACCACGAGGAACACCGTGAGGCCGGAGCTCCCCATGCCCGTGACGAGCGATGCGACGAAGATCAGGGCCGTTCCGGCGCCCATGCACGCGCCGATGACGACGCGCGCGCTCCGTGGATACCGGCGGATCGCGAGCGTGCCCGCGAGCGCGACCCCGCACCACGCGCCCGACAGGACGCACATCAGCGGAGATCCGAGCAGCGCCCACAACCCGACGAACGCCCCGGCCACCGCCCCGCTGACGAACAGGTAGGTGGTGAACCCCGACACGTCGGGGGTTCCGGGGCCGTTCGTGTGCATCTTCTCCACGCGAGGCTATCGTGCCCGCATGTGGCAGGTGCTCGCCATGCTGGTCGGATGTCAGGCCCCGTTCGGCCGCGACCGTCACGACCTCGTCGGCTCGCGGATCGCGGCGGTCACCGCACGAACCGAGGACGGCGCGGTGCATCCGCGCCTGGCGCTCGTGGTCGAGGGGCGGGCCTGGTCCGACGAGCCCGCGTCGATCGACTGGTTCTGGATCGAGCGCGAAGGCGATGCGGCGGATCTGGTGTCCGGCACGTTCGGCGTGGGGCTCGGGCCGGCGCCGCGCATCCCGATCGCGGGAGAGCGCCTGGGCGTCGTGGTGGACGTGGGCGGAGAGGTGCTGCGCGCCGAGCTCGAGATCGCCGGGCGTACGGAGTCCGACGTGCGCCTGACGACCGCTTCGCTCGACCTGTCGCTCGCCACGGTGGCGGGCGAGGATCTCGCGCTCGACGCCCGGCGCCAGCGTGCCGGAACCCCGTCGCACCGCGTGGAGCCCGGTGGGTTCGCGCGCTTCACGCTCGAAGGCGCGGGCACCGACGGGCTCGGGCGCTTCATGGCCACCGGAGACGGCACGTTCTTCGAGCTCGACCCGAAAACGGCCGACTGGGTGGCCGGCGAGCTGGTGGTCGACGACCTCGAGATCGAAGAGAGCACCGAAGGCGAGCCTGGCGTGATCACGGCGGTGGCCGTCGAGATCGCGCCGTCCCGGTCGGGCTTCGCGGCGGCCGACCTGTTCGTGGGCACCGACAGGCCGGGCGTGTGGGCGCACGACCGCTTCCTGCCCACCGACACTCCGCTCGGGGGCACGGTGTGGGCGACGCTCGAGGCCGATGACGCGTCCCCCACCGGGCTGGCGCTCGCGGACATCGAGGCCGCTGCACCGTCCGACACCTGGAGCGCGTCCGGGCTCGACTGCGACGGAATCTCCGGCGACCGGTTCGAGCCGGGCTGGCTCCTGGAGCACCGGTGCCTGCGGGGTGCGGTGGTCGGCGAGCGGGTGATGATCGAGGTCGATCCTTGATCCTGTCCCTGTGTGCCGCACTGGCGTCCCCGGTCGACCTGCGCGTCATGGAGCGCGGCTCGGGTGACCCCGTGCGCGCGACGGTGGAGGTCGGCGAGCTCACGGTGGTCACCGACGAAGAGGGTCGCGTGACGCTCGATCTCGACGGCCCCGTGCAGCTCGTGGTGTCGGCAGAGGGCATGCGCACGGCGGAGATCGAGGTCACCCCTCCGATCGACAAGCCGGTGCGGGTGTTCCTGCAGCGCGGGCGGGGTCCGCTCGTGGTCATCGTGGAGGCGTTCCGACCGACGCCCGACGTGAGCCGCCAGGTGGTCGACGCCGAGATGGCGTACGAGACGCCGGGGAACCTCGAAGACGCCGTGAGGCTCGTGCAGTCGCTGCCGGGCGTGGCCGTGCAGCGGGAGTACTCGCCGAGCGCGGGAACCCTCACGATCCGCGGGTCTGCGCCGCACGACAGCCGCTACTACCTCGATGGGATCGAGGTCCCGTACCTGTACCACTTCAACCAGTACGCCTCGGTGTTCCCGGCCAGCCAGCTCGGGCAGCTGGAGCTGTACAGCAGCACGTTCGGCGCCCGCTACGGCGACAGCGTGGGGGCCATCGTCGAAGCGGAGACGGCCCGCGAGCGCCCGGAGGGGGTGCACGGCTCGGCGTTCGTGAACTTCGTCATCGCGGGCGGCGAGGTGCGAGCGCCGGTCGGCCGCAAGTGGTGGGTCGCCGCCAGCGGTCGCCGCTCGTACCAGGACCTCGGCGGCGAGCAGAGCGCCCAGTACACCGTGTGGCCCGTGTTCGCGGACTGGGCGCTGCGCGCGGAGCACGGCGACGCCCGGCGCGGCACGGGCTTCTTCGTGTGGGGCGCGTCCGACAGCTACAACCGGGCCGCGGGGGAGCTCGACCTGCTCGATCCCGTCGAGGCCGAGCAGACCCCACAGTTCGCCTACAAGCGGAGCTTCCAGGTCGCCGGGGTCCGCCACCACTGGAACGCGGGCGACGACTGGGGGCGGCTCGTCGTCGGCGTGGTCGACGACCGGCTCCGCGGAGAGCTGTCGAGCAACGGCGCTCAGCGCCAGCACACGCTGTCCCTACGGTCGCGCCTCGACACCAGCCGGCGCTTCGGCGCGTTCTCCGGGTGGGATCTCGGGTACGAGCTCGAGACGGAGCGCACCGACCTCGAGGTGGAGGACCCCGGGTTCGGGCGCGTGCTCGTGGCCGAAGAAGCGCCCGCGCTCGCCCGCGGGGTCGCCGTCGACGACCGGATCGCACGCACGAAGGGCGGGCTCTACGGCACGCTCCACACGGGCTTCGAGCGGGTGCGCATCATGCCGTCCGTGCGACTCGGGTTCGACAGCACGTCCACCAGTGCGACCTTCGAGCCTCGCCTCGCGGCCCGGTGGCGGGTGGGCGACAGCACGGAGATCCGCGCCGCTGGAGGCCGCTACGCACAGCGACCGCCCACGGAGCACCTGTTCGCGGGCACGGGCGACCCGAAGTTCCCGACCACCACGAGCTGGCAGGCCGCCGCGGCGATCGAGCAGACCCTCGCGGGTCGGCTCACCGTGAACGTCGAGGCGTACCGGAAGTGGCTCGAGAACGTGATGGCGTTCCCCATCGACGGTCCGGCCGAGATCCTCGAGCGCGGGGACGCCTACGGAGTCGAGCTCACGTGGAGGTACCGCATCCAGGAGGTGATGTTCTTCCACGGCTGGGCCGCGTACGCGCGCAGCACAGTGGGAGAGCGCAACTCCACCCGGGACTCCCGGCGGTGGGCCGACGGCGACCAGCCCGTGAACCTCGGCCTGGTGATCTCGTGGGACCCGACCCCGAAGCTCAACGTGGGCGCCCGCTATCGCCTCGGATCGGGGCTGCCGTACACCCCGCTCGACGGGAGCGTGTACGACGCGTCGACCGACGGCTGGATCCCCACGCCCGGCCCCGACAACAGCGCACGCCTGCCGCTGTACCAGAAGCTCGACCTGCGCGTGGCCCTCACCTTCCCCTTCAATCGGTGGAAGCTCACGACCAGCGCCGAGCTCTGGTACGTGCCGAAGGCGTCCGCCCAGCTCTATCCAGCCTGGAACTACGACTACACGGAGCAGGACTGGGTGCGCGGCCCCACCCTGCTCCCGCTGCTCGGCGCACGCGCGCAGTTCTGACGGCTACCGCTTCTTCTTCATCTCGCGCAGGAGATCGGCCGCGGAAGGAGCCGCGCCACCGCGGGTTCTGGGCGGTGGAGCCCCAGGCGTCTCGTCCTGACGGGGCACCGGGACCATCGCGTTGCGTGCAGACGCCCCTGCAGTGGGGCCCGGCAGACCCTTCCGCGCGGGCACGGGACGCGCGGCCGGACGCGCCGGAGCGCTGGACGCGGGGGCTCGGGGGGCGGACCTCGGCGCCGTGCCGCCCATCGGCTCGGACGGCGGGCGGCCGTCGATGTAGCGGCTGTCGTACAGGTCGCCGCCCACGAGGTCGTCGAGGGAGTGGTCGTTCCCGGCGTCGTCGTCGTGACCCACGAACGCGTCTTTCACCCCGAACAGGTCGGCCATGTTGAGCTGCTGGCCGCAGTACGGACAGCACGGCATCTCGCCGGGGCCCGGCACCAGCTTCTCTGGGTCCATCCGGGCGCCGCAGCTGTGGCACTGGACGTGATCGAAGTACGACATGGGGCCTCTCCGGTGCCCGACAGCGCAGCATCCAGCGCCGGGGACGCGTCACTCTACCAGGATCCGGGGTGGACCTCGTCGGCGGGATGCTCCGGACCGTCGGACGGCGGCACCGGCGGGACGGGCGCCGTGACCCACCGCTCGGCCGGGTTCCGGCTCCACAGGTCGAACACGTCGTCGTGGTGGTCGGAGGCCGCGACCGGGGAGACCTCCGGAATCTCCCCATCCAGGTGGGCTGCACGCACGATCTCGGCGTCGGGCTCGCGGTAGTTGCCGGCCTTGAGGATCTTCGGGTCGTCGGAGGGAGGGTCGAACGGGACGTCCCACCGGCGGACCGGCATGCGGATGTCGAACAGATCCCCCGACGTGCTGCTGTCGAACGTGCCGTCTTCCGCCAGGACGCCCGCGAGGTCGACGCCCGCGACCCACACCCCGGGAACGCCCGCGTCGAAGGGCACGACACCGGGCAGGAGCTCGGCGGGCCCGCACGGACCGTCGGACAGGCGGGGCGGCCCGCTCTCGGACTCGGGCCGGGCGTGCGCCAGCCCGACCAGGTCGAGCAGGAGCCACCGCGCGCTCTCGAGCTCCGCGAGAGGCGGCATCCGGAACAGCGGCCCGCCCACCGTGGTGACCGACCGGAACCTCGCCCAGCGCACATCGACCGGAGGCCCGGGCTCGAGGGTTCCGCCCAGGGCGCCCAGCAGGCCGAGCTCGTGGCCCTTCGGCTCTTCGGGCGGGACGATCAGCTCGCCCGCCCACTCCTCGAGATCTTCCTCAGCCACCGATCATCACGGTGGGCAGACCCACCACGATGTTGCCGCCATGGACCGTGGTGTCGCCGAGACGTGCCGCAGGCATGCCACCCACCATCGTGGTGGCCGAGCCCTTGGCGATGGTGTCGGGCGGGCCGATGCACACGGCCATGTCGCCCACGCGGGCCTGAGGCATGCCGCCCACGATCACCGTGAAGCATCCGAGCACGATGGGGCCGCCGACATGCGGGACAGGGCCGGTGGAGGCCGGGCAGACGTGGTAGTCGCCGATTCGAGCTGCTGGCGGCATGAGGACACCTCCCAGACGGCGCGAGGGCAGCGCCTACAGGGAGTGTAGCATCGGGAGCCCGGCGTGCGGAAGGATCGCGGCGATCTCGGCGCCGTAGGTGTCGAGCCCGGCGTTCTCGAGTCGCGGCAGCAGGTCGCCGAACGCGTTGACCTCGAGGACGGCCAGGGTGCCGTCGGGCCCCACGAGGACGTCGACCCCGAGGTGCCAGTGCGGCAGGGCTCGTCCGACCCCTCGACAGACCTCGATCAGCGCCTCCCGCCCGTGGGGACCCAGGAACCTCCACAGAGCGTCGGGGTCGCCGCGCCAGCCCCCGAGGTGCAGGTTGGTGATGGGATGGCGGGACTGGCGCACGACCAGGAACCGCGGCTCCCCCCGGATCACCAGCACACGGAGGTCGAACACGGCCCCGTCCAGACGGGCTTTCGGCAGGTCGACCTCGACGCGGGCGCCCTCCGCGAGGAGCCAGTCGAGCGTCGGAACGACGTCGTCCCCGCCCACCCGGCACAACCGCAGGCTGTTGAAGCGTCCCGACGGACCCTGGTGGAGCGTCGTCATCAGGTGGACCGGCCCGGCTCCGCGCACGACCGCGAGGCACGACGCGCTGGACGCGCACGTGACCTTCACCCACAGGGGCCGGCGCTCCCGCTGATGGGCCGCGAGCACGTCCGAAGCGGTGTCGCAGGGGATGGCGCGCGCGACGGGCACGCCCGCGCTCTCGAGGACTCGTGCGGTGACGTTCTTGTCGAAGCAGGCGCGGATGGTGTCGAGTGGCTGGAGCGACGTGAGGTCGCCGCGCTCGGTGAGCACGGCCTCGAGGTCGTCGAGCACCGCGAGGAACCCGAGGTGGGCCTGACGCGGGCCGAGCACGCGCCCGAAGTCGCGCCGCCCCTCGCCGGGCTCGACCACCTCGCAGCCCCAGGCACGGGCCGCAGCGAGCCCGCGGTCGAGCAGGAGCTCCGCGACCTCGACGTCCTCGCCCACCGACTCGAGGCGCACCCCTCCTGCAGGAAGGCCCGCCAGCACGGACGGATCGCGGATCACGTCGCGCCACGGCACCACCTGGGGACGCGGCAGCCCGAGCCGCTCGGCCGCCTCGACGAACGACAGGACCCGCCGGTTCTCGGGGTTCCCCACCACCGCCACACAGGGCGCGCTCACAGCGACGGGAACCGCTCGGCGAGCATCGCAGCGGGCTCGGGCAGGAACCCCGACGGGCGTCGCAGCACCTTCAGGCGCGGAGCCGACATCCGCGCGAGCGACCACTGGGCGTCTTCCGTGAGCTGCCCGACGATCTCGAGGTGCGTCAGGTGCGGCAGATCCAGGTCGCCGAGCGACACCCCGTCGCCCACCAGCGTGAGGCGCGCGAGCCTCGGAACGCGCGCCCACACGGCCGCCCACGCGCCGAGCATCCCGCCCCGCGCGTCGGCCACGAGCCCGCGGAGTGGCAGCACCTCCGAATCGGCCAGCACATCGGCCAGATCCGGGATGCAGTCCGCGCGGACGTCGAGCTGGTCGAGCACGAGCGCGCTGGGATGCGCGAGGGCGTCGCGAACCAGGCGCGGCACGGCCTGGGCATCCCACTCGCGATCGATGGCGACGGCCGACCAGAAGCCGCGCTTCCACACGACCTCGATGCCCTCCTCGAAGGCCAGCGGGCCCAGGAAGTGCACGGGATCCGACGCGACGAGGGGTGCGGGATCCTCCGCGTGGATCAGGACGGAGCGCGGGTCGTTGTTCTGGGCGAGCCACTCGGCATAGCGGGCGTACGGGGCGTCGGAGTCGCGGTCGGCGAGGATGGCGTGCGCGAGCTCGGCGTTCCACGCAGCGTTGGGAGGCCCGCCCGGACGGGGCTGGAGCGGACCCCGAGGCTCGACGGGCGCGTGATCGTCAGGGGGATCGGGGAACCCGAGCCAGCGACGGAGGGTCAACGGGAGCATGCAGACAGGATAACCGCGTGGACCGGAGGTCCCTTGATCACGCTGTTGTCCACCGTCCTCGCCGCCGACCTCGCCTATCAGGAGCCCCCGGATGCCATCCGGCGCATCCTCGACGCCCAGTCCCCGCCCGTCGTGTACTTCTCGCCCGACCGGCAGTGGATGCTCGAGATGGACCGCCCCGCGCTCCGCACCCTCGCCGACCTCGCCGAGCCCGAGGTGAAGGTGGCGGGCCTCACGCTGAACCCCGACACGAACGGTCCGGCCCGCGAGTACGCGTTCACGGGCATGCGCATCGGAAAGCTCGAGAAGGGCGCCGACCGCACGCCGGAGCTGCCCGGGGGCGCGCAGATCCGGAACGTCGACTGGCATCCCGACGGCACGCGCTTCGCGTGGACGAACACCACGCCCACCGGCATCGAGCTGTGGGTGACGAGCGTGGAGGGGCGCAGCCAGCGCCTGCTCACCGGGCTGAATGCGGTGGTGGGCGCGCCCTGCGACTGGCTGGCGGGCGACGACGGGCTGCTGTGCCGCGTGGTGCCCGAGGGCCGCGGTCCGGCGCCGGAGCGCCCCCGGATCCCGAAGGGCCCGAAGATCGACGAGAGCCTAGGCCGCAAGGCGCCCGCCCGCACGTTCACGAACCTGCTCGGCGACACGCACGACGAGGCGCTGTTCGAGCACTACCTCGCGAGCGACCTCGTGCGCGTGGGGCTCGACGGCAAGAAGACCGTGCTGCAGGCGAACCAGCTGATCGGCGGAGCGAGCCCGAGCCCGGACGGCCAGTGGGTGCTGCTGACGACCTACCACCGCCCGTGGAGCTACCACGTGCCGCTGTCGCGGTTCCCGGAGCGCACGACCGTCTTCCGGCTCGATGCCCCGGAGCGTGCCGTCGAGCTGGCCGACCTCCCGCTCGCCGACGACATCCCCGTGAAGTTCGGGAGCGTTCGCAAGGGGCGGCGCACGCACGCCTGGCGGGCCGATGCTCCGGCGACCCTGTGGTTCGTGGAGGCCCTCGACGACGGGGACGCCGGCAAGGAAGCCCGCGAGCGGGACGTGGTGTCGCTGCTCGACGCTCCGTTCGACGGGAAGCCCCGCGAGCTGTGGCGCACGGAGCTCCGGTTCAGCGATCTCACGTGGGGAACGGGCGATCTCGCGCTGGCCCACGAGTGGTGGTACGACACGCGCCAGATCCGCACCTGGCGCCTCGGTCCGGACGTGGGTGCCGAGCCCGAGCTGATCTGGGACCGCAGCTACCAGGACGCCTACGCCGACCCGGGCACTCCGGTGCTCCGCCCGAACCAGTACGGTCGCTGGGTCCTCCTCCAGCAGGACGGCAAGCTGCTGCTGAACGGGTCCGGCGCCACCCCGGACGGCCTCTACCCGTTCCTCGATCGCTTCGACCTCGCGACGAAGCGGTCCAAACGGCTGTGGGCCTCTCAGGACCCGTACTACGAGCGGGTCCGCGCGGTGCTCGACGCGAGCGGCAAGCAGCTGGTCACCGAGCGTCAGTCCGCCACGGAGCCGCCCAACCACTTCCTCCGCAAGGGGGGCAAGGCGAAGGCGATCACGCACTTCGAGGACTGGGCTCCGCAGTTCGCGAAGGTGCAGAAGGAGCTCGTGACGTACACGCGCGCCGACGGGCTCGAGCTGTCGGCGACGATCTACACGCCTCCGGGCTGGAAGCCCGCGGACGGCCCGCTCCCGACGGTGTTCTGGGCGTACCCGCGCGAGTTCAAGTCCCGGTCGGATGCCGGACAGGTGACGTCCTCGGACAACACGTTCTCGCGGCCCTCCGGCTCGTCGCACCTGTTCCTGCTGCTCGCCGGCTACGCGGTGGTCGACGACCCCACGCTGCCCGTGCTCGGCGAGGGCGACGCGGAGCCCAACGACACCTACGTCGAGCAGCTGGTCTCGGGCGCGAAGGCGGCCGTCGACATGGCGGTGGCGAAGGGCGTGACGGATCCGGAGCGCACCGTGATCGGCGGGCACAGCTACGGCGCGTTCATGACGGCCAACCTGCTCGCACACAGCGACCTGTTCGCAGCGGGCATCGCGCGCAGCGGCGCGTACAACCGCAGCCTGACGCCGTTCGGCTTCCAGTCCGAGCAGCGCACCTATTGGGACGCGACGGACACGTACATCGAGATGTCCCCGTTCACGCACGTCCCCCGCATCGACGAGCCGCTCCTGCTCATCCACGGCGCGTCGGATCCGAACCCGGGCACGTATCCGATGCAGTCGGAGCGGATGTTCGAGGCGCTGAAGGGCAATGGAGGCCGCGTGCGCTGGGTCGAGCTGCCCCTCGAGGAGCACGGCTACCGGGCGCGTGAGTCGATCGGCCACACGCTGTGGGAAATGATCCGCTGGGCGGATACCTGGGCGAAGGGCTCGGGAGAGGACCAATGATGACGGGAACCACCTCGACGGAGAGCGGACGCGCCAGGGCACGTCTCGGGCTCCAGCTCGCCACCCTCGCGGCTGTCGCGGGCGTCCTGCTCGCCTGCAGCCCCGACCGCACTCCGAAGGTCCCGCCGGGCACGCCGGGCTGCCAGGAGACGTGCGAGACGGCCTGGCCCTGCGGCGGCGTGCTCGAGAACGACCTCTCGGCGTGCATCTCGGCCTGCGACGACGAAGAGCACGGCACCTACCGGGTGTGCGTCGCCGAGACGGCCTGCGAGGAGATGTACGACTGCAAGCGCTACGCGCCCGGCGACCCCCCCGTCACTCCCGACACCGACACCGACACCCCGTCGGAGTGATCACGGAAGACGGTCTCGGGACTCACGGACCGTCCCTGCGGGCCCTCGGGACTCACCACAGCTTGGTGAGGTACCCCACCACCTCGTTGCCCTCGAGGCCGAGCACCGTGGCGGCCTCCTTCAGCACGCGCATCTCGCGCGGGTCGAGCTTTCCGTCGGAGTGGCACACGCTGAAGAACAGGCCGATCATGGCGAGCTTGTCGTGGTACCCGAGCAGCACCGGTAGCTCCTGGAGGGCGTCGCGCAGGGCCTCCTGGTAGGCCGCGTGGTCGTCCATGCCCATGCTCGACATGATGTCGGGCGGGAACACGCGCTGCATGAACTCGCGCTCGTCGGCGTGGAGCACCCCATCGGCATCGACGATCTGCCGGCTGAAGTGGTGTGCGAACGCGAGCCGCATGCGCTCCATGCGCCAGTCGGCCTCTCGGACCTTGCGCCGGGCGACGGTGACGTGCCGGACGTACGGCAGGAACTCCGACGCATCGGCTTCGTGCGCACGCAGCCCGACGACCGCCACCCTCCCCTCGACGCGGTCGTAGTAGAGGAAGCGGGGTTCCTCGTCGAACTTCGACCACAGCTGGTACATCTTGCCGGACTTCACGGCGAGCGTGGGGAACGCGTCGGGCGGCATGGACTCCATGGAGCCCTCCGACCAGTGGATCGGAGACGTGTGGACCGCGAGCTCGAGGATTCGGAGGTCGTTCGCGGTGGCCGGACCGTCCATCACGAACATCAGGAGCAGCTGGTCGACCGGCTCGTTCCGGCGGGTGAGCCAGGCGCGACGCCCGACGTACGCAACGGTGTCGATGCCGCACGACGAGTAGAACTGCTCGAGACCGGTCCACGCGGCGCGCTGGAGCGTGAGCCACCCCGCGGACAGGGCCTCGTTCGCCGACGTGGCGTACAGGATGCAGTTCGGGTTCGTCGGGAGCGCGATCTCGCCCCGAATCGCCACCGGCACGGGTCCTCCAAGGGTGTGAGACTACACCAGCGCCGCGAGCGAGGCGCGCCGCGGGGTCGATTCGAGTGCATCTGCTCCATGAGACGGCGAGAATCCCGTCTGCGCCGCCGCGGAACGGTGCGGGACCCGCGGGCGCGCTCAGGGTCGGGACGATTCGCGCAGCGTCCGAAAGCGCCCGGGAGGTCGACGTTCCCGGGCGTTCCGGTGCTCCTGTGCGAAAAAACCGGGGTCCCGGCGGGGAAGCATCTGGGCGCCCGAGGGTTGACCCCTGCGACGGGGAGCCATAGCCTCCCCTCGCGCGCGAAACCGCGCACTGGAGGAGACACATGCGCAAGCTGTTCATCACCGCGGCCCTCGGGCTCTTTGCGACTGCGACGTTCGCCCCTCAGGAGGCCTTCGCCGGCAAGAAGGACGAAGCCCCCGCCGAGGAAGGCGCCGCCGAGGAAGGCGAAGCGCTCGACATCGTCATGGAGGAGACCGGCAGCGCCTCGCTCGACGCCGTCTTCAAGAAGTCCGAGAGCCCCCTCGAGACCGTCGCCACCGTCAACGCCGACGTGAAGGCCGTGAACACGGGCCTGGTCGACGCGCTCGGCCTGTCCCAGGGCACGCCGTTCAAGGATGCCCTCGCCGACCTCCAGTCGAAGGCCGAAGGCAAGATCAACGTCGCGTTCGAAGACAACAAGATGCCGACGTTCAAGGCCGAGGAAGGCGTTCCCGACAACGTCAACGCGGCGATCGACTCGCTGAACATGAGCTTCGGCAAGCTCGGCGACGCGGGCGACAAGCTCACGAAGGCCGGCGAAGAGCTCGTCACGGTGGCCACCGAGGCCGGCGATCTCGTCAGCAAGCCCAAGGATCTCGGCCTGAAGGCCACGCAGATCCCGAAGGCCACCAGCATGGCGAACAAGAACATCAAGAAGCTCAAGACGGGCGCCGACGTCACGAAGAGCCTCGTCACGGAGGTCACCACGCTGGCGACCGACGTGAAGTCGGTGTTCGCGGCCGAGTGACGCCCCCTTCCCCCGGTGCTCCACGGCCCGGGGGACTCACGGACCGTCCCTGCGGGCCCTCGGGACTCACTGACCGTCCCTGCGGGCCCTCGGGACTCACGGACCGCTACTCCAGCAACGCGGGGTCTTCGAGCGCGAGGGCCTCGCAGCTGGACGGCGCGCCGACCGGGCTGCACCCCGCCGGCTCGCCCCCCGGGATCTCCACCACGTAGCCCGTCTCCGGATGCGGGCTCGGGAAGTCGGTGGAGATGAACGTGGCTCCACTCGCGAGCGCGGCATCCCGCCGTGACGTGTCGCCCGCACGCGCTTCCTCGGTGTCGGAGTCGGCGCGCGTGCGCACGAGGTGACCGGCCGACACGACCTCCGCGATGCGGGGGTCGTCGGGGTTGTTCATCGAGTGGTACGCGGCCCACGGAGCGGCCAGATCCCCGAACCCGTCGAGGAACAGGGCGTCGGGCTGGACCTCGCGTGCAGTGGCGGCCCAGTCGCCATCGTCGTGGATGACGGGGATGAACGCGCCGCGCTGGCCCTCGAGCACCGGCCAGCCCGCGGACATGCCCGCCGCGACATCCGCGGTGGTGCCGCCGAGATCCCCCGGTGTGACGAGGTGTTCCGGGCCCAGCACGCTCGTGAGGCTCGTGTTCAGGGCCCGGAGCCGGTCGGCGGCGTTCTCGTCGTGCACCTGCTTGATCTCGAGCAGCACCAGCACCGGCAGGTGCGGCCCGAGCGTCTCGGAGCCCGTGAGGAGCGCCTGCAGACAGTCGTCGAACGCACGACACGTGGTGCCCTCGTCGAGCACCGGGATGTGGAAGACCTCCCACCGGTCGTCGACCCAGTTGAGGTCGAGCTCGAACTGCCGAACCCCGAGGTCGACCATCTGCTCGTCGAGCGGGCGATGCGTGTAGGCCCAGGCCTGCAGCGCGGCCGTCTCGATGTGGTAGCTGTTGTGCGTGCCGACCACCTGGGCGTCGTTGAGCGAGAGCACGTCGTCGAGGGGGTGCTCCCCTTCCGTGCAGGCCAGCAGGAGGAGCGCCGCGAGCATCAGCCGGGCGCCGGCACGACCCGGTTCCGGCCGGCGTCTTTCGCAGCGTACAGCGCGGTGTCGGCCTCTTCGACCAGCTCCACGCTCGAGGTGAGCGCTTCGCCGACGCCCGTGGCGACGCCGACACTGACGGTGATCTTCAGCTTCTGGCCGGCGGCGAGGAAGGTGCGCTGCTCGACGATGCGGCGCAGACGCTCGGCCACCTGGCGACCCGGGAGCGAGGGCGTCTGGCGGAGCAGGAGCACGAACTCCTCGCCTCCCCACCGCGCGACCACGTCTTCGATGCGGCAGATGGCCTGGATGAGCTCGGCGATCTGGACGAGCACCTCGTCGCCTGCGAGGTGACCGTGGCTGTCGTTCACGAGCTTGAAGTGGTCGATGTCGACGAACAGCAGCGTGAGCGGCGCTTCGTGGCGACGGTGCCAGGCGACCTCGGAATCCAGGCGCTCCTGGAAGTGCCGCCGGTTCGAGAGGCCCGTGAGGGAGTCGCGCGTGGCGGACTTGTAGAGGTGATCGAGGAACTGACGCTCGATCTCGTCTTGCGTGCCGAAGCGCAGGATGAGGTCGGCTCCGAGCCGGATCCGATCGCCATCCTTCAGGGCCAGGGGCGACTTGCCGACCGTGCGCTCGCCCACGAACGTGCCGTTGGTGCTCCCGAGATCCTGGACCGTCCACCGGCCGTCGGTGAGCTGGAGCACGCAGTGCACCCGCGACACACCGTCGTCGTCGAGCACGATGTCGGTGTCGATCGCGCGCCCGAGCACGGTTCCGGCCGGGCGCAGCTTGAACACGCGCCCGACCTTGCGGCCCGTCAGCACGACCACGCAGGGAGCGGCCTCGTCGGCCCTGTCCCCGCGCACGTACTGGATCTCGGTTGGCTCCTCTTCCGACATCGTCTGGCCGTTATACCCGCGTGGCCACCCACCATGCCAGGAGTGCTCCGTGAAGCTGCACCTCGTCGACGGGACCTACGAGCTGTTCCGCCAATTCTTCGGCCGACCCGGGGTCACCGGGCCGGACGGGATGGAGGTCGGCGCGGCCCAGGGCATCCTGCGCACGCTGCTCCAGCTGCTCGAGGAGCCGGGGGTCACGCACGTCGCGGTGGCGTTCGACGAGGTCATCGAGTCGTTCCGGAACGACCTGTTCGCCGGCTACAAGACGGGCGCCGGCATCGATCCCGTGCTCTGGAACCAGTCGCCGCTCGCCATCGAGGCCTCGTACGCGCTGGGTCTCGCCACCTGGCCCATGATCGAGGTCGAGACCGACGACGCGCTCGCCGCCGCCGCCCACCAGTTCGGCGACCAGGTGGAGCAGGTGCTGATCTGCAGCCCCGACAAGGACTTCGCCCAGTGCGTACGCGGCGACCGCGTGGTGCTGAGCGACCGTCGCCGCGGCACGATCATCGACGAAGCCGGCGTGGTCGAGAAGTGGGGCGTGCCACCGTCGGCGATCCCCGACTGGCTCGCGCTGGTCGGCGATTCCGCAGACGGGATCCCGGGAGTGCCGCGCTGGGGCGCCAAGTCCGCGGCGGCCGTGCTCACGCGGTACGGCTCGATCGACGCCATCCCCGACGATGCCGCCGACTGGGACATCAAGGTGCGCGGCGCCGCTTCGCTCGCCTCCAGCCTCGCGGAGCTGCGCGCGGAGTCGCGCCTCTACAAGCGTCTCGCCACCCTCGTCACCGACGTCGATCTCGGGTGCACGCTCGCCGACATCGAGTGGAAGGGCGCCGACCGCCCGCGCCTCGAAGCGCTGTGCGCCCGAATCGGGTTCGAGCGCTTCGTGGAGCGCGTTCCGCGGTTCCGCTAGTTCCCGAGCATGCCCTTCTTGAGCGCCGCCGTGGGCGGGCTCGAGCCGAGGTACACGCTCCACAGGGCGCTCATGAAGCCGGTACCCTCGATGGTGCCCTTCTTCGCGCCCTTCACGGTGACCGTGGTGCCCGTTCCGGGCACGTAGTCGAGCACGATGGTGTCGCCGGACTGCACGGTCTCCATGTAGCCGTTGAGCTTCGCCAGCCCCGCGGCCTCGGACTCGGTGGCCTTCGCAGCCGCGAAGCCGTCGTCGAACGCTCCGGTGAGCTTCTCCTTGCCGACCTCGCTGTACACGAAGTGCATCACGATGCGCTTCGGCACGTCGTCGGCGATGATCTTCGCCGGATCGCTGCTCTTGGCCGGGAGGTACAGACCGCCGACGTACACGTCGATGAAGTACTTCTCACGAAGACCCATGCCGTTCAGCACGAGCGACTTGCCGCCGACGGTGGCGGTGTCGGGCATGGAGACCCCCGCCAGCTCGCCCGCGTAGGCAGGGTTGAACAGGAGCGATGCGAACAGGGCGACAGTGTGCAGCATGGGGGCAGCCTACCAGGGGTTGGGGAACGAGGAAACCCCGCCGACCCCACCCTATTCCGGTGGAGGCGCCATCCACGCGTTCCGCACGGCCACGATCCCCATCCAGACCGCGATGAGCCCGAGCCCGCAGGCCTCCCGCACGACCTCCTCGCTGAACACGCCTTGATCCGGAGAGCCCATCGGATTCGAAGACCCATCCCACGTGAAGTACAGGCGCAGCCCGAGGAACAGGCAGAACGCCGACCACACCGCCGCCTGGAGCCACGGGAGGGTTCGCACCGCCGACACCCCCGTGTACGCGGCCGTGAAGCCGTACGCGATCACCCAGGGGATCGGGTCGGGGTCGTTCAGCTGGACGAGCGCGAACAGGCCGAAGATCCCGGCCACGATGAAGCTCACCCACCGCCACATGCGTCCTCCCACAGCTCGTCGGCCGCAAGGATGCCCGAGATCGCGCAGAAGCTCACCCACTGCCCGGGATGCGTGGCGCTCCCCGCCAGGTAGAGCCCGCGCACGAACGGCGACCGGTGCGCCAACCGCCCGCGCCGCATGAACTTCGCGGTCATCACGGGGTTCATCGAGTCGCGGTACAGGAAGTGGCGCTTCCCCCACTCCACCGGGATGCGCGTCTGCACGATCTCGGCGTCCGACACGACCTCGCGCCACCACGGCTCGTTCAGCAGGGCCCGCAGGTAGGCCCGCTGACCGGAGGGGCCGACCCGCTCGGCCCAGTCGTGCGCCACCGGGCCCAGGAGCCGCGCTCTGCCGGCCTGTTCGGGGTCGACCGCGCCTGGCGTCGCGAGCCCGCGGCACCACCCCGTGGGCGGGAGCCGGAAGTCGAGGAACCCGCCCGGACGGGCCTCGCGAACGGTG
This sequence comes from Myxococcota bacterium, assembly GCA_041389565.1. Lineage (GTDB taxonomy): Bacteria > Myxococcota_A > UBA796 > UBA796 > JACKEQ01. The sequence goes on from JAWKRP010000033.1 coordinate 53,619, forward strand.
AGGTAGGCCGCGACCCCGGGCGACTGGAGCGGGAGACCGGCGAGCTGGCGCTTCGCGCGCAGGGGCAGGTCGCGCACGAGCTCCAGGTAGGTGCCGATGCCCGGCGCGTTCGACAGGACCGAGTCGGCCGCGAGCACCTCGCCATCTGCGAGCTCCACGCCCACCGCCCGGCCCCGTGCCACCCGCACCCGGCGCACGGGCCTCCCGAGCTCGAGCACGACCCCGGAATCGAGCGCCATGCGGTGCAGCTCGGCCACCACGCGACCCATGCCGCCCTGCACGGTGAACGCGCCCTCCGAGTGCACGATGGCGGGCACGAACGCGAGCGGGCTCGGAGCGCGATCGAGCGGCTGACCCGCGATGTGCGTCCAGATGCCGAGTGCGTCGCACACCTCGTCGGGCAGGCCCGACTCCCGCAGCACGGTACCGAGCGACTTCAGCAGGAAGGGCGCGCGGCGGAGCGCTCCGGCACGCACCAATCGCAGCGCGCTCGGCCGGGGGCCCCGCTGCAGCGGGACCAGATCGTCGTACACGGCGCGGACGCGCGCGATCAGGGCCCGGTACCGCGCGCCGCTGCCCGGGAACCGCTCCTCCAGGCGCGCGGCGGTCTCGTCGAGCGAGTCGTGGATCGCGACCGGCGGACCTCCCAGCCGAGCGACCCGGTACACCTCGTCGAGCCGGAGCAGCGTGACGGAAGCCTCCAGCTCCGCGCCGAGCTCGCGGAACGCCCAGTCGAGACCGGGCCGGTCGAGCAGGATGTACGGACCGCCATCGAACCGCAGCCCGTCGACCTCGAACGGTGCGGCGAGCCCCCCGACGCGATCGGACGCTTCGACGAGCCGCACGGATGCGCCCTTCCGCGCGAGGCGGATCGCGGCACTCAGCCCGCCGACGCCCGCTCCGACGACGAGCGCCTGCATGGTCACATCCCGAGCAGGACCACGACCTCGACGGTCTTGCCCTCTTCGGCCGTGAACGTCGCGGTGGCGCGCTTCATGCCGGACCGCACGCGAACGGTGTGCGTGCCGGGACCGACCGGGATCGTGATCTCGCCGTTCGGCTTCGTGCGCTGCGCGCGGTCGGGCACGCAGGTGGGCTCCTTGGACGAGAACTCGACGACCGCCTGAGCCACGGACTCGCCCGTGGGATCGACGACCAGCACGAAGGCCTCGCCGTACGTGCGCATCTCGAGCTCGACGACCATCTCGGCGTTCGTGGTGCCGACGTTCGTGATCTGCTCACCGACGAGGCACGGGCCCCACGTGGCCGTGCCCTTCCACACGGAGTCGGGGTCGACCTCCATCGTGAACGGCTCGGACTCGGTGGTGACCTTGCGCTGCACGGGACCGTCGATCGTCAGCTCGGCGCCGACCTTCGGAGCGCCGTTCAGCGCGACCCAGGACTTCAGGGTGGGACGCTTGTCGGGACAGCCATCGTCGTCGTCGAGACCGTTCAGCGTCTCGGGCTCGTTCGGGCACGCGTCGACCTTGTCGACGAACCCGTCCCGGTCGGAGTCTCGCGGGCCTCCGACCGCTCCGAACCCACCGCCGATGAACACCCGGACCGACGACGCGCCGACCCCCTGGGTGAGCCCCGTGGCCGCGCCGCCCGTGAAGTGTGCGCCGTCGCCGGCATAGCGGAGGGCGGCCGCGACCTCGAGCGGAGCGCCCGTGCTCCCCACGCCCGTGGAGACCGTGGGCAGCTTGCCGTACACCTCGGCGTTCAGGCCGAGCGTGTCGTCGAGCATCGCGCCGAACGACGCGCCGTACAGCACGGCGTCGGAGTTCGACAGGTTGCCGAGCTGGACGGTGCGCTCCACCTGGTAGCCCCCGTTCAGCGATGCCGTGACGGGCCCCCCTTCGATCGTGGCCGCCAGCACGCCGCCCCCCGCGACGCTGTTGCGCCCGAGGTACGGGTCGAACACGCCGCTCGGCAGGTCGACGTGGGGGACGAGCGCGAGCCCGAAGCCGTGGGTGTCTTCGGGACGCAGGAGCACGCCCATCACGGCGATGCGCGTGTCTCCGACGCCGAACCCGGTGGTGGCCGTGCGGTCGAGCTCGAGGCCCGTGTACCCGTACAACGGCGCGGCGACGTCGAACCGGATGCGCTCATGGGGCGCGAAACCGGCGGAGATGTTGAGCGCGAACAGGTTGTCGAGCAGCGGGACGCGCGCGCCATCGTCGGGATCGACGGCCACGAGGGGCGTGCGGGCGTACTCGAACAGCGCGCCCACGAACGCGTTCCCGGCCTGGAACGACCCGGGACGCTGGACGACCAGGGGATCCCGCGGGTCGGCGTCGTAGGCCGCCAGCACGAACCCGTGCGCGTCGATGTCCTGCGCGGAGGCCGACGCCAGCGCAAGCATCCAGAACGACAACCGCATCCTCCCAGGTCAAGGATCGCTACGTTACCCAAGGCGGCTCCCCGTGCACAGCGCTGGACCCTACATGTCCCCTTCGGCAGACCCCACCCGCGGCACCCGTCTGGCCTGGTCCGCGCTCTATGCGCTGGAGCACTTCGCCGGACCGGGAGCGCTCTCGGATCGCGTGCGCGGCCTGCGGAGCTCGGTCGCGGGCGCGCCGGGTCCCGAGCCTGCGGTGTTCCGTCCGGTGCCCCGTGTGCGCGACCTCGATCGCGCGCGGTTCCTCGCGGAGTACGTCCGGCCGGGCCTGCCCGTCGTGCTCGAGGGGGCCGCGGCCCACTGGGCGGCCGTGCGCACCTGGAGCCCGGAGTCGTTCGCCGAGCGGTTCGGCGACCACCCGGTGCGTCTGATGAACGCGGGTGTCGAGGACTTCGCGGATCCCGAGGGCTGGAAGCCGATCCAGCGCACCGTGCTGCTGCGCGACGTGATCCGGTCGATCGCGAGCGGAACGGGCGAGTACAGCCGGTTCCTGCCGCTCCTGCACGACTTCCCCGAGCTCGCACGCGACTTCGACGAGGCGTGGCTCGCGAGCCTCCGCAACCGCGTGGCGTCCGGGCGGAACTACCAGCTGTTCATCGGCGGTCCGGGCTCGAACACCGCTCTGCACAACGCGATGGGCAGCAACCTGTTCGTCGAGGTGTACGGCGAGAAGCGCTGGCGCATCCTGGGCACCGCGCTGACGCCGCGGGTCGACCCCGAGATGGCCCGCTCGCCGTACTTCTTCAGCGCGCTCGACCTCGAAGACCCCGCACTCACGGGGCTCTCCGGCTGGGAGACCGTCCTGCGCCCCGGCGACGTGCTGTACAACCCACCCTTCTACTGGCACCAGGTGCGCAACCTCACGGCCACCATCGGGGTCGGGTTCCGCTACTACGCGCCGTCCGCGATCCTGAGATCGAGCGCCACCCTGGCCCTGCTCACCCTGGCGTCGCGCAATCCACCCATCTGGATGGCCGTGCGCGAGAAGCGCGACTTCACGAAGGTGTTCGCGCGGGCCCGCTGACGGCGGTTACGCACGGGCCATGTTCGTGTCCGCGATGCTCGTGCTGGCTGGCTGCTCTCCCGACCTCCGGGTGGCCGAGAAGCGCCAGAAGGAGCTGGAGATCGAGCTGGCGGAGCTCGACCGCGAGGTGCTGGAGCTCCGGTCCACCCTCGAAGACGCCGGGATCGAGGTGAAGGGCAAGGGTCGGGTGCGTGCCAAGGCGAAGGGGCGCGGGCGCAAGGCCCGTCCGTCCGCACCGCCCGAGGGAGCGAACCAGACCCCCACGCGCGAGCGCACGGCGGATGCCGGTGTGGCCATCGAGCGCACCGGAACCCCGATCGCGCTCTCCATCCCGGGCGCCCCCGAGCGCGTCGAGACCACCGCGTGCGGGTATCGCCTGGAGGTCCCGAGCCTCAAGGGGATCTCCGACTACCCGCTCAACAGCCGGGGCCTCGGGAAGTCCGGCCCCGTGCTCCTCGAGCTCGACGGCGTGCCGCTCGAGCCGCACGCGCTGCCTGCGGACTTCGAGCAGCGGTGCGGCGGTGCGTTCCGGCACGCGGGCACGGTCGTCCTGTTCGCGCCCCCCGAGCCGGTGGAGCTGGGTTCGAGGGTCCCGTCCCTCTCCCTCGATCCCCGCGTGCCAGTGCCGCGCGGAGACGATGGGCGCCCGATGTACTGGGTGTATCCGGGCACCGAGCTGGTGGTCCGCATCGACCGGTGGGACCCGTCCTGGGGCCCCGCGGAAGCGTCCGTCGTCGCGCTGGTCATGGGTCCCGGCAGCGCGACGTTCGACCTCGACGGGGCCGTGTCCACCGGGGCCGGAGCGACGAACCTCACCGAGAGCCTCGACGGCGCCGGTCCGTTCACGCTGAAGGTGCGCTCGGATCCCGACGGTCCCTTCGTCCTCCTCGACGCGCTGACCATCGGCAACCCCGACGACGCCGTCGTGGTCACGGGAGGTCAGGCATGGCGCGCAGCCCACTGATGCTCCTCGTGCTCCTGGCCTGTGCGCCCGCGCGCCAGCAGCAGGTCGAGAGCGAGATCCGCATCCTCGAGGCCCGCATCGCCGAGCGCCGCGACGAGCTCAACCGCCTCCAGGCGGCGGTGGACCGCGCCTCGCGCCCCTGGCAGCTCACGCCGCCCCAGCACGTCCCCCGGGGGTTCGATCCCGACCGTCCGCTGCCGGCGGGGGGAGATCGGCCGGACATCCTGCTCCTGTCGATCGACACCCTCCGGGCCGATCACCTCGGGAGCTACGGCTACACACGGACCACGTCGCCGTTCATCGACAGCCTCGCCGCGGAGGGCACGCGGTACGAGGACTTCTGGTCGCCTGCACCCTGGACCCTCCCCTCGCACACCACGATGCTCTCGGGCTGGCTGCCCGACCGGCACGGCGCGATCGAGGACGAGGTGCGCATCGGGCCCGGGGTCCCCATGCTCCAGGAGACCCTGAAGAGCGTCGGGTACAACACGGCGGGCGTCGTGGCGACCCTGTTCGTGTCCCGGCGGTTCGGGTTCGACCGCGGGTTCGACCACTTCGAGGACTTCGGTATCACGAACCCGAAGGCGAACAACTCCGGGGTGGTCGACGCCGAGGAGGTGTTCGCGACCGCGCTCCACTGGGCGCAGGAGCAGCCCGCCGGCACGCCGCTGTTCGCGTTCCTCCACGTGTACGACGTTCACTACACGTACAACGCGCCCGAGCCGTTCAATACGCGCTTCGACCGCGAGGCCCGGCTCGGCGACGCCGTGTACAAGAACTACAAGCACTACCGCGCCCACCCGATCGACGACGCCCAGCTCGAGCACCAGATCGCGCAGTACGACGAGGAGATCGCGTACGTCGACGCCCAGCTCGCCGATCTCGTCACGCGCTGGCGGAAGAGCGGCCGCGAGCTCGTGGTCGCCGTGACGGCCGATCACGGCGAGGAATTCGGAGAGCGCGGCTCGTGGGGGCACGCGCACACGCTGTACCCCGAGCAGCTCCACGTGCCGTTCGTGATCGCCGGACCAGGCGTGAAGTCCCAGGTGATCTCGGAGCGGGCCGGCACAGAGGACATCGCGGCCACGCTCGCCGCGCTCGCCGGAGCCCGCCATCCCGCGGGCAATGGCGCCGATCGCAGCGGGCAGCTCGCGTCCGGGCGTGCGGTTCGACCCGGCGCGCCGTACGCCGAGACCTCCCGGTTCGACACCCTCCAGCTCCGCGTGCACGACGGTGGGCTCGACCTGATCGCGGATCTCCGCGCCGATCGGTACGAGCTGTGCGATCTCCGGTCCGATCCCGGGTGCGAGCACGACCTGTCGGCCACGGATCCCGCCGCGCTCGCACGCATGAAGGCCCTGCTCGACGCGCGGATCGGGGCGCCGTGGGTCGCGGGGGCCGACGGGCACGCCGAGACGGCACGCGGCGGGGTGTTCTGGTCCCACGGGAACCAGGGGGCGTCGCTCGACCTCGTGGAGGGTGCGCGCTTCGCGCTGTTGCCCCCCGACGCTGGCGTCACGTTCATGGGGCCGCGTGGGAGCGAAGGCCCGTTCGCCGCGCTGGGCGGTACCGCGCCACCGGAGGGGGGTCCGCTCCGATACTCCGGTCCGACGTGGGGTAGCGTCGAGGTCGACCTGTCCGCCGAGGAGCAGCAGATGCTGCGCGATCTCGGATACATCCAGGATTGAGATGAACGAAGGCATCGAGAGCACCGAAGCGCGACCCCGGATCTTCCCGGCCGGGATGGCGATCGGTCTGCACCTGACGATCGAGCGGCTGCTCTCGATGGGCTCGGGCCGCACCTACTACCTGGCGAACAACGAGAAGCCGCGCTGGTACACGCACATCTGCTGGGGCTGCGGGAACAAGCACAACCCGGCGTCGGCCCCGATCTGCGAGTACTGCCACCGTCCGATCACCAAGCGGCGCTTCCTGCTCTCGTGTCGCTGGCACGACCGCGGTGCCGAGGAGTTCCACCGCTTCGCGTCCGAGCGGATCGACCACTTCGCGGTGAACAGCCCGATCGTGCTGTACCGCTACCGGGAGCAGCTGCTCGCGTTCCACGAGATCGCCGAGGAGGCCCTGCTGGTCGACGAGCCCGCGCCGCTGCGGCCGCGCACGCTGCTCGCTGGCGCCTGGACCCTCGCGTCGGCCATCCTCGAGCTGCACGCGCGCGGCTTCGTGCTCGATCGCCTCGCTCCCGAGCACGTGCTGGTGGGGCGAAACGGCTCGCGGCTGTGGGACGTCGACATCCGCGAGCACCGGGGGCGCCCGATCCACCCCCGCGACCCCGTGAGCCACGACGCGGCGCGCATGCTGGGAGCGCTGCTGCTCAGGTACGTGCCCGTCGATCAGGCCGAGACGATCGCGTTCTTCCAGGAAGCCGCGGTGGGCGGGTTCCCCGACATCGCGACGATGCAGCGCGAGCTCCGCGGGTTCGCGCGCAACCTCCAGATCAAGCCGTCGGCACGGCTCGCGGCCGGGCTGTCGAGCGTGGGGCGCAAGCGGCCAGCGAACGAAGACGCGTGGGGCTGGCGGCGCATCGGGAACATCGACTTCTTCATCGTGTGCGACGGGATGGGAGGGTACGCCGCGGGCGACGTCGCGAGCGCCACGGCGGTGGAGACCTCCATCCGCGCGGCGGCCACGCTCCTGCCGCGCACCACCCCGAAGCCCGCGGAGATCCAGTCGGCGCTCAAGGAGGTCGTGGCGACCGCGAACCTGGCGGTCCAGGAGCTACACCGCGAGGTCGGGAAGAACACGGGCACCACGATCGTGATGCTGGCCGTGTGGCCCGACGGGCAGGCCTGGGTGGCGCACATCGGCGACTCCCGCGCGTACCGCCTGCGCGACGGCACGCTCCACCCCCTCACCGACGACCACTCGATGGTGGCGGCCATGGTGGAGGCGGGCAAGCTCGATCGCGAGGGTGCACGCGTGCATCCGCGCAGCAACGTGCTCCTGCAGTACCTCGGTGCGGCTGGGGAGTCCGACCCCGACGTGTCGAAGGCCGACGTGAAGCCGGGCGACCGCGTCCTGCTGTGCTCCGATGGCCTGTGGGGTGAGATGTCGGAAGCCGACCTCGCCACCCACGTCGATCCGCAGCTCGACACGCGCCGGCAGGTGCGGGTGCTCGTGAACGAAGCCAACGACCGCGGCGGGAAGGACAACGTCACGGCCATCGTGGTGACGATCTGAGAGCGCTCGCGCTGGTGCTGGTGTTCGCGGGGTGCCCGTCCGACAAGGGCTCGGAGACCGATCCGGTGGAGTCCGACACCGACACCGACACCGATGCGGACACCGATGCCGATGCCGACACCGACGCCGATGCCGACGTCGACACCGGAGACACGCAGGCTCCCGGTCCCACGGGCGACACCGCAGAGCCGACCGAGAGCGGGTTCGTCGAGACGGGCCTGTTCGTGATCGGCTGCGACAGCGCCGACCCCACGTCGCTCGGCGTGCTCGACTGCAACGGGGCGTGCTGGCCCGCGTCGTACATCGGAGACGGCGTGATCTGCGACGACGGCACGCTCCGCCCGTGGGGCGACCCCGACTTCGCGTGTCCGGCGTTCGGCTACGACGGCGGAGACTGCCCGGTGCCCACCGACACGGCTGGGGAGACCGCCGAGACGGGCCTCCCGTGACTCACGGGCCGTCCCTGCGAGCCCTCGGGACTCACGGGCCGTCCCTGCGAGCCGTGCTGCTCGCGCTCCTCGTGGGGTCGGCGTGCAAGGAGCCCGTCGACACCGACCCGCCCGCAGAGGCCGACGCCGATGCGGACACCGACACGGACGCAGACACCGACGCGGACGCAGACACCGACGCGGACGCAGACACCGACGCGGACGCAGACACCGACGCCGACGCGGACACCGACGCCGACGCGGACACCGACGCGGACGCAGACACCGACGCAGACGCAGACACCGACGCGGATGCGGACGCAGACACCGACGCCGACGCCGACGCAGACACGGACGCCGACACCGACGTCTCGACGCTCTGCTACGGCGCCGCCTCGATCTGCGACCTGCCCCTCCACGAGGTCGCCCTGCTCGGGAGCCGCAACAGCGCGCTCTCCGAGGCCTACGGAATCGCGGACGGGCTCGCGTCACAGCGCCTGTCCATCTCCGAGCAGCTCGACGTCGGCGTGCGGCACCTCGACTGGGACGTGTTCACCTGCGCCGATCCGCTGAGCGGCGAGCTGTGCCTGTGCGACGCGTCCGGGTGCGCGGACGGCGAGCAGGTGTCGTACGCCGACGTGCTGACCGAGCTCGAGATGTGGCTCGACGACCACCCCACCGAGGTCGTGCGCATCACCCAGGCCCCGGCCACCGCGTCCGTGGCGAGCGCCATCCCCGGTGTGCTCGCGAGCACGGGCCTCGCCGACCTCCAGGCCACGCCGGCCGAGGTCGCCTCGTCCACCTGGGGCGAGCTCGCGGCCGCGCGACACCCGCTCGTGGTCCACGGGCCGTACGACGCGGCGAATCCCGCGCTCGCCGCGTTCCACCCGCTCACCAGCTTCCACGTGACGGAGGGCGGGCTGCCCGCGACCTCCGCCTGGCCGTGCACCGATGCGCTCGGCGCCCTGCCCGAAGCCGGCGACACCGTGGTGATCGACCACCGGTGGTCCTGGCGGTACGACCAGCCCCGGTTCGACGTGGCCGCGTGTGCGAACACCGCCACCGAGGTCGCCGCCCACCTCGACGCCTGCGATGCGCTCGGCATCGGGACCGTCTGGGCCGACTTCCTGGACTCCGGACCCGGTCCGTACCTCGGGGTGAACCGCCTGAACGGCGTGGACCACCTCGCCGTGCCGTTCGCCGACCAGTGCCTGCCGTTCACGGCGTGCGCGGACGACGGGGCGTGCAGCGGCGAGGCCTGTGCACCCGAGGGATTCTGCGTGGAGTGCGTCGATCACGGCGACTGCGTGGCCTCCGAGCACTGCGACTTCGAGACGAGCCAGTGCGTGCCGGACCAGACGACGGGTGCCGACTGCACGGTGAACGACGAGTGCACCTCCGGTGCGTGCGACACCGGGGTCTGCGCCGCCTGCGACGATGCGGGCGACTGCGGGCTCGGCCAGACGTGCAACAGCGGGACCTGCGAGGGTCTCCCGCCGATCGGGACGACCTGCTCCCTCGACCTCCAGTGCGCGTCGGGGGTCTGTGATCAGGGCGCGTGTGTCGAGTGCACGGACACCCCGACGCAGCGGGGCTGCGCGAGCGGCGCCGAGTACTGCGAGGCCAACACGTGCCTGCCGCGCGGCGAGCTGGGAGCGGCCTGCAGCACCGACGTCGAGTGCTTCTCCGGCGCCTGCATCGACGGCACCTGCGCATCGGGGTCGTGTAGCTCGGAGAGCGACTGCGAGGACGTCGTGTTCGTCGACCTCGACGCGCGGTCGATCCTCGAGGCCGCCGACGCGGGCGTGCTCAGCTTCCCGAACGGTCGCCCCACCCTCCAGAACGATGCGCTCGTGTTCCCGACCTGCTCCCGGTTCGACGTGCTGATCCGCATGGACATGCCCGACGACTGGTACACCGACGAGGGGGGGACCTTCTCCGCGCTGATCGACGCCGCAGGGAGCTTCATGTTCACGGTGTCGGGCCCGAGTGCCGGCACGTCCCTCGGCGATCTGTCGGTCCCGTCCATCGACCCGGACGTGGAGTTCCGCATCTACCACCTCGACGACCGCGGAGACCGACTCGGAGTCGGCACGCTGTCGTACTCGACGTTCCTCGACGACACCTACACCTACACGGGGCCCACACACGCCATCCGCGAGATCTTCCGCGGCACCGAGATGCGCTACGAGATCGTCGGCCCCGGGGACAGCCTCCGCGAAGACATCAACACGTACCTGCTCGGCGGCACCCACGACTTCCTGCTGGTGTGCGGCGAGAACACCGGGCTGCGGCTGCGACACCTGACCGTCGGAGCCGGCGACTACACCTGCCATGAAGCCTCCGGAGAGTGCCGGCCGAAGGCGTCGTTCGGGGAGTCGTGCGCCACGACCGGCGACGACGGCTGCTACAGCCGGGTGTGCGAGGGCGGGACCTGCGGCGGCTGCACGGCCGACACCGGATGCGACTTCGACACCGAGTTCTGCAGCGCCGGCGCCTGCGTCGACCGCCGCGCGGGCGGCGAAGGGTGCTCGGACCGTGACCAGTGTGCGTCCGACGTGTGCCTGCCCCCCCGGTCCTCGGAGTCCTGCCGCGACGAGAACAGCGGGACCGGCGTCGACGTCTTCCTGCCGGGCGCGACGTGCGAGACGAACCGGGTGTGCGCCGAGTGCTTCGACAACGACGACTGCGCGCCGTCGGAGTTCTGCGGGCTGGACAACGCCTGCTACGCCGACCTGCCGAACGACACGGCCTGCACGAGCGACGCCATGTGCGCGGGCGGCATCTGCGACGCGCTCGCCTGTGCCTCCTGCACGAACTTCTACCTGCCGACCGGCCAGCCCGAGGGCTGCGACTTCGCCGCCGAGTACTGCGAGCTCGGCGACTGCTACCCGAAGGGCGAGGAAGGCGACACCTGCGCGTTCGACGACCAGTGCGAGTCGGACGTGTGCGCCTTCGGGATCTGCCGCGACGACTGCACGGCCGAGTCGGACTGCGACACGGAGGTGATCGATCACCAGGGGGCGAACGCCTTCGCGAACGCCGCGCAGGCGGGCCTGCTGTCGTACCCGTCCGGGCGGACCGTGACCAACGCCGGCACCCATGTGCAGTTCGGCACCGGGAGCTCCTGGGACATCGTGATGCGCCGCACGCTCCCGACCGACCTCGTGCGCGCAGGCGAGCTGCACCTGGAGCTCACCTTCGACCGCCTCACGACCAGCTCGTCCACCAACGACGTGGGGCTGGCCCTCACGGACGGCTCGCGTGTGATCGGGCTCATGCCGTCCGAACGGGACGGGCGCGCACGCACCCTGCGCGGAACCGACTCGGACAACGGCGTGAGCGCCGTGATCACCGGGTCCACCGCCGTGTTCGCCTCAGCGCCCCCCTTCGTGCTCACGATCGACATGGAGAACGGCCGCACCGACATCGTCGCGTACAACGACGCCGGCAACGTGTACACCGCGTCGGTCGCGGAGATGCTCGACCTCACGAAGCCCCTGCAGGCCGTGTTCGTCGCCGAGCGCAGCATGGCGGTGGGGGTCGCGTCCCTCACGGTCCGCACGACCTCCGACCGCTACTGCGACGACCTCGGCGGGTACTGCACGCCCACGGTCCCGAACGGCTCGGTGTGCGTGGGCAACGAGGTGTGCGAGTCGGGCGTCTGCGACGGCGGGTTCTGCAACCAGTGCACCAACCTGCCCACCCCGCTCGGGTGCGACTTCGACACGCAGTTCTGCACGTTCGGGTCGTGCAACGACAAGGGCGAGCTCGGCGACAGCTGCCTGTTCGACGACCAGTGCGTGTCCGACATCTGCAACCCGCTGTTCGGCTGTGGCGACTGCGACGCGAACAGCGACTGCTCGTCCAACGAGTTCTGCGACCTCACGAACAACACCTGCACCCCCAAGGTGGCGAACGGACAGGCCTGCCTCGACGACTCCGTGTGCCAGAGCGACATCTGCGACGGCGTCGTGTGCGTCGAGTGCACGGCCATCCCCCAGGAGGGCTGCAACTTCGGCGCCGAGTTCTGCTCGCTCGGGTCGTGCAACCCCAAGGGAGGGCTCGGCGACGACTGCCTGCTCGACGACCAGTGCCAGTCCGGCATCTGCAACCCCCTCGCCGGCTGTGGGGACTGCGAGCGCAACAGCGACTGTGCGTCCAACGAGTTCTGCGACCTCACCGACAACACCTGCACGCTGAAGGTCGCGAACGGACAGGCCTGCCTCGACGACTCCGTGTGCCAGAGCAACATCTGCGACGGGGTCGTGTGCGTCGAGTGTACGGCCATCCCCCAGGAGGGCTGCAACTTCAGCAACGAGTACTGCTCGCTCGGGTCCTGCTACGACAAGGGCGCGGTGGGCGACAGCTGCCTGCTGGGCGGCGACTGCCAGTCCGGCATCTGCAACCTGCTCATCCAGGAGTGCGGCGAGTGCACGAGCAACAGCCAGTGCCCGAGCTCCGAGTTCTGCGCGGTGGGCACGAGCCTGTGCACGCCCGACGGCGACTTCGGCGACGCGTGCCTGCGGAACTCCGAGTGCGAGTCGGACCTCTGCAACCTCGTGACCGGCTGCATCGAGTGCGACGTGACGCACCCGTGCGGGTCGTTCGAGAGCTGCAACGTGGCCGGCGAGTGCATCGGGTACGGCTACCCGGGCGAGTTCTGCGTGCTGAACAGCGACTGCCGCTCGGGGTACTGCAACCCGAACGCGCCGCTCAACCCGTTCGACGCCAGCTGTGACTGACCGTCAGCGCCCGCACGCCTCGGCCACCGCCGGACGGTCGAGCGCGGCGTCCTGCACGCGCAGGCGGTGGTCGAGCGCTTCGGCTTCCTGACACAGCCTGCGGGCGATCTCGGACTTCCCCCCGTCGTGCATCACGACCGCGAGCTCGATGCGCGCCCGCACGGCTGTGTCTCCGTCGGCCCCGGGGAGCAGGCGCTCGTACAGGCGCCGCGCACGCGCCGTCTGCCCTTCGGACGCGAGCAGGAGCGCGCGCTGCAGGAGGAGCGAGCGCACCTCCGGCGTGGTGGGCTCGAGATCGTCCACGAACGGATGGCTCACCGTCGCGCGGACGGCTTCGGTGCGCTGGCTCGCGAGGGACTCCGCCCACACCTCCGCGTACAGCGCGCCGAACCCCTCCGGCGTACGGGCCCGGACGAGCGGGATCCACGGCCCCGGATCGCGCTTCAGGCCCCGCAGCACCATCGCGCGGACCTCCGGCTCCTCGAGATCCAGCGCCCGTAGGCCCGCGAGGGCGGCGTCCCACTCTCCCAGCGCGACGTCGAGCTCCACGCGGGCCACGGCATCCGGCGCAGCCGCCCGGGCCTCCTGCAGGCGGGACGCTGCCCAGGCCCGTATCCACGGGGGATCTTCGACCGGGCGCGCCGTCCCGCCCCACACGGACAGGTCGTGCACGGTGACCTTTGCGTGGCCCGCGGCCACCTGCGGCTCCGCGTCGATCCGGATGCGGAGCGCCGCGGGCGCGTCCTCCGCTGAGGTGGCCCGCACGAAGGTGCTCGCGGCTCCGCCTCCGGGTGTCAGCTCGCACACGGTCTCTGCGGCGCCCTCCCGAAGCCCACGGTGGACGAACAGCCGGTGCAGCGCAGCATGGCGCTCGCGCTCGAGGGCGGTGTAGCGGCGTGCCCGCTCGCGCAGCCCCCGGTCGCTGCAGTGGCTGATCTGGCCGACCCGCAGGTTCCCGCCCCAGGCCTCCAGCGCCAGCGTCTGGATCGGCTCGCCGCTCCGGTCGACCAGCTCGAACGAGACGATCACGCCGGGCTCCAGCTGCTCGACGGTGACCCCCACGTCCAGCCCGACCTCCCCACTGTCCGTGGGGTCCAGCGGGAGCTCGGCGAGCAGGCCATCCGCGCCGATGGCGTCGATGCGGAGCCCGTCCGGGTCCGCCGACAGCACCGCGGGCCGGCGCCACTCCAGCGCGCCGGACACCTCGTCTCCCGCCACCCGCCAGTCGGGGGGCCCGTCCCGGTGGGCCTGTGCGGCGGCCGACGCCCGGAGCACCCGCCACTCCGGGTCGTCACGGAGGGACAGCGCGCGATCGTACATCCGGACCGCATCCCCGGGACGGCGCTGGCGCACCCACAGCGCGGCCGCGAGCGCGAAGTCCGCGGCAGCCGCGCGATCGGTCGCCATCGCCTCCGCCTGGGAGCTCAGCGCACCTGCCGTCTCGAGCTCGAACCCGAACCGCACCAGGTCGAGGATCGCACGCGCACCCGTCGCCACGTCGTCCTTCCGGGCCTCCGCCACCACCGGGAGCGCGGCGTCCCCCTGTCCCAGCACCCAGAGGTGGTGGTCGTCGTCCCAGAGCCGGGCCAGCAGCTCGTCCGACCCGTCTCCGTCGACATCCACCACCGCGAACGGCTCGGCGCCGTGCACCAGCATGCCCTCCCCCGCGACCGTCCCATCCGTCCCCGCGGACAGCCCCACGAGCCACAGGTACGGCCCGTTGGCGTTCACGTGGGCCGCGATCTCGACGCGCCCGTCTCCATCGAAGTCTCCGGGGTGGATCCCCGCGACGACGAAGGGACCGGGGGGCGGCGGCACCTCCAGCGCGTGGACCAGCGTCCCGTCGTCGCCCACCCGGAACCCGTGCAGCCCCGGAGCGAGTCGGCTCGGGGACGCCGGACCGTTCGCATACAGGTCTTCGACCGCGCTCACGCCGACGATCAGCCAGCGTGCACCGTCCGGCCCGGTCGTGAGCGCCGCGTCGGGGCCGCCCTGGAAGCGGAAGCGCTGCTTCAGGACCAGGCCGTCCGGCCCGCCATCGTAGACCCGCAGGTCGTCGCCCTCCCACAACCCCGTCGCGACCACCAGCTCGTCGTCCCCGTCGCGATCGAGGTCGACGGCCAGCACCTGGCGCAGGTCGGCCCCGATCGACCCATCGCCGGACAGGGCGTTCCGCGCTTCCCACCCGTCTTCGCCCCGGTCGGACCGCGTGAGCGCGCGCGTCGGGTACTGCGACCCCGTGTAGAGCTCCCGGACGCCGTCTCCGTCCACGTCCGCGAACGTGGCGTCTCCGAGGAACGCGGTCTCGTCGGACACCTCGCCCAGGGGCGACAGGTCCTCTCCCAGGGACCACGCCTGGAGCGCGCCGCGTTCACCGGCCGGGAACCCCACGAGCACGGGCTCGTCTCCCGCCGCCAGCAGCGGGTGGTTGAAGCCGAAGGACATCGGCGGCAGCGCCACGGACCGGCGCTCCGGCAGGCCCGGGACCGTATCGACCCACACCACGCGTCCTTCGTCCTGCGCGACCAGCACGGCACCGCCACCCGCCTCGGGTGGGAGCGGCTCGATCCACAAGGGCCGGAACGGCGTGCGATGGGCGGAACGCAGCGCCGCGAAGGGCCCCTCGAGGACCGGGGACACCGTGGCCCCGGGCGTGTCGAACCGGCGCAGGGCCACCAACGCCGCGGCCCGCAGCGGGCGGACCTCCGGATCGGCGTCGCCCTCGAGGGTCTCGAGCAGTCGCTCCCAGTCCCGCTCGCGGGCGAGCAGTCGCGCCATCGCGCGGCGCACCGGACGCCGCTGGGCCTCACCGGCCGCGAGGTAGGCACGCGCGAGCATCTCCCGCGCCCCGGCCACGTCACCGGCCGCGAGCAGCTGCTCGTGGTGCGCCAGCCACGCCTCGGCGACCGCCGGGGTGTCGCGCACGGACGCGTCGGCCACGAACGACTCCAGCACCTCGGTCGCGCGGTCGCGCTCGCCGGCCTCGAGGCGCTGCGCAAGGGTCGGCAGCAGCGCATCCAGGCGCTCCTCCGCGATCCGCTCGTTCTCGCCGCGCACCCACACACCGTGCCCCCACAGCCCTCCGAGGACGCCCACGGCACTCGCGCCCACGAGCGCTGCCGTGGCTCCCATCGCGACCAGGAGCCCCCGCTGGCGTCGGGCCCACAGGCGTGCGCGGCCCGCAGGCCCCAGGGGGTACGCCTGCAGCGGGCGATGGGCGAGCCAGGCCTCGAGATCGTCCGCGAGCGCGGCCGCGGACGGGTACCGGTCCGCGCCGGGGGACAGCGCCATCCGCACGATGGCTTCCAGGTCCGCGCCCAGACCCGACGTCGTCGGGAGGGCGAGGGTTCGGCTCCGCACGATGCGCTCCGCCGACAGCGAAGGATGCGAGGCCCTCGGCCAGGGACGCTCGCCGCAGAGGACCTCGAACGCCGTCACGCCCAGCGCGAACACGTCCGAGCGCTCGGAAGCGGCCTCCCCGTCGAGCCGCTCGGGGGACAGGTACGCCAGCGTGCCGGCGAGCACGAGCTCGCTGTCGGTGTCGCCCGCGAGCCCGAAGTCCACGATCCGGGGCACGCCGCTCGGTTCCACCACCACGTTCGCCGGCTTCAGGTCGCGATGCAGGACCCCGGCGGCGTGTGCGGCCGCGACCCCGCGAGCGATGCGCGCCAGCACCGCGACCCTCTCGTCGAGCCCGCGCCCACGGGCCCATGCGTCCAGCGCGTCCCCGTGGACCAGCTCCATCGCGAGCCAGGCGAGGTCGCCGTGCTGCCCCACCTCGATCACGTGCGGGATGTGCACGTCGCGCACGTCCGCGAGCGCCTGCGCTTCCGAGACCGCCGTGCGGCCCGAGTGCAGCACCTTCAGCGCCACCCGCCGCCGCGGGGACTCCTGCTCGGCCACGAACACCCGGCCCATCCCGCCCTGCCCCAGGGGGTACAGGCGCCGGTAGGGCCCGATCTGCTCGGGCAGCTCGCGCTCGGGCGGCGCACCGTCCGCCACCACGTCGACCGCCAGCGCCCACTGGACGATCGACACGTCGAGCGACCTCCCCGACCGGTCGCTCGCGAGCATCGCCTCCACCCGGGGCCGCAGGTCTTCCGGGACCTCCGCGATCCGCTGCTTCAGCGAGGCGTCGGACAGGTCGCACAGCTGGTCGAACCAGTCGAGGATGGCGGCCTGGGAGCCGGGGTCGTCGGTCACGGTCGCCGCTCCGGGACGAGGGGTCGGCAGGCCCGGTATAATCGGCTGCGTGCCCCACCCGCCCCCCAACGACGACCTCGTTGCCGCCCTGTACGACGAGCTCCGCCGCCGCGCTCGCCGTCTGGTCGACCACCACGGGGGCTCGGTGGCGCCCTCGTCGCTCGTGCACGAGGCGATGGAGAAGCTCTACCGGGCCGATCCCGACCGCTGGAACGACGAGGTGCACTTCAAGGCGACCGCGGCGCGGGCGATGCGGCAGGTGCTCCTCGACCGCGTGAAGGCCAAAGGCCGGGCGAAGCGCTGGGGTGGGCTCGACCGCGTGACGCTCGACGGGGTCGGCGAGTCACCCGCACACATCGACGCGATCGACCTCCACAACGCGCTGGAGGCGCTCGACGCCGCGCGTCCGCGGACGGCCGAGGTCGTGCGGCTGCGGATCCTCGGGGGGATGGAGCAGCACGAGATCGCCACGATGCTGGACGTGAGCGAGGCGACCGTGAAGCGCGAGTGGCGTGCCGGGCGGGCCTTCGTGCTTTCGTGGATGGGCTGAACGGACGACCGGCGCGCGAAAGCCCAGCAGCGTCTGGAATCCCCCGTCGACGTTCTTGGGCGAACGCCAGATTTCAAGGACGGGCCCGGTGGACGAGACCTCGTCTGCGCCGGGTGGCCACGAAAGTGGAGCGTCTCGGCAGCCCCATCGACGTTGCTGGGGGAACGCCCGATTTTTCAACGCAGGGGTCGCTGGGGTGGCAGAGAAGCAGAGGTTCGGGGCCAGCGCGAGACGGTGGAGAGACCTCGTCTCCGCCGACGTGGACGCCGTCGTCACCCTTGGCTCGTCTCTGCCGGCGCAGACGCCGTCGTCACCCATTGCGCTCGTCTCTGCCAGCGCGGACGTCGGCCCCATCGACGGCGTTCAGCGAGGCCGCAGGCGTCGGGCACGGTCCCGGCCCCATCGATGACGCAAGCGACCCGGTCGAACCGTGCTCGATGCAGGCCGCAGCGGTCTACAGAACCGCAAGTGGAGGACGAAGTCCGGAACGCGCAGCGCGCTCGCGCGCGGAGTAACTGGAGCTTGTTGGCCCCTTCGGACGGCCCGAGGGTCGAGGCTCCGTTCCCAGCTCTCGTTTGGGGATGGACGCGGACGCTGTCCTCACCGACGCGCGCGTCTCTGCCGGCGCGGACGCTGTCCTGACACGCTCGTCTCCGCCGACGTGGACGCTGACTCACCGACACGCTCGTCTCCGCCGACGTGGACGTGGACACGGACGCGGGAGCATTCGCTGCCATCGGGTGGCCACGAAAGCGGACGTCTCGACAGCCCTATCGACGTTGCTGGGGGAACGCCCGATTTCAACGCAGGGGTCGCTGAGGGGGCAGAGACGCAGAGGTCCGGGGCCAAGCTTGGCAGGGCGACGGAGGAATATGGACGCAGATGCTGTCCTCACGACGAGAGTGGTCTTCTGGCGCGGACGTCGTGGCGCATGAGACGGTGGACGACGAGACCTCGTCTCCGCCGACGTGGACGCCGTCGTCACCCCGAGCCTGTCTCTGCCGGCGCAGACGCCGTCGTCACCCCATTGCGCTCGTCTCTGCCAGCGCGACGTCGGCCCCATCGACGGCGATCAGCGAGGCCGCAGGCGTCGGGCACGGTCCTGCCCCATCGATGACGCAAGCGACCCGGTCGAAGAGCTACACAGAGGTTCGGGCCAACGGTCCACCCGGGCGACGGAGGAAAATGGACGCAGATGCTGTCCTCACGACGAGAGTGGTCTTCTGGCGCGGACGTCGTGGCGCGCGAGGACGCGGACCTGGGCCCCATCGGTGTCGTTCAGCGAGGTCGCAGGCGTCGGGTACGGTCCCGGCTGCGGGGACCGACGCGGACGCGGGCGTCACCGACGTCCTCGTCTCTGCCTGCGCGGACGCTGTTCTGACCGACACGCTCGTCTCCGCCGACGTGAGCGCAGCCCTCCCGACCCCGTCGTCACCGACCCCGTGGACTCCGCCGACGCCGTCTCCGCCGTGCAACCTACGGTCCTCGCGGGCGGAGCGCCCCCGACGCGCAGACCGCGCTCGCCGGATGGTATGGAACGGCTCGCCGGGGGGCTGGGGTGAACGAAGACGAGACCGTGGAGCCGGCCACGTGGCTGTCCGATGGCGCCGAGCGTGCGGCCGCTACGGAGACGCTGCCGGAGCGGGTCGCCGACCGCTACGACCGGCGGGAGCGCCTCGGACGCGGGGGTACCAGCGAGGTGTGGCGGGTGTTCGACACCCAGCTCGAGCGGGCGGTCGCGCTGAAGGTGCTGCACCACCCCGCCGCGGGGAGCTCGTGGGAGCGCTTCGAGGCCGAAGCCCGCGTGTCCGCGCAGCTCCAGCACCCGGGAATCGTGCCCGTTCACGACCTGGGCCGCCTCGACGACGGGCGCGTGTGGTTCACGATGAAGGAGGTGCGCGGGCGCACGCTCGGCGCGCTGATCGACGAGGTGCATGCCGAGGGGGGCCCGTTCCGCCGGCTGCTGGAGGGCTTCCTGCGCGTGTGCGAAGCGGTCGCGTTCGCCCACCACGAGGGCCTGGTACATCGCGACCTCAAGCCGTCGAACATCATGTTCGGCGACTTCGGCGCGGTGTACGTGCTGGACTGGGGCCTGGCGAAGCACCGATCCGCCGGCGAGACCGCCGTGGAGCCCGCGGATCCGGGGCTCACGCGGGATGGCACCGTGAGCGGCACGCCGCTCTACATGGCGCCGGAACAGGCGCAGGGGCGCACGGCGGAGGTGGGGCCGGCCGCCGACGTGTATGCGCTGGGGGCCACGCTGTACCACGTGCTCACCGGGCGTCCGCCCCGCACGGGACTGCCGCTCGGCGCGCTGCTCGAGGCCGTCGCGACCGGCTCGCCCATCGCGCCCCCGTCCACACACAGAACCGCCGCGCCGACCGATCCGGCGATCGACGCGATCACGCTCCGGGCCCTCTCCCATCGACCGGAGGACCGCTACGCCGATGCAGGCGCCCTCACGTCCGAGCTGGCGGCATGGCTCGACGGGGCACGCCGCCGTGCCGCTGCCCTCGAGGTGGTGCAGGCCGCCGACCGGGCGCGAGACGAGGCCGTCCGCTGCCGGAGCGAGGCGGACGTGCTGTGGGAAGCCGGGTCGTCGGCCCTGGCAGCGATCGCGGCCTGGCGCCCCGAGACCGACAAGGCGGAGGCGTGGGCCCAGCAGGACGCCGCGACCGACATCCGCATGGAGGCCCGCCGCGCCGACGTGGAAGCCGACCGCCTGCTGCACGCGGCCCTCCAGATCGAGCCCGGGCTGCTCGAGGCCCACGTCCGGCTCGTGGAGCGGGCGCGGATCGAGCACGCCGCCGCGGAAGCCGAGCGCGCCCACGGGGCACTGCGGCACGAGGCCGCCCTCCGCATGCACGCGAGCGCCCTGCCCGAGAGCCACCCCGTGCGGCGGCGGGCGAACGCCTATCTGGACGGGCGCGGGACGCTGCACCTCGTGACGAACCCGCCCGGTGCGACGGTGACGCTCGAGCGTCTGGGGCTGCGCGCCCGCCGTCTGGTGGCGGTCGAGGAGGTGTACCTCGGAGAGACCCCGCTGCACGGGGTCCCCCTGCCGATGGGCACGTACGTCGCACGGCTCGAGCACCCCGACCGCGACCCGGTGCGCTACCCCGTCGAGATCGGGCGCGAGGGCGTATGGGACGGCATCCCGCCCGGCGCGAGCGAGCCGGAGCCCGTGTGGCTGCCCCCGCGGGGGTTCGTGCCGGCCGGGTCCGTGTACGTCCCGGCCGGCTGGTTCCGGGCGGGCGGGGGCCCCCCGTCCCTGCGCCAGTTCCCCGAGCGCCGCCTGTGGTGCCCGGCGTTCCTCATCGACCGCCACCCCGTCACGAACGCGAAGCTCATCGAGTTCCTCGACGATCTCGTGGATCAGGGGCGCGAGGAGGACGCCCTGCGGTTCGCGCCGCGCGCCCGTGGGAAGGGGTCTCGCATGAACGGCGACCTGATCTACGCCCGCACGCCCGACGGGCACTTCACGCTCGGCGTGGACTCCGAAGGGCACGCCTGGGAGCCCGACTTGCCGGTGGTGCTCGTCGATCGCACCTGTGTCGCGGGCTACCTCGCGTGGCGGTCCGCGCGCACGGGACGGGCGTGGCGCATGCCGCAGGCGCTCGAGTACGAGAAAGCCGTGCGCGGCGTCGACGGACGCAGCTACCCGTGGGGTGAGGCGTTCGACGCGTCCTGGTGCTGCATGTCGGACAGCCACGAGGGCGACCGGAAGCCCGTGTCCATCGAGCGATTCCCGGTCGACTGCAGCGTCTACGGCGTACGGGGCGGCGCGGGGAACGTGCTCACCTGGTGTGAGGACGCCGCAGACGCGCCGCTCCCGGAGGTCCGGGTGGTCCGCGTGCCTCCTGGTCCCGACGACCGGATCTTCGTGTCGCGGGGCGGGACCTGGGCGAGCTCGGTCGACCGGTCCCGCTGCACGACGCGGTCGCGCCTCGAAGACCACCGTGCCACGACACTCGGCCTGCGGGCGGCCCTCACGGTGGAGCCCGACTGAGCGTCAGGCGCCCACGTACCGCGCGAGGTGCTGACCGGTGAGCGTGCTCCGGTCCGCGATCATCGCAGCGGGCGTCCCCTCGAACACGACCCGGCCTCCCTGGTGGCCCGCTCCCGGGCCGAGATCCACGACCCAGTCGGCGTGTGCGACCACCGCGAGGTGGTGCTCGATCACGACCACCGTACGCCCGGCGTCGACGAGCTGGTCGAGCAGGCCGAGGAGCTGGCGGAGGTCGGCCAGGTGCAGCCCGGTGGTGGGCTCGTCGAGCACGTAGATGCCGCCGGCCGTGCCCATGTGGGTGGCGAGCTTCAGGCGCTGGCGCTCCCCGCCCGAGAGCGTCGGGAGCGGCTGACCGAGGCGGACGTACCCGAGCCCGACATCCGCGAGGCGCTGCAGGATCTTCTGGGCAGCCGGCAGTCGCGCGGGACCGCTCGAGAACAGCGCGAGCGCGTCGTCGACCGGGAGGTCGAGCACGTCTGCGATGCTCTTCCCACCGAGCGTGTACTCGAGCACGGACGCGTGGAACCGGCGCCCCTCGCAGTCGTCGCAGACCGTGGACACCGACGCCATCATGCCGAGGTCGGTGTAGATCACGCCTGCGCCGTTGCACGTGGGGCACGCCCCCTCGGAGTTCGCCGAGAACAAGGCGGGCTTCACACCGTTGGCCTTCGCGAACGCCTTGCGGATGGGGTCGAGCAGGCCCGTGTACGTGGCCGGGGAGCTGCGCCGGGAGCCCTTGATGGGCGCCTGATCGATGGCGACCACGCCTTCCCGCCCGGCGATCGAGCCGTCGACGAGCGAGCTCTTGCCGCTCCCGGCGACCCCGGTGAGCACGACGAGCACCCCGAGCGGGAGGTCGACATCGACGGACTGGAGGTTGTGGAGGTCGGCGCCGCGGATCTCGAGGTGTCCGGACGGCGTGCGGACCGTGGGCTTCGGCGCGACGCGGTCGGACAGGTGGCGCCCGGTGAGCGTGTCGGACGCACGGAGACCGGCCAGATCGCCCTGGTACACGACCTGCCCGCCGGCCGTGCCCGCTCGCGGCCCGATGTCGACGACGTGATCGGCGATCTCGATCACCTCGGGCTTGTGCTCGACGACGAGCACGGTGTTGCCCTTGTCGCGCAGGCGCACGAGCAGGTCGTTCATACGCCCGATGTCGTGCGGATGCAGGCCGACCGTGGGCTCGTCGAACACGTAGGTCACGTCGGTGAGCGAGGACCCGAGGTGCCCGACCATCTTGATGCGCTGCGCCTCTCCGCCGGAGAGCGTGCCGGACGCGCGGTCGAGGCTGATGTAGCCGAGCCCGATGGCCACGAATGCATCGAGGGTCTCCTGGAGGTTCGCGATGAGCGGTGCGACGCGCGGCGCATCGAGCTCGCGCAGCCAGGTGGCCAGCTCGTCGACCTGCATGGCACAGGCCTCGGCGATGTTGATCCCGCGGATCCGGCTGCTCCGCGCGGCCTCGTTGAGGCGGGTGCCCGCACAGTCGGGGCAGGTGCGGAAGGTGACGGCGCGCTCCACGAAGGCCCGCACGTGGGGCTGGAGGCTCTCCACGTCTTTCGTGAGGATCGACTTCTGGATGCGCGTGATCACGCCCATCGAGGTGTGCTGGATGCCGGAGACCTTCACCTTCGACGGCTCCGCGTACAGCAGGGCCTCGAGCTGGCGTGGCGGGAGATCGCGGATCGGCACGTCGGGATCGAAGGTTCCGGACGCGCACAGGATGCGCACCATCCACCCGTCGGCCGTGAAGTTCGGGACCGTGAGCGCGCCTTCCCGGACCGACCGGCGGTCGTCGTACAGGGCGCTGCGGTCGAAGTCGGTGACGGCGCCCATGCCTTCGCAGCGCGCGCACATGCCGCCTGCGATGCTGAACTTTGCAGACTCCACCTTCGGGCCGCGGGCGGTCTCCGTGGTGAACGCACCGCCACCCTTCACGGTGGGGATGTTGAACGCGAACGCCTTGGGCCCGCCCACATGGGGCTCTCCGAGACGGCTGAACAGCACGCGCAGCATGGCGTTCGCGTCGGTCGCGGTGCCCACGGTGGACCGTGCGTTGGCGCCCATCCGCTCCTGGTCGACCAGGATGGCGGTGGTGAGCCCCTCCAGCACGTCGACGTCGGGACGGGAGAGGCTCGGCATGAAGCCCTGCACGAACGTGCTGTACGTCTCGTTGATCAAGCGCTGCGACTCGGCGGCGATGGTCTTGAACACGAGGGACGACTTTCCGGACCCGGACACGCCCGTGAACACGGTGAGCCGGCGCTTGGGGAGATCGAGGTCGACCTCGCGGAGGTTGTTCTCGCGTGCGCCGCGGACGCGGATGAGATCGTGGGTATCGGCGGGATGGACGGACATGGAGCCTCCACTCCATACGGCGTACGGAGTCTCATGCAGTTAGCGTACGCTGCACGGAGTCGCAAGCGATGGCCTGTGAATCGCGACCACGCCGGCTCGTCCGCGCGCTGTGGGGGGAGACGGCCCCGGGAACCCGGGGTCCGAAGCCGACGCTGAACGTCGACGACGTGGTGGTGCGGGCCGTGGAGCTCGCCGACCGCGACGGCCTGGGAGCGGTCTCGATGCGCAGCCTCGCGCGGTCGCTCGGGTACAGCACGATGGCGCTGTACACGTACGTCGCGACGCGGGACGACCTGATCAGCGTCATGCTCGACCACGCGATGGCGGAGCTCACGGCGGAGCCCGTGCCGGACGGGTCCTGGCGCGAGCAGGTGGAGGCGCTCGCGCGCCGGAACTGGGAGTGGTGCCTGCGGCACCCGTGGGTCCTCGAGCAGGAGCACCTCCGCACGGGGCTCGGTCCGAACGAGCTCGCCGCCGCCGAGCAGATGCTGGGCGTGCTCTCGGAGGGTCTCGCAGGCGCAGATGCCGTGCTCACCTGGCAGGCGCTCACGAGCTTCGTGCGGGGCAGCGCACGCCGGGTGCTCGCGGCGGCCGACGGCGGCGGATGGGATGGAGCCTGGTGGGAAGACGCCGTGGGGGCGTTCGAGGAGATCGTGCCCGACCCGTCCGAGCGGTTCCCGGTCCTCACGCGGTTGCGGGCCGAAGGGGCGTTCGACGGAGACGGCGGCGACTACCTGGAGTTCGAGGCCCGCCGGGCGTTCGAACACGGGCTCGCGCGCCTGCTCGACGGGCTGCGCTGACGCTCCGCGCTCACGGGCGCCAGCTGTCGGTGTCGAGCTCGATTCCAGCCATGACGAACGTGTGGAGCGGCGGGACGAACCGCTCGAGCCCGATGGGGATGGCGGGCTCCAGGACCCGGCGCGCAGCCGTCGCCGCCGAGCGGACGGCCTGCGCGCGGAGCTCGTCGTCGGTGCCGCGTCCGGCGGGAACCGTCCATCCGACCCGCGCGCGATCGAGCCACTCGGCGACATCCGCCGCGGAAGCGCCCGGCTCCACGGACGCCATGGCCGCGACGACCGCACCGGCGCGCTGCCCGAGGCCGGTCTCGAACAGGAGGGTGCCGGTCTGGGCGTCGGAGATTTCGTACCGCCACCGGTTGTCCCCGACCCGACGCAGCACGGCCCGCACGTGTCGTCCCATGTTCGCAGCGAGGACCGGCCACACCTCGGTCCAAGAGAGGCGCTCGAGGGCGTCGGAGAGCCGGCGCGGCACGAGCAGGCGGAGCCGGGGGAACGGAACGTCGTAGACGATCACCTGCTGGTCGGTCGGGATGGTGGACTGCGCCGCCCAGCCGTCGGTCGGGAAGGCGTACTCGCGCTGACGCCCCTGCTCGCGGAGCCAGCGCTCGAGGCCTTCGTCCTGGAGCACGTGCACGAGGCGGTCGGTCGGGCCCCCCTGGAGGCAGAACGCCGTGTGGAGGGCTGCGGACACGGTCTTCCGCCCTCCGGCGAGTGAACCGAGGAGCACGATCTCGGCGGGGAGCTCGGCCCGCAGGGCGCGAACCCGGTCGTGGAGGGTCGCGCTCACGATGGCGGACTCCCGCTCCGAACGTACGTCCTCCAGTGCGGCGTGCTCGCCGAACACGTGTACACGGAAGCCGTAGCGACCCGAGGGATCCGCATCGAAGCTGGGCTCCGGGAGAGGGCCCGTGCAGCGCTGGAGGCCGCTCCACCCCTCGCTGGCGACGAGGTCGCGGAGGCGTGCGGCACCGCGACGGGTGGTCCAGACCTCGATGCCCGCGAGCGGACAGCGATCGACCGCCGCCATCCACCACAGCAGCTCCGAGAGCACGGACGGAGAGTCTCCGAGCACGGCCAGCACGAAGGTTCCGTGCCCCATCTCAGCGGACCGCCGCACGGTTCACGCACACGGGCGTGGACCGTTCACGTCCGCTGCCGAGCGCCGTGCGTCCGGCACGGAGCGAACCGTCTACGCAAGACGATATGCACGGTTCAAATCCATGTTTTGAAGATTCTGCAGGGTTCTGACGCGGGTGTCCAACCAGGAGACACCCATGAAGAAGATCATCGCGCTCGCGCTCGTCCTCACCTCCACCCTCGCCGGAGCGACCACCATCATCGGCAACCCCAACGCGGGGGTCGTGCTCGTGGCGGGGAGCGACACCTACGTCGGCGGCGTGCTCGCGCATCGCTGCTCGTCGGGCTCGCAGCCCATCGAGGTCGGAGAGGTCCTGTCGCTCTGGGAGTCGGCGCCCATCGTGTTCGACGAAGACGAGTTCTGCGCCATCGACGTGTACGTGAAGTGGACCCCGTGGAGCTCGTACGTCGCGGTGCCGGTCGACGGCTTCGACACGTTCAAGGCCGAGAGCAGCGGCGCGACGGTCTCCATCGAGATCGACGCGACGAACCAGACGGCTGAGCTCAACTGAGCGCATCGCTCAACGGGAGCAGCTGGACTGCGAGCTGGTACACCCGCCTCCCCGCCTCGGGGAGCGGGTCGTCCGCCTGGGTGGCGAGCTGCTCGACGAGCGCGTTGAGGCGTGCTTTGACCTCGGGGAGCATGGACGGGTGCAGCGTGAGCGTCATCGCCACGAGGTGCTGTTCCGACGCCTGTTCGGTATCGAGGCCCCGCATGAGGTTCGGCAGCGCCTCCCGGTGGAAGTGTGCGGCGGCGACCTGCTGGGTCTCGGCGGCGGTGCGGAAGCGGATCTCGCGCTGCGTGACGCGTCCGTCGTCCTCGCGACACAGGTAGCCGAGCTCGAGAAGCGTCTCGAGCGCGTGCGCTGCTTCCTCCACGCGGATCCGCGGCTGGAGGACCGCTGCGATCCAGGCGGGGTCGGGGCGGAACGACGCAGACCCCGCCATCTCCCGGATCGCCGGGACGTACCAGTGCTCGAGGTACCGGAACACATCGGGATCCCGCTCGGACTCTGCGAAACGCAGCCGGCGGTACTGTTCGGAGGAGAGGAGCTTCTCGAGCGCCTCCCGGCGGCTCGCGAGGTCGTTCGCGGTGGCGAAGTCCACGAGCAGGCCGAGGTAGTTCCGCTCCGACGGGCCGAGCTCCATGGCTCGCGCGAAGGCATCCAGCGTGTCGGTGCGCGGCGTGCGTGCGCCCGCGACGACATTCGCGAGGGTTCCCTTCGAACACCCCGCATCGCGAGCGAACCCCGCGTGGGAGTACGCGGGATCGGCGCGCTTGCGGGCCTCGAACCAGTCGCGGAGGAACGCCCGGAAGTCGAGGTAGGAGTAGACGCTCGGCAGGTTCATGTTCCTACTCTGGCGCGCCCGGTCGAACCGGGCTCACGCGTTTTCATGGTTTGTGAACGCAGGCACGCGGGTGTGGCTTGTGGGGTCCGACACCCAGATGGGATGGTCGCGCGGCATGGGGGGAACGTGTCGGACGATCCGAACTTCTGGGACTGTATCGGCCGGCTCGACGGGTCCGAG
This sequence comes from Myxococcota bacterium, assembly GCA_041389565.1. Lineage (GTDB taxonomy): Bacteria > Myxococcota_A > UBA796 > UBA796 > JACKEQ01. The sequence continues at coordinate 80,969 of JAWKRP010000033.1, forward strand.
GACCCTCCGGTGTCGGCGCTGGTCGAGGCGGCCTTCTCGACCGAAGAGGGCGCGATCGACCGGGCGCTGGCGGCCGGCACGTTCGCACACGCGGGGTCCCGACCCGCGAGCGCGCTGCCGCCGCCGATGTACCTCCGATCCGTCAAGGTGAAGGGGTTCCGCGGCATCGGTCCGGAAGCCGTGCTCGAGCTGCCCGTCGGTCCGGGGCTCACGATCGTCACGGGTCGGAACGGCTGCGGCAAGTCCAGCTTCGCCGAGGCGCTCGAGCTCGCGCTCACGGGCGAGAACAGCCGATGGTCCGAATCGGCCCGCGCAGACGAGCTCCAGGGGGGCTGGCGCAACCTCCACGACGGACGGGGCGTGCGCATCGACGTCGACCTGTGCGGAGAGGTCGGTCCGTCCACGCTCTCGCTGCGATGGCCCGATGGCGCCACCCAGCCCGACGCACACACCTTCTCGGCGTCGCTGTCCGGCGCCACCGTTCGGTCCCGCCGAGACCTCCGCTGGAGCCAGGCCGTCTCGACCTACAAGCCGATCCTCACGTACGCCGGGCTCGGTGACCTCACCGCGAAGAAGAACGCCGAGCTCTACGACCAGCTCCAGGTGATGCTCGGCCTCGACAGCCTGCGCGCGGCCGTCGAGCGGCTCGCCGGCACCCGACGCCAGCTCGAGAGTGCCCGCAAGGAGGCCGACCGCGGGCGTGCGGGGTTTCTGTCCGATCTCGAGCCGCTCGCCGACGAGCGGGCCACGAACGTCGTCGCCGCGGTCCGCCGGCGTCCGTGGGATCTCGACGCGGTCGAGGCCCTGTGTGACGGCGACGCGGACGAGAGCCCCGAGGGCGTGCTCCTCCACGATCTCGAGCGGCTGGTGGCCCCCGACGCGGTGGCGCTGACCTCCGCTGCGCACGCGCTTCGCGAGCACCACGAGCAGTGGGTCGCCACCCGTGGGAGCCAGTCCGGTCGAAGCGAAGCGCTCGCCCAGCTCCTCGAGCAGGCGCTGGCCTGGCACGCGGGGGAGCCGACGCCGTGCCCCGTGTGTCGGGAAGGAACGCTCGGTCCGGGCTGGGCGGACACCACCCGCTCCCAGCTCGCGGCCGTCCAGCAGGAGGCGACCACCGCCCGCGACGCACAGGGTGCGCTCGCGACGGCGATGCGACGCGCCCGGGATCTCCTCAGCGCCCCGCCTGGATGTGTGCTCCAGGCGCGGGCGCTCCTGCCGGACGACCCCACGCACGACCTCTGGCTCCGATTCGCCGCTGGACGCGCGATCGTCGACGCACGGGAGATGGCCGACCACCTCGACGCGTTCGCGGCCACCCTTCCGGCCGCGGCCGCCCGATTGCAGTCCGAGGCACGCTCCCTGCGCGCGGCCCGCAACGACGAGTGGCGTCCGGTGGCCCGTCGCATCCTCGCCTGGCTTCCGGTCGCGCGGTCGGCCGTCGACGCCCAGGCGAAGGTGAAGGTCCTGAAGGAGGCCGAGGCGCTGCTCGTCGAGCTCGGCAAGCAGATCACCATCGAGCGCTTCCGTCCGATCGAAGCGCGAACCAAGCAGATCTGGGAGTCCCTCCGCCAGCGCAGCCACGTCGAGCTGCAGACCGTCGCGCTCGAGGGGGGCTACCGGAACACGAAGCGGCGGGTCGAGCTCTCGGTGAGGGTCGACGGCCAGGAGAACGTCGCGCTCGGCGTGATGAGCCAGGGGGAGCTGCACAGCCTCGCGCTGTCGCTGTTCCTGCCGCGTCTCACGCACGATCAGAGCCCGTTCCACTTCGTGGTGCTCGACGATCCCGTCCAGGCGATGGACCCGTACAAGGTCGACGGGCTCGCGAGGGTGCTCGAGGACGCCGCCCGCACGCGACAGGTCGTCGTGTTCACCCACGACTCGCGCCTGCCCGAGGCGATTCGTCGTATGGGAATCGAAGCGACGGTGCTGTCGGTCGAGCGGGGTGCGGGTTCGACGGTGCGTGTGGTCCCGGAGCGCGATCCGGTCCGGGCGTACCTGGACGAAGCCTATGCCCTCTCGATGGCGGCCGACCGGGTGGGTCCGAAGGCGACCGCGCGGGTGGTACCGGGCTTCTGTCGCGGGGCGCTGGAGGCGTTCTTCCGCGCGGCCTACCGCCGGCGCGCGCTCACGGCGGGGACCTCGCATGCGGAGGTGGACGCCCGGTTGGCAGCGGCGCGCGACACGAACCAGCTCGCAGCGCTCGGGCTGTTCTCGGACCTCGATGCGGGCGCGGACGTGCTGCCCTGGATCAAGAAGAAGGCGGGTGCGGAGGGCGTCGAGGCGTACAAGGCCTGCAAGGCGGGCGCTCACCAGGGGTGGGACCACCACCATCGCGCGCGGGTCCGCCAGACTGAGCGGCTGCTCGTGGCGATGCGGAATGCGCTCCGATGAGTGATGTCGGCGATCTGCTGGACGCGGCCGACCGGATGCTCGACGATCCGGCGCTGACGTCGGGCATCTGGCTGCGTGCGGCGAGCCTGGTGTACCGGGCGGCCCTCGAGGAAGCGCTGAGCGACTTCTGGGTCCGGCGGGCGAACGGGCTGCAGCACGCGAACGGGCGGGCCCAGATGGCGTGCCTGCGGGAGTACGCGGGCGAGGTGCTGTCGCGCGAGGTGAGCAACGCGTGGGGCGAGCTGTCGGCGATGGCGCACCATCGGACGGAGCTCGGGCCCGACCCGTTGGCGGTGCGCCGGGCGGGTCAGGCGGTGCGCGCGGCGGTCGCGGGTCTGATGGGGACGGGAGGGCGAAATGCGAGCTGAACAGCGGAACAATCGACAACCGGCTTCATGTGTTAGCGGAGGTCAATGTGACGATCGCCTTCATGTGATGGAGTATGACGATGTGGTGGAGACGTCTCAAAAGTTTCTGGCGCTCACCGTCCACCTCGGCTACGCTCACCTCGACCGACATCGACATTCGCCATCCGGCTCCCGCACCGCGGGCCCGGTTGAAGAATGTGGTGGCGCATGTCGACGTGCGCATCGTCGGTCGCTCCCAGGCCCAGGCCTGGGCCCCGTTGTGAAAAAGGGAGGGGACGCACATGGCTCGTGCGTCCCCTCCCCACCAACTCGTGCTGCGCACTCATTGGCCTTCCACTCCGAGGGTAGCGCAGCCGACGTGCCATGTCCATCGAGCCGCCACTCCTACGGAGGTCAAGAACATGATCGAAATTCGAATCAAGACCGGCGATATCTGCCGGTTTCCCGGCAACTACCAGTTCCGTTCCTACACCGACGGGACGGTGTCCCCGCCCCCCACCAGCGAAGAGCGGGTCCTCCCTCTCGATCGCGGGGACCACGTGCCCCCCGTCCGTTCCAGCGGAAAGGGAGCCTGGTACTCCAAGCTCGCCTGAATCGGATCCGCAGACAGTGGGATGCCTGGCATCCCGCTGTCTGCACCGCTGCTCCAGCCCTATCCCGCACCTGCACGACCCGGTCGGACGCTCATAGTGTCGCGCCCGTCGCCCACGAGCCGAAGGTGCCCCTTCTCGGAGGTCTCGAGTGACCCCACCCGAACTGATGCTCGAGCGTGCGCTCGGCAATCCCCCCTTTCCCTGGCAGCGCCGTCTGCTCCGGACCTTGATCGAAGGCTCGCTTCCGGATGCGCTCGACATCCCCACGGGCCTCGGGAAGACTGCCACCATCGCGATCTGGCTGGTGGCACGTGCGTGCGGGGCCTCACACCTCCCCCGACGGCTCGTCTACATCGTCGACCGACGCGCAGTGGTCGACCAGGCCACGACCGAGGCCGAGCGACTTCGCGCCTGGGTCGCCACTGACAGGTCGGTTCGTGAGGCACTCGGACTCGAGAACGATCTCCCGGTCTCCACACTCCGGGGTGCGTTCGTCGACAATCGCGCGTGGCTCGTCGATCCCAGCGCGCCCGCGATCGTGGTCGGAACCGTCGACATGGTCGGCTCCAGACTCCTCTTCGAAGGGTACGGCGCATCTCGGCGCATGCGCCCCTATTTCGCCGGTGCGCTGGGGCACGACACGCTGTTCGTGCTCGACGAGGCCCATCTCGTACCGCCGTTCGAGCACCTCCTGCGCCAGGTGACAACGTGGCCGCGCACCGCGGATGCCGGCGTACTCCCGCCCCCACGGCTGCTCCCTCTGTCTGCCACTGGCCGGTCCTACGAGGACCCGTTCCGTCTGGATGGCGACGACCTCGCGCATCCAGAGGTGAGCAAGCGCATCCACGCTCCCAAGCGCGTCACCATCGAGACGCTGACCGCGAGTCTCCCCGACACGCTCGCCGAACGCGCGTGGGAGACTGCCGAGTCGGCGGGTTCGCCGAGACGGGTGCTGGTGTTCGTCACCAAACGCATCGACGCACAAGCGGCCGCCACGGCGCTCGAGAAGCGCATCGCAAAGGAGAGGCCCGCGGGCTCGAGACCGACCGTGGTGCTGTTCGTCGGTGGTCGCCGGGTGCACGAGCGAACCTCCGCGTTCGACGAGCTGGCATCCGTCGGCTTCCTCGCCGGATCCTCCCCACCGTCCGACCATGCCTTCCTGGTCGCGACTTCAGCAGGCGAGGTCGGCGTCGACCTCGATGCAGACGACATGGTGAGCGACGTTGTCGCCTGGGAGCGCATGGTGCAGCGGCTCGGACGCGTCAACCGGCGCGGACGCGGCGGCCTCCGTGCGACTCGTGTTCGAGCCGCGCAAGAACGAGGACCCCGTTCGAGTGGCAGACCTCTGCCGGGACCTCCTCGAGAAACTGCCCGAAGTCGACGGTGAGTCTCGTGAGGCCTCTCCAGCGGCCCTCACCGAGACGACACGGGAACAGACCGACGCCGCCACAGAAGCGAGCACGCCCGAGCCGGTGTACCCCCTCCTCACTCCGGCGCTCGTCGCCGCGTGGTCGGCAACGTCCCTCGAGAGCCACACGGGCCGTCCAGAGGTCGGTCCGTGGCTTCGTGGCTGGGTCGAGGAGGAGATCCAGACCACCGTGGTATTCCGCAACGATCTCCCGCCTGCGGCCATGCCACAGAAGGACCGCGCCGCGTTCTTCGATGCGGCGCGGCCTCAGATGGTGGAACGCCTGGAGCTGCCCCGCCAGCGGGTGCTGGACTGGCTGGGGAAGCGGGTGGGACGCGTGGCGAAGAACGCGGAGCTCTCGAAGGAGCTGGCGTCCACTCCGGTGCTCGAGGTCCTCGACGGGTCCGGAACGCCCGCGCAGTCCTGGACGCTCGACACCCTGAAGTCCGAGATCGACGCGGGCAGGCGGAGCGCGCTTCCCCGCCTTCTCGCGGGCGCGACCGCCGTCGTGCACACCGGACTCGGCGGACTCGACGCGACCGGCCTGCTGGACGAGCGCTGGGACGACCGCGCGCTCGACGTGTTGGCGGCTGGGCTCGCACCCGAGCAGCTCCCCCTTCGCGTTGGCCGCATCCCCGACCCGGAGAAGGAGCTCGAAGCCGGGTGGAGCCGGCTGGTCCAGCTGCCTTCGAAGATGGTGGCGGACGAGGTGACCGAGTGGCTCGTCGTCGAGAAGTTCCGCGACGCCACTCCCAACGAGGATGCCCGCTCCACGGCAAAACGGAAGCAGAAGCTGGATGAGCACCAGGACTGGGCCCACGACGAGGCACATCGAATCACCTCCAGCCTCGGACTACCATTGCAGATCGCCAGCCTCGTGGAGACTGCGGCCGCCCTCCACGATGAAGGCAAGCGCGCGTCACGTTGGCAGCGGGCGTTCCGCGCGCCCAAGGATGCCGCGTACGCGAAGACCGTCGGACCCGTGAACATCCACCTCCTCGGGGGCTACCGACACGAGCTGGGCTCACTCCCGTACGCGCAGCGAAGCGAGGCATTGAAAAACCTCTCTCCGGACGACCGGGACCTGGTGCTGCACCTCATCGCCGCCCATCACGGCTTCGCGAGGCCCCTCATCCGTGGAGATGGGTGCGAGGACGCGCCGCCCTCCGTGGTCGAAGAGCGCGTTCGAGCCGTGGCGCTGCGGTTCTACGCCCAGCAGGAGCGCTGGGGGCCCTGGGGTCTGGCCTACCTCGAGATGCTCGTGCGTGCCGCGGACCAACGCGCGTCGGCGCGGTTGGAGGAATGATGCATAGCCTCGTACCTGTCGACCTCTTCAATCCCGGCCAGGTGTTCGCCTGCATCGGGCTCTTGGAGCTGTGCGATGTCCTGCTAGGTGGAGCGCGTGGCGGCTTCGACTGGAGCGAGCCGGGCCGAACCCGGTTCCATCTCACGACGACCGGTGGCCACGACCCGCTCGCGACCGCGCTCCGGTTCCTCGCAGACGCCGAGGTGTACGCCGAGGCTCCAGCGGGGACTGAGGAGTCGCTGTCGACCGAGAAGTGGGACGTGGCCACCCGCGCCAGCTCGACAGGTCCCGGTCCGGCCTACCCGATCGCGGTGCCGCCGAGTCCGGCGACGCTCGTAGGGGTCCTGAAGCGCGACTCGATACGGATTCGCATCGACCACTGGGGCGACACCACCCGACGTGACAACGTGAAGTTCTGGGCCGGAAGCGGCGGCTATCCAGGTGTGGCTCTCCTCCGGGACGCTCTGGACCTCGCACGGCCAGCCCTCCTCGACGGCACAGAGGATCCGTTCGAGGTCTCGGGCGTGATGTCGAGTAGCTTCCGGTTCGACTGGCGGCGGGACTACGTGCCCCTGGACACCGGCTTCTCCCTGAACAACCAGAGCCACGTCGTCCCCAGGGCTACCCCCGTGGTCGAGGTGCTGGCTGGAATCAGGCAAACGCGCGGCCACTCCGACCCGATCGGCGAAACAAGCTGCTCTACAAGTACGCCACCCTGTCGGGTGACTCGCTGCCGCTCGACCTGCTTCGTGCGAGCCTCGGCTGTCCCACGACCTCCCCTTCCCGAAGCGGACCTTCCCGCGCCCAGCTCGACTGGCCCGGCAAAGAGGGTCAGGCCCGCTGCATCACCCATGTCGTCGAGGAGACCTGAGCCATGACACTCGAACTCGATTCCGGCCCTGCTGGAGCGCTGCGCGAACGACCGCAACGGCCCCGTGGCCTTCCACCTGGCCACCGAGCTGCTCCCCGTGGAGGGACGCGGTGCGCCCATCTTCCCCGCGACCTTCGCGATGGACGCGAAGTACAACATCGACGAGCTGGCGGATGGCACCCATGTGTGCCTGGTCGACTCCGTCGGGAGCCAGGCGAACCGGATGGAGCCGCTGTTCCTCCACTCGCCGTACCGGGAGCTCGTCCCACAGATCGACATCGCCTATGGCGACGCGAAGAAGGAGAACGACGGAAAGGTCTCCATCCTCGAAGCCGGACATCGGCTCGGCGACGCCGTCATCGGAGCACCGAGGTCGCGGGTGAGGCCCACGCAGCGTTCGTCGCCCTCGGCCGCGGCAACACCGAGCCCATCGCCGACTCGCCCCGACCTCCCTCGTGTTCGGTGCGTGGGACTCGCGAGATACGGGCCAGAAGGTGCCACGGCTCGTGCAGAGCACCATCCGCGCGTGGAAGGTCTCCCGCCTCAGCCGGTCCGCCCAGTACGTCCCGGCGCTGGACTACCACAAGGTCGAGGTCGTCGAGGACGAGAGCAACCTGAAGCAGAAGGACAAGGATGGCCTCGCGGAGCGAGGGTTCCTCCACGTGCCCTCCACGAACCAGCACGGAGGGATCGTCGCGGAGGGACCCATCCGGCGGGACGTCACGGTGAACCTGATCGCGCTCCGCCGTCTCGAGGGCGAGCACGGCGACGCCATGCGGCGCTACCTGCTCGGCCTCGCACTGCTGGCCGCAGTAGAGCCCCTCGACCCATTCCTGCGGCAGGGCTGTATGCTGGTGCCCGACGCTGAAACCGCGCCGCAGTGGTCCGTCGTCAATCGAGACGGCACCCGCGACGCCGTGACCATCGACCCGAAGAAGCTGCTGGAGTGGGCCCAGGGCCAGGCGAAGAGCTGGGGAATCGCGGCATCCCGTTCGCTCACCTTCGACGCCAAGCGTGCGAAGGACGACATGAAGAAGGGGCTGAAGAAGTGAGTGATGGACTGATGGTGGTTCGTGTCTATCTGCACGAGCCCCGCTTCCACGGGCGCCCCGAGTGGCCGCCAGCACCTGCTCGGCTCTTCCAGGCGTTCGTCGCGGGTCTCGGGCACCACTGCTGCGAGCCCCGATTCGCAGCCGCTCTCGAGTGGCTGGAGCGGCAACGGCCGCCCACGATCGTGGTTCCTCCGAGCACCGCGGGACAGAGTGTGACGTTGTTCGTGCCCCACAACGACCTCGACAGCAAGGGCGGCGACCCCTCGAGGGTCCCGGAGATCCGCGTCGGCAAGACGGTCGAGCCCCGTCTCCTCGAGTCGAATGCACCCCTTCTCTATGTCTACCGCGTGGAGGGAGGCGTCCCGCCGGAGATGACCGAGATCACGGAGCGTCTGTACCAGTTCGGGCGGGGAACGGACCCTGCCTGGGCACAGCTCGAAACGTTCGTGGAGCGCCCCCTGGAGGACTTCCTGGCAAGCGAGAACGGCGAGGTCCACCACCCAAGCCCCGGCGGTCGAACTGCACTCGCGTGTCCTCGTCCCGGAACGTTCAGCAGCCTCGAGGCACGCCACGCCGCGTGGATGCGGCGTCTGGAGTCCGAGCTCGACGGGCGCTCCGTGCGTCAGGTGTTCAACCAGCCGCCGAAGCCTCTCGTCCAGGAGGTCGGGTACGGCGGAGGTGCGCGGCGGTTCGTGTACGACGTGAAGGCAACCGAGAGCCCTGGGGACTTCCGCCCGATCGCCTTGGCGAGCGCCCATCCCGCATCGATTCGCATTCGAGATGCCGCTGCGGTCCGTCTCGGCGATGCCACAGGGGCGCACGCGATGGTCGACGCCACGCTCGTGGGGAGGCGACCCAACGAGGCAGAGCTCGTGCCCACGAGCGCGAGAACCCGCATCGTTCCCCTGGCTTCGATCGGCCACACGCACGCCGACATGGCCATTCGTAGAGTGCTCGTCGAGATCCCGAGCGACTCGCGGATCCGGGCAGACGACCTCCATTGGGCGTTCGACGGTCTCGACCTCGGTGACCAGCGCACGCTGGTCGCAACCGAAGACCGGGCGATGCTGGAGCACTACACGAGACCATCGCGAAGGTGGCAGACCGTGACGCCCATCGCCGTTCCCATCCCACGCGGCGAGGCCAGGCGAGGAGGGACCGAACGTCTCGATCACGAGGGCCGTGCGACACAAGGTGTGCTGCAGGCCCTGCGGCGCGCCGGCGTTCGCGAACCGGTGGTCTCGATCCACGTCCATCGTGAGCCCAGCCACCGGAACGGGTCGAGAGCGGATGCGTTCGAGTCCGGCCGTTTCGGAGCACGGCTCTGGCATGTGGACATCGTCTTCCGTACGCCTATCGCCGGTCCCCTGATGCTTGGAGACGGGCGGTTCCTCGGACTCGGCCTGTTCGCGCCCGTCGACGTTCGGAACGCCCTCCGAGCATGGAGCATCGAGGACGGACTCGTCGAGAACGCCGACTGGACGGAGCTCACGGTGGCGTTCCGGCGGGCGGTCCTCGCGCGATGCGGCCGCATCTGGAGGAGCCTACCCCAGTGGATCTCCGGGCATCAGCCGAGTGGGAGACCCGCCGAGAGGCATCAGCACCTTCACTTCGCGGTGGACCTCGCCCATTCTCGCCTCCTGGTCTTCGATCCTGAGGAAAGGCGGAGCCGGAGGGACCGCGCCCGCTTCGATGAAGCCCTCGCCGGCCTCATTGAGCTTCGTGCTGGTGCCGCCGGTCTGCTGACGCTTGCGCCGTCCGAAGTCGATCCCTCGGACCCGATAGTGGCATCGTCGACGGTGTGGTCGACGGTCACACCGTACGGGGTTCGCCGCCACACAAAGGCGGGCTCTCCGGCCGTGGCGGTCGAAGTCGACGTTCGGAATGCCCTCAACGACGCCGACCTACCGCAGCCGCAAGCAGTCCATGTCCTCTCGACGAGATCGACCCCTCGCGGGCTGACCGGCCACGTCCGGATCGAGTTCGCCGCCGCGGTCTCGGGACCCCTGATGCTGGGGCGAACGCGCCACAAGGGGGGTGGTCTGTTCACTGGAACGAGTGCATGAGCCTCCTGCCTGCGCGGATGATCAACGAGGTCGTGTACTGCCCTCGCCTGTTCGCTCTCGAGCACGTCGACGGCGAGTGGGCCGAGTCCGCCGACACGGTCCGCGGGCGAACCGTGCATCGCCGCGTGGACCACGGCGTTCCCGGCGTCCTGCCCGACCCGGATCAGGAGGACCCGCCCCCATCCATCCAGCGGAGCGTCACGCTCAGCGACGAGACCCTGGGCATCATCGCGAAGCTCGATCTGGCTGAAATCGCCGACGGTCAGGTCGTGCCCGTGGACTACAAGAAGGGCCGAATCCCCCCGGTCGCTGAGGGCGCCTACCTCCCGGAGCGCGTTCAGGTCTGCGCGCAGGCCCTGTTGCTTCGCGCACATGGGTACGAGGTGCCGTACGGCGAGATCTACTTCGCGGGCTCGAAGCGGCGCGTACGCGTCGACCTCGACGAGGCCCTCATCGCGGCCACGCTCGAAGCCGTCGCGACCGCCCGTGGGATCGTCGAGTCCGGCCAGCTCCCGCCGCCACTCCTGGACAGCCCGAAGTGCTACGGGTGCTCTCTGGTCGGAATCTGCCTGCCCGACGAGACCAACGTGCTCACGGCTCGGAGCGAGCGTGTTCGAACCGTCGCTCCGGGGATCGAGCGCGGTCTGCCGCTCTACATCGTCGCCCGCGGAGCGAAGATCGCCATCCGGGCTGACGAGATCGTGGTGTCCGTGAAGGGTGCAGCCGACGAGCGCGTACGGCTCACCGACACCTCGAGGGTCATCGTCGCCGGCGCCGCGTCTGTGACGACGCCAGCACTGACCCAGCTCGCAGAGCGCGGCATCCCCTTCGCTGTTCATGGCTGGGGCGGACGGCTCCTGGGTCAGTTCGTCCCGTCCGGCGGCCACAACGTGCTCGGGCGCATCGCCCAGCACCAGGTCGCCGCAGACCCCGCGGCATCTCTGCTCCTCGCGCGTGCGTTCGTGCGGGGGAAGATCGCCAACCAGAGAGTCCTCCTGCGACGCAACGGGTCCGACGTTCCACCCGACACGCTCAACCGGCTCAAGTCCTTCGTCGGCGACACCGAGCGGAGCGAGTCGGTGGAGTCCCTGTACGGCACCGAAGGGATGGCCGCGCGCCTGTACTTCGAGAGCTTCGCCCGAATGTTGAAGGGCGACGCGCTGACGTTCGAGGTCTCCGGGCGAAACCGGCGCCCGCCGAGAGACCCGATCAACGCGTTGTTGTCCTTCGTGTATGCATGTCTCACGCGGGAGTGCGCCAACGTGCTCCAGGGCATCGGACTGGATGCCTGGGTGGGCTTCCTCCATCGCCCGCGTCCCGGCAAGCCCGCCCTGGCTCTCGACCTCATGGAGGAGTTCCGTCCCCTCATCGGGGACTCCGTGGTCGTCGGTGTCGTGAACAACGGGGTCGTCCAGGAGACCGACTTCATCGTCCATGCCGCCGGATGCAGCCTCCAGGATGCCGCGCGGAAGCGCGTCGTCCGGGCATTCGAACGCCGACTGGCCGAGGAGGTGCAACATCCGCGGTTCGGGACGCGCATGAGCTATCGGCGCATCCTCGAAGTGCAGGCGCGGATCCTCGCCAAAGCGCTCCGGGGCGACATCCCCGCCTACGAGCCCTTCGTGACCCGCTGATGCGGAAGACGCTCTACATCGTGTGCTACGACATCTGCGGTGACGACGCGCCACGGCGCTTGCGCCAGGTCTACAAGACGATGCGGGGGTATGGCGAACACGTTCAGTACTCCGTCTTCCGATGTGTCCTCACGGAGCTCCAGCTGGCCGAGCTCGAGGACCGCCTCACTCGCTGGATCAACCATCGGACCGACCAAATTCTGATCGTACCTCTCGGGAACGCGGACCGGCCCGAGACCTGGGAGATGTACACTGTCGGTGTGCCGATCGACGCTCCGGAACGGGTGGTTCGGATTGTGTAGGCGCTCTTTGACAGCGCAGACGCGAGCGGTCCGGTGACGCGCCAGAGACCGTCACTGCTCGCGCGACCATCTGGTGGGGTAGGTTTGGAGGCATGAGGTAGGATTTCGCGCGACTGCTGCGCCTGGAGGCGACATGAAATGGTGAACCTCTCG
>JAWKRP010000034.1:0-89666 GCA_041389565.1 Myxococcota bacterium
TCGCGGTCACCACCTCGTCGACCTGGACGAGCACGAACGGCCGCCCGCGCAGCGTCCGGTTCGTCATCCAGCGCGTCCCGTCGCTCCAGTCCGCCACGACCACGAGCACATCGTCGTGCTCGCCCTCCACCGACCACGCGACCCCGTCCCGGAGCCGACGCCCACCGAGCATCCCGTCGAGCTCGGCGATGATGGCGTCCCGGTCGACGGAGAGCACATGCAGCGTCGCGACCTCCTCGTCCTCCAGGAGCCGCCCGCAGGCCTCGCATGCCACGGCCTCCCCATCGGGGTCGCCCGGCTCGGCCCAGCCGTCGCAGTACCGCCCGTAGCCCTGCTGCTCCGGGGTGTCGCAGAACAGCACGTCCCGCGTGTGGACCCGGACCAGCCCGCGCTCCCGCAGGTCCTCGAGCTCATCGAGGGGCTCGCGGGACTGCCAGCCATCGCGCAGCCAGCTCACGCCGACCACCGGCCGCTCGTGGCGCTGGAGCGGACCTCGACGTTGTGGTGCTCGAGCAGGTGCCGTCGGAACGCCGCCGCCTTCATGTTGTCCGCGCGGCCGTCCGCGAACTGCACCACCCACTGGCCGTTCAGCCGCAGGATGGTGAGCCCGAACACCCGGTGCTCGAAGCGGATCTGGAGCTGCTTCACGCACTGCAGGCGCTTCATCAGGTCGCCGAAGTGGGCGCACAGCGCGTCGTAGGTCTCCTTCACGGGCTCGAACCCGAACAGGGCAACGCCGGACTTCCCGGGCAGCGCGCCCTTCAGCGTCAGCCCGACCAGCTCGAGCTCGTCGTCGCCGTCGTTCAGGGCGGCGTCGATCAGGCCGTAGATGGCCTCGATGCTGGAGGCCGCCAGGTCCGGGGTGTAGTGCACCTGCCGATCGAAGTAGGCCGACGCGATGCGGCTCGCGAGGATGCGGCTCGGCAGTCCGGACCGCGCGGAGATCCGCACCCGACGCCCGCCGTCGCGGAAGTGCAGCACGACGGTCTCCTCCCGCCAGCCGTGGAGGATCTGCTCGTCGCTGTCGACGATGTGCTGGGCGCGCAGGTTGCGGGTGAGCGCGAGCAGCCAGTGGCCCGGGCCCATCGGGATGAGGCTGTCGAAGCGCGCCTTCTCGCGGACCAGGAGCTCGTGGAACCGGTCGGACATCAGGAACGCCTCGAGGGGCTCGCTCGGCAGCGCGACCATCTCGTTCAGGTCGGCGGACGCGGCGGTGAGGCTGTGCCACTCGTCCAGCGCGCGGAGGGTCTGGAGCGCGGTCGGGTCGGTGTCGAAGAGCACCATGGCCGCGACGTGCCGGTCGTCGATGCGCTCGTTCTCGCCGAACTGGTTGCGGGTCTCGGGCGTGAGCTTGAGCTCCGCGGTCTGCTCGACGGCCTTGTCCTTCTTGCCCACCGCGAAGGCGCACGCAAGCAGGAGGTAGGCCGTGTCCGGGCACTCGGCGAGGCGCTCCTGGCGCTGGGCGACGGTGCCGCGGGTGGAGAGGTCGAGGAGCTCGCAGGCGGTCCACGTGCGCAGCCCGGTGTTCAGCCACTTGTGCACCAGCAGCGTCCGGTCCTCCACGCTGTTCAGTAGACCGGGCATGAGCTGGAAGTACGCTCCGAGCCGGAGCCGCTGGGTCCAGTAGACCGCATCTCGGGCCCAGTGAGCGCGCCGCTCGTCGATCTCGAGGGCCTCTGGCTCCGGGCCGAAGCGGTAGACCGGTGCCGGCGCGTCCGACACGACGGCGGCCTCGTCGTCGGTGGGATGAGCCTGCCCGAGATCGGCGTCGTCTGCGAAACGGTTCATTCGTGCCTCCGATGCGGCGGAGTGAGGAGCGCCGCTGCTTCGGAACATGACTGAACGATCCACGCCTGTCGACGACCAAAAATTGTCCTCACGATGTGCATCGGTGGCCTCAGGGCCAGAACCTGTCGGCCCACACGGGATCTCGAAAATCCCTCAGAATCGACTGCAAGTGAAGTCTGGCGGCGTCAAGCGAAAGCGAGCTTCTCCCGGACCACATGGGGCGGATCGCGATCCTCCGTGATCCTGCCCCTCGGACACATTCTGGCGCGATCACCAGAATTTCGTTCACGCTCGGATCGGGCCTACGCGAACGACCGGAGCACCCACCACACCGCGGTCCCCGTCGACCGCAGCGGCGGGAACCGCTCACAACCCCTGACTACCGAGTTTCCCGGGCGAACCTGGTTCGCCCGTTTGCCTCGGGGGGCCAGCGGGATCTCCCGCTCCGCCGGGGTCGGCTCGTCGGTCACCGAGGCGTCGACGTGCCCGGCGAACCCGTACACGCCCGACGCAGGACAGACCTGGCCGGTCTTGAACCGTCCGTCACGCGGCATGGAGGCCGACCTCCCCGAGCCCACCGAGCGGAACCCGGAACCCCAGGCCCGGACGCAGCCGCAGCGCGACGCGGACGGCGGGTGAGCCCTCGAACCGCACGTCCTCGACGGGCCCTTCGAGCAGTCCCGCCGCACGCCGCACGACCACGGTCCGCAGCACCGGAGGCACGTGGAGCACGAGCAGCCCGCCCGCGTTCTGGAAGCCCGCCTGGCCGAAGCGACCGAGGGGCAGCGAGGCGCCTTCCCCGTCGGGCAGGGCGAGCGGGTACACGTCGACCGTCCCGCCTCCGCGCGCCTCGCGGAACGGCGGCGCGACGAGCAGGGACTCCACGATGCTCTCGAGGGAGCAGCCGAGGAGCGAGGTCACCGGGTCCAGGGTGAAGGCCCCGAAGCCGAACGAGAGCACGGGGACGGTGAGGTCGAGGCGGATGTCAGTCATGGGACACCTCCGCGTCCACGACCTCGACGTCGATGACGTCCGGCTCGGCCGTGGGGGTGTTCAGGTGGGCGAGGAGCGCGGAGAGGTTCGACACCTCGGTCCCGAGCTCGGCGAGCCGTTCGTGGATGAGCCAGAGCAGGTGGACCTGGGCGAAGGACCGCTCGAACGAGGTCGTGCGGGACCACTCCCGGGTCGCCTGCTCGAGGTCGTCGGGGTCGTCGCTGTCGAAGAGATCCGCGTAGAGGGCGCGTGCGAAGTCGGACATGAGGCCTCCTTCCCGGCGGGGTGCCGGTGGGCAGGGGGTGGGGACGTCGGGGGACGTCAGGGGGTGGGCTCGGCGACCTGCTTCGCGACCTGCTCGAGCATCGCGGCGAGGTCCTCGAGGTGCTTCGGGTCCTTCATCAGGTGGCGGACCTCGGGACGGTTCAGGGCCTCGGTGAGGCGCGGCGAGCGACCGAGGAGCTGGAGGAGCTCGGCGGTGTCGGGCGGCAGGCCCTGGCTCATCCAGAACGCCTTCGCCGCCTCGCCGATCTGCTGGAGCGCGTCGCGGGCGAGGCTCGCCTTCACGTCGTGCTGGTCGGAGCGCAGGGCGCGCTCCTCGCGGGCTGTGGCGTCCTGGACACGGGCCTCGAGGATGGACCCGACGAGCGTGTCGACCTGCCCGCGGCTCTCCGTGAGCTGCTCGTGCAGGCGTCCCGTGAGGTCCTCGTGGATGCCCTGGAGGTGCGTGATGCTCCCGAGGACCATCCGGCCCCAGTCGGCGTAGTACCTGCCGAGTGCGGCCATGCCGTGCGCGACCCCGTCGGCCTCGGCCTGCTTCGGGGAGGGCCGGTCGTCGTCGCGCTCCCGGCAGATGAACTGCCCGCTGTGCACCATCGACAGGCCCTTGGGGCCCATGGACTTCACGCGGAACCTACGGAATCCGTGTCCGCGCGTGCCTTCGATGGCGGCCTCGCGGATCCAGGCGACAGCCTGCTGGGCGACCTCCTGGCTGTCGTCGGACCAGTCGAGGCCGAGCGCCTCGAACTGCTCGGGCGTGAAGTCGAACCGGCCGACCTTCTCGTCCTGGCCGGCCACCGTGCGGTCCTGCATCACCACGTAGGCGATGTCGTCGGTCCGCCGCGTGAGCTGGCCGACGATGGGCTCCAGCCCCTCGAACTCGTAGTCTTCATCTTCCATGGGCAGCACCTCCGCGAAGCTGGAGAGAACGTGGCCGCCCGGGATCGCCGTGACCACGTGGACAATCGGCTCCAGAGCGGGAGGTTTTCGCCAACGGATCCGTCTCCGCCGCACTGACCGGCGATTCGGGCCTCACTGACCGTCGCGCTCTCCGCGGGCGTGGACAGGGGGCTCGGCCAGCGCGGTCAGCAGGTTGGCGCGGGACATCGGTGCTCGCCCCCGTCGTCGTCGCGCCACCTCGGGGTCGACCTCGCGCCAATCGCACCGGGTTGGATACAGGTCCACACAACCTTCCGTCGTTGCGCGGCGGAACTTCGATGGCAATCCGACGTGAGACTCATCTGCGCGTTCCTCGTCCTGAACGGCGGGTGCATGAAGAAGCCGCGCTACATGATGGGTTGCGCCGGAACTGGGCAGCCCGGATGTGAACTTCCGGACGCCGCCGTGGCCAACTGTCCTCACTGGACCGAGGGGCAGGAGGTGCGCTCCGCGGAGCAGGCGCTCTGTCGCGCGACGAAGGCAGGGTTGCCTGTGGAAGGCAGTCTCCGCTTCTACGTCCGCGAATTCGGGCAGACGAACAGCTCGCCCGATGTCGGTACGCACTGGGGGGTCTACGCCGTGCACCAGGAGGCGTGTAGCAGGAAGGAGAACCACACAGCGGGCTTCATGGTAGGCATCGAGGCGAAGACGGGTCGCGTCGTGACCCCCAAGCCCTGGCGTTTCGAAGACGACGTCATGGCGAAAGTGCCTGCCTGTGGCAATACCATCCCGTCTGACCATAGCCGCACCTTCGATATCGTCGGGATTGATGCCACTGCGCCGCACTGACCCGCGATTCGGGACCCACTGACCGTCCCGCTCTCCGCGTACGTGGACAGAAGGCTCGGTCAGCGCGGTCAGCAGGTTGGCGCGGGACATCGGTGCTCGCCCCCGTCGCCGTCGCGCCACTTCGGGGTCACCCTCGCGCCAGGTCGATTCGACGTCGCGACAGGCATCCTCGATCGCGCGAAAGTCGGCCTACTGAGTAATGCCTGGCTCTGGCACGTCCGCTGCTTTGTCCCTCGCCGCAACCCCACAGCGAGGTGAAGCATGGACAAGCACCCCACCTGGACGGAGGCCGTCTCGAGCGGCGTCCGAAGCAAGACGCCCACCCTGGTCGAGCTCGTCGACCCCCAGAGCCGCTGGCTGGCCGTGGCCGCTGCCAGCAGGGAGGCGAGGTCGACGTGGCTCGTCGTTCCGGACCGGGAGGTGGACGGCACTCTCCGCGAGCTGGCCGCCCACCTGCCGGACCTCGAGGTCAGGACCGGCGGCGACGGTCCCGGCACCCACCTCGTCGCCGAGAGCTGGTTCTTCGACCACGTCGCCACGAGCTGGGTCACCCGCGTCACCGAGCCGCTGCCGAACGCGATGGTCATCCTGCGCGGCGACGGCTTCGTCGAGCGTGCCAGGGACGCCCTCACCCGGACTGTGCGCGACCGGCGCATCGTGGCGGACGTCGTGCGACGGGTCCGCGTCGGACGGCTCCTCGGCAGCACCGCCGTGCTCCCGGCCGATGTCGTCGAGGACCTCCAGGCCCGACCCGGCATCCCCATCGTCAACGACGACCCGAACTGGGTCGCCTACCTCGAGCAGGAGCTCACCGGGCCGACGCTGAAGAGCCGCCCGGTCGAGGTCGGCCCGATGCTGCGGTACACGTTCGCGGGACGCGCCGTCGTGGTGCTGGGGGAGGCCCTCGCGGTCGACGGGTCCATGGACTTCACGGCCGGAGAGCTCGGACTCGACGGGGGCATCGAGGTCTGCGACGAGGCGTCGTGGTGGGACGAGCTGACGCTGTTCACCCCGCCGATGCCGGAGACCTCGAGCACCGGGCGGTGCTACGCCGTCGCGGAGGCCGCGTGGCTGGCGATCCGGTCGCGGGAAGGGCGGGCGCTGGTGCTCGGCTCGGCGATGAACCGCCAGGCCATCCAGCGCTGCATCCGTCGCCCCGAGCGCGTCATGGGCGAGCTGGGTGCGGGGGTCACCTTCGCCGGCCCGGACGCCCTCGACCGCCTCGGGAGCTTCCCCCTGATCGTCGTGGACGCGCTGCCGTTCCCGAACACGCTGGACCCCGTCGAGGCCGTCCTGCGCCACCGTCAGGTCCGCTGGTTCGAGCACCGCGGGCTCCCGAAGGCCATCCAGCGCTTCCGTCGCGCCGCGCGCCTCGTGGAGCCCGGCGGGACCCTGGTCGTGCTCGACCACCGCGTGCACAGCCGGGCGTACGGCCACCGCTTCGTCGACGCCCTGGCCTGCGTGCACATCACCGACTGGGAGGGCTTCCTCCCCACCCTGGACGTGGACTTCGCGGGAGGTGCCCGATGAACGCGCTGGTCTACGAGTTTGAAGGGGTCCCGCTGACCCAGCTCGAGATCGACGGGCGCCCGGCGTGGATCGCCCGCGAGGTGGCGACGGCCCTCGGGTACCAGCACCCCCGGCGGCTCGTGGAGACCCTGCGCACCCGGTGGGTGGACGAGCTCATCGACGGCCAGGACTACCTGGTGCTCGAAGGTGAGCGTTTGAAGACGCTCAAGGAACTCGTCCCCGGATCGGTGATGAGTCGGACGCCGGCGTTGCTCGTGCTTTTCGAGTCGGGTCTGCACCTGACGCTGGTGAAGACCCCGATGCCCGCTGGACGCCGCCTGCGGCGGTTCCTGGTGACCGAGGTGCTGCCGAAGCTCGTGCGCGGGCAGGGCGTCCTCGCCGAGGACCTCGCCGTGCGTCGGGAGGAGCGGCTGGCGGACCGTCAGGACGCCCAGCTCGCCAAGTGGGCCTTCGAGGAGCGCCTGCAGAAGGCCACGGCCCTCCGGGACGCCATCGAGGCGCGCCGGGCAGCGGGCGAGCTCGACCGCGGCGAGCACGCGGCGTGGCTCGCGTACATCGCCGAGCTCGTCAACGGCTCCGACCTGCCCAGCGTGCGGGGGCCCATCCCAGCGGACTGGTCCACGCCGACGCAGATCGGCTTCCGGCTCGGGGTCACCGCGCACCGGGTCGGACGGGCCATCACGCGGCTCGGGCTGCGTCGGTCCCACAGCGGACTCGCGAAGCCGCGCATCTTCGACCGCAACGGGAAGCCGCTGATCGCCTGGATCTACTCGCCGGAGGCCGAGGACCTGATCGCCGCCGACCTGGCGGCTGCAGGTGAGCGATGAGCAAGGCGTTCCACACCCGGGTGGGCGAGGTCTTCGCGCACCCGGAGCTCGGGGCGCAGGAGCGGCTGGTCCTGGTCGCCTGGCTGACGCACGCGAACCCCGAGGGCGTGGCGTGGCCGTCCATCGCGCGGCTCGCCCGGATGACCTCGCTGGGCGAGCGCACGGTCCGGCGGGAGCTGAAGCGGCTCCGGGACCACGGACTGCTCGAGGACCGTGGTCGAACGCCGAAGGGCGGGCTGGTGCTCCGGTACCGGAGTTATCCACAGCGGTCAGCCGAGCCGCGGCCGCCCGGGCCGGTCGGGTCCGGCTCCGTGGGCCGGTCTGGTGCGGCCTGCCAGGCCTACGAACAAATCCAAGAGAACAAACTCAGTAGAACGAACTCTTACCCTGACCCTACCTCCTTCGGAGGAGGGGACCGGGACCAGGTCGCGTTCATCCTCGAGTGGACGCGCCAGGTGGAGGTCGACGACGCGTGGTGGGCGATGGCGGTCGCGGGCGACCCCGGCGTCGTGCACCAGGTGTCGCGGGCGATGGAGGCGTCGAAGCGTCAGGGCGGGTACCGGGGGAGCCTGCGGTACCGGCGGATCCGGGGGTCTCTGCTGGAGGCCTCACGTCGGTCGGATGCAGGTGGCGTTCGGGTCGAATAGCCTCGTGGTAGGAGGTGCCCCATGCCCGGTGCTACCGCGTTTCAGGACGATGTCCGGCGTATGTCGCCGGTCTCGGCACCCGATGACCAGCGTGATGCCCTTGAGGCCAGCAGCGTGGACAACAGAAGATGAGCGTTGCAAGTGACGTGTCCTTGCATCTCCGGGGCACGGACCCCGAGCTGCTCGCGTGGCTCGTCGGCGAGTGGACGGGTTTCGAGGACCCCTCGCCGGAGGACTGGAAGCAGAACCACAACCACGTGCTCGATGTCCTGCTCGACGGCGTTCGTCGGGACGATGGCTCCTTCGCTCCCGACGCAGTCGACGCCTGCAGGGCTCGCCTCGAGGAGGGTGCGGCGGCCTACCGTGCATGGCAGTTGGCCCAAAAGCGCGCGCGCGACGCCGCGAAGGCGGCCGTCCGAGAGCAACTGCCTCGGCAGTCCATTCCACCCCTCGACGACGCCCCGGCGTGGCATCAGGAGCTCGCTCGCCACCGCGAGCGTAGCCGGCTTGTCCGCCTCTGGCCCTTCGAGCGCTACCTCCGCGATGCGCTCGGCGTGTGCTGGGTGACGGAATACGGCGGGCGCCTGCCCCGACGGCTGGACCTGAAGGCCTACCCGCCGCTCGCCGATGCAGCGGAGCGCAAGGGGGCCACGCATGTCGCCGAGGCGATTCGCTTCCTCGGTGGTTGGGTGATCGAGGACCGGGCCAGCCACGGCCACCAGCCCGCCGTCCAGAGACTGGGAGACTGGGGCGCCCTGGACCACGCTCGTTCGCTGCTCGCGGGAGACGACGAGGTGCTCGGGCCGATCCGAGCCGAGCGGATGCAAGACGTCGACGCCATGACGGCGGCCTGGCTCGTTCCGGAGGTGCGCAAGCTGTCGGCGCTGGAGCCGGAGCCCCTCCCGTTCGTGGAGAGGGGGAAGGCCCGGGTCATCACCACCCATCCCCTGCTCGTCAAGGGGGAGACGCTTCATCCCGTCACCCGGGATGACCCGCCCCTGGCCATCCTCCACCTGCCCGGCAAGGCCCTCGCTGCGTGTCCCGTCGTGCGGGTCCATCGCTACGACCTCGAGCTGGTGGCACGGGACAGCCGGGACCTGCCGCTGTGGGTCCACGAGCGCACGCCCCTGCCGGAGGAGGTCCTGCCACGACGCCGCCCGGCCCCCAAGAAAGACCCGCTGGACCGTCTTGGGCGCTCCGTGCGGCTGGCCCGGAGCCACCGCCCGGAGGAGCTACGGGGATGGCTGGCATCGGCGTCCCCGGAAGATGCGGTGTCGGTCTTGCGCAGCGTCGTCGACGAGCTGGGGGCGAGCACGCCGCCGGACGTCCTTCGGGCCGCTGCGGGCATGGGGGACGAGGAACTGGCCGCCAAGGCGACGGCGCTGCTGGCCTGAAATCCAGGTGCGGCGCGGCCCGGGAATCCCTGATCTGAAGGTCGAAGATCGTTTCTCTGGCTCGACACATCGAAGGGACTCCTTCGGACACCACTCCGACGTCCCCCGATCACGCGAGAGCAACTCTTCGCCGGCCTGCGGACCGCGCTTCCGAGATTCGTGGAAGCCCTTGTCCGGTCGGGTGGTGACCGCGCCTGACCCCCTTGGCGGCCAGCAGAACGCCTCGCCGTAGCCCAGCCTGATCGCCATGTTCCTCCCAGCCGGCACCCCGCCGGCTTCCGGGAGGACCCATGGCACCAAACACCACAGCACTCCAGGCGGCCCTCAAGGGCGAGAAGGTCCCCGACCGGCAGACCAAGTCCGCTCTCGGCGCCGCCGTCACCAAGATCGCGAGCCTCACCCGCCGCGCTGAGCGCAGCAGGGAGGCGATGGCCGAGACCGGCTCGGCGGTGATCCACACCGCTGAGGCGACCGGCTCCCTCTTCCTCGCGAGCCTCGCCGAGGGCTACTTCGGCGCCGACAAGCTCAAGCTCGGCTCCGTCGACCTCCGCGCACCCGCCGGCATCGCGGCGATGGGCTTCGGCCTGTACGAGACCATGTCCGGCAAGCCGTCCGGCGGGCACGCGCTCGCCATCGGCAACGGCGTGCTCGGCTCGTGGCTCGCGTCCGTCGCCACCGCGGCCGGCCGCTCGCTGGCCGAGAAGCGCGCGACCCCGCCACCCGAGCCCGCGCTCACGCTGATCCCCGCGCTCCAGGGCGACCTGCCCGAGCCGGAGCTACGCGGACCCCTGCGCGAGGTCCTGCTCACCCCCGAGCTGGACGACGGTCTCGAGGGCTGGCCGCCCGCTCCCCGGGCGCGTCGACGGGTCCGCCCGCGCCGCCGCCCCTTCCTCCGTCGCGAGCGCCCGCTCGACGACTTCTCCGATGACGACGACACCGAGGAGGTGACGCGATGAACAAGAACCTGACCCCGCTCGGGCACGCCCGCGTGTACCGAGACGCCCGCACCGGCCAGCTTGTCGTGGACACCGACACCCTCCGGCGCAGCTCCTTCGCCGGCTCGGACTTCGCCGGTCGCGACGACCTCGAGGGCTACGACGACGACTTCGAGGGCTACGACGACGACTTCGAGGGCATGGAGGAGGACGACTTCGGCTTCCTCCGCCGCGATCCCGAGCGTCGCCGCCAGCGCAAGCAGCGCCGGCTCGGCCGCCGCCGCGAGCGCGTCACCCGTCGCATGGACCGCAAGCTCGGCCGCATCGACGACAAGGAGGCCCGCCTCGAGCAGGAGACCGATGGGCTCCCGACCGGCTGGGGCGCCACCGCGGTCTCGGACTCCGAGAACATCGACCGCAGCCAGGGCGGCACCGCCTCGCTGAAGATCCGGCTCCAGCACGACTTCCGCGCCCAGGACGTCACGTTCACCGGCTCCGCCCCCGGCGCCCTCGTGCACTCGATCTTCTTCGGCGACCGCGCCGTGTGGTCGAGCTCCGACGGCATCGACGCCAGCGTGTTCGCCGCCCACGGCTTCATGCGCGGCCTGCTCAAGGGCCAGTCCCTGAAGGCCGGCCTCGACATCATCATCAACGGCTCGCTCCCCGGACCGGGCCGCTTCGCCGCAACGCTCATCGGCTTCAAGCCGACCCATGGAGGCTGCTGATGTTCCGTACCCGAACCGATCTCTCCGTCCGCGCGGACCGTGTGGTCCTCGCCGGTGCCCGCGAGCCCGTCTGGAAGGACGTGCTCTACAGCGAAGGCGACAACGACGCCTGGCGCATCGTCGAGGTGAGCAGCCTCGACGGGAAGCCCTTCGACATCGAGCTCCTCTGGTCCGCGGCCAACGGGTCGGGGTCCCGGGCGCTCGTCACCGTGCCCCACGCCTCGCGCATCTGCGTCTTCGCCCGGACCGTGCGGGTGCGCGTGAAGAACCTCGACCGCGCCGAGAACGCCGTCGGGGTCACCATCGCCGACGGCTACGCCGAGACCCGGAACCAGTTCGAGGTCCGCGTCGACCGCGCCCTCGAGGAGGAGGAGCAGCCGGAGCCCAACCTCATCCCGACGCGCGTGCTCATCCCGCCGTTCGCCCAGCGCGCGTGGGTGGAGGCCAGCGAGCCCGACGTGGAGGGCCTCATCTGGACCATCGACGGCGACGGCCGGCGGCGCGGCGTGACCCGCTACGAGAAGCAGCCCGACAACGGCATCCTCGTGGGTGGCGCCAAGGCCCTGGACTTCTGGCTCGGCCCGATGCCCTTCCGCGTCGTGTTCACGCTGGGGATCTGACCATGCTGTACCGCCACGTCCAGCCGCTGTTCGTCTCCACGGCGTACACCGACCGCCGGGTGGGTGGGCCGACCATGCGGGTCCGTCCGCTCGACGCCGACGCCCCGGACCACCTCCTGCGCTTCGTGCTCTGGGGCGCCATCCAGGAGCGGGTGGTGACGCAGGCGAAGGCGGACCCGGGTGATCCGGGCGACCCGGACGTGGTGGTCGTCACGGCGCCCGGCCGCCCGAAGCTGCTCATCGAGATGTCTGCAGACGGGGAGGGCTGGGTCGTGCAGTCCGAGCTCCCGCCGCGAGAGCGGCCCTACCTCGTGACCGTCGCGCACATGCTGCCGTTCATCCGCGTCCGCCTCGAGACCGACGGGGTCGAGGCCCGCGGGTACGCGGCGGTCCTCGGGAACGCGCCCTTCGAGCTCGACGGGCGCTCGCCCCTCGTCGGTCTCCCGCCGGACCGCGCTCCCAAGCCCGGGGAGACCGGACGATGAAGGTCTGCATGAAGCTCGCGTTCGACGAGCACGCCGCGCTGCGCCTGCTCAACTGGCTCGCGCTGGAGAACGCGCGGATCCTGAAGGCGCGTCCGGACCTGCCCGGTCTGTACGCGTCCGGGGTCCGCTACCAGCGCGAGCCGGACGAGCTCTGGTGCGACTACCTGACCATGCTCGCCATGGGTCACGAGGACTGCGACGGGCTCGCTGCCGCACGGGCCGGCGAGCTCATCGCGCGCGGAGGACGCGCCCTGTCTCCCGACGATGCGGGCTACCGGGCGGGTCGGCAGCTGCGCTCCATCCCCGCCCAGGTCCTCCTGCTGACCCGTGCGGGCAAGCTCGAGCCCGGCATGTACCACTGCGTCGTCCGCTACCGCGTGGGCGGGCGCTGGTACCGCGACGACCCGAGCGCCCGTCTCGGCATGCCCACGGGACCCACCCTCGCCGGAGGTGAGCGATGCGGATGCTGAAGGCCATCTCCCTGAAGCGCTTCCAGGCGGCGATCGGCCGGCCTCTCCAGCGCTTCGCGGGCCACGCGCGGGAGCGCTGGGGTCCGTTCGTGAACCTCGGCAGCCACCTGCGCCTGCAGGCGAAGGCCGGCCACCGCGCCGCCGTGGTCGAGATCCGCAAGGGTCTGTTCTTGGTGGCCGAGGTCCCGGAGAAGACGCTCAAGCCCGAGTTCGGCTTCATCCCCCTGCTGGCACCGCTCCTGGTGACCGCTGCGAAGTCGGCTCTCAACGGGAAGAAGCGCAAGCCGAAGCGTCCCGAGCTGCCCGGTCCGGTCGCCGAGTGGGCCGACGATGAGGACCTCGACGAGGCCGTGGAGCTCTACGATGAGTGACGCCTGGAACCGGCTCTACCAGCTCGGCGTCGCCGCGTACGCCGAGGCCATCGAGCTCGCTCCGGAGCGCTTCCGGTCGCGGGTCGAGGGCTTCGTGGGCGAGCTCGCGACGGCCCGCGAGTCCCTGCTCCGCATCCGGGCCCTCGGCATCGCGGACCCGCGCATCGACGCCCTCGAGGAGCGCTACCGGGTGCTCGCCGGCGGGCTCTCGGCACCTCCAGTCGCGGTCGAGGGGCCTCCCGTCCTGCTCGTCGTGGCTGGCGTGGGGCTCGGGCTCGGCGCCATCGCGTGGTCGGTCGCGGCCTACCAGTACGCCGTGCACCTCCGCGAGCAGACTGCGCTCCTCGAGAAGGAGCTCGTGGCCCGCGTGGAGGCGAGCAAGGAGGGGCGGGCGCTCCAGCCGTCCACCCTGACCCCGCGCTCCATGGCGCCGCTGCTCGTGGTGGGCGCGGCGATGATCGGTGTCGTCGGCTGGGCGTGGAGGTCGGCATGAAGCGTTTCCGGCTGAACATCACGGACAAGTTCGAGGACCGTCCGCGCCTGCTCACGGCGTACGGACGGATGAGCGGGGGCGAGGTGGGCTTCGTGCTCCGTCCGCTCGATCACACCGCGCTGCTCGTGCACATCGCGAAGGACGGCGCGCACGTCTGGGAGAACGCCGAGGGCGTCGTCAGCGCGACGTGGCCCCGGGCGAAGGCGCGCGTGAAGGCCTCGCCGCTGCGGACCTCGGCCATCGTGCTCGACGGCGAGCTGGCCGGGAAGGGCTTCTACCTGCGTGAGGGCACGGACGGCGAGGAGCTGACCGTCGCGATCGACCTGGCGAACAAGACCGCGTACCGGGTCGTCGGGGACGCGCCGCGCAAGCCGGAGGCGCCGCTGTCCGCTGCGGAGGCCGTGGCGCGGATCCGCGCGGCGCAGAAGGACAAGCGCAAGCGCGGGCCGGCGACGTTCCGCGGACAGTGGACGGGGGCCCTGGTGTGCGACGACGGGCAGCCGCGGGTCGAGCTCCAACGCAAGCTCGCGAGCTACGGGTGGCTGCGGCTGCACTCCGCGGCGGACGGCTGGCACTGGCGGTTCGAGCGCGAGGCGAAGTGGTTCACCAAGGACGCGGTCGACGCGGGTGGGCCGTACGCGTCGCTGGTCCAGGCGATCGACGCCGGGGTCGCCGGCGGGCTCGGGCTGGTGCGCCAGGCCTGCGGGGTTCGCGACACGACGCGGAAGACCGCCACGGAGGAGCCGGTGCTGCCGGGACCCGTGGGTCCGAAGCCGAAGGTGGTCCGCACGAAGGCCACGCCGACGAAGGCGGAGAAGAAGCCGACGCAGGCCACGAAGCCGACTCGGGCTCGGTCGACGCCGGCGAAGGCGGACGTCCCGCCATCCGATGACCAGGACGCCGCGCTGCTCGCGGCGTTCGCGAAGGCCCTGGATCAGGCGCTGGTCGCGTAGTTGGCCCGGCCTGGCCCCTGTGGGACGATGGGGCCTTGTCGGGGGAGTCGATGGCGAAGCGCCGGAGTCAGGCGGAGTGGGCGGAGCTCGTGGTGCGGTTCGAGGCGTCCGGGAAGACCGCCGAGGCGTTCGCCGAGGGCACGGGCGTGAACCCCAAGACGCTGAAGTGGTGGCGGAGCCAGCTCAAGGCGGGCTCGCTCTACCGGAAGCGCCAGTCCGGCGAGCCGGCACCGAAGGTCACCGTCAAGCGCGCGCCGAAGCGGCGGGTGGCTCGGAAGCCGAAGCCGCTCCCGCAGCTCACGGAGCGTCTCGTCGACCGCATCGCGGCGGAGCCCGGGATGAGCGTTCAGGCGCTGGCGCTGAGCCTGCGCTTCGGCGAGCGCGTGATCCGACGGGAGCTCACGGAGCTCGAGCGGCTCGGGATCCTGGTCCGCAGGGGTGACGGGCCCGCGACCCGGTGGTTCCTCGGCTGAGGGGCAGGCCATCAGAGATTCAGTCGGCGATCCGCTCGATCCCGCGCCGCACTGCGTCGACGCCGTAGCCCGACTCCACGATGATCATCGGGATGCCCGCCTCGTGGCACGCCGGCTTGATCACGTTCTGGTGCCGGTGGTTGATGAATCGGATGAGGAGCAGCACCACATCGATGCTGCCACCGCGGACGCGGTCTGCGATGGTGTTCGCGCGTCGCACGTCGGCGACCTCCCATTGCACCTCCGCGAATCCGAAGGCGTCCTTGATCCGCTCCATCGCTGCGGGGCGCGGATCCCCACCGATGATCACCGCGCGCTTGTCGAGGGTCATGCCGAAATGGGGCCACTCGCTCGGGACCGGGCGCCCCTTGTCCTGGGCCTCTTCGAAGTCGTCCTCATCGCGAAGGGCATCCTTCAGAGCTCCCTTCAGCGTCTTCAGCCCGAGGGCGCCCTTGAGCAGCGACTGGTGGGGCGTGAGCATCGCGACCAGGCGACGGTCGGACTGGGAGAGCCCCGCCTCGAGCGCGACCTTCACCATGCCCACGAGCTGCTTGCGGTCGTCGACCCCCTCGGCGATGGCGTCCTCGAGCTGGGCGAGCGCGGACTCGGGAGTGCCGTCGTCGGCCTCCGCCTCCAGCGGGCCTGTCCGCTCCTCGAGGAGGGAGAACCAGTGGCGAGCGTCGATCAGCCAGGAGTCCCCGTACTCCGGGTCGTTCTGTCGGCTCAGCCCGACGACGAAGCCCGGCCGTTCGGCTCGGCTGTAGCGGGTCATTCGGCTGAAGATGCCGGGCAGGGCGTCGGAGACGACGTAGGGCAGCGAACCGTCGAACTCGTCCTGCACATGGCGGGCAAGCGCGGACATCATGCCGAGCAGAGCCTTCTGCACGAACTGCGGCTGGTCGGTCCATGAATCGATGTCGCCGACCTCCTGGTCGAGGAGGCGGATGACGGCCTCCGCCTTGCGTTCCGTATCCGTCGGCTGGGGCCGCCCGAACCTCTGCAGCAGGCGCTTGAGCGCCTTGATGTCCTCGAGCTCGGTTCGCTCGGTCGGGGCCAGACCGCCGAATCCGCGCTGCGCCAGGGCTTGAAGCGCGGCTGCTGGTGCGGGTTTCGGAGGAGGGGGTGGGGGAGGCTCGTCGTCCCTGGTTTCCGCGACGGGGCTCGGCGCAGGGCTGACATCGGCTACATCCCCAAGAGCCGTGGACGGGTCGACCTCGAGGTGGTTCGGCGATGTCGGGTGGTCGACGACACCTGTGGCAGGTTCGAGATCGGCATCTCGAGGCTCGGTTCCCGGAAACCGCGGCGAGACGGACACGGTTGCGCCGGTGGCGAGGACCTTGATGAGCGATGCACCGATCGCGGTCGA
The DNA here is from genome assembly GCA_041389565.1 of Myxococcota bacterium. Lineage (GTDB taxonomy): Bacteria > Myxococcota_A > UBA796 > UBA796 > JACKEQ01. Next base: position 16,078 of record JAWKRP010000034.1, read on the forward strand.
CAGGTCCGAGCGCCTCCGAAGGAGTTCCAGGAGCTGTGACTCCTCGATGCCGTCAGGGCTCGGGGACTCGGCCAGAACGCGGTGGAGCTGCCGGATCTGTTCGAGGACGGTCTCGACCTCGGAGCAGAGCGTGGCGAAGTCGTCGTAGGGGGAGGGTCGGACGGTCGAATGGTCCGGGACGCCGAGAGATTGCAGGGGCCACCTTCCTTGCTCCGCGGGTGCAGGGACACCGCGTCCCGCCCGCAGTTGAGAGAGCGCAGCAGAGACGGCACCACCCGAAGGTGTACCCCCTCTGCTGCGCCACGCTGGTTGGGTGCTGCTTAGGCAGCGCCCTCATCGAGGCCATGGTCGAACGCCGTGTTGTCGTTCGCTGCCTCGATGTCGCTCTGGACCCTGCGCAGCAGGAGCACCAGCGGTCGCGATGCGACCTTCTTCCGGTTGTTGTGCGTGACCGGAGGATGGTCGGGGTGGCTGAACCGGACTTCGCCGGTCCGTCTCACATTCTCTACTTGGATACCCAGCTCTCTCGCTAGCTTCTTGGCTCTTCGAAGGTCTATGCCGTTCTCTATTGGAATCATTGAGATTCTCCTTTCTTACTCGTTGTTCGGGCGGCGCCGCGACCGAGTTGAATTGATACCCGGCGATGGCCGAGGACCGGCGCGTCATGAGCACTATAGGCACGGCCAGCTCCGGAGCAAGTCAGCGATCTCACTGAATCTTCGCCAGGTTGTCTACGGAACCCTCGATCTGTCTACGGGACCGGCGACCTTGGGATCCCAGGACAGGCAAACGCCGACTCTCGCCGCCGCCTGACCCCCTGATCCGGCCATCTGTCTACAGACGGGCCTCCGTGTCTTCGCGCCAACCCCCACCCGCCGGCCATCTTCTCCTCACGAAGGAGGCGCCGATGGCTCGGTCGAACCCCCAAGACATTCTGTCCGGCATCATCGGCCGCTCCCCGTGCTTCACGGCCGCGCTCGACCTCGCGCAGCGCGTCGCCCCGCACAAGCTCGCCGTCCTCATCCACGGTGAGACCGGCACCGGCAAGGAAGCCGTCGCCCGCCTCATCCACGCCGCCTCGGGTCGCACCGGCCGCTTCGTCGCGCTCAACTGCGCCGCCGTCACGGACGCCCTCGTCGAGTCCGAGCTCTTCGGCCACGAGCGCGGCTCGTTCACCGGCGCCAACACCGCCCACCGCGGTCTGTTCGAGGAGGCCGACGGCGGCACCCTGTTCCTCGACGAGATCGGCGAGCTCCTCCCGCTCGCCCAGGCCAAGCTCCTGCGCGTCCTGCAGGAGGGGACGGTCCGCAGAGTCGGCAGCACCGTCGAGCGGCGCGTGGACACCCGGACCGTCTGCGCCACCCACGTCGACCTCGACCAGGCCGTGGCCTCCGGCCGCTTTCGCCAGGACCTCCGCTACCGCCTGACCGACCTCGTCATCGAGCTCCCGCCCCTCCGTGACCGTGGTGCCGACGTCGCCCTGATCGCCGACCACCTCCTGCGCACTGAGCCCGTGCTCGCCGGTCGACGCCTGACCCCTGCCGCGCGCCAGCACCTCCGGACCCTCGAGCTCCCCGGCAACGTGCGCGACCTCCGCCAGGTCCTATTGCGCGCGGCGTTCGACGAGCCCGTCGGGCCCATCACCCTCGGCCAGACCGCGGTCTCCGAGGAGGACCAGGTGCTCGAGCTCCTCGCCGAGACCCTGCCGGTTCGCGCCCTGGCCGAGCGCGTCCAGATCTCGAAGCGCGGGCTGAACCGTCTCCTGGGGGACCTCGAGAGCCGCGGGCTCGTCCAGCGCCTCGGCGACGGACCGACGACCGCGTGGAGGCGCGCATGAGCGGCCGGAAGGTCGACACCGGGCGCAAGCTCGGGATGGAGCCCTCCGTCGAGGAGCGCCGGCGCCGCATCGTCGAGCTGCTGGCCCTCGGCGCGGTCAGGGCCGCCAGGGCGCGCTCGGGGCTCGATCCGCTGCCCGGTCCCGACGAGGGGACGGACGAGGAGCCCACCTTCGATTCACGACCGGGTTGAGGAAGGCGACGCGATTACGTCAAGTTCATCGCCCACAAGCACAGGGGGCGCCATGGGCGACACCATCCAGACCGTTCGCGTCGCGATCTACACGCGCGTCAGCACCGACATCCAGGCCCAGAAGGAGGAGGGGAGCCTCGACACCCAGGAGGCCCGCCTCCGCTCCTACGTCGAGGCCCGCGAGGGCACCCACGAGGTCGTCGAGGTGTTTCGCGAGGAGGGCGCCAGCGGCAAGAACCTCCAGCGGCCCGCGCTCCAGCGCATGCTCAAGCGCATCCGCAAGGGCCACATCGACCTCGTCATCGTCACCCGGATCGACCGGCTGAGCCGGAGCCTCCTCGACTTCTTCGAGATGCACCAGCTCTTCGAGAAGCACGAGGTCAAGTTCAGCTCCCTCCGCGAGCAGTTCGACACGAGCTCCCCGGTGGGCCGCGCGATGCTCAAGCTGATGCTCGTGTTCGCCGAGCTCGAGCGCGAGCAGACCGCCGAGCGCACCCGCGTCGCCATGCGCGCCCGGGCCGAGCGCGGGCTGTGGAACGGCGGGCCCCCGGTCCTCGGCTACGACTCCGCCGGCGCCGGCCACCTCGAGGTCAACGAGGAGGAGGCCGCGCTCGTCCGGATCATCTTCGACCGGTACCAGGAGCTCCGGTCCTCGGTGAAGCTGATGAAGTGGCTGAACGAGAGCGGCTACCGCCAGAAGCGCTGGGTCAACCAGGAGGGCAAGGTCAGCGGGGGCAAGAGCTGGGTCACCCAGAACCTCCGCTGCGTGCTCCGGAACCGGATCTACCTGGGCCAGGTGACCCACGGCGACGACGTGTTCGAGGGCCAGCACCCCGCACTCATCGACCAGGAGACCTTCGACCGCGTGCAGGCGATCCTGGACGACAACGTCCAGCGGAAGAGCGCGCCCAAGCCGACCGCCAACTACGAGTTCCCGTTCGTGAACATGGTCCGCTGCGCCTGCGGCTACGCGATGACCTCGACGAGCGCGGGAGGCCGGCGGGGGCGGTACTTCTACTACGAGTGCGTCGGGCACCAGAAGGCGCGGGAGCACGCCTGCCACGTCAAGCGGGTCCGGGCCGAGGCCGTGGACGAGGCGTGCCTCGACGCGGTGTGGGCGGCCGTCAGCGATCCGACCGTCATGGAGGAGGCCGTCGCGGAGGCCAACCGGACGAACGCCGCGCTGCTCGCGCCGCTCCGGGACCGCATCGCCAGCCTGAAGGCGGACATCGCGAAGGTGGGCAGGGAAGGGGAGAAGCTCCTGATGGCCCTGATGGAGCGGGACATGCTCGACAACGAGTTCGCCAAGGGCAAGCTCGACGGCCTGACCGTCGAGAAGCGGCAGCTCCAGTCGACCCTGCTCGCCGCGGAGAACGAGCTGGCCAGCCGGGAGCTGGAGGAGATGAACGCCGACGTGATGCGGCAGTGCCTCCACGGGTTCGACGACACCTGGGAGCATCTGTCGGGCGGCGAGCGCCGCGAGCTCCTCCGGAACGTGATCCGCGAGGTCACGGTCCACGAGGACCGGGTGGAGCTGGTGTTCTACGACCGGAGCAGCTCCGACCGGACCCTCGAGAAGATCGACGGTCGGAGGCGGCGTAAACCCCAAAAAGAAAACCCCAGCACCGCAATTTCGGGCTGGGGCATGAAGAGCTCCCGCTACTGGACTCGAACCAGTGACACTCGGATTAACAGTCCGATGCTCTAACCAACTGAGCTAAGCGGGAATGCCCCGCCGTTCTAACCCACCCCGAAAGCCCGTCAACGGCCCCCCGAGCGCGCCATCCGAACCGCGCCTTCAACCACGCGATCCACACACCACCCAACGCCGCACCCCACTCCCTACGCCAGCCCCCTCCCCGCCGCCGAGGTACCTGGCCCCATGCTGTACGTCCTCCTCGCCTGCACGACCCCGTCCACTCCCGAGCCCCCGCCACCCGCGGACCCCATGCCCTACGAACCCCTCGCGCCCGGCCAGGACCTCGCCGGCCAGGAATTCGGCGTGCTCGCCGGCGAAGGCGACGCCATCCCGGTCCCTCCCACGCTCGAGCCCGAAGCCCTCGCCTTCCGCAACGACCTCGTCGAACACCTCTTGTCCGCCGGCACCCTCGTCGTCCCGAGCTTCGGACGCTTCGAGCGCACCGGCGAGAACCGGCACACCTCCGTCGTGTTCCGCGCAGACCCCGCCGTCCGCGCCACCCTGCGCGGCCAGCCCACCCCCGCCGCCGCGCCCTCCGACCTGTGGGCGTTCGTCCTCCGGGAGACCGCCACCCACGCCGTGTACGTCGACCGCGTCGGGTGGTTCGGCCAGAAGACCCTGCCGGCCTTCAGTGCCGGCGGTCGCGACGTCCCCGAGACCACCACCCTGTACTTCCGCCCGGACACCGGCCTGATCGCAGCCCTCCGGCTCCCGCTCCCAGGGTAGTCAGCCCCCCATCACGAACGCCGCCCAGTCCGTCGGATGGCCCGCCCCGAACGCCTTCCGGTTCGCAGCCAGCACCTCCAGCTGCGCCGCCCGCAGCGACTCCGCAGGCGTCCGGCCCGCCGCCAGCTCCCGGTAGAACGCGACCATCAGCGTGCGCGTCGCTTCGTCCGGCACCTGCCACAGGCTGTACACGATCCGCTTCGCGCCCGCCTGGCGGAACCCGCGCTGCAGCCCCAGCACCCCTTCGCCCGGCGCCACGTCGCCGAGCCCGCTCTCGCAGGCCGACAGCACCACCAGGTCCGCCTTCAGGCCCATCCCGGCGACCTCCTCGGCGGTGAGCACACCGTCGTGCTCCGTCGTGCCGTCCCGGTCGTTCGCGCCCGCCAGCGCCAGCCCCGACAGCACCATCGGGTTCATCCCCGCCACCAGCGCGTACGTGCTCACGGTCCCGTACGCGAGATCCGTGTCGAGCGCGTCGAACGAGCACTGCGGACCCGCATGGAACCCGTGCGTGGCGAGATGGATCACGTCCGCACCCGCCATCGCCTCGCGCACACGGGCCTCCGACGCGTCCGACCCCGTCAGCAGCGACACCTCCCGCCGCTTCGTCAGGGTCTTCCGGATCGCCTTCGCTTCCTCCAGCGCGCCCGGCAGCGACGCGAACTTCGCCCACCCACAGCCCGCGCGCTCCGACGCCTCGGGAGGCGCGTCCTTCCCGTACTCCACACCGCCGATCACCACGGCAGACCCGATGGACACGGGCGCATCGGCGGTCACCTCGCGAAGGTGGCTCACGGACCGCAGCGCGTAGTCCTCCACCAGGTAGCGACCGCTGGCATCCGGGAGCCCTGCCAGGCTGACGTTCGCGAGCTCGGGCTCCGGGATCACCACCACCTTCGTGCGCCCCCCCAAGCTCGGCACGAGCGGGTCCCACAGCACCTCGCGCAGCGCCGTGCCCACGCGGTCGGCCACGCGCGCCGCCCCCTGGCTGCCGACCACCTTCCGGTACTTCAGATGCGCCTCATGGACCGCGTGCAGATCGAGGGTCACGCGCGTCACCTCCCGACAGTCGCCACCGGTCAGCACGAACGCCTCGAAGGTCTCCGCCTCCTGGCCCCCGTCGTACCGGCGGCCCCGGAAGAAGTCGACCACCGCCGTGTCGTCGGGGAGGGACCGGCAGACCGCGCGCCAGTCCGTCTTGCGGCGCGTGTCCTTCACCTCGGCCTGGAGGGCGTCCTTCCGGGCCACCAGCGACTCCAGCGCCTCGCGCCGCTCGACGGACGACATCCCCGCGGGAGGGGAGAACGCCAGCGCGGCGAGCTGGTTGCGGACGCGGGCCAGCTCGGGGTCCGGCTCGCGAGACCCCAGGAACGCCGCGCTCGCCAGCCCCTTCCAGGCCAGCCCGCGCTCGTACGCGTCGGTCGCGCTCGCTGCGTGCACATACACCGTCAGCGGCAGGTGACCCCGCTGGACCGCCGCCAGCCGCTGCCGCTCGGAGCTCGACATCACCGTGTCGAGCAGGCGGGACTCGAGGTCGAGCGCCAGCGCGCTGTCCTCCGCCGCCCCCGACGCATCGCCCGTCAGCGCGCGTGCCGCAGACCGGACCGTCAACAGGCCCGCCCGGTCGGGGCTGCGCTTCATGCCCTGCGCCAGGAACGCGGCATCCACGGCATCCAGCAGGGTGAGCGCGCCCGCACCGTCGCCGCGCGCAACGTCGATGCCCGCCACCCCGAGGCTCGCGGCCAGCGTGCGCGGATGCGTCGGACCGAGCGAGGCCTCCAGGGTCGCCGTCGCTTCCGTCGCCAGCTCGCGGGCCCGGTCGAGCTTCCCGAACGTGAAGTAGCCCTTCCCGGCCTCCAGCCGCAGCGCAGCCGCCTCCACATGGTCGCGCCCGAGGGACGCATCCGCCATGACGACCGCGCGGTCGAGCAGGCCGAGCGCTTCCTCCTCGTGACCCCGCGCCAGCACGGTGCCCATGGACGCCAGCGCGCGCGCGTAGGTCGGGTGCGCCGACACCCCCGTCTTGGCGAACACCACGCTGATCCGGTCGAGGGTCGCGAGCGCCCGGATGTCGTCCTTCCGGGCGATCTGCACGGTCGACAGGTTGTACAGCGACTCCGCGTTCCGCGAGTCGTCGGGGCCGTACACCTCCTCGGAGATCGCCAGCGAGGCCTTCATGCTCCGCTCGGCGGCCTCGAGCTGACCGAGCTGGAGCTGCGCGAACCCGATCCCGCTGTGCGCGGCCGAGCGGGGGAGGGGAGCGTCCGCGCTGTCGAGCGCCTTGCGGAACGCCGCCAGCGCCCCCGCGGGGTCGGTGTACGCGATCAGCTCGCCGCTCACCTGGAACCACAGCGACCGCTCGCTCCCCCCGTCCGGCGGGGACTTCCCGAGCGCTTCCACCGCTTCGTCCCGACGCCCGGTGTCCGCGAGGTACCGCGCCCGGGTCATGCGGAGGGACGTCTCCGTTCGCGCATCGGGCTCGAGCCGCGCCTGCATCGCGAGCGCGCGCTCCACGCGGTCGAGCGCGCCGTGGGGGTCGCCGAACGCGTCCAGGCAGAGCGCCTCCGTCGCGTAGGCCCCGACCACCACGGGGTGATCGCCGACCGTGCCCTCCAGCGCCTCGCGTGCACGGCCCGCACACTGCACGGCCTCCGGGATCCGCCCGACCGCCCGCAGCAGCTCGCACCGCAGGCCCGCCGTCGCGAGCGTGTCGAGGTGCGTCGGACCTCGGACCCGGATCCACCGCGCCAGCAGCGGGTCGATCCGGCCCAGCGCCACGCCCGGACGCCCGCGGTCGCTCTCGAACCGCAGCTGGTCGAGCTCCATGAACAGCACGTCGGGATCGTCGGACCCCAGCGCCGCCCGCATCACCTCGAGCCCGGCCCGGAACTGGGCGTCCGCTTCGTCCATGCGGCCCGCGCCCTGGAGCACGATCGCCAGGTGGTGACGCGCCTCGCCGACCTCCGGGTGCTCCGCGCCGAACCCCGCCTCGGCGAGCTCCACGGCGCGCTCCGCCAGCGAGATCGCCGCGTCGTACCGGCCCGCCTGTCCGAGACCTCGCGCCAGGCTCGACGTGGCCACGAGGTCGCCCTCGGTGCCCGGTGCCCCCGCGGCGAACGCCTCCTGCGCCGTCTTCAGGTGCGGCAGGCTCTCTTCGGGATGCCCCGCCTCCAGCAGCCGCTGACCGTACGCCAGCTCCGCCATCACGCGGTCCATCCCGTCCTGGTCCGCCACCGCATCGAGCGACGAGCGCGCCGCCGCCAGCGCTCCCGCGGGGTCGCCGGCCTCCCGCCGGGCGTGCATCACCTCGCTCCACGCAATCGACGCGGCCGCGCCGTGCTGACGGACCTCCTCGGGCGTCTCCGGGCGCACGTCCTCCAGCAGCGCCAGGGCGTCCTCCGGGCGTCCACCCTTCGCCATCACCCGGGCGAGCCAGATCTGGGCGTCCGTGCGCTGGGAGCCCTCCGACGCCTCCGCCACCGCCCGCTCGAGGTCTGCGACCGCGCCGTCCAGATCCCCCGTGAGCCCGCGATCGAGGCCCACCCGCAGCCAGGCGCTCGCGCGGTCCGGACCCGCCTCCAGGTGCTTCGTCACCTGCACCCACGCCGGGAGCGAGCCCTCGAAGTCCCCCGCGCCTTCGGTCACCAGCGCGAGGTCGAGCCACGCCGACCCCTCGTCCTTCGCCGTGCGGGTCGCGCAGTCCACCCGCTCCGTCGCCAGCCGCACCGCCTCTTCGGACCTCCCCGCCGCGTACGCCGCGTTCAGGTCGGCTTCGAGCCGTTCGAGGGGACACGCCAGAGCCGTCGCGAGGAGCCAGAGCATCCGCTGCTCATAGCCGGCTCGGACCCGCGGGGAGCGAAGGCTACGGCGCGCACATCACGGAGGTCGTGACCGCGGGGCTCTGGCAGTCGGTGAACCCCTCGGGCATGCAGGGCGTCTGCATCCGGTAGCAGAGATCCGGGTCTCCGCCGGGCGATCCCCACGTCGGACCACCGGGGAGCCCCGTCGTGCCGGGCGTACAGACGTTCGGGTCTGCGATGACATCGGGGATGCAGGCCACGTACTCGAGCAGGAAGGTGTGGCACCAGCCCGGCCCGAAGTCGAGCTCGGGGTCGTACTCCGTGTAGAACGTGTACAGGCCCTGTTGCGGGCGGCACTCGGGGTCGGCGTCGCAGGACCCCTGCCGGCCGAGGTTCACGGCGCTGTCGAGCGGCAGCGTGAAGTCCGGACCGAGCTGATCGCAGTGCGCACCGTACGGTTCCGGCGAGCCGCCATCCGTGCACGCCACTCCCATCGCGACGGCCGCCGCCACCGCGAGCACACGCACACCACCCTGGATTCCGATCCCCATCCGAACCCCCGACGCCGAGTGTGCGCCGCCCTCGATCCACGCACAAGCCACACCCGGGCCGAGCGCGCGCTTGCGGCGGTTCCACCGCGGCATGATCGGGTCCGGCGCATCCGGGGACCCCACCCGTCCCCGCGCCGTCCGCGGCGCGCCCCCCACAGCCCTCCGACCCCGTTCCGCGGTGCGCAGGCGCGGCCACGCCCCCTTCCGTAGTAGGGTGTCGCTCCATCAAGGAGCCGCTCCTCCCATGACCCCCCGCGTGCTCGTGCTCGTCGGTCTGCCCGGAACCGGAAAGACCGCATTGGCCCAAGCGATCGCCACGCATCGCATGGCACGGGGCCGCCCTGTGTTCGTGCTCCACGTCGATCTGCTCAAGCACACCCTGCGCCTCGCCGGGTTCCGTACGCTCGACGGTCCGATCTGGGAGGGCGACCCCCTCGAGAAGTTCCGCATCCTGCACCCCTACATCCACCAGCACGCCGACAAGGCCCGTCGCGACGGGTACGATCTCATCGTCGAGGGCAGCCTGGCGATGGGGTTCACGGCCGCGGATCGCTACATCCAGCTCCAGGCGCCGCGCTCCGTCCGCACCGCCCGCATCAGCCAGAAGCACGCGGCGGCCCGCCAGGCGCTCGCCAGCGTCGACTTCGACGAGCTCGAGAACCTCATGGAAGACCACGCGGTCGACATCCGCGAGGTCCTCACCACCCAGGCCGACATCGGCGACCTCGTGCTCGGCGTCGAGTCCACCTGGAATCCGCCGCTGGAAGGCAGCTGATGGACCGGTGCGCCGTCCGGGTGGGTCGCCTGATCGACCACCCGTGTGGGCGCGGTCATGCGAAGCCGTGCAAGAAGTGCGGGAAGCCGGCGTGCAAGCGCCATCGCGACGGCAACAACCGCTGCGCGGCCTGTACCGGCGCGCTCCCCGAGTCCACGGCCTCGATCACCCTCGAAGACCTCGGCGACCCGATGGACTTCGCCCCCGAGGTCTACGCCGCGTTCCAGCGTCGTGCGGGCGCGCCCGACGACGAGCTCGCGGGCGTCGACTCGTGAGCGGGTCCCGGTGAACGTCGTCTACGCCCTGGGGGGAGGGCGCGGGCACGCCACGCGTGCGCTCACGCTGGCCGCCCGTCTGTCGGGGCCGTCCCGCGTGCTGCACCAGTGCGCCGACCCCGATCTACCCGGCGGCATCGGCACCCCCACGGTCGCCGAGCTCCACGCCCGGCTCGCCGAAGCCCTCGTCGGCGCCACCCGGTTCGTGGTCGACACCTTCCCCGGAGGCGTCGCACACGAGCTCGGCGAGCTCCCCACCGGCGTTCGCACCGTGCTGGTCGCGCGCTACGTCGACCGCTCCGCGTACCCCCGGTACGACGCCCTCGCCGCGCGGTTCGACGAGATCTGGCTCCCGTACGACCCCGACGGCTGCGAGTGGGACGACCCTCCCGACGGTCGCTACATCGGTCCCGTCGTGCGCACCGTGCCGCTCGGTCCCGAGGTCGACACCCTCGTCATCGGGTCCGGCGAGCCCGCGTCCTGGGCGCCCCTGCTCCGCGATCTGCCCCGTGTCGACGGGCCGTTCGCGTCCCTCCCGCGCGCGCGTCGCGTGGTCGCGCTGTCCGCCGGCTACAACCTCGGCTGGGAGCTGGCCACGGCGGGCATCCGCACCGCGTTCCGCCCGCTGCCCCGCCGGTTCGACGACCAGTTCCGCCGCGCGGCGCGGCTCGGCACGCCGCTGTACCATCGGTCCTGTCTGGAGGGGTTCCTCGCATGCTGAGGTCCGGAAAGAACCGCCTGTCCGACTTCCCGCGCCTGTGGCTCGAGCTCGACGACCACATCGCGGCGAAGCGTCGCACCCTCTACGTCGGCACCGGCGTCATCGTCGGCGTGCTCGTCGTCATGGCCGTCGTGTTCGCGATCACAGTCGGCGGCGATGCCGTCGGGGCCGTGTGCTCCATCGGCGGCTTCCTCGGCATCTTCGGGTGCATCGTCGCGTTCACGATGCGGTCCCGCATCAACGCCATCGCCGAGAAGGTCGAGTTCGCGAAGGCCATCACCGAAGCCCTCGCCGACGACTACCACCCCGCGCGGAAGATCAACTACTACCTCGATCTCCGCCCGTACGACGCCAACGACAAGCAGTACTGGTCGGGCCGGTCGATGCACGGCAACTCGAAGTACCGCTACCGCGACCGCTGGTTCCGCCAGAAGTTCGTCCTCATCGACGGCACGCGGGTGGTGGTGGAGCGCAAGTCCGACCACAAGGTGCGAAAAGGCTCGCTCATCCGCCACAAGCGGCGGGTGTACGTCAAGGTCTACCCCAACGCCGCCACCTTCGGCGCCGGCCCGTACGAGGGCACCGAGAACCTCGAGACCATGGTTCGCGAGGCCATCCGCGCCAGCTTCCACGACCCGCCGGAGGTCATCCGCGTCCGTCGCGAGGGCCCGCGCGACCACATCAGCCTCGCCGTCACCCAGCTCGACGCCCCCATCCTCGGGCGCGAGGTCGTGGCGCTCGTCGAGGCCGTGCTGCTCTACCTGCGCCTCTTGAGGTGATGCGTGTGGCGGGCCCTCCACGCGCTCGAGCGCGACCCCGATCTCCGGTCCACCCGGGCGGCTCACGAGCGCGGCGAGTCCCGCTGGCTCACGTCCGCCAAGCTCAAGCTCGTCGACGGCTGCAACCTGCGTTGCTTCATGTGCGACTACTGGAAGCGCGACCGCGCCGGTGAGCTCTCCACGGCCGAGGTCCTCGCCATCCTCGACGACCTCGCGGCCCTCGGCTGCCAGAAGGTCCACTACACCGGGGGCGAGCTCTTCCTCCGCAAGGATGCCGTCCAGCTCGTCGCCGCCGCCGCCGAGCGCGGCATGCGCACCAACCTCACCACCAACGGCACCGCCCTCGACAAGCCGCGCCTGAAAGACCTCCTGCGCGTCCCCGTCCGCAGCGTCACCCTCTCTCTCGACAGCCCCGTCAACCACGTCCACGACCGCATCCGCGGCCGCCAGGGCGCATGGAAGCGCACCGTCCGCACGCTCGACAAGCTCCTCGAGCGCCGCGGCCCCAAGACGCGCATCCGCATCAACACCGTCGTCTCGCGCCGCAACGTCCGCACGCTCGTCCAGATGGTGCCGTTCCTGCGCGAGCGCCCCATCGACGGCTGGCTGCTCATCCCGGTCGACGGCCCCGAAGCCATGACCGCCGACGACATCCTCTTCTACAACGCCCGCATCGCGCCCGTGCTCGCCGAGGCCACGGGCGTGCCCGACTTCGACCCCTGGGTCTACGGCCGCACCGAGACCGACATCGCGCTCGGCGCCCAGCAGCACTACGCGCGCGGCTACTACGCCAGGCACCGCTGCCACATCCCGTGGTTCCACACCCTCATCGGGCCCACCGGCGACGTCTACCCGTGCTGCCAGACCCACCGCCGCATGCCACCGCTCGGGAACGTCCGCCAGACCCCACTCCGCGACATCTTCGCCTCCGACGCCTACCGCGACCTTCGCGTGCGGATGCTCACACACCGCCTCCCGCACTGCGCCGAGTGCGACGACTTCACCGCGGAGAACCGCGCCATCAACGCCTTGCTGGACGGCGTTCCTTGAAGGGCGTCCCGCCCCCCGGCCCTCCGGTCCGGCGGTCGGCGGCTGTCCTCCGGGCTCGCGCCTTCGCGCTCGGTCCCTCCGGGACGGCGGCTGCGCCGCCCCCTCCGGCCCGCCTGACGCGGCGCCGTTCGCACACGGTGGGGTTCCGGGCGGTCCCGTCAGGAGCTCCTGGCTCCTGGACTGCGGCTGCGCCGCCCCCTCCGACCGCCGTAGTGCCTCCGAACGTCGCATCCTCCGACCGAAGTCCCATCGAACGTCGCAACCCCGCCGCACCCACGCGGACCTCACCCCTGAACCCACCGGCTACCTCACGGACAGACGCCGAGAATCGCCCGCGGCCGCCACGCAGGGCTCCTCCGCCGAGCCGCCGACGCGACGTTCGACCCCACTACGCCCGCCGAACGCGACGTTCGACCCCACTACGACCACCCGACGCCCACCGAGCCCCCGTCGCCGACCGCGCCAGAAGCCCCCGCTCGCCCCGAGACCGCGCTCGCGTCCATCCTCGACCCCAGCCTCGCCAAGACGCTCACCCCGACGACCTCGCCTCCGTGCCCCCTCCGTGCGTCCTCCGTGCGTCTCCGTGCTACGAATGGACGTTTCTGGCTGAGAACCGGCCGACGGAGTCCAAGGCGCCCCACCACCGACCGTCCCGCACTCTCGCCAGCTTCGACCACACCGTGGATGCCCGCTCCACCCGAGGGCTCCCGTGAAGGTGCTCCTCGCCAGCTTCGACCCGGTGCCCGCCCCGAAGGGCGCCGCGCGCCACATCCTGCGGAACCACGCCATCCTCACCGCGCTCGGGCACGACGTCAGCCTGCTCACCCTCGGTGACGCGCCGCTCCCCGGTCTGCGCCACATCGCGCTGAACCCGCCCGGCGACACCTGGCTCGAGCGGGCCGTCGCCTTCCATCGCGCGTGTGCACCGGTCCTCGAGCGCAATGCGTTCGACGTCGTGCACGTCCGCTCGCCGTTCGAGGGACTCGCCGTGCCCGCCGGCATCCCCATCGTGTACGAGGTGAACGCGCTCTACAGCGTCGAGATCCCCGTGCACTTCCCCGATCTGCTCGGTCAGCCCGCCTTCCGCGAGCAGATGCGGAACGCCGAGCTCCTCCTGCTCGACCGCGCCGCCGCCGTCATCACGCCCAGCCCCGTCACCGCCCGCTACCTCGAAGACCTCGGCATGCCGGGCGCCACGGTCGTGCCCAACTGCCCGTCCATCGCCCGGGTCCCGCGGGTTCCCCGAGCCGCGGACACCCCGGTCCGCATGGTCTACATCGGCACCCTGGCCCCGTGGCAGGGCCTCCATCAGGCGCTGCGATGCCTCGGACGCCTCACGCACCTCGACTGGACGCTCGACGTCCTCACCGGCGCCAGCCGCAGCAAGTGGGTCGCCAAGCTCGCCGCCAAGCAGGGCATCGCCGACCGGGTCCGGCTGCTCGACCCGCTCCCGGCCCACGCGCTCGGCCCCGCGCTTGCGCGGTACGACCTCGGGCTCGCACCCCTCACGCCCAGCGAGCGCAACCTCGTCCAGGGCTGCATGCCCGTGAAGCTCCTGGACTATATGCGCGCGGGCCTCGCCGTGCTCGCGCCCGACATCGAGGTCGTCACGCACATCCTGGGCACGGAAGCCCCGCTGTACCGGGCCTGGTCGCGCACGAGCCTCACGGAGACCCTCGAGCACCTCGCCACCACCGACCTCTCGGCGCTCTCCGTCCAGATGCAGCAGCGCGTGGAGTCCTGCTTCGACGAAGCGGTGCAGGCCGCCGCACTCACCGGGGTCTACGCGCGCCAGCTCACTCCTGGCGGCGATTTCACGGGCAGGGTTCGGTGACCGTGACCGTGTACGCGGCCGACAGGGTCTCGAGCTCGAAGTGCCCGGAGTCGCGGTCGAAGCTCACGTCGAGCGTCGCCGCTCCCCACGTCTCGGTGTTGGGGTCGAGGAAGTAGAACGCGTCGTACCCGACGTTCTGGTACTCGTACACCCCGAGACCGAACCCGAACCCCGGGTCCGCCTCGACCAGGTCGACGAACGCCGAGCAGTCGAAGCCCGACGTGGTGGTGATGTCGGGCGCACCGAACACCGCATTCACCGTCCACAGGCAGTCCTCGCACACCGGCAGCGCCTCGGGCCGGTTCTCGATCTCACGCACGACCTCGCACAGCACGCCAGGGTCGCCCGGGGCGTCCACCCGATAGATGCCGCGGCGCTCTTCGCCGAAGAACACGCCCCCGAGCTGCTCTCCGGACAAGGACCACAGCTCCACCACATCCACCTGTTCGTCGCACAGCGCGACAGCTTCGAATGTCGGCGTCGGGCTCGGAGTGGGACAGCCTGCGAGCCCGAGGACGAGCCACACACGGAAGGAGAGGGGAGTCGCGGTCCCGAAGGTGTACTTCATCCGGACAGCATGCCCGATCCTCCGGCCATCCGTCCACCAGACTCCGTCGGAGATGCACCCCTGGCGGGTCCGCGACCCTTCGTGTACGATTCGGGATTCGGGGGTCCCCATGATTCCGTTCGCTGTCGTCGCGTGCTTCACCGGGAGCCAGCGCTCCATCACGTCCGTCCCCAACGACACCGATACCGATGTCGCAGATACCGGGGCCGACTGCACGCAGGTCGATCTGCTCGACGTGCAGGAGCTGTTCGCCCTCGAAGGGTCCGTGTTCGCGGGGCTGTACACGGGCACCGAGACCCGCGCGCTCTACGAGACGGGCGCGGGGACCGCCGCGCTGTGCGAAGCCGTGTGGCAGGTGCAGGGCGAGCCCGACCCCACGCTCGACCCGTGTGAGGAGTGTGAGTTCACGTTCCGGGTCCAGGTCGGCGACCCGCAGCTCACCTCGAGCCCCGGCTTCGACTGCAGCGCGTTCGAGGCCACCGTGGAGCTCGTCGCGAGTGACGAAGGGTACGGGTACGGGTTCGGTCCCTACTTCTACCAGGGCACCCGGTACGAGGCGATGTGGTTCAACGACCCCGATGCGGCCACCTGGGCGCCCGCCTTCCTGCTCGACGCCGGGAGCACACCGATCGACCTCGCCGTCACCACCCTCCTGCGGGAGTACACGATCGAGGTGCCCTCCAGCACGTGCCCGTAGGCCTCAGGGCACGGGCAGATCGCAGTTCGGTCCGTCGATGATCTGCGAGCCGAGGTAGCCCACCTGGGTCACCCAGTTGTACGTGAAGTCGCCGGTCACCGCGTCGTACGCGACGCCCTCGATGGAGACGGGCCCCCACGAGAGCCCGGCATCGTCGTAGTAGTACAGCGCGGGGTAGTCGGTGCCCTGGTAGGTGTAGTTGCCGAATCCGTACCCGAAGTCGAGCCCTTCGTTCAGGGATGCATTCACACCGAACGCCGCGCAGGTGTAGTTCGGGTACGCGTGCAGTGCGCTGGTGTCGGTGCCATTCGTGAAGGTCACGCGCACGTCCCAGTCACATGCAGCGCACGGAGAGGCCTGCGGGATGGCAGCGTTCGACACGTCCCACGTGAACTGGCAGAGCTCGAGCCGGTTCGCGTACACGGGAACGGCGGGGTCGTCGAACAGGTAGACGCCGAAGTTCTCGATGCCCGTGTAGGTTCCCGCCAGGTAGTTCGCTTCGCCGTTGAACGAGTAGAACGCGAGATCGAGCAGCTCCACCGCCGTGCAGTCCGGCGGATCGGTGTCCGTGTCGGCATCCGCGTCCGCGTCCGCGTCGGCATCGGCATCGGCATCGGCGTCGGCGTCCGAGTCGGCATCTGCGTCCGAGTCGGCATCCGCGTCCGAGTCGGTGTCGGCATCCGAATCGGCGTCGGCATCGGCGTCGGCGTCGAGGATGTCGGGCTTCGTCTGGTACGAGAGACAGCCCACCAGGGAGAGCAGGAGCACGGGCACCTCCGATCGCCTCTCTACATCACCACGGGAGGACCGTCACCACCGAGCACGCGCTCCCAACGGTCGGCCTCCTCCGCGAGGCCCGGCACGGACGCACGTGCGGCGTCCCCCACATCCGCGCCCAGGGCCTGTCCGAGCATGGCCAGCACCTCGTCCGGACCCGCCAGGAACCCGTTCACCCCATGCTCGATCACGTCCGGAATCCCGCCGACCGGGGCTCCGACGACCACCCGTCCACACGCCATCGCCTCCAGGACGACGTTCGGCAGTCCATCGTGGTGGGACGGCTGACCCACGACATCCGCGGCCGCATAGGCCTCGGGGAGGGCGTCCGGGGCGACCCAGTCGACCACCACGGCGTTCGCGGGCACCAGGTGGGACACCGCCGGACGCACGCGCCCCACGATCAGGGCCGTCCACCCGGCCGCTGCGACCTGCTGCAGCACCTCGACGCCGCGCTTCGGCTTGAGCTCGCCGAACATCCCGTAGACCGGGCCCGTCAGTCCGTACCGCTCGCGAAACGCCGCGCCCGACACGGGCTGGAAGCGCTCCCGGTCGACCCCGTTCCCCACGACCGTCGCCGGCCGTCCGAACCAGGCCTGCACCTTGCCGGCCATCTCGTGGGACACCGTGCACACGGCATCGGCCCGCTCGATCGACCACCGCACGAGCGCATGGCGCCCCGCGTCCAGGAAGTCGTGGTCCACGTCGTTCCCGCGCAGTGCCACCACCGTCCGGCAGCCGAGCCTCGCACCTGCGGCCACAGCGGCCTGCGCGGGCCCCCAGCCGTAGAACCCCACGACCGCCTCGGCGGACACGGCCCGGATGGCGTGTTCCACGTGATCCACCCAGGCGGGCAGGGGACTTCGCGGGATCCGCCACGTGTCGCCCCGCTCCACATCCCCCGGAAAGCGGTGGGACTCGGGGTGCAGCAGCACCACCTCGTGCCCCCGTGCGCGCAGGGACCCCACGATGCGTCGGGACGAGGTCGCCACGCCGCCGGCGTCCGTCGGGTCGGGAGCACAGAACACGATTCGCATGGCGTCACCCTCCCCCGTGGTGTACTCCGAAGGACGTGTACCGGCCGGCAGGGCGGGTGCTGGAGGATTCGGACATGGGCATCCTGGGACTCATCGCCACCGCTCTCGCCGGCGTGTTGCCCGCGAACGACGACTGTTCGGGTGCCGTCCCGCTCACGCTCGTGAACGACACCGTCACGGTGAGCGGCGACACCACGGTCACGTCACCAGGGGGCGCACCCGGCACGTGCGTGTTCGCGCCCGACGGACAGGGCGTCTGGTACAGCTACACGGCCACCGACCTCGGCACGCTCGAGGTCTCCACGTGCAGCCAGGCGACCTACGACACGGCGCTGTTCGTGTACTCCGGGTCCTGCGCCGGGCTCACGTGCGTGGCGGCGGCCGACGACTCCCCGTTCTGCACGGGGTCCACCAGCCGCACGACGTTCGACGTCACACCCGGCGAGACCTACTACACGTACGTGACGGGTCATGCGGGCGCGACCGGCTCGTTCGATCTCACCGCCACGTTCACGCCCGCGCCGCCGTCCGAGCCGAACGACGAGTGCTTCGACGCCATCACGGTCGGCGAGGGCGTCACGTCGGGCTCCACCACGTTCGCGTTCAACGAGACGCTCGCCTGCGATACGTTCGACCAGACCGATCCGGGCGTCTGGTACTCGTACACCCCCGCGTCCGACGGTCTGGTGTCCGTCGACACGTGTTCCGCGGGGTTCGACACCC
Organism: Myxococcota bacterium; assembly: GCA_041389565.1. Taxonomy (GTDB): domain Bacteria; phylum Myxococcota_A; class UBA796; order UBA796; genus JACKEQ01. The sequence goes on from JAWKRP010000034.1 coordinate 34,118, forward strand.
GGATCTCGGTGTTCGAGGACGGCTGCGTCGGGCTCACCTGCGTCGACGCCAACGAAGACTCCGCGTACTGCGGTGGGGGTACGGGCGCGCGCGTGCTGTTCGCGGCGACCGGGGGCACCGAGTACCTGTTCATGGTCCACGGCAACGAAGAGGTCGGCGAGTTCGACCTGTTCGTCCAGCTCGCGGTCGGCGGAGACACCGCCGATACGGGCCTCTTCGGCGATGCCGACACCGATGCGGACGCCGACAGCGACACCGATGCGGACGCCGACACGGATGCCGACGCCGACACCGACACCGATTCGGACACCGACGCGGACTCGGACAGCGACACCGACACCGACACCGACGCAGACACCGACGCAGACACCGACACCGACGCGGACACCGACACCGACGCGGATGCGGACACGGACGCGGATGCGGACACCGACGCGGATGCCGACACCGACGCGGACACCGACTCCGACGCGGATGCCGACACCGACGCCGACGCGGATGCCGACACCGACACGGACACCGACACCGACACGGACGAGAAGGGCTGCGGCTGCGCCAGCAGTGGGCCCGCGTTCGGCTGGGCGCTCCTGCTCGCGCCGTGGTTCGCGCGCCGCCGATAGCGGGCTCGCGGGGGACGCCGACACGGGCCTGTCCCGAGCCGCCGCCGACATTCTCCTGACGTGAGCCACGCGCGGAAGTGGGATATCGGGCCGCCAACACAGGTGGACCCGTGCTCACGCTCATCCTTCTCGCATGCAAGCCCACGCCCGACCCGGCGCCGGCCACGCCCGTCGACACCGATGTCCTCGACACCGGCGAGCCCCTCGACACCGATGTGCCCGAAGACACCGATCCACCCGAGCTCTTCCGGCCCGAGCAGCTCGACTGCCCCTCGCTGCCGCCGCTCCCCACCACCTTCACTGCGATCCCGCAGCTCGGCCCGCACGAGGACTTCGGCTTCGACGCCGTCGGCCGGCTCGTCGGCACCGACGGCTCCGGCAACCTCCGCGGGGAGACGCGCGACGGCACGGTCAGCCTCATCGCACCGAACGTCGGGTCTGCTCGTGGCACCCGCGTCCTGCCCGACGGCGCGGTCGCGGTCGCGCTCCCCGACGAAGCGTCCGTCACCGTCGTGATGCCCGATGGCCAGCGCAGCGTGCTCGCCAGCGTGTCCGGTGCGAACGGCATCGGGGTCGACCTCTTCGGCAACGTCTGGGCCGCCACCTCCACCGGGCAGGTCGTGCGGATGACGCGCGACGGAGACGTGCTGCTCGCCGCGCAGGTCCAGGCCTCGCTCGACGGCATCGCGTTCTCGCCCGACTACCGCCGGCTGTACTTCAACTCCGAGTTCGGCGACGTCCGCGTGCTCGACATCGACGACAACGGCGATCCCGTGGGCGCGCCGTCCCTCTTCGTGCACGTACCCATCTCGCTCGCGGCCATCCTCGACGGCATGACCACCGACATGTGCGGCAACCTCTACGTCGTGCGCATGGACGGCCGGGTCTACCGCTACCTCCCCGACGGCACGATGGACGGGTGGATCCCGTTCGGCGCCCAGGGCGGGTTCCAGGTCATCCCGGCCGCGAACTTCGGGTCGGGCGTCGGAGGCTTCGAGCGCGACCGGCTGTACGCGATGAACTTCCTCGGTGGCGTGTACGAGGCCGAGATCGGCATCGAAGGTCGGTGGGAGCCCCACTACGCTCAGCCGTAGCTCGCGGTATGCTGGCGCATGACCCTCGTCTTCCGCGCCTCGGTCCTCTCCGTCGTCACGGCTTCCCTGTCGCCCGCGTTCGCCCAGTGCGCGTGCGACCACACCGTCGGCACCGACGTCCTCACGCTGAACGGAACCGACCTCGGCATCCAGCCCGGTGACACCGTGTGCATCGAAGGGGGAGCGCGCGAGTTCCTGCGCCTGTACGACCTCGTGGGCACGCCCACCGACCCCATCGTCGTGACGAACTGCAACGGCCAGGTCGACATCGACAACCCCGACCGGGGCTACGGGCTCACGCTGTCCGGGTCGTCGTTCGTGCGCATCACGGGCACCGGAGACCCGGCGCACACGTACGGATTCCGCGTCCGGGCCTCGCGCGACGGCCCCGACTACTCCGCGAGCTGCATCATCGCCGACGGGTTCAGCACGAACTACGAGCTCGACCACCTCGAAGCCCGCGAGTGCGGGTTCGCCGGGGTGTCCGCCAAGACCGACCCCACGTGCGACGATCGCGACCTGCGCAGCTTCGTCCAGCGCGACAGCCGCCTGCACCACCTCTACCTGCACGACACCGGCGGGGAGGGCATCTACTTCGGCAGCACGGGCTATCCGAGCCGCACGCGCACCTGCGACGGCGTGGACGTCGATCTCTTCCCGCACAGCCACGACGGCGTGTGGATCCACGACAACCTCATCGAGCGAACCGGCTGGGACGGCGCGCAGGTGGGTGTCAGCACGGACTGCCACGTGTTCCGCAACCGCATCGACGGCGTCGGGCTCGAGGGCGTGCAGTACCAGGTCCAGGGCTTCCAGTTCGGCGGCGGCTCGAGCTGCCACGTCACCGACAACCACTTCTCCGACGGGCCCGCCATCGGCATCTTCGTGCTCGGAACCGGCGACATGTGGGTCGCCAACAACGTCGTCGACGGCTTCCAGGACGGCATCTACCTCAACGACCAGGGCGCCGCGGACGCCGTGGGCGCGAGCTACCAGGTCGTGCACAACACCGTCGTCGGCGTGACCGACCGCGGCATCACGATGTACGGCCCGTCCACCGTCGGGAACGCCGTGGTCAACAACCTCGTGGTCGACGGCGGGACCGCACCGCTCGGCATCGGCGGGGACGTCGACGCGACCGAGTCCGGAAACCTCGTGCTGGCGGGCGTCTCCGATGCCCAGTTCGTGGACGCCGGGGGAGGGGACTTCCAGCTGCAGTCGACCTCCCCTGCGGTGGATGCGGGGGTCGATGCCTCGGGCTGGGGTGTGGCCGTCGACGCGCTGGGAGCCGCGCGGGATGCGATGCCCGATGTCGGCGCCTTCGAGTACGGCGCGCCGCCGCCGCCCGAGGGCGACACCGATACGGACACCGACGCGGACACGGATGTCGACACCGACACCGACGCCGACTCGGATGCGGACACGGACACCGACACCGACACCGACACCAAGCCCGACCCGCTCCTGACCGAGGACGGCTGCGGCTGCACGGCGGCCCGCGATACGTCCGTGTGGACGGGCCTGTTGGCGATGGTCGCGCGCCGCTGAGGGGAGCAGCTCGGGCGGCTACGGCGCGTCGATTCCGCCGGATTCGGCCGACAAGCGGCCTCCATCCTGCGGAATCGCACTCAGTGAATCTCTTGACGGAGCCCCGTAGGCTCGCCTAAAACCTGGTTTTGCACTGACGTGCCGGCGAGCTGACGGGTCTTGACCGTCAAGAGATTTTTCCCCGGCGGAACATCACGTCGGTCCGCAGGACGTACTTGCACCCGCGGAGCACCGCTTCTCCGGCGTGCTCGATCTCGTGGCGGAACAGCAGAGCCATCCCGGTCTCGGGGGTGACGCTCCACCGTCCGAAGGTCGTGCCACCGCCCTCGAAGTCCGCGTTCAGGTACACGAGGAGGGTGAACTGGCTCAGCTCCGAGTCGTTGCGCTGGAACACGCCATCCCGGTGGTGCCGGAACTGCTGGCCGGGGTGGTAGCGGTAGAACCGGAACCGCTCGTTGAGCCCGATGGGGTGGGCGGACGGCAGCACCGGAACGGCCTCGCGAACGCGCGCCCACCAGCGTGATGCCAGCGCCGCATCGTCGAAGATCAGCCGGTCGTTGTTCCTCACGTCCGTGCGTCGGGACCCATCCGACAACCGGGCTTCCTCGTAGCCTTCCGCCTCGCTCCAGGCGATCCGCTCGCGGCAGCGCTCTGCCGACAGGAAGTCCCGCACCAACACGATGTACTCGGGAACCAGGTGCTCGATCTGCATGCTTCCTCCCAATCGACGGACGGACCTCGGTTCCCTCGGTCCGTCCATCGATATCCACTACTGGATTCCCTCGTCGCCAACGATGCGGCACGCCCAAGTCTCAGTTACTTCCACGCCTTCGGGGCGTGCCGGCCTGTTGACGACAGGGAAATCCGATCGAGGACCTCGCGTAGTCGGTCCGAACGTCGCGCCGCTCCAGCGTAGTCGGGGTGAACGTCGCCATCGTCACCTGGCTTCGGGGGCTCGCAACGGACGAACGCCGTGAATTTTCCGCCCATCAAGCGCGACACCGCCGAGCTCGGCCGGCAACGCGACGTTCGACCCGGCTACGCCCGCGAATCGCGACGTTCGACCCGACTACGCGTGCGCGGAGCTCCGGTCCCAGCATCCCACGCGGGGCGCGAGGGTCGAGTTGCCTCCGCCCGGCGCCTGGACAGGTCCCAAGTCCGAGCACCGACGCGGACCGCGGGGGTCGAGCGGAATGCCAGCATCGACGCGGAGCGACCGTCGCCCCACCGCGGTGCGCGGCGTGCCAGAACCCCAGGCATAGAGACGCTATCCCATGCTCTTTGTCGCCGGCGAAACGCTATGCCCCCCAGTTTGTCGCTTCTGGACCTCCATCCCGCCGCCTTCCACCCGCCCACACCGCGAAAGCCGGCGTTCTCTCGATCCTCGCAATGAACCCCACGCCCGGTCCGGCCTCCGAAGCGACAAACAAGGGGGGATAGCGTCGGCAACGCGCCAAAATGCCCGGGATAGAGACGCTATCCCCAGTCATCTGTCGCTGGCGCACGCCATGATCCTCCTTCCCGCCGCCGACCTCCCGCACCGCCAACACCCGATGTGCTCTCGACCCACATCGCCGGGCCCGACCCTCCGCGCCCCCTCCGTCCTCCGCGGTGAAATCGGGCGTTCGCCGAACAACACCCACGGGGTGCCGATCCGCGCCCGCCCAGCGTCCAAAAGGCCGTGAGCGCGCAGAACCCCCGGGGCACCAGCGAGCCCGACCCACAACCCCAAACCCCCGGCCGCACTCGCGACACAGCGTGACATGCTGGAAAACCAGCACGTGCTACTCCTGGACATGCTGGAAAACCAGCACATCCTTGGAGACCCCATGACCCCGACCCTGCTCGCCCTCCTCGCCGGCTGCGCCTTCGCCGAAGTCCCCGGGGACGCGGCCGACTTCGACCTGCTCCGACCCGAGCTGCTCACGCCCGCCCGGCGCATCGACGGCATGACCCTCGACGAGCTCGCCCAGGTCGACCCCCGAGGCACGTTCACGTCCATCCAGTACGTCCTGGCCGACATCCAGGCGCTCTCCCCGAAGGATCGCGCCGGCGCCGCCGCCTCGCTGGCCCTCCTCTCCGTGACCTGCCCCTACACCCGCGCCAGCCGGCAGCTCCCGCTCGCGCTCCAGCAGGTCGTGTCCACCATCGATCCCGAAGACCTGGATCCGCTCGTCGAGCAGGACTGGAAGTACCTCCAGAACGGGCTCGACGCGCACGTCGCCGTGTACGACGCCCTGGATGCCCAGCTCGCCCTCCCGCGCCCGGGGGACGCCCTCCACGGGGCCCCCGGCCTCCTCGACCGCGCCGGGATGAAGCGCTCCACCGACCTCGTCGGCGACACCGCCCTCCTCGTCGACCAGATCCCGACGCTCGCCGAGAGCCTCCCCCAGGCCACGCTCGACCACATCGATCAGCACGCGCAGCGCTACGAGGCGCTCACCGGCCACACCGCCGTGCTCAAGATGCAGATGCGCGGTTGGTACCTGGCGTTGAAGCGCATCCTGCCCTTCGTCGTCGACCCCGACGCCCGCATGCGCCTCCAGCGCGCCACCTACGTCGTCGAGAGCTACCTGGGGATGGGATGTTGAGCGCCCTCGCCCTGGTGGTGACCCTCCCCAGCCCGGCGCTCGCCGGAGCGTCCGGGGACCGGCCCCGTCTCGAGCCGCAGTCCGACGCCAGGAGTCCCGACGACCTCGCCACCCTCGACGCTCGCGGCGCGGCTGAGTCCATCGGAGTCGTGCTGGCCGACATCCAGGCGCTCTCCCCGAAGGATCGAGCCGCGGCGGGCGCCTCGCTGGCGATCCTGAGCGTCGAGTGCCCCTACACGCGGGCGTCCCGGCAGATCCCGTTCGCGCTGCTCGAGACCGTCTCCAGCATCGACCCGAGCCAGGTCGACCCGCTCGTGGACACGGATCTCGCCACCCTGCAGCGCGGCCTGAAGACCCACATCGCCGTGTCCGATGCGCTCGACCGCGAGCTCGCCATGCCTGCGCCCGGCGACGCCCTGTTCGGCGCGCCAGGGCTGCTCGACCGCGCCGCCATGGAGCGCTCCCCGGACCTCCTCGGCGAGACCACCCTCTTCGTCGATCACGTTCCCGAGCGCGTCGCCGCGCTGGGACCCGAGACGATCGAGGTCATCACGCAGCACACCCATCGGGTCGACCGCACCACGGGCCACATCTGGACGCTCACGCCCCAGATCCGCGGCTGGCACGCAGCGCTCCAGAGGCTCCTGCCCTTCGTGACCGACCCCGACGCGCGGATGCGGGTGCAGCGTGCCGTCGAGATGCTCGATCGCTACCGGGGCATGGGCTGCTGACCGACCCCGCGGGCACCTACCGCGCGTGCACGGTGACCGGGCGCGTGCGCTCCGGGCGGTACGCCAGCCGCGCCTCGAACGTGTGCTCGCCCGCCTCGACCGGCCACCGCGCGGTGTACGGGTAGTCGACCACCGCGAACGGCTCGCCATCCACGAACCACACCAGCTGCTCGCCCGGCGGGTCGACCGCTGCAGCGAGCTGGATCGTGCTGCGGTCGGCCGGGACCTCCGGGTCGCGCACCACCCGCATCCCGTCGCGCGGAGCGAGCACCGCGACCTCCACCGGAGCCTCGTGGCCCGCCGCCGCCCGGGGCGCCGGAGTGATGCCCGCGGAGCGCATCCACGACGCGTACCGGCTCGGGAGGTCCGTCACCACGCGCCCGTTCACCAGCTGGTGCGCGGAGCACGCGTGCACCGGGGCCTCTCCGGGCGGGAACCACTCCGTACGCGGCGCGTCGCAGTGGTCGGTCGCGAGGTCGCCCGTGTGGGCGCACACCGTCTGGGACGACCACCCCTCGGGCGGCGAGAACCCCGTGTTCGACAGGCCGTCCCGGTCGTCCTCGTGCAGGGACAGCATCAGCTCGTGCACCAGCCGCCCCGCGCCCGCGTACCCGCCGAGCCCGTTCATCGGGCGCCAGTCCGGATGGCCCAGCCACACGCCCACGATGTGCTCCTCCGACCACGCGATGGCCCAGGAGTCCCGGTAGTCCGGGCTCGTGCCCGTCTTCACCGCCACCGCGAACGGGAACTCGCTGTGACCGGCGCGCGGGAAGGTCGGCGTGCGCGCCACCGGGTCCGACAGCCACAGGCTCACGAGCCGCGCGTGGTCCGGCGAGAACACCCGCCGTGACGGGGCCGGAGCACCGGTCCACGTCAACGGACGCAGCTCGCCGTCGTTCGCGAGCGCCCCGTATGCGGCCACCAGATCCACCAGCTCGACGGGCATCCCGCCGATCGCCAGCCCCAGCCCGTAGTGCTCGGCACTCAGCGTGCCGTCGTGCAGCCCGAGCTCGCGCCACACGTCGAACAGCTCGACCAGTCCGACGCGCTCCGCCAGCTCCACAGCCGGCACGTTCCGCGAGTTCGCGAGGGCCTGGCGCGGCAGGAGCGGCCCGAGGAAGCTGTCGTCCGCGTTCCGGATGCCCTCCGGACCGTGCGCGAGGTCGTCCAGCACGGTGTTCGGACGCAGGATCCCGCGATCGAGGGCGTGCGCGTACAGGAACGGCTTCAGCGTGCTGCCCGGGTACCGCTTCACGCGCGTGAAGTCCATCGAGCCCGCCTTCGTGCCGTGGTAGCCGATGCTCCCGACCGCTGCGCGCACCTCCATCGTGTCCCGGTCGACGATCACGGCCGCTGCCTGGCCCGCCCCACGCCCCTCCCAGTCCAGCACGCGGTGCAACAGCACCTGCTCCACGTGCTCCTGGAGCGGCAGATCGAGGGTCGTGCGCAGCTCGGGCTCGGCGCTCGGTCCGAGCATCGTGTCGAGCGCGAGGACCGGCAGCAGCGTCGCCTCCGGACGGGTCGGCCGCACCCCGAACCGCAGGCGGTACAGGTCCTCCCGGGCCGTCTCGTGGGTGAGGGCGTCGATCGTCCCGTCTTCGTGGAGCTGATCGAGGATGCGCTTCGCGCGCTCCGTCGCCCGCCGCCGCCCGTGCACGTCGTACGGGTTCATCTGCCCGGGCGCCTGCGGGAGGGCCGCCAGCAGCGAGGCCTCCGCCCACGTCAGGTCGGCGAGGGGCTTCCGGAAGTAGCGCCGGGCCGCGTAGCGCACGCCGTGCACGTTGTTCCCGTACGGTGCGAGCTGGAGGTACTGCGCCAGCACCGCCTCGTGACCGTAGCGCTCGATGAGGAGCAGGGCGGTCACCGCCTCGACCGCCTTGCGCACGTACGTCCGCGGCCCCGGGTCCTGCAGGCGCGCCACCTGCATCGCGATCGTGGACGCGCCCGAGATGCGGTCCGCGCTCGCGAGGTTCTGCTGGACCGCACGCGCCACCGCGCCCGGATCCACCCCGGGGTGCTCCTCGAACCGCCGGTCCTCGATCGCCAGGGTCGCCGCGACGATGCGGTGGGGCAGGCAGTCCGTGCCCTCCGGACCGTCGCTCCGCTCGCCCTCCGCGCACCACCGGGTGCCGGCGGGCCAGAACCCCAGCCGGCCGTCCTCGGGCACGTGCACCTCGCCGAGGTACGCGCCGTCACGGTCCTGCAGCAGCACGCTGGGCTCCGGCGCCCGCAGGGTCGCGCGGGACGACGCCACGGCCAGCAGCACGAGCAGCGAGCTGCCCGCACCCACCAGCACCGCGCCCAGCAGGCGCCGCATCGCCAGCGCGACCCGCTTCACTTCACGACCACCCACGCACCCGGGCTCGCTCCCGTGATCGACTCGTCGTACAGGAGCTCACCGATGGCCGGCGGCTGCACGAAGCGACCCCGCGTGGTCGCCCGCGTGCGGAAGTAGAAGTCGTACGTGCCCTTCGGGAGCGCCTCGAAGTAGTACGTCACGCTCGCGTCCCCGAGCTTCGTCCACGTCGCCGCACGGGTGTTCGTCTTGCTCGGCGTGGCGTCCGTACCCGAGGTCTTCAGGTTCGGGTTCATCAGCTCGACGCCCGCCGCCAGCGGGACCTCGATCGCCACGTAGGTGCGGTCCTCGGGGTTCACGAGCTGCACGTGGTCCTCGACGATCTGGCCGAGCGTCAGCTTCAGCTCGCGCCCGCCCTCGTCCAGCGCGACCCGCGTCGGGGTGCTGCTGCCCTCGACGTACAGCGCGTGGTCGCGGCTCATCACGAACCCGCGGTTGCGCGCATCGGCCTCGGACCCCGCCTGGGCCGGGATGTAGCGCGAGCTCGCGTAGACGATGCCCGCAGGACCGTCCGTGTGCCGGACCTCCAGCGCGCCGCCGTCCGCCACCGCGATGCGCCCGACGCCCTTGTCCGTACGCAGGGCCGCCCCGCCGACCGTCACCTCGACGCGGGGCGCCGTGCGGGACCTCATGCGCTCGGCGATGGCCAGCAGGGCCGGGGCATCCGCGCGCGACCCCCAGCCATCCTCGCCGCCGAGCCGCACGAGCGCGTCGAACAGGTACGGCAGCTTCTCGGACTTCGGCTGCGCGCGCTGGAGGCTGCGCGTCATGGTCGCGACCGTGGCCGCCTCGCTCGACAGGATCTGTGCCGAGAGCGCCGAACGCCCCGTCTTCAGGCCGCGGTAGCGCTCCTCGCCCTCGAACAGTGCGAGCACCACCTCGTCCTCGAGCTTCCCGGCGAGGGACTTCGCGAGCGCGGAGTCCGAGCGGCCCGCGCGGCTCGACGCCATCAGCGTGTACGCCATCCCGTCCGGGCCGAGGTAGCGGCTGTTGTCGGCCAGCTCCGTGAAGTACGGCTCCTGCCACGCCCCCGCGCTCGCCAGGGCCTCGAGCGCCCGGGTGCGCTCGTACCACGACGACCCGTCGAGGAAGTACCGGTAGTCGCTCCGCAGGCCCGCTTCGAGCGAGCGGATCAGCTGTGCGCGCAGCTTCTCGTCGACCGTGTACCCGCTCTCCTTCGCGTCCTCGAGGAACAGCAGGGCATCGGCCGTGAGCGTGATCGACCCGCGCCCACCGGGCCAGGCAGCGACCAGGCCGCGCCCGTCCACCACACCCGGGAGCCACGCGAGACCTTCGGCCACCGCGGCATCCACGAGCTCCTTGCCCTCGAGCCCGAGCGACTCCCGCAGATCCCCGAGGCCGATCCAGGCCCGCCCGCGGTCGATCTGCTGGCCGGTCGACTGGCTCGGGCGACGCACGAACACGTCCATGCCCGCCGCCATCTTCACGATGCCGGGGTGGTCGGACACCACCACGTTCCGGAGCAGCGAGCCGGGGCGCGCGGGCTCTTCGATGGCCTCGAGCTGCCCGACCTTGCCCGCTGCGACCTCGATCAGCGCGCGCTCGGTGCGGGCACGCCGGTCGTCGAGCAGCGGGAGCGTGATCTCGACCGCATCCCCCGCGCCGTCCGACGAGCGCTTCGCTCCGATCGTCACCGTCACGCTGTTCCGCGACAGCGCGCCTTCCGCAGTGGGCGGAGGGGTCGGCACCGTCACGGGCCACGCGATGCGCACGGCTTCGTCGGCATCCCACGCGAACGTCGACTTGTCGGCCGCGCCGAGCTTCAGGCCCTCGACCTTCACCTGCGCCGAGCCGGCCCCCGCGTCGCCTTCGACCACCCGCCCGAGCGCAGCGACCTCCAGCGCGTCGCCCGGCCGCACGAACCGCGGCAGATCGGGCTGCACGAGCACGGGCAGCCGCACGCGGATCTGGGACTTCGCCGACCCGAACCGCTCCGTGCCGCTCGTGGCCTTCGCGCGGATCTTGAAGACCGTGAGGTTGTCGGGGAGCTGCACCTTCACGGTGGTCTTCCCGGTCGGACCGACCTGGATCGCGGGCTCGTAGTAGGGCACGGACTTGAAGTTCTTCCGCACGCTGGTCTTCTCGAGCACGTCGTCCGCGGCGTCCTCCTCGTCCCCGCCGTCTCCACCGGGCATCTCGGAGAACGGCAGCGTGCCGAACGCGAGGTTGCGCGTGTCGCGGGCCGAGAACCGGCTCTGGCGGTTGGGGATGAAGTCGGGCAGGGGATCCAGGCGCTTCTCGGTCGCGAGCGCGAGCACCGCCTGGTCCACGAGCCACAGGGTGACCTCGCCCGACAGCGGCTTCCCGTCGGGGTCCGCGAGGGTCACGGTCACGTCCACCTGCTCGCCCGGCGTCGCGCGCTCGGGGTGCGCCAGCTCCACGCTCACCGTGTTCTCCACGGGCTCGATGGTCAACCAGTGCGTATTGCCGACCGTCTCGGGCTTGCCGAGGTCCATCCCGGCCACCGCACCGGCGTCGTCCACGCGTCCGCGGCGCAGCAGCACGTGCACCGGGATGCGCGGCACCCAGCCCTCTTCGATCTTCACGGGCACCGTCGCCTTGCCGCCGAGGATGGCGACCGACTTGTAGTCGTTGCCCTTCGGACCCTCGACCACGACGAGCGCGCTGCCCGTCTGGAACGGGCTCCGGATGACCAGCTTCGCGGTCTGGCCCGGCCGGTAGCGGTCCTGGTCGGCCGTCACGTCGAACACGCCGGCCTCGGGCTTCGTCCAGCTCACGTTCCCGGTGCCGCCCGCGTAGAGGTCGACGCTCACCACCTGCGCCCGGCCGAGCGCATCGCGGGCCTCGAGCTCCACGAGGTACACGCCCGGCTCGTCGATGGCGAGGTCGAGGGAGGTCGGCGAAGCGCCCGTCTGGATGCGCTGCTCCTTCAGGGGCACGTCGACCGTGTCGGTGACGTAGCGCGCGATGCCGTCCGAGAAGTCGCTGGCCTGGAGCACGGAGTGCCACTGGCGCTGGACGAGGCGCACGGTCACGTCGGTTCCGGCGACCAGCTTGCCATCCGGCCCGACGGAGACGGCCTGGACGGGGATCTTGTCCGCCTTCTCGAGGTGCCGCGGCACCTTCAGCCCGAGCACGAACGCGGGGACGGCGTTCACCCGGTGGGTGGCCGTGACCGTCTGCTCGTCCGCGCCCGTCACCATGGCCTCGATCACGTAGGTACGCGGCTGGCTCGTCGGCTCGATGCCGGGATCCAGGGTGAGGCTCGCGGCACCGGCGCGGTCGGTCTGGCCTTCCCGCTGGAGCGCGGGAGTGCTGTCGAACCGACCGGACCGCCCGAAGCGCCCATCGGAGCTGTACAGGAAGCCCTCGAGGCCCTCGGGATCCCACGCATACGGGAACTGCGTGACGCTCCACTGGATCGGCCGCAGCGCGACCTTCCCGCCGGCGTAGTACGACGCGGTCGCCTTCACGTCGAAGGGCTGGTCGTTCGGGACGGTCGTGGTGTTGCCGGCCGTCGTGAGGTCGACCTCGAACGTCGGCAGCCGGTAGGCCTCGACCTGGAAGTCGGTGCTCGCGACCACACCGCCCTTCTCGTGCTGGTACTGGACCGTGTAGCGGCCCGTCGGGATGTCGGCTTCGCTCCACTTCGCGTAGAACGACCCGGACTTCGACAGGGTCACCGGCAGGCGCCAGTTCGCGCCGCCCGGCGCCCGCACGATCAGCTCGCCCTTCCCGGTCACCGCCGTGAGCTCGCCCTTCAGGCGGTTCCGCACGTAGCCCTTGAGGTGCACGTCCTCTTCGGGCCGGTACATCGGGCGCTCCGTGAACACGTGGGCCAGCATCTGCGTGCTCTCGACCCGACCGCTCAGACCCTGCCAGGCCCACTGGAGCCACGTTCCACCGCCGCCCTGCCAGTGCCCGTCGGCGAACGAGTCGGGGGGCTTCGTGGCGTCGAGCACGAGCGTGTCGTCCGACTTCGCGACCACGATCCGGCGCACCGACACCGAGCCCGAGCCCGGAGCCGTCCAGCCGAACCCGCCCGCCGCGTCGGTCGTGCCGTTGATCAGCGTGCGCCAGTGCGATCCGGAGCTGTCGCTGACGACGCCTTCGACCTCGATCTTCGCGCCCGACACGGGCTTCCCGGACGACAGGCTCGTGACGAAGAACCGCACCTGATCGCCGGTCTCGAGCGTGGTGAGCGCGAGGTCGGTGACCTGCACGCGCATCCAGTGGCGCTCCGCCGCACCGTCGACGCGGCGCACGCCCACCAGGTAGTGCCCGGCCCCGGACGTGCCCGACAGCGTCTTCAGCGGCGCGTCCAGATCGAGCCCGGAGCGGGCTGCGGAGCCTTCGAGCCCCACGTCGACGAGCGCGCTGAACCCGGGGCTACCGAGCGCCTTGAGGCGGGCGCGCAGGTCCTGCACACCGACCGTACCGGTCTCCGCGAGCGGAGCGGGCTCTTCGCCCGGTCCGGGGGGACGCGTACGCTCGTCGACCGCGATGGGACCGGCAGGGAACGGCCACAGCTCGCGGTTCCGCGGGTCGACCTCGTACACGCGCACGTCGACCTGACCGACCCCGCGGCCCTCGATCGGCACCCGCTTCGGACCGTAGCGCTCGACGATGCCCTGGCCGGCGCCCCACTTGAAGTACGGCTCGCGGCGGTCGAAGCGGAAGTGCACCTCGCTCGTGCCGGTCATCTCGAGCGGACGGCCCGCGGTGTCGAGCACCGGCGTGGGCACGAGCTGCATCCGATAGCGCACGCCCTCGCGGAAGGCCCCGCGGACATGGAGCTCCCGGCCGTACTGCTCGAACGACAGGCCCTCGACGGCCGGCTCGAACCGCACGAGGTTCCGGCCCTCCACGGGCCCCAGCCCGGACGGGTTGGCGTTGAACCGGACCACCAGCTGGCGGTCGCCCGTGCAGGCGAGCGGCTGGTCGGCGGCGTAGCGCGAGCCCGACGACGCGATCGGCACCTGGCTGCCGTTGCAGCCCATCTGCACGGCCCGGAACGGCTCGGAGGTCGAGAACACCAGCTCGTGCACGGCCTCGCGGGCGTCGGTGTCGAGCGACAGGCCGATCTTCACACGCGCCTGGAGCCCACGGCCGATGGGCTCGGTGAGGACGAGCGCGTACGTGACGGGCTGGTCGTCGTCGGACCGCTGCAGCGTCTTGACCTCGAAGTCGTCGGAGTCGAGCACCACGAGCCCGTCGTCCGACAGCCCCGGGAGCGGGCGCAGCTCGATGCGGGTGAGGCGCGCGAGGGTCTCCGGCGGCAGCGGGTCGTCGAAGGTGAGCTGGATGGCGTCGAGCGGCTCGAGGTCGCGCGCGCCCGACCGGGGGCTGGTGGACCGCGGTGGGGGCGCGAGCGTGAACACCTCGGTGGTGCGCTTCTCGACGGTGAGCCCGACCGCGGACATGGGCGTCCACGGCTCGGCCGGGCGGAACTGGAGGGTCTTCGCATCGAGCCACGTCCACGCGCCCGGATGGGCGGGGGAGAGCTCGACGAGGCGCTCCGGGTGGTCTTCCGGACCGGTCTTGCCCTTCGGAGCCGCGAAGAACACGGTCAGGGGGTCCCATCGGCGCAGGAAGCGGTCGGGGACCACGCGGGTGCCGGACTGCTCGTGGGGCCGCTGGAGCAGGGCGTCGAGCAGCACGTCACTCCCGCCGGCGGCAGCGGTGAGGGCTGCGCCGAGCGCCACGAGGAGGCCGAGCAGGGTGAGGGCTGCGGGCAGACGGCGGGTCATCGGGCACCTCCAGCGGTGAAGCCGGCTTTCTCGAGGTAGGAGCGGACGACATCGTCGGGGGGGCCGTCGTCGGGGGGATCGATCCCGGTCACCGCGGGTCGCGCACGAACTGGCGCGGCGTCGGCGGGCTGGGAGAGGCGCAGGTACCAGGAACCGGCGGTCAGGTCGGCGCGCTGGACCACTCCGCTCGTGACCACACGGCCGTCGGGGGCCACGAGCGTGGCGGTGACGCGGTCGGCGCCCGCGCGCACGCCGATGCCGACGGGGCCGTCCTGGGCGAGGTCGAAGCGGAACCACCGCGTGCCGCCGGCGTCGAGCAGGACCTCGGGACCGAGGCCCTCGGAGATGGCGGTGACCTCCTGGGTCTCGATGTCGGGCTGGACCTCGCCCGCGCCGAGCGCGCGCACCTTCACGGTGCCGCCCGTGCGGGAGAGCACGTCGACCGAGCCGCCATCCGGACGCCACTCGACGCGGCGCTGGCCGTCGACGTCGACGAGCAGGGCGAAGGGACGGTCGGCCTCGAGGTGGGTGACCCCCGCAGCGACCTTCACCGCCTTGCCCTCGCTCGCCGGCCACGGACCGGGACCGCCCGCGTCGGACCAGGCTGCGTACCAGCCCTTGCCGTGGGTGATCCAGGCCGTGCCGCCGGGCCCGATCTCGAGCGCGTCGCCACGGAGCAGCACCCCGTCGGACCGGAGGTACGCCACGCTCGCGTTCGCCACGCGCAGCTGGCCCTCGGCCGCGGAGATCTCGCGTACCTCGACCCCTGCGCGCGCCGCGAACCGCTCGTGGGGCTGGCCCGCCACGAGGGCAGGCTCCGGGGCCTGCGCGGGGTGCACGAGCGCGAGTGCGGGGGCGTCCGTCGGGTTGGCGACCAGCAGGGTGCCGCTGCCCGTGAGGGTCGCGCGCAGGGCGTCCTGGTCGGCCCACACGGCCTGACCGCCGCTCTGCGCCACGAGCCCGCGCTCGAGCGACACGGTGAGGTTCTTGCGGTCCTTGGCGAGCGGCAGCACGACGGCCGTGCGCGGGGGGATCTCGCCCGACCACGGCTCCTCGCGGCTCCAGGGCTCGCGGATCTGGCGCAGCGCCACGCCGCGCACGCGCCCCACACCGTCGCCCCACACCTTGGCATCCCCGGAGCCGATGGCGAGGGCGCCATCCTCCGAGAGGGCGGTCGCGGAGTCCTGCGCGAAGCTCGCCAGGGCCACCTCGGAGGCCGCGCGGACCTGGAGCACGGAGAGCCCCGACAGACCGGTCTCGATGGACGTGGGGCGCTCGTCGAGCTCGACGGGGACGGGCTCGCCCGCGAGGTCGGCGCGCTCGAGCTGCATGCGCGTGCCGAACAGCACGGTGTTCTTGTTCAGCGCGACCACACCGCCCGCCGGGTGGCACGGACGCCCGAGGCGTGGGCACACCAGCAGCCCGCTGCGGTCGCCCGTGACGCGGAACAGGCCCGGCGACACGTTCTTGCCGTCGAGCGCGAACCACGCGCCCTTCCCGACCGTGTACCCGTCGACGAGCGAGTCGCCGCTGGGCGAGCGCGGGTTCGGCGTGTCGAGCTCGACGCGCACCTCGCCGGACCGCCCGTCGAGCGACCACACCCGCAGGCGTGCGTTGTGACCGGGGGTACGCCGACCGAGCAGCGCGGGCGACCGCCCCGCCGCGGTGCCGAGGCTGCGCCAGCCGTCGGGCGTCAGGATCTCGAGCCCGATGCCCACGTTCTGGTCGGACGAAGCGACGACCTGTACCACCTCCTTCGTGGCGCCGAGATCGAGCGGGTGCACGACGGTCCCCGCGCCCACGGCGAGCACCTGGGGCTTCCCGCCGGGCTTCAGGGTGGCGCCCGTGGTCTCCGCGGGGGACTCGACCACCACGGTGGTCTGGCTCCCCGACACCGACTCGAGCTCGAGGGTCCACGCGCCGGGCTGGAGCCACTCGGAGATGCGGAAGTTCCAGTCGTCCGGACGGTCGTCGTTCGCGGCCAGCACACGCCCGTCGGGCCCGCGGAGGCGCGCACGCACATCGGAACGGCCCTCCGACGACACCGTGACGAGCCCGGCCGTGCCGATCTTCAGCGGCACCTTCGACGAGGCGGACACGACGCGACGCTGACCGACCGTGAGCGCGGAGGTCGACACCCGGACGCGGTACGGGATGCCCGTGCCCCGGCGGGCCGCCCGCAGCTCGACCGTGTACGACCCCGGCTCCAGCGGGCCGCTCCACGTGCGCGACGGCGACAGACGCGCGAGGGTCTCGCCGTCCTTCATCAGGGCGCCGGCCATCTCGTCGCCGGGATCGACCGTCACGGTGGTGGCGGCGGGCAGCTCGAACGTCCACGTGTCCTTCGGGCGCTCGCCTTCGCCGGGCGGCTCGACCCACGTGTGGAAGCCGGCATCGCCGAGGGTGAGCGCGAACGGGCCGTGCCCCTCGCGTCCCTCGCCGGGGAGGTCGCGCTCCACCACCGTGCGGCGGCGCGTCTGCACGCTGCTCGGCAGGGACTGCAGCGTGTACGTGCCCGGCTCGAGGGTGAGGCGCAGATCACACGTGGTGGCGGGCGTGGTGACGGGCCAGCCGCCGGAGTCCTCGAGCCGGCAGGCGAACGTCTGGGTCTGCCCGCTCGACACGATGTGGTAGTTCCCGCGCTCCGCGACCCGGAACCGGTACAGGATGCCCTCGTCCGGCTCGAGCGTGGCGCGGGCGACCTCGCGGTCCTCCAGCATGCCGCCGTCCTTCACGGGAGCGGCCTTCAACACGACGCCGAGGTGCCCGGTGGTCTGGCCCCGCGTGCCGACCGTGACCTGGTACGCCCCCGAGCGGAGGTAGCGGGCCACGCGGAAGTTCCGGCCGACCCCGTTCTGCTCGCCGGTGCCGAGGTTCAGGGCGATGCGGCTGCGGAGCGTGCCGCCGGTCGCGAGGAGCCCGGTGGACTCGAGCTGGTAGAGCCCGTCCTTCGCGACATCGAGCTGGAGCGTCTCGGTCGAGCTGCGCTCGAGGTCGGTGTAGTAGCCCTTCGCGAACGAGAGCTTCGGGAAGTCGGGCAGCGCATCGAGGCGCTCGGGGGGCAGCGCGCTGGGGGCCGGACGCTCGACCACGGCGCCGAACACGGCCACGACGGGTGCGTCGGTCGCGTTGTGCACGGTCACCGCGAACGACCCGGCGGGCACGTCCAGCTCGGTGCCTCCGGCTCCGAATCCCTCGAGCGGCAGGCGCTCTCCGTTCGGGAGGGTCGCGTGCAGGCGGGTGGGGGCATCGACCTGCACGGGCACCACGAACCGCTCGCCGGGAGCCAGCGGGAGCGCGACGGGCACGCGCGGATCGAGCGGGAGCGAGCGGACGTCGTAGCCGCTGGTGGCGCCGGGTGGCGTGAACCGCACGAACTGCACGGACGCGCCGGGGTCGAGGTCGAGCTTCGTCGCGATGCCCGGCCGGACGGGGAGCTCGGCCAGCGAGCCGACGGCCGAGGACGCGAGGTCGGACCAGGAGTTCCGGTAGCCCTCGAGCGTGACGATGCCCGGCTCGACGGGGGTGATCGTGAGCACCCACGTGCCCGCGCCGTGCTTGTCGGCCCACTCCTCGCGCCGGGGCTTCGGCGACACGTAGCCCTTCGGCGGGCTCGTGAAGTACCGCTCGAGCTTGAGGTCGGCCTTGCCTTCGGTGACCACGAACTTCACGTCGGTGGCGTCGTCGAGCTCGACCAGCAGCCGGGCGGTGGACAGGAGGTTGAAGCGCTGCCGGAACCGCTTGCCGGGGGCGAGCTCGACGCCCGCGTGCTTCACGAGCTGGACGGTGCCGTCGACGTTGGACCGGTAGAACAGGCCCGTCAGCGCGAGGTCGTCGCTGGGTCGCGCGGTGGTCATCGTGGTGACGAGGACCTCTCCGCTGCCCGACACGGTGCCGGGGGACGGCTTCGTGTCGAACCACGTGAGGGTGTAGCGCTGGCCGGGGGTGCCCTGGACCGCGATGACGTTCGTGCGCGAGCCCGACGACGTGGCGCGGGCTTCGGGCGTGCGCGACTCGTCGGTGATGCGGCCGCCTCCGCTCGGCGCGTCGAACACGGAGTCGTTGGACCATGGGCGCAGCGCCACGCTCGCGTGTGCGATCTCCGGCAGCGTGAGCTGTGCGGTGTCGGCGGCGCCTTCGACCTTGAAGAACTCCATGCCGGTGGGCCCGATGCGCCCGGTGCGCTGGCCGCTGACACCCACGATGGGCGCATCCCACCGCACGGACAGGATGGAGTCGGGCGCTTCGTTCGCCCACGCGTCGCCCGGACCGCCGTACGCGACGAGCTGGTACAGGCCGGGCTCGAGCGTCGCGGTGAGCACACAGCGCTGGAGGGGCTGGCCTTCGACGGGGTCGATCGCGCCGCACCGCGGGGTGGCGCCCACGAGCCAGGTGCCGTCGCGCCACAGACGGACGTCTCCCAGGAATCGACCGGCGACCTCGAACGCCACGGGACCCTTCGCGTCGACCCACCACCCGCGGGACTGCCGGTCTTCGAGCTCGGTGAGCACGGGCTCGTTGGGCAGGAGCTGCGGCGTGGAGCCGACGGGCACGAACGGGGTGACGCTGACCGTCGCGTTCCCGCGCCCGTCGGTGGGCGCCAGGGTGACGACCTTCGCCTGCCCGCGGTCGAAGAACGCGTCGATCCGACCGTCGCGCTCGCCGACGACCCCGATGCGGCTGCCCGGACCCTCCATGCGGTCGACGAGCTGAAGCGCGGTTCCGACCTCGGAGCGAACCTCGAACGCGTAGCGTCCGAACGTCGGCAGGTCGACGACGACCTCCTGGCGCCCGACGGCCTCCACGGTGTGCTCGCTCGGCGCGGCCCACGCAGTCAGGAAGCAGATCCACATGCTCTCACCTCGATGATGGGTGTCCGTGTACAGCCTGCGCCGCAGAAGCGCACGACCTGGGCCGAAGAACGTCGCGTGTCGACGGACGTGGACACGGGGAGTGCACGGACCGTGCCGAGGTCAGCCGAGCGTGGTCCAGCGGGCCTCGAGGTGGTCGAGGAGCGCCCGCACGCGGGCGGGTACGTGCCGGCTCGGCGGGAGCAGGGCTCGGATCGGGGCATCCGGAGGTGACCAGTCGGCGAGCACCGGCTCCAGACGACCGCACTCGAGGTCTTCGTCGACGAGCCAGGAGGCCAGCATCGCGATGCCCTGGCCCTGCACGGCGAGCTGGCGGATGGCCTCGCTCTGATCGGCGCGAACGCGGCCTCCGACATCGATGCGCTCGACCCGCTCGCCGCGCGACACGGTCCACAGCGAGCGCGGCACGCCCGTGTGCACGAGGCAGGGGAGATCGGCGAGGTCGCGGGGGGTGACCGGCCGCGGGTGTCGGGCGAACAACGACGGGGCGGCCACCAGCCGCCGGGGCGACCCCCCGAGACGCCGCGCGCGGAGGCTGCTGGGCACGGCGTGCCCCACGCGGATCGCGACGTCGAGGTCTTCGTCGAGCAGATCGACGTACCGGTCGGACAGGTGGAGGTCGAGATCGAGCTCGGGATGTGCGTCGAGGAACGCGCCGAGGTGCGGCACCACGTGGCGAACGCCGAACACCGCGGGCACCGACACGCGGAGGCGCCCGACCACACGGGGCTGTTGCGCCTGGACCTCCGCGAGCGCGGCGTCCCAGCCCTCCACCAGCTCGCGGGCCCGCGGGAGCAGCGCGCGACCGGCTTCCGTGATGCGGAGGCGCCGTGTGGTGCGGTCGAACAGAGGAGCTCCGACCTCCGCTTCGAGGGCGGCGAGCCACTTGCTCACCGTGCTCTGGCCGACCCGCAGCTCCTGTGCGGCCGCGGACAGCGTGCCGAGGTCTGCAGTTCGGAGGAACGCGCGGAGTGGGGTGAGTCGATCCATCGATTCAGTCCGGTTTGGACGGAATCATAGTCGAACGACGCTGATTCCAGTCGGGAATCGGAGGGCTAGAACAGGAACGACCCGAAGCTATGGAACGAAGATCATGGATACGAATCCACGCTGAGGGCCCAACCCCGTTTCCCCGAGGAGCTCTCCATGTCCCGCATCGCCGTTCTCGGTCTGGGCGCGATGGGTCGCCGCATGGCCGCCCGTCTCGCCCCCCATCACGATCTCGTCGTCTGGAACCGCACGCCCCGCGCGGTCGCCGGAGCGCGCACCGCGGAGAGTCCGCGAGCTGCGGTGGCCGAGGTCGACCTCGTGTTCTCGATGCTCACCGACGACGACGCCTCTCGCGACGTGTGGCTCGAGCAGGGGGCGATCGCGGGGATGCGGAGCGGTCGGTCGCCGTGGAGTGCGGCACGGTCACCCCGGGATGGGTGCACACCCTCGCCGATGCTGCGCGAACCCGCGGGATCGCCGTGCTGGACGCGCCGGTCGCGGGCTCGACCCCGCAGGCCGAGGCCGGTCGGCTCGCATTCCTGGTGGGAGGCGACGCGTCGACGGTCTCCGCCATCCAGCCCGTGCTCGATCTGCTGGGCGCGAAGGTCGTGCATGCCGGTCCGTCCGGGCACGGCGCGGTGCTCAAGCTCATGGTGAACGCGCTGTTCGCGACCCAGGTGGCGGCCATGTCCGAGGTGCTCGCGCTGGGCGAGCGCGGGGGGATCTCCGGCCCCCGTGCGCTCGAGCTGCTGGCGGGCCTTCCGGTGACGAGCCCCGCCGCCACGGGGGCCGCAGCACTGATGGTGTCCGGTGACCACGCGCCGCGCTTCCCGGTCCGTCTCGTCGAGAAGGACCTCCGCTACGCGGTCGCGGGAGGAGGAGGGCCCGTGCTGGACGCCGTGCGCGAGCGCTTCGGGGCAGCGGTGGTGGCCGGGCTCGCGGACGCGAACCTCACAGCGATCCGAGCGCTGTGAAGATCAGAGGGCGAGCGCGATCCCGGCGACCGCCGTGCCCACGAAGCCGCGCTCCCAGCCCGCCAGCCCGTCGATCGACAGCTCGAGCGGACCGGACAGGGGGATGCGCGCACCGAGCAGGCCGGCGCCACCGACGCCCAGGCCGTCGTGGTTCACCGTGCCGACCACCGCCGCTCCGAGGTGCGGGACGACCGGGCCGGTGCCGAACGGAACGCGCACGCCCACCCGGGCGAGGGGCAGGCTCACGGTCTGTACGCGGAGCTCGCCGCTCTTGTCGGGCACCTCCTGGCGGGTCGCCCCGAGCTGGACGCCGAGGTCGAGGTCGACGGGACCGACGGGAATCGCAGCCGACACCCCGTAGGCGGCCTGGACGGGCGGAGAGTCGGTGCGGCCGTAGATCAGTGCGCCTACACCGACGGTCAGTCGCGCCGGCCGCCGCTCGCGGACCTCGGTCACGGCCTGCCAGGGCATGGGATCACCCGGCCCGAGGATGCGGGTCACCGCCACCGCGCCCGAGTCGTCGAACTGCTGCACGATGGCTGGAATCCCCGGGGTCCACGTGGTCGCGGAGCCGTCGGCCTGGAGCCGCCCGTCGGGGATGCTCGGGAGCGGCACGGGGGTGAGCTCGGCGACGCTGCGCGCCTCGTAGTCCTGGAGCAGGGGGTTCCCGCGGGGCACGAGGGTCTCGGGGAACACGTAGGCCGGCTCGATGGACCGGGCCGCGAGGAACCAGGCCTGCGCGGCCTCGGAGTCGTGCTCGAGGAACGCCACCATGCCGAACATCCGGTGCAGGCGGGCCGCCTGCGCGCGGCTCACGGGCACGGTGTGGCACTCGAGCGCAGTGCGGGTGAGCGCGGCATCCGCCAGGAAGGCGTCGATCTCGATGTTCTCGTAGTGGAGCAGCGCGGAGTCCATGAGGGCCAGCGCGGAGGTCCCTTCGACGGCGGTGCAGTCCGCCAGAGCGGCCTGGAGGGCGAGCAGGATCATCGACGCCTCGCGAGGAGCGAGAGGAACGAGCCGCGCACCTCGGGCGTCCCGGCGGTGCAGCCGCACGCGATGCCCGCGTACGTGGACGCTTCGGCATCGGTGTCTGTGTCCGCATCGCTGTCCGTGTCGGCGTCGGTGTCCGCATCGGCGTCGGTGTCCGCATCGGCGTCGGAGTCGGTGTCGGTGTCGGTGTCGGCGTCGGTGTCCGCATCGGCGTCGGAGTCGGTGTCGGTGTCCGACTCTCCCGTGTCCGGCGTGCCGGTGTCGGAGTCGGTGTCGGCATCCGTGTCGGTGTCGGTGTCCGAGTCGGCATCGGTGTCGGCGTCGGCGTCGGAGTCTGCATCGGCATCCGTGTCGGCGTCGGCATCGGTATCGGCGTCGGCGTCGGCGTCGGTGTCCGCATCGGCGCCGTCCGCGGGCTCGCAGATGTACGGACGGGAGCTGGAGCACGGCGGGGCGTTCCAGGTGCCGTCGAGACCGACGGTGGCGCAGTCCCCCGTCCCCGTCACGGTGCCCGTCGGACCCAGGTAGGCAGGCAAGGTGCCGTCCTGCCAGCGGAGCTCGGGTGTCGAGAGCTTGTTCAGGCCGGTCCACCAGTCCTGCGTGCCGAGCCAGCGGCCCACCTGCGCCACGAACACGTTCTCGGCTTCGTCGTCGATCTCCACCAGCTCGTACCCGGCGGTCTCGCAGAACGTGCGGGCGCTGCCCCACGCCATGGTGCCCGCGCAGAACAGATAGGGCTGCGCGTACGGATCGGGGCCGGGCACCGCCGTGCAGCCGATCGCACAGCCCTCGTCGATGCGGCCGTCGCAGTCGTCGTCGACGAGGTTGCAGGCCTCGACCGCCCCGGGGAACACGCCCCCGACGGCGTCGTCGCAGTCCACCCGCGAGATCCATCCGTCTCCGTCGGCGTCCGTCTGGACCTCGGGCCCTCCGGTCCCCCCGTACGCGCCCATGACGCCGCCCGCGCCGTCGTTCGCGTCCGACCCGGAGTCGAGGTGGTAGTCGCCCGTGCACCCCGCCTGCGAGAGGAACAACGGGTCGGTACCCGCCACGTTGGGCGCGCCGAGACTGGCGGTTCCCGCGACGTCCGTGGTGTTCTGGGCCCAGTACGACCACTCGAGGTTGGACGTGGTGGGTGCGTCCTCGAAGACCGCCGCGGCGTCCGAGTGGAACGCGAACAGGTTGTAGCTGGCGGTCAGGGTGCCGATGTCGAACCACAGCGCGGCGCCAGTCGGGCCGACCCCGGCGGTGTTCGCCACGAAGGTGTCGTGGTCGAGCCCGAACGTGGGGGCGTCGTCGATGTACAGCCCACCGCCGAAGTTCTGTGCGCTGTTCGAGGCGAAGACGCTGTTCCGGACGACCCCGGTGACCGAGACCAGGTCGGCTCCACCACCGATCCCGGGGCTCGAGGTCGCGGCGTTCTCGCAGAACAGGGAGTCGGAGATCTGGACCGGCACGCCGATGGCCACCACCGCGCCGCCTCCCGCCGTGGCGGTGTTCGACTGGAACACGCCGTCGGTGAGGGTGAGAGGCGCAGTGCCCTGGGTGAGCAGGAAGCCCCCCGATGCGCCCGTCCCGTTGTTGCGGGCGGTGGCCCCGTCGAGGTCGACGCTGGACTCGTAGGCGTAGATCGCGCCTCCCGAGTTGTCGGCCCCGTTGCCCAGGAACTCCACGCCCGTTCCGACCACCGTGGCGCGGTCGAGGTGGAGGGCTCCGCCCTGGACGGTCGCGTAGCTGGTGGCGAACCGCACGTTGGTGAACGTGGCCGAGGTGTTGGGCTGCATCGACACGATGCCACCGTAGGCGCCCTGGAACCCGGACAAGAGCACGTTCTCGAGCGTCAGCTCCGTGGTTCCCTCGACCCTCAGGGCTCCTCCGGCCCCGGCCATCGCCCCGCCTCCGATGAGGTGGCTGTTGCGCCACAGGACGTCGCCGTCGGTCAGGAGCGCGATGTGCCCGTCGCCCACGCGCGAGGCAGGCGGGGTGACGACCACGTCGTCGAGGAGGACGGAAGCGTACTGGATGACCTCCAGCTCGCGGAGGTTCGGGCCCGCATCGGCGCGGAAGCCGCGAAGCGAGAGCTGCGTGCCGGGCACGTCGACCTTGAAGCCCCCGTCGACGACCGTGACCGCCGAGCCCCCTTCGCCGATGAGGGCCAGATCGTGCGGCACCGACCACGTCTCGAACTTGCTGGCTCCGAGCTGCCACTCGCCGGGGCACAGGTGGATGACGTCTCCGCTCGTCGACGCCGCGATCGCGCTCGGGAGGTCGGTGTAGGTCGCCCCCTGGTCGCAGACCTCGAGGTCGGCGGCGAGCGCCACGTGGAGCAACAACACGGTCATGGGAGGCCTTTCCTCATCGCCGGGTGATCTCGAGCCTGCGGCGGGTCGTGATGTCGTCGAAGGTCGAGACCTCCCCGTCGGGCCACGTGACCCGCAGGCTCACGACCTCGGCGTCGCCCAGCCCGAAGTGCCGCTCGTGCGGCCCCGCCGACCCGTATCCCTCGCCTCCGGCGGGCACGTGCCGCCAGTGGGTGGTCTCGGGCGTGATCACCTCGATCACGGCGCCCACGGCGTACGGATTGGCACCCGAGTCGCTTAGCTGCACCTCGAGCCAGGCGGCCTGACCGCAGCGCGCCATGTACACGCGGGTCGGACCGGAGAGGTCGGGACGGGCGTAGTCGAGCCAGCCGTCGCCATCGAAGTCCGCCACCACCACGCCGCGGCTGTCGGACAGGTCGGGCTCGCCCCACACCGCGCTCCGGTTCGTGTACCGGTTCCCGTCCCGCTGGAACAGGGCATCGGGCTGCACCGGCACGTTCGGGCTGATCCCGGTCTCGAGGTAGCCATGCATCACGACCGCATCCTCGAGCCCGTCGTTGTCGAGGTCTCCGAACATCGCGCCCCAGCCGACCGTCTGGTTGGCCTCGACATCGGGCGTGAGCTCCGTGACGGTCGAGAAGTCGGCCCACAGGGGCCCGCTCGAGATCATGAACGCGTACCCGGCCCAGTACGGTACGAGCACGTCGGGCACGGAGTCGGCATTCACGTCGGCGATGCCGAGCCCCATGCCCGCGACCGCCAGATCGAGCCCGGCGGCATTGCCGTCTTCGACGAACTGCCCGCTGCCGTCGTTCCACAGGAGCTGGCCGGAGCGGTAGCGGCGCCCGAAGTCGTTGACCATGAGCAGGTCGGGGTCGCCGTCGAGGTCGAAGTCGGCGAACCCTCCGATGAACGTGTACCGGCCGTGTGCGGAGGCGGGCAGGCGCCCGGGCGCCTCGACGAACGTGCCGTCGCCGCGGTTCTCGTACACGAGCGTGTCGTCGGCGGGCGCGAAGCGGGTGGGATCCGGGTCGTCTTCGTCGACGTATCCGTGCCCTGCGACCAGCACGTCGAGGTCGCCGTCTCCGTCGATGTCGGCGAAGCTCGGCGAGGCCGAGTGGTGCCCGTCGGGCCCGGACAGGCCGAAGCGCTCGGTGAGCGTGAAGTGCCCCGAGCCGTCGTTCTCCAGGACGTGGTTCTTCGCACCCCACCGGGTGAGCAGCACGTCGAGATCGCCGTCGAGATCGAGGTCGGCAGACGCCGCACCGAAGGCGTGGTCGAGCGGCATGTCGGGGAGCCCGGGCTGCTCGGACCAGCCGTCGCCATCCCAGGCGAGGTACTCCGCGACGCCGTCGCGTACCGTGATCAGCTCGTGCCGACCGTCTCCATCGAAGTCTTCCGCCACGATCCCGCCGCCCCACACGTAGATCTCGCTCGCGGGGGTCGCGTCGGACAGCTCGAACACGCGGAACAGACCCTGCGTGCGGAGCTCCGGCTGCGCGCACACCGGCGCCGAGCGTTCCTCGAGCACCACGCCCCGCACGGGGGGTGTCGGGACGTCGGGCGTCGGGGAGGAAGGACAGCCGAGTAGGGCGAGCAGCACGATCACACCGCCAGCGTGGCCGAGCCCGGCGCCGAGCGCAACACCGACGCGCACCAGGAAATCGCCGACCGATCCGGGATCAGGGAGCGTCGTCCTTCTTCTTCCGGCGGGTATCGTCCTCGCGGTCGGACATGTCGAGCCGGTTGCCGGGCTTGAACTCCTGGAGGTTCTTGGAGATCTCGGGGTCGGCCGGGAGCCAGACCGGGAGCCCCTCGATCTCGAGGCTCGGGTACGACACCTGGCGGGTGGGCCCGACATCGACCTCGTCGTCGGCCCCGAGCAGCTGGATGCGGCCCGAGTACCAGTACTCGAGCAGGCTCGGGTTCGCGGCGGTGGGGATGCCCTTCATGCTCCACACGCGCTCTTCCATGATGCCGTTGTCGATGTTGTAGATCGACACTCCGTCCATCGACAGGCGCCAGGTGAGCCCGCCGGCATCGAACGACCCCTCCTGCACGCCCAGCCCGCTCGCGAGGGTGGGGGCCTGCGAGGAATCGGCGGCGGTGGAGTCGACGTTGCCCGTGCCGCTGTTCAGCCCGTCGAAGTTGTTGGGCAGAGGCGTGATCTCCACGAGCCCCGACCCGATGTCCTGCACGAGCAGGTAGCCCTTGTAGAAGTTCATCCAGTGCACGATCGTCGAGCTGCCGCGCACGCCGTCGACGCTCGGCATCGTCATCAGCTCGCTGTCGAACTCCGGCCAGTTCCCTTCCTTCACCCCGGACTTCGGCAGCTTCATGTGGAACGGGTACATCATGCGCCCGATCACCTGACGCAGCGTCTCGTTGATCAGCCCTTCACGGGAGTTCCGCCGCGGCAGGCCCTCGAGGTCGACGTTCGTGACCGACCCGCGGTCGTTCACCTGCAGCTGCACCTTCGCCTTCGACAGCTTGCCGTCGATCTCGTCGAGCACCTCCTGCACGAGCTGCTTGTCGGAGTCGCGCTTGAACCGCGCGTACGACGTGGCCTGGATCGCGATGTCCTCGATCTCGCAGAGCACCTCGATGCTCTTGCCGGTGAGCTTGTAGTCTTGATCGCACGCCAGCACGGCCTTCACCTGCCAGGCGAACGACCGGAAGCCCTGGTTGTTCGAGCGGGCGAACACCATGCCCGTGGGCAGCACGACCTCGGTGGCGATGAGCCAGCGCGTGTCTTTCCAGCGCGCGAACTTGTCGGGCCAGACGAGCACGATCTCGGAGGGGTCGTCTTCGGCTCCGGCATCGGTGGTGTCGTCTGCAGCGAACACCGGCGAGACCAGCAGGGATGCGAGAACCGAGAGCATACGTCGACCTCCGCGTGGAGCTTAAGACGCCGACCGGGTGGCGTCCCGGATGGGTTTGTGAACGCTCAGCGGCGACGACGCACGAGCGCGAGCGCCCCGAGCACGAGCCAGCTCGCGGCTCCAGCCCCGTTCGAGCTGCACCCGCAGGCCTTCTTCGCGTCTTCCTCCTCGTCGGCGATCTCCCAGGCGAGCGTGCCGTCGGGCAGGGGAGGGGGGACGATGCCTTCGATCTCGCACCACGAGCGCGTGCCGTCGGCGCAGGCGGCCCGCATCTGGCCGTCGATCCAGTCGAGGTAGCGGCTGACGCGCGTGTCGACGCCCCCCGTGGTGCTGCAGTCGCTCAGGTCGTAGGAGTGGCTCGTGACGCCCACGACGCGCCAGGTCTCCGAGGACTCCGTCTCGACCTGCATGAACGAGGGCCCGCCGGAGTCGCCGTGGCACTTGCGCACGTCGGACTGCACCTGGCCGACCTTGAACTCCGGCGGCGCGACCTCCGCGACGAAGGACGTGCCCATCATCTTCACGCCGTACGAGCCCGCAGGGGGCGTCTCGCCGGGCCCGGTGGCCGTCTGCTGGCCCCAGCCCACGACCACCACCTCGTTGCCGACCTCGATCTCGGTCTCCGTCGTCTCGGCGACGGGCAGGTAGCCCAGCGGCACGTCGAGGATGGGGGTCTCGAGGAACAGGAGGGCGATGTCCTTGTTGTTCGCGAGGCCGAGCTGGATCCGGAAGAGATCGAACTCCTCGTGCATCACGGCCTTCACGGCGCGCACGGCGTCTTCCGGGAGGTTCGTGGGGGGCGCGCCCAGCTGGTACATCGACAGGTTCTTGCGGCGCGTCCAGTAGAACTCGGGGTTCTCGATCGACACCTGACCGGAGGGGTCGAGCTGGAGCGTCAGCGCGTCGAGATCGACGCAGTGCGCGGCCAGCATCACGACGTCGGGGGCGATGAGCGTGCTGCTGCACAGGATGGCCGTCTGCTCGAACTCGAAGCCCTGGAAGCTCACGTCGCCGTTCAGGAGCATGCCGCCCGCCATCGGCCAGTCCTCGACCGTCGCGTCGACGCCGTTGATGATCTGCGTCTGCACGCCGTCTTCGGTGGCGCCCAGCGCCGGAGCTCCGGAGTCGCGAGGTTCCGTCGGTGCGTCGGTGACGGCGGAGGCAGCGCCCACCGCGGGAGGGAGCGCGGCGGCGACAGGGAAGAGCAGATGGATCATGGCAGTCTCCGGGTACCGATGGTGTGGATACGTTCCCCCGCGTTCTGCCTCCTGCAAGTCCTTGACGAGATTCCTACAGACCATGAACTGCCGCTCCACACGGTCCCGCAGCCTGTTCGTCCCGTTGTCCGAGGCGCTCGCCGTCGGCCTCGCACCCGACGGCGGCCTGTTCGTCCCGGAAGCCTTCCCGAAGGTCGCCTCGCTCGCCGGGCGATCCGGAGTGGCGGAGGTCGCGGTGGGCCTGCTGGCGCCCTTCTTCGCAGGCGACGTGCTCGAGGGCGCGCTCGAGGCCATCTGCTTCGAGGCCCTCGACATCGAGGTCCCGCTCGTGGAGGTCGAGCGCGACACCTGGCTGATGGAGCTGTTCCACGGGCCGTCCGCGGCGTTCAAGGACTTCGGGGCGCGGTTCCTGGCGTCCTGCTTGTCGCGTCTGCAAGCGGGGGAGGACCGCCCGCTCACGATCCTCGTGGCCACCTCCGGAGACACGGGCGGCGCCGTGGCGGCGGCATTCCACGGGAAGCCCGGCGTCGAGGTCGTCGTGCTGTACCCCAGGGGCCGGGTGAGCGAGCGGCAGGCCCACCAGCTGTCGTGCTGGGGCGGCAACGTGCGCACCCTGTGCGTGGAGGGCGACTTCGACGACTGCCAGGCCCTCGTGAAGGCCGCGTTCGTCGACCCGGAGTGCCAGGCCCGCGCGCGGCTGTCGTCGGCCAACAGCATCAACATCGGTCGGCTGCTGCCCCAGATGGCGTACCACGCGGCCAGCGCGCTCCAGCGGCCGGGCTGCGCGTCGATCGTGCCCACCGGCAACCTCGGGAACGCCGTGGCGGCCGTGTGGGCGCGGCGGTGTGGGATGCCCGTCGCGGACGTCGTGCTGGCGACCAATGCCAACGACACCCTGCCGCGGTTCCAGAGCACGGGCACGTTCGAGCCCCACGCCACGGTCGCGACCCTCGCCAACGCGATGGACGTGAGCCGGCCCTCCAACCTCGAGCGGCTGCTCGACCTCGACGGGCCCCGCTGGGACGGGGTTCGCGCGCAGTCGGTCGACGACGACACCGTGCGGGCCGTGCTCGCCGAGGCCCCCGAGCGCTACGGCCGCGCGGTGTGCCCCCACACGGCCTGTGGGCTGTTCGTCCGCCGCTCGGTGGGCATGCCCGCCATCGTCGCGGCCACCGCGCATCCCGCGAAGTTCGACACCGTGGTGGAGCCCCTGATCGGCCGCACGATCCCGCTCCCGCCCGCGCTGGCCGAGCTCATGGAGCGGCCGCGCTTCGAGACCGTCATCCCGGCGGAGCTGTCGGCGCTGCGCGACGTGCTCTGAACCGTCGCAAGACCGCTCAGCTGGCTGCGGCCGCCGGACGCGCCTCGAGGCCCGAGAGCTCCCAGGGGTTCGCGAACACCGACCGCACGTGCTTCGCCAGCACACCGCCCTGGGCGCCGTCCATGTAGCGGTGGTCGATCGTCGCGGTGATCGTGAGCTGCGGGCGTACCTCGAGCTCGCCCGCCTCGTTCACCCAGGGCGCCGGACGCAGCGCACCGATGAGCACGTACACCGGCACGTGTGCGAAGGGCGTCGGGGGCACGTACCCCTCGTCGAGCCCGAACACCCCGACGTTCGTGATGATGCAGCTCCCGAACGGGTACGACTCCACGCCCAGCGCGGGGATCGAGAGCCCGAGCACGCTCGAGAGGTAGCCCATGGTCTTCACGAGCGGCCGGATGATCCAGGTGGGCAGGAACTTCAGCGGCCCCATCGACTTGTTGAAGTTCTCGTCTTCCCCCCGGTACAGCTTCTCGGCGAGCTCCCGGAGCTCCTTCGCGACGTCGGCCACGGACTTCTGGTCGTAGTCGCACACCTTCGCCTTCGCGAGGTTGCGGCCCTCCTCGAGCGCCACGAGGAACGCGATGTCGACCGAGGTGCGCGGCACGAACGAGCCGAACCGGATGACCCCGTTGAGCTTCGGAGCGTGGGAGAGGGCCTGCGCGACGGCCTTCCCGACGAGGTGGGTGATGGTGACCTTCTCGCCCGTCTGCTCGCGGACCCAGTCGAGGTACGCCAGGGCCTCGGTGGCGTCGACGGTGAGCTTCCCGTAGATGTTGCCCTCCTGCGGGGCTTTCCAGGAGGCGATGGCGAGCTTCTGGCGAACGGTCATGGACATGGCCGGATGCTACGCGATCTCGTCTCCGACGGACAGCACCCGGCGCCGGGCGCCCCAGGTTCCGGGAGAGTCCTCGAACACCCCCGCGAGTCGCGTCCCGCACGTCGGACAGGCGCCGTTCGCGAGGTTCCAGCGCTTCAGCGTGTACCCGTCCCGCACCACGAGTGGCGTGTCGCAGGCGGGACAGGAGGTGGTGTCGGACGGCTCGTGGTGCACGTTTCCGCAGTACACGTGGTGGAGCCCGTTCCGGCGGGCGAGGTCTCGCGCCCGCAGCAGCGTCTCGAGGGGCGTGCGAGGGCGGTCGCGCAGCTTGAAGTCAGGGTGGAACGCCGTGAAGTGCAGAGGGACGTCGGGGCCGAGCCGGTCGGCGATCCAGGCGGTCATCGCGTCGATCTCGGCCTCGGAGTCGTTCTCGCCCGGGATGAGGAGCGTGGTGAGCTCCACCCAGCAGTCCGTCTCGGTGACGGCGTACTCGATGGTGTCGAGGACCTCCGGGAGCCGCGCGAAGCAGAGCCGCTCGTAGAAGGGCTCCGTGAACGCCTTCAGGTCGATGTTCGCGGCGTCGAGCACCCCGAACAGCTCGCTCCGGGCGGGCTCGTTCACGTACCCGGCCGTGACGGCGACCGTCTTGACGCCCTCCGCGTGGCACGCCTGTGCGGTGTCGATGGCGTACTCGGCGAAGATCACCGGGTCGTTGTAGGTGAACGCGACGCTTCGGCACCCCGCGTTGCGCGCGGCCCGCGCGATGGCCTCCGGGCTGGCGGTCGCCTGGAGACGGTCGTCCGCGCGGGCCTTGCTGATGTCCCAGTTCTGGCAGAACCGGCAGCCGAGGTTGCACCCGGCGGTCCCGAACGAGAGCACCGCCGAGCCCGGCAGGAAGTGGGCGAGTGGCTTCTTCTCGATGGGATCGATGCAGAACCCCGAGGAACGCCCGTACGTGGCGAGCTCGATGCCGTCGTCGGTCGCGGCCCGCACGTAGCAGAAGCCCCGCTGGCCCGGCATCATCGTGCAGGCACGGGGGCAGAGGTCGCACCGGATGCGGTCGCCGTCGCGCGACCACCACCGCCCGGCGCTCATGGCTCGGCCAGCTTCTCGACCTCGAACCGCTCCAGCTCGACGGGCTCTTCGGGACCGATGCCCGCCTTGCTGCGGCAGATCCGGATCTGCTCGCGTGGCGTGTCGACCCCCTCCAGATCCGGCAGCAGCACGCCCCGACGCTTGCCTGAGGTCACGATCACCCCGTACCGGCGGGCGTCGAGGAGGTCGAGGTTCGCGGGCTCCGGAACGGAGAGCAGGCTGACCTCGAGCTTCACGCGCGCGAGCTCGGGCAGGGTGACCGGTGGGAAGCGGGAGTCGCGCGTGCCGGCCAGCACGGCGAGGAGCGCGATCTCGGCCGCCAGGGTGTCCTGGGTGGGGGAGAGGTGCCCGATGCAGCCCCGGAGCCGCCCTTCCGCCGTGAGCGTGACGAACGCGCCGCGCGAGATGCGGAACGGCGGCGGGAGCTCCGGGATCTGGTACCCCTCGCCCCCGAGGTGCGCCGCGAGGGCGTCCCGCGCGATCCGCAGCAGCGGATGCACGTCACTCATGGGTCCACACGAGCGTGGAGCTCGACGTGAGCTCGCCGTCCATCACGGTCGTCACCGGCACGCCGTCTTCGAAGCCGTCGCTCGTCATGTGCACGGGACCGCGCATCTCGATGCTCTGCAGGCGCCCCGACCGCGGCTCGATGCGCAGCTTGCCCTCGAGCTTCATGCCCACGCCGGCCCCGGTGACGTCACCGACCTCCACCACGAGGTCGAACACCGCCAGCTTGCGCCCATCGGCCTTCTCCACACCTTCGAGCACCAGCTCGGCCGACCGGGGCGGGCTGCCCACCATGCTCCCGACGAGCTGGCCCATGCTGCGCGGGTCGAGCGTGTCGCCCGTCGCGAGCGCCCTCCCGTCGAGCTGCTCGCCGAGCGCCATCACGGTGGAGAGCTGTGCGCCGGCGGTCTGGATGGCCTCGAGCATCGCTCCCTCGGCGTTGGGCCGGATCGACAGCCCGTCGCCGCTCACGTCGAGCGTGAAGGTGCGCCCGCTCACGGGGTGCACGTCGTCCTGGGAGTCATCGATGCCGCGACCGCTGCGGCTCTGCGAGATGTGGTGGTCCTGCCAGGAGATCTCGACCACCCGTGGGTCTCCGTCTTCGGCGGACTGAACGAAGAACGCCTTGTCTTCGACCTGGACGAGCTTGGCGGTCATCCCTTCGGTCTCCGAGCCCCCGACCACCAGCTTCGCGTCGAGCCGGGCGTCGTTCTGGAACTGCTGCTCGATGCGCGTGCCCTCGGACAGGGGCTCCCACGCGAACTTCACCTTCTTCGCCTCGGCCGGGAGGGCCGCACACAGGGCGAGGGCGAGGACGGGAACACGCATCATCGGGGCTCCGGGCGGGGATGGAGGACGGCTTCGCAGTATCCGACGCCGAAGGGACCTTCGTACGCGAGCACCGGGTCGAAGTCGAGCACGGGACCGAGCGCGCCGAGCAGGACCTCGGTGGTGTCGACGACGTCCTCGGCGGCGCGTTCTCTGAGGTCGGCGTCGGGACGGACGGCGTCCTCGAGGCGCCCGGCGCGCAGGGACTGCACGAAGCCCTCGTCGAACCGGGAAGCCTCGGGGTCGAAGCCCGCGGGTGCGCCCGGGAGGAGCCGGTGCGACATGTCTCCGCTCGCTACGACGGCCCAGTCGGCGCGAGCGGACAGTGCGCGTCCGAGGTCGAGGCCGTGCGTGTTGGACCACGGGACCCCGAGCACTGCGGTGGGCCCGTGCCAGCCGGCCTGGACGAGGAACCACAGGGGAACGAGCGCGCCGTGGTCGAGGGGGTACGGGGACAGGTCTGCGAGCGGCACGTCTCCGAGGGCCTCGCGGACGGCTTCGTGCGCGTTCGGCAGGGAGAGCGCGACCCCGGGGTGCCCGAACCGCGCGAAGCTGCCGGCCAGACGGTCGCCGGTGACGAGCCCCCAGCGCGTGCGGTCGCGTGGGGTGTGCGGCGACAGCACGACGAGCACGGACGGACGCGTCGCGACGACGGCCCGTGCGGTGCGCTGCATCGCCGCGGTGGTCGTCGCGCAGTCGACCGCGCGAGGCCCGGCGATGTCGGGGATCACGATGGGGGCGTGGCACATGAGGACGGCGGACCGCATGGCGGGTTCCTATCCCGATGGGGCCAGGAGCCCGTCGCGCATTGCGTGGGCACTCCTCCCGTACCCAGCCGAAGGCGGTGCCCGTGCCCGTGCCCGTGCCCGTTCAGGCTGGCAGGGGCGCTCGGGCTCGCCAGACCTTGAGGAGGTTGCGGACCATACACACGAAGCCCCACTCGGCTCGAGCCGATTGGGGCCGTTCGCCCACGTTCGCTTCCATCCGGTCCAGCAGCGGCCGGAGGTAGTTGGTGTCGGGGAGGACGACGAGAGGTACTTCTCGGAGCTCATGCCCCAGTAGATCACCGCGCTGAAACGCCGTCGATTCCCCGTCTGAGAGGGCGCTCCCGACGTCGGTCCTGAATCGGGCACGGGCATGGGCACGGGCACGGGCACGGGCACGGAAGGAGCCACGCGCGACGGGCTCCTAGCGCGAGGTCTCGAGCACGCGACAGTAGGGCTCGTCGACCGGGCTCGCCGCCCACCAGTCGGGCCCGCCGTCGGTGAACACGTACTCCGTGCGCATGGCGCGGATGTAGCGGGGCCCGCCGTCCGGGAAGGGGTCGGTCGCGATCAGGCCGACGACCACGGGCTCGTTGTCGGCCAGGCGCTCCATCAGGCGGGTGACCCACACGTTGCGCTCGCACCGACCGAGCGCCGCGAACCACATCTGCCAGTCGAGGCGCGGCATGTGCGGGGCGACCACCGGAGGTCGCCGATCGAGCGGACCGGGCTTGTACCGGAACACGTACGGCACCCACGTCTGCCCGTCGTCGCTGCCTTCGATGCGGACCTCCGGGCGCGACTCCGTCATGTTCGCGAACAGCCCGTAGGCGTTGACGGTCCGGAAGGGTTGCGCGGCCCGGAGCACCTCGAGCGTGCCTTCGCCGAGGTCGCGATACGACGCCGTGCGGCCGTACTGCATGGGGATGCCGACCCCGAGGAGCCCGGCCAGCACGCATCCTGCGAGCACCTCCTGCGCGACGTGCGGGGCAGCGACGGGCTCGCGGGACCCCTGGCTCGCGAGCCCCGAGAGCCTTGCGGGCAGGCGGTCGGCGAGTGCCTGCACGTCGGCGTCGTCGAGCAGGGTGAGCACGAGCACCATCGAGAGGAGCTGGAAGAACCCGTAGTTCCCGGACACGAAAAGCATCGCGAGCACCAGCGTGAAGCCCACGAACGCCACGCGACGCCCGATCCGCCCGGCGAACATCGCGAACGGAAGCGCGATCTCGATGACCAGGGTGGCCCACGTCTCCAGCCGGTGCCAGGCGAGCGGAGCGTGGTGGAAGGCCCACGACAGCGGGTTCGGCAGCGGCTGCGTCCAGTAGTGGTACGCGAGCGCGCTCCCGTCCCACCAGGTGGGGTCGCCCGACGTGAGCTTCACGAGCCCGCTCCCGAGCATCAGCTTGAACAGCAGGAGGCGCAGCGCCCACACCCCGACCCGGCTGGGACCATGGCGCCCCCACGGGTTCCACCGCGCGACGAGCAGCGAGGTGAACAGGGTCTCGAGGAGCAGCGTGTCCCACTGGAAGCCCAGGAACACCTGGCCTGCGTGGCAGAGCGAGAGGTAGAGCGCCCACAGGCCGAGCAGGACGGGCCCTTCGAGGGGGATGCCCGCCATCAGCGCGACAGACAGGGCACATCCGGCCGCACACACCAAGTGCAGCGCGGTGTCGGTGGGCCACCACCAGAACAGGGTGGGGGCCGACCAGAACGGGTTGCCGACCGCGGAGCGCGCGAGCAGGTCGAGGTGATCGCGGAGGGGCAGGATGCCGCGC
The DNA here is from genome assembly GCA_041389565.1 of Myxococcota bacterium. Classification (GTDB taxonomy): domain Bacteria; phylum Myxococcota_A; class UBA796; order UBA796; genus JACKEQ01. Next base: position 70,145 of record JAWKRP010000034.1, read on the forward strand.
GACCCCACCAGGCCGTCGATCTGGACCCACAGGCTCGCGAACGCCACGAGCGTGACGAGGCCCAGCGAGCGAACGACGACCCCGCGGATGAATGCGGTGTGGGATGATGGCGTACGGGTCATGGGTTGCGAGACGGGAGGTCGAATGCGTCAGGGCGTGATGGTACTCGGATTGGTGGGGCTGCTCCTCGGATCGGCGGCGGCTCGCGCTGAAACGCCGAGCGCCCCTGCGAGCGCGCGGGAGTCCGTCACCGTGAGCGAGGCTCGCGTGTGGCTCACGGCCGACAGCAAGACGATGAAGCGCATGGGCACCCAGCCGCGCGTCACGGTCGAGGTCGCCGACGGCAAGGTGGGCTCCGAGGCCTGCGACGCCATCGCGAAGGCCACGAAGTGGGGCCGGGTGCTGTGGGGCATGAAGGGCAAGGCCCACGAGTTCGAGCTGCGCGCGCCGATCGACCTCAAGGAGGGCAAGAAGACCATCGCGGGCAAGCTCTCGGTCGACACCGGCGGAACGACCACCGTGTCCTCGTGCGAGCTGGTCGCCTACGACGCCGCCAAAGACGACCCGCCCGTGTGGGAAGCCGACCCCTTCTGACGGGACCCAGGAAGGGTCACCACCGGTCGACGATGCGGCCCTGCGCCTCGAGCACGCGCGTCGCGAAGTTGCTCGCGGGGCTCACGGTGTCTTCGTAGTGGTCGCCGTCTTCGCCCCCGAGCAGGCTGACGTTCCGGTTGAAGTCGGGCTCGGGGATGATGTAGCTCAGGTAGTCGTTCGCCATGCCGACCACCGCCTTGTACTCGGTGTCGACGGTGTCGAGCATGGGCACGAAGGTGCTGTCGGACAGGCGGTAGGGCACCGCGTGGTAGCGGTAGCAGTCGCAGCCGTTCAGCTCGCGGGCCAGGCGGCACTCGGTGTAGTCGATGGTGTCGCACTCGCGGGGGTGCTGCGGGAAGTAGCGGGCGCCCGTGCCGCGGTTCGCGACGTCGCCCACTTCGGCCGCCCACACGGGGTCTTCTTCGGGGAACCCCCACGCGAGCTCGGGCAGCAGCTCTCCGGGCACCGCCACGAACGTGATCGGCCCGATCTGGGCGCGTGCCGTGCTGGTCTCGATGCAGCCGTCGATCTGGGGATCGGCGACCTCCGGGCACAGCTCCGGATCGTCCGTGGCGTCGCCGAAGTCGATGTCGAACAGGTCTTGGGGACCGAACAGCCGGTAGGCGTCGTTCTCGACCGCGACATGGAAGAACTCGCGCTCCACCCGGATGGGGCTCGGCGTGATGACCTCGCCGTCCATCAGCGCGTCGATCGCGGCCTCGGCGATGTGCCAGCCGTGGCTCGTGACGAACGCCCAACTGTCCTGCTCGGCCCACTCGGGCACCTCGTCGCCGTCCGCGTCGATGCGCGTGGACCCCGGGGCCGCGCCGAAGCAGTCGTGCTCGGGGTCTTCGAGGTCGGCGCCGTCGCAGGTCTGGAAGACGTGGGTGCCGTCGGGCTCGACGAGTGGGAGGTCTCCGTTCAGCGCGCTCTGCATGCCGCCCAGAGACTCCGGCACGTGCATCGCCACGCCACCGAAGTGGTCTTCGAGCACGTTGCGCGTGACTCCGACCCAGTCGGCGCTGATGTCGTTGTTGTCGGAGCCGCGGGTCTCGGGGTGCCCCGACCAGTTCGTGAGCGTGAACACGGTGCCGGCGTCGCCGTTGCCCTGGAGCACGAGCAGCTGGTCGGAGATCACGACGGGATCGCGCCCGTCGTAGATCATGCCGTGCATCTTCGGCGTGGGGTTCTTCCCTCCGAAGGTGGAGCCCGTGAAGAAGGGCGAGCGGTCGCGCATGCGGGTGCGGCCGACGGTGAGCTCGACGGGCTCCATCTTCGCGGCGGCATCGCGCACGGCCTGCTCGATGGCGTCGGTGACGCGCTCCTGGTAGTCGAGATCCCGGCCCGTGACGCCGATGAACGGGTTGCCCCAGAGCCCCATCGTGTCGGGCCCGTCGTGGTTGTGGGAGCTCGCGGCGATGAGGTGGTCGGCGAGGAAGCCCTCGGCCGCGAGGCGTCGGCGTGCCTCTTCGATGCGCGGAGACCCGAGGCCCACGAGATCCAGCCCCACGAACGCGATGTACTCGCCGTCGTGCGAGATCACGGTGGCCCGCACGCTGATGGGGTCGTGCACGCCGAGCGCCGGGCGCAGTGGGCTGAATCCTCCGATCCACACGGGCTCGAAGAGGCCGTCGCCATCGGCGTCGGTGAACGGCTCGTTGCCGCCGAACAGGTTGTCGCCGTTCACGTCGTCGAAGGTCTCGACGATGGGCGGCGTGATGTCGATGGCCGCGGCTCCGGCCCATGTGCCCGGCTCGAGCACCATTCCGAGCGGGGTGGTCTCGACCTCGGGTTCGGCGGTCTTGCACGCCGTGAGCGCGAGTAGGACGGGGATCATGCGGCCCTCCGGAACGAACACGCCGTTCTAACCGGAGATCATCGCCTCAGCCGCCGAGGAACAGCCAGAAGAACATGCCGGCGAACACGACCACGAAGAACCCGATGCCGCCCGCGATGATGGCGACGACCATGCCGAGCACCACGAGCACGATGGGGTTCAGGCTTCGTGGCGGGGGAGGCGGGGCCGGGCGGGCCTTCGCGGGCGCCGGAGGCTGCTGACCGACAGCGACGTCGCCCTCGGGCATGCGCGAGACCTTCGCGTCTTCCTTCTTGACGCGGATCTCGGGACGGGGACCGAAGTCCGGGATGGTGGCCGACGGGTCTGGGACCTTCCGGCGGTACCGGTCGTCCAATCTAGTCGTCCTCGTGGGAGTGCTTGCCCGACCGCTCGGTGGGGGCGTCGGCGAGGCCCTCGGGCACCACGAAGTGCGGCTGCGCGTCGATCTCCGTGGGCGCTTCGGTCGACTCGTGGGGGAGGGGCGGCGGGCGGGTGAGCGGCACGTCCATCGCGTCGCGCCCGGGGCCTCCCGAGAGACGGAGGGCGACGCCGCCGGAGTCGGGGACGAACATGGTGACGCGACCTTCGTCGACCTCGACCGAGATCTGCTCGGCCTTGAGCGCCGCGATGAGATCCATGTGGGCTGCGAGCGCGCGCCGCATGGCGCCCTGGATGTCGCCGGACTCCAGGGCCAGATAGCCGGAAGCCAGCGTGATCAGCTGGTTCCAGTCGGCATCGCTGACAGACCGTTGCCTCGACACTTCACTCTCCCGGGCCGGATTGAATCACATCTGACCGCGGGAGGCGAGCACGGTCAACGACAACACCGGAAGCCGGTGCGCAGGCTCGCGTATCCGGCACCGAAGGTGGTGTTCCTCCGGTAGCAGCGGGCGTGGTCGTCAGAGGTGTCGTACGCCCCTCCCAGGAGCACGGCCTCTTCGGCGCTCGCGCCGGCCCACTCCTCGACGTTCCCGGTGAGGTCGTACACGCCGTCCTTCGAGATGCAGCCCGGCATCTCACCCGTGTAGACGGGACGATCCGTGTCGCGGTTGCGATTCTCCCAGCACCGGCCGGGCTCGTGGTAGTCGCCGTAAGGGTACGTGGTGCCCTCGATCAGGTCGTCGGCGAACTCGCCGTCGGCATCGTCGTCGACCGGGGGAGCCCCCTGGCACGCCGCGATCCATTCCTTCTCGGTGCACATGCGCTTCCCGGCCGCCTGGCACGCGTCGTTCGCGGCGAACCAGCTCATGCGCGTGCCCGGGATCTCGTGCTTCCCGACCTTGGCCGTTCCGTTGTCGACCGCCGACTCGAACGTGTCGATCTCGAACGACGTTCCGTCGCCGAGCGCGATCTTCCGCATGGGCGCCACGTCGGCCGGGATCGGGGCGATGCCCGTCGACTCCTGGCGCAGGCTCGCGGCGTTCTGGTTCGCTTCGGCCGCGCTGGCTCCGAGCGCGACCTCGAGGGCCTTCGCCATCTGCTCGGCGCTCTGACCGGCGCGGTACAGCGTGCCGTTCACCCAGATGCGCGGCGTGCCGTGGGTCTGGAGGTTCATGCCCTGCGTGGCGTCGGCCACGACCTTCGCTTCGCCCTCGCGGGCCCGCATGCACGCCAAGAACGCGTCTTTGTCGCCGCCCGCGCTCTCGAGGTACGACGTGAGGTCGTCGGCGCCGAGCTGGTGCTGGTTCTTGAACGTGAGGTCGTGGAAGGCCCAGAACACGCCCTGCTTCTGCGCACACACCCCGGCCTGCGCGGCCAGGCAGGCGTTCCGGTGCTTCCGGTTGTTCACGCCGGGGTTGCACGCTGGGTCCATCGGGAAGTGCTTGTAGACGAACAGGACGCGGTCGCCGTACGCCTCGTACAGTCGGCGGAGCTCGCCCGACGCGCGCTTGCAGTACCCGCACTCGAAGTCGGCGAACTCGACCACCGCGACCTTGCTGTCCTTGTTGCCCTTCCACGGATCGTCGGCGGCCGTCTGGAGGGTCGCCGGGTTGCCGTCTTCGGTGGTGACCTGCCACGACAGCACCGGCGCGGGGCCCTCGGGGTCTTTCTTGGTGGTCTCGTGCGCGACGGCCGGCAGGTTCTCGAGCTCGGGCGCGCCCTTCAGCAGGGTGCTGCGGTACGCCTTCTGCCCGCCCACCGCGATCAGCACGGAGAGCACGAACAGCCCGGCGGCACCGCCCATCGCCGGCACCTGCGGGCGTGGCGACTTCACGGATGCCACGATGGAGGCCAGCAGGATGGCGGCGTTCGCGGCGTACAGCCGCATGCACCACAGGCACCAGAAGCCGAGCTCGACCTTCGAGATGTAGGCGAGGAACACGCTGTAGATCGCGCACCACACGGCGATGCCGAGCACCACCCACGACATCGAGCGCTGCTTGAACGCCGCCCACAGCGCGAGCCCGCCCATCGTCACGTACGTGGGGATGGCCCAGGTGAACTGCGGCACCCCGAACAGCTCCGACCAGTCGGACGTGTTGACGACGTCACAGCTGATGCCCTCGGACTCCGCGCATCCGGCGATCTCGCCGAAGCCCTCGCCGTACAGCGACATCTCGTGGTGCATCGTCATGTAGATGCCGGCGCCGATGCCGAAGATCGACAGGAGCACGATCGCGACCAGCGCGACGGTGGCGTACAGGGGCGCGGGGCCGTCTTCGGGCTCGGTGGGGCCGGTGGGACCGCCGGAGTCGTGCTTGCCGGATTCCTCTTCGAGCGCCTTGCGGTCGAGCGGAGTGGTGTCCTGCTCGTCGGCCCGCAGGGTGCTCGCCTTCGGCGTCTTCCCGCCCTTCTGCTTCTTCGACACGCGCGTCCTCTACAGCTTCGCGAGCTGCTCTTCGAGCTCGGTGAGCCCGTTCTCACGGGAGAATCCGGTCTTCCGCCACTTCACCGTTCCCTTCGAGTCGAGCAGGAACATCGTGGGCATCGACATCACGTCGTACTGGCCGAGGGCTTCGGCGTTGTTGTCCCACACGATCGGGAGGTCGAACTTCACCTGCGCCAGGAACTGCTTCGCCTTCGCGCGCTCGCGGTCGACGTTCACGGCGTACACGACGACATCGCTGCGCTGCTTCTGGAGCTCCGCCAGCGCGGGCAGCTCCTGACGACACGGGCCACACCAGCTCGCCCAGAACGAGAGGATCACGGGCTTCCCACGCGTGGAGTCGAGCGCGAAGGGCGCACCTTCGTCGTCCTGCGCGTTGAAGCCAGGGGCGGTGCGGCCGACGAGATCGACGTCTTTCTCGGGGATCATCTCGGGCCCCGCGAGGGCCATCGAGCACCACAGCGCTGTCAGCATCGAGCCTCCTGTCGAGCCGCTTGAATAGCAGGCGACACGATCGGCCCAAGTCACGAATCGTCGCAAGGGGCAGTCGAGCCGGGGGCGACGGACGAGGCGCCGCGGCGGTCGTGTACCATGCGGCCGCCATGGACATCCTGCTCCCCGTTCTGTTCTCCGCGCCCGTCTGGCTCGTGCTGCTCGTGGGGATCGTGTACGGCGGGCTGACGATGGGCGCCCATCGCACGGTGAGCGTGCTGGGCGCCATGGCGCTCGCGGGATTCCTGCTGCTCGACCTCACCGGAACCGTCGTGTGGGCCCTCTACGGCTGGTTCATCGCGGATGGCGGCGCGGGCGTGCCCGTCGTGGTCACCCAGGTGTTCTGGCTCGTCCAGACGCTGATCCACACGTTGTTCCTCGGGCTCGCGCTGTCGGTGGCGGGCCGTGGGAGAGACCGTGCAGCCTGACGTCTTCTGGACCATGCTCACGCAGGCCGTGCTGAGTGCGCCCCTGCTCGTGATGTGGCTCGTGGGCGTGGTGGTGGGCATCCGCCTCCTGGGGTCCTGCCGTCCCGCGGGGATCTGCCTCATCCTGGCCGGGCTGCTCGAGCTCGGGCGGAACGGGATGAGCCTGCTCCTCGTGCCCATGCCCGCCGTGCTCAAGGGGGCCGGGGTGATCGGCGACACCGGGCTCTCGTACGTCGCGATGGGTCGCGGGGTGGTGTCCGTGGTCGTGGTGTGCGTCGCCTACGCGCTCCTCATCGCCGCGATGTTCGGCTGGAGAGGCACGCCCGCCGACTGAGCGGCAACAGGAATTGGGGACCACCCTCCCCATGCCTCGGTGGACGACCGGGTGTGGGGAGGCACGTGCTTCAATCGGGCGAAGTCGTAGACAGATACGCCATCGAGCGGGTGCTCGGGCAGGGCGGCATGGCCGTCGTCTACCTCGTGACGCACCAGCAGCTCGGGTCCCAGCACGCACTGAAGGTCCTCACGGTCGGCAGCAAGGCCATCACGGAGCGCATGCTCCAGGAAGGCCGCGTCCAGGCGCGCCTCCGGCACCCGAACATCGTGGCCGTGCACGACGTGCTCGACATCGCCGGCCAGCCCGGGCTGCTCATGGAGTACGTCGACGGTCCGTCCCTCGACGGCTTCCTCATGAAGCACCCGCACCCCGAGCCCTCGCTCGCGTTCGAGCTGTTCCTCGGCACGCTCGAGGCCGTCGCGTACGCACACGAGCAGGGGCTCGTGCACCGCGACATGAAGCCCGGGAACATCCTGCTGCAGCGCGTGGCCGACCGGTGGATCCCGAAGGTCACGGACTTCGGGCTCGCCAAGCTCGTCGAAGGCGACCAGAACCTCTCGAAGACCCGCTCCGGCGTCGCGATGGGCACGCCGGCCTACATGTCGCCCGAGCAGATCCGCGACGCGAAGACGGTGGATGCCCGCGGAGACGTGTTCGCGCTCGGATGCATCCTGTACGAGCTCTACACGGGCGCGCAGGCCTTCTACGGCGAAGACATCCTCGAGATCTTCAACAAGGTCGCCGCCGGGGACTTCACCGCGCCGCGCGAGCTGAACCCCGACATCCCGGACGCCGTGGAAGCCTGCATCCTCGGGGCCCTCCGCACCCGGAAGGAAGAGCGCATCCCCGACTGCAGCGTCATGCGCGACGTGCTGCTCGGCAAGACCACCCGCTGGAACCGGCGGGTGCCCAGCCAGGAGACGTTCGTCGGAGACGAGGGGGCGCTCGCGAACCCCACGCTCCTCCCGAGCGACCCCGAGTCCGCGCTCCAGAGCGCCTTCCCGAGCGGAAGCGAGCTCCACGCCCCCGAGAACGCGGCTCGCCACGTGCCGCAGAACACGGTCCTCCGGCCCCATCGCTCCGCCCAGGACACCGTCCTCCGCCCCGAAGACGCCGACGCGCCCATCGCGCCGCGCCTGCAGGACATGACGATCTCCCAGACCACGATGGAACCGTACCCGTCGGCGTCATCGGGCTCTCCGCTGCTCCTCGTCGTCGGGGTCGGGCTGCTGGTCATCCTCGCGATGGGCGTGGGCGGCTACGTCACCGCACAGCTCGTCCGTTCGGACCGGGGGGAGCCCGTCGAGCAGCCCGTGCCGGCGCCCCTCCTGGTGCCCGAGGTCGCGCCCGCACCCGAGCCGGCTCCCGAACCCCAGCCCGTCGCTCCCGAGCCTGCGCCCGCACCCGTCGTCGCGCCCGCCGCTCCCGAGCCCGTCGCGGCTCCACAGCCCGCGCAGCCCGTGCCGGCCGGGCGTCTCGCGGGGAAGTACCGCGGCATCGCCGGCAGCGACACCGCCATGATGACAGTGGAGCGCCAGACCGCCACGTCGTTCGATGCCACGCTGTGGCTCCGCGGGCGGCAGGTGCAGGTGTCGGGCCGGGTCGACGGGGAGTCGCTGCACTTCAGCGAGAACGACGGGCCGATGGTGTTCCGCGGAACGCTCCGCGACGACGGGCGGATGCAGGGCACATGGACGCGCACGGAAGGCGCTGCGGGGGCCCAGTGGTTCTTGCAGCCGCAGTGATGGCGCTCGCCGCGCCGCCCGTCGAGCTGTCGGTGTCCGGTCTCGGAACCGGCTCGCGCGCCGTGATCGACGGCGCGGGCGACGCGTTCAGCACGTTCGTCGGGCTCGGCGATCCGGGGATCTCCGTGGTCGAGACGGCCAACGGAGACTGGCTGGTGCTGGATCTCTGCCTGCACGTGGGCTTCGAGCCCGCCGGTCCGGTGCTCCCGGAGGTCTCGCGGCGCGGGGCGCACACGGTCCTCACGCTCCGTCCCGCGCCCACGTCCTACGCGGTCACCGTCCGCCCGAACCTCCGCGCCTCCGATGCCGTACGCGTCGGTCCGGTGGGCGCACCCGTCGAAGCCCTGCAGACCGCGTCGGCGTTCGGCACGGCGCTCGACCTCGACGTTCCCCAGGGGGCCGACCTGCACCACCGGGTCGCCGTCCGTGTCGACGGCGCCGCCGGGCGCGGGCTGCTCGAGTTCCCCCTGATCTACAGGTTGGAGACAGACCCGTCTCCACGAACCCGACTCTCGACAACCCACAGGAGATGGCGATGATCTCGACCTTCATTCTCTCGATGGCCCTCGCGGCCGACCACCCGCCCGGCGGCGTCCCCGCGGCGTCCGCGGACTTCACGTTCGACATCCAGGTGCAGGCCGACCTGCTGATCGACTGCAGCGTGAACGGCGCCGGCGTGTCCCCCGCGGCCTTCTCCAGCGCGACCCAGGCCGACGTGGAGAACGTCGCCGGCGTGTCCTTCGGGACGCTCGGGCCGATGGGCAACCTCTTCGGCTGGTTCAACAGCGGCACGGCGCTCTGGTACGTCGGTGGTGAAGCCAACCTCACGTGCGCGAACTCGCCCGGTCTCGCCACCATCGCCGTGGACGCGTCCGCGACGGGGACCGGCGGCGCCGACGGGTTCTTCAACCTGAACCACGTCAACCTCGACGTGACCGCCCCCACCAACCTGCTGCCGGCAGGCGGCGGTCCCTCGCCGGTCATCACGCCGACGGCGGTGCCGTTCACCCAGCCCATCAGCCTCGGTGCGGCCATCGACGCGGGCGACAACCCCACGTCGAGCGCCACGATCACCTTCACCTTCGCACCCGCGTGAGCTGAACCATGGTCTTCCTCACCTCTGCGGCGTGGGCCCTCGGGCTGGCCGTCTCGCCGCCGTATGTCGTCGTCGATGCCGCTCCCGGCTCGGTCGTGGGGCGCACCCTCTCGGTGCGCAACACGGCGCCCCACCCCGTGGAGGTGAGGGTGTACCTGGAGGACTGGTGGTACGAGGGCGAGCAGCACGTGTTCGCCCCCATCGGCACCATCGAGCGGTCGGCCGCCGAGTACAGCCTCGTCGAGCCGGCCACGTTCCGCCTCGCGGCCGACGAACGCCGTGAGATCCAGCTCGAGGTCCAGGTGCCGCCCGACGCCAGCGGCGGGCAGTACGCGACCGTCTTCTTCGAGTCCACCGCGGGCGGTACGGCCGCGATGCGCGTCGCGTCACTCGTGATGATCGACGCTGGCGGCGGACGGGCGCCGGAGCTGGAGGTGTCCGAGCCGCACGTGTCCGTCGAGTCCGGATTCGCGACGCTCTCCATGCACGCCGAGCACACCGGCGACACGCACACGTTCTCCCGCTTCAAGGGCGTGGTGCGCCGGAAGGATGGCCCCGTGGTGGCGCGGATCGCCACCGCAGAGGCCCGGTTCCTGCCCGGCCAGCAGCGCGATCTCACCGAGCGCGTCGATGCGCAGCTCGCGCCGGGTCTCTACAGCATCGAGGGGGTCCTCGTGAGCGACAACGCGAAGCCGGTCCCGGTCCCGTCCACGCTGTTCACCGTTCCGTAGACCCATGCTCGTCGCCCTGCTCGGGCTGTTCCTGTCCACCTTCCTCGGCACGCCTGCCCACGCGCAGCGCCGGGTCTCGGTGGACCGGGTGGCGACCGCTCCGCTCCCCGTCGGGAGGGCCGTGGTGGTGCACGTCGACACGTTCGACGACGCCATCTCCCTCGACCCCGACGTGCTGGAGCTGACCGTCGTCGATCCCGAGTCGTTCGAGCTGCTGGGCAAGCGACCGGGCGTCGCCACGCTGCTCGTCCTGCGCGGCGGGCTCACGGAGTCCATCGTCGTCACCCTCGACGGCACCCCTGTCGACCGCGAGGCCTTCACGCCGCTCGGGCTCGTCCCGGAGGACGGCGTCCCGTTCTGGCGCGCCGAAGCGACCCTGCGGCTCGGGGGATCCGCGAAGTCCGACCCGCTCCTGACCCGCTCGCTCGGCGCCTCCGTGGGGTACCGCAGCCAGGAGGCCGGCATCACGCACCTCTCGAGCGCGCTGGCTCAGTCGAGCGGCGAGGGCTGGGGGTTCCGCACGCTCCTCAGCACCACGTCCACCCGCCGGTTCGACCTCGCGCTCGGCGACGTGTACCTCGCCCCCACGCCGGGACGCGCGGCCTTCACGCTCCGCGGGATCTCCGCAGCCGTCCGGCCGACGGATGGCGACTTCCAGGCCGACCTCACCGTCGGGAACACCCGCCAGCTCGAGTGTTGCGGGGTGTTCGACCCCAATGGCGAGGTGGTGGCGGTCGCGGGAGCGAAGCTCGGCTACGGCGACTCGAGCACGCGGATCTCCGCGGGCGCCCTGGTCCCGCGCACGGATCCCGAGGTCCTCCCGGTCGCCTGGATCGAGCAGGGCTTCGAGGGGAAACGCTTCCGGGGCCTCGCGACCGTCGGCAGGGTGGGGGACGGCACCACCGGCTCGCTCGCGGCCGGGTACGCCACGCCGTCCACGCGGGTGCGGCTCGCGGGCTACCACAACGGCCGTGGGGCGTGGGTCCCCGGGCTCGGGCCGGCCCCGGAGTCGGAGACCTGGATGGTCGGAGGCGCCGATCGTCGCGTGGGAGACGCGCTGATCCTGCAGCTCGACGGCAATGTGCGCGACAGCCGTGCGCCCGATGCCTCCCTGACCTCCGCCGCGCTCGGGGCTGGCGCGACGTTCGGGACCGGCACCCGCGTGGGCGGGCGGTACGGCGTGTCGCTCGGCTGGGCGGACGGCGCGTTCGACCCCGAGTCGTTCCGGCACCTCCTCCAGGGCACGGTGAGCAGCCAGGGCCGGCGCCGCTTTCGCATGTCCAGCAACCTCTCCGTGGCGCTCGACCGTGGGCTCGGCTTCCGGCAGGGGCTGTGGCGTCTGTACGCGTCGTCGGATCTGGGGCCGCTGCTCCGGATCGGCCCGTACGCGTGGGGCATCGCGAGCGAGAGCTCCGGCGTCGCGGGGGCTGGCGCGCGCCTGTCCCTCGAGCGCGCCCGGGTGGAGAGCCAGCTCTCGGCGGGCCTGCAGACCTCGGTGGCCTCGGGCACCCTCGATCCGCGGGGCCTCGCGGAGTCCCGGGTCGCGTGGAGCTTCGCGGGCTGGGGCTCGCTGTTCGGCGGTGCGAGCTTCGTGGTGCCCGTGAAGACCGGCACGTTCTCGTACTCCCTCACCACCGGGCTCAAGCTCGGCGGGAACGTGCGCGACGTGCGGGGTGCGCTGACCGGCGGCGGGGTCGTCAGCGGAACCGTGTTCGTCGACGTGGACGGGGACGGACGCCTCGGGGAGCGCGACTACGGTGTGCAGGGCGTGAGCGTCACCGTGCTCGACCAGACCGTGGTGTCGGGGGAGGGCGGGCGCTACCGGCTCCGCGGCCTCAAGCCCTCGACCTACCAGGTGGGCGTGGAGTCGTCGGGCTACCTGCTCCGGGACGGAGACCGGCTCGCCGTCGACGTGAACGGGTTCGGCAAGGCCGACCTCGACATCGCGCTCGTGCAGCGCCGTCGCCTCGACGTGCACGTGTTCGCGGACCGGAACGACAACCGCGTGCTGGACGTGGGCGAGTGGGGCGTCGACGCCGAGATGATCACGGTCACGGGACCGGAGGGCACGGACGTGGTGAGCGCCACGGCCGGAGTGGCGACCCTCGAGGAGCTGCCTCAGGGGACCTACGAGGTCGAGCTCTCCGCCGCCCTGCTCGACGAGCGGTATCTGCCGCTCGGTGCCACCTCGAAGTCGGTGGTGGTGGACCAGCGGGGGTTCCAGCGGGTGCTGTTCGCGGTCCGACCGGTTCGCAAGCTGGCCGGCAAGGTGTGCCGGGACCTCAACGACAACGGGCGTCTCGACGGTGCGGACGTCTGCGAGGAGGGCGTGGACGTGACCCTGTCGAGCGGCGAGACCCAGAAGACCGGACCCGGGGGCGCCTTCGCGTTCGAGCCGGTCCCGCCGGGCGATCTGCACGTGTCGGTGCGGGGCGTGGACTCCGAGACCGTGCGGGTGACCGAGTACCCCATCGACCGCGACGACCTCCGGATCCTGCTCCCGTACGTGCAGCCGCCGGCACCGGAGCCGTCGCCCGACCGCCCCGAGGACACCCGGCTCGTCGCGCTGCGCCTGCAGCTCGAGGACACCCGCTTGAAGGTGGGGGAGCGCGTGGGCTTCGAGGTCACCGCGACGTTCGCGAGCCTGCTCCAGACCCGCGTGGAGAAGCCGGATCTCGTGATCGGCGACCCGACCGTGGCGCGGGTGATCGACGGTCGCCTGTTCGCGGTGAGCGAGGGGCGCACCCGGGTGGAGGCGGTGTCGGGACGCGTGCGGTCGCCGGCCATCGAGCTCGAGGTGCGTCGACTGCCGGTCGTCGGGCTCGTGGCGCGTCCTGCACGGGTGGAGCTCCCGTTCGGCGAGGTCACCACCCTGGGGGCGCGTGCGATCTTCGTGGACGGCGACTCCCAGGAGGTCGGCGACCGCGTGGACTGGTCGTGCCAGGACCCCCAGGTGTGCCGGGTGGAGGGGAACGGCGTGTTCGTGGCGGTGGGGCCGGGCTCCACCACGCTGCGCGCCGACTACCTCGGGGTCGCGAGCCAGCCGGTGGAGGTGCGCGTCACCACGGGGGATGCCGTGCCCACGCAGATGGCGATCGCGCCCGCCCAGCTCACGCTGGGTCTGCAGTCGACCGGCCGGATGTACGTCGACGCCGACCTGTCGAACGGGCACCAGGTGCACCTCACGACCCAGGTGGAGTGGAGCACGGACGCCCCGGACGTGATCGAGATCCTGCCGGGCGGCCGGATCCGTCCGGTGAGCGTCGGGAAGGCCGTGGTCACCGCATCGTTCAAGGGAGTGGAGAGCCGTTCGAGCACCGTGGAGGTCGTCCCGGCGGTCGGTCTCGTGATCGTGCCGACGGTGGGGGTCGTTCCGGCGGGGGTGTCCGTACCGATCCGGCTGTACGAGGTGCTCGGGGACGGCTCGTACCAGGAGGTGCAGAAGGCGCGCTGGGAGTCCGACTCGCCCGCCATCGCACGCGTGGAGGACGGGCGCGTCGTGACGAACCAGCCCGGGAAGGCCGCGCTCGTGGCGCGGTACCGGGGCAATGCGTCGCTCCCCATGCACCTGGAGGTCGTGGCGTCGGGGCTCGCAGGGCTGCGGGCCACGCGCGAGGCCCTCCTGGTCGAGGCCGGGGAGATCACGTACATCGACGGGCTCGCGACCTTCCGCGACGGGATGGAGACCGTCGCCACGTCCGTGGTGCAGTGGGAGTCGCGCAACCCCGCCGTCGCCACGGTCTCCGAGGATGGTGAGGTCGTGGGCGTCGGGCCCGGACGCACCGTGATCACGGGGACCTGGCTCGGGTGGTCGACAGCACCGGTCGAGGTGCTCGTGGGCGCCGGGGTGTCCGCGGCTCCCGAGGCCATCCTGGTCGAGCCCGCCGCGATCTCGATGTCCGCCCAGGGCCGCCAGCCGCTCGCGGTGAGCGTGCTCTCCGCGGAGGGACGCATCCTGCCGGACGACAAGGTGCGCTGGGAGGTCGGCGACCCGTCCGTCGCGTGGGTCGAGCGGAACGAGGTGCGTGCGGTGTCGGTGGGGGCCACCGAGATCGTCGCGGTGCAGGGCGATGTCCGCAGCCTGCCGGTCTCGGTCGACGTACGACCCATCGTGGGGGTCACGGCCGACCCCGCGCTCGGACGCCTCCCGGTGGGCGCACGGGTGGACCTCCGCGCGCTGGCCGTGGTGGACGACGGCAGTGCAGAGGAGCTGCGCGACGGGGTGCGCTGGACCTCCTCGGATCCCGACATCCTCCGCATCGACGACGAGGGCGAGCTGCTCGCGTTCAAGGCGGGGCGTGCGTCGGTCACGGCCACCTGGCGCGGCATGAAGACACTGCCGATGCCCGTCCAGGTCGCCGACACCGATCTCGTCGACCTCACCATCGACCCCGGCCAGGCCTCCCTGCGGGTCGGAGAGGCCCTCCCGCTCGCGGTGGTCGCGGTGTTCGGGGACGGCACCATCACGGACGCCACGCCCCACGTCACCTGGACGTCCACCCGTCCCTCCATCGCGAGCGCCGACGCCGCGCTGCTCGAGGGCGTCGAGCCCGGCGTGGCCGAGGTCTTCGCGACCTGGATGGGGCTCGGGTCGGCGCCCATCCGCGTCACCGTCGCACCGGCCGACGCGGTCGGGGTCATCCTCGGGAACGCGAGCGAGGTGGTGCTGCTCGGTCGTCGCCTGGCGCTGCGCGCAACGGCCGTCACCGCCGATGGCAAGCTGCTCGACGCGACCGAGCAGACCCTGTGGGACGTGCGCGACCCGTCCGTCGTGAAGGTCGACGCGAACGGGTATCTCGAGGCCCTCGCGCCCGGGAGCACCACGCTGGTGGGCGTGGTCGGGGGGCAGGAGTCCCCGCCGCTCGCGCTGGAGGTCGTGGACGCGCCCATCGTGCGCCTGGACGTGACGCCCTCTGCGCTCGCCGTACGGCCCGGAGAGCCCGTCGATCTCGTGGTCACCGCGCACCTCGAGGGCGGGCGCACCGTCGACGTGACCCCGCAGGTGACGTGGGAGATCGAGGGTCCCGGAGTAGCGGTCGACCGGTACGACCGGCTGATCGTGGGACGCGACGCGAAGGCCCGCGTGCGGGCGCGGATCGACGACGTGGCGTCGGGGTGGGCGGAGATCGTCAGCACGCCGTGAGCCTGCGGTATGCTGCCAACCCCGAGTTGGAGCCCGACCCCGTGGACACCCTGCACTTCTGGCTGAACGACCGCGTGATCGAGCTCGCGTACCCCTCGGGGGGCGGTGGGTCCGACGTGAACGGCACCACCACGCTCCTGCGCTTCCTGCGCGACGAGCTCGCCGAGACGGGCACCAAGGAGGGCTGCGCCGAGGGCGACTGCGGTGCGTGCACCGTCGTGCTCCTCGAGGAGCGGCCGGGCGAGAAGCCCACCTTCCGCGCCGTGAACAGCTGCCTGCTGTTCCTGCCCATGCTCCAGGGCAAGCGGGTGTACACGGTCGAGGGGCTGCGCGACCGCTCCCGCTCTCCCGACGATCCCGAGGCGTACCACCCCGCCCAGCTCGCGATGGTCGAGACGCGGGGCTCGCAGTGCGGGTACTGCACACCCGGCATCGTGATGTCGCTGTTCGAGGCGACCTACCGCGACGACGTGAAGGCCGACTGGCAGATCGACGACCAGCTGTGCGGCAACCTGTGCCGCTGCACGGGGTACCGCCCGATCCGCGACGCCGGGCGAAAGGTGGCCGGGCTGCGTCCGGACGACCGCTTCCGCGCGACCATGGAGCAGTACCGCGCACGCGACGCCGCGCTCGACATCACCGCGCCCGACGGGCTCGACGGTCCGCAGCGCTACCTCCAGCCCACCACCTTCGAGGCGTTCTTCGAGGCCCGCGCGGCGCACCCGAACGCGGTGCTCGTGGCCGGCGGCACCGACCTCGGGCTGAAGGTCACGAAGTTCCACGAGCACTTCCCGGTCGTCATCGGGCTCGAGGGGCTCGACGCGCTGCGCGAGATCGAGCGCACCCCGCTGGGCTGGTTCATCGGCGCGGGCGTGAACCTCACGCGCGTCATGGAGCTGGTGGGCGAGGAGATCCCGGCGCTCCACAAGATGCTGCGCTGGTTCGGCAGCCGGCAGGTGCGCAGCCGGGCCACGCTCGGCGGGAACCTCGTGAACGCGAGCCCCATCGGCGACACGCCCCCCGTGCTGGCCGCGCTCGGCGCGGAGATCGCGATCCGGGGGAGCGCCGGCGAGCGCCACGTGCACATCGACGACTTCTTCACCGGGTACCGCAAGACGTGCCTGGAGGGCGACGAGCTCGTGGTGGGCGTCGACCTGCCGCGCACGCCGCCCACGGCGTTCTGTACGGCCTACAAGGTGAGCAAGCGCCGGGAGCTCGACATCTCGGCGGTGGCCGCAGGCATGTACGTCGACCTCGACGGAGACGTGGTGAAGGAGATCCGGCTCGCGTACGGCGGGATGGCCGCAACGGCCGCCTCCCGTGCCCGGCGCACCGAAGCCGCGCTCACGGGCCAGCGGTGGACGCGCGCTGCGGTCGAGGCCGCGATGCCCCTGATCGATGCAGACTTCCTGCCGATCGCCGACCATCGCGGCTCGGCCCGCTACCGGTCGAGTGTCGCGCGCAACCTGCTGCTCGGGTTCTGGCTCGAGTCCCAGCGGGCCGACCGGGAGGCGTTCGACCCTCACCCCGTGGGCACGGTCCTGTCGGGAGGTGCGCCATGAAGAGCCCGCTCGGTCGGGGGCTCCCCCACGAGTCGGCGCTGCGCCACGTGTCGGGCGAAGCGCGCTACGTCGACGATCTGCCGCATCCACCGGGGCTCCTGGTGGGTCGGGTGCTCGGGAGCTCCGAGCCCCGCGGGCGGATCACGCGCCGCGACCGTCACCGGGCCCTCGCAGTGCCGGGCGTGCACGCGGTGTTCTTCGCCGAAGACCTGCCCGGGTCGAACAACGTCGGTCCCGTGTTCCACGACGAGCCCCTGCTCGCGGCCGACCAGGTCTTCTGCGTCGGCATGCCCATCGCGTTCGTGGTCGCCGAGAGCTACCCGGCCGCGCGCAAGGCGGTCGAGGCCATCGAGGTCGACATCACGGCGGCACCCGCCATCCCCGACATCGAGGCCGGCATCGCCGCGGAGTCGTTCATCGGCGAGCCCCACGTCATCGAGCGCGGAAACGTCGGCGAGGCGCTGGCGTCCGCGGCACACCGCCTGTCGGGCACCCTCGACAGCGGCGGGCAGGACCACTTCTACCTCGAGACCCACGCGGCCCTCGCCATCCCGGGCGAAGACCGCAGCATCACGGTGTACTCGAGCACCCAGCACCCGTCCGAGGTGCAGACCCTCGTGGCCGAGGTGCTGGGGTGGGGGCGCAGCCGCGTCACCGTCGAGTGCCCCCGCATGGGTGGGGGCTTCGGAGGCAAGGAGACGCAAGCGGCCCAGTGGGCGTGCCTCGCGGCGGTGGCCGCCGTACGCACGGGGCGGCCGGTGAAGGTGTGGCTCGACCGCGACTCCGACATGTCGTTCACGGGTCGCCGGCATCCGTTCCACTCCACGTGGGAGGTCGCGTTCGACGCCGAGGGGCGCATCCAGGCCCTCTCCGCCGACCTGTACTCGGATGCCGGCTGGGCGGCCGATCTGTCGCTCGCCATCCTCGACCGTGGCCTGTTCCACATGGACAACGGGTACTGGCTGCCGAACGTGCGGCTGCGCGGGAACGCCGTGCGCACGAACCGCATCAGCAACACCGCGTTCCGCGGCTTCGGCGGCCCGCAGGGCATGGTGGTGATCGAGCGCATCGTCGAGAGCATCGCCGAGCACCTGGGCCTCGACCCGCTCGAGGTGCGGCGCCGGAACTTCTACGCAGACGGGAACGACCGCACGCCGTACGGGCAGCAGGTGCGCGACTTCCGGCTGCACCGCATCGTCGACGAGCTGGCGGAGCGCGCCGACCTCGCCGAGCGAAAGGCCCGCGTCGCGGCGTTCAATGCAGCGAACGAGTGGCGGAAGCGCGGCATCGCGCTCACGCCCGTGAAGTTCGGCATCAGCTTCACCACGTCGTTCCTGAACCAGGCGGGCGCGTACGTGCTGCTGTACGGCGACGGCACCGTGCAGCTGAACCATGGCGGCACGGAGATGGGCCAGGGGCTGTACACGAAGATGCTGCAGGTGTGCAGCCATGCCCTCGGGGCCCCCCTGCAGGACATCGTGCACGCGCACACGTCCACGGCGAAGGTCCCCAACACGTCCGCCACGGCGGCGTCTTCGGGCAGCGACCTGAACGGTCAGGCCGTCGCCAGCGCATGCCGCCAGCTGGTGGAGCGCTTGAAGCCCGTGGCGGCCGAGCTGCTGGGGTGTGCGGTCGACGCGCTGGAGCTCGCACCCGAGAACGACGGCGAGATCCCCGAGAAGGGCGGTCGGCCGGCGTGGGCGTGGAGCGGCGGAGCGTCCGTCACGCTCGCGGAAGTGGCGTCTGCAGCCTATCTCCGGCAGATCCAGCTGGCCGCGGCGGGCTACTACCGCACCCCCGACATCGCGTACGACCGCAAGGCCGGGAAGGGCAAGCCGTTCCACTACTTCGCGTACGGCGCAGCGGTGAGCGAGGTCGAGGTCGACGGCCTCACGGGCGAGTGGCGGCTGCACCGGGTCGACATCGTGCACGACGTGGGCGAGTCGCTGTCGGAGGACATCGACAAGGGCCAGGTCGAGGGCGCGTTCGTGCAGGGCCTGGGCTGGCTCACCTGGGAGGAGCTGGTGTTCGACGACCGTGGCTGGCTCGTCACCCACAGCCCGAGCACCTACAAGATCCCCGCCATCGGCGACATCCCGTCGGAGTTCCACGTGCACCTGCTCGAGCGGGCCGCGCAGGACGACGTGATCTACGGGTCGAAGGCGGTGGGTGAGCCCCCGTTCATGCTCGCGATCTCCGCGCACACGGCGATCGGTCGCGCGGTGTCGGCCTTCGCAGAGGGCGGCCGACACGTGGCGGTTTCGATTCCCGCCACGAACGAGGCCATCCTCACCGCAGTGGAGCAGGCCCGGAAGCGCTGACGATCAGCGGGAGCCCTTCGCGAGCGCACCGAGCCCGGTCACGCCGAGGCCCACGACGGCCGCGATGATCTTCCCGAGCCCACGGGCGCCCGCGGGCCCGAGGTCGGTGGTGCCGTCGGGGCTGGACGCGAGCGCGTACGCCGCGCCGCCGACGCCGAGGAGCACGACGAGCCCCACGATCAGGATCACGGCCCAGTCGAGGTCGAGCAGACTCGAGGAGGGCGCGTCGTCGTTGCCAGCATCGGGATTCACGGACTTGAACATCGGAGACTCCACATAGAGAGAGGGGTTCTGGAGGAACCGGCGAGAGCGCCGGAGGCCTGTTGTCCAGAACGAGCTCCCTGTACCCCTGCGGATCGACGGACGGACCTCGGTTCCCTCGGTTCGTCCGTCGATCTCCACCATGGGA
>JAWKRP010000035.1:0-86718 GCA_041389565.1 Myxococcota bacterium
CGCCTGCGGCCTCGCTGAACGGCGTCGATGGGGCCGATGTCCGCGTCGGCAGAGACGGCGAGGTCGGTGAGGACAGCGTCCGCGTCGGCGGAGACGGCCGTGTTCAGACCGACCCGTCCGAACGCGGTCTCCTCGACGGGGGCGCTCCGAACCCTCACCCGCAGCGGCGTCCAACAGACACCCGAGCTCGAAGACGCCCGCCCTGGTGGGCCCAGGACAGGGGTGGCTGTCGGACCCGCGTGTCTACGCGAGGGATGCCAACGAGCGAAGCGAGGCGGAGGGCGAAGCCCGGAGTCACTGAGCTCGGACGTCGGAGCCCGCGGGGGTCGCCGTCTGCCCGGCCGGACCTGCCCGAACGCTCCTCGACCGACCCGGCGGAGACGAGGAGGTCGGTGAGCATCCGCGTCGGCGGAGACGAGGGTGTCGATGAGGACGGCGTTCGCGTCGGCGGAGACGAGGGTGTCGATGAGGACGGCGTCCGCGTCGGTCCCCGCGGCGAGTGTTGGGAACGGAGCCTCGACCCTCGGGCCGTTCGGCGGGTCCAACAAGCTCCAGTTACTCCGCGCGCAAGCGCGCTGCGCACTCCGGGCTTCGCCCTCCGCTTGCGGTTCGGAAGACCGCTGCGGCCTGCATCGAGCACGGTTCGACCGGGGCGTATGCGAGGTCGATGGGGCGGGGACCGTGCCCGACGCCTGCGGCCTCGCTGAACGACAACGAAGGGGCCGACGTCCGCGTCGGCGGAGACGAGGATGTCGGTGGGGACGGCGTCTGCGTCGGCAGAGACCAGGTCTCTCCACCGTCTCGCGCGCCACGACGTCCGCGCCAGATCACACGCACGTGGTGCGGACAGCACCTGCGTCCATCCTCATCCACCGCCCGTTCCGACGCACCGAAGGCGGGGTCTCGGGTGGACTGTCGGCCCCCGACCTCCGCGTCTCTGCCACCTCGGCGACCCCTGCGTTGAAGTCGGGCGCTCCCCCGCCGACGTCGATGGGGCCGTCAAAACCCTTCGCCTCCAGAACACCACGCTCGTCGCGAGGACTGCCCCTGCGTCCATCCTCAGCCTCCGCCCTGCCGAGAAGCACGGAGCCGTCCATCCGGTCCGTGTCGCCGATGCCCAGGTCTCGGGTGGACCGTCGGCCCCGGACCTCTGTGTACCTCAGCGACCTCTGTGTTTAAATCCGGCGTTCGCCCAAGGACATCGACGGGGGGTCTCGAGACGGGCGTTCCCCATCAACGCCGATGGCAGCGCCCGAGGCCGAACAAACGCCAATCCACGAAAGACCATGAAGATCATGATGTTTCGCGAGTCACTCCGCACAGGACCGCTCCGACACCCCGAGATCGTCCATCCTCGGGAACGGCAGCACCGGCACCACCCGACCGCTCGGACACACCCGCAGGTTCGACAGCAGGCGGTCGCCCGTGGGCGCCTCCCACACCGCCAGACCGCCCGGACCGGACATCGCGATCTCGTCTCCATCCGGATCGGGCTGCGCACGCTCCACCACGAAGCCCGGCGTCAGGCGCTCGCCCTCCCAGGTGACCGCGCCCTCCGCATCGACCGGACCGACCCCTTCGGAGCCCGCCACGGGCTCGGAGCCCCGCCACACGAGCGATGCCGCGGCACCGAGCGCGGGCGCCAGGCTCTGGCGGACCCCACTGTCACTCCAGCGACCGTACGCCCCCGGAGCCCCCGCCAGCACGGAGGAGCCCTCCGGGGACGGCACGAGGAGCTCGACCGGGCCGCCGATCGCGAACCGCACCTTCTCCGACAGATCGAGGGTCGCGACCGCGAGCACATCGCCGGCCTCCGTGCCCACCCACACGAGGCGCTCGTCCGGGGAGAACGCGAAGGCGGTGACCCGACCGGGCGCGGGGATCGCGCCGAGCACGCTCCCGCTGTCGGGGTCGACGATCTGCACCGACGACCCGCTCGCCCACGCCAGGCGCCCCCCGGACGGCGCCCACCGGAAGCTGTGGACGGGCTCGGTGGACAGCACCCGCAGGTCGCCCGCCCGACGGACCCGGGCGAGCAGGGCTTCGGCGACGGCGCGGTCCTCCTCGGGCACGTCTGCACGGCCGAGCGCGTGCCGGACCCGGGCGAGGGCCTCGGCGGGCTGCCCGCGACCTTCGGCATCCGCAGCAGACGCGACCTCCGCGAAGTACGCGACCCGGGCGTCGGCTGCGGACGCCGCCTGGACCGCCGCATCCCGCTGCCCACCGACCACCGACGAAGCGGCGAACGCGCCGATCCCGAGACACGCGAGCCCCACGAGCACGAGCCGGAAGCGCCGGGCCGCGTTGTGGACCTGCTCGATCGCGGAGTAGGTGTGGGCCCCCACCGTGGCGCCCGTGCGCCAGGCCTCGAGCTCCTCGGCGACCTCCGCCGCCGTGTCGTACCGCTCGGCAGGCGAGTGCCCGAGGGCCTTCGTGCAGATGGCAGCGAGCGCGGGCGGCACCTTGCCCTCGATCTCCTGGACCGGCGCGAACAGGCCGTCCTTCACGAGGCGCAGCACGGAGTCGGTGGGACCGTCGAACGGCACCTCTCCCGTGAGCAGCTCGTACAGCATGATGCCGATGCTCCACACGTCCGAGCGCGCATCGAGGTCGGACCGCCCGGCGGCCTGCTCGGGGCTCATGTAGCGGGGCGTACCCATCACGGTGCCCGCACGCGTGAGGTCGCTGCCCGCACCGCTGCCGACGGCCAGCCCCTCCGGGAGCGCGGCGTCGGGCTCCCCCGCGACTTTCGCGAGCCCCCAGTCGAGCACGGTGGTCTCGCCGAAGGCGCCGATCATGACGTTCTCGGGCTTGAGGTCGCGGTGCACGACCCCCTTGCTGTGGGCGTACCCGACCGCCTGGCACAGATCGACGAACACGCCGAGCAGCGCGAGCCGCTGGCGGAGCGTGGGCGCGGCATCGAGGGCGTCGCGCAGGGTCTTCCCGCGGACCTCCTTCATCGTGTAGTAGAGCGTGCCGTCCGCGCGCCGACCGAGCTCGTACACCGGCACGATGCCCGGGTGTTCGAGCTGGGCCGTGATCCGCCCCTCCCGCAGGAAGCGCAGCTCGATCGCGGGGTGGTTGACGAGCAGCTCCTTCTTCGCGACCTGGCGGTGGAGGTGCGCGTCTTCCGTGCGCACGACACGCCCCATCCCGCCGCGGCCGAGCTCCTCGAGGTCGACGTACCGCCCGGAGGCCTCCGAGGTGACGGCGTCGTCGCCCAGCGGACCGCCCGCAGCGGCCACCACAGCGAGCGCTTCTTCGAGCTGAGCCCCGGCGAGGCCCATGGACGCGAGCACATCGGGCCACGTGCCCCCGTCGAGGGTGGCGGGCACGCGCTGCGCGGCATCGGGCTCGATCAGCCCGAGGGTCACGAGGGTCCTGGCGGCTCGGTTGTCACTCATCAGAGGAGCGGGGTGTCTCGATGGGCCTGGTTGCGACGCCATCCGAGGGGGAGCCAGATGACGATGCCGTTCACCGCGAGGATGACGTTCGCGATGTTCATCCACAAGAGCGTGGTGCCTTCGTTGGCCATCGCGAGCAGGAACGCCGCGAGGAATGCGAGGGTGCCCACGAACAGTCGCCACTCGGCGATGAGCGTCGCGATCATCGCGAGCATGAAGTACACGAACAGCTCGATGGTGCCCGAGAGCTCGGAGTCGGCTCCGTACAGCCAGCAACCGACGTTCAAGATGAACGCGAGGCCGGGCCCGAGCGCGACGAGCACAATGATGATGCGGTTCAACCTCGACTTCACGAGCCAAGGTGCCAGCAGGGTGAGCAGGACGCCCGTGAGGAAGAACGTGCCCCCCGAGATCGCGAGCTCACGCAGGTAGCCCTTCGGGATGCCGAGCAGGGCCGACGTGATGGGGGTGAGCGCCCACACCGCCCCCACCGCGCTGAACACCATGAGGCGGGCGACCCATGCCGTGCGGGGGTCGTTGTCCTCTTCGAGCCGCTCGAGCCGGGCCTTCGCGCGCTTCCGCCGCTCGCGGACCTCCGCCACGGCGTCGCGCAGCTCGGACGGAGCGTCGGGGAGCTGCTTCAAGAGCAGGTGCGCCGCGCGATCGTCGCCCTGGCGGAGCTCGTATCGGACCATCATCTCGGTGGCCTCGCGCAGGCCGTCGCGCGCCTCGTCGACGGCCTCGGACGCCTCGAGCGCCTGCTGGAACCCGAACCGGCACGCGCTGTACAGGTCGTAGAGCGCGAACCGGTGGGCCGCGGAGTCCTCGGGGTGCTCGACCCCGGCCACGGTGCGCAGCGCGTCGAGCTTCGCGGACGCCGAGCGGACGAGCGCCTGGGCTCCACGTCGCGACAGGTAGCGCTGGACGGCCGCCCGGAACTCCGCGACCGACGGCGGGCGGTGCTCGGGGTCTTTCGCGAGCGACGACGCCAGGAGGTCGGCCAGCGGCCAGTGGGAGTCGATGGTGGTGGGCTTGAACAGCGCCTTGTACACGGCCTCGACGTCGTTGCCCGTGTGCGGCGGCTTGCCCGCGATGATGCGGTACAGGAGCGCGCCCAGCAGGTAGATGTCGGCGCGCTCGGTGAGCTTGGTGCCGTCGCCTTCGGCCATCTCGGGGGCCATGTACGCGGGGGTGCCCGTGATGCCGCGCTGCTCGTACGCGAGCGGCAGGCGGTCGCGGTGCGCTTCCGTGAGGCTGACCGCGATGCCCCAGTCCATCACCCACACCTCGCCGTACCGCCCGATGAGCACGTTGCTCGGCTTCAGGTCGCGGTGCAGCACCCCGTGGTCGTGGGCGTACTCGACGGCGTTGCACACCGACACCAGCACCTCGAGGTTCCACACGAGCGGATCGTCACGACCGAAGCGCGCTTTCACCTCGGTCGCGTCGTTGATGAGCGTGGACCACGCGACCCCCTCGATCTTCTTCATGATGACGTGCGGACGCCCGTCGATCACGTGGATGTCGTAGACCGGCACGATGTTGGGGTGCTCGAGGGCGCCCGCGACCCACGCCTCCTGGAGGATGCTGCCGACATCCTCAGGATCGTCCGTGCGGGGCGCCTTCACCGCGACCTCGCGCCCGAGCGCCGTCTGCTCGCCGGCCCGCACGATGCCCATGCTGCCGCGACCGAGGATCTTGCCCATCACGAGGCGGGGCTGCTCCCCACGCAGCAGTCGCTCCACGGACCCGAAGTACGCGTCGCCCCGCATGGTGGTGTCGTGCGTCTCCTCCGGATCCAGGTCTGCGGGGAGTCGCTGGATCGGAGGCCGGGAACCGCTCATTGCACCGAGGCTACCGCATCACGGCGCGCCCAAGGGGATACTCTCGCGGCATGGACCTCACCGACGCCCTGCTGGTCGTGGCGCTCGTGCTCCTGGCGCTCGCCGTGCTGGGCTGGTGGCGGGCCCACACGCGCGTGCGGCGGAACAACACGCGCCGGCTGAAGGTGGCGTTCGCCGGAGAGGACGCCGCGGACGCCGTGCTGGCCGCACACGGCTTCGAGGTGCTCGACCACCAGGTGATCGTGGAGTTCCCCATGGAGCTCGACGGGGCCGAGGTGTGGGTGCAGAACCGCGCCGACCGCGTGGTCCAGCGCGACGGGCGCATCTACGTGGCCGACGTGAAGACCGGCGACCGTGCCCGCGACCCCACGACCCCCGCGACCCGACGTCAGCTGCTCGAGTACTGGCTGTCCCACGAGGCGGACGGGATCCTGCTCGTGGACATGGAGGCCCAGACGGTCACCGAGGTGTCGTTCCCCGCCTTCCCGGGGCCCCGGTGAAGCGCGGCGTCGCCGTGTTCCGCGGGTCGCCCGACGCGACGGCCGCCGCAGCGCGGGCGCTCGTCGGGACCGAGGGTGTGCTGTGGGTGGGCGACGGCGGCGCGGCCCCCTCGGACGTGAAGCGCCTGCTGGGCGGGACCTTCGACGCGGTCGTGCTCGACCTGCATGCCGGCTTCGACCCCGACCTGCTCGGACGGGCGCACGGGTTCGTCGCGGCGGGAGGGGCGCTGGTGCTGCGGATGCCCGAGCGGCCGGTGCGGTCCGCGGCGCTCGCCGTGCCTCCGTACCCGGTGGAGGACGTGGGCACCCGGATGTGGGACCGGCTGGAGCGGGCGCTCGCACGGCTCGAACCCCAGCCGTACGCGCCGGTCCGCACGTTCCACGGCACGGTGGAGCAGGACGCCCTCGTGGAGCGCCTGAGGGCTCGCCTGACCTCCGGGACGCCCGCCCGGATCGCGCTGACCGCCGACCGCGGACGCGGGAAGTCCGTGGCGCTCGGACGCGCGGCCGCCGGGCTCGGTGCGGTCGTGACGTCCGCCCATCCCGAGCAGGTGCGCGAGGTGCTGCGGTTCGCGCCCGACGCCCGGTGGGTCGACCCGCTGGCCGTCGCCCGCGGAGAGGGGTCGGCGAGCATCGTGCTGGTCGACGAGGCCGCAGCGCTGTCCGTGCCCCTGCTCCAGGCCGTTCTGGCGGCGTGTCCGGGCGCTCACCTGGTGCTCGCGAGCACGGTGCACGGGTACGAGGGCCACGGGCGCGGGTTCAGCCTGCGGTTCCTGCCCACCGTGCCCGGGCTCGAGCGCCACACGCTGTCCACGCCCATCCGGTGGGCCCCGGACGACCCCCTCGAAGCGTTCGTGCACGAGGGCCTGCTGCTCGACGCGGAGCCGTGCGAGCCGTCGGAAGGCCCCGTCCACACGGCTGCTCTCGAAGGAGATGCGCTGGAGTCCCGCCTCCGTGGGGTGTTCGGGCTGCTGGTCGCCGCGCACTACCGCACCACCCCGAGCGACCTGCAGCGCGTGCTCGACGCGCCGAACCTCGACGTGCACGGGCTGTTCGAGGGTCCCGACCTCTCGGCGGTGTCCCTGGTGGCCCGCGAGGGGGGGCTGTCCGACACCGAGCTCACGCGCCTCGCCGCCGGCGAGCGGCTCCGCGGACACGCCCTGGCCGAGACCCTCGCCGTCCACTCCGGCCGTCCCGACGCGGCGCGCCTGGCGATGATCCGCAGCGTGCGCACGGCCGTCCATCCGGACCGGCGCCGTCGCGGGCTCGCCCGGGTCCTCGTCGACCACGTGCACGGGAGCTACACCCCCGACCTGTTCGGCACCCTGTTCGGGGCCACCCCGGCCCTGCTCGCGTTCCGCCGGTCCCAGGGCTATCGCCTCGTGCGCCTCGGCGTGTCGCGCGGTAGCCGCACGGGCGAGCCGAGCGCGGTGATGGTGCGTCCGGTGTCGCCCGACGCGCATGCGCTGGTCCACGACCTCCGCGCGGTGCTCGCCCGCGACCTGCCCCTCCAGCTCGAGCTGATGCAGGCCGACGGGCTCCCGCTCGCGCCGGACCTCCTCCAGGCCGTGCTGGCCGACCTCCCCGCGCCCGCACCCCTCGACGGGCCCGCGATCACCGAGGCCGTGCGTGCCTACACCCGCGGATCGCGCCCCTACGACGCGATGGCGACGGCCCTCACCGCGTTCGTGCAGGCCTCCGACCTCACGCCGCTGGAGGGGGAGGCGCGCCAGCTCGTGGAGGCGCGCGTGCTCCACCGGGCTTCGTGGACCGAGCTCTCCGCTCGCACCGGTCTGCCCGTGCCCGCCGTGATGCGGGCGCTGCGGCGGGCCTTCCGCGAGCTCACGGGGGGGTGAGGAACCCGGGCTTCCCACGCAGCCCCATCTCGAGCGCGAACAGGCGCCCCTGGGACCGGTCGGACACGTACAGGGTGGTCTCCTCCCAGCCGTTCACGCCGTTCCCCCAGCGCAGGTTGGGGATCCAGCTGCTCGGGAGGTCGGCCACGAGGTTCACGATCTGGCCGTCGGGCGTGATGCGGTACACCTTCCCGGCCACGAACTCCGTGATGTACACGTTCCCGCACTCGTCGACGTTGATCCCGTCGAAACCACCGTTGTTCCCAGGGTCTTGCACGAGCACCCGCGGCGGGTCGAACGTGTCGACGCCCGTGCGATCGACGGCGTAGACCACGCCTCCCCCGAAGCTGCCGACGTACAGGATCTGGTAGTCGGGCGAGAAGATCACGCCGTTCGGGTTGTTCAGGTTCTCGGCGATGGTGGTGAACTCGCCCGTGGTGCTGTCGACCCGGCGCACGCGCCCGGCGTTCTGCTCGGCGACGTACACGAACCCGTCGGGGTCGACCTCGGCGCCGTTCGGGTACGCCATGCCCGTGACCAGGGTGTTCTTGGCGCCGGTGGTGATGTCGACGTGGACCAGCGAGTTGCCCGCCACGTCGCACACGACGAAGTTCCCGCTGGGGAGCATGCGCGTGCAGGCCGCCGACCCGGTGACGTTGGGGGACAGCAGCTGCGTGGCGCCGGTGATGGGGTCGCGCGCGACGAGGTTGCCCGAGCCGTTGATCGACACGTGGCGGCCGAGCATGTCGATGTCGAAGTCTTCGGACCCGCCGAACCCGTTGTGGGACTGGAACGGCACGGGGACCGGGAGCAGCGCGTCGCACACCGGCGTGGGCGGCTCCGCCGTGTCGCCCGTGTGGACGATGGCGGTCTCGGTGACATCGGTGTCGGTGTCGACCGGGGTGGGCGGATCGGTGTCGGCCGTGGGCGGGCCCTTCGAGCACGCGAGCAACGACAGCAGGGGCGCCAGGATCATCACCGCTCCATCTCGTACTGGACCACCACTTCCTCCTGCTCGATCGTCTCGATGGACCCCGGACGCAGCTCGCGGATCAGCGCGATCGCCTCGACGGCGGACAGGCCCTCGTGGACGAACCAGATGGCGGCCATCGTGCCCGACCGACCCCGACCCGCCAGGCAGTGGACCCCCACGCGCTGCTGGGCCGCCACCCGCGACTCCATCGCGGCCACGAACACGTCGACCTGCTCCGGCGACGGCGCGTGGTAGTCGGGGATCGGCAGGTGCAGCGACTCGAGCCCGGCCGCCTCGAGATCGGCCGCCGCGAGCGGGCTCTCGGTGAGGGTGACCAGCAGATCGACGCCGTCGGCCGCGATGTTCGGGAGGTCGTACGGCTGGGGGCGCGGCATCACGGCGAGGTGATCGTCGACCCACGAGTAGCCCCACATCATCGGCGTCGACACCTCTTCCCCCGCGTCGAGCCAGGCTCCTTCGGGCGAGGGACGGGCGGCCGAGTCGATCGGAACGCACGCCACGAGCAGGAACAGGGCCACCATGGGAGCCATTCTATCCGAGGGTGAGGGGATCGTCGCCGGTGCGGACGAGAGCAGAGAAGGAGCAACGCGAGCACCGGCAACGAAGCCGACTGCAGGTACGCGGCATCCGGGGCTCCGGATCAGTCTTCGACGAGGAGGAACGCGTCGAGATCGTCGGACGTGTCGAACGCGTCTCCGGACGCCTGCGCGGGCTCGGCCTCGGGCGCACCTCCGCCGCCTCCGCGCTTCTTGCGACGGCGGCGCTTCTTCCCGCTGCCCTCTTCCGCCGGAGGACCTGCCGAACGCTCGGACGACCGGGCCCCCGCGGGCGCGCCGGCTCCGTGCGGACGCGGGCCGTCGGGCGATCCCTGGGTCTTCGGGGTGCGAGCCGGACGTCGCGGCGGCAGCCCCAGCGCTTCGCGCTTCCGCCGGGACTCCTCCTGCATCGCTTCGATCTCGCGCAGCAGGGAGCTCGTGTCGGTCGGGCCTCCGGTCTTCGGGCGACGGCCCGTGAGCCGGGTGTCGGGCGTGAGCTCGCCCGACTCGTACAGCACCCACATCTCCTCGCCGTAGTTCTTGGAGCGCAGGGCGGGCGTGTGGCGGGCGAGGAACCGCGTGAGGTTGTCGACGTCGCGGATGAGCAGCTTGCGGGCATTGCGGTTGTGCGCGGCGTCGACGGCCTGCGGGAAGTCGATGATCACGGGGCCATCGGCGGACAGCAGCACGTTGAAGTCGGACAGGTCGCCGTGGACGATGCCCGCGCACAGCATCTTCACGACCTCGCGCAGGAGGATGTGGAAGAGATCCCACGCTTCGTCTTCCGAGAACGTGGCGTCGACCAGGCGGGGGGCCGGCTCGCCATAGGCGTCCTGCACGAGCTCCATCACGAGCACGCCTTCGACGAACGCGAACGGCTCCGGAACCCGTACCCCGGCGGCGGTGAGCCGGTAGATCACGTCGACCTCGGCATTCCGCCAGGCGGCCTCGATCTGCTCGCGACCGTACCGCGACCGCTTCGTCATCGCGCGCTGTTGCCGGGAGTTCCGGACCTTTCGACCCTCGGTGTACTCCGCGCGGTGCTTGAAGCTGCGGTTCGCGGCCTCTTTGTAGATCTTCGCCACCCGAAGCTCGTCTTCCGCGACCACCAGGAAGACGTCGGCCTCCTTCCCGCTCATCAACGGCCGGAGCACGTCCTGGACGACCCCCTGGTCGAGCAGGGGAATGAGGGCTTCGGGTACGCGCACGCGTTCGGGTCTCCGTCCTGGGAGCATAATGCACGGGAGCGCGCCCACGGGGACTCCGAGCGACCGCCCAGCGGGCCGTTCGCGGATCCGAAGCCTTCGCCGCGTCGTTCTGCACGCCCCCGGTGACGTGATAGGGGGCTGCCGGGATCCGCGGGCCCCCACCGGACGGTGGCTCGCGCGAGGAGCTGACCGCCCTGACGCCGTCCTGGCCAATCACACTCGAACCCGACGCCCTCGAGGGCGAAGCGCGCCAGTGCACGCACCTCATGCTGGGCCCGTTCGATCTGTGGGTCGTCCGCAGCGGCGGAGAGGCGTTCCTCGCGTGGTCCACCGCGGGCGACGAGCTGCGCGAGCGCGGCTTCGACGACGCTCCCCGCCCTGACAGCCAGCCCGCCCTGCTCCGCGTGCCCGAGCCGGGCCGCATCGTGCTCGAGCCCCGCACGGCGCCGCTCTCCATCGTCGCGCGCCCCGAGACCCCCGTGTCGCTGGCCCCCGGCGCCTCCCTGCGCGCGTACGTCAGCACGCCGCTGTGGCTCCAGATGTCGACCCGCGGCGGCGCCGGTCCGGAGCTCGCAGTCCAGCCGCTGAAGCACACCTGGGCCGGCACGACCACCGACGGCTCGCTGTGCATCGCGACCCGCACGCACCTCCGCCTGTCGCTCGAGCGCCTCCCGCGCCGCGCCCACCGCATCCTGTCGGCCATCGTGCTGAGGAACGCCACCAACGAGACGGTGAAGGTCGAGCGGCTCGTGCTGCCCCTCCCACTGGCGCGGCTCTACGCCGACGGCGACCTGCTGTGGAGCGAGAGCATCACGCTGGTCCACAAGGAGGGCGGCACCGACTCCCTGCTCAACGGTCCGCCGCGCGAAGCGGCGTCGGCCGTGCAGGTGGCGGCTTCCCGCGTGTCGTCGTCGCGCGGCCTGACCGGCGTGGTGTCCGCCGTGCTCGCGGGGATCGTATGACGCCCCTCGAGATCCTCGGCACCCCCGAGCGGGTCGAAGCCGCGACGCTGTTCGTCATCGGCGTGGTGCTCGCGCTGGTGCTCGGCCAGCTCGCCACCCGCCTCCCGCTCGCTGCCGGGCTCGAGCGCGCCATCCGCCGGCTCGTGATGGCGGTGGTGGGCGCGGTGTTCGTGGCCGCGTCGCTCCAGGCGCTCGGCTACGACCTGTCCGTGCTGCTCGGTGCCGCGGGCTTCGCGACCGTCGCGCTGGGCTTCGCGGCCCAGACGAGCGCGTCGAACGCGATCAGCGGCGTGTTCCTGCTCGGCGAGCGGCCCTTCGCGGTGGGCGACACCGTGGAGGTCGGCGGAACCCGGGGCATCGTGCTCTCCATCGACTTCCTGTCGATCAAGATGCGCACGTTCGACAACATCTACGTGCGCGTGCCGAACGAGACCGTGATGAAGTCGGAGATCCGCAACCTGTCGCGGTTCCCGGTGCGGCGCGTCGATCTCGTGATCCGGGTGCCCCACGACGCCGACCTCGGGCTCGTGCGCAGCATCCTGCTCGGCACGGCCGACACGGAGCCGCTCGCGCTGGCCGAGCCCGCGCCGCAGATCATGTTCCAGGGCTACGGGGAGAGCGGCGCCGAGCTGCAGCTGTCGGTGTGGGCGACCCGCGAGCACTTCCTCGAGCTGAAGAACGCCCTCGCGGAGGCCGTGCCCGTCGCGCTGCTCGCGCGGGGAGTGCAGCCCGGCGTGCCCGTGCGCCGCACGATCGTCTGACGATCAGAAGGCGTCGGCCTCCTCGTCCATCGCGAGCCAGTCCTCGTCCTCCTCCTCGTCTTCGCCCTCGTCGCCGAGCTGGAGCTCGAGGAGCAGGTCTTCGACGTCGACGTCGTGCGCCGAGCAGAAGTTCTCGAGGGTGAGCCTGAGCGCCGTGCGATCCTGGATCGGGAGGCCGTACCACTCCAGGACGGCCGCGAGCTCGGGGTCGGCGACGATGTTCATCACGCGCGTGTGTCGATCGATGTGCATGATCTGCTCCAGGACCGCGGAGGTCTGTCTCGGGCCGAAGCACATCCCGTGCCACGCGTGGGCGGGGGTCCCCGTTCCAGTCCGCCCCAACGACCCCTGTGGATGGGGCAGAATGCCCCGGAACGCGGCGCGGGAGATGGCACCCGCCGTGCAAGACGCCACGCCACGCTTCGAGGATCCCCGCTGATGGAACCCACGGACTACCGACTGGTCGCCCCCGGCCAGTACGATCCGGTCAGCCACTTCTATCCGCGCGTCCCGAACGCCCAGCTCCACCCGCTGGTGCAGTTCTTCCTGTCCCTCGGCAACGAGCGGATCGCGATGCGCTACTGCCACCTCCACCCCGAGGTCTCGCCCGCCGCGGTGCGCAAGATCTTCGCGTCCACGCCCCGGTACCTGCGGTGGGCCGGCGCCGATCTGTTCCACGTCACCGACGACAAGGGGCGCCGGCGCTTCGTGGTCATCGAGACGAACAGCTCGCCCTCGGGCCAGAAGTCCATGCCCATGCTCGACCCGTACGACGAGCAGGCCGGCTACAAGAAGCTGCTCGAGCGCACGTTCATCCCGATGCTGAAGCGCCGGGCGCTCCCGCCGGGCGATCTGGCCGTGCTGTGGGACAAGAACTGGATGGAGGTGAGCGGCTACGCGGCTGTGCTCGCCGACCTCACCGGCGAGAACGTGCACCTCGTCGAGGTGCGGGACGTGGAGGATCCGGCGATCCGGTGCGACGAGAGCGGGGTTCTGCACGCGCGCACGCCGTCCGGGTGGGTGCCGCTCCGCGCGGCGTTCCGGTACGTCACCCAGCGTCCGTGGAACCGGATCCCGCCGCTCACGCGCACCGCGACGCTCAATCCCGTGATCGCGTGCCTGGCCGGCGGGCGGAACAAGAGCCTCGCGGCCATCGCCTACGACGTCTACAACGCGCGCCTCACGGGCACGGGACTGCGCCTGCGCGCCCCCGAGACCCTGCCGAACGTGAGCCTGCCCGAGCTCCCGCTGCTGGTCGACCGGATGGGCGGGGTGGCCGTGGTGAAGGTGCCGTACGCGAACGCCGGGCAGGGCGTGTACACGGTCACCGACTCCGCCGACCTCGACGCGATCCTCGACGAGGAGCACCGGTACGAGCGCTTCCTCGTGCAGGGCCTGATCGGGAACGTCGGGTGGAGCTCGATCACGAAGGAGGGCCGCCTCTACCACGTCGGCACCGTGCCCTCTTCGAAGCAGAACCTGTACGTGGCCGACCTCCGGTTCATGGTCGGCGCGGGTCCCGAGGGCTTCTACCCGCTCGCGCTGTACTCGCGCCGCGCCCGCAAGCCCCTCGCCGACTCGCTGGTCGACTGTCCGCACACCCCGTGGGAGATGCTCGGCACCAACCTGTCCGTGAAGAAGGACGACGGCTCGTTCACCACCGAGCCGGATCGCCTGATGCTGGTCGACAGCCGCGACTTCAACCACCTCGGCATCGGGCTCGACGACCTCGTGGAAGCGTACGTGCAGACGCTGCTCGCCGTGCTCGCCATCGACGACATGGCCGAGCGACTCGTTACTCAGAAGCTCCGCTTTCGCCGGAAGCTGTTCAGCTCGCTCGTCGACGACGCGGTGCTGCTGGAGGAAATCCTCCCATGATCGTCGACACCCTCGACCTCGACTCGCTCCCGGTCGGCATCTGCCGGCTGTGGGTGGAGGTCGTCCGGAACGCGTTCGGGCAGCCGGAGTGCGTCCCGGTGCTCGTGGCGAAGGGCCGCAAGCCCGGCAAGGTCGTGGGGCTCACGGCGGCTGTGCACGGCGACGAGCTCAACGGGATCTCCACGATCCACCGACTCTTCGACCGACTCGACTGCAACAACATGCGGGGCTCGGTGGTGGGCGTGGCGGTCGTGAACCACCCCGGGTTCATGCGCGGCGAGCGGCGGTTCGTCGACGGGAAGGACCTCAACCACACGTTCCCGGGCACCCCGACGGGCAGCGTGAGCGACGTGTACGCGTACCGCCTCGTGCAGCGCATCATCCGGCGGTTCGACGTGCTGCTCGACCTCCACACCGCGAGCTTCGGGCGCGTGAACTCGCTGTACGTGCGCGCCGACATGACCGAGCCCACCACGGCCCGGATGGCGTTCCTCCAGCGTCCCCAGGTGATCGTGCACAACCCTCCGGCCGACCGCACGCTGCGCGGAGCGGCCGCGGCCCTCGGGATCCCCGCCATCACCGTGGAGATCGGAGACCCCAACCGCTTCCAGCACCGGTACATCCGGCGCACGCTCGTGGGCGTGCGCGCGGTGCTCATGGAGCTCGGGGTCGTCGCGAAACGGCACGTGGCCGAGGGCGGTCCGCCCATCATCTGCAGCGACTCCCACTGGGTGTACACCGACGGCGGGGGCCTGCTCACCGTGCTCCCGAAGGTCACCGACCTCGTGGCGGAGGGCGAGGAGATCGCGCACCTCGTCGACATCTTCGGCGACCCCGTCGCGACGTACCGCGCCCCCCACTACGGCGTCGTGATCGGGCACTCCATCGAGCCCGTGGCCCGCACGGGTGCGCGCATCCTCCACATCGGGCGCCTCGCCACCGAGGCCGACACCCACATCCTGGGCCGTGAAGACGGCGCCGTTCCGGTGATGCATTGAAGATCCTCGTCCTCGTCAACTCCGTGGCGGGCCTGAAGTCCAGCCAGACCACCACCGCCCTCCTGTGTCGCGCGGCCGACCTCGGACACGAGGTCTGGGTGGTCGGCGTGAGCGACCTCGAGCTCACCGAGCCGCGCACGGTGCTCGCGAACGCCCGGCCCGTGCTCGCCGGCACCCTCACCGAGAGCTTCCACACCTCCATCGGTCCGCGGGAGCGCCGGGAGGTCACCTCGTTCGACGTCGTGAAGATCCGCACGAACCCCGCGCGCGACTCCCGGCGGTGGGCGCACCTGTTCGCGATGGAGATGCTCGAGCTCGTCGAGGAGCAGGGCATGCGGGTGGTCAACCGTCCCCAGGGCGTAAGGCGCCTGGGCGGCAAGCCGGGCTGCATGCTGCTGCCCCGTGCCATCCGGCCCCGCACGCTCATCACCCGCGATCCGAAGGCCATCCGCCGGTTCCTCCAGGACGAGGGGCGCTGCGTGGTGAAGCCGGCGAGCGGCACCCACGGGCGTGGGGTGTTCATCCTGAACCCCGACGACGCCAACATGCGCGCGGCCGTCGAGGTGCTCGCGGAGGAGGGCATGGTGGTCGTCCAGGAGTGGATCCCGGAGGCCGTCGACGGGGACGTGCGGCTGTTCATCGTGAACGGCGAGATGCTCACGGCGGGCGGGCGAACGGCGGCCGTGCGGCGGAGGCCCGCGAACGGCGAGCTCCGGAGCAACGTGCACCTCGGCGGCACCCCGGAGCCCACCGAGCTCTCGGACGACCTCCGGCGCATCGGAGAGCTCGCGGGTCCGGTGCTCACCCGGCTCGGCGTCCAGATCGCCGGCCTCGACTGCATCGGGGGCCGCGTGGTGGAGATCAATGCGTACTCGCCGGGCGGCCTCGCCGACTGCGAGGGGTTCTACGGCGTCGACTTCATGGGCGAGATGCTGAGGAGGCTGTTCTGAACGGGCAGCCCCAGCGTGAAGACGGTGGTGCCCGGGCACGACTCCAGGCTGAGGAACCCGTGGTGCGCGGCCGCGATGTCGCGGCACACCGACAGGCCGAGGCCCGTGCCCACCCCCGCGGCCTTCGTCGTGAAGAACGCGTCGAACACGCGCGCCCGGATCGCGTCGGGCACGCCCGGGCCGTCGTCCTGGACCTCGACCAGCGCGAAGACCCCGTCATCACGGGCGTCCGAGCGGATCCGCACCGCAACGTGGCCCCCCGTGCCGAGCGCGTCGAGTGCGTTCGCGACGAGGTTGAACACGACCTGCTGGACCTCCGACCGGTTGGCGACCACCACGAGGGGCTGGGCTTCGAGCCGCACGTCGATCCCCTTCCGGACCGCCAGCGGGCGGAGCATGTGCACGGCGCTCCCGACCGCTTCGTGCAGCGCGAGCGTCGAGCGGCCGGGCACTCCCGACCGCGCGTAGTCGAGCATGCCGCGGATACGCACGGAGATCAGGTCGAGCTGCTCGACGATCGTGCGGCACCCCACACGCGTGCCGTCGGACACCCCGGGGCGGGCCGCGAGGATCTGCGCCTGCATGCGAGCCACGTTGAGCGGGGTGCCGACCTCGTGCGCCATCACGGCCGCCAGGCGACCCGTGCCGATCAGGCGGTCGGCGTGGCGCAGGTGGTCTTCCGCGACGCGCGCGCGCTGGAGCTGCGCGAACTCCCGCACGGCCCCGCGCGTGATGTGGGGGAGCGCCGCGAGCGTTCCCGGCGAGCGCACCACGTAGTCGACGCCGGGCAGCCCCTCGGGCCGGGTATCGCCCTCGTTCACGAGCACCACCAGCGGGAACGACGGGCCGCCGGAGCCGAGCAGGGCGGTGGCCTGGCCGTCGGGCAGCTGGAGGTCGGCGAGCACCACCCCGAAGCTCGCCCCCGCGAGGGCGGCGCGCGCATCGGCGAGCGTCTCGACCACCACGAGGGTCTGCGCCGGCACCACGGGCGCGTACGCACGCTCGATCCGCCGCACCACCGCCCGGTTGGGCGAGATCAGCAGCACCTCCGACACCCGACACCTCCACGCCGACGCCAATGTGGCGCGTCCCGCCTCCCGGAGCACGCATGAACCGCTTTCCCGCCGACGAGCAGGGTCCGCCCGTCCGCCCTTCGGTCCTCATCGTGGAGGACGACAGCTCGCTCCGGGCGATGCTCGCCACCGCGCTCCCCGACCTCGACGTGCGCACGGCGGGGTCGCTGGCGGAGGCCCGCGCCGCGCTCGAGCCCATCCCCGATGCGGTGCTCACCGACGTCCACCTCGGGAGCGAGAACGGCATCACGCTCGCGCGCGAGCTGCGCGAGAGCCATCCCCGGCTCCCCGTGCTGGTGATGACGGCGTTCGGCGACCTGTCGCTCGCGGTCGAGGCCCTGCGCGCCGGCGCGTACGACTTCCTCACCAAGCCGCTCGACCTCGACGTGCTGCGCACGGCCCTCATCCGCGCCAGCGAGACCCATCGCCTCCGGCGGGAGGTGCGCGATCTGCGCCGCCAGGTGCGGATGTCGCGGGGGATGGGCGATCTCGTCGGTGAGAGCGCGCCCATGCAGCGCCTGTTCACGATGCTCGAGCGGATCGCGCAGGCCCCGTCGTCCGTGCTGATCCGCGGCGAGTCGGGCACCGGGAAGGAGCTCGTGGCGCGCGCGCTGCACGACCGCTCGGCGCGGCGCGACAAGCCGTTCGTCGCGGTGAACATGGCCGCGCTGCCCGAGAACCTGCTCGAGAGCGAGCTGTTCGGGCACGTGAAGGGCGCGTTCACCGACGCCCACAGCCAACGCACCGGCCTGTTCGTCCAGGCGCAGGGGGGCACGCTGTTCCTCGACGAGATCGGCGACATGCCGAAGGGCGTGCAGGCGAAGCTGCTCCGCGTCCTCCAGGACCGCCGGGTCCGCCCGGTCGGGTCCGACACCGACGTGGGGATCGACGTGCGGGTCGTGGCCGCCACGCACAAGGACATCGATGCGCTCGTGGAGTCGGGCGACTTCCGCGACGACCTCCGCTACCGGCTCGACGTCATCCCGCTGGTCCTGCCGCCCCTCCGCGAGCGTGGACGCGACGTGCTGCTGCTCGCCCAGCGGTTCGTGCAGCACTTCGCCGAGCGGTTCGGCAGCCCGGCGCGGGGCATCGCGACCGACGCCGCCCGCCGGCTGATCGACTACTCGTGGCCCGGGAACGTGCGCGAGCTCCAGAACTGCATGGAGCGGGCCGTCGTGCTGTGCACGGAGTCCGACATCCAGCTGTCCGACCTCCCGCCGAAGGTCGCGGAGGCCCGCCCGAACAGCACGGTGCTCGCGGTGGCGGATCACCCGTCGGTCATGCTCCCCCTCGAGGAGATCGAGCGCCGGTACATCCTGCAGGTGCTCGAGGCGGTCGGGGGCAAGCGCTCGGAGGCCGCGCGGGTGCTCGATGTCGACCGGAAGACGCTGTACCGCAAGCTCGAGCGGTGGAAGGCGGAGTCGATCCCGTAGCCTTCGCGAGCCTCCGCTTGACGGTCCGACGGCAGACTCTTAATGCAACTGTGATGCAACTACAGTCGCGCTGCGCTTTGGCCCTGCTCGTGTTCAGCAGCCCTGCATGGGCCGACTGCGACGCGAAGGTCAGCGGGCACGTCACCGACGCGGCTTCCGGGGATCCCGTCGCGGGCGCGCGCGTCGAGGTGGGCGCGGCGAGCGCGGTGAGCACGGACGACGGGCTGTTCGTGGTGCGTGGGGTGTGTCCCGGCCCGGCCGAGCTGCACGTACACCACCTGGAGTACGCGGGCTTCAGCCGCGCGGTGGAGGTCCCGGCCGACCATGTCGACATCGCGCTCACGGTCGACGAGTGCGCCGTGGTGGTCGAGGCCCCCGCGTTCTCCGACCGCGATCCGCACGCCCGCACCACGGTGGAGGGCGAAGCGCTCGAGCGGTCGCGCGGGCAGGATCTCGGCGAGGTCCTGTCCACCGTTCCGGGCGTCACCCTGCTCCGTACCTCCGGGGACGCGACGCGCCCGATGGTCCGTGGGCAGTACGGCCGTCGGCTGCTCATCCTGTTCGACGGCATGCGCCACGAGTCCCAGAAGTGGGGCGCCGACCACGCGCCCGAGGTCGATCCGTTCTCCGCCGATGCGATCTCGGTGGTCCGCGGCGCAGCGGGCGTCCGCTACGGTCCGGATGCCATCGGAGGCGTGATCCTCGTCGACCCTCCCCCGCTGCGGCGCGACGCCGGGGTGGGCGGCCGCGTCGACGTGGTCGGGGTGAGCAACGGAGGCCGTGGCATCGGGGCGTTCCGGCTCGATGGGTCCGACGGGCACGGCCTGGGTGTGCGGATCGAAGGCGACCTCGCGAAGGGGAGCTCGCTGTCGGCGCCGGACTACGTGCTCGGGAACACGGCGAGCCAGACGCTGAACGGCGCCGTGACCCTCGGCTGGACGCGCGACGGGCTCGAGCTGGAGGCCGGGTTCCGCCACCACGCCTTCGACGCGGGGATCTGCTACTGCGTGCGGGCGAGCTCGCCGGACGAGCTCCGCGCGGCGCTCGAAGCGGGCACGCCTCCCAACGCGGCGCTGTGGAAGACCGACCGCACGATCGACCGCCCGCGCCAGGAGGTCACGCACGACCTGCTGTACGCGAAGGCGAAGGCGTACGTCGGGATCGGCACGCTGGAAGCGACGTTCAACACGCAGCTGAACCACCGGCAGGAGCTCGAGCAGGTCCGCGACACGGTGGAGGGGCCGCAGTACGACTTCACGCTGCGCACGCACACGCTCGACGTGGGGCTGCTCCACGACAGCGTGCACCTCGGCTCCCTCGCGACGCTCGAGGGCACGGTGGGCGGCGTGGCCCAGCTCCAGGACAACCTGTTCGAGGGCCTGCCCCTGGTCCCGAACCACCGCGCCGCTTCGGCCGGCGCGTACGTAGCGGAGCGGCTGTCGCTCGGGCACACGCTGGTCGAGGCTGGAGCGCGGGTCGATCACCAGCACCGCGACACCTATCTCACGGACGAGGCGTTCTTCCGGCACGTGGGGCGCGGCACGCTCGACGCCGACACGTGCACGGACACGGGGGTCGCACGCAGGTGCCCGGGGGACTGGTCCGCCGCGACCGTCACGCTCGGCGGCATCTGGCACGACGCCCAGGAGCGCGTGGAGCTCCGCCTCGACCTGTCGTCCGCCAGCCGGTTCCCGAACGGCGACGAGCTGTTCCTGAACGGCGCAGCTCCGACGCAGCCGGTGTACGGGCTCGGAGACCCGGGGCTGCGCACGGAGACCACGTGGGGCGCGGCTCCGACGCTCGGCGTGCACCTGCCGGGCGTGCGCGGGGAGATCAGCGCGTACGGGAACTGGATCGACGACTACATCGCGTTCGGGCCGGTGCTCGGTCCCGACGGCACCCCGGCCGTCGACGTGACCGTGCGGGGCTCGTTCCCGCGGTACGCGTTCACCCAGACGAACGCGGTCTTCGCGGGTCTCGAGGGCCAGGTGGAGGTCGAGGCCACCCGGTGGGTGACGGCCAGCCTGACCGGCGCGATGGTGCGGGCGGCCGAGCGCGGAACCGGTGCGTACCTGCCTCTGGTACCCGCGGACCGGGCATCGCTGACGGTACGCGTGAACCCTCCGCACCTGGGCACGTTCGACGGAGCCAGTGTGGGCGCGTCCGTCGACGCGGTGGCCCGCCAGGACCGCTGGGATGCCGGCACGGATCTGGGTCCACCCCCCGATGGGTACGTGCTGCTGGGCGCGTCCGCGAGCCTGCCCGTCGACCTCGACACCGAGCACCTGCGGTTCGGCGTGGAGGTCGCGAACCTGCTGAACGCCCGCGTGCGTTCGTACACGAGCCTGCTCCGCTACTTCGCGGACGACCCGGGCCGCGAGATCCGCGTCCGTGCAGGCATGGACTTCTGAGGAGGAAGCGATGCGACCCTGGATTCCCGCACTGATCGTCCTGGTGGCCTGCAAGGGCGTCACCGAGCCCCCACCCGAGGGGAACGACGAGGAGGTGATCACGACCGTCGAGCTGACGATCGACAACGGCACCCCGTTCGTCTGGGAGGACCTCGAGCTCGACGGGAACCCGACCGTGGACCCGGTGACGGTGTCGATCGGCTCGCACGCGGTGTCGGTGCGCTTCCTGAACGGTCTCGAGGACCCGCCCGAGGACATCACGGAGGAGGTGGAGATCGAAGCCACGCAGCACCAGGTGTTCTGGGAGGTGCCCGCCGGCTTCACGTGGACGACCGGGGATCAGGACGCGAACGGGCTCCCGCTCGGTCTCACCGGCACGCTGGAGGCGCCGGACGTGGCGTCGGGCGACCTGACGGTGACGCTGCGCCACATGCCCGAGGAGGGCGGCGAGCCCGTGAAGGTGGCGGGCCTCGCGGAGGTGGCGGCGACCGACGGGATCGACGCGCTGCCCGGAGACACCGACGTGCGTGTGACGTTCGCGATCTCCGTCGAGGAGTGAGGGCTACGGCTCCTCGTCCTCGAACTGCATCGTGGAGCGGCCCTTCCCGTCGGTGCCCCCGATCACGGGGATGCGCACCACGATGCCGCCCTGAGCGGTGAAGCCGGGCGCCGACAGCTTGAAGGTGGTGGTGTCGGCGGGTTCCTGGAGCAGACCGGAGCCCGCGCTGATGCCCTCGCTCCGGTGGCCTCCGATGGGGATGTCGGCGAGACCGCGCACGAACACGTTGACGGTCTTGCCGGCCGTGAGCTCGATGCCCGGGCCCACCTGGAAGAGGAGCGTGTTGAGCGTCTTCATCTCCTGGAGGTTCGCGACCCCCTGGATGAAGGCGTTCCACGTGGTGCCCTGCCAGTAGGAGATGCCGGCGTGCAGCGCCGGGCGCACGGGGCTCACGGGCATGGGCACGAACGAGGCCCGCGCACCGACCTCCCAGCTGCTCACCCCCTTCCGCCGGAAGTCGTTGGGGTTGATGACGACGGGCTCTCCGATGCGCTCCTGGTTGATGAAGTACTCGAACGGCCCGTTGTGGTAGCCGAAGTGGCCGGTGACATCGAGGAACGGGAGCACGCCGAAGCCCGCTTCGAGGTCGAACATCACGTGGCCGGCCTGCCCGACGTACTGGTACTGCTCGATCTGCGCGACCTGGAGCTGGTCGTCGAGGGCGTACCGGCCGTCCATCACCTGCCCGTACGGACCGACGCCCGCGCCGAGCCCCAGGCGACCGACCACCTGGCCGAACCGGCCGCGACGCAGGGCGCGCCAGTCGTTGATGGTCTTGCCGGAGTTGTTGTACCGCCGGTACTCGCCCTCGCGCATGCCGAGGACCTCCCAGGGCTTCATCTCCTCCTTCACGCGCATCGCCGCGACGTCTTCCTTCGTGAGCTTCGGCTGCGTGAGCTGGCCGCGGTCGATCCCGGCGCGGCTCACGGCCCCCTGCTCCTTCTCGAGATCGGCGAGGGAGGCGGCGAGGATCTCGCGCTGCGCTTTGTCGAGCTTGGCGCGCTCGGCGGGATCGGTGTCGACGGCGCGAAGATCGACCTGCTCGAACGCACCGCCGAGGATCTTGCCGAAGATGGTGTTCACGCCTTCGATCAGCGCGCGATCGTCGTCGCCCTGGAGCGCGACGCCGAACGACAGGACCTCGCGGCTGGCGGCGTTCTCGATGAACACGAGCTCGACGTTCACCCCGCCGTACAGGCCCGGGCTGACGGTTCCGCCGATGGTCCACTCGGCGTTCACGCGGTTCCCGCACACGAGCGCACACCCGGAGTACTGCCCCTCCGGGCACGACAGCATGTAGACCTCGGCGGAGTAGTCGGGCCAGCCGGGCACCTGGTCGACCGTGATCAGCGCGTGCTGCTGGGACATGGTGGCCGAGAGGGACGACGTGAGGCGCGCGGCCACGTCGCGGAGCTGCGGCTGGTACGGCTGGAGCGGCGACAGGAACACGGCGTCGTAGGACTGGATCGGCGCGCCCTGCGGCACCGGGTACGGCACGGGCTGCGGGTACGGCACGGGCTGCGGGTACGGCTGCGGCTGGACCGGGTACGGCTGGGGATCGACCGGGTACGGCTGCGGATCGACCGGGTACGGCTGCGCGGGCGCCGGATAGGGCTGCGCCGGCTGCGGGCCGGGCTGCGGCAGGAAGTCGAGCTCGAACGGTGCGGGGTCGGCCGGCCCGGTGGTGGTGGGCTTGGGCTTCTTCTCGGGATCGTCTTCCGACGGGGTGTCCTGCGCCCAACCGAGCGACAGCAGACCCAGGAGCATGGCCATCATGCCGAGAGCTTAGCCCACACGACCCGACTCAGCGGGACATCGCCCAGCGGGCCATGCCCTCGATGTTCTGCTTCACCACGCGTGTGGCTGCGGCATCGGCACCGGCCGTGAGGGCCTTCCACTTCAGGAAGCCGACGTCGTCGCGCTTCGGCGCGGAGGACAGCGCGTAGCCCACGATTCCGGGGGCCACGAGCCAGCAGCCCTGGTTGTAGTCCGACCGGAAGGCGGTCTTCGCGCTCAGCGCGTCGGTCTCGGCGCGCAGGACGTGCCACGCCGCGATCTGGTACCCGTTCCGCTCGCCAACGCGGTGCAGGACGAGCTCGTGGTGCACACCCCCGAGGACCGGGATGTCGACCCGCTGGTAGAACCGCACGGCGTCGGGCGGCGT
Source organism: Myxococcota bacterium (assembly GCA_041389565.1). Classification (GTDB taxonomy): domain Bacteria; phylum Myxococcota_A; class UBA796; order UBA796; genus JACKEQ01. The sequence goes on from JAWKRP010000035.1 coordinate 23,532, forward strand.
GAAGCGGGCATCGGGGATGGAGCGGCACTCGGCCACGTGCTGCACGTTGCCGACGTACGCGTCGACGGCCATGACGGCGTCGATCACCTTGCCCGGATCGGCGCCGGGCACGGGGCACAGCCCGAAGCCCTCGCCCGTGGGGCGGCCTCCGTGGTTCCACGACTGGAACGCGAACTGGGTGGGCGGCTGGGCGGGCAGGCGCGCGAGCACGCGGTCCACGAACTCGAGGTGCTCCACGGATCCTCCGGAGGCTGGGTGCGCCGGACTGTACCTCAGCGGCGCCGGCGCACGCCCAACAGGAACGCGAGCCCGACGGGCAGGAGCCCCGCGGCTCCCGGGCCGGTCGCGCAGAACCACAGCGTCGGGCCGACGCTCCCGTTCTCGAGCGGCGTGTCGGTGTCGAGCGGCGTGTCGGTGTCGGCGTCAGCGTCGCTGTCGGCGTCCGCGTCGGTGTCCGCATCGGCATCGGCATCGGCGTCGGCGTCGGCGTCCGTGTCGCTGTCGGCATCGGTGTCGCTGTCGGCATCGGTGTCGGCGTCGCCCCCGGTGTCGGAGGACGTGTCGGACGTGTCGCTCCCCGTCTCGCCGGTCGCGCGGCCGGTGTCGGTGTCGCTGTCGGCGTCCGTGTCGCTGTCGCTGTCCGTGTCGCTGTCGGCGTCCGTATCGCTGTCGCTGTCGGCGTCCGTATCGCTGTCGGCGTCCGCATCGGCGTCGCTGTCCGCATCGGCGTCGCTGTCGGCATCACTGTCGGCGTCTGCGTCGGTGTCGGCGTCTCCGGCGCCCGGCCCCGCGATGGACACGGTGGCGGTACCGCACGAGTCGTCGCTGTCGGACACCACGAGGACGAGCTCCTCACCCTGGGTGGCGTCGTACGTGAGCACGTTGGTGTCGGCGCAGGCGACCGAGGTGTTGGCTGGACACGGCGTGAACAGCGAGAGCTCCACGCCGAAGCCGGAGGTCGCGGAGAACGTGTACGTGGCAGTGGCAGGCGCGACCCACCGGAGCGAGTAGTCGCTGAAGGCGTCGCCGCCGCACGACTGTGGGCGGGAGTCGAGCTGGTTGCACGTGCTCCCGGTCCACACGTTCGAGCCCGTGGCGCTCCCGAGATCGCCGTTCGGAGGCTGGCAGCTGGCGGGCTGGCCGCGCACCGTGACGCGGGTGGACCCGCAGTCTCCGGCGAACCCGTCGAGCAGGACGAGCACCTCGTCGCCCGCCGACAGGTCGATGTCGGAGATGCGGGACGTGACGTCGGGCCCGCCGTCGTCGTCGCACGCGAACGGCGTGTACGACGGGCACCCGTCGGCGAGCTGCATCGCGGTGTCGTACGTGGAGCCCTCGGTGGTCACCTCGTAGGTGCCGTCGACCGGCGCGACGAACGAGCGAACGAAGTCTCCGGAGCCGGGCGGCACGGGCACGCACCACAGGCTCTCGATGGAGCTCGGCTCCATGCAGGAGTTGCCGAGGGTGGTCGACCCCACGGGGATCGCCGTGGTGTTGCACGCGTCGACCGCATTGCAGTCCTGGTCGATCCCGTCGGACGGATCGGGCGCGCCCGGGTACCGCGTGGGGTCTTCGTCGTCACAGTCCTCGTCGACGCCCCAGCCGTCGTCGTCGAGGTCGTCGTCGGGCGTGCCGGGATTGCAGTCGTTGTCGATCTGGTCGTACGGGCGCTCGTCGGCGCCGGGGCTCACGGACGGGTCGAAGTCGTTGCAGTCGGTGCCCGTGGCGAACGCGTCGGGCGGGACGGCGCAGGCCGAGATGGCGTACCCGCCGTACCCGTCTCCGTCGATGTCGAGCCACACCGTCATGCTGGCGAGGCCCTCGTCCACCAGGGAGTCGCAGTCGTCGTCGATGCCGTTGCAGCTCTCGACGGCACCGGGATGCACGGCGCTGTCGGTGTCGTCGCAGTCGAACAGCGCGGAGAACCCGTCTCCGTCGGCGTCGTCGTCGAGGTCGGGGTCGGCGTACACGCCTCCGAAGGCGCCGATGTCGGACCGGGTGCCGTCGGGGTCGAGCAGGGACGGGTCGCCCGCGTCGATCACCGGAGACCCGGCGTTCGGGTGGTAGCCGAACTCGGAGCACAGCTCGGCGGGAGCGACGAGGTCGGGGTCGACCATGAGCGCGTTCGGGCCGTACCCGCCGTTGCCGTCGAAGAAGTCCTCGGTGTTCGCGAACCACAGGTTGTAGTCGTTCGTGAGACCGGACGGCTCGAAGTAGGCGCCCGCACCGTCGGTGTAGGCCACCACGTTGTTGCGCACGTCGGAGTAGCTCGTGCTGCCCGTGCCCCAGAAGTCGATCGCACCGCCCGCGACGGTCACGGCGTTGAACAGGAACGTGTTGTTGTGGATCTCGGTGTCCTCGACGCCGCCGAAGGCGACCGACACGCCCGTTCCGTACGGCGCCACCCCGCCGACGAACACGTTGTTCACCACGAGCTGCGACCCGGGCACGTTGCCCTCGAGGTACAGACCCGCGCCGTCGTCGCCCGCGCCGTTCTGGCAGAACAGGTTGCGCTCGACCAGGAGGTCGCCCATGTCGTACGCGGCGATCCCGCCGGCATCGTCTCCGGCGACCGACAGGGCGATGGTGTTCTCGGAGAACACGGCGCCGGAGTCGTAGATCTTGATCGCGCCGCCGTCGTCCCCGACCTCGTGGTCGACGAACTCGTTCCGCTGGATCGTCACGTCGCTGTCGCCGATCACCAGCGCACCGCCCTCGTCGAAGCCCGACCCGCCGAAGAACTGGCTGTCGGACACCACGAGGTCGACGTTGTACGCCGCGATGGCCCCGCCGTCGCAGTCCCACACGCAGCTCATGCCGCTGAACCGGGAGTCTTCGACGGTGAGCGACCCGTTCTCGACCAGCACACCTGCACCATCGCCGTAGAACAGCGTGGAGTCGTGGATGTCGCAGTTCCGGAGCGTGAGGTCGCCGCCGTAGGACGCGATCAGGCCGGCCCCGAACGACACGCCGTTCGCGATCTCGCAGCCATCGATCGAGAGCGTGCCGCCCTCGACGTACACCTGCGAGCCGTCCTGATCGTTCGTGAACACGGGGCTCACCATCAGGACGTTCGTGAACGTGGCCGACGAGTCGGGCAACATGAGCAGGGCCAGGCCTTCCTGGGTGTTATCGAGCGGCGCTCCGCCGGTGAGCTCGACGTTCGTGCCCGTGAACCCGGCCGCATCGATGCGCAGCGGACGCCCGAGCTCCCCGCCGTCGAGCGTGAGGTCTTCGACCGTGGTGCCGTCGTCGAACACGAACAGCATGCTGCCCGGGTTGTCGTTCACGAGCGTGGTGACGCCCATGCCCGCGCCCCGGATCGTGATGCCGGGCGTGAACACGTCGACGTCCCCCACGTAGGAGCCCGCAGCGATCACGACGACATCGCCGGGGCCGGCAGCATCCACGGCGGCCTGTACGGACGCGTACTGCGCGGGAACGAGGAGGTCTGCGGCGAAGGCGGTGAGTGCGAGCGTGACGACCATGCCCCGAGGATACGGGGAAATGGCGTCGATCGGGAGACCTTCGTGGCCGGAAATCTCTTGACGGTCAAGACCCGTGAGCTCGCCGGCACGTCAGTGCAAAACCAGGTTTTAGGCGAGCCCACGGGCTCCGTCAAGAGATTCACTGAGTACGATTCCGCAGGATGGAGGCCGCTTGTCGGCCGAATCCGGCGGAAACGGCCGCGCGCGCTCAGGACTCGAGCGGGACCATCTCGAACTGGAGGCGCGTATCGCCGATCTGGATGACCGATCCGATCGGGAGCGGCATGGTGTCGGAGATGCGGCTGCCGTCGACCATCGTTCCCTTCGTGCTGCCGGCGTCTTCGATCGCGAACTGCCCGTTCCCGAGCATCCGCACGCGGCAGTGCCGACGGGAGACGCCGCCGTCGAAGATCAGCTGGATGTCGCTGTCGGGGGCGCGCCCGATCACCATGTCGCGATCGACGATCCACCGCTGCTCCTGCAGGGTGCCCGCCTCGTAGATGATCTGCGGCACGCGCTCGGGCTCGGGCTCGGGCTCGGGCTCCGGATCGACGGGACGCTCCTCACCGCGCTTCAGCAGCGTGGACGCGATGCGGAGGTCGGCGCGGTTCAGCCAGTCGTCGGTGGGGAACGGCGGCACCTGACCGATGTCGACGCCGAGCTCCTCCGCTTCGCGCTGGATGCGGGCGACGCGCTCCACGCGCTCCTGCTTCTTGCGTTCCCGCTCCTCGCGCCGCTCGTTGCGTCGGCGGGCGAGGAACTCCTCGAGCTTGGCTTCGGTCTGCGCGACCCAGGCGTCGGTGGGCGTGTCGGGAACCCGACCGAGCGGGACCCCCACGCGCTCGGCCTTCTCGACGATGGCCGCGACGCGCTGGGCGCGGTCTTGATCCGCGGAGTCGCGCGCGGCGGCCGGTGCAGCAGGCGAGGGCTCGGCGGCGGGCGCGGGACGCTCTTCGGTCTGGAGGTCGGCCGCGGCCGCGAAGGACGGGAGCTCGCCGCGCTTCGCCTGCACTTCCTGGAGCTTGGCGGCCATCTTGTCGAGCCAGCTCTGCGAAGGCTTCTCGGGCACCTTCTTCACGCGCACCTTGAGCTGCTCGGCGAGCGCCATGAGGGAGTCGAGCCGGGCGGCGCGCTCCTGCTCCTCGAGCTCCTTCTCGCGCCGACGCTCGACGAGGTCGGCGACGCGGGCTTCGAGCACGCCCACCCAGTCCTCTTCGAGCTCCTCGGGGAGGTTGTCGACGCGGATCTGCCACTGCTCGGCGAGCGCGATCACGGCGGCGAAGCGCTCCTCGAGGGTCGGCATGGGCGGGATGTCGTCGACCGGGGCCTCCGGCTCGGGCTCCCACACGTCGCCCGGCAGCTCCGGGATCTCGTCGATGGCGCTGTCGTCGGCGTAGCCCGGCAGGTCGTCGGGCTCGTCGTCGTCGGGTTCGTCGTCGCCGGGCAGCTCGCCGGAGTCGAAGGCGATGGGCCCGTCGTCGTCGTCGTCGTCGTGATCGACGTACGGATCGGTCTTGTGCAGGGGACGCTCGGCCGCACGGCCTCGCGAGCCCGACGCCCCGAGCACGGTGGGGTCGTCGTCTTCGTCTTCCTGCCACGCCGCCTCGAGGGGCTCGAGCGGCTGGAAGCCCGCCGGCCGGTCGGTGCCCGGGACGGTCGTGGCCTCGGCAGGGGCGTCGTCCAGGGGGTCGTCGTAGTCTTCGATCGCACCCGCCTCGAGCGGCTCGTAGTCCTCGATCGCGCCCGCTTCGAGCGGCTCGGGGGCTTCGGGGGCCGGGACCGCTTCGAGCGGCTCCTCGTAGTCTTCGATCGCGCCCGCCTCGAGCGGCTCGTAGTCCTCGATCGCACCCGCCTCGAGCGGCTCGTAGTCCTCGATCGCGCCCGCTTCGAGCGGCTCGTCGTCGACCGGGCCCGCCTCCAGCGGCTCGTCGTCGACCGGACCTGCCTCCAGCGGCTCGTCGTAGTCTTCGATGGCGCCGGCCTCGAGGGTGTGGACCTCGGGATCGTCGAACGGCGCGGGGGCGGCCTCCAGCAGCTCCTCTTCGGCGGGAGCGGCCTCCAGCAGCTCTTCTTCGGCGGGGGCGGCCTCCAGCAGCTCCTCTTCGGCGGGAGCGGCCTCGAGCACGTCGCTCACCGGACCCGGTTCCTCGGCGACCGACTGGGCGGTGAGCGGAGGAAGGTCGTCGAGATCCCCGAAGTCCTGCGGGAACGCCGGCATGCCTGCAGAGGCTCCGGCGGGGACCTGGACGGGGGGCAGCACGAACTCGTTGTCGTTGTCGTCGGAGAACGTGTAGTCGGACTCGATGGGTACGTCCGGAGCGCGCTCGTCGCGGGGCGCTTCGGGCTCCGGCTCAGGCTCGGGCTCGGTCTCGATGGGGTCGAGCGCGGAGTGCAGCGGCAGCGGGCCGTCGTCGTGGGCCTCTCCGCGCATCCGGGCCGCGACGGCCTGCGTCCAGTCGATCGCCGCCATCTCGAGCTTCTCGTGGATGAACAGCAGGCGACCGCGGAGGCAGCGCGTGACGCTCGCGCGATCCCACGGACCGTCTTCGAGGCCCTGTACGAGCGACCAGGTGACCCCGCCGCCCGCGACGAACCCGCGCACGTAGTGGTCGACCATGCGCAGCCGCGCCGCGTAGTCGCGCCGGAGCTCCGGCCACAGCTCGGGATCGCCGTTCCAGGTGGCCTCGAGCCCCTCGAGGGTGTGGGCGAGGAAGGTCTCCACCATCTCGGAGATGTGTCGCGCGAACTCGCGCCCGAGCTCTTCCACCCGGGCGCGCTCCGCCCGTGACTCCGCGATCCCGAACTCGGCGATGTCCGAGGAGAGCGCGTCGATCTGGCGCAGGACCTCCATGCCCAGGACCGACATGTCGTCGACGACCTGATCCTGGATGACCTGCACAGCCGCATCCAATCCGTCTACCGGTCTGCTCACTTCTCCCCCGTGAGGGGAAGGATGCTACCGCAGCGGCCCCGTCAACCCAACGGATTCCTGTGGTCGCACGGACGCGCGCAGCCGGCAGGCGGCCCGCCCGCGGGTCTCGACCGCGACGCGATCGCCGTCCGACCCGGGCTCGCGCGAGCGGATCGCGGACGCGCCGCGCGCCCCGGCGTGCACCGGCCTGCGCTCCACGGTTGTCAGTGAAAACGATTTTCAAGTAGACTGCGATCCGCCCGCGGATCGATGCGCCGATGCTTGTCCTCACCCTTGCCAGCCTCGCTCTCGCTCAACAGAGCGACGCGACCGACGACGACGACGACGTCGAGGTCGTGGTGGTCACGGCCTCCCGCTCTCCGGCGGCCCTCGGGGAAGCCCCCGTCGCGGTCGAGGTGATCACCCGCGAGGAGATCGAGGCCACGGGATCCGAGTCGCTCGCGGAGCTGCTCGAGGAGCAGCCCGGCCTGCAGATCGAAGACACCGTCGTGGGCCAGTCCATCCGGATGCAGGGGATGAACGCCGAGCACACGCTGATCCTGGTCGACGGCCAGCGCGTGCTGGGCCGGAAGGACGGCGTGATCGATCTCTCGCGCTTCCCGATGGACGACATCGAGCGCATCGAGATCGTGAAGGGCCCGAGCTCGTCGCTCTATGGATCGGACGCGATGGGCGGCGTCGTGCACATCATCACGAAGCGGGGCTCCGAGGGCCGCGACGTCGGTCTCCACGTGCGGTACGGCACGCTCCAGCGGCTCGATGCCACGGCCGACGTGAAGGCGGGCACCGAGACCGTGAAGCACAAGGTCGACCTCGGCTGGCACAGCTCCGACGCGTGGGACCTCGACGAGAGCGATGTCGCGACGACCTCGAGCGCGTTCCAGCAGGGCGACTTCGCGTACGGCGCCACGGTGACGCCCGACCCCGATGTCCAGCTCGACTTCACCGTCTCGTACATGCAGCGGCGCCTGGAAGGCGTCTCGGCGACCGAGACCGGCGCCGTGTTCGACAACCGCTCCATCGTGGAGGACTCCCGCGCGGCGCTCGGCGGGTGGTGGACGGCCGGGCCGAAGACCAAGCTCACCGTGCGGGTGTCGGGCTCGTTCTTCCGGAACCAGGCTCTGGCCGACCAGCGCGGCTCGGCGGCCCTCGACACCGTCCAGGTCGACACCGAGCGCCTGGCGGAGAGCACGATCCAGCTCGACCACGGGCTGTCCGCAGCGGGAGAGCACGTCGCGAGCCTCGGTGTGGACGGGCTCTACCAGGACATCACGAGCGATCGGCTCGGTCCCGGCAAGGGGGATCGGCAGCGCATCGCGGTGTTCGCACAGGACGTGTGGCGCATCGAGCTGGGGGCCTCCACGCTCACCGTCTCGCCCGGCATGCGCCTCGACGTCGACTCCCAGTTCGGCACCGCGCCCACGCCCCGCCTGGCACTGGCGCTCGCGAGCGGCGACCTCACGTTCCGCCTCTCGGCGGGCACCGGCTTTCGCGCACCCGACTTCCGCGAGCTGTACCTGCTGTTCGAGAACCCCGGGGTCGGGTACGTCGTGCAGGGGAACGAGGATCTCCGGGCCGAGCGGAGCCGGAACTTCAACGGCAGCGTCGAGTACGCGCCCACGAAGCGCATCGGCCTGTCGTTCCAGGCGTACCGCAACGACATCGCGGATCTCATCAACTTCGACATCGTCGACGCGCCGGTGGGGTCCAACCAGCTGTTCCAGTACCAGAACATCGATCGCGCCTACACCCAGGGCTTCGACGTGCAGGCCCGCTGGCGCCCGCGCCCCTTCACCCTCGAGCTCGGATACGCGCTGGTCGACACCCTCGACAAGGACCTCCGGCAGCCCCTCGCCGGGCGCGTGCCCCACCGGGTGACGGGCGTTGCGGCGGTCGACCTGCCCCGCGACGTGTCCGTGCGGACCCAGTGGGGCTACTCGACGCGTCGCACGCTGTACGCCGACCTCGATGGCGACGACGTGGCGGATCCGATCAAGGTGCCGGAGTGCGAGCCCGACGCCACGCTCTGCACCCTCGGCACGCTCACCCTCGACGCCCGCGCGGTCTGGAAGGGCGACCCCGTCGAGGTGTTCGCGGGCATCGACAACGTGTTCGACACCGGGCAGCAGACGCTCGCACCGACCGTTCCCAGGTTCGTGTACGCTGGCCTGAACATCCGCGGAAGGAAGCCATGAAGCTCGTGCCGATCGTCGCGCTGCTCGCCGGATGTGCTCCCGACATCGCCAGCATCCACACGTGGAACAACGGCGACTCCCGCGAGCCGGCCGTGATCGACACGTCCGACACGGGGCTGTTCGTGGTCGAGACCCGCGTCACCACCACTCCGGGGCCCGACGGCGTGATGCACACGGTGGTCGACGCCCAGGACGCCCTGCGGTGGGTCGGGGTCGACTTCGACGCCGGGGCCGCGGTCGGCCAGCTCGACTCCGAGCCCGGGTGGGACCTCAAGCTGATGCGATCCGACATCGCCCTGAACGGCGGGGTCAGCGGAACGGGCGGCGCAGAAGCGCTGTTCCTCGAAGGGCAGGCGCTCGAGGCCGTCACGACGGCACCCACCGAGGGCTACACCGTCGATCAGCCCGACGACGACGACGACAACGACAAGCCCGAGCTGGTGTTCGAGGTCTGGTTCGACTACGACGGCGCGACGCACATCCTGTCGCCGCACCCGGGCACGTTCGTGCTCCGGTCGACCGAAGGTCGCCACTACGCGATCGCCGTGCGCTCCTTCTACGACACCGCTGGCACCTCGGCCGTGCTCAGCCTCGACTGGAAGGAGCTGCTCTGATGCTCCCGGCCCACATCCCTCTGGAGGAGACCATGTCCCATCTACTGAAAGGCGTCGCGCTCGCCGCCCCGTTGTTGCTTCTCGGTTGCCCCGCCGACTCCACCGACACCGACACGGACGTCCCCAACGAGGCCGTGTGCACCGAGCCGGAAGCCGTGGAGTGCTTCGACGACCTCCTCATCGACCTCTCGCTCCAGGACGAGGTGACCACCGCCCTGATCACCAACGACCAGCAGGGGCCCGACTGGGTCTCCGACGTCGACGCCACGGCGGGCGGCTTCGCGAACGCGGCCAACAACCCCTGGATCTACGCGAAGTTCACCGACGCCGGCCTCGAGCGCGTGGATGTCACGGACGAGGAGGCCCTCGAGTCGATGGAGTGGCACATCGCCGCCCGACGGTTCGTCATCCGCCTGAACGGCGGCAACAGCGGCCCGAGCTGCGTCTCGGCGGCCGCGTTCCCGAACGGCGACTACGACGCCCTCACCGCGGCGGACGCCGACGGCGCGACGTTCTTCGAGGACGACTACTACTCGTCGTCCTGCGTGCTCATCAACGACTCGAGCGGCCTCGAGGGCAGCCCGCAGGTCGCGCTGAGCCCGTGGTGGAGCTACCCCGGCTGCGTGGCGACGACCGACGTGCCGTTCCTCATCCAGCTCCCGGACGGGCGGATGGTGAAGTACCGGGTGCAGCGCTACTACGGCGCGCAGCAGAACGCGTGCAACACCAACGGCACGCCGGGCGGAGACTCCGGGCAGTTCCGGTGGGTGTGGAGCTTCGTGAACTAGGCCCATGACGCTCCTCCTCGCCCTCGCTCTCCCCGCCGAAGCCCGGCCGAACACGTCGGTCGGCTTCACGTCCACCGACGTCGTCGAGCTCTACGAAGCCCCCGGATCCGCGGTGCGCGTGCACTACAGCGTCGAGGGCCCGAGCCAGACGCGGATCGCGGACACCGACGGAGACGGCACGCCCGACTTCGTGGGCACGGCGGGAGAGGTCGGCGAGGCGTCGCTGGTCCTGTTCGAGACCCTGGGTCTGCACCCCCTGCGTCCGGAGAGCGACTTCGGGCTCGATTCCGACGGCTCGGACGCCTCCGACATCTACATGATCGAGTTCCAGTCCGGTGCAGACGGCGCCTGGCGGTCCGAGGCCTGCGACGACGACGGCTGCGCGGGGTACCTCACGATCGACAACCGCTTCGACGGCTACCAGCCGGCGACGCTCGGGCTCGAGATCGTGGTCCCGCACGAGCTGTTCCACGGGATCCAGGCGAACTACGCGCCCGACTGGCCCGTGTGGGTGAGCGAGGGCACGGCCACGTGGTCGGAGCAGCAGTTCCTGCCCGACAACTACGACTTCCTGGGGTTCTCGGCCTACTACCTCGAGGACGTCGGGCGGCCCGTCGACCGTCCGCCGGGAGGGCCGGTGCCGGGCTTCGCGTACGGTACGGCGATCTTCTTCGACTTCCTCACCCTGCGCCACGACGCCGACCTCATGCACGAGATGCTGACGTTGATGGCGGTCGACCTGAAGGCCGACGAAGACGCCGACGTGATGCCCGCGATCGACGCCGCGCTGCAGGCGCGGAGCGACTCGCTCGAGGCCGCGTTCATCGACTTCGCCCGCTACAACCTCGCGACCGGGAGCCGTGCGGGGCAGGTCGACAGCTACCCGTACGCCGAGCGCCTCACGAGCCCGGGCGCCGAGGAGCGTGGGAGCTTCCTCGACACCGATCCGCGCTACTTCCGGTACGCCACGGTCTACCTGCGCTTCGACCACGATGGCGGAGGGGCGTCCATCCAGTGGGAGGCCGATCATCCCGAGGTCCACCTCGAGCTGTTCCCCACCAACGGCGACGGCCAGATCCTGCCGTCGATCTGGGAGGGCACGATCGCGAGCGAGGCGCACGACTTCGGCGACCTCGCGGAAGGCACGTACTGGCTGCTCGGAACGGCGGCCCAGCCGATCGAGCAGTCGATCAACGCGCGCGTGTGCCTCGGTCCGACGGCCGACGTCGAAGCGTGCTTCGCGGCCGATCCCGGAGACACCGACACCGACGTCGAGCCGGAGGGCTGCGGGTGTGCGAGCGGCGGGCGCTCGGGAACGCTCGCTCTCGGTGTGCTGGCCCTGGCGCTCGTGCGGCGACGCGACCGCACCTGACGCGCTCTCAGCGCCGGCGCGCGAGCCCGAGGAGCATCGGGAGCACCGCCAGACCGCCGACCGGCAGGGCTCCGAGCCACGACGCCGGGACGGCCTGGCACCCACACGCGCGCCGCTCCTCGGCATCGCCCGTGTCGGCGGGGCCCTCGAGCGCGTCGAGGATCCGGCCGGGGTCGAGGTAGCCGTACCCGAACGACGGATCGTGCCCTTCGACCCCATTGACGGGGCGTGCCGTGTCGATGAGCAGCTGGGTGGCTTCGGCCGACGACATCCCGGGCTCGAGCGACAGGAGCCAGGCCGCAACCCCACTGGCGACGGGCGCCGCGGCAGAGGTGCCGCCGAACGTCGTGTTGAGCCCGCCTCCGGCGGCGAGCGACACGGTGGCGGAGGGGGCGGCGAGGTCGACGGTGGACCCGACGTTCGTGTAGTTCGTGGGGAACCCGTACCGGTCGGTGGCGCTGACGGTGAGCACCCCGGGGATGCCCGTCATCTCGTCCGGGCGCAGCTGACGGTCGTCGTTGCCCGCCGCGAACACCACGACGGCCCCGAGGCCCCCGCGCGGCTCGACGAGGGCCCGCTCGATCACCTCACCCAGCGCGGCGGGAACGGCGATCGGCTCCGTGAAGCCCCAGCTGTTGTTGATGACCGCGGCGTCGGCGTCGATGGCGTGCTCGAACGACGCGACGTCGGTGGACAGGCGGGACGTGGGCCCGAGCAGCCGGATCGGGATCATCGAGCACTCACTGCACAGCCCGACCAGATCGATCCCGTTGTTGGAGCGCGCGAGGATGATGCCGGCCGACGAGGTGCCGTGGTCTTCGCACAGGCCGGTCTGGCCCTCGGGACAGCCCTCTCCGTCGTCGGGACGCGGGTCGTCGTCGTCGTCGACGGCGTCGTACGGCTCGACCACCGAAGCGGCGAGATCGGGGTGACCGATGTCGATGCCCCCGTCGATGACCGCGACCCGGACCGTGGGGTCGCCGAGCGTGCGCTCCGCCATACGGTCGAAGGAGAGCAGCTCGAGGTACCACTGCGCGCCGAGGTCGGGATCGTCGAACTCGACGAACCGCGTGTGGTGCAGCTGGAGGTCGGGGAGCGCGCTCGACACCGCGGGGTCGCGTGCCCAGCGCACGGCGACGTCGAGGGCGTCTTCGTCGGGACCGGCCGGAACGCTCCACGAGCGCCGGGAGCGCCCGAGCGGGACGCCCTCGTCGGAGAGGCCCGGCGGGATCGCCGCTCCAGGACGCAGCGTGATCACGGCCGCCCCGTAGGCATCCATCTCGAGGAGCCCGCCTCGCTGGCGCATACGCACGCGGACGGCGCCGTGACCGAGCTCGGGCAGGGAGGCGACGCGCGTGGGTGGCGCGTCGGGATCGATGGCGAGCCACCCGCGGCGGTCCACGTCCTCCGGCTCCGCGTGGGCCAGGGCCAGCAACGACAACAGCGACATCGAACCTCCGCACCCCAGGATACCCCGGAGTCCGGCCGATGGGAGGCCGACGCCCCCCAATTGAAATCCACTTTCATCTGGAGGTCGATGCACGCTACAGTCCCGTCCCTCCGGAGGTCCCAGGTGCACGCGAAGCTCCCCCTGCCACCGATGTCCACCGGCCTGCTGGCGGGTCTCGCGCTCGCGGTCGCCGGGCCGGCACGCGCCACGCCCCCGCACCACGACGTCGACGTGGTGCTCGTGCCCGACTCCGGCTCGCTCACCGTGGTCGACGCCATCACGCACGTCCCGCCCGGCGCGACCTTCACGCTGCACGCCGGGCTCGCGCCGCGCGTCACCACCAAGGGATGGAAGCTCGAGCGGGTCGACGGCGAGGCTCCCGCAGGCACCGACGCTGCGGACGGCCAGCGCCAGACCGCCCGCAACACCGAGGGCCCGGTGCCGCTCGAGGCCTACCGCCTCGTGAACACGAAGAAGAAGCCCCGGTTCCCCGTGGAGATCGCGTACGGCGGCGCGATCGAGCATCCGCTCGAGACCCAGGGAGCCGAGTACCAGCGGTCGTTCTCCGAGACCCCCGGCACCATCCAGGCCGACGGGGTGTACCTCGCGCGCAGCTCGTTCTGGCTGCCCGACTTCGGCGAGAGCATCACCTACACGCTCGACGCCCACGTGCCCGACGGCTGGAGCGCGGTGTCGTCCGGAGATCCCTTCCAGGGCGAGGGCATCGAGGGCATCGGCTGGAACAGCCGCCACCCGATGGACGACGTGTACCTCGTCGCCGCGAAGTGGACGCACACCAGCGCGGAGGTCGAGATCCCGAGCGGCAAGCGCGGCATCGACATCTACCTGCGCGAGCCCGATCCCGGCCTGGCGTTCCGCTACGAGGCCGCCACGGCGCGCTACCTCACGCTCTACGAGAGCATGCTCACACCCTACCCCTTCCAGCGGTTCGCCCTCGTCGAGAACTTCTGGGAGACCGGCTACGGGATGCCCGGGTTCACGCTGCTCGGGCCCGAGGTCATCCGGTTCCCGTGGGTGCTCACGAGCAGCTACCCCCACGAGATCCTGCACACCTGGTGGGGCAACTCCGCCACGATCGACCCCGCGGGCGGGAACTGGTCCGAGGGCCTCACGGCGTACATGGCCGACCACCTGTTCGCGGAACATCGCGGTCAAGACGCCGAGTACCGGCGTTCGACGCTCAAGAAGTTCACCGACCTCGCCCAGGACGGCGACTTCCCCCTGGTGGAGTTCCTCGGGCGGACGTCCGCGGCCACCGAAGCGGTGGGGTACGGCAAGAGCCTCATGTTCTGGCACATGATCCGCCGGCACATCGGAGAAGAGGCCTTCCTGAAGGGGCTCGCGGCGTTCCATGTCGCGTACGCGTTCGAGCCGGCGGGCTTTTCCGACCTCGAGCCCTTCCTGTCCGAGGCGTCCGGCGAAGACCTGAAGCCGTTCTTCACCGCGTGGACCACCTCCACCGGGGCCATCCGGCTCGCCGTCGAAGGCGTCGAGGTCGCGAAGAAGGGCGATGGATACGTGGTCACGGGCCTGCTGCGCCAGACGGGCGACGTGAAGCCGGGCTGGGTCCCGGTGCGGCTGTCCACCGCCACCGGCAAGCGGGCCCTCGAGGTCGCGGTCGCTCTGGAGGGTGCGGAGACCCCCTTCACGATCGAGGTCCCCGCCGATCGGGGCCAGCCCATGCGGCTCGATGTCGATCCCGACTTCGACGTCATGCGCATCCTCGATCCCATGGAGGTCCCGCCCGCCCTCACCAGCGTGTACGGCGACGCCGAGCCGACGTTCGTGCTCCCGTCCCGGGCGAGCGAAGCGACCCGCGCACAGTGGACGGAGCTCGCGGAGGGCTGGGCTCGCCCCGGGAAGCCGAAGCTGGTGCTCGATTCCGAGGTCGACGCGCCGCCTCCCGGCAGCTGGGTGCTGGGCTGGGAGAACACGCATGGGCCCGCGCTCGCGGCACGCGTGGCGCACACGGGCGCCGTGGTGGACGCCAAGGGGCTCGCGTGGGCGGGCGAGACCTTCGACCGCACCCACTCGGTGGTGCTGGTCGCCCGGGCCGACGGCGACCCCGAGCGCGCGCTCGCGTGGGTCACGGCCGGCAACGACACCGCGATCGCGGGGCTCGCGCGCAAGCTCCCGCACTACACGAAGTACGGCCTGCTCGCGTTCGCCGACACCGCGCCCGACAACGTGGCCAAGGCGGTGTGGCCCGCGCTGCGCTCGCCCCTGACGTTCAACCTCACGGACGCGCCGCTGTCCGACGCTCAGCGTCCCCCGCAGCGGGCGGCGCTCGCCGAGATGCCGCCGCGGTTCGATGCGGCCAGCCTGCTCGCCGAGGCCCGCTGGGTCGCCGATCCGGCACGGGAGGGTCGCGCGCCAGGCTCCAAGGGGCTCGCGGACACCACCACCTGGCTCGTCGATCACCTGAAGGCGATCGGCATCGAGCCCGAGCTCCAGACGTGGACCGAATCCGTGGCCGAGCTCGGGGACGTCGAGCTCACGAACGTCGTCGTGACGCTCCCCGGCAACGGGCGCCCGCTGCCCCCGGTCGTCGTGATGTCCCACCTCGACCACCTCGGCAAGGGCGACATCGAGCCGCGCAAGGGCAACGAGGGAAAGGTGCACCCGGGGGCCGACGACAACGCGTCGGGCGTCGCGGTCACCCTCGGGCTGCTGCGGTTCCTCGCGAGCGAGCCCCCGCGTCCGCGCCCCGTGACGTTCGTGTTCACGACGGCCGAGGAAGCCGGCCTGCTCGGCGCCCGACACTGGCTCGAGAACAACGCGGGCAAGGATCCCTTCGCGTGCGTGTCGATCGACGCCGTCGGGCGGCTCGCTTCGGCGGGCCAGATCACGATCGCCGGCGCCGAGACGGCCCGGGAGATGCGCTTCCTGTTCATGGGGGTCGGCTACACGACGGGAGCGACCTTCGGGTTCGCCCAGGCGGGGACCAACGCGTCCGACCACGCCGCGTGCCACGAGGCCGGCAGCCCCGGGGTCCACATCACGACGGGGCCCCACGCCGACTACCACTCGCCGGGGGACACCTCCGACAAGCTCGACGGGCCCGGGCTCGCCACGGTCGCCGAGGCCTCCCTCGAAGCCGTGGCGTATCTCGCGGAGCGCACCGACCCGCTCACCGTGCAGCTCGGCGACCCGAGCCCGGCCGCTGGAGAAGGGGGCGCGCGCAAGGCCAGCCTGGGCACGATGCCCGACTTCACCTTCGCCGGTCCCGGCATCCGCATCGCCGACGTGATGCCCGCGTCTGCAGCCCAGAACGCCGGGCTCGTGCCGGGCGACGTGATCCTGGCGATCGACGGCGAGGCCCTGGCCGACCTCCAGGCGTTCTCGAACCTCCTGAAGTCCAGGAAGCCCGGCGACGAAGTCCAGGTGCGGTACCGGCGCGGCACCGAGGAGAAGTCGCTCAAGACGACCCTCACCGCACGATGATCGTCCCTTCGCCCCCTGCTCTGCGGTAGAACCCGACCCCGACGACCCGAGGAACCCCATGTCCCGACTCTCTCCGCTCCTTCTCCTGCTCGCGATGGCCTGTGGCGGCGACGCCCCGTCGAACCCCGAAGGCGGCCCCACCAAGGCCGACGAAGGCAGGGGCGACGAGGGCGACGGGCACGACACCCCCGCTCCCAAAGCCCCCATGAAGGAGTTCGGTCCCGGCGAGGGGTGGGAGCCCAAGGCCGGCAAGCCGGTCGACATGCTCACCGACGCCGAGAAGAAGCACCTCTCCGACCTGCGCCAGCTCACGTTCGGCGGCGAGAACGCCGAAGCGTACTGGTCTCCCGACGGGAAGAAGCTGATCTTCCAGCGCACGCCCGAAGACGGGGGCTGCGACGCCGAGATGGAGTTCGACCTCGACTCCGGCGAGACGAAGCTCCTGTCGAGCGGCAAGGGCCGCACCACCTGCGGCTACTACTCGTGGCCCGATGGCGGGAAGTACATCTACGCGACCACCGAGTCCGGCGGCGAGGAGTGTCCGCCGGTGCCCGACCACAGCAAGGGCTACGTCTGGCCGCTGTACGACACCTTCGATCTCGTGTGGCAGGAGCCGGGCGGCGAGCCGAAGCCGTTCCTCGCGAACAAGGGCTACGACGCCGAAGCCACGATCTGCTTCCAGGACGGCACGATCGTGTTCACCTCGACCCGCTCGGGGGATCTCGAGCTGTGGACCGTGAAGCCCGACGGGTCCGACCTGAAGCAGCTCACCGACAAGCCCGGCTATGATGGAGGCGCGTTCTTCACCCAGGACTGCAGCCGCATCGTGTGGCGCGCGAGCCGGCCCGAGGGCCCGCAGCTCGAGGACTACAAGAGCCTGCTCGCCGAGAACATGGTGCGCCCGAGCCGTCTCGACATCTTCAGCATGAAGCCCGACGGGACCGACGTGCGCCAGCACACCGACAACGCGTCGGCCAACTTCGGTCCCTACCCGACGCCGAAGATGGACCAGATCCTCTTCAGCTCGAACCTCGGGGGCAACCCGCGCGAGTTCGACCTGTGGCTCGTGCCGATGGCCGGTGCGGGCGATCCCGAGCGCGTCACGCACACCGACGGCTTCGACGGCTTCCCGATGTTCTCGCCCGACGGCCGCTGGCTCGTGTTCGCGAGCAACCGCGCCACCGAAGAAGGCAAGCACGACACGAACCTGTTCCTCGCCCGCTGGAAGGACTGACCGCGCCCGATCGCCCGCTCACTCCGATTGGGGCGGGCTCGGGAGCGGCTCCCAGCTGGCGGGGTCGACGCGCTCGCGAGCGATCTGTTCCATGTGGAACGTACGCCGCCCGTCCACGCTCACGTCGTGCTGCACGGGCGGACCGGGGTACGCGTCCGCGAACCAGTACGTCTTCACCTCGGACCCGTCCGTCACGACGTACTTGCGGGTGATCAGGTCTCCGAGGCCCGTCGTCAGGGGCACGCCGACCTCGAGCGTCGTGGAGGCCGCGGGGAACACGCCGTGATCGCGCAGGGCCTCCCACGTCGACACGTCGACGGAGCCCGGGGGCCGGGACTCGAGCGTCATCGACGTGGCGTCGGCGGCCCGGACCCGCCACTCGACCGTGGTGGTGTTCGGCCCGATGTCGTAGCGCCACCGGACCACCTGCCCCGCAGGCATCGCGTCGCGGATCTGCTCGGCGGTGAACGGCGGGCCGTCCGGGGTCACGGGCGTTCCCGACGCGGGCTCGGCGACCGGAGCGGGAGCCGGAGCCTGCGGGGCCTCGGGCGTCGAGCCCGTGCACGCGAGCGCGAGGAGGATCACGAGCCGAAGCCTCCGAACACGGCAGTGAAGATCTGGTTCCCCATCGCGAGCCACAGGCCCAGGAGGGTGCCGCCACCGGTGAGCACGAAGCCGACCGCGAGGGCGAGCAGACCGCCGAACAGGTGGAGTTCCCAGTCGTTGAGGAGCGGCTCGGGCTCGGGCTCGCGGATGTGCCCCTTCATCATCACGTGGCGCGAGACGTACCGGGGCTTCGGCCAGTGCGGCAGGGGCTCGAACGGCTCGCGGCGCTTCGAGATCTCGGAGGACGGGGAGCCCGCACGGTCGGTGGGCGCGTCGGCGGCCTCGCTGAAGCGCAGATCTCCGTCTCCGTCGGGCGTCTCGGGCGCTGCGGTGGCTGGCGCCTCCTCCGTCTCGGCCGTCTCGTCGGGGAGCTCTGCGGGACCCTCGGACTCAGCGGGCTCCGTCGGTCGGTCGATCTCGGGCTCCGGTTCTTCCGGCGGGTCGTCGGGGACCGCGTCGACGGCAGGCTCGGGTGGCGCGTCGATGGCAGGCTCGGGTGGCGCGGCGTCGGGTGGCGCGGCATCGGGATCGGCGCCGTCGGACGCCTCCATCGCCCCCTCGGACGCGTCCGGGACAGACCCCTCCGTCGCGCCGGATTCGGCGTCTTCGCCCTCTTCCGGTTCTTCGGCTGCACCCGCCGGGGACGTGCTCCCGCGGCGGCCGAGCAGCGAACGTCTGCGCCGTTTCGTCCTGGCCACGACGCATCTTGGTCCGACCTCGCCCGCGACGCAAGGCCGGGTCCTGTGACGCGGTGGTGGCACGCACGGGCCGTCGGATGCGTTAATCCCGCGCATCCGGAGGGCCGAGTGACGCTGGCACGACAGTGGCGCGGACAACGACCGTTCGAGGAGGCCTGGTTCGTGGAGGCCCTCCTGGGGCCCGACCTGGGTCTGTGGGTGCGGTACGTGCTCGATGCGACGGCCGGCGAAGCGTCCGTGTGGGCGCTCGTGATGGACCGCGGCGGGCTCGTCGCCGCGCACAAGGAGGTCGTGCCCATCGAGTCGATCTCCGGCGAGCTGTTCGCGGGCGCGGGCGGCCGGCTCGAGCGCGAGCACTGCGTCGGACGCGCGGGCGCGATCGCCTGGGACCTGCGGCTCGACGATCGCGGGCTGCGCCACAACCACATCCCGTTCTGGGCGCGCTTCCTCGGGGTCGGGCGCACGTACAGCCCGGCCGTGCTCGACCTGCGCGTCCAGGGCACCGTGTCGGTGGGCGATCGCACCTACACCGTGAAGTCCGGCCCGGGGGTGCTCGGGCACCTGTGGGGCACGCGCTCCCGCCTCCAGAGCTGGGCCTGGGCGCACTGCAACGCCTTCGACCGCGAAGACCTCGTGTTCGAGGGCCTGTGCGCGTACCCCGGCGGGTACGGGCCGCTCACCTCGCTCGTGCTGCACGCCGACGGCCACGCGTACCGGTTCTCGCGCACCCGCGACCTCCTGCGGACGTACAGCCGGTTCTCGACCGATCGATGGACGTGGGTGTTCGAAGCCCACCGCGACGGGCGCGTGCTCACCGGCGAGATCGCGCTCGATCCCACGCGGTCGGCGACCGTGCGGTACCCGGGCCACGGCCGCCCCACGATGTTCTGCACGAACTCGCGCTTCGCGTCCGCGCGCATCCTGCTGCGCGACCCCCGGCGGGGCCTCGACCTCGACCTCCGCAGCCGCGAGTGTGCGTTCGAGATCGTCACTCCCGAGGATCCGGGCCCGACCGATCTCTGACGCCGCGCGTCAGTGGGTCGGCGGAGCGTCGGCCAGGCCCACCGCGACGGCGATGGCCCCGATGGGGTTGCCGGCCGCGCTGGTCCACGACCCGAGGGCCTCTTCGTAGCGCTGCTGCGCGATGGCCAGCTTCTTGTGGCGGTCTTCGACGGCGGTGCCGCGGATGTCGCCGATGTTCGCGACCTCGGTGTCGACCCGCCGCGTGAACGCGAGCGCCGCGAGCCCCCGCTGGTGCCCGTCGGTCTCGTCGATGTGACCGTACAGCTCGCTGAGCTCCGTGCGGTTGGCCCCCCGTGCCCCGAGCTCGTCGAGGATCTTCCGCTCCTCCTCCACGACCTTCGACAGGTTGCCGGCCTCGACGAGGGCGGCGCGCTCGGCATCGTCGACCCAGGTGCCCGTGGCAGCCACGCCCGCCGCGAACAGCGTCGCGAGCGCCCCCAACACGACCACGACGAGGAGCAGCGGGATCCACGGGAACTGGAACGGGGGCCGCTCCTCTTCGTCGTCGTCGTCGTCGTCGTCGTCGACGCGCTTCTTGTACCCGGACCGGCCCAGTGGGCCCGCCTCGGACGTCTTCACGGTGAAGTTGTCCCGGTCGCCGAAACCGGGCTGCTCTACACCCTTCAGGTAGTCCGGATCGTCTTCGCCGCTCATGCCCGCGACCCTATCATGGGTCGCCAGCCGGCAGAACCCGTTCCGTTCGGACCGGCGTGTGCGTCAGAACGGCGACGGAGAGCGGCCGATCCCGATGCCCACACCGGGCAGGACGCGCCACGTGTCGTACACCGGGCGGGCCCACGTCGCGTTCGCGTGCGCGTGTACGCCGATGCCCAGACGCACGGGGCCCCGCCAGGCCTCGAGCCCCACGAGCACCCCGCGAGGCAGGCCGAGCGCGGTGGTGACCCCCACCTGGCCGTACACGGGCGCGCGGTGCGTGAGCGGACGCCGCACGGCGACCGACTGGGACGTGACGGATGCACCCACCACGAGCGAAGCGCGCGGCACCGCGAAGGCCACCTTCACCTGCTCGACCCAGCGCAGCGCCGTGCCGCGCGGAGACACCAGCGTGCGCGGCACCTCGTCGACGAGCCACCGCCCGGGGTCTTCGGACACCAGATCGACCCGCTCGAAGTGCACCGCCGCCGCGCGATCCGGTGCGGCCAGCGCGACCCCGAGCAGCCCGAGCACGCCGATCACGGCAGGTCTCCCGGGAAGTCGGTGATGAGCGAGGTGACGGGCCAGCGCGCGTGGGCGGACAGCAGCGCGGGGTCGTTGAGCGTCCACAGGGCGACGTCGAGCCCACGGGCACGGGCCGAAGCGACCATGTGGCGCTCCGCGAGCTCGTAGTACAGCGCCACTCCGTCGGCTCCGGCGTCTTCCGCGAGCCGCACGGGGTCTTCGAGGCCGAGCGCACGCCGGAGCTCCGCCGACAGACCCGTGCGCACCGCATCGGCATCCAGTGGCGCGGACGGCCACGACAGGGAGGTCGGCACGTCCTTCGCGTTCGCGCTCCCCCAGTCCTCGAACGCCCGCAGCGCTTCGGCATGCCCCGACGACACGTAGAACGACTGCGGCGGGTCGGCCTCGAACCAGCGCGACAGCACGGCGTCGGCGAAGGCCTCGGGCGGTGGCGTCCAGCCCGGCTCGAACTTCACGTCGATGTGGACGCGCAGGCTGGCCTCCGTGAACCGCAGCGCTGCGACGAGCTCGTCGAACGTCATCATCGACTCGGCGTGCAGGACGGCGTTCGGGAACGCCGGGTCGGGCAGCCCCCCGCACAGGTACGTCTCCTGGAGCTCCTCCAGCAGCAGCCCGTCGATGCGCACGCGCGCTTCCATCGGTGCGCCGTCGACCCGCTCGCACAGCGTCTCGTGCACCCACGGGTCGTGCGAGAGCACCGGCACGCCGTCGGCCGTGAGCACGACGTCCATCTCGAGGCCCGCGTACCCGTCGTCCATCGACGCCAGCATCGCGGTGCGGCTGTTCTGCGGGTAGTACCCGGCCGCTCCCCGATGGGCCTCGATGACCGGCGTGGGCGGGTCGGCACAGGCGCAGAGCGCGAGCAGGGTCAGGGAACGCAGCATGCGCCCGCTTGTATCGCACCGGAGGCGCGCTTACCTGCTATGCAGAGGCCGACATGCCACTTCGGTTCGATCTCAGTCTGGAAGACCGCCACAAGGACCGCGTCTTCGTGAGCGTGCTGCTCGCGCCCGATCAAGACGGCACGGCGGTGGATGGCGTCGCCGTGATGCTCGTGGGCAAGACCGGCGAGTGCATGAGCAACCGGCTGCTGCTCCCGATCTCCGGCGTGCTCTACCAGTCCATGCTCACCACGGTCGAGCTCCGCGCATTCGAGGCGTTGGGCACGGGCGCCCGCATCGTCGGCACCGCGTGGACGGGCGCAGAGCAGTGG
This sequence comes from Myxococcota bacterium, assembly GCA_041389565.1. GTDB lineage: Bacteria > Myxococcota_A > UBA796 > UBA796 > JACKEQ01. The sequence continues at coordinate 45,810 of JAWKRP010000035.1, forward strand.
GAAGCGAGCTGTCCGGCCGACCCCGGCACGCACCTCGAAGACCACATGCGCGGGCGGGGAGCCCTGCAGCCGCGGTGCGACAGCGAGTTCGAAGGGCTGACGTGCGGCGACCGGTCCGCGCTGGCGGGCGTGTTCCCGTGGCTCACCCCGTGCGAGCCGCGCCCCCCGAAGGTCGTGGAGCCCGAGCTCGAGACCGCCACCACCGACGAGATCCGGTCGTTCTGCAGCGAGCTGGGGCTCGACGACGAAGACTCCGACTGGCTCGAGGCGCTGCTCGAGGAGGACTGAAGCCCTCAGGCCCACTGATCGCGGAGCGCGTACAGGTGGGTCTCGGAGAGCTCCAGCGCCTCGCGGAGGTCGGCGGGGATCGGGCGGGACTGCCGCATCTCGTTCACCCGCTGGAACACCGCGACGCGCGTGGGCTTCGGCCAGGCGAGGCCCGGGAGGTGCCCGAGCATCGACACGGCGGTGTCCCAGCGGCCCTGCTCGAGCGCGAGCAGCAGGCGGATGTCCGCGCCGAACGACGGGTCCGGCCGGTACTGGCGGCGGTTCTCGGCGAGGATGCGGTCGGCTTCGTTCATCCGGGACTCCGCATCCGCGAGCTGACCCTCGAGCAGGTCGACGAGCGCGAGCCGGATGAGGGCGCCCGGCAGCAGGCGGCGGTCGCGACGCAGGGTGGTCCAGTGCACGCCCCGCACGAGCCCGCTGCGCGCCGCCATGAGATCGCCCGCCACCATGGCCGTGTTGGCCGCGAAGATGTCGAGCACGCCCGGCACGGTCGCCTTCCGGACCGCCTCGTCGAGCGCGAGGTGGGCGTCGCGCCACAGGCCGTCCATCGCCGCGAGCGTGCCGAGCGCGACGTAGGCATCGCTGGACGCCGCGCGGTCGGGGCTCTCGGCGTGGGAGGTCGCACACGACAGCCAGTACCGGCACAGCGGCATGTCGCCCGTGCGCTCCGCGTGGTTCGCGAGGGAGTGGAAGATCTCGGTGCGTACCCGCGGACGCTCGCCGAGCGTCAGGGCGTGGTGGAGATCCTTGCTCGCCGTACGCCGGTCGAGGTTGGCCCGGGCCACCAGGAGCCGCGCGTGGGCGTCGTCGGCGCGGTGGGCGGCCGCGAGCTCGAGGTCGTGCCGCACGATCTCGGAGAGCTCGGGAGCCTCGACGCTCGCCACGGCCTCGAGCCGGTGGATGACGAGGTCGGTCCACGGGCCGGGGGACGGGTCGCGACCCAGCGACTCCCACAGGGCGAGCCCCTTCTCGCAGTACGACAGGCGGTGCATCATTCCGGTCCCGTGGTCCATCACCTCGATGGCCTCCACGAGCTGGGTGAAGCCGCCGTCGGGGTCGCCCCCCTGGATGCGGTGCAGCGCGCCGTCGGCCGACTCGGGCGGCAGGGTTCGCCCCAGCGCCCGGTGGTGGCGCGCCGGACCGTCCGTGAGCCCGTCGAGGATCGCGCGCCGCACGCCCGGCGCGAACGTCACCACGTCACCCGCGACCGAGACCAGCCCGCGCCGCTCGGCATCCTCGAGGGCACGGCGCGCTGCCGAGCGGTTCCGGAAGGAGCCGTTCACGGTCGGTCCGTCGGGGAACACGCCCAGCACGGCGCCCCGCTCCAGCCACTCGCGCGTGGTGCGGGGGATGTCGGGGAGCTCCACCGCATCCTCGGTCTCGAGGTCGAGCTCGATGCCGCGCGGTGTGTAGCGATAGCTGCCCGCCCGGAACGCCGACGTGACGACGTCGAGCGCACGCCCCGGGCGCCCCCCGGCCCCCGCCACGGCGTCCCGCAGGCTGCCGGGCGTCAGGGGCAGGAGGTTCGACAGCAGCTGCGAGAGCGTGCGCCGGCGCATCGCGTCGAGCTTCGGGACCTCCTCCGCAGCGGCGTCCACGGGGCCTTCGGCGGTGAGCACGATCACGAGCGGGACCGCGGGACCCGCCGCCAGCAGGTTCGCGACCCGCGCCAGCTCCGGATCCCGGTCGGCGTCGTCGAACAGCAGCACGACCGGGCGCCCCCGGGCCAACGCGCGCAGGACCTCGACGGCGGCGTCCATCCGGAGGGCCGCATCCGAGGGGTCGCCGAGCCAGCGCTCGACGGCCGCGACCACGGGAGGGAAGTCCGCGCCGTGGTGCTCGAGCGCCCACCGGGCGTTCTCGCGGCGCTCGGAGGTGCCGCGCGTCTCGGAGATCCTGAGCACCCGGATCAGGAGCTGCTCCAGCGCGAACCCCGCGACCTCCGACTGGCCCTGGGTCGAGTACGCGAGGATGCCGCCGTTCTCGCGTGCCGCCGTGAGCAGCCACTCTCCGACCCGCGTGCGCCCGGACCCGCGCTCGCCGCTCAGCAGCAGCACGCGGGGCTGACCGTCGGCCGCCGAGTGCTCGACCCGCTGCCACAGCCGCACGCGCTGGGCGAGCCGTCCGGTCATCGGCACCGGGCGGAACATCCACATCTCGAGACCGGCATCGCGCAGCGCCGGAGGGGGCAGCGGGACCTCGAGCGGCTCGCGTCGCAGCGGCGCGGGGTCCGGACAGCCCGACGCCGTGCGGGCCGGGAGCCCGTGTGCCGCGGAGTCGGCCGCGGCCGTGTGCGTCTGGACGGTCCACTCGCGGGCCGGGGTCGCATCTCCGGCCATGCCCGAGAGCCTGCGCAGGTGGTAAAGCGCGTCGGGAGCGCTCTGGAAGCGGTCTCCCGGGGGGCCCGCCAGGCAGCAGCGCAGCCAGTCCTCCACGCCCGTCGGGACCCGTCCCCGCGCACGGAACGTCGGCAGCTGGGACCGCGCCTTCGCGAGGTACAGCGGCGGCCCCTTCACACCGGCGTACGGCAGGGTGCCCGTCACCAGGAGCCAGGCGAGGGTGCCCAGCGCGTACAGGTCGGTCCACGGGCCCTGGGCGTGGTCCTCGCTGCCCTGCTGCTCCGGCGCGCAGTACTCCGGCGTGCCGAACGACAGGGCCTCCGCGGCCACCGTGCGCGACCACGCGATGCCGAAGTCGACGAGCTTCAGTCCGGGCCGCGGGTCGGACGGGGCGCCGAACAGCACGTTCGACGGCTTCAGGTCGCGGTGCAGCACCCCGTGGGCGTGGCAGTGCGCGAGCCCTTCGAGCATGCGCTCCAGGTCCTGGCGCACGCGGTCCCAGGTGGTGTCGCGGTGGCGCTCCTCGAGCGTGCCGCCCGACAGCAGCTCCATGACGATGTACGGGCTGCCCTCGGGCACGCCCTCGAGCTGCGCGGCGGCGCTCGCGGTCAGCTCGCCCTGGTCGTACACGTACACCACGTTCGGGTGCTGCAGCCCCGCGATGGCGCGGGCTTCACGGCGCACGGAGCGCGCGGCGTCCTCGAGCTCGGAGCGCTCGGACAGCACGAACTTCACGGCCACAGGTGTGCTCGACCGGCTGTGGACGCCGCTCCACACCTGCCCCATGGCACCCGCACCGACACGTCGCTCGACGTGGAATGGCCCGATCTCAATCATGCAATGCAACCGCGGCCGGTCTAACGGAGTTCCGCCGCCGGATCACGGAATACGGAGCACCATGGACCCCAGCGACCGACTCGGCATCTCCCTCGGCCTGTTCCGGCGTCACGGACCGTTCGACGTCGAGGCCTTGGCCGCGCTTCTGCTCGCCGTACACCCGCCCGACGTGGTGACCGGAGCCGCGCGCTGGGGCTGGCGTGCGGAGCCGATGCCGCCTGCGCGATCGCGCCCGAGGTGTCCCCGGACCGGTTGGCGGCCGCTCGGGAAGCGCTGCGGGAGGCCGGGTTCGCCGACCTGATCAGCGGATGAGGTCGAGGATCCCGGCGATCGACCGCCGCACGTCCACCGTGCCGTCGACCACGAGATCGGCGTGCGCGCGCGAGGGCTCCACGAACGCGTCGTGCATGGGCCGTACGGTCGCGAGGTACTGGTCGATCACGCCGTGGGGCGTGTCCCCCCGCTCGACGATGTCGCGGCGGAGCCGTCGGGCCAGGCGCAGATCGGCGTCGGCGTGCACGAACACGGCGTGGTCGAACATCCCGCGGAGCTCGGGCACGGCGAGCACGAGGATCCCCTCGACCACCACGATGTCGGTGGGCTCCACGACGATCCAGTGTTCTTCGGCTTTGCGGCGGCAGATCCCGAAGTCGTAGTCCACCAGCTGGACCGGTCGCCCGTCTCTCAGGGCCGCGAGATCCCGGATCAGGCGCTCCGTCTCGAGCGCGTCGGGATGGTCGAAGTTGTACGACAGCAGGTCGTCGCGGAAGTCGTCCGGCAGCGACCGGTAGTAGCGGTCGTGCGTGATGTGCAGGGCGCGCTCGCCGAGCTGGTCGACGAGCGCCCGCGTGATCGTGGACTTCCCGGAGGCCGTGCCCCCCGCGATCCCGACGACCTTCACCCGGCGTCCTGCCCGCGGAGCCGGTGGATGAGGCGCTCGAGGTCCTCGGCGTCGGCGTAGTCGATGACGATGCGCCCCCCGCCCTTCTTGCGCGGCTGGATCGCGACCGACGTGTGCAGCGAGTCGCGCAGGAGCTTCGTGGCGTAGTCGAGCGTGCGCTGGGACCGGACCCGGGCCCGTGCAGGCGCGCGGTTCTGGTCGGCGATCAGCCGCTCGGTCTGACGCACGGAGAGCTGCTGCGCGATCACCTTCGCGAGCACCCGGCGCAGGATCTCCTCGTCGTCGAGCGCGAGCAGGGCCCGGGCATGCCCCGCCGTGATGCGCGCGTCGCGGAGGGCCGACAGCGCGAAGTCCGGCAGCTTGAGCAACCGCACCGCATTCGCGACGGTCGACCGCTGCTTCCCGACCTTCCGCGCCACCTCTTCCTGGGTGTAGCTGTACTCCGTCAGCAGGCGCTGGTAGCCGCGGCCCTCTTCGATCGGGTCGAGGTCGGCGCGCTGCAGGTTCTCCACGAGCGCCAGCTCGAGCTGCTCGCTCGGCTCGTCGGCGTCGCGCACCACCACCGGGACCTCGGAGAGCCCCGCCAGACCGGCCGCCCGGAAGCGCCGCTCGCCCGCGATGAGCACGTACCGGCCCTCGTGCCGGCGCACGACCAGCGGGCTCAGGATCCCGTGGGCGCGGATGGACGCCGCGAGGGCCTCCAGCTGCTCCCGGTCGAACAGCTCGCGCGGCTGCTCGGGGTTCGGGCGGATCTCGTCGAGCGGGATCGTGCGCAGGGAGGCGCGCTCGGCGGGGAGCGCGTCGACATCGAGCGCGCTGTCCGGGATGAGCGAAGCGAGGCCCCGTCCGAGGCCGCCGCGGCTCACATCGCCTCCTTCAGGGTCTTGCCGGAGGCACGACGGCGCACGAGCTCGTCGGCGAGGTCGACATACGCCTGGGCGCCCGAGCTGCCCGGCGCGTACTCGACGATCGACTTCCCGTGGCTCGGCGCCTCGCCGAGCCGGACGTTGCGCGGGATCGTCGTGGTGAAGATGCCGTCGCCGAACACCTCGCGCGACTGGCGCTCCACCTCGCGGCAGAGCCGGTTCCGCTGGTCGGTCATCGTGATCACGATGCCTTCGCGCTCGAGGTCCTGGTTCAGGCTCTTGCGGACCATGCCGATGGTGCGGAGCAGCTCCCCGAGGCCCTCCATCGCGTAGTACTCGGCCTGGAGCGGGATGAGCACGCCATCGCTCGCGACGAGCGCGTTGATGGTGAGCAGCCCGAGGCTCGGCGGGCAGTCGATGAGCACCCAGTCGTACTTCTCGCGCACGTGGTTCAGGACCTTGCGGAGGCGGCGCTCGCGGTTCGGCTCGTCGACCAGCTCCACCTCGGCGCCCACCAGATCGCGGCTCGCGGGGATGACCTGCAGGCCGTCGAGGGCCGTGGGCATCAGCACGCTGGCGATGTCGCGGTACTCGAGGAGGGCGTCGTAGATCCCCATCGTCACGTCGCGGCGGGGGTATCCGAGCCCGGAGCTCGCGTTGCCCTGAGGGTCGAGATCGACGACCAGCACGCGCTGACCGGCCACTGCGAGGGCTGCAGCGAGGTTGATCGTGGTCGTCGTCTTGCCGACGCCACCCTTCTGGTTCGAGACAGACAGGATCCGTGCCATGGCGGTCACTTCGGGGGTTTCTGGGGGGAGGGAGGGCCGACAGGGCCGGGCGGCACTGTCTGGAGGGGTCGTGCGTCGAGGATAGCGTCGCGCAGATCCGCGCGCTACCCCTGCCCCGCAATGTTCCACGTGGAACATCGGACACCGCGGGAGCATCGATTCATGCAGAACGGGCCTTCATCCAGACTCCTCGAGGTCCATCGCGATCTGCTGGAGCGGTGGCGCAAGGTGATGAACCTCGTGGGGCCCGGTCCGCTCGACGTGCACTACGAGGACTGCGAGCGCGCGCTCGTGGGGTTCGAGCCGCGGGGTCGGTGGGCCGACCTCGGGACGGGGGCCGGGTTCCCGGGCATCCCGTTCGCGGCGAGGTTCCCGGACGTCCAGGTCGAGCTGGTCGACAGCCGACAGAAGCGCTGCCGGTTCCTGGAGGAGGTCGTGGCGGAGGCGGGGGCGACCCAGGTGACGGTGCGCCGGGCTCGCCACGAAGAGCTCGAGACGGGTGCGTACGACGGGGTCATGTCGCGTGCGCTCACGGCCCCGGACGCGATGGTGGACGCCGCGCGCCGTCTACTCGTCCCGGGCGGCACGGCAGTGCTGTTCCTGCAGGACGACGCGCCCGTGCCGGAGGCGCCGGACTTCGAGGTGTTCCACGTGGAACACTACGAGGTGGAGGGCAAGCATCGGAAGTCGGTGGCGCTGCGGTTCACGCCACGCTGAGCCGAACCCGACGGCGGAGCATTCGCTGCCATCGGGTGGCCACGAACGCGAAGCGTCTCGATCGCCCCATCGGCGTTGCTGGGGGAACGCCCAATTTCAACGCAGGGGTCGCCGAGGGGGCAGAGACGCAGAGGTCCGGGGTCGACGGTCCACCCGGACGGTGGAGAGACCTCGTCTCTGCCGGCGCGGACGCTGTTCGGGCCGACGCGCTCGTCTCCACCGACGCGGACGCTGTCCTCACCCACATCCTCGTCTCTGCCGATGCGGGCGCTGGCCCCATCGACGTCGTTCAGCGAGGCCGCGGGCGTCGGGCACGGTCCCCGCCCCATCGACGCGCTCCCGACCCGGTCGAACCGTGCTCGATGCAGGCCGCAGCGGTCTACAGAACCGCAAGCGGAGGGCGAAGCCCGGAGTGCGCAGCGCGCTTGCGCGCGGAGTAACTGGAGCTGGTTGGCCCCTTCGGACGGCCCGTGGGTCGAGGCGCCGTCGCCAGCCCTCGTTGCGGGGACCGACGGCGTATTGGCAGGGCGGGTCCGTCGGACTCCCTGCGCCTCGATGCGGAGCGTCGAGCGCTCGCCAGACGAGGTCTTCGCCAGGACGTCGGGAGACCTCGTCGAAGCCGAGGACCCGCACGCTGTCTCACCAATGCCCCATTTCTGCCGACGCGGACGCGGTCCTCGCCGACCTCCTCGTCTCTACAGCTCGACCGCCAGCGGGATCGCGAGGCTCCAGGCCTTCCCGAGCTTCGGGAACGTCGCGCTCTGCAGCGTCTCCTGGTAGCACTTCTCGCGCTCCGCATCGGCCGCCGTGCTGCCCTTCACGGACGCCGCGAACGTGCCGTCGGCCGCCACCTCGACCTGCAGCGTCTCCGAGAACGCCTTCTGCTCCGCCGCCGCCGTGGCGATGCACACCTTCAGCGTGGCCTGCTGGAGCGAGCCGATCGCCTTGTCGGCCTCCTCCTGGCTCGCTCCCGTCGGCTTCGCAGGACCCACGGTGAGCTTCGCGTCCCCCGCCATCGCGTCGGCCATGCCCGAGGCCAGACCGCCCGCGAACCCCTCCGCCAGGGCATCCATGGAGCCGCCGTCGCCGCCCATCATGCCGCCGAACGGGTTGCTGCTCGAGTCGGACTTCAGCTCTTCGCCGTTCGACCAGCGCTTCCACTGATCGGTGAGGGGCGCCTCCGTCCCGCTCATCGTGGCCGTGCGGACGGTGACCGACAGCTCCGTCGCCTTGCGGTCCCACGCGACGCAGCCCGGCAGCTCCGCGATGCGCGTGCCGTTCGTGGCCACGATCGTCTCCTCCTCCTCACGGCTCGCACACCAGATGTACGGGGCCTTCTTGTCGTACTTGTAGAGGCCCGCGCCGCTCGCGTCGGAGAACGAGAACTCCATCTTCCCGTCGAGCCGGCCGGAGTTGTCGTACAGCTCCTTCTTCGCGATGTTCCAGCCCGGGTTCTCCTCTTCGAGCTTGGTGCCGCGGACGACCTTGTTCACGATCTCCATGAAGTCGCCGTCTGCGGACTCCGGAGCGTCGGTGACGATGTTCTCGAAGTACAGCACGCCCGTCTTCGCCTTGAGGTCGAACGTGTAGACCTTGCGCTCCACCTTGGGGCACGCGGTCGCGAGGGCCAGCAACGAGGCCATGAACAGGAGCTTGCGCATCGGGTTCCTCCGGAGAGGGCGCGTGTATCACGCCTCCGGGGGGAGGGCCGACCGACCGGCCAACAGATCGACCACCACGGTGACCGCCGCCGGCGTGATGCCCGGCAGCCGCTCGAGCTGACCGAGCGTCGCCGGACGCGCCCGCGCCAGGCGCTCGCGGACCTCCCAGGACAGGGCGGTCACCCCCATCCAGTCCACCGCCGGGAGCGCGACCCCCTCCAGACGCCGCGCCTCCTCGGCCCGGCGCTGCGCACGGGCGATGTAGCCCGCGTACTTCACGTCGATCTCGAGCTGCTCCGCGACCTCGGGCTCGAGCGGCGGGAGGTCGAGCAGCGGAGCGAGGTCGGACCACGACAGGGTGGGACGGCGCAGCAGCTCTTCGGCGGTGGCGGGCTTGCGCAGGCCGGCCTGGCCGCTGGAGGCGAGCTGGGTGAGGACCTCCGGCGTGGGGTTGAGGACGGTCGACAAGGCGGTGCGTCCGCGCTCCAGGGCCTCCTGACGGGCCTCGAACGCGGCCCACGTCGCGTCGTCGACGAGCCCCAGGGCACGACCGCGGGGCATGAGGCGCCGGTCGGCGTTGTCCTCGCGAAGCAGGAGTCGGTGCTCGGCGCGGCTCGTGAACATCCGGTAGGGCTCGCCGCCGATGCCGCGCTGGGTGAGGTCGTCGACCAGGACCCCGATGTACGCCGCGGAACGTTCCACGTGGAACACCTCGCCGAGCGCCGCGCTCACACCCGCGACGAAGCCCTGCACAGCGGCCTCTTCGTAGCCGGAGGTGCCGTTCACCTGGCCCGCGAGGAACAGCCCGGGGACCCCGCGGTGCTGGAGGTCGGGCCCGAGGTCCAGCGGGTTGGAGAAGTCGTACTCCACGGCGTAGCCGGGCTGGAGCAGCACGGCGTCCTCGAGGCCCGGGATGTGCGCGAGCATCGCCTCCTGCACGTCGGGCGGCAGGGACGTGGACAGGCCGTTCACGTACACCCGGTGCGTGTCGAGGCCCTCGGGCTCGAGGAACAGCAGGTGGCGCGTGCGGTCGGGGAACCGGTGCACCTTGTCTTCGACGCTCGGGCAGTAGCGCGGACCGGTGCCCTCGATGTCCCCGGTGAACATGGGCGCGCGGTCGAGGTTGGCGCGGATGAGGTCGTGCACGGCCTCGTTGGTGTACGTGAGGTGGCAGGTGATCTGCGGGAGGCGCGGCGGGGGCGTGGCCTCGAACGAGAAGCGCCCCTCGGCGAGGTCGGTCTGCGGGTCTGTGCGGTCCCACGCGATGGTACGCCCGTCGAGCCGGGGGACCGTGCCGGTCTTCAGACGCCCGAGGCGCAGCCCGAGCTCGCCCAGCGACCGGGACAGGGCATGCGCGGCGCCATCGCCCAGACGGCCCCCTACGGACTTCTGCAGGCCGTGGTGGAGCACGCCCGCCAGGAAGGTGCCGGTCGTCAGGATGACCGACTCGCACCACAGGGTGGTGTCACCGAGCTCCACCCCGGCGACGCGACCGGACCGCGTGATCAGCCCGGTGACCTCGGCCCCGACGATCTCGAGCCCCTCGATCGCGGCGAGCTGACGGGCCATCTCGGCCGGGTACCGCGCGATGTCGACCTGCGCGCGGGACGAGCGCACGGCGAGCCCCTTCCGCGTGTTGAGCTGCCGGAACTGCACGGTGGAGGCGTCGGCCACGCGCCCCATGAGCCCGCCGAGCGCATCGAGCTCGCGGACCAGGTGGCCCTTCGCGAGCCCCCCGATCGCGGGATTGCACGACAGGCGCCCCACGGCGGCCGTGTCGAGCGTGACCATGGCGACCGAGCGGCCGAGACGTGCGGCCGCCGCAGCGGCCTCGCATCCCGCGTGTCCGGCGCCGACGACGACGACGTCGAACACCCGCCCGGTCATCGCGTCACTCCGTGACCGTGATCTTCACGGTCGCGGTCATCTGCTCGCCGTACGAGCGGTGCACGCCGTCGGCGAACTGGAGCGTCAGGGTGTGCTCGCCGGGCTCGAGCTCGAGCTCGGTCTCGGTCTGGCCCTTGCCGAAGTGGATGTGCTGGTCGTCGGCGGGCACGGCCGTGCCGAACGGAACGGGCTCGGTGTCGACGAGGATGTGGTGGTGACCCGTGCCTTCGACGAGCTCACCGGCCGGCTTGACCTCCATGCCCTCGACCGCCATCACGACCTTCACGGGCGAGGGGACGGACGCGCCCTCTGCGGGGGACGTGAACATGACCTTCGCGCCCTCGGACGGCTTCATCGTCTCGGCCGCCGCAGCGTCGTGGCCCTCGTGGCCGTGGTCGTCCTTCTTGGCCTGCTCGGTGGGCTCGGGAGCCGCGGGCTTCTCGGGGGGGGCCTCGCCAGAGCAGGCGACGAGGAGGGAGGTGAGGAAGAGGGTCATGGCGTCTCCAGTGACCAGCGGGAGCTGGACGTGCACGCCGGCTCATAATTCCGAACCCGGCCCCCGTCCCGTCTGGGCGAGCTCCACGGAGTCCCGAGGGACGGTCCGTGAGTCCCGTGAGTCACTCACGGCGGCGTCTTCCAGGCGTGGATCGCAGGCCCACACCTTCTGGACCTCGGCCGCGAGCGCCGCAGCGAGGTCCGCCGCGGCGGCAGCGCTGTCGCGACGGGCCGACAGCACGGTGCTGAAGCGGTCGGTGTAGCGGAGGACCACCTCTCCATCGCGCGCGACCAGGGCCATGCCCACCTGCGCGTCGATCAGGTAGGGCTCTTCGATGTGGTCGAGCACCACCGGCCCGCTGTCGGTGACCACGATGTCGCCGGGGAACCCGGTGGCCGTGAGCGGGCGCCCCTCGAGCTCGGTGACCCACGTGATCAGGGCCGCCGACCCGTCGAGGCCGCGCACGGTCGCGGCGAGGGCCTCGTCGACGTCGCCCTTGCCGCGGAGCGCCGAGCGGAGCGCAGACCGGGTGGTGGGCGCGAAGCTGCCCTGGAGGAACTGCCCGTCCCAGCGGGCCCCGAGCGCGCCGTTCACGGCCCCGGGCAGCGCGACCCCGAGCGCGTGGGGGATGCGATCGATCTCGTCGGTGCGTCGGCTCCGCAGCCACTCGCGCATCCACGGGAGCCCCGCGCCGACGTAGCTGTCGAGGTCGACATCGCTGCGCCCGGTGGTCACGACCACGGGCAGCACCCGCACGACGCCATGGGTGGTGCGGGCCTCGAATCGCCAGGGTTGTACCAACGCCTCCGACTTCGGCACACAGCCGGTGCACAGGGCCAGGAGGGGAAGGGCGCGCCACATGCCCCGAGCGTCCCACACGCGGGGTGTGCGCGATGTGAAAACATGTCGGCGTGCAGCAACCCGAGACATCCAACGCTCCAACTCCGCGCGCACGTCGGCTCGTCGTGCCGGAAGGAGCGGGCGGCATGCGGTTGGACACGTTCCTCGCCCGCTGGTTCCGCGATTTCTCGCGGTCCGCCCTCTCTCGCGGCGTGAAGGCCGGTCAGGTGTGCTCCGAAGGCCGCCCGCTCCGCGCGGGAGCCCGGGTCCGCGGGGGTCAGGTGCTCGACATCACGATCGAGGGGATCGCACCCGACGGTCCGCCGCCGCCCTTTCCTCCCATCCTGCTCGAGCGCGACGGGCTGCTCGTGGTCGACAAGCCCGCCGGCATGCTGTGCCACCCGACCGGCACCACGTTCGCCTGGGCCCTCGTGGGGCTCGCCAGGGAGCGCCACCCCGATGTGGAGCTCGTGCACCGGCTCGACCGCGACACGTCCGGCTGCATCGCGCTCACCACCGACCCCACGCTGAACCGCCACCTCAAGCTCGCCATCAAGGAGGGCCGCACCCGCAAGGAGTACGAAGCGATCGTGAAGGGCGAGATCCCGTGGGACCGGAAGCGGCTCGACGGTCCGATCGGCCCGGCCGACGGGGAGATCCGCATCCAGATGGCGATCCGCGACGACGGGAAGCCCGCGCGCACGGATGTCACCGTGATCGGGCGCCAGCCGGGATACACCCGGGTCCGGTGCCGCATCCACACCGGCCGCACGCACCAGATCCGCATCCATCTCGCCCACGAGGGCTTCCCGCTGCTCGGCGACCGGCTGTACGGCGTGGCTCCGGAGGTCTTCCTGCACACCCTCGAACACGGCGTCGACGCGAGCACCCGCGAAGCCACGGGCGCGCCGTACCACGCGCTCCATGCCGCCGAGCTCGAGCTGCCGCTGCCCGGCGGCGCGGTGGTGGTGCGCGCCCCGATGCCGGAGGTCCTCGAGCGCTGGTGGGCGCACCCCGAGGTCCTGCCGCACGACGGTGAGGCCCCGTGATGGTGCTGCTGAGCCTGCTGGCCACGGCAGGGGCGTGCGACGTGCCCGCTCTCGAGGCCCTCGCCGCAGACCTGGCGCCCGATACGCCCCTGGAGACGCTCGGTCCGAAGCTCGCTGCGCTGTGTCCCCGCCCGCTCGGGCTCCAGCGCGCCCTGCGCAAGCCCGGCGACCCCCTGCTCGACGTGAACGCCGCCGTCACGCAGGCCGCGTCGTGGGAGGAGACCTGCCCGGCCGGGCTCGACGCGATCCCCGACGGCTTCGCCCCGGCCACCGCCGGCGAGCGGCAGGCCCTGTGGACCGGCTGCGACCTCGAGCGGTTCCAGGGGTTCGAGCTCCACGAGTGGCTGGGGACCGACGGTCCGGCGGTCTCCGTGGTGGTGCTGGCCCAGGTGCTCACGAAGGCAGGGGTCTCGAAGCCCGCTCGCACGACGTTGGTCCGCGCCTGGGCCCGCATCCCGCCCCCCGTAGTCGAGACGGAGCCCGAGGCTCGCCAGCTCGGCGACGACGACCCGCTCGCCGGGTTCCGGGAGACCGCGCCCCCGCGGGCCGTCACGCTCGCCAGGGTCGCGTGGCCCCCGAACACCGAGCCCGGACAGGAGTGCCTGGTGGAGGTGGAGGTGCTCGACGAGGGCACGCCGGGCCGGGTGCTGTGGGTGACGTGCCCGGAGGAGCTGCAGTCGTACGTGCAGAGCGCGATCGAAGCGAGCTGGTTCCAGCCGGGCCGACGGCGGGGTCAGCCGATGCAGGGCACCGTGCGCCTGCGCTACTCGACCGGCTCGCGCTCTCCGGAAGCGGAGGTGAGGTAGGCGTCGACCTCGTCCTGTGCGGCCTCCCACGCCCAGTCCTCGATCGGCGGCGGCGGGGTGACGGGCGGGACCAGGCGCTCCTCGAGGTGGTCGAGCTCGTGCTGGGCCATGGTGGCGCGCAGGCGGGCCAGCCCGGCGGTCACGGCCAGCCCACCGGCCACGAACAGGAGGCCCTGGCTGGCGAGCGGGGACGCCACGAGCGGCACGGCGAGCCCCACGCAGCCGAGCGCTCCGGCGGCCAGCACGCGAACCGCCCGACGGAGACGGGAGATCGCGTCGCCGGCGCGCGCCTTGGCGTGGTCGCGCGGCTCGAGCCCGACCTGGGTGAACACCTCCCGGTAGAACGGACGCCCGAACAGCGGGCCCCAGTCGCCATCGGTACGCCGCACCGGCTCGATGCCCGTGAGCCAGCCTGCGTTCAGCCCGCGCCGCATCCAGGCGGGATCGACGCGCTTCACGCGCCCGCGGAACCGGATCTCCCAGTCGGCGGAGACGCCGGCGATCCCCTCCTTCCGCCCGAGGCGCACCACCTGGCGCTCGACCTCCATCAGTGCGCCAGCGCCGGCTCGGGCGGAGGGGACTCCACGATCCACCGCTTCAGCGCGTCGTCGAGCGTGCCTCCGAGCCGGAGGGCCTCCTCGATCTCGCTCGCGATCAAGGCATCGCCGCCGTGCAGGAGCGTGAGCTTGCGCCAGGTCTTCACGACCTCGACGAGCGCCACGTGCTCCGGCGGACGCGTGAGCACCCAGCCCTCCTCCGACTCGACCACGAGCCCCGCTTCGTCGAGCACCACGGCGATCTCGCGCAGGTCGCGCGCGGGCAGATCGACCCGTTCGCACAGCTGCTCCAGCCGCATCGGACCGTTCCCGCCGCGCCAGTGGTGGGCCACGTGTGCGAGCACCTCGAGCGCGTTGTCGAGGGACGGGCTGCGGAGCTTGCGGCGCTCGCGCTCGGCCGCCTGCTGCTCGGCATCCACCAGCGATCCGTAGTTCTGCGCCACGTGCGCGACCTCCACCCCGAGGAGCACGATCAGCCACAGGGTGTACAGCCACAGCAGGAAGATCGGGATGAGGATCAGCGAGCCGTAGAAGGCGCGGAGCGGGTAGTCCGGGCTGGTGTACGACCACTGGACGTACCAGGAGAACCCACGCCCCGCGACCTCGAGCAGCACCCAGCTCGTGGAGGCGCCGAGCAGGGCGGGCCCCCAGCGCACGTAGGTGCACGGGAAGAACTTGAGCGCGCCCAGCAGCAGCAGGTACTGGAGGGCCGACACCATCGGGCTCTGCCAGCTGTCGAAGCCCATGCGCCAGGCGGCTTCCAGCGACACCACGACCACCAGCGGAACGGCCGTGATCGCGAAGTAGAAGTTCAGGATGCGGCCCGTGAGCCACCGGTCGATGTCGACCTCGAAGATGTCGGAGTACGCGTGCTCCACCATCAGGAACAGCCGCGCCGCCACGACGAGCAGCGCGACGGTCGACGCCAGCCCGAGGGCCCGGAAGTCGACCTCCGTGAGGAAGGGCAGCAGGGCTTCGCGGATCTCCTTCACGTCGCCGAAGAACGCACCGAACAGGGCGTCGTACACGGCGGCCTGCTCGACGGGGTCTTCCAGGACGCCCACCGCACCGAGCACCCCGAACACGAGCACCAGCATGGGCACGAGCGCGATGAGCGTCGCATAGGCCATGCCCGCGGCCCGGATGAACGCCTTGTCGTCGCGGAGCTCCTTGTAGAACAGCCAGCTGATCCGGAACACGAACTGCACCGGCCGGAACGCCGGGCTGTCCCGGATGGGGGCCAGGATGCGGCGCAGCAGCGGCGGGAGGAACAGGTCCATCGACGGAGGGATATCACCCCGCGCTCACGGAGCGGGGGGAGCCTCGAGGATCTGGCAGGCCACGGGGTCGCCCAGACGGCACCCGCGCTCGATGAGGGACGCCGCTTCGCGCGGGGGCATCGGGAAGTGCCCCGCCGCACCGAGCTCGACGGCCGGGACGCACGCTTCGCCGAGCCCGAGCGAGCAGGCCCGCACGAGGTACGTGCCCGCGAGGCGGTAGTCCGGGGCCTCGGCGCTCGACAGCACCATCTGCGCCGCGATGGCGCACGCGAACGCATCCACGTCGAGCGACGCGTCACAGGCCTTGCGGAGGAGCGGCAGGCGCTCGCCCTCCGGCAGGCGCAGGGCGAGGTTGCGGCACGCCATGGGCACGCTGGCGTCACAGGCCTTCCGGAACAGCGGCACGGGGTCGCTGCCCTCGCTCTCGAGCGCCAGGCCGAGGTTGTTGCACGCGGGACCGCTGCCCGCATCGCAGGTCTGCTGGAGCAGCGCGTTCGCGGATGCCGGATCCGGAGTGCCGCCGTGCCCCTCGCGGACCATGTACGCGAGCTCGAGGCACGCCATCGCGTCGCCCCGCTCGCAGGTGTCGCGGTACAGGTTGCGCGCGTGCGTCTGGTCGGGGTCGCGCCCCTCGCCGCGCTGCGCGAGGCCCGCGAGGTTGGTGCACCAGGTGAGCCCGCCCGCAGCACACGACCGCTCGTACAGCGTGTGGGTGCGCGCCATCAGGCGGTCGGCCTCCGCAGCGTCGGCGGGCACGCCGTCTCCGGCAGCCAGCATGTGCGAGAGGTTGAAGCACCCGATGCCCGCACCGAGCTCGCACGCCCGTCGGTAGTGCACCGCGGCTTCGCTCGGGCTCCGCGGTGCGCCTCCGCGACCATCGTGCACCATGAGTCCCAGCTGGTTGCACGCCAGCGCGTCGCCGGCCTCGCACGCCGACCGGCACGCGATGGATCCGTCACACGACGACCGCTCGTCCGTGATGACGGGCGCTTCGGGAGGCGGGGGTGCGACGGGCGAAGACCCGCACGCGATCAGGAGGACGAGCATTCGCGGAGGGTATCAGGTCCGGACGTAGTCGCCCCGCGTTCCCCCGCGCTTCTCCAGCAGGCGGATCGGCCCGATGGTCATCCCACGGTCGACCGCCTTGAGCATGTCGTACACCGTGAGCAGCGCCGTGGACACGGCCGTGAGCGCCTCCATCTCGACGCCCGTGCGCCACTCGGCCTTCACGGTGGCCACGCAGTGCACGCCCCCCTCCCGGGGCTCGAGCCGCACGTCGACCGCCGTGAGCGGGATGGGGTGGCAGAGCGGCACGAGCGTGCCCGTCTGCTTGGCGCCCCCGATGCCGGCCAGTTGGGCTACGGCCAGCACGTCTCCCTTGCGGGACGCGCCACTCCGCACGAGCTTCAGCGCCTCGTCGGAGATCGCGATGAACCCCTCGGCCGTGGCCTCCCGGAGTGTGATGGGCTTCTCGGAGACCTCGACCATGCGGGCATTCCCGTCGGCGTCGATGTGGGTGAGCTCGGACATCGGTGCACCTCGTGGCGTTCCTGAGCATCGCGCGGTATCCGCCGTGGATGAGTGTCGCTCGTCTTACACTGCGTCCCAAGTCCGCGAAGCGGGTCCGGTCTGGCCACCCCTGGGTGTTCAGCAACGAGCTGGAGCCCGGATTCGCCGAGCTGGAGCCCGGTTCCGTCGCCGATGTCTTCGAGTCCGGCGGCGCGTTCGTCGGGCGTGGAATGGTGTCCCCCCATTCCTTGATCGCGGTGCGCATCTGCTCGCGCCTGCGCAAGGAAGACCTCGACAGTCCCGTGTTCTTCGAGATGCGCCTGCGCCAGGCCCTCGACTATCGCCAGTCCGTGTGGCCGGGGCGGCGCGACCTGCGCCTGGTGAACGCCGAGGGCGACTTCCTGCCGGGGCTCGTGGTCGACCGGTTCGGAGACCACCTGGCCGTGCAGATCAACACGGTCGGCATGGAGGTCCGGAAGCCCCAGCTCCTGGAGGCCCTGCAGAAGGTGCTCGGCCCGTCGAGCGGGGTGCTCCGCAACGACAACAAGGTGCGGGAGCTCGAGGGCCTCGAGCTCGGGCGCGAGGTGTGGTTCGGCGAGCCTCCCGAGTCGGTCGACATCGACGAGCTGGGCGTCACGTTCCGGGTCCCGCTGCTCGGCGGCCAGAAGACCGGTCACTTCTACGATCAGGCGGAGAACCGACGCTTCGCGGGGTCGCTGTGCGCCGGGCGCTCGGTGCTCGACGTGTACGCGAACAGCGGCGGGTTCGCGCTCCAGGCCCTCCGCCAGGGCGCCACGCACGCCGTCACGGTCGACAAGAGCGCGCCGAATGCGGCCATCGCGCTCGAGAACGCCCGACTGAACGGCTTCGCCGACCGCTTCGAAGCGGTCACGGCGGAAGGGAACCGCGATCTGGAGGAGCGCGTCGGGCGTGGCGAGCGCTACGGCGCCGTGGTGCTCGACCCGCCGGCCTTCGCGAAGAGCCGGAAGACCGCCGGGAACGCCCTGCGGGGGTACACGCGCATCAACGCGCTCGGCATGACGCTCGTGGAGCCCGGGGGCTTCCTGTTCACGAGCTCGTGCTCGCACCACGTGCACGAGGATCGCTTCCTCGAGGCCCTGCAGTCCGCGGCGCAGATGGCGAACCGCACGCTCCGGATGGTGCGCCGCGGGGAGCAGGCACCGGATCACCCCATCCTGCCGGGCGTTCCCGAGACCCGTTACCTGAAGAGCCTGGCCCTCCAGGTGCTCGTGTAGGCGAGCAGCGGCGATCCGCCCGAATGGCGGTTAGTCAGGGCCCCTTGGAGCGAACATGGCGATCCTCGACATCATCACGGCCCCCCACCCGATCCTCGAGATGGCGGCCCGTCCCGTCGAAGCCGACGAGTTCGGCCCGGCGCTCGTCAAGCTCGTGAAGGACATGGCCGAGACGATGTACGCGGCCCCCGGCGTGGGTCTGGCGGCGCCGCAGGTGTCCGACCCCCGCCGCATCGTGGTCGTCGATCCGGGCGAGAAGCACGAGCGGGGCATCCGCCTGTTCGCGATGGTGAACCCCACGATCGTCGAGCGGAGCACCGACACCATCCCGTGGTACGAGACGTGCCTGTCGGTCCCCGAGATCGAGGTGAAGGTGATCCGGAACCGCCGGATCAAGGTCACCTGGCAGGCTCCGGAAGACGGAAGCCCCCGCGAGGGTTGGTTCGAGGACTACGAGGCGGTCATCGTGCAGCACGAGCTCGATCACCTCGCCGGCACCGTGCTCCTCGACCGCGCCAGCCGGTTCAAGCGGGCCCGGTACCTCAAGTCCGTCAAGACCCGGGTGACCGCATGATCCTCCTCCTCACCGCCGCCTTCGCGTCCTCCGAGCTCCCCGCCTGCGCCGAGGCGCCCGCCGATCCCGAGGCCCAGGCCGCGCTCACGGCTGCCTACGAGGCCGCACAGACCGCCGGGTCCACCGAAGGCGACATCAAGAACCGTACGAAGGCCGTGATGAAGCTCCACAAGAAGGGGCTCGTGTGCACGGCCGACGACCACTACAAGGCTGGCCTGGTGCTCTTCCAGTCCCGGGATGCCGAGGTCCTGCACGTGGCCCACGAGCTCGCGCTGGTCGCCGCCCACCACCACGTCGACCGCGCGAAGTGGCTCGCGAACAACACGTTCGACCGCTGGCAGATCTCGCTCGGCAACCGTCAGCGGTTCGGCACGCAGATCGGCCGCGACGGCGAGTGCCTGTACCCGATCGACGAGACGTTCCCCGACGACAACCGGGTCGCGTGGGGAGCCCCGCCGCTCGAAGAGACGTACGCCGCGTTCCTGAAGCGCCGCGAGCTCGACGGGGTGCCGAACGCCACCACCCTCAACAGCCTCGGGCTGTTCTGTCGCCTCGCACCCTGGTAGGCCGATGCGCGTGATCTTCATGGGCACGCCCGACTTCGCGGTGCCCACGCTGTCGGCGCTGCACGAGGCCGGCCACGACATCGCGCTCGTGGTGGCGCAGCCCGACCGCCCGGCCGGGCGCGGGCAGAAGCTCACCAAGCCGCCGGTCGCCGCGCGGGCCCTCGAGCTCGGCCTCCCGCTCTCCCAGCCCCGCGCCATCCACGCTGGTCGGTTCGCGGAGCGCTACACGGGCCTCGAGGCCGACGTCGCCGTGGTGATCGCGTACGGCCGCATCCTCGGTGCGCTCCATCTCCAGAGCCCCCGCTACGGCGCCGTGAACCTCCATGCGAGCCTGCTCCCGCGGTGGCGTGGCGCGGCGCCCATCCAGGCGGCCCTGCTGGCCGGGGATCCCGAGACCGGCGTGTGCGCGCAGCGCATGGAGGAAGGGCTCGACACGGGCGACTTGTACGTCGAGCGGCGCCTCCCGATCGACCCCCACGAGACCGCCGGAACCCTCCACGACAAGCTCGCGGCCCTCTCGGCGGAGGTCGCGGTCGAGACGCTCGCCGGGCTCCCGGGCCTCGTGCCGAAGCCCCAGTCGCACGACGGGATCTGCTGGGCCCCGAAGATCGACAAGGTCGACGGGCTGCTCCACCTGTCCGAGAGCGCAGTGGCGCTCGACCGGCGCATCCGCGCGATGACCCCCTGGCCGGGCGGCTGGATCGCGGGCGAAGCGGGGCCGCTCAAGATCCGCGAGGCGCGGCGGGTCGACGCGACGGGGCCCGCCGGCACGGTCCTGTCGACGCGTCCCCTCGTGGTGGCCACGGGAGAAGGGGCTCTCGAGCTGGAGTCCGTGCAGGCGCCCGGCAAGAAGCCCGTGTCCGGAACCGACTTCGCGAACGGGTTCCGGCTCGCGGTCGGGGATCCCCTCTGGGTGTGACCGGCGCCAGCGGTTAGACCGCGCCGGGGGTTGCATGGCGAAGAACCTGACCGTCGTTCCAGACCAGTGGATGCCGCGCGGAGAAGTGGCGGTCACCGCGAATCGTCGCGTTCCGCTCGTCGTGTTCGGCGGCATCGTGGGCGAAGCGGCCGAGGTGAAGGTGGTCTACAAGGGCCAGAACCAGCACCAGGCCCTGTTCGTCGAGACCGACACCCCGAGCCCCCACCGCATGCAGGTGCCGTGCGAGCGGTACGAGCCGTGCGGCGGCTGTCCGCTGATGCACGTGAGCCCGGAGGGCCAGGAAGACGTGCGCACGGCCCACGTGCGTCGCGCGCTCGACGAGGAGGGCCTGTCCGACGTCGAGGTCGAGGGCTGGCACCCGAGCCCGGATGGCTACTTCGGGTTCCGCCACGTCGTGAAGCTCGGCGTGGGCTGGTCGAACGACGGCAAGCGCATCAAGGTCGGCGCGTTCGGTCGGCGCAGCCGGAGCATCGTGCCCATCCCGAAGTGTGATGTGGCCGCGCCGGTCCTGCGCCAGGCGATGGCCGCGATCGCGCACCACATCCTCGAGCTCGGGCTGGAGCCGTACGATCCCGAGACCGACCGCGGCGTCCTGCGGGCGGTCGTGCTCCGGGCCTCGCGCACGTCGAACGAGGTGATGGTCACGCTCGTGGCGGGTCGTCGGCCGCGCAAGCTCGACGAGCTCGCCGAGGCCGTGGCCGGGCAGGTGGGCGAGATCACCGGCATCTGGGTGCACCTGAACTCGGAGCCCGGCAACACGCTGTTCAAGCGCGAAGAAGACGGCTCCATCGGGCTCACCGCGCTGATCGGCAAGGACTGGATCGAAGAGGATCTCGACGGCATCGGGATCCGCGTCGGTCCGGGCGACTTCTACCAGACGAACCCATCCATGGCGCTGCCGCTGTACAAGCGCACGCTCGAGCGCCTGGAGCCCCAGGAAGGCGAGGCGTTCGTCGACCTGTACTGCGGCGTCGGCGGGCTCACCCTGCTCGCGAGCCGGGTCTGCGGGTTCGCGCTCGGCGTCGAGGGGGTCGCCGGAGCGGTCCGTCGGGCCCGGGAGTCCGCGCGGCGGGCCCGCATCACTGCGGAGTTCGTCACCGGTCAGGTCGAAGAGGAGCTGCCGAAGCTGCGCGAGCGCCTGAAGCACCCCCTCGTGGCGGTCGATCCTGCGCGGCGCGGCCTCGAGCCGGCCGTGCTGGACGCCCTGATCGACATGAAGCCGCGCAAGATCGCCTACATCAGCTGCAACCCGCGCACCCTCGCGCGCGACCTCGCGGCGTTCAAGGCGGCGGGTGCCGAGATCGGTCCGGTGGAGCTGTTCGACATGTTCCCGCACACGGCCCACGTCGAGTGCCTGACGATCGTGTCGTTCCCGGTCCAGGCCGGGCGCGCGCCGCGCCGCCGGCGGGTGACGACCAAGGCCTAGAAGCTTCGGGTGTAGGTGCCCTGGTCGGCCGTGATGGACACCGTCTTCACGTCGATCTTCTTGCCCTCGGCCCCCGTGCGCCGCAAGATGAAGCTCGAGAACCGCATGAAGTCTCCGGCGTTCGCCTTGAGCTTCTTCAGCCGGTACTGGTACTCGTCGTTGATGACGACCGTGACGTTCGTGTAGTCGGTCTTCGACAGGTTCACGACCTCCATGCTCTTGCCGCCGCTGTACTTCACGGCGACGTGCAGCGACTTCGCCCCGACGGGCTCGGGCTGCGTTCCGCCGGTGGGCGCGGGCTCGACGGGCTCCTCACGGGCCTCGCACACGCACGGACCGCCGTTCAGCACGTCGATCACCTCGGGCGACACCTGGTGGTTCGTGAGCAGCACGATGTCGTCGGCCGACAGGTCGAGATCCGTGCCCGACGTGCGGATCGTGTAGATGATGAGCTCGTCGGACACGCCTTCCTGCGTGAGCCGGATCACGTCGTCGATCGAGCAGCAGGGGCTGCCCACACCAGCGACCGGCACGGCGCCACCGCAAGCGAGGCTCGCCACCAGCAATGCCGAGCCCAGCGCGAGCCGGGCGACCGACCGCTTCACCCCCAGCCGAACCATCCCTTCGACTTCTTGTACGGGGCGAGCATCTCCTGGGCCTCGGTGTGGCCCGGGTTCAGCTTGATCGTGACCTCGAGCCAGTGCACGAGGTACTTCGTGTCGTTGTTCGCGGCCGCGATGCGCGCCCGGAGCCAGGCCACGGCCTCGTACTGCTCCTGGAACTCGCCCGCGACGCTGCACGCGCCGAGCGCCTGCGCGAACTGCCCGCCCGCGTAGAACCGCTCGCCGACCTCGACCAGCACCGTGATCGCGCGGTCGCGCGTCTTCGGCGACCGCACCGCGTGACCCGCGGCCTGCACGGCGCCCTGGCGGTCTTCGATGTGGATCTTGATGTCGGCGTAGTCGGCCCACCACTCGGGGTGACCTTCGGGATCGAGCTTCAGACCGCGCTCGAGGGCCGTCATCGCGCCCTGCAGGTTGCCCGTGGCCGCCTCGAGGTTCGCGATGATGCCCCACACGGACGGCGGGCCGTTCTGCCGCTCGACCCACTCGTACGCCTCGTCGAGCGCCTGGTCGTAGAGGTTGAGGGACTCGAGCACCGCGTTCCGGGCGGTCATCGCCTTCGCGGGATCGGGACCCCACTTCACGGCCGCCGTGGCGAGCTTCAGCGCGAGGCAGTACCGCCCGGCCTCGCGCAGCGCGTCGGACGCGGCGAGGAAGTCGCCCTCGGGGTGGAGGGACGCGTACTTCTGGTGGATCTCGAGATCCTCCTGCCCCGACATGCCGCACTTCGTGCAGCGCACCTGTTCGTGACCGACCAGCTCCTGGTCACCGCCGCAGGTGACACAGTGGTTGTTGTACGGGAATCGCAGGGGGAGCATGTACTGCTCCGCCCGATGCACGTGTCCGCAGGACGCGCAATAGAAGACATCCTCGTACTGGTCGGGGCCAGCCTGGCGTTGGCTCCATTGCAGGTCCATCGCCGGACAGCATTGCTCGCTCATCCGAGTCCCCCGTGCAAGTTGCACTGCGACGCCACGGTATCACCAAACCATCGCGCGGGCAGGTTCTCGACCCCTCCAACACCGTGGCATCCGACCCACACGGCCGGGAGAGCCCGTCAGAGCAGGGCGGGAGACTCCGCGAGCGCCCGCTGGGGCTCCGGGAGCATCGCGGACACGGCGGCGTGCGCTTCCGACAGCAGATCGCGCGCGCTCTCGCACGACTCGACGCGGATGGGCTCTCCGAACACGAGCGACACGGGCGACGGCACCATCTGCGGGGCGTCGAGCGGCATCGCGCGCTCGGTGCCCAGCACGACCGCCGGCACGACCAGATCGCCGGCCTGCAGGTAGCGGCGCGTGGCCTTCAGGAACGGCTCGAGCCGACCGCTCCGCGTGCGCGACCCCTCCGGGTAGAACAGCAGCGCGAAGCCCTCGTCGAGCGCGGACTTCCCGGCCTCGAGGCTCGACATCGCGCGCCGGGCGAGCTCGCGGACCGCGAGGTTCTCGGTGTGGCTCACCTGGTTGCTCTGCGGCACCGGCAGGGAGTGGATCGACGCGGCTGCGACGAGCCGGAACAGCTCCTGGTACACCTTCGGACCGGCGAGGTAGACGATACGGTCGGCCAGATCGGGGTTGCCGGACGTGAACAGCGCCACGTCGGTCGCCACGGCGTCGACGTAGCTCACGTGGTTCGTGACGATGACCGTGCGCCCCTCGTCCATGCTGCTGCGCAGGCGGTCGACGTGCTCGACCCGCGTGGTGAGGATCTCCGACATCCACGCCCGCGCGAGCGCCCGGCAGTGCGGGACGGCGGGGTACACGCGATGCTCCTGGCCGAGCGCGCGCAGGGTGCCGAGCAGGGACGTGTACTCGGACTCCGACCAGTGGGACACGAGCTCGGCGACGTGCGGCGCGCTCTGACCCGCCACCTGGGACGCCAGGAACACGGGCAGGAGCTGCTGGAGGTCGGCCGGGGAGATCCCGGCGAGCACGTCGGGCCCCACGCTCACGCCACCTGGATGAGTTGCCGGAACTGCGGGAACTCCTCGGCGAGGAGGCGCTCCACGCCCATCTTCATGGTGACCGTGGAGCTCGGACAGCTGCTGCACGCACCCACCAGGCGCACGTACACGTCGTTGTCCTCGACCTTCACGAGATCGATGTCGCCGCCATCGGACTGGAGCGCCGGGCGCACCATGTCCTCGAACAGGGCCTCCACCTGCTCCACCGTGAGGGGCGCACCGGCCGTGTCGGACGGCGTTTCCGCGGCATCGGCACCAGAGGGCTCCGCCGCGAAGGGCGAGACCGGGGCCGGGCCCGCGGGAGGCGCGGCAGGACGGGATGCAGGAGCCGCGGACGCCGCAGGAGCCGAGGACCACCCGGCCTGTTCGGAGGCGTTCGTAGGGGCAGTGGGTGAGTCCCCGAGCATGCCCTTGATGCGGCGCTTCAGACCGCGCCCGAGCCGACGTACTCCGCTCCGGATCATGAGCCCTCCAGCACGGGACGTATCGCGGGCGGTGGGCCCGGTCGACCCCATGGGATAGGAGCGCGTAGCCGCATAGACCGGGAGACGGCATGGGCGAGCGCACGCGCGTACGGGTGGTCACAGCCGAGATCCAGCGCAACGGGGCCTACCTGCTCACCCAGCGCCTCCCACACGCGGTCCTCCCGCTCCTCTGGGAGTTCCCCGGGGGGCGCGTGCACGACGACGAGTCCGACCGCGACGCCCTCGTGCGGTCCGTCCAGGCGCGCATCGGGTGCCGGGCGCGCGTCGGCGAGCTCGTGATGGAGGTCACGCACCCGTACGACACGTACGACCTCACGCTCGCCGTCTACCGGTGCGACATCGGCACCAGCACCCCGAAGGTCGAGAAGGTGAACGACATCGCGTGGGTCGGTCCCGAGCAGTTCGCCGACTACCGGTTCCCGGGGGCCGACCAGAAGACCGTCGACCTGCTGCTCGCCGACCAGGAGACCGTCCGCAACGAGCCCCGCTGAGCGCTCACACGCGCAGGCGCTTCTGCAGTAACGCCGCCGTGAATGCGGGCCTCAGGTAGAACCCCCGCGGACCCTCCCGCACCCAGTCGCCCTCGTCACCGAGCGTCCACGTCAGCGTGCCCGAGTGGGCCGCCTTCGGCCGGAGCTGCAGCACGCGGCCCCGTCGGGCGTCCACCTGCCAGTGCTCGCCGAGCGCGAGCAGCCCGGAGAGCTCCTCCCAGTCGGTGCGCAGGAGGTGTTCCTCCTCGGCGTCCGGTCGCCACAGCACGCCCTGTCCGATGAGGCGCTCGCCCGGCGGACCCGACCCCACGATGGGCACCCACAGCACCGCCGCCAGCTTGTGGTGCACGCGGGAGTCCTCCCATCGCGACGCCATCGAGCCGTCGAGGGGCGCGGAGCACACGAAGGTCGACTCCCGGGGCTGCCCGCTGGCGTCGACCGGGAGCGTCTTGAGCTCGATGCCCAGCGCTTCGAAGTCCGGGACCGGGCGCGACGTGGCCGTGGCGCCGAGCGCCGCCTCCAGCACCTGCCCGATCCAGCCCTTGTTCCGCTTCAGGTCCGTGGGGACGGGGCTCCCCAGCACGGCCGCCACTTCGGCGAGCGTGCGACCCGCGAGCTGCGTGACCCGGAAGACGAGCTCGCCTTCATCCGTTGGAGGAGCGGACTGCCGCATGTGCGACACTCTACACGGAGGCCTCATGGCGCTGTGGGTCCTGCTCGTCTCGTCCGTGTTCGCTGTCGAGCCCTGTCCCGAGGGCCGGGTTCGTGTGTGGGACACCCAGCCGGAGTGCTGCCTGCCCACCGAGACCTGGAGCGGTACGGCGTGTGTCGCGCCCGAGGCCGGTGGCACGGAGCCCGAAGCGGTCGCCACGGCGCCGAAGCCCGCGCCTCGTGTGGTCCCGAAGGTCGAGAAGCGCCTCGTGCTGTTCTCGGGGTACGGCGGTCAGACGCTGTGGCTCGATGGCGAGGAGGTCGGACGGCTGCCGCTGTCGCGGGAGGTGGCGGTCGGCGAGCATGCCTGGGTCGTCCGGAGCCTCTCGGCGGAGTCGCTGGCGGAGGGCACGTTCAAGGCGCGGAAGGGCACGGACAACCAGCTCGTGATGCTGGCGCCGTCGACGCCGAAGGAACCCGAGGTCGAGGACATCCGCGACTGACGTCTCCGTGGCAGCGAATGTAGAGCGTCTGGGACCCCCCATCGACGTTCAGGGGCGAACGCCTGATTTGACCGCCGAGGACGCAGGGAAGCGCAGAGGTCCAAGGCCGACGGTCCACCCGAGACCGGGGCATCGGCGACACGGGCTCCGTGAGGATGAGAATGGACGCAAGTGCTGTCCGTACGACTGGCGGGGTCATCTGGCGCGGACGTCGGGGCGCGCGAGACGTGGAGAGACCTCGTCTCTGGCGACGCGAACGCGGTCCTCATCGACATCCTCGTCTCCACCGACGCGGACGCTGTCCTCTCCATCGCCCTCGTCTCCGCCGACGCGGACATGGGCCCCATCGTTGTCGTTCAGCGAGGCCGCAGGCGTCGGGCACGGTCCCGGCCCCATCGATGATGCAAACGACCCGGTCGAACCGTGCTCGATGCAGGCCGCAGCGGTCTACAGGACCGCAAACGGAGGCGAAGCCGAAGTGCGCAGCGCGCTTGCGCGCGGAGTAACGGGAGCTTGTCGGCCCCTTCGGACGGCCCGAGGGTCGAGGCTCCGTCCCCGGCCCTCGTTCGGGGATGAACGCGGACGCCGTCCTCATCGAGCGCTCGTCTCTGCCGGCGCGGACGCTGCCCTCACCGACGCGCTCGTCTCCGCCGACGCGGACGCTGTCCCACCAACACCCTCGTCTCCGCCAACGCGGACGCTGTCCTCACCGACACGCTCGTCTCCGCCGACGCGGACGCTGTCCTCACCGACGCGCTCGTCTCCGCCGACGCGGACGCCGGCCCCATCGACATCGTTCAGCGAGGCCGCAGGCGTCGGGCACGGTCCAGGCCCCATCGACGTTGCACACGCCCCGGTCGAACCGTGCTCGATGCAGGCCGCAGCGGTCTTCCGAACCGCAAACGGAGGCGAAGCCGAAGTGCGCAGCGCGCTTGCGCGCGGAGTAACGGGAGCTTGTTGGACCCTTCGGACGGCCCGAGGGTCGAGGCTCCGTCTCCAGCCCTCGTTTGGGGACCGACGGAGCCCTGCCTGGGCGGGTCGAGCAGACGGGACCTGTCGATTCGCCAGCGCCAGCTACCCTGACTCCGGGCTTCGCCCTCCGCCTCGCTTCGCTCGTTGGCATCCCTCGCGTAGACACGAGAGTCCCACAGACCCCGCACCTGCGGCGGCCCTGCTGGTATGGGCTCTTTCCGCGGGGTCCGTCGGACTCCCTGCGCCTCGATGCGGAGCGTCGAGCGCTCGCCAGACGAGGTCTTCGCCGGGACGTCGGAAGACCACGTCGAAGCCGTGGACGCGGACGCCGACGCGGTCTTCACCGACCGGCGAGACCGATCCACTCCGCGAAGCCCACGAGGTAGCGCTCGAGCCGCTCGCGGGCCTTCGGATCGACGAGCCGATCGTCCTCGAACAGCGTCCTGGCCGAGCCGAACGACAGCTCCCGCGCCGGATACACCCGCGCCAGCACACCATGGAGCACCTCGCGCAGATGCGCCTGCGCGCGGACGCCCCCCACGACACCCGGCGACGCCGAGAACAGCGCCACCGGCTTGTCCACGAGCACCGAGTCGAACGCGGGCCGGCTCGCCCAGTCGAGCGCGTTCTTCAGGACGCCCGGAATGCTGTGGTTGTACTCGGGACACGCGATCACGAGCCCATCGGCGTCCGCGATCGCCTGCTTCAGCGCGCCCACGGCGTCGGGATGACCGGCCTCGGCGTCGTACAGAGGCACATCGCGGTAGTCGAGCCGCACGAGCTCGACGCCATCGGGGAGCATGCGCGCCCCCTCGTCGAGCAGCCGCGTGTGCAGCGACCCCGACCGGAACGACCCGGACACCCCCAGCAGCTTCATGCGGACCTCCTCGCGCCATCGCGAGGGCGCGTCACTTCTCCATGTAGACGGAGACGCTCGGGTACGCGAACGACAGCCCGGCCGCGTCGAACCTCCGCTTGATCTCGAGGTTCACCTCGCTCTGCGTGTCGAGGAACCGACCGACCGCGCGATCGGTGACGAAGTACGCGACGGTGAGCTCGAGCGCGGAGTCGCCGAAGCTCATGAACCGCACGGCGAAGCCGGGCTCGACGTGGGGATGCTCGGTGAGGATCTCGGTGAGGATGCGCATGGCCTCGGCGAGCTGCTCGGACGTCGTCTGGTAGACCAGACCGAGCTTCATGTCGTGCCGCCAGCGCTTGGCGATCGTGCGGTTGATGACGGGCTCGCCCACCACGGCGGCGTTCGGCACGGTGACCGTGTAGCCCTCGAACGTCTGCATGCGGCTCGCACGCAGGCCCACGTCCGTCACGACGCCGGTGTGGCCCTGGAGCGTGATGAGGTCGCCCACCTGGAACGGCTGGTCGGCGAAGATCGTGACGGCGCCCAGGAGGTTCGACAGGGTGGCCTGGGCCGCGAGCGCGACGGCCAGACCGCCGATCCCGAGGCCCGTGAGCAGCGAGAGGATGTCGTAGCCGAGGTTCGAGAACGCGATCAGGATGGCGAGCGACCAGATCACGACCTTGAGCGTGCGGTCGGCGATGGGCACGAGCTGATCGTCGAGCTTGGTCTCCGAAGCCTCGACGCGCGGGTCGATGAAGACGATGCGGACGGCGTCCTGCACGCGCGTGATGCCCCACGCCACGAACACCGTGAGGATGACGGTGAGCACGTTCCCCGAGAGGCGCTCGAGGACCTCCGGCAGCACGAGGAACTCGATGCTCGCGCGCGCCGCGACGCCGATCAGGAACAGGTTCAACGGGCGCTCGAGGGCGTCGAGCAGGGCGTCGTCGAAGTCGGTCTTCGTGCGGTTCGCCCACTCGCGGAACCGCCCGTGGAACAGGAGGTTCACGACCTTCGCGATGGCCAGCCCGACGAACAGGGTGGTTCCGAACCCGAACAGGTTCGCGACCGTGTTCCCGGCTCCGAGATCGTAGTGCCACCAGTACTGGAACTGTTCCACGAACGGCAGCTAACCCGGCGCCGTCCCAAGTCACTGAGCCCGTGAGCGCGCGCCCGGTTCCGGCTATGGGGGTCGAATGGAACCCGTACTCGCCGAGCTCCTCGAGCTCCTGCGCCTCGAGCGCATCGAAGCCAACCTGTTCCGCGGGCAGTCGCAGGATCTCGGCTGGGGGCGGGTCTTCGGAGGCCAGGTCGTCGGCCAGGCCCTCTCGGCGGCCGCGCAGACCGTGCCCGACGAGCGGCCCGTACACTCCGCGCACGCGTACTTCCTGCGTCCCGGCGACGCCCGGAAGCCCATCGCGTACATGGTCGACCCCATCCGCGACGGGCAGAGCTTCACCACCCGACGCGTGGTCGCGATCCAGAACGGGAAGGCGATCCTCAACCTCGCGGCGTCCTTCCAGGTCGTCGAAGGCGGGCTCGACCACCAGGACGAAGCGCCCGAGGTCACGCCGCCCGAGGAGCTGCTGTCCGAGCAGCAGCTGGCCGAGAAGTTCGCCGACCGCATCCCGAAGTCCCTGCAGGCCATGGCCCTCGCCCGCCGGCCCATCGAGACGCGCCCGGTACGCCCGCAGGATCCGCTGAAGCCCCGCGTGCTGCCCCCGCGCCGGCAGGTCTGGTTCCGCGCGCTCGACCGCCTGCCCGACGACGACGCGCTGCACCGCTACCTGCTCGCCTACAGCTCCGACTTCCACTTCCTCACCACGAGCATGCAGCCCCACGGCGTGTCGTGGCTCACGCCCGGCTTCCAGGTCGCGAGCCTCGACCACGCGATGTGGTTCCACCGCCCGTTCCGGATGGACGAGTGGCTGCTGTACGACATCGAGAGCCCGACCTCGTCCGGGGCACGGGGCCTCGTCCGGGGTCGGTTCTTCGATCGCCAGGGCCGCCTGGTCGCGACCACCGTTCAGGAAGGGCTGATCCGGGATCGCCGGAGCCCGTGATCGGCCCGTTCCGCCAACGGCCGCGACGGCCCGTGAGTCGCGGTCCCGAAGGGACGGACCAGGTCCGCCAACGGCCGCGACGGCCCGTGATCTACCAGCCGCGGTCGCGCTTCATGCGCTGCACGGCCTTGATCTTCTTCGCCCACTGACGCTTCTGCTCGCTCATCGCGCGCTTGTCCTCGCGTCGCCGCTCGAACGCCAGCTCGCGCACGAGCTTGTGGTACGCGTGGATGCGCGCCTCGTCGAGCTCGCCGCGGTCGACGGCCTCCCGCACGGCGCAACCGGGCTCCGAGAGGTGCTCGCAGTCGCGGTACGTGCAGGAGGTCGCCAGCGCGGCGATGTCCGCAAAGGCCTCGTCCGGATCGGCCTCTCCGGAGAGACCGACCTCGCGCATGCCCGGCGTGTCGATGATGCAGCCCCCACCGGGCAGGAGCAGCAGGTCCCGGCTGGTGGTGGTGTGCTGGCCGCGCCCGTCGGTGTCCGACACGGCGCCCGTGTCCCGGACCTCCGCGCCGAGCAGGGCGTTGATGAGGCTCGACTTCCCGACCCCGGAGCTGCCGAGCAGTGCGACGGTGCGCGTGCCGATCCAGTCCCGCAGGGCGTCCATCCCGAGCCCCGTGTGGGCCGAGACGACGACGGACGGATCGGACAGCGCCGTGACGAAGGGACCGGGATCGTCCACCCGGTCGGCCTTGGACAGCACGATGCGCGCTTCGCAGCCGGCGCCGCGCACCACCGCGAGGTAGCGCTCGAGCCGGCGGGGGTTGAAGTCGACGTCCATCGACGTGACCACCCCCACGCAGTCGACGTTCGCGGCGACCACCTGGGGCACGCCGCCACCGACGCGCCGACGCTGGATGACCGTGCGGCGGGGCAGCCGTCGCTCGATCAGGACCTGGTCGCCGACCGGACGCACGACGACCCAGTCCCCGACGACCGGTGGATCGTCGAGGAGGTTGCCGCGCAGGAGGGCGGGGGACGGCCCGGAGGCCGTACGGACATGGAGGAGACCGCGCTGCTGGGACACCACGCGCGCGGGTTCGAGGGGCGATCCGTCCGTCCAGGTCTGGACGAAGTCGGACCACCCGAGAGATTCGAGAGTGCTCACTGGGGGTTCCGTGGATGACGGTGGAGTGGACCCGCTGGACACAGCGGGAGCAGGGCCGTCGCGAACGACGACCGACACACCGGAGCCACACGAACCCGAGCCTGGTCGGCGAGACCAGGGCGGGGAGCTACGCGCGCACTCCGGTGGAGGCGTGGCAGACAATGGGCATGTTCATCGGGCCTCCGGCGGAGTGTGGGTTCTCTTCGGGAGTAACCGGATGGCCGCTCCGAGCAAGGGACACTGGGCCCGAGCTCCCGCCAGGCCTGCGAACCGGCTCAAAGACCTGAACCGTACGGCATGCACTCCACCAGAGACAGGTCGCCGAACACGAGTTCGTGAGCCAAGCCCCCTTCTTCGCAGCACCAGAGGTGCTCGCTGTTGTCGATGGAGAACAGCACCAGCTCTCCGGTCTCGGCATCGAAGTACAGACCCGCGAGCTCCCGACCCGGGCCCGCCTGCTCCGGGGGCAGAGGGATCAAGAATCGGAGCATTCCCCGAACGATGTACGTTCGGCCTTCGTACTCTCGTGTCGTGTCCAGGCTACCCCATCCTTCCATACCCGTGTCGAAGGGGAGATCGGCCACAGTCGGACACCGTCCTCCAAAAGAGGGAAAGAACTCCGCGCAGGCCTGCGGCAGACGCGCTGCGCCCATGCAATACGGCCCCCGAGGGGCCCCACCGAGGAGCGAGAGCCTCTCCTTGCGCCCGGCCACGAAGTCCTCGTAGCTCGGGTCACAGGTGTTCCCGTAGGAGGTCTCACACGGGTACTCCACCTCGAACCCGGTCTCCTCCGGCGTGGGCGGCGGGTCCGAGTCGACCGGAAGGGAGTCTGATTCCGTCGGTGCCGGGGACTGGCACCCACATCCCAACATCAAGAGGATCGCCAACATCAACACCTCCCAGAGACGTAGGTGAACCAGGCGAACGGCTGGGGCTCCTGATCGCCGAGCGGCTCGGAGCTCCCGCCATGCCTGCGAACCGGCTCAAAGACCTGAACCGTACGGCCGGCACTCGACGAGCGACAGGTCGCCGAACACGAGTCTGTGCGACCCACCCCCTTCTTCGCAGCACCAGAGGTGCTCGCTGTTGTCGATGTCGAACAGCACGAGCTCTCCGGTCTCGGCATCGAAGTACAGCAAGGCGTTCTCGCGACCGGGCCCCGCCTGCTCCGGCGGCAGCGGGATCAGGAATCTGAGCATTCCCCGGATGATGTACGTTCGGCCCTCGTAGTCCTGTGTGGTGTCCAGCCGGCCCTCCATTCCCGTGTCGAACGGGAGATCGGCCACAGTCGGACACCGTCCTCCAAAGGAGGGAAAGAACTCCGCGCAGGCCTGCGGCAGACGCGCTGCGCCCATACAACTGGGCCTGGGGGTCGCACCGAGCAGCGAGACCCTCTCCTCACGCCCAGCTATGAAGTCCAGGTAGTCTTCGTCGCTGGGGTCACAGGTGTTCGTATTCGTGCTCTCACACGGGTACTCCACCTCGAACCCGGTCTCCTCCGGCGTGGGCGGCGGGTCCGAGTCGACCGGAAGGGAGTCTGATTCCGTCGGTGCCGGGGAATGGCACCCACATCCCACCATCAAGAGGATCGCCAACATCAACACCCCCCAGAGACGTAGGTGAACCAGGCGAAGGGCTGGGGCTCCTGATCGCCGAGCGGCTCGGAGCTCATGAAGAACGTATCCGACACCTTCTGGCAGCACGTCAGGCCTTGGAGGCACGGATGGCGCTGGGCCATCGCCCAGCCGAACGACATCGCCACCATGTTCTGCAACGCCCAGCACGACGACGCGTCTCGCTCCCCGTCTGTGCACATGTGCATCATCTCGTGCAGCAGGGTCTGCGCCATCGCCGTCACCGCGCAGAGCCCCAGCGCGCCTCCCGCCGCATACGCCTGGGCGTGGGCGCTCCAGTAGTCGTTCGGGTGCGGCACCGCCGGGTGGTTCACGGGGATGGAGGGACCATCGAGGAAGTCGCTGTTGCGGAAGTCTTCCGAGTACAGCCCCGTGGCGGCACCCGTCGCACCGGACCCGAGATCGTTCACGAGGTACACCGAGTGCGCGCCCACGATCGCGTCGAGCATGCAACCTGGAAAGTCGTCGATGTTGAACGCCCCCTCGACGTACTGCGGGGGCGCGTACACGCTCCACTGATGTACCAGGCACAGCGCCCACTCTACGAGGTCGTGGTGCTCGAGCAGGAGCGCGAGCGCTCCGTACACCAGATCGTACACGTCGCGCACCCCGCGCGCCTGCGCTTCGGCATCATCGAGCACCACGGGCAGGGCAGGATCCGCCGTCGACACCGCGGTCCACGTCGCGGGGATCCAGTGCTGCGGGGGGATCACGACCTGGAACCGGGCCTTGGCCAAGGCGATCCATCCGGCATCTGGAAGCGCACACGGGCGCGACTCCACACAGGGAGCGAGACACGAGGTCGCCGGCCAGTCCTGAAAGCCGACTTCGGTGAAGCAAGCCTGCGTGTACCCTGCCACATCCGTGAACGCCGGAAGAGTGATGCGAGGCCCGCCGTCTGGACACAGGCCAGGCACCAGCGGTGATCCCGGGCGTCGCGTCGGCGGCCCATCACGGCGCGGCCGCAATGGCAGGCGATCGTCCCGCCTGCCTGGCCGCGGCAGCCCGGGGTCTCGCGGGAGGAGCACCACGCCATCGAGAATGAGTGTGGGCGCGAAGAGGTCGACGCTCTGCTGGCGTGCAGCCCCACCACCGCACCCCGAGGAGCACGGCACGCCGTCCAGAGCGCCGGACCACGGGTCGGGGCGAACAAGTGGCTCTGGCGAGGCCTCGAGCCACGCCTCGAAGGGACCGGTCACTTCCCGGTGCTCGCGCTGGCGACATGGATCGTCGCGCGAGACTCGCTCGACGCGCTCGACGTGCGGACGCCCAGCCCGAGCTGGCCCCAGAAGCTCGTGCCGGAATTCAGCAGCACCTCGGACGTGTTTCGCTGGGAGTTCCCCATCGCGGCATCCGCCCACCCCGCCTCCAGCTCGGTCCAATCGCTGGCGAGAGCCTGCCGATCGTTCGCGAACCGGGCGTGGAGCTGCGTGTCCATCGTGGCGTTCGTGCTCTGCGCGACGACGATGGCGGCCTTGACGTTCTTGGCATCTTCCACCGAGAACCACTCGGTGACCGGGAACACCGCGACATCGGTGTTGGAGTTGAACGGGTTCATGTCGAACGTTCGGGTGCCCAACACCGAGCCCTTCGTATTGATCGCCACCTCCAGCGCGACGTCCGCAGCCGCGAGCGCCGCGGAGCCCGCGCGATATCCCACCCCGAACCGCCAGAAGAACACACCACTCACATTGGGCTTGGTCGGCGAGGAGCGGTGGTACCCCTCAGAATTGAACGTGGTGCCACTGAACACCGGCGAAGAAGGAACGTCCGGCCGCACGGCCGCGAGCTGCCAAGCCGGGCGAGCGATGAACTCCCCCCCCCGATATTCCTGCGATCATGAGGTTGAACGCCCAGTTGTTGAAGCCAGACACCGGCATCCATGGCGTCGTGGGATGGAAAGTCTCGGTCGTCGACAAGGCGGTGAGGCGCAGGTTGGCGGGGCTGGACAGGGTCTTGATGCACATCAGGCGCTCCACGGGGAGATCGGGGTGAGGTCGATACGTTCCCCCAGACTCCCACACGCGCCAGCCCACCGTCAACCCGGAGATTCGCAGCACCGCGGATTGGCCTCCAAACCGGGATCGGAAGGGGAGCCAGCGACCGCGCCACACAACCGGGATAGCCGAGCCCATGCTGTTCCTGCTCTCGGCCCACGCGGCGCTGTTCGACGACGTCACGGCGACCACCCTCGGCACCACCGCGGAGTGGTCGAACAAGGTCGTGCTCGACGACGTGGACGGCGACGGAGACCTCGACGTCGTGCTCGCCAACGGCGGGGACTACAACAGCCCCGGCACGCCCGAGCCGAATCGCGTGTTCCTCAACGATGGGGGTGCGTTCACCGAGCTCGCCCTGCCCGGCGGCCCCGACCTGTCGCGCAGCGTGAAGGTCGGCGACGTCGACGGGGACGGCGTGCCCGAGCTGTTCGTGAGCGGCGTGTACGAGACCCCCTCGCGGCTGTTCACCTGGACGGGCGCGGGCTTCACGGAGGTGAGCGAGCGCCTGCCCTCGACCCCGCACTCCTTCGGGGATCTCGAGCTCGGCGACGTGGACGACGACGGCGACCTGGACGTCGTGCTCGCAGACTGGGGCCCGGGCGACCCGCTCGCGAACCCCGGCGGACGCACGCGCCTGTGGCGGAACGACGGCGGCACCTTCACGGACGTCACGGACGCCGCGATGCCGGACATCGCCGTGCGGATGTCCTGGGACCTCGAGCTCGCGGACATCGACAACGACTTCGACCTCGACGTGCTGGTCGCGAGCAAGGGGAGCTCCGGGAGCTTCCTGTTCCTGAACGACGGGACGGGCACGTTCACCGACGCGAGCGACCGCCTGCCGCAGTTCACGAACAACTACGAGCTCGCGCCCATGGACGTCGACGGAGACGGCTGGCTCGACCTCGTCACGATCAACGACGGCAACCAGCTCCGCGAGCACCTGTTCCTGAACGACGGGACCGGCGCGTTCACGAACGGCAACGGGTCGGCCTGGCCGCAGTCCGCGAACCTCGGGGAGGACGACAACGTCGTGGAGTTCCTCGATCTCGACGACGACGGCGACCCCGACTTCGTGATCGGCTCGCTGAGCGGGCCCGACCGCGCGCTGATCAACGACGCCGGCGTGCTCTCCCTGTCCGCGGAGCCCGTGTTCGCGGGCGGGCCGACGCCCGGCACGCTGTCCATCGCGTTCGGCGACCTGAACGGCGACGGACGCGCCGATGCCGCGATGGCGCAGGGCGAGGCCGCGTCCGCCGACAAGCTCTTCTTCGGCGCGGACATCCCGGTCGACACCCACGGGCCGGTGATCGCGGTGGAGTCCCTCACGAGCTTCCCGGCACGACTGCACGCGCGGGTGCACGACCGGACCACCCCGGTGCGACCGGCCGATCTGCGGGTCGAGGTCGCGATCGTCGCGGTGGACGCGCGCACCCCGGTCCCGATGACGTGGACGGGCGGACAGCTGTGGAGCGCGGACGTCCCCGCCGTAGCCGCGGGCGAGGGCCTCGAGCTCTGCGCGACCGATCGTGCCGGCAACACGACGTGCATCCCGGTGCTCGAGGCCGACTCCGGCGACACCGCGACGCCGCCGTGCTGCAAGGGCGACCGGTCCTGCGGATGTGCGACCCCGCGCGGGCCGTCCCTGCTGGGCGCCGTGCTCGCGCTGGGGCTCGTCAGACGCGCCCGGTCAGCACGGCTTCGTTGAGCGGCACGGCCACGCCCACCTCGCGGGCGAGGTCCACCAGCGGACCGTTCAGCCACTGCACCTCCGAGGGACGCCCGCGCACGAGGCTCTGAGCGCTCGACCCCCCAGCGAGCCGCTCCCGGCCGTCGAGGGTCGCGAGCCGGAGGTCGCCGACCCAGGCCTCCAGCGCTTCGCTCGCCACCTCGAGGCCCGCGGCCGCGAGCACCACGTGCCCTTCCTCCATCAGGCCCGGCGCGAGGTCGGCGCGGCCCTTCGCGATCGCGTGGCCGCACAGGTTCGTGATCCACTTCGCCCGCTTCCACGGGCCGAGGTCCGTGTGCACGGCCGTCCGGAAGCCCGCGTCCGCGAGCGCCGCAGCCAGCCAGGCCCCGGTGGGCTCGAGCGCCACGGCCCCCGGCACGGGGACCCCGTACAGCTCCACCCGCCCGGGCTCCAGGAACTGGGCCGGCACCCACACCACCGTGTCGACCACCGTGCGGAAGCGCGCCCGCGCCCAGGTGTCGGCCACGACGCCGTTCTGGCCCACCACGACGGGCACGTCCGGGCCCGCGGCCGCCAGCACCTCGTCGTACGCGGCCTCGGCGTCCCCGAGCTTCGTGGCGACGAAGGCGACATCCCCCGGTCCCCACGGCACGTCCGCCACCCGCGCGTGGCACGGCAGCCTGAGCACGAGCTCGCCCTCCGGACGGACCACCCGCAGGCCGTTCGCCCGGATTTCCCGGCCATGCGCGCCCCTCGCGACCAGTTCCACGTGGAACCCGGCATGGGCCAGCAGGCCGCCGAGACCGCCGCCGATGCCGCCTGCTCCGACGATGACGATGCGTTGATGGGGTCCTGCTTCCACCGGAGGCCTCCCGAGCGAGTAGTCTCCCCCTCCGGAGGAGCGAGACCGGATGCCGCGGGTGTTCAAGGTCCACAGCTGCATCGGGCGCGGAGGCTTCGGAGAGGTCTACCTGGCGTCCGTCTATACCGACGGCACCGAGACTGCGTCGGTCGCGCTGAAGATCCTGCACGCCGACGTCGATCCGCGCAGCCACGCCGTGCAGCGCCTGCGCGACGAGAGCCGCATGCTCCGGCTGCTCGACCACCCCAGCATCCTGAAGGCCCAGGACCTCGCCGTGCTCGACGGGCGGGTGGCGCTCGTCACCGAGTACGTGGAGGGCGAAGACCTCGCTGTGCTCGCGAAGAAGGGCCCCCTGCCCGCTCCCGCGGCGCTCGAGATCGTGGAGCGCGTGGCGGACGCCCTGCATGTCGCGCAGACCCACGAGGTCGACGGGCGGCCCCTGGGCCTCGTACACCGCGACGTGAAGCCCGAGAACATCCGCATCGGGCACACGGGCGAGGTGCGCCTGCTCGACTTCGGCGTCGCACGCACCGAGCAGCTCGACCGCGAGGCACACACCGCCACCGACGTCGTGATGGGCAGCCTGCCGTACCTCGCGCCCGAGGTGCTCACCACGGCCACGTCCACGTCCGCCTCCGACGTGTACGCGCTCGGCGTCACGCTGTTCAACGCGGTCACGGGGATGCGCCTGTTCCTGGAGGGCGGCCCCGACCTGTTCGGGCTGCTGCTCCACTCCGAGCGGTTCGAGGCGAAGCTCGAGGAGCGCCTCACCCGCCTCGAAGACCCCGAGCTCGCGGCGCTCGTGCGACGCATGGTCGCGCACGACCCGCTGGAGCGGCCCTCCAACGCGGAGGTGCGCGAGCTGGCCCGGGAGCTGCGGGGCGATGCGGGCCCGTCGCTCGCCGACCACTGTCGCGAGCGCGTCTGGCCCGAGCCGAAGTCGCTACCGGGCCTGCTGGCCGGGCGGGTGCTCGAAGAGGAGGCCGTCGATCCGGGCTCGATCCAGGGCCCCGGGCACGGCCGTCGCCCGCTCGACCCCGACGCTCACTCGCTCACCGAGATCACCGACCCCGGCGAGCTCGGGAAGGGTCCGCCCGTGCGGTCGCTGTCGGGTGGCCTGAAGGCCGGAGGGGGCGCCACTCTCGACGAGACGCCCATCCGGCCCGTGCGCACGGAGCCCTCGCGGTCCGTGTCGGTCTCCACGACGGCACGGCGACGCAGCCGGGGGCCGACCCGAGCCCAGCTCGCGATGGCCATCACCGGCATCGTCGTGCTGATGGGCGCGGGGTTCGTGGGAGCGTTCGCGCTGGGCACGCTCCTCCTCCCCTGAACACCGACCCGACTACTCGTTCTCGAGCAGGTCGCGCACCGCGTTCATCTCGGCGCGGAAGGCCTCCTTGAGGTCTTCCCCCGCTTCGACCCGCGACACCACCCGCATCGCGAGCATCACGTGCGTGAGCTTCTCGCCGAGATCGTCGCCCTCGATGCCGAGCTCGTCGACCTCGCGCTCCGCGATGGCCTCGGCCCCCGCCTCGAGCTCTTCGAGGCTGTGGGCCTTGGCCAGCTTGCGGATCACGCTCGCCTTCAAGGAGCGGCCCCGAGGTGCTCTTCGACGAACGCGCGGAAGCGGTCTTCCTTGTCGGTCGAGAGCCCCGCCACGAACGCGCCGTCGCGGTAGACGGCGAAGTACGGCAGGTTCTCGATCTGCACGGTCTTGCGGGCCTCGGGGGCCTTCTCGCCGTCGACCATGAAGAACGAGATGTGCGCGTAGTCGTTCGAGATGCGCTTGAACTTGGGCTTGAACATGATGCACGGGCCACACCAGCCCGCGTGGAAGTCGACCACCGCCAGCGAAGCGCCCTCGAGCGCCCCGCCGAACGTGGAGTCGTCGAGGTCCTGGACGGCCATCAGCCGATGACCTTCTTCACGCCGTCGAGCGAGGCGTCCATGCCATCCTGGCCTTCCTGCCAGTTGGCCGGGCAGGTGCCGCCGTTCGCGGCGACGTACTGGTAGGCCTTGACGGTGCGGAGCACCTCGTCGACGTTGCGGCCGACGGGCAGGTTGTTGACCGTGGCGGTCTGCACGTTGCCCTCGGGGTCGATCAGGAACACGCCGCGCAGGGCCACGTCGCCGTGGAGCACGTCGTACGCCTTCGCGATCTCCTTCGAGATGTCGGAGAGGAGCGGGTAGGCGAGCTCGCCCACGCCCGCCTGCTCGCGGGGGGTGCGCATCCACGCGAGGTGCGTGTGCACGGAGTCGACGCTCACGCCGAGCAGCTCGGCGCCGAGGGCCTTGAAGTCTTCGGCGCGGTCGGAGAACGCGACCAGCTCGGTGGGGCACACGAACGTGAAGTCGAGCGGGTAGAAGAACAGCACGAGCCACTTGCCGCGGTAGTTGTCGAGGCTGATGTTGACGATCTCGCCATCCTTGGCGGCCTCGGCTTCGAAGTGGGGCGCGGCGTTTCCGATGATGCTCATCTCGGGTCTCCTTGCGGCGGTGCCGCTCGATAATCCAGGTTGTACCGATGAAGTCCCCGCGCTGCGGGGAAGGGTCGCACCGTAATGAGCCGCCGGGTCCGATGCAACTCGCACCCAGAGTCCACACTGGAGGAACGGGCCCGCCAGGCGTAGGATCCAGCAGGCGCGAGCGCCGGGATCGGGGGGTCCTCCATGCAGGATCGGTCGTTCGGGTGGGTCTGCGGCGGGCTCGTGTCGGCCCTGCTGACGGTCGGGGGCTGCGCAGACCGCGGCGACTTCGGGTTCGTCGAGGATGCCGGTCCCGCGTGGCTCGCCCCCGAAGACATCGGGCCCGACGGTCTCCTGCTCGATCGGCTCGAGATCGTGCTCGCTGCCGACGCCTCCGCGAAGGACCTCGACCGTGCGCTCGATGCGGTCGGCGGCGAGGTCGGCGCGAGCAGCGCAGGACGCCCCTGGATGGTCGTGACCGTGCCGTCCGGCGCGGATGCCGACGCCATGGAGGCCCTCGCGGACACCCTGGCGGCCCAGCCGGGCGTGGCCTACGCCGGCACCGCGTGGCTCGTGTCCCCCGAGGTCGTACCCCTGGAGCCCGTTCCGCTGGCTGCCCCTTCCGGCATCGGGGCGTCCGCCAACTTCGCGCTCGGGGACCATCGGTTCTTCGCGGCCTGGAACGCCAGCCGCCTCGCGAAGGCGAAGGTCCCGGTCTACGTCGTCGACGCGTTCGCGACCCACGACGCCGTGGACCAGCTGTCGGCCATGCGGTTCGTCGGCCCGGACGCCGCCCGCCGGGTCGCGCTCCCCGCGCCTTCCGACCGCAACCACGGGCACTGGGTGGCCAGCCTGATCGGCGCCGACTTCGACCCGGTGCCCCCGCTCGGGACGCACCCCGACCCCACCGCCACCCTCGACCTCGTCGGCATCGACTACGGAAGCGTCGGGGGCGCG
>JAWKRP010000036.1:0-86412 GCA_041389565.1 Myxococcota bacterium
GCGGATGCCGACGCTGACGCCGACGCTGACGCCGACGCCGACGCCGATGCGGACTCCGATGCGGACTCCGACACCGACACCGACACCGACCCCGGCTGCATCGACGACGCGTACGAGAACAACGACTCGATCGCGGCCGCGGTGCCCTACCCCGGTCCCCAGCAGAACCTGCTCGTCACGAGCACCGACTCCGACTTCTTCAGCGTCCTGGTGCCCGCGGGCGGCACGATCACCGTCGACCTCACGTTCGTGCACTCCCTCGGCGACATCGATGTCGACATCCGCAACGCGGGCGGCACCGACCTCGTGCCCGGCGTCGGGAACTCCGTCACCGACGACGAGACGGTCAGCTGGACGAACACCGGCGCAGACACCGAGGTGTTCGTCGACATCGACCTCCTCACGGCCAACACCTGCAACCTGTACGACCTCGACATCACGGTCACCGATCCGCCCTGCCCGATCGACGACTGGGAGGTCAACGACACCTACGCCACGCGGTCGTTCACGGGCGCCGACACGTACCTGTTCGACCTCACGCTCTCGAAGCCGGGCGACGTGAACGACAACTTCGCGATCACGCTGGCCCCGGGCGATCAGCTGTTCGCCGATGCGTTCTTCCTGCACGCCGACGGCGACATCGACATCGTGCTCGAAGACTCCGCCGGCACCGACCTCGCGCAGGGCTTCAGCACCACCGACGACGAGCACATCACCTACACGAACAACACCGGCAGCACGCAGAACCTGTCGCTCCGCGCGAACATGTTCACGAACAACAGCTGCAGCTCGTACTCGCTCCTGTGGGACGTGTTCAACACGGTCAGCTGCAACGACGACATGTACGAGCCCAACGACTCCCGCGCCGCGGCTCCGCTCGACCCGCCGAGCCCCGTGAACGCGGTGCTCGACGGCGACGGCAGCGATGTCGACTACTACAACCTGTTCCTGGCGCCTGGCGACACCATCGACATCTCGGTCGACTTCGACGGGAGCGAGGGTGACGTCGACCTGTACATCGAGAGCAGCGGCGGCACGGTGCTCGACTCGAGCTTCTTCTCGAACCCCGAGACGGTCTCGTACACGAACACGAGCTCGAACTTCCAGGTGGTCTACGCGCGGGTCGAGCTGTTCAACGGCGCTGGCGACTGCGCGGCGTACACGATGGACTACAACATCACCCCGGATCCGGGCAGCACCTGCGTCGACGACGC
This sequence comes from Myxococcota bacterium, assembly GCA_041389565.1. GTDB lineage: Bacteria > Myxococcota_A > UBA796 > UBA796 > JACKEQ01. The sequence goes on from JAWKRP010000036.1 coordinate 1,215, forward strand.
CTTCGAGCCCGACGACTCGCCGGTCCTGGCCACCGACATCGACGTGTCGTGGCCGTTCTCCGAGACGTACAACGCGGTCGCGAACGACGCGGATTGGTACTACCTCTCGAGCACCTTCCTCGAGGAGCACGACATCACCACGACCGACGGGTCGGGCGATGTCGACCTGTACATCTACGACCCGTCCGACCTCCAGAACCCCATCGACTTCTCGGCCACGTTCAACAACGTCGAGACCGTCTACGCGGGCCCCGGCCAGGACGTGTACGTCAAGGTGGTGCCGTTCGGCACCACCACCTGCGAGCCCTACACCATCGTGTTCGACTCCTACTGAGTCGGGCACGTCCCCCGCGGAGACCCGATGCGCACGCATCCGAACCTGACCCACGGATCGTCCCTGCGTGTCTTCGGGACTCTGGTCCTGCTCTCGGGCGTCTGCGGCTGTAAGTCCAACCTCGCGCCGCCCGTGGCGGAGTCCGACACCGACACCGACACGGACGCCGATGCGGACGCCGACGCCGACGCCGATGCCGACGCCGACTCGGACACCGACGCCGATACGGACGCCGACACCGACACCGACACGAACCCGCCTCCGGGCGGGTGCGTGAACGATGCATTCGAGCCGAACGACACGGTCGCGCTGGCCACCACCTACGCGTACCCGCTCGCGAACCTCGTGCTCGACGGCAACGACCTCGACGTCTTCGGGATCCAGGTGCCCCCGGGCGGGAACGTGGCGTTCACCATCACGTTCGCGCACGTGCTGGGCGACATCGACCTCCGGCTGAAGGACGTCGGCGGCATCGTGCTCGACTCGAGCCTGTCGACCCAGAACTCCGAGACGGTCGAGTGGACGAACACCGGCACGGCCACGGCCACCGTGTACGCCGAAGCCGACCTGCTCGGGCAGTCGTGCAACAGCTACAGCCTCAACGCGAACCTCGGAACGCCCGGCGCCAACTGCCCCGACGACGTGTTCGAGCCCAACGACACCATCGGTACCGCCACCATCGCGAGCAGCCCGATCTTCGGCCTCGTGCTCGACAGCGACGCGTCGAACGAAGACTACTTCGCCGTCGGGCTCCAGCCGGGCGACGAGGTGCTGGTCGACGCGTTCTTCACGGATGCCGACGGAGACATCGATCTCTACATCGTCGACAACAACGGCGTGAACCTCGACTCTTCGGCATCCACCACCGACAACGAGAGCGTCTCGTACGTCAACACGTCGGGCGCCGCACGCACCGTCTACATCAAGACGCGCCTGTTCGGCACGGGCTGCAACGAGTACGACCTCTCGTACAACGTGCTGGTCGCGGGCTCCACGTGCGTCGACGACAGCTGGGAGCCCAACGACACCGAGAGCACCGCCCCGCTCGACCCGCCCGCGCCCCTCAATGGCATGGTGCTGGATGGTCAGGGCAGCTCGCTCGACCTGTACAACGTGCTCCTCGCGCCCGGCGAGCAGATCGAGGTCGATCTGTACTTCCAGCACGCGAACGGCGACATCGACCTCCGCTTGAAGGAGCGCGGCGGCGCCAACCTCGTGTCGAGCACCTCGGCGACCGACAACGAGTCGGTCTCCTGGCTCAACACCTCCGGCACGTACAAGGAGGTGTTCATCCAGCCCTTCCTGTTCGGGTCGAGCACCACGTGTGCGACGTACACCCTCGACTACGACATCGTCCCCGTGCTCGTGACGTGCACCGACGACGTGTACGAAGACAACGACTCCCCGTACACCCCCATCCCGCAGCTCACCGTGCCGATCGGTGGCGACAAGACGTACGATCTGATCGGAGAGGACGACGACTGGTACTTCGTCCAGGCGCTCCCGTTCGAGCAGCTCACGTTCCGCACCACGTCCGCGGGTGGGAACCTCGACCTCTACCTGTACGACCTCAACCTGAACCTGGCCGACCAGTCGACCTCGCCCAGCAGCACCACGGAAGAGGTGCGGTGGTCGTCGCTGTTCGGGGGCACCGTGCTGCTCGAGGTCCGGCAGGTGTCCGGGCAGTGCGTCGACTACGAGCTCTACGTCGACAGCGACTTCTGAGGGAACGAGCCCGCGCCGACGCGGGTTATCCTGACGACATGGACGCAGACGCCCTCGATCGCCTGCCCCTCGATGTGTTGCTCGCGCTACGAGACGCCATCGCGGACCCCACGGAGCAAGGTCGCTCCCGAGCGGCCCAGCGCGCCTCCGAGGCCGGGTTCTACCTGGAGTGCCTGAACGAGGCCTCCGAAGAGCCCGAACCGCCCGTCATCGCCGACGTGATCCGAGAGCCCATCGCGATGGAGCCCGCTCCCGAAGGGGTGGCGGGCATCGAGCTCGCGTTCCCACCGCCCGAGCGGGGGAACCCCGAACGCTAGTCGTCGTCGTCGTCGTCGCCGAGAGCCTCGAGACCGCCCTGGCCGCGCACGAACACCTGCGACACGGTCTCCGCGCCCGCCGAGACGGCTTCCTTCACGGACACCTTCTTCTTCCCGCGACGGCGCAGGATGATGATGCCCAGCACGAACAGCAGCATGAAGATGCCGATGCCGCAGCAGAGCAGAGTGGTGAGCAGGCTGACCAGCAGGCCGATGATGGTTCCGGTGTCCACGAGCGGGCTCCAGCGTGAGCGCAGTGAGGTTAACGCATCTACCCTGGATCGCCCGCCTCGGGGCGTCGCAGGGCGAGCAGGCCGCTGACGGCCGCGAGCACCTGGAGCACGAACACCGCGATCATGCCCGTATCCACGAGCCTCTCGCGCGCCGCCTCCCCCTGCAGCCCCACGAACACCGACAGCGGGATCATGGGCATGAGCAGCGCGACCACCGCCGCCGGTCGTGCGCCACGGTGCGCGAACACCGCGATGGCTCCGTAGATCAGCACACCGCCGATCGCTCCCCACCGCTTGCCCAGCCACACGACCTGTGCGGCATCCGCGAGCGCGATGCACACCGACACGCCGACGAGCACGGCGAACGCGCGCGCAGCCCTCTCGCGCGCCATCTAGTCGGGCCTCACGACCCGGAAGCGCACGCCATCCGAGCGGGACTCCGGCTTCAGCGCCTGGCGCTCCCGCCCCCTCCGCACCACGCGTCGCGCCCCCGCTTCGACCCTCCGATCGTCCGCAAGCACCGCGGGGAGCTCGCTCGCGACCTCCGACCAGGCCGGCCCCGAGTCGCCGTCGAACGTCCACTCCCAGTGCGGGCCCCCACCGACGTGCACGTGCTCCGCCTCGCTCGGCAGGCGCCAGCCGGGCTCGCCCGTGAGCCGCACGTCGCGCGTCCACACGAGCGTCGGATCCCACGCCTCCCCGATGCGCGCGGCGGTCTTCGGACCGATGCCCTCCACCTCCGCGAGCCGGCGCGGCTCGAACTGCAGGATGCGCAGCGTGTCGGACCCGAAGGCCGCGAGGACCGCCGGGATGCGGTCGAAGTGCAGGCGGTCGTACAGCAGCCGCCCGATCTCGTCGAGGTGCAGCTCCCGCCGCAGCCTCCACTCTCCGAGCGCGTAGGCGGACGGGAGCCCCGTGGCCTCCGACAGCGCGTTGCAGAACGCCACCGCTTCGTCCCAGCTCGCGGCCTTCCAGGGCCCCGTGCCCTCGGCGCTCCGCACACCCACGAGCGCAGACAGCACAGCGGGCACGGCCTCGACGGACACCAGCAGCGGGAGGGTCACCCGGCAGGGCCGGTCGGGCGCGACCATCGCGACCCCCGCCTCCACCCGGCGCGCCTCGAAGCCCACGCCGGAAGCCCCCACCCCCGGGACCTCGATCAGGCGGTCCTGGCGCACATCCGTCGCGAACAGGAACGTGCCCACCTGGCTCGGCTCGACGGGAGGCGCGCTCACCGACTCCACCTGGCTGATCGCCTCCACCTGGAACAGCGTCTGCTGGTCCCAGATCCCCCGTGATCCCGACCATGCGTCGGCGCCCGAGCCCGTCCACAGCGCCCGCAGGCTCGGGCAGTCCGCGACCCTCTCGACCAACGGCACCGTCAGGGCGGCCTCGATCGCCTTCGCCATGCGCGCCGGACACTTCGGGAGGCGCTCGCGCACGGGCACGTACCGCGCGTCGCACACCGCCTTGAACAGCTCCAGGGTGTCCGACCCCACGAACGCCCGCTCGCCCGTGACGAGCTCGTACAGGATGGCGCCGAGCGACCAGAGGTCGGCCCGGTGATCGACCCCGCGCGAGTCGCGGATCTGCTCGGGCGCCATGTAGGCGGGCGTTCCCATCGCGATGCCCGACCGGGTGCGCGTCGCGGCATCCCCCTCCTCGGCGAGCACCTTGGCGAGCCCGAAGTCCGTGATCTTCGGCACGGGCACGCCTCCGGCCGTCGACAGCAGCACGTTCCCGGGCTTCAGATCGCGGTGCACCAGGCCTGCGGCGTGCGCGGCCTGCACCCCCGCGAGGATGCCGTCGGCCAGGGCGTCGGCCTGCTGGCGCGTGGGGCGACAGCTCGCCAGGAAGTCCGACAGGGACGGGCCGCGCACGTACTCCATCACGAGCGCGGGCACCCCCTCGACGTCCACGACGTCCGTCACGGCCACGACGTTCGGGTGCCGGAGCGCGCTCTGCACGCGCCCCTCCTGCAGCAGGCGCTTGCGCACGCTCGGCGTGGGCAGCGTGAGCACCTTCATCGCGTGCGCGGAGCCCAGCTGGTTGTGGCGGACGCGGTACACCACGGCCATCCCGCCCCGCCCGAGGACCCCATCCACCGTGTACCGCTCGACCACCGTGCCGGGCGCGAGGTCCATCCACCCTCCGGCTTCATGGTAGTCCATCGCATGCGGCCGGAGGCACCGTGATCAAGCGCATGAAGATCGTGGGACTGGGTCCTCACCTCGACTTCCGGGCCGAGCTCGACCCACGGGGCGAGAACACGGTCACCGGCCCCTCGGAGTCCGGGAAGTCGTTCCTCGTGGAAGCCGTGCTGTTCGCACTGTACGGGCGCAGCACAGCCGGCCGGTTCCGTCCGGAGGCGATCCACGACGGCGGCACGCGGGCGCTCGTCGAGCTCACCCTCGACTCCGGGCTCACCGTGAGGCGCACGATCACCCGCAGCCGGAGCACCACCCGGGCCGTCGTGCTCGGCACCGAAGAGACCTCCTACGGCAGCGAGGCCCAGCTCGCCGAAGCCCTCGGGCCGCTGGGGCGCGATCCGGAAGCCGTGCACACCGTCCTCGTCCCACAGTCCTGGCAGGAGCTCGCGAGCGGGAACGCCCGAAAGCTACGCGACCTGCTCGCGCGAGTGCTCCCGTCCGTCGGCCAGGCCGACATCATCCGGGCGCTCGTCGCCGAGGAGGGGTTCGAGCTCCAGCCCGGCGAGGAAGGCCTCACCGACGCCCAGGCGGGCGCGCGCCGACGCGACGCGCGAAAGCTCCGGGACGAGAGCGCGGGCCGGGTCCAGCTCTCCGCCGAGCGCCTCGCGGCCCTGCAGGACGCCACCCAGGCCGCGCCCTCCGAGATCGCCCTCGACGCCGACCTCGCCGTGCGCGTGGACGCGTGGGAGGCCTACGACCGCGCCGCCCGCGGCATGGAGCAGGCCGCGGCCCGGAAGCGTGCGGCCGACGAGTGGGACACCCGCAGCGCGGCCCTCGGCGACGAGCCGGCCGCTCCGGGGCCCGACGAGCGCGCGGAGATCCAGACCGGTCAGGCCACCGTGCAGATGGCGATGCAGCAGGTCCAGCAGCTCGCGGGCCAGCAGCAGATGCTCACGATGCAGCGGCAGATGTTCTCGGCGGGCACGGATGTGTGCCCCACGTGCCAGCGTCCCGGGTGGGATCAGGGCGCCGTCATGGTCACCCAGCTCGACCAGCAGCTGGCGACGCTCTCCACCCAGGTCGGCGACGCGAACGCCCGCTGGCAGGCCGCGCAGGCGGAGCTCGCCGCCGCGATGGAGCGGCACCAGGCGAACGAGGCGCGCCGTGCCCAACACTCCGCGTGGTCGCGCTCGAAGGCCGCGCTCGGGCCACGCCCGCCGGACCCCGAGCAGGCCGAGGTGCCGTCGGCCCCGTCCGGGTCGCGCCCGACGGACGCCGAAGTCCAGTCCGTGCGGCAGTACCGGGCTCGTGCCGCCGCCCTCGAGACGCTGCAGAACCGCCAGACCGAGGAGCTCCGTGCGGCTCGCGCAGCTCTCGAGACCGAGACGCAGCGCCAGGCCCTCGCCGACCGCGAAGCCGCCCGCTGGGACGCCCTGCTCGACGCCATCCGCAAAGCCCCATCGGTCGTCGCGGCCCAGCAGGCCCACGCGCTCGGCGACATGGGGCCCGTCACGCTCCAGTTCGGCGAGAACCCCGCCGTGGCCGTGCTCATCGACGGTCGGCCGTGGTGGCTCGCGAGCCGCGGGCGCCAGGTGGTCGCCGACGCCCAGCTCCGCAATGCCCTGCGCCGCGCGATGGAGATGCCGCACCTGCCGCTGTTCGTCGACAACGTGCAGGATGTCGGCGGCCAGCCCCTGCCCGAGCTCCCCGGCCCGGTGGTGTGGCTGCAGACCACCGATGGGAAGGGGCTGTTCGTGCGCCGAAAGACGACACGTGGCGAGAGCACCTCCAGCGCGTAGGATGCGTCGATCCTCGCCATCCGGAGCTGCCATGCCGTTCGCCCTCACGCCTCGCATCGCTGCGGAGCTCGTGTTCCACGAAGCCATCGTCCGGGAGGCCTACCAGGACGTGGTCGGCGTGTGGACGTGGAGCGTCGGCGTCGACGAGGTGTTCGCCGGCTTCGCGCTCACGGAGGCCCAGATCGGCGCGGCCCTGTCGTTCCACTACAACACCGGCGGGCTGCGGCGGGCCTCGTGGGCGAAGCAGTGGAAGGCCGGCGACGTGGCGAAGGCCCGGAAGTCGTTCCTCACCTGGAACAAGCCGCCGCAGATCGTGGGGCGCCGCAAGGCCGAGTGCGCGTTGTTCTTCGACGGCATCTGGGCGAACGACGGCACGGCCACGGAGTTCCCGGTCGACCGCACCACCCACCGCCCGCGCTACCGACACGGCCAGACCGTCGCGATCGGGCCCATCCTCGAGGAGCTGTTCGGCTGACGCCTACGGAAGACAGCCCGACGAGCTGCACACGAAGCTCACGCCATTGCCGTAGTCGCGCGTGACCGTGCCGCCCACGCCGAGCTCCTGGACCACGTCGTTCGGTACGTTGTCGTAGGGGGGCGCCACGCCGAAGTCCGACGCCGCCGCCTGGAGCGTGGCCTCGGAGTACACGCCGCCGCCGAGGTTCGCGACGTTGCGCTCCACGTCGACCAACACGAGGGACGCGGACGAGAAGCCGGTGTCGACGGCCACGTGGATCCCGCCTCCGAAGCCGGCCGTGTTGTTGGTCACCGAGGTGAGCCCGACCATCAGATTGGCGTCGGTGCTCGCGATGCCCCCGCCCGACAGCGTCGCCACGTTCGAGTCGATGACCAGGCCGTCGAGGGTGACCGTACCGCCGTCGACCGAGATCCCGCCGCCGCTGATGGCCGTGTTCTGGGTCACGCGGAGCGCGCTGATCGCGGTGGGCGTGCCGTCGACGTGCACACCGCCGCCCGCGAGGCTCGCGACGTTCTCCGACACGAGCGTTCCGGTGATGCTGCAGCCCGCCACCGACCCGATTGCGGGGGTCACCACGATGCCACCCCCGATGTCCGCGGTGTTCGCGGTCACCGTGCCGTTCGTCACCACCGCCGCCGACAGCGCGAGCCCGCCGCCGAAGCTCAGCGAGCTGATGGTGCCGGCGGAGTTCTGGTCGATGACCGTGCCGGTCAGGTCGAACACGCCATCCGACAGGCGCACGCCCCCACCCAGCGTGTCTGCGAAGTTCCCGGACACGAGCACGTCGAGCAGCGACCCGTTGCCGTCGAGCGACACGCCACCGCCGCCCGGCGCAGTGTTCGCGGTGATCTCCACGTCGTCCACCACGTTCGCAGCGACGCCATGGAGCCCTCCGCTCAGGACGCCCGACGCGTTCTGGTCGATCACCCCGCCGCTGAAGGCCGCGCCGGCCCCGAGGTATACGCCCCCACCCAGGTCCGCAGCCGCGTTGTGGTCGATGGCGGAGTCGACCACCGTGACCACCGCATCCGCGCCGGTCGCGATTCCGCCGCCGATCACGGCCGTGTTGTCGTGGATGCGGGAGGTCGAGATCGTCGCCGTCGTGTCGGCATCGAGCCCGAGCCCGCCGGCCGCACCGAGGGTGGAGTTCCCCGAGATCTCGGAGCCCGTGATGAACGCCGTGCCCGACGCCACCACGCCGCCCGAGCTGCTCGTGGCGGCATTCCCGGTGACCGCGCAGCCCTGCATCAGCCCCGTGAGCCCGACGCCTCCGCCGATATCGGCCGCGTTGCCGTCGATCGACGAGGTGCCCGTGCACACCAGCTCGCCCAGCGAGGCCACGCCTCCCGCGAGCGACACCGCCGTATTGCCCGTGACCATGGAGTCTTCGAGCACCAGCGCCGCGTTCGTCACGATGCCACCGCCCGAGTCGGCTGCGATGTTCCCGCTCACCTCGGAGCGCTGGAGCGTCGTGAAGCCCGCGCTCGCGATGCCACCACCGCTCACGGCCGCATTCCCCGAGATCCGGGAGGAGACGATGGTGAGCGCCCCGCTCCCTTCGTTCAGGATGCCGCCTCCGAGCGTCACGCCCGCGGCACCGGAGATCTCGAGCCCCTCGATGGCGAGGCTCGCGTCGGACGTGATGCGCACGCCCGGGAGCCCCGACGGCGGCGAGACCGTGGTGGCGTCGCGGCCGTACACCCCCACGAGCTCGAGGCCCACGGCGGTGGTCACGTTCTCGGCGTACACCCCGTCGCAGATGCGGATCACGTCGCCCGCGACGGCCTGATCGACCGCGCCCTGGATCGTGCCGAACGTGGCGCCCCCGACGATCGTGACGAGGTTCGTCTCCGAGAAGAAGTCGACGTCGCAGTCGTTCCCGACGCCGTCGCAGATCTCCGGAGCGCCGGGGAACGTGTTCGCATCGGCGTCGTCGCAGTCGACCGAGCTGTCGAACCCGTCTCCATCGAGGTCGACGGGATCCGTGTCGGTGTCGGTGTCGGCGTCGCTGTCCGTATCGGCGTCGGTGTCCGCGTCCGTGTCGGCGTCGGTGTCGGCATCCGTGTCGGCGTCGGTGTCCGCATCGCTGTCCGCGTCCGTGTCCGCGTCGGCATCCGTGTCGGCGTCCGAGTCGGCGTCGGTGTCGGCATCGGTGTCGCTGTCGGCGTCCGCATCCGTGTCGGCGTCAGCCCCCGTGTCGCCGGTGTCGGCGCCGGTGTCGGCATCCGTGTCCGCGTCGGTGTCGGCGTCCGTGTCCGCATCCGTGTCGGTGTCCGTATCCGAATCGGTGTCGGTGTCGGTGTCGGTGTCCGTGTCCGTATCGGTGTCCGTGTCGGTGTCGGTGTCGGTGTCCGCATCGGAGTCCGTGTCCGCGTCGGAGTCCGTGTCGGCGTCCGCGTCCGTGTCGGTGTCGGCGTCGGCATCGGTGTCCGCATCGGAGTCCGTGTCGATGGGGATCTCGGTGTCGGTGTCGGTGCCGTCCTTCTTGCAGGCGACGAGGAGGAGGGCGAGGACGAGGGTGCGGGGGCGCAGGATCATGAGGAGCTCCGGGCTACGGGCGTTGGACCCGCCAGGTGACGGGACCGGAAACACTCCCGCGTTGTAGACCCCAATCCGTCCGCACATCAACGTCTTTGTGCGAAGAAGGCTCGCTACCGCAGACGACCCATCCACAGGGCCAGCAGCGCCCCCACGACCGCCGCACCGGCCGACGGCACCAGCACGCGACGGAGCGCCTCGAACGACCAGTCCTCCCCCACTCCCCATGCCAGCACCACCAGCACGGCCGCGAACAGCAGCCTCCCCGCGAGGCTCTGCAGCGACAGCCACGTGGCGCGGATCGACGACGGGAGGCGCGGGTGCACCTCGGCGTCGGTCAAGGGACCCAGGAGGCCGCTCGGGACGCTGCGGAACGCGAGCACCGGAGCGATCCACGCGTACGGACCGACCGCCATCGCCCCCATCACGGCCGCCAGACCGCCCATCGCGAGCGCGCTGCCGCGGGTGTAGCCGAGCCCGGTCTCCTCGGGGTCGAGCCACTGTGCGAGGGGCGCAGCCATCCGGCTCGCGAAGGCCGCCAGCCCGAACGCCACCGCGACGAACGCGCCCGACGCGACGGCCGCGCGCGATTCGCCGAGGCCCGCCTCCAGCCACGGCTGCTGCAGCTCGTACGGGATGTGCAGGAACGTCACCACGAGCACCGCCAGCACGAGGATCTTCCGCAGCACCGGGTCTGCCGAGGCCTGCCGCACCACCCCGAGCTGCTCGCGCGGCGTGAGCTCCGCGCCCGTCGCCGGAGGCTCGGTGAACGCGAGTGCCGTTCCGGCCGCCACCAGGCCCCCCAGCACGCTGGCGACGTACGGCAACCGCAGGTCGACCCAGCCCAGCGCGCCCCCCGCCAGCGAGGCCACCGCGAACGTGCCGAACCCCCATGCCGCCGCGCGCCCGTGGCGTGCGCGCATCTCGAGCGGACGCCCGAGCGCGTCGAGCGATTCGTACAGCAGCGAGCTGTCCGTCCCCGACGCGAAGGCGCGCCCGGCCGCCAGCAGCACCTGGCCCACGGCGAAGCCCGCGAAGCCCGACGACATCCCGATCACCGCGGCTCCGCCGGCCCATCCGAGCCCCGACATCACGAGCGTCGCGCGCCGACCGAGCCGATCGGACATCCAGCCCGACGGCACCTCGAGCACCACGACCGACGTGTAGTAGACGGACTCCAGCAGCAGCACGCCCGACGCCGACAGCGACCCGCTGAACCACAGCACGAACACGGGAAGCCAGAACAGCGCATTCTGGGCCGCGAAGTACAGGTCCACGAGCACCAGATTCCGCTCGAGCCCCCGCTGCGTGCCGGCGTCGAGCGTCATCCGTCACGCTTCCGTTGCATCCGGAACCTGCGTGTGGAATCCGACACCTTCGTCGACGATTCGCCACCCGGAAGACACGCCGCCGACATCAGAATTCTCGTTCTAACGCTTGGAAGCTCGCGAATGCCTGAGTGTCGCATGTTGCTTCCTGTTCACGTGCAGCACGTCAGCCCGTTGCATCGCGATCCTTAGCTGAAGCGCGAATGGAGGAGACTGCAATGTTCCGACCCACCGCGCTGCTCACCCTGGCCCTCGTGGCCTGCAACCCCGAGCCCGTCGACACCGATACCCCGGTGACGAACGAGTGCGGCGACGACTTCTGCGTGCTCTCGGGCACGATCACCGAGAGCATGACGCTCACCGCCGACAAGGCATGGCTGCTCCGCGGCGGCGTGTTCATCGGCGACGACGTGAGCGAGACCGTGCTCACCATCGAGCCCGGCACCACCGTGTACGGCGAGTCGTCCACCGACGGCATGCTCGTCGTGCGGCGCCACTCCCGCATCGTGGCGGAAGGCACGGCCGACGCCCCCATCGTGTTCACCTCGAGCAAGGCCGAGGGCTCCCGGGCCCGCGGGGACTGGGGCGGCCTGATCCTCAACGGCACGGCCCCCATCAACTCCTGCGCGGACGGCGCCGACGACTGCGAGGCCTTCGGCGAGGGCGGCACGGGCTGGTACGGCGGGAACGACCCCGACAGCGACTCGGGCGTGCTGAAGTACGTGCGCGTCGAGTTCGCCGGCACGCTCATCAGCCCCGACAACGAGCTCAACGGCATCGCCTTCCAGGGCGTCGGCCGGAACACGCTCGTCGACTACGTCCAGGTCCACATGAACGCCGACGACGGCATCGAGTTCTTCGGCGGCACCGCCGAGGCCAAGCACCTCGTCGTGACGGGCGTGGGCGACGACAGCCTCGACTGGACCGACGGCTGGCGCGGAAAGGTGCAGTTCGCCGTGCTCCAGCAGTACGACGACGCCTCGGGAGACAACGGGATCGAAGCCGACAACAACGCCGACGACAACAACGCGTCGCCGCGGTCCTTCCCCACCCTGTCGAACCTCACGGTCATCGGCAGCCCGAGCTCCGACGCCTCCGACTACGGCATGCTGCTCCGCGAGGGCACGGCCGCGCACATCGCGAACGCCCTCGTGGTCGGCTTCAACGACGCCTGCCTCGACATCGACCACGTCGCCACGTTCGACCGCATCGGCGCGAGCACCGAGGACCTCGTGCTCGAGAACCTCCACTTCGACTGCGCCACCTCGTTCGAGAAGAACGACGAGGATCTCGACGGCGACAGCGTGAACGACCCGGATCCGATGGACATCGAGGCCGACTTCTTCGCCCTCGGCGCCGGGAACGTGCTCGGCGACGACGGCGGCCTCGGCGCGCCCTTCGACCTCCGGAACCCGGACTTCACGTCGACGGCGACCGGCGCGGTCGTGCCGAGCGACGCCTTCTTCGAGAGCGTGGACCACATCGGCGCGGTCGGCACCACCGACTGGACGGCCGGCTGGACCACCTCGGCGGTGAACTGAAATGACCCTGCTCCTGGCCTTCCTCCTGGCCGTCCCCGCCCACGCGGAGGACGACCGCGGTGCCCGCCTCGCCGCCCTGCGCGCCGAGGTGGAGACCCTGCGTGCCACCGTGGCCCGCGAGCGGGCTGATCTCGACGGCCGCGCGTCCGATCTGGACGTGCGGCGGCGGGAGATCGAGCTCGAGGTGGACCGGGAGCGCCTGGCGCTCGAGCGCCTGCAGCTCACGGTGAAGGATGCACGGGAGGAGGCCGGGAACGCGGAGGGACGCTTCGACGACCTCGGTCCCGTCGTGCTCGACGGCATCGAGCGCCTGAAGACCCGCGTGAAGGCGGGACTGCCGTTCCGTCAGACCGAGCGCCTCGCCGCGCTCGACGAGCTCGAGGCCGCGACGCGGTCCGGCTCGATCCCCCCGGACAAGGCCGCTTCCCGGCTGTGGCAGATCGTCGAGGACGAGCTGGCGCTGGGTCGGGAGAACGCCGTGGACCGGCAGGTCGTGACCGTCGCCGGTGAGGAACGCCTCGCCGACGTGGCCCGGCTCGGCATGGTCGCGATGTACTGGCGCACCGACGACGGGTCGGTGGGCTGGGCCGAGCGCGACGGCACCTTCACGGCTGCCACCACCCGCACCGAGCGCGCCGAGCTGGACGCGCTCTTCACCGCCCTCGAGCAGCGCATCCGCACCGGCTGGTTCGCGCTGCCCGGCGGGCTCCCGGAGACCCCCAAGTGATCGCTCTCCTCGCCCTCGCGTTCGCGGATCCCGGTCCGCTCGACGCCGCGTACCAGCGCGAGTACGCCTACCTGCAGGCCGAGATCGAGGCGCTGAACACGCAGCGCCGGGGTCTCGCCGACGAACAGGCCCGCCGCATCTCCGAAGGCGAGCGGGCGCTCTCCGCCGCGCAGGCCGAGGTCCTCGACCTCACCGCCCGCCGAACGGCCCTCGAGGACGCCCTCTCCGAGCTCGAGCGCGGCGTCGAGACCTCCCGCGAAGGCGTCGATCGCGTGGAGTCGACCCTCGTGCGCGCCACGAGCTCCCTGCCCGATCTCGTGCTGCCCGAGGGCAGCGACCCCGAGACGCAGGCGCGGGCCCTCCAGCTCGCGGTCGTCGCAGCCGATCAGGCCCTCGTGGCCGGCCAGACCGCCACCGTCACGCCCGGCACCTGGTTCCGGCTCGACGGCACCCGGGCCGACGGCGACATCCTCCGGTACGGGAACATCGCGGCGTTCGCCATCGGCGACGGTGCGCTCGCGCCCGCCGGGGAAGGCCGGCTCGTGCGGGTGGAGGGCGAAGGCACCTACCTGTTCGAGGGCGAGGCCAAGCGCGCGACCCCCGAAGCCGAGAAGACCTGGGCCGACCAGCTCCGCGCAGGCGGGCTCGTGGGCGCCGTCATCCTGATGCTCGGCGCGGTCGGTGTGCTGCTCTCGCTCGCCCGGATGCTCTCGCTCGCGCTCGCCGCTCGCGGACGCCGCGAGGTCCGCCTGCTGCTCGAGGGCCTGTCGACGCAGGGTCCGGATGCCGTGTTCGAGCGCGCCCGACGCACGCGCGGAGCGGCCGCACGCATCGTCGAAGCCATGCTGGACGGCACCGTCGACCCCGCGGGCTTCGAAGACCGCGCCAGCGAGGCCATCCTGCGCCAGACCCCGCGCATCGAGCGCTTCGGCGCGGCCATCCTGGTCATCGCCGCCGTGTCGCCCCTGCTCGGGCTGCTCGGCACCGTCACCGGGATGATCGGCACGTTCGAGGTGCTCACGACCTTCGGCACGGGCGACCCCCGCATGCTGTCGGGCGGGATCTCCGAAGCGCTCGTCACCACGCAGCTCGGGCTCATCGTGGCCATCCCCATGCTGCTCGTGGGCAACCTGCTCGACCGCGCCGCCGAGAACCTGCTCGGCACGCTCGAGTCCACCGCGCTCGGCGTCATCAACCGGTGGTCCGACACGTCGGATCCGGGCGATCAGCACCGGATGGCGGCCAAGTGAACGCGGTCGTCGAAGCCGTGCTGGACCTGTACCGGTCGGGCGGGTTCGTCATGCCGTGGCTGGTGCTCGCCAACGCGGCGCTCTGGTACGCCCTCGGGGAGCGCGCCTGGCTGCTCCGCGGGCGCGTCACGGCGGGCGCCCGGCGCACCATCACGGGTCTGGGCACGGCGGAGGCGCGGCGCGAGGCCCTCGACCCCACGTACGCCCTGCTCCGCCGGAACGTCGTGCTCATCGGCACGCTCACGGCCCTCGCCCCGCTGGCCGGACTGCTCGGCACGGTGACGGGGATGATCGAGACCTTCGACAGCCTCGCCACCATGAGCCTGTTCCGCGGATCCGGCGGCGTGGCCGGCGGGATCTCCGAGGCCCTCGTGTCCACCCAGATGGGGCTCGCCGTCGCGATCCCCGGGCTGCTGGCGGGTCGCCTGCTCGACCGCCGCGCCGAGCGCATCCGTGAAGAGCTCGACGGGCTCGTGGAGGTGGCGTCGTGAAGCTCCGTCGCAAGAAGCACGAGCGGAAGGACCTCGACATCAGCCCGCTCATCGACGTGGTGTTCATCCTGCTGATCTTCTTCATGGTCAGCACCACGTTCGTGAAGGACACCCAGCTCGACCTCGAGCGGCCCAGCGCGGCGAGCGGGAAGAAGGCCAGCACGGCCGCCCTGCGCGTGGTGCTCGACCAGCGTGGCGAGATCTTCGTCGACGACACGCCCGTGAAGCCGTGGATGGTCCAGACCCGCGTTCGCCAGCACCTCCGCGAGTCCTCCGAGGGCGCGGTGCTCGTGGTGGCCGACCGCCGGGTGGTCGCCGAGAAGCTCATCGAGGTCGTGGACCAGTGCCGGCTCGCTGGAGCCGCGGACGTGGGTGTCGTCACGGATCAGGAGGCCGGGTGATCGCCAGGCTCGTCGGGCTCGGAACATCGGTGCTCGGGACGGTGGGGGTGTTCGCGCTGCTCATCGCGATGAACGGCGTCGATCGAAGCCCCCCGAAGCCCCCGGCCGCGAAGGTCACCGAGATCTCCGTGGCCCCCTCGCCGCGCCCGCAGAACAAGCCCCGCCCGAAGCCCAAGCCCCGGAAGGCCCAGCCCCGCAAGGCCGCTCCCCCGCTACCCACGCTGGCGGCCGGTGTGGGCGGGCTCGATCTCGGGCTGATCGGCGGCAGCGGGTTCGACCTCGGCGACAGCGCGAGCGCGCTGCTGGGCGACGCGGCGCCCGACGTGCTCACCGCGGACGCCGTCGACACCCTGCCCGTCCCGACGCGTCAGGTCGGCGCCACCTACCCGGATCGCGCCCGTCAGCGCGGGATCACCGGGGAGGTCGTGCTGCTGCTCGACATCGACGCCCGCGGACGGCTGACCGACGTGCGCGTGGAGTCGGCGCGTCCTCCCGGAGTCTTCGAGGACGCCGCCACCCAGACCGTGCGCCAGTGGCAGTTCGCGCCCGCCACGTACCAGGGCCGCGCCGTCGCCGTGAGCGGCGTGCCCCTCCCCATCACGTTCGATCTGGAGCGCTGACATGTGGCTGCTCTTCGCCCTCGCGCTCGCTGGCGAGCCCGATCGGGTGGACATCGCTGCACGCCTCGTCGCGGACGGGCACCACGACCGTGCCGCCCTCGTGCTCGCCGAGATCGACACCCCGAAGAAGTCGGAGCTCGGGCGGTACCACACGCTCCGCGGGCTGGTCGCGTTCGAGCTCGGCGACCCTGCATCCGCTGCCGAAGCCCTCGAGCTCGCGGTGACGTTCGAGCCCGAGCCCGTGACCTGGGTGACCCTGGCCGCTGCCCGGGATCAGCTGGGTCAGCCAGACGCGGCGCTCGACGCCCTGGACCGCGGAGGGCCCGCGCTCGACGGGCTCCCGACGGCATGGCACCTGCGCGCGCGCGCCCTGGCGGCCCTCGACCGACCCGACGAAGCGTACGACGCGGCCCTGGAAGGCTCGACGCGCTTCCCCGACCATGCGGGCCTCGTCGCCGAGCGCTTCACCCAGCTCACGGCGCTCGGCCTGACCCACGAGGTCTCCCTGGACGCTGCAGACGCCTTCCTGGACGCGGGCGTATCCGAGGATGCCTGGCTCCACCTCGTGCGCGGCCTGATCGACGCCGGAGCCCCGTACGACGCGCAGATCGTCGGGGAGACCGCCCGGCTCGTGTTCCCCGACAGCGCGCGTCCGCGCGTGGCTCTCGCGACGGCGTGCATGGCGACGGAGTCCTGGCGCTGCGCCGGTACCCTGCTGGCCGAGGCCGCCGCGTTCGACCCCGCGTACGCGGTGCAGGCCGCCGAGTGCTTCCGACGGTCGGGGGACCCGAACCGGGCGCTGTACCTGAACGGGCTCGTGGTCGACCCCGTGGAGAAGGCGCGCCAGCGGCTCGGATTGCTGCTCGAGCTGCGGGCGTTCGCGGAGGCCTCGGCGCTCGACGCCCGCCTCCAGCGGCTCGGACTGCTCGACGAGGACGCCGTGGCCTACGCGCTCGCGTACGCCCACGCAGCGGTCGGGAACCGGGAGCGGGCGGAGACCCTGGTCACCCGGCTCACCGACCCCGCGATGGTCCGCCAGGGCACCACCCTGCTCGAGAGCCTGGAGGATCGATGACCCTGCTGGCCCTGCTCGCCACCGCGTTCGCGGGCGGACACGTCGAAGGGCACGTGTTCGCGGAGGGTTCCGGCGTTCCCCTGGCGGGCGCGGAGCTCACCGTGGCCGGCAAGACCGTGCGGTCCGACGCGAACGGGCACTTCCGGATCCCCGTCGAGGGCGGGTCCTTCGCGCTGGTCGTGTCCGCGGACGGCCGGCAGGGCGGGTCGATCGAGGCGCAGGTGTCGGATGGCGGCGTCACCGAGGTGCTCGTCACCCTGTCGGCGAGCGAGGCCCCCGGGTTCCTCGTCGAGCAGCCCGAGGTCGCGACCGTCCAGGCCGAGCCGAGCGCGACGGTCGCACTGACGGGCACCGTGATGGGTCCGAGCGGTCCGCTGGCCGGGGTCCGGGTGTTCGCGCGCGGGGTCGAGGGGCTCGCCCGCACCGACGAGAGCGGGCGTTTCACGCTGTCCGTCCCCGAGGGAGCCCACACCCTGGCGGCGGTCGGCGCAGGCTTCCAGTCCTGGGAGGCCGAGGTCCACACGGGCGACACGCTCGTCATCACCCTCACCGAAGCGCCGCGGGCCCTGTCCGCGTTCACGATCAGCGCGCCGTACCTCGAGGGGTCCGTGGCCGGGCTCCTCGACGATCGCAAGGCGGGGTCCACCGTGGCCGACGTGCTGGGGCGCGACGAGATGAGCCGCGCGGGCGACAGTGACGCCGCGTCGGCCCTGTCGCGGGTCACGGGGCTCACGGTGGTCGACGGCAAGTACGTGTTCGTGCGCGGCCTCGGCGACCGGTACAGCTCGAGCCTCCTCAACGGCGGCATGCTCCCGTCCCCCGAGCCGGAGCGCCGCGTCGTCCCGCTCGACCTGTTCCCCACCAGCGTGCTGTCGGGGGTGGTGGTCCAGAAGACGTGGACGCCCGACATGCCCGGTGAGTTCGGCGGCGGCGTGGTCCAGCTGAACACCATCACGCCGCCGAAGGAGTGGGTCACCACCATCGGGGTCTCGGGCAGCTACCGCCACCGCACCACCTTCACGAACGGGCTCGTGGCGCCGGGGGGGCCCACCGACTTCCTCGGGATGGATGGCGGCTTCCGGGCCCTTCCAGACGCCGTCGCGCAGGCCAGCGCCGACTCCCCGCTCGAGGAGGGCGACCTGTTCTCCGACCGGGGCTACACACCCGCCGAGCTCGAGAAGCTCGGGGAGGCGATGGACTCGTCGTACACGCCCGACCGCAGGGTGCTGCCCCCGGGGCTCGGCGTGAACGCGTCCATCGGCAACGGGTTCGACCGGGACGGCGTCTCCGGTGGGTTCCTCGCGGCCTTCACCTTCGGCAACGACTGGAAGCGCCAGACCTTCGACCGCACCTACTACACGCCCGCGGGCGACGGGTCCCTGCGTCCCCAGCACCGGTATGCGTTCGACCAGTCGACCAACGAGGTCGCGTTCGGCGGGTTCCTCACGGGCAGCGTGCACTTCGGCAAGACCGACCTCACCTACACCGGCATGCTGTCGCGCTCGTCCGACGACAGCGCCCGCATCTACGAGGGCTACAACGACGACGTGGGTGCCGACATCCGCGTCACGCGGACGCGCTGGGTCGAGCGCCAGCTGTTCTGGAACCAGGTGAAGGGCGCTCACGACCTCGGGACGCTCGCGCTCGACTGGCACGGCATCTACGCGGGGGCGACGCGCGGCGAGCCCGACCGGAAGGAGACGCGGTTCGACAACGAGCCCGGCACCGACCGCTGGCTGCTGTCCGACCGACCGGAGGGGAACGGTCGCTTCTTCTCCGACGCGAGCGAGCACAGCGGCGAGGGCGCGCTGAACCTCACGATCCGGCCGTGGCGCACGGAAGACCGCGACGGTCCGTCGTTCAAGACGGGAGCCCGCGTGACGGTGCGGTCGCGCGGGGTCGACACGCGGCGGTTCAAGTACTTCCACAAGGGCCCGAAGAGCCGCGACGGCGAGGTGCTGCAGAGCACGCCCGAGGAGATCTTCACGCCCGACAACATCGGCTCCGACGGCTTCCAGTTCGAGGAGTTCACGCGGCAGACCGACAACTACACGGCCAGCCACCTGGTGCTCGCGGCGTACGCGATGGCCGACGTGCCGGTGCGGCCGTGGCTGACCCTGCTGGGTGGCGCGCGGGTCGAGCGCTCGTCACAGACGGTGAGCACGTTCGAGCTGTTCAACCCCGACCAGACGCCCGTGAACGCGGATCTCACCACGCTGGACGTGCTCCCGGCGGTGGGCGTGACGGTGGCCCCCGTGGAGACGGTGCGGATCCGGGGTGGTGTCGCGCGGACCGTGTCGCGGCCGGACTTCCGGGAGCTGTCGCCCGCGACGTTCAACGACGTGACGGGCGGTCGGCAGACGTTCGGGAACCCCGATCTCGAGCGCGCCCTCATCGACCACGTGGACCTGCGGTTCGAGTGGTTCTTCCGGTCCGGCGAGGTCGTGTCCGTCGGCGGATTCGCGAAGCGCTTCACCCGCCCGGTGGAGACCGTGGTGGTGCCGTCCGCGCAGCAGTCGGTGACCTGGGAGAACGCGGAGAGCGCGACGAACACGGGCGTGGAGCTCGAGCTGCGGAAGTCCCTGCCGCTGAACCTGTGGATGGCGAGCAACCTGGCGCTCATCCGGAGCCGCGTGGACATCGGCGAGAACTCGGGTATCCAGACGAGCAACGAGCGCGCGCTGCAGGGCCAGTCGCCGTGGGTGCTGAACCTGCAGGCGGGCTGGGAGCACGCCGACCGTCCGGACCGCGTGACGGTGCTGCTGAACGCGGTGGGCAAGCGCATCACGGAGGTCGGTGCTCTGGGGGCTCCGGACATCTACGAGCTGCCGGTGCCCGAGCTCGACGTGGTCGCGCGCAAGGATCTGGGCGCGGGCCTCGCGCTGACCGTGAAGCTCGGGAACCTGCTGGACCCGGCGTCGGTCACGAAGCAGGGAGCGAGCGAGGTGGACCGCATCCAGCGCGGCTGGACCGCCGGGATCGGGCTGGGCTGGTCGGCGCGCTAGGACCCGTCGGTCGATGCGTCCGAATCCGACGCCGCCCAGCGGTCCAGCACCCACTGCGGCCACACGGACCCCACGACGGGCATCACATACCCGTCTCCGTCGACCCACAGCGGGAGCACCCGGGAGACGAGGCGGCGCGACGGGAGGTCGGACAACCGCACCCACACCGACGAGGAGCACACGACCCGGCCCCCGGTCATCTCGGCGGGGATGGGCTGGCCGAACGACCTCACGTGGCCTGACCGGTGGAGGTCGGACGTGTACCGTGCGTGCGGAGCGACCGGGCGGTGCGTCGACCCGAAGAGATCCAACAGGCGGTCGCCGGTGTTCGCGAGCTCGTGGGGATAGCGGTCGAACCACGGGTCCCGGCTGTAGATCACGGCCGCTGGGGCGCTGCGCTTCCCGGTCCAGAGGGCGTCGTTCGCCATGAACACGAACCCCCAGCGCACCTCACCCTGTGCCGCGAGCGTGGGTCGGCGGCGTACCTGTTCGCCCAGCGCGCCCTGAACCTCCGTGAGCGGAGCAACGGCCGGACGCGGTGCTTCCCGCAGCTCCCGGATGGCGTCCAGGTACGTCATCGCGTGAGTCTCCGCTCCAGGGCCTCGCCCGTCGCGATCCTGGGGATGGCGCCGGGGTCGAACGCCGCTGTCACGAGTGCATGGTGTGCGGGAAACCCCGTGTCGTGCGAGGGAAGCGGGAACACCCGACCCAGCTCGTCGGGGAGCAGACCGTGGGTGCGCGCGAACGCCTCGATGCGCTCACGAACCGGGGCGCCCGAGTGCAGCGAGTCTCTCGTCGCTGTGCCGCAGGGCGACACGTTCCGTCACGCCGTGGCGCTCGACGACGGCACGGTCCTGGCAACTTCCGTCCGAGGCCTCGCCACACGCGCGGTCGACGGCACGTGGTCGTTCGAGCCCGACTCCGAAGTGCGCGGTTCCGTGCTCGCCACTGGCTTCGGCGAGGTGTGGGCGCTCGACTCCAGCACCCTGCGGCGCCGCGTCGGGGGCGAGTGGGTCGAGGTGCCGCTGCCGCCCGAGACGGGCTCGCTCGTCCCGACCGAGGTCTTCGAGGTCACGGCGCCGGGTGTGGTCGAGCTCGCTTTCCTCGACGCGGGCAGCGTGTGGCAGCAGCGCATCGACAGCACCCTCCCCGTAGACGACCCGCAGAACGCGCCCGTGAACCTCGGAGCGATGTGGCTCTTCGACCTCACGCGGCTCTCCGACGGACGGCTTGCAGGCGTCAGCTCGGACTTCATCCACGTCTCGAACGGTGCCGGGGGGTGGACGACCGTCCCCCACTACGTCGACGACGCCCGCCGCCTGGCCGAAGTCGGCGACGCGCTGATCGTCGCGGGACGCGAGGTGCGGATCGGCACCGTCGATGAAGTCGCCAACGTGTTCACCGTACTCGACCGTACCGACAACCCCTGGGCCTTCGGACAGAAGCCCACCGACATCCTGGTCCGCGCGCCCGACGACATCTGGGTCACGTTCGTCGACCGGATCGGGCCCGAGCCCCAGACGGGTTGGCTCCACTACGACGGGGTCGCGTGGTCGATCGCGGGGGAATTCGGCGACGAGGTGCCGCTGCTGCTCGACGGTCCGGAGCTGCTCGCTCTGGGCGGCGACACCGGACGCCTCGCCCTCGCGCTGTCCCCCGCGGAGCTCACGATCGACCTCGACGAGTTCAGCGTCCGCAGCTCGATCTACGCGGTCGACGACCTGACGCGCGACGTGGTCCTCGCCGGTCCCTACGGCTGGAAGTCGTTCGACGGCTCGGGGCTCCTGTCCTCGGTCCCATACCGCACGGAAGGCGTGATCCACGCCATCTCCGCGTCGGGAGGTCGCGTGGTGGCCAGCATCGAGGGCCGCGGTGGCACCCGACTCGTCACCTTCGAGGGGTCCGCCGTGGTGGACGACGTTCCCTCCCGGGAGGCGGACGCCCTGTGTGCGATCGACGGCGTGCACTTCGCCCTCTCGACCGACCACGAGGTCTGGTACGGCCCGGTCATCGAGGGGCAGGTCCGGGTCGCCGGTGCCTGGGCCCCCATCGACCTCGTGCGTCTCGGGGCGCGGAGGTTCGACAGTGCGCCGCCGAGTCCCCGACGAGCCTGTGGCTGGGGGTCTCGACGCCCGACGGGTCCGCAATCGCCCACTGGGACGGCACCGATGCGCGGTTCGTGCGCTACCTCCCGCACCAGACGCTGGACTCGCTCACCGTCGCTCCGAACGGCGACGTGTGGTTCGGGACCGAGGAGACCGCGGGGGTCACGGGGCTGGCCGCACCCTCCAGCCTGCCCGACTTCGTCGACGCGGGCTGGCGCACGCCGTCGGGCGCGACGTTCGGAATCGTCGGTCGCGAGCTCGCCCGGATCGAGGGGGCCGAGCTGACGCCCCTGTCGTCGTCCGACTCCCTCGTGGGCGTCGACGAGGACGTCTTCGGGTTCGGACTCAGCGAGATCTTCGCGCGTCGCTGCGAGCCGGCTCGCTGACTCCTCCCTGAGGTCCCGTGACCGGGAGCCTTCAGCGAGCTGGCTCGCTGACTCCTCCCTGAATTCCTTGTGGTACGATCAGGAGCCTTCAGTGAGCTGGCTCGCTGGCTCGCTGGCTCGGCCTGAATTGTCTTGTCGGCCCTGTTTGTTTGCCCGGGGCCATTTTGGAGCTCTCATGCGCACTTTGTTCGTGTGGTCCGTCTTCGTGTCCGGCTGCAGCAGCAGTGGTCTGTCCGCCGGGATCCCCGATCCCGCCGTGGATCCGACAGATCCAGGTCCGGATGCCGACCCCGTCGTCCCCGCCCCCACCGACCCCACCACGCCCGCGGCGACGTACGATGACATCGCCCAGATCGTCCGTACCGACGCGATGTTCACGGTCTCCGGGTCGGTGTGGGAAGCCGACACCTACCTCGGTGCGGACGCCGTCGGGCACGCGTTCTATGCGACGCATGGCGACGACTACGACTTCCTGGCGGTCTACACGGAGGCCGACGTGGTCGACCGCTTCGCGTGGGCCGTGAAGTACGACTACTCCACCACGGGGCTCGGCGAGGACTGGCCGAACGGGCCCACCCCCGCGATGGCGGGCAGCGCCGGCAAGCTGCTCCAGATCGACATGATGACGTGGACCGACTGGTACACGGACGACCCGTCCGAGACCAGCATCCTGGTGCACGAGACCACCCACGCCTGGGGCGCGATGGCGCAGGTCACGGGCGGCATCGACATCCGCGAGAGCGAGTACGGCGCGCACTGGAACGTGTTCAGCGCGACCGGGGGCAACTCGGCGCTCGGCTACGGCGATCTGGTCGACCTCGGGGGCGGGCAGTTCTCGTTCGAGATCCGCTACCCGCTGCAGCTCTCGGCGCTGGAGCTGTACCTCGCCGGACTCGTCCCGGCGTCCGAGGTGCCCCCGATGTTCCACGTGCGCAGCGCCTCCGGCTTCAGCCCCGCGATTCCCCCGTACGAGCCGAGCTGGACGCCCGGGAGCTACGGGATGGACGTGACGTACTCGGGCATCCGCGAAGACTTCGACATCGGCGACGTGATCGCAGCGAACGGTCCGCGCAACCCGAGCTACGTGACCTCCCAGAAGGACTTCCGGATGGCGTTCGTGATGGTGTGCGAAGCGACGTGCCGCCCAGCCGACCTCGCCGTCGTCGAGGCCCAGCGCCAGGCGTTCGCGACGCGGTGGTCCGCCGCCACGGGCGGACGGTCGACCATGGACACGTCGCTCTGACGGCTCCCGCGTTACTCCGACACCTCGGAGGACGCCGATGAATCGAGGGATCCTGCTGTTCGCGCTGCTGGTGGCCTGCAAGGGTTCGACCTCGGACACCGACACCGAGGCCGACACTGACGCGGACACCGACACCGATTCGGACACCGACACCGACGCCGATGCGGATGCGGATTCCGACACGGATGCGGACACCGACACCGACGCCGATTCGGACGCGGATACCGACGCCGATTCCGACACGGATGCGGACACCGATTCCGATACCGACGCGGACTCGGACGCCGACACCGACGCGGACACCGACACCGACACGGACTCGGACACCGACGCGGACGCGGACACCGACGCAGACACGGACACCGACACCGGCGGCCTCCCCGCCGTGCCCGCGCCGTTCGCGTACTGGCCGCTCGACGACGCCGACGTCACGGGCGACCAGGTCGCGGCCGCCGTGGGAGGCCTGCCCGGAACGCTCGTAGGGACGACCAGCGACGCCACGGCACCCGTCGGAGAGGGCCGCGCGCTCGACGGGATCGACGACCACATCCGCTTCGGAGACGTGCTCGACGGTGTGACGGCCGGTCCCGACCAGGCGTTCTCCGTGTCGATGTGGATCCGGGCCGACTCCGTGAGCACCGATGTCACGCTGTTCGGGAAGACCTCCGACACCGCGTGCATCCCCGACGAAGACGGCCGCCAGTGGGGCACGTCCCTCGGAGCGGGCGGCTACCCCCGCTTCGCGTACCTCACGGCGGTGTTCGCGGACGCCCAGGTCATCGCCGCCGACGCCACCACCGTCGCGGAGGGCGTGTGGACGCACCTCCTGTACGTGTACGACGGCGCCGCGGACTCCGCCGCAGCCGACCGCGTCACGATGTACGTGGACGGCGTGCTCGTCACCCAGCAGTCGAGCATCGCGTTCGGCGCGTTCCCCTTCGACCTCCAGGACAGCGTCGCCCAGCTCGCGTTCGGCGTTCGGGTCGACTCCGCGGGCAATGTCTGCAACGAGAGCGGAGCTGTGCTGTTCACCGGTGGGGTCGACGAGCTCGCGATGTGGGACGTGGCGCTGAGCGCGTCGGACGCGGCGGCCGTCCATGCACGGGGAGCCGCGGGCGTCGGCCTGCTCTGATCTCCGGCTGTCGGGTCAGGACCGGACCCACTCGACGTCGGTCCACGCCACCCAGTGCTTGCGCCCTCCCGCTTCCACGCCCGCCCGCAGGCCCGTTCCCGCACGCTCCGGCCCCAGCCAGAACACGGTGCCTTCGACCCCGGCGCTCGGACCGGACACCACCCGCGCCCGCTCGCCCTTGTCGGGACGGTGCGGCTCCTGGAGCGCGTCGGACGGGAGGGACGCCAGCAGGGCCTCGCGGTCCGGGACCCCCGCCGAATCGCGGAGCACCGGACCCAGCGAGTGCGGCGCATGGACCGCTGCACACGGTACATGGAACCAGGTCTGACGGGCCCCTCTCGCGTCGCGCAGACCGAAGCGATGCACGCCCTGATCGATGGGGTCTCCGCACGACCCGCAGCGCGAGCGACCCGAACGGGCGGCCTCGATCACCCCCGGAAGGCGCAGCGGACCCGTCCGTACCGGGAGATCCGCCTCCCAGACCCAGCCCCCCTCCGACACCGTGAGCACATCTTCGGTCTCGGAGCGCAGGCGAACCTCGCCCGAGGCTCCGAAACCCGCAGCCTGCGCGACCACCGCGACCACCACTGACCACGCTGCGAGCTCGTCGTCGCGTAGCAGACCCGTGATGCGCACCTCGTCCCTGACGCCCGCGGGGACGGTACGTGAGTCCCGAGCGCCCGCAGGGACGGTCTCGACCTGGACCCCGTCGTGCTCGTGGACCAAGGAGGACAGCGCATCGTCGACCGACCCGAGCAGGTCGGAGAGCGCGAGCCCCGTGTGGTCTGCGAGACCCGAGGGAGCCTGAGCCGGGCTCTCGCGCCAGCGCGCCTCCATCCCGGCCGGGAAGCGGAGCCGACCCTCGAACACGAACACATCGGACATGCGCCTACGACCCCTCGGCCTGCCCACTCACCGCATGCTTCATCGCGAGCGCCGCGCCCACCTCCATGAACCGCGCGATGGCCGCCAGCTCCGCTTCGTCGAACTGCGCGAGCGACGCGGCGAGCTCGTGGAGGAACGGCACGATGTGCTCCGCGACCACCTCGACGGCGTGCGGACATGCGGACACCCGCACGCGACGCCGGTCGTCGGGGTCGGGCGAGCGCTCCACGAGCCCCCTCGACTCGAGCCGATCGAGCAGCGTGGTGACCGAAGCGCTCGTGAGCCCGGTGGCCTTCGCGATCTCGCCGGGGGTCAGCGGACCCGTCTCCATCACGAGATCCAGCGCTTTCGTGTCGGTGGCGTTCAGCCCGATCCGCTCGGCCATGTGCGTGTGGAACAGCACGGCAGAACGGCTGTTCCTGCGGCCCGCCTCCAGGACCCTGCGCTCGAGCTCACGTCTGGTCGCCATGCCGCACCGTATCGCATCCCGCACTGGGGGTCTGGACACTCCAGATATCTCGAAGTATCAAGATACTCGATCAGACTAACCAAGGAGACCTCATGCACCCGTCCGCATCCACGGTTCCCCCGCTGCTCGAGGGTGCGCCATGACCGGGCTCATGGTGGTCCAGGCCCTCCACGTGCTCGCCGGCGTCATCTGGGCGGGAGGCCAGGTGGTGATGGGGGTGGCCGTCCTCCCCGCACTGCTCGGCATGCCGCCGCGCGAGGCCCGCACGCTGCTCGACGCGCTCGGTGCCCGTGTCGGCCCCCTCATGGCGCTCTCGGGCATGGCCGTGATGGTGCTCGGCATCGTCCGCGGCACGGTCTACGGCCCGGTTCGGTCGCTCACCGTGCTGCTCGAGACCCCGTACGGCTGGACGTTCAGCGCCGCGCTGGCCCTCGCCGTCGTGGGCGCCGTGCACGGGTCCCGCTCGGAGGCCCGCCTGGCCGGGCTCTTCGACGGGGAGCGCTTCCATCCGTCCGCGGGGCGGAGGCTGTTCGCCGATGCCGCGTTCGTGGTGTCCCTGGTCGTCGGCCTCGTCGGCTGCATGGTGGCGATGCACTTCGGCCTGTAGGCGCGATTCCGGCCCTACGCGCTGCACTCGTCCGGGCGGTCCGACAGGGTGGACGCCGTGCCCCCGGATGGCGCGAACGTGCCCTGCGCGTCGACCTCGTAGCGCGTCGACCCGCTCGGACCCGTGAGCTCCACCTCCATCGGCCCGACCACCTTCCACGAGCCCGCTTCGGTGCGCACCTTCGGGTCTTCGCCCAGCACGTCGCGGAGACGCCACTCCACCACGCCTCCCTTCTTCAGCGAGACCTCGACCGCCGACGGGTAGACCCCGGGACGCGGGCTGTACAGCTCGAAGCCCGGGAGCACGGACGTGAGGCCCTCGACGGTCGACAGGTCGGTTCCGATGAGCGTCTGGAACACGACCGTGTGGCGCACGGAGTCGAGATCCTCGTCGACCCGGGCGCGCTCACGGCGCTTCGGATCGAGGCGGATGCTGTTCGCGAGGTGCTCGAGCACGGAGCTCACGTACGCGTCGTTCTCGCACACCTCTCCGGCGGCACGGAGACGGGCCAGCACACACGCGAGGTTGTACTGCGCGAGCACGTGATTGGGGTCGACCTCGACGGCCTTGCGGAGGATCGTGGCTGCATAGTCGAGGAGCCCCTGCTCGTAGCAGTTGTGCGCAGCCACGTTGAGCTGCTGGGCCGTGGCGTCTTCGGGCAGACCCCGCAGCGCGACGCACTCTCCCGCCCAGGCCGTCATCAGCACCATCCACATGTCCACCTCCGCGCCCAGGATACCCGAGCTCACGGGAACGCGAGGTCGGAACGTCAGGGTGGGGCGGCCTGGGTCGCGATCCCGCAGGACGCGCGCGTCGCCGTGCAGATCCCGACGACCGTCTGGACCCTCCCCTCCCGGCTATGGCACCAGGATCTCGGGCTGCCCTGCCAGCCACGATTCCACGAAGTGCACCACCTGAGCCGTACCCTCTTCGCTCCACGGCAGGTTGTCGTGGATCGCGAGCTCCGTCTGCCCGCCCACCGTCACCGTCTCGTACTGGAAGAAGCCCACGGTCGCGCCGCTCTCGTGGTTCGCGACGATGGGCGCCGGACCCGCCAGCGGCAGGCCGTCCACCGGCTCCTGGATGGGCTCGACGTGGGGCAGCCGCAGCGCGCGGGCCAGCGCACGACCCGCAGCCGGGGGCACCACCTCGTCGTGCTGGGCGACCGGCAGCAGCACGTGCGGCACCTGGGCCCCGTACAGGCGGTCCTCCAGTACGTGGGACGCCCAGAGGGCCGGATCCGCGGGGTCGACGATGGACTGCGTCACGGACAGCCAGCGCTCCAGGGCCGCATCCGACCCCGCGAGGTCGGCGAGCAGGGGCAGCACGCCCGCCATCACCTCTGTGTCGCGCGTGATGGACGCCAGGTCGCCGCCCGCGATGGGCAGCGCGCCGAGCTCGAGGTCGGTGAGCGCCAGCAGACCCGCACCCATCAAGCCGCCCAGGCTGATGCCGACGTACCCGAAGCGCTCGGTCCCCACGTCGGCCGTGCCGTCGCCGTCGAGGTCGGGCACCGTGCGGAGCAGCGTCAGGAGCTGCACGCGCTCGAGCACCGACTGATCGAAGTTCGACCGCATGCGTCGGCCCGAGAACGTGGCCGTGCCGAGATCGATGCCCAGGAACGGGAGCGCGGTGGCGCCACCCTCGAGGCTGGCGGTCGGGTGGTCGCCGTGCTCCAGGGCATCCACCGCGACGACCGCGACCCCCAGGGGCAGCAGCCGGTCCGCCATGCCCTGCGCGCCGTGCCGATCGCTGCCGAGACCGTGCCCGACCACGACCACCACGGGCTCCGCGACGCCGTCCGGGATCCACAGCGACACGGGCACGGTGTGCCGGCCGACCGAAGCACGGCCCACACGCCCGTCGGGGCCGCGGAAGTCGAGGGGCTCGAACGCCGACTCGCAGCGCCGATGACCGGAGAGCGCTTCGCACTCGAGCGGTGCGACCCAGCTCTGTGGCGCCGTGCGCGCCTCCTCCGCCGCTGCGATCACCGCCTGCTGGTCGTCGTGCGTCGTGAACCGGAGCACGGCCGACACCTCGGTGTCGTGGAGGTCGAGGGCCTCGAGCAGGTCGTCGTGCACGCCGGCTTCGAGGTCCTGGGTCACGCGCGGTGCCTGCGCCACACACTGCCCGTCGGAGCGGTACGCCGTGGTCATGACCACCGCGTGGGGCGCGCCCTGCTTCAGCGGTCGGAGCGGCTGGAGCATCAGCTGACGCCCCGAGTCGAGCGCATGCCCGCGATAGGCGACCCGTGTGGGCGGGCTCGTCGACAGGTCGAGCAGCTGGAGACCGGCGTCCGCGAGCGATGTGACGGAATCGGGCGGCGGCGGGTCGACGGGCGCGGTGAACCGCAGCACGATCTCACCGAGCGTCCCGAACCCCGAAGCGCCGTCGAGCTGCGGGGGAAGCGAGCCGAGAAGCCCCTCGGTCGCCACCGCGAACGGGGCTCCCGACACGTCCACGCGGCGCCCGGTCGACGTGCCGTCCGCGACCGTGAACGCGTCGTCGGGCCACGCGGTGAGCTCGGGCCCGTCGGGGTCGTAGAGCTGCTGGGTACGCCCGGTGCAGGGGTCGGGCGGAGGGGTGCAGGCGAGCGCGAGGAGCAGCATCCCGCGATGGTAGCGCGCACGACGGCGCGGGAGCCTACAGGCCGAACGCCTTGCGCGCGATCTCCGCGATGGCGCCGCCCTCTCCCCGCTTCGCCACCAGCTTCTCGTGTGCGTGCACCGACACCTCGTCGAGCGCGTCGCCCATCACGTAGCTCCGGCCCGCGACCTTCAGCATGGGCACGTCGTTCAGCCAGTCTCCGACCACCACGACCTCGTCGACCGACAGCCCGCGGTCGGCGGCCAGCGACCCGATGGCCGTGCCCTTGTCGGTGGTGTGGCTGCGCACCTTGAGGAAGCGGTCTCCCTCGAACGTGTCGAACTTCTTCATGCCGAGCGGGAAGCCCATCCGCTTCGCGAGGGCATCGTGCGCGGCGTCGATCACCGCAGCGTGGCCGGCCGCTCCGATGGCCAGCGCATCGTTCGACTCGAGCCACACGGGGTCTTCGACGAGCCGCTCGTGACCGACGAGCGTGGGCGTCCAGATGCCGAGGTAGGGCGTGTGGCGGGCATCCGCGTGGTCGTGGTGGATGCCGCTCGACCGGAACAGGAACG
Source organism: Myxococcota bacterium (assembly GCA_041389565.1). Lineage (GTDB taxonomy): Bacteria > Myxococcota_A > UBA796 > UBA796 > JACKEQ01. The sequence continues at coordinate 31,215 of JAWKRP010000036.1, forward strand.
CCGACAGGCCGTGCTCGACCAGCACGTCGCGTGTGGCGGCGCGCTGCTCCGGGGTGAGCGCGTCGACGAACAGCTTCGTGTCGTCGCCCACGTCGATCCGCTCGGACCCGTTCATCACGGCGACACTGCCGCGAACCCCCAGGGCGCCCGCGACCCACTTCGTGCCGCCGTACAGGCGACCGGTCGCGATCGTCACGTGTACACCGGCCTCTCCGAGCGCTCGCGCCGCTTCGACATCCTCGGGAGCGAGCGTGTTGCCCCACTTCAGGGCGGTGCCATCGAGATCGACCACGAGCATGCGGAACGGCTTCATGGGAAGCGGTGTATCGCGCCCATCGACCCGTGGAGAGCCTGCTACGCTAGCGGGGATGCCGGAGACGATCCCCCCGCGGACCACCATTCGCACCCTGCACACCGGGCTCTGGTCCGCCCTCGAGAGCGGGGTCGCCGACCTCGAGATCCTGCTCGCGCGCGCCGATCAGGGCGTGTCGGCCATGGCGATCCTGATCGCCATCTGGTTCTCCACCGTGCGTCCGGCCATCGGCATCCCGCTCGGCCTGATGTGCTGCGGGGTGTTCGTCGCCGCGACCATCGCGCACGCCCTGCTGGTGCGCGGCATCGCGGTGAACGCCCTGCGCTACGCCATGCCGGCCATGGAGATCGCCATCCCGGGCGCCGCCCTGCTCGTGCTCGCCGAGGTCGAGGGCCCCGGGTACGCGCTCGGGAGCTGGGTGCCCCCACAGCTGTTCTGCCTGTTCATCGCCGGCTCGATCCTGCGCCTCCAGCCGGGCGTGCCCATCGTGATGGGCTGCATCGCCGCCGCCGAGTTCTGGCTGGTGTACTGGTTCGCCATCCACGACCGTGTCGAGGGCGACGGCGTGCTGCTGCACCGGATGGACGTGCAGCTCGTGCGGACCGGCTCGCTCATCATCACGGGCTGCGCCGGCTCGATGGCCGTGTACGGCCTGAAGCGCATCATCGGGCGCGCCAACGCCGACCTGCGCGCGCAGGAGCTGTTCGGGAAGTACCGGATGATCCGCGAGATCGCATCCGGTGGGATGGGCGTGGTGCACGAGGCGCTGTACTGCCCGGAAGGGGGGTTCGAGCGAAAGGTCGCCATCAAGGTGATCCACCCGCACCTCGCCGCAGACCGGGGCTTCGTCGAGCGGTTCCGCGAGGAAGCCGAGCTGTGCGCCCGGCTCACGCACCCGAACCTCGTCGCGGCGCTCGACTTCGGAACCGTCGAGCACACCTACTTCTTCGCGATGGAGTACGTCGACGGGCCCACGCTGCGCGACATCCTCGACCGCCACCGCCGCAACGGGAAGCCCCTGGACGCCGGCGTCGTCGCGCTCATCGGAGCCGAGGTCGCCGAAGGGCTGCACTTCGCGCACCGCGTGGCCCGTGACAGCAACGGCCAGCCCCTGCGGGTCATCCACCGCGACCTGTCGCCGGCCAACATCCTGATCGACCGCAGCGGGCTGGTGAAGATCCTCGACTTCGGCGTCGCCCGGGCCCTCGGCGAAGCGCGCATGGTCCACACGCAGAACCTCGTCGGCAAGCCGAGCTACCTCGCACCCGAGCAGCTCCAGGACCACGTGGTCGACGAGCGCTCCGACCTCTGGTCGCTGTCGGTCGTGCTGTGGGAGCTGCTCTGCAACACCCGCCTGTTCCGCCGTCGGGAAGAGGCGTCCACGATGCTGGCCGTCCTCCAGGACTCCATCCCGAGCCCCTCGTCCCTGCGCACCGACGTCCAGGCCACCTGGGACGCCTTCTTCCTGCGGGCCCTCGCCCGGGAGCCCGAGCTGCGCTTCCCGACTGCCCTCGCGCTCCGCGACGCCTTGCGCGCGATCGCCGAAGACCACGGTGCGCCCGACGCTTCGGCGCTGTCCGGGCTGGCGTGGACCCAGGAGGAGGATGTCGAGCTGCTTGAGCTCGACGACGACACCCGCTCCCTCATCGACGGCGCCACCGGCGCGCACACGCGCACGTGATATCAGGCGCGCCGTTGGGAGTTGTGTTGATGGACCGCCGGTCATGAGGTTGGTCGACGTCGTGCAGACGTGGGCCGAGGTGCGCTCGACGCGGATGCGCCGGGCGAAGAGCCGCACACTGGCGCGGTGCCTGATGGCGTCGGGCCCGGATCTGCCCGTCGTGGCGGCGTGGTTGTCGGGCGAGATGTGCCAGGGCCGCATCGGTGTGGGGTTCTCGACCCTCTCCGAGGTGAAGCGGTCGGCCGAGTCGGCCCCGGAGACTCCATCGCTCGGCGTCTCCGAGGTGAACGAGTCGTTCGACGTGATCAAGGCCATCGCGGGCGACGGCGCGAAGACCCGCCGGTTCGAGGCCGTTCTCTCGCTGTTCACGCGCGCCACGTACGCCGAGCGCATCTTCCTGCTCGAGCTGATCTCGGGCGAGCTGCGCCAGGGCGCCCAGGAGGGCGTGCTGCTCGATGCCGTCGCCACCGCATCCGAGCTCTCGGCCGACGCGAAGACCGGTCCGCCGTGCTCCCGCGACGCCATCCGCCGCGCGTTCATGATCACGGGTGATCTCCCCCTCGTCACGGTCAGCGCGCTGCGTGGGGGCGAAGACGCCCTGTCGCGCTTCCACATCGAGCTGTTCCGCCCGCTGAGGCCCATGCTGGCGAGCCCTTCCGAGACGCCCGCCGAAGCGCTCGTGCTGCTCGGGAACGACGCCTTCCTCGACCGCAAGCTCGACGGCGTGCGGGTGCAGATCCACCGCGACGGCGACCAGGTGCGCGTCTACACCCGCCACCTGCACGACGTCACCGGCATGGTGCCCGAGGTCGCGCAGGCCGCCCGCGCGTTCCCGTGGGAGCAGTTCGTGATCGACGGCGAAGCCCTCGCGATGCGCAAGGACGGCAGCCCGTGGCCGTTCCAGGTCACGATGCGGCGCTTCGGTCGCAAGGTCGACGTCGGGCGCCTGCGCATGGAGCTCCCGCTGTCGACGTTCGTGTTCGACGCCCTGCTCATCGACGGCGAGGAGTGCATCGACTGGCCCGCGGAGCGTCGGTTCGCCGCGCTCGAGGCCCTCGATCCGCGCTTCCAGGTGCCCCGGGTGCGCGTGTCCGACCCCGCCGAGGCCTACGCGTTCTACGACGAGACCCTCGAGGCCGGGCACGAGGGCATCATGGCGAAAGACCCTGCGGGCCCGTACCAGGCGGGCGCACGCGGGCGGCAGTGGCTCAAGATCAAGCCGTCCCACACGCTCGATCTGGTGGTGCTCGCCGCCGAGTGGGGCAGCGGGCGCCGCAAGGGCTGGCTGTCGAACCTGCACCTCGGCGCACGCGACCCCGAGTCCGACGCGTTCGTGATGCTCGGCAAGACGTTCAAGGGCCTCACCGACGAGCTGCTCACCTGGCAGACCGAGGCTCTGCAGGAGCTCAAGGTCGACGAGAACGACTGGCAGGTGTTCGTGCGGCCCGAGCTGGTGGTCGAGATCGCGTTCAACGACGTGCAGACGAGCCCGCAGTACCCCGGAGGGGTCGCGCTGCGGTTCGCCCGCGTGAAGCGGTATCGGCCCGACAAGAGCGCCGACCAGGCCGACACCATCGACATGGTGCGCTCGCTGCTCCCCAAGGCCCCCTGATGCTCGTGCGGGGCGATGCGATCGGCGACTGGATCGTCGAAGGACGCCTCGGGGCCGGAGGGATGGGGACCGTCTACCGCTGCCACAACGGCCTGGCCGAGCGCATCCGGGCGGCCGTGAAGGTGCTGCACCCCGACGACCTCGACGACTTCCGCGAGCGCTTCGTGCGGGAGGTCGAAGCGCTGGAGCACCTCGAGCACCCCGCGATCGTGCGGGTGAAGGGCTGGGGCGAGGACCGCCGCGGCTGGCTGTGGCTCGCGATGGACCTCGTCGAGGGCGAAGACCTCGGTCAGCGCCTCCAGCGCGGCCCGCTGGCGGTGGACGAGGCCGTGGCGATCTTCGCGCACCTGGCGGACGGACTGGCGCACGCCCATGCCCGGAACGTGTTCCACCGCGACATCAAGCCCGCGAACCTGCTGCTCCAGGCCGGTGCGCCGAGCGCGAAGCTGGTCGACTTCGGCATCGCGATGCAGGCCGGGCGCACGCGCCTCTCGAGCGCGGGGCTCGTGCCGGGCACCCCCGCCTACCTCGCACCCGAGGTGTTCGGGGGCACCCCGCATCCCCAGCTCCTCGACGTGTACGCGCTCGGGCAGGTGCTGTACGAGGGCCTGACGGGGCAGGCGGCCTTCCCCGAGCCCGACGGGATGACGACCACGGCTCGCATCGCGCACGTGGCGGGCAGCAAGCTGCGGATGGCGCCCCTCGACCCGGGGCCCGCGTTCCCCCGTCATTTGCGCGCGCTCGTGCGGCGCGCGACGCACCCGGATCCGCGGTCGCGGGTGCAGGACATGGAGACGTTCGCGTCGGCCGTGCGCGGCACCGTGCTCGACGAGCCCGTGGCGGTGGGCGCGACGATGGACCTCGACCTGGACGGGCTCGTACCGACCGGCCCCGACGCGCCTCCGCCCGCTCCAGAGCCCCGCACCACCGAGAGGTTCGAGGTGCCGGCCGTGTCGGAGCCCCCCCGCACGCGCGGCTGGCTCGTGCTGCTCGCCGTCGGGCTGCTGGCGCTGGCAGTGCTGTCGGTCGGCGGGTTCGTGATGCTCCGGACGGCTTCTCCCGCGGAGACCCGGGTGATCGTGACCGGAGTGGACGAGAGCACGCCCCTGGTGGTGCGGATCGACGGAGAGCGCGTGGACGACCGCGCGGGCACGGCGTTCCGGGCGGTCGGGCTGAAGGGCGACGTGACCGTGGAGGTGGTGGGCGGCGAGCACTGCGATCTGGACGCGTGGTCGGGCCTGTGCGACTCCTGCTGTGGCTGCCGGACCACCACGGTGGCTGCCGGTGAGGTCGCGAGGGTCGCGATGGTGCTTCCCTCCGAGAAGCGCGAGCTCGACGTGGCGCCCACGACGCCCGGCACGCCCCACCAGGTGTTCGTGGACGGCGCTCCCGCGGGCCCGGGCACGGCGGTGGCGTTCGGCGCGCACACCGTGGTGCTGCAGCGGGGACGCTGTCCGGCGGATGCCGCGGGATGCGGCGAGGACTGCCCGAAGGGGTGCGCGAGCGTCGAGATCCCGATCGACGTGACGTGCGGTCCGGGCGCGGTGGAAGTGCGGGTCGACCTCGCGGAGCCCGCCCCCGTGGGCGTGCTCGCCGACACCCCCGAGTTCCGTCCGACGTCCACGCGCTTCCCGTCGATCCGCGGCGCGCGCATCCGGATCCTGCACCTGCCCGAAGAGCTCGCGGTCGCCCGCCAGGCGGCCTCCCTCCTGCGCGCGGAGGGGGCGACCGTACACCTGCTCGACCTGTCGCACTCCCACCCGTCCGAGTTCGGCCGGGTGGTGTTCTGGGACCCGAAGTGGGAGGCCGCCGCGCACGACATCGGCGAGCTGCTGGCCCCGATCGGCTACGCGAAGTACCGCCCGCCGTCGAAGAGCCCGAGCGACGAGCCGCTCGACTTCGCGGTGTGGTTCAAGGCGCCCTGAACCTCAGGGGCTCGCCCACGGGTGGCGCGGGGGTTCGGGCGGAGACCCCACGCGGGCCGCGAGCTGCTGCGCCAGCGCGTAGATCCCCGCGGCGTACGCCGCCACCGGACCGCTCGGCGCATCGGTGGTCTCCGTACGGTCGCCGAGCCTGCTGACGACGCGGATGGCGCGCCCTCCGTCGAAGTACGTGCGCACCTCGGGCCGCTCGGCTCCTTGGTCGTGCACGAACAAAGGAGCGCCCTTCGCGTCGTACAGCACGGTGAGCGTGTCTTCCCGCACCGAGATCAGGCGGTGGTGCACGACCTTCACGACGGGGCCGACGAACTCCGGGTGGCACCAGGTGCGGTACACGTCGATCCGGTCGGCGTACGGGCCGATCGCCGGGCGCTGCTCGTCGTTCGGGTTCCAGTCGATGCGCTGGTCGAGCCGGACCTGCCCGGGCTCCTCGAGGTCTTCGCACATCGGCCCGGTGCCGGCCTCGACGGCATTCCAGCGCGCCCGGATCGCTTCGATCGCAGGGGGATCTCCGGCGAGCGCCATGGAGACGAGCATCCACATGGCCGCAGTCTACCCCGCGGGCTCGAGGTCGTCGGCGTGCGCCTGCTGCTCGCTGGTCACCCAGGCCAGCCCGACCAGCACGACCATGCCGAGCACGAGCAGCCGGTGGTCGAGCACCCACAGCACGGCGGCGGTCAGCGGGGTGCCGAGCACGGCGCCGAGAGCGAGCACGACGGGCACGCTGACGACCAGCGCGACGGCGTCCCACACGACGAAGTCGCGCACGCGCACGCCCATGGCGCCGGCCACGAGGAACGCCGCCGACCGGAAGCCCACGAGGAACCGGGCGGCCAGCACCGCGCGACCCCCTCGCGCGAGCACGAGCTGGCGGGCGCTCTCGAGCCTGCTGTCCCCGATCAGCCGGCGTACGAGGCGCCATCGGAGAGCACCCTCGCCGAACGCCCGGCCGAGCCCGAAGAACACGGCGTCGCGGCACAGCACGCCGAGCCCGCCGGCCAGCGCGAGCGCGACGAGCTGATCGGCGCGCTCCACCGTCATCCCGGCCGCGAGCAGCGGTAGGTCCTCGGGCAGCGGGATGGCGATGCCCGACAGGGCGCAGGCGACGAACAGCAGGAAGAGGGTCTTCATGCCTCCACCGTGACCCGGCCCACCGCTGACATCGATTACCGACGCTGACCGCGATACTCCGCGCCGGATGACCGGTCCCGAGTCGCCACAGAACGAGGTCCCGCGCGGCCCGACTCCACTCGTGTGGGCGGGCATCCTCGCGCTGATCGCGTGGGGCATCGCGCCGTTCTGGGTGATCGTCCACCACTACCCGTGGAAGGTCGACGCCATCAAGTGGGTGTCGCAGGGGTCGCTCGAGAACCCGGCGTGGTTCCGGTGGGTGTTCCGGTCCCACCACTTCGTCGGCTATCGGCCCGTCGCGGCCGGCAGCTTCGTGCTCAACCACCTCACGACGGGCTTCCATCCGGAGGGCTACCGCATCACCGACTTCGCGCTGCACGGGCTCACGGCGGTCGCGGTCGCGTTCCTGTTCAGCCGCCTGATCGGGCGGCGGTCGGCGTGGGTGCTGCTGCCCGTGCTGCTGTACCTCGGACATCCCGCGGTCGAAGAGGCCCTGCCGTACCTCGCCCGGCGCTCGTACCTGCTGGCCACCCTGTTCGGCACCTTCGGGCTCACCGTGTGGCTCGACAGCCTGCGCGACGACTCTCCCCTGTCGAAGCGCGCCTGGCTCGGCACGGGCCTGCTGACGCTCGCGCTCCTGTCCAACGAGGCGGCGTACGTCATCCTGCCGATGATCCCGCTGCTGGCGTGGCACACGCGCGGCTCGCTCGTCGAAGCGCTGCAGCGGAGCGTGCTCCCGTGGGCCCCGGCCCTGCCCGCCATCGCGGCCCGGTTCGCCGTGCTCGGCTGGACGGGCGGCTACACGAAGCACTACTTCGCGTTCACCCGCCTCGGCCGGAAGACCCTGCGCGAGGTGCACAGCTTCAACTTCCCCGACATCGTCGCGGCTGCGTACGACTACCTGTGGTTCCCGGTCTCGTTCAAGGGGGCCGACACGCTCACGGAGTGGCCGGGCGCGGTGTTCCTCATCGCCACGTTCTACTTCTGGGCCGTGTTCGTGGAGCCCCTGCTGGAGCTGCGGGATCGCGAGCGCCGCATGCCGCTCCTGCTGGGCATCTGGTTCACGGGCTACGCCATGCTGTTCGGCCTGTCCCGCACGTGGTTCTGGCGGCAGGGGTACGCGATGGTCGCGCCGCTGGCGGTGCTGGTGGGCTGGATCGCGTGGGACACCGCGACCCGGTTCCGCGACCGTCCGGTCCAGCTGCTGATCCGCGGCGTCCCCCAGCTCGCGCTCGTGGTGGGCCTGATGTGGCACTCCCCCATGGTCCGCGGCATGACCACCGGTCCCATCGAGGGGCGCTTCGACGGGAACGCCGCGCTCTACGCCATCGAGGGCGTGGTGAAGGACGTCGAGGGGCCGGCGCAGATCTACACGGTGCTCCCGGTGAACAAGGCGACGCTGCGGAACACGCAGTCGTGGCTCGACAAGCTCTACGGCGAGCGCCAGATCCGGTTCACCACGCTCGCGGGGGGCACGCCCGAGCAGAACCTCGCGCGCCTCGAGGGCGACGTGCTGGTGCTCGGCCCGCAAGCGACGGTCCCGCAGGGGATCGCGCGGTCGAAGAACATCACCGACCGCCGGGTTCCGGTGCGCTCGCTCCGCATCGTGGGCCGGGCGACGTACCTCGCGTTCCCGAACGGCGACGGCGACTGGACGCTCCTGCCGGTGGACTCCGTGAAAGCCATCGGGGGTTCACCCGTTGGTCCGCGCTGAGCGGATAGACTGGGCGGGGAGCGATCGGGATTGAGACGCTGGGCGGCCGGGGTGTTCGTGTTCGGGGTGGGGGTCGCGTGCACCGATCCCACCGCGGAGCGCGCCCGGGAGGTCATCCAGTTCCGGGAGCCCGTGCACTACACCGTGAAGAGCGGCGACAGCCTGTCGTCGATCGGCGAGCACTACGGGGTCACGTCCGACGACCTGATCGCGTGGAACGGGCTCGAGTCCGACGTGATCGAGGTGGGCTCCGACCTCCTGGTGTGGGAGGTCGTCGACGAGAAGCTCCCCGACCCCACGATGTTCGCAGCCGCCGACGAGAACGCGGGCAACCGCCGGCGCCGGCTCGGAGAAGCCCCTCGCCCGCGCTCCGGGGGAACGACCACCCGCCGTACGTCCGGATGGTCGCGCGAGCCTTCGGGCACCGAGCTTCCCGGAACCGACGACCTCGATCCGGGCGGGCGCCCGAAGAGCGTCACGTCGAGTGGGATCTTCGGCTCGGAGGTGGATGGCGACCTCGACGACGGGCTGGCCGACGCGGTGGCCGGGCTCGACGGGAACCGAAGGACCGGAGGCTTCGAGACCACGCGCCGCACGGCCGACATGCGGAGCGGCACCGCGGAACGCTCGGCCGACATGGAGCGGAGGGTCACGTCCATCTCGAACGGCCCGCAGTTCCCGAGCACTCCGGTCACCACGCCGCGGCTGTCGATGCCGGCGGCGAAGCGGTGTGAGTCCCAGCGCGCGAAGGCGGTGGGCGAAGACGGGATGTACGCGGGCGACGGGCTGTCGAGCGCCGAGATCAAGTCGAGCCTGTCGAGAACCCTCGGCACGACGCGCCGCTGCATGCCCCCCGGGACGAAGGGAAAGTTCCAGGTGATCGTGGAGCTCAAGGTCGGGTGTAATGGCCGGGTGAGCAACGTCTACACCATCAATGGCGGAGGCGCGCCGGGGTCGGTCACCGCCTGCATCGAGAAGGTGCTGTCCTACACGGCGTTCCCGGCGCACGATATTCCCGACGGGCAGTCGTTCCAGTACCCGATCAACTACAACTTCTGAGGCTCGGTGCTCGATCCAGGACAAACCGTCGGCCACTACGTCGTCGAGCGTGAGCTCGGCATGGGCGGGATGGCGTTCGTGTTCAAGGTGCGGCACGTGGTGCTCGAGTCGGAGCACGCGCTCAAGGTGCTGCTGCCCCACCTCCTGCGCGAAGCCCGGTTCCTCGAGCGCTTCCTCGAAGAGGCCAAGCTGCAGGCCCGGTTCCGCCATCCGAGCCTGGTGCGCGTCACCGACATCGTGAGCGAGCCCGGCATCGCGGGCCTCGTGATGGACTACCTCGACGGCGAGACGCTGGAGCGCCGGCTGGAGCGCGCCCCTCTCGGTCCCTCGGAAGCCGTGCACTGGGCTCACCAGGCGACGGGGGCGCTGTCGTACATCCACACACGGGGGGTGGTCCATCGCGACGTGAAGCCCGGGAACCTGTTCGTCGAAGACGTCACGGGCCTGGGCAGCCAGATCCGCCTGATGGACTTCGGCATCGCGAAGGTCCACATGAAGGAGCGCACGCGCACGGCCGTCGCGATGGGAACGCCCGCCTACATGAGCCCCGAGCAGGTCACGGGCGCGCGGCACGTCGATGCGCGCAGCGACATCTTCAGCCTCGGCGCCGTGCTGTACGAGATGCTCACGGGGCGTGTCGCGTTCGATGCGGAGAGCGAGTACGAGATCCAGCAGCGCATCCTGGCCGGGGTGTACACGCCGGTCCGCGACATCAACCCCGAGGTGAGCCCGCACCTCGCGGCCATCGTCGACAAGGCGCTGCAGGTGGTGCCCGCCGAGCGCTTCAGCCACGCGCGGTCGATGGCGCAGCAGCTCGCGGCGGTCCCCGAAGGCGGCCTGGTGGGCGCCCTCTGGGGGTGAGGCCGCGAGACCTCACTCGACGAAGATGTACTCCTTCTCGAACTGCTGGCCCGCGCCGACGCCGCTGATGGTCCACACCTCGATCGTAGAGGGGACCTCGCCCGTCGTGAGGTTGTAGTCGAGCGGGCCGCTCGCGCCTTCGATGTCGATGCTGCTGCCCTGGCGGAAGTTCGCCAGCACCTCGCTGATGGCGGTGGCCGCCACCGCCACGTCGGGACCGGTGCTGAAGTGCCGGAACCCACGCGCGAGGTGGATGCCGCTCGTGCCCTCCTCGTTGTACCGGGCCCACGCGTGCGCGTAGACCACGAGGGAGCCGGCGTCGTACGTGTGCGGCACGAAGCTGTGGAGGTTCGAGCTCTGGCCGTACTCGACGGCGTACGAGGCGTCGAACCCGTCGAACACGATGCCTTCCGGCAAGGACGGCACGGAGCCGCGGATGTTCGGACCGAGCGCGCCGACCGCCGGGAAGATGTCGGAGGTGCGCCCGCCGTCGGAGAAGAACAGCGGCAGCGTGGTGAACGCGGCGTTCGCGCCCGCGGCCGACAGGAACCCGTTGTAGTCGGTGGCGTCGGAGCTGATCACGAGCACTTCGTCGAACGGCCCGTCTCCGCTGTTCGCGACCGCGGCCACCTGGGTGCCGAGCGTGTTCGTGGAGAAGATGAATAGCGTGTACTCGCCGCCCTCCGACGCGAGCAGATCGCCCACCGCGAACGCGAGGCCTTCTCCGTACGCGCCCTCCTGATACAGGATCGCGAGGTTGCCCGTGGGCTGGGTGCGGAACACGGTCTCGCCGAGCGGGTCGAACCGGTTGCGCATGTCTTCGACGATCGCGACGGCCTGGCCGCCATCCGGGGGGGCCGTGCGCCAGAACAGACCGGGCTCGGCGTCGGTGGAGACCGACCCGTCGATGTCGATGAGCGAGGTGGCCGTGGCGGACGGCGACACGACGAGGGTGTCGAACTGCTCGGAGACCTCGCGGTACACCGCGCCCGACAGGGACGATGCCGCGGGACCGATGATCGCGGGGACCCCGACGTCGTCGGCCAGCCAGCGGGAGACCTCCTCGACGGCCCCCTCCTGGTCGAGCCCGTCGATCGTGGGGTCTTCGTCGTAGTTGCAGTGCACGATGGCGAAGTCGTGCCCGTCGACCCCCTGGTTCTGGTTCGCGTGCTTCATGGCGAGCTCGGCGGCCCGGTACCGCGCGATGTGGGCGTCGGACCGACCGAAGAGGCTGGCGACCAGGAAGTTCGTGTCGCGATCGAGCGGGAAGCTGGCATCGGTGGGGTACACCGCGTCGCACCGCGGGTGCATGTCGACCGTGCGGCACAGCCCCGTCTCGACCTCACAGGCCGACCCGTAGCCCATGGCATCACGGCACTCGACGTTCGTCTCGCACTTCGTGACGGGCAGGATCTGGGGGGTACATCCCACGAAGAGGACCCCGAACAGCGCTGGGGGTCCAAAGCGGGTGATCACGTGCAGCCTCCGTTTCAAGTACGGGAATGCTAGCATGAGGACGATACCACTCGCGCGAGGACCCACCCACGGATGGCCCAGACGACGGCTAGCCCGTCCAGCACGGACGATTCGCTCATCGGGCGGGTGCTCGACGGTCGCTACCGGATCGTCGAGAAGATCGCTGCGGGCGGCATGGGCAAGGTGTACCGCGCCGTGCAGGAGCCCCTCGGGCGCACGGTGGCCATCAAGATCCTGTCGCTGGATCCGCGCGACGCTGCGGCCGACACGTTCCGGCAGCGCTTCTTCCGCGAAGCGAGCATCTGCGCGCGGCTGAAGCACCCCAACACGGTGCGCATCCACGACTACGGCCAGACGAAGGACGACATCTACTACATCGCGATGGAGTTCCTCGAGGGGCAGACCCTCCGCGACGCGCTCACGCCGGGCGTCCCGATGGATCCGCTGCGCGTGATCGACCTGATGACGCAGATCTGCGCCAGCCTGTCGGAAGCCCACTCGCTCGGGTTGATCCACCGCGATCTGAAGCCGTCGAACATCATCCTCACGCGCCACGCCGACGGCAAGGAGTACGGCAAGGTCGTCGACTTCGGGCTCGTGAAGGACGTCGACAGCAGCATCGACGGCCCCACCGCCACCGAGACGGGCATGATCGTGGGGAGCCCGTCCTACATGTCGCCGGAGCAGATCCTCCAGCAGGATCTCACGCCCCGGTCCGACATCTACAGCCTCGGCGTGCTCCTGTACGTGATGCTCACGGGCCGGAAGCCGTTCCGGCAGGAGAGCCTGGCGGCCGTCATCCACCGGCACCTGAACGCGCCGCCGCCGTCGTTCGCGAAGATCAACCCGGGTGCCGCGATCCCGCCGAACCTCGAGTGGGTCACGATGACGTGCCTCTCGAAGGATCCCGAGGGCCGCTTCTCGTCCGCCGGGGAGCTGGTGCGCGCGCTGCAGGCCTGCGCGCTCGAGGTCACGGGTCGGTTCAACAAGATCGACATGTCGCTGTCGAACGGGCACCTGATCCTGCCCGGCAACATCGAGAATGCCGTCGGCAGCTTCCCGCGCTCGCAGGCCTCCTCGGCCGGGCGCTCCCTCACCCAGCCCACCCTGGCACGCCAGGCGGAGCCCACCACCACGCGCACCCGTCTCCCCTGGCTCGCGCTCATCGTCGGCGGCCCCACCACGGTGGTGGTGATCGCGCTGCTGTTCCTCGGGCTGTTCACCGGCATCGCGCTCACCACGATCTTCCTCGGCCGCACCGGGGTCGAGCGCGACATCGAGCCGGCCGTGTCGCTCCCGAACCCTCCGCCCCCCGACCCCGTGGCGCCGGTCCAGCCATCGGGTCCGGCCCCGGTGGCTCCGGGTCCCGTCGCGCCCGGTCCGGATGCGGGAACGGCTCCCGAGCCCACTCCGGACCCCGCGCCCACCCGTCCCGATCCCGAGCCGGGGCCGAAGCCCGATCCAAAGCCGGGGCCGAAGCCAGGGCCGAAGCCCGATCCGAAGCCGGGGCCGAAGCCGGGGCCGAAGCCCGGTCCGAAGCCCGAGCCCACCGTGGCGCCCAGCCCCGTACCCGCGCCCGTCACGACGGCGGAGCCGGTCCCCAACCCCGTTCCTGCCCCCAAGCCCGACGACTGGGACGTGGGCGGAACCGACCTCGAAGATCCGTGGGAGGACTGACCCGGATGCAGAAGTGGTTCGTCGCCGCAACCCTGTTCGTGGCGCTCGTCCCGGCACTCCCGTCCCCTGCGTGGGCCCAGGAGGAAGCCGACGATCGCGCGAAGCAGCTCTACGAGAACGGCGCAGACCTGTACAACGAGGGTCGCTACCAGGAGGCCGTGCTCGCCTGGGAGGAGGCCTACCGCCTCTCCGACCGCCCGAAGATCCTGTTCAACATCGCCAACGCCTACGAGCGCATGGGCAACATCGAGAAGGCCCTCGATCAGCTGTTCCGGTACAAGGTCTACGCCACGGCCGACCAGAAGGAGCAGATCGAGCGGCGCATCCGCATGCTCGAGACGCGCCTCGCCGAAGAGACGCCCGCACCGGTCCCCAAGCCCGACCCCGTGCCGGAGCCCTCGCCCGAGCCGGTGGGTCCGAAGCCCGTGCCGCGTCCTCCCAAGGAGGGCGGAGGGGGTGCGCCCGTCGGTGCCATCGCCCTGCTCGGCGGCGGCGTCGTGGCGCTCGGTGCAGGCGGGGCCCTGGGCCTCGTGTCGTCGGGCGCGAAGAAGTCAGCGCTCGAGTCGTGTGTCGAGGTCGGAGACTCGCTGTTCTGCTCGTCGGAGGCGGAAGGCGACCTGAAGCGGCACCGCACCACCGCTGTGGCGGCCGACATCGGGTTCGTGGTGGGCGCGGTCGCGGCCGGCACGGGCGTGGTGCTGCTCGCCACCAGCGGCGGCAAGACGAAGCTCACGGCGGGTCCGAACCACCTGCGGCTCGACGGCCGCTTCTGACGGCTCGCGCGCGCCGCCGAGAGGCGCGCGCTACTTCTTGAGCTCCAGCGTGTCGCCTTCGCGCGCCACGAGGGTGCCCGGGCGCATGGTGGCGGCACGGCTCGCGATCTTGTCCATGAACGCGTCGTCGTGCGCGGGGTCGTGGTGGAAGATGACGAGCTGCTTCACGCCAGCGGCCTCGGCCACCCGCACCCCCTGCTCCCACGTGGAGTGCCCCCAGCCCACGTGAGCCGGGTATTCCTCGTCGGTGTAGGTGCTGTCGTAGATCATCAGGTCGGCGCCGCGCACCAGATCGAGCACGTTCGCATCGAGCTCACCGGGCACGTGCTCGGTGTCGGTGACGTAGCAGACGGCCGATCCCTCGGCCTCGAGCCGGTAGCCCGTGGCGCCGTTGGGGTGGTTGAGCGGCGCCGTGCGGATGACCACGCCCTCACGGGGGTGCAGCACGGCGCCCGCGCGGAAGTCGTTCCACTCGAGCGTGGCGGTGAACACCTCGGGAGGGACCGGGAACAGCGGTGCGGCCATGAAGCTGCGCAGCACGCCGTGCAGGTTGGTCTCGGACAGGTGCCCGCTCCACAGGCGGAACCGGTTCGCCTTGCCGAAGAACGGATCGAAGAACGGCACCCCGGCGATGTGATCCATGTGGGTGTGCGTGAGGAACAGATCGGCGTCGATCGGCACGTCGGTGGGGAGCGAGAGCCCCAGATCCCGCAGACCGGTGCCCGCGTCGAACACGAACAGGCGGTCGCCGACGCGGACCTCCACGCACGAGGTATTGCCCCCGTACCGTGCACATCGTTCACCCGGACACGCGACGGAGCCGCGCACCCCCCAGAATCGGACCAGGACTGCCATGGCCGTACTCTACTCCGAGGGGAGCCCCGCGCGGCAAGCCCCGTCTCAACGAGTGTCACGGGATGCCCGACGGGTGGACATCGCTCGCACAATGGGGGATGCTCGAACGCCGACCACACGGACCGAGATGGCTGATCCGCGCGAGCCCGAATCCCCGAACGACCCATTGGTCGGGAAGACCCTCGGGGGCCGCTATCTGGTGCAGTCGCTCGTCGACCGGGGCGGGATGGGCAAGGTCTACCTGGCCGAGCAGCAGCCCCTGGGGCGCCGCGTGGCCCTCAAGACGCTCGACCTCCTGGATCCGCGTGGTGAGTTCCAGCAGCGGTTCTTCAACGAAGCCTCGATCGCGAGCCGCCTGACGCACCCGAACACGGTGCGGATCTTCGACTACGGCCGTTCCGACGAGGGCGTGTACTACATCACGATGGAGTACCTCGAGGGCCTGACGCTCCACAAGATGGTGAAGGCCGAAGCGCCCCTCGATCCCCAGCGCCTGATCGCGATCATGCGGCAGGTGTGTGGCGCGCTGCACGAAGCGCACGAGCTCGGCATCGTGCACCGCGACCTCAAGCCGGGGAACATCTTCCTCACCCGGCACGGCGACGAAGAGGTCGCGAAGGTGCTCGACTTCGGCCTCGTGAAGAACCTCGAGAGCGACATCCACCTGTCGCAGACGGGCCAGACGCTCGGCTCGCCGCTCTACATGTCGCCGGAGCAGGTGGAGGGCGACAACATCGATCGGCGCGCCGACATCTACTCGCTCGGCCTCGTCATGTACGTGGCGCTCAGCGGGAAGGTGCCATTCAAGAAGGGCTCCGTCGCGACGATCATGATGCAGCAGGTCACGGGCACCATCCCGTCCTTCGCGACCATCGCGCCCAACGTCGAGATCCCCGCCTCCATCGAATGGATCGTGCGGCGGTGCATCGAGAAGCAGCGCGAGAAGCGGTTCGCGACGATGCGCGAGCTGTCGAACGCCCTGAAGCTGGCGTCCCGCGAGCTGAAGTCCGAGGTGGGCGCGGTGCCCTGGAACCTCGACGACACCGGTCACCTCGCGCTCCCCGACGAGCTGCTCGGTCCGTCGATGGAGTCGAGCATCGGCACCGAAGAGGTGCCGCGCACCGAGCTCCTCGAGATCAACGAGATCCCGTCGTCCCCCACCCTCAACCGGTCCAGCGTCAGCATGGCTGCGGGCGCCGTGTTCGCGGGCGGTGGGCTGCTGATGTTCGTCGTCGCCGGGGTCCTGCTGCTCATGGTGCTCGCGATCGCCATCGGGATCGCCGTGAACTCGTCGTCCTCGAAGCCCGAGACCGTTCCGGTGCTCGTGCCGAACCCGCACCCGGTCGTCACGGAGCCCAAGGGTCCAGGGGTGATCTCGGTGCGCATCGACTCCACGCCCACCGGCGCGGAGGTGTCGCGCGCCGGCGCCTACGTCGGCACCACGCCCATGGCGGTGTCCGTCGGCGAAGGCGGGCTCACCGTCACGTTGAAGGCGGCTGGCCACCTCGACCGCGAGGTGTTCCTCGACGGCACCACCACCGAGCTGCTCGTGCCGCTCCAGAAGCGCCCGCTCCGGGTCGGCCCCACCGACAACGTGCCGAAGCCCCTGAAACCCACGCCCACACCGGGCGATCCGGCACCGTCCATCGGGCGGGAGCGAGGGGCCCCCAAGTGATCCCGCTCCCGAAGCCGCTGGGGCCGGGCCGCCCCGCCAGCATCGGATAAGGGGGGCCGACATGGACACCGAATCCCTGGTCGACAAGTACTGCCCCGACGCACACTCCGCGCCCATCACCGCGGCTGCGTACGACTCCCAGAGCGGCGCGTCGATCACGGCCGACGAGTGGGGAACGGTCGCCATCACGCGTCCCGGAGAGCGCTACCCCACCATCGTGTTCGACATGGGCGCGCCCGTGCACGGCGCGGTCGCGGTGGTGAACGGCGGGTCGCTCGTGGCGGTCGGCGACGACAACGGCGCGGTCGCGGTCTACAACACGTGGGACGGCTCCTGTGTGTTCGAGGATCTCCGCGAGGGTCCCGCCGGAGAGGCCCGTGCGATGCGGGCGCTCGCGTTCAACCCCCGCGGAACGGTCCTCGCCAGCCTGTCGATCGACGGCATCATCCGCATCTTCGACATCCAGCGCTGGGAGCGTGTCGCCAACTACCAGGGGTTCGCCGGCGAGAGCCTGCAGTTCGACGACGCGGGCGAGCGTCTGCTCGCGATGGACAACCTCGGGCAGCCGAAGCTGCTCGATCTCCTGTCGCACGAGCAGATCGACCTCGAGATGGTGCCGGGTGGCGTGCGGATCGCCACGTACACGCCCGACTTCCGCAAGGTCATCACGATGGGCCAGGGCGGCATCACCATCATCGAGCTGCCGTCCGGACGCATCGAGAACAGCTTCACGGCACGCGGCTCCTCCGGCATGCACGCCATCATCATCCACCCCGACGGCGCCGAGCTCGGAGCGGTCACCGGGCGCAGCGTGCACCGGTTCAGCCTGCCCGATCTGTCGCCTGCGGGCTCCGACAAGCACGGCGCACCCACACCCACGGGCGCGGCCTACTGGGACCACACGGGCGTCGTCGTGGGCGGCACGGATGGCCTGCTGCACCGGCCGGGATCGAAGCAGTCGCTCGAGCCGGTCGTGTGCGTGGGCGGATTCGGCGAGCACCGCGTGGCCGTGCACGGCACCCGCATCGCGGTGTGGCACAAGAACCGCCAGAAGCGCCCGTTCAAGAGCCCGAAGCGCTTCCTCGAGGTGCGGATCGACCGCGATGGCCGGCTCGTCGCGGGGCTGCCCGACGACAACAGCGGTGTGCACCTGTTCGAGGCGCGCACGGGCCGCTTCCTGTTCGACGCCGGGCTCGACACCGCGAACACGCCCAAGATGGAGATCGGCGGCGCCATCTTCGCCACGCAGCTCACGGCGGGCGACGGCATGCGGTGGTACGACCTGCGGGCGAACGCCACGTTCGAGCTGCCGTGGGTGAAGAACTTCGCGCTGTCGGGGTCGGGCACGTGGCTCGGTGTGGTCACGCCCGCCGGAACCGTACGCATCCTCGACCCCACCACCGGCAAGGATGCCCTCCCCTCCCCCGAGCCCCTCGCAGACGTGCCGGTCACGCTGCTGTCGTTCGTGAACCGGGCGCCCATCCTGCTCGTGATGGACGAAGAGGGCGTGCTCGGCGTGTACGACCTCACGGAGAGCGTGAAGCAGGAGATCCCGGCCGTCGGGAAAGACGTGCTCGACTTCAACGTGCCGGTCGACCGCCTGTGGGGCATCACGGGCGGGCGCTACGCGGCCGTGCGGTTCCAGGAGCCCGAGAAGGGCACGGCCACCGTGATCTACGTCGATCTCAAGCGCGGCGAGGTGATCGCCGAGATCCCGAACCTGCTCCCGTACGCCTGGGTCGACCCCGAGACGGGGAACGTCGTGCAGCCCGCTCGCGGCGGCGCGATCCTCGACCTCGACATGAAGGGCAACGAGGAGCGCATCCTGCGGGCGCTCCCCGAAGGCGAGTGGATCGCGTTCTCGCACCAGGGAATCCTCGACCGGTCCGACGGCGTCGACCTCTGAGGCACGGTCGGCCGCCTCGGCCACAGAGTTGACGAGTCAACACCACACCTCGTCCTCTGAATGAGATAGAATGGAGGCACCGGGAGCGACCGCACCCGGCCCCGCTCGACGTCCGTCGGCCTCCCCTCTCCTGCCCCGGCGCCCGCCCATGACCCCTCCGAAGAAGACCCCCGCGCGCAAGCCGCGCGCCGCGTCGTCCGACCCGACGTCCGCGAAGCCCACCCGCGCGAAGAAGGCGGCCGAGCCGAAGACCGCGTCGAAGTCCACATCGAAGACGTCCGCGAAGACCTCCGCGTCGAAGACGTCCGCGAAGACCGAGGCCGGCACGTCCGTGAAGACGAGGTCCACGCGCAAGGCGACGGGCGACACCGCGAAGCGGATGGCGGCGAAGAAGACCTCGTCGCGAAAGCCCGTGACCGTCGCGCGCGAGCCGTTCAACCTGCGCCGCGCGCTCCTGAAGGAGGCGTTCACGTGGGGAGCCGGGCTCGCCGTGGGGCTCACGATCACCGGCGGACTGCTGTGGATGCGCGCCAAGGGCGACGTCACCGGGTACCTCGCGGCCCCGCCACGTACCGTGCCGGGCGTCATCTGGTCGGCACCCATGGCCCTCGAGCCCGGCCAGGCCGCGTCGCTCTCGAGCCTCGCCGGCGACCTGCTGGCGGCCGGCTACGAGCGTGTGGACCAGGTCCGCGAGGTGCAGGGCAGCCGCGCCGGCGAGTTCGCCGTCCGACCCGATGGGCTCGACATCTGGACGAACCCCGCGCCCGGCATCCCCGGTGGGCGCACCCGCCTGCGCATCGAAGACGGACGGATCGCGAGCGGGGCGCCTGCCGTGCTGCGTCCCACCGTGCTCGCGACCATCGGTGAGTGGGAAGGTCGGCGCGCCGATGTCGACCTCTCGGAGATCTCGCCCGACATCGAGCCCGCGCTGCTCTCGATGGAAGACCAGCGCTTCCGCGAGCACAGCGGCATCGACCCGTGGGGGCTCGCCCGTGCCGTGCTCCACAACCTCGCGGGCAACGGCAGCCCCGGCGGGAGCACGCTCACACAGCAGCTCGCGAAGAACCTGTTCCTGTCGAGCGAGCACACGCTCCGGCGGAAGGTCCGCGAGGTGTTCTTCGCGGCCGCGCTCGAGTCGGAGCTGTCGAAAGACGAGCTGCTCGCGCTGTATCTCGAGGAGGTCTACCTCGGGCAGATGGGCGGCGTGCCGCTGTACGGCATCGAGTCCGCCTCGCGCGCGTGGTTCGGGAAGAGCCCCGCACGGCTCGAGCTCCACGAGGTCGCCACGATCATCGGCGTGATCCCGGCCCCGAACCGGTTCAACCCGAAGCGCCACCCGGAAGCCGCCGTCGAGCGCCGCAACCTCGTGCTCGACCAGATGGCGCGCATGGGCGTCACCGCGAAGGACCGCGTGGAGGTCGCCAAGCAGCAGCCGCTCGTGCTCACGGGAGCGCTCCCGGGCGCCATCCGCCGGGCACCCTGGGCGGTGGACTTCGCGGTCGACCACGCCGAGCGGCACGTGGGCGAAGGGGCCCTCGCCAGCCGGGGCTATCAGGTGCACACCTCCATCCAGCCCCTGCTGCAGCGGGCCGCGGAGGGTGCGGTCGCCGACGGCATGGCCGAGCTGGACGCCGACTACCCCAAGGCCGCGGGCGCCCAGGTCGCGCTCGTGGCCGTGAGGGTGTCCGACGGTGCCATCGTCGCGATGGTCGGCAGCCGGAACTACGCCGAGAGCCCCTACAACCGCGCGGTGAATGCGTGGCGCCAGGCGGGCTCCACCGTGAAACCCCTCACCCTGCTCGCCGCGTTCGATCGCGACAGCTCGCTCACCCCGGTGTCGCACATCCTCGACGAGCCGATCACCCGGCGCATCGACGGGAAGTCGTGGACCCCCCACAACTACGACAACACGTTCATGGGCGAGATCACGCTCCGCAAGGCCATCGAGACCAGCCGGAACATCCCGGCGGTCAAGCTCGCCGAAGGCGTCGGGCCCGAGCGTCTCCAGGCGTTCTACCGCAGCTCCGGCCTGTCCCGCGCCACGCACCTGCCCAGCGCCGCGCTCGGCGGCTTCGAGACCACCCCGCTCGAGCTCGCCACGGCCTACACCGCCTTCCCGGGCGGCGGCACGGTCCACGAGAGCTGGATCGTCGACGCCATCGCGGAGCCGAACGGAGAGGTCGTGCTCGACCTGCATCCCGACGACCACCCCCTCGCCACCGCGCGCGCGGCGAGCCTCGCCACGTCCGTCCTGCACGGCGTGATCGAGCGCGGCACCGGCGCGCACGCCAAGGACTTCGGCGTCTCCGGCAATGTCGGGGGGAAGACCGGCACCACGAGCGACTACCGCGACGCCTGGTTCGTCGGGTTCACCGAGGAGCTCGCGGTCGCCGTGTGGGTCGGCCGGGACCGCGGCGAGGTCGGGCTCTCCGGGAGTCGTGCGGCGCTCCCCACGTGGGCCCGGTTCGTCGCGGCGTCGGGCTCGCTGAACCGCCCGTCCAGCCTGCCGGACGGCCTCGTGGCCGTGGAGGTGTGCGCCGAGTCGAGCCAGCCGGCCCGACCCGAGTGCGAGACCACCTACACCGAGACGTTCCCCGAAGGTGCCGTCCCGAAGGGCCGCTGCGACCAGCACGGCGGGCCCATCGTCGACATGGGGCGCGCGCTCGGGAAGCTGTTCAGCCCCGACCGATGAGCGCGAGGGCGCGGTCGGCGACCGAAGCCCCCGTGAACCCGAACTTCTCGGCGAGCACCTCAGCCGGAGCGGACGCGCCGAACGTGTCGATGCCCACGCTCGTCCCGTTCTCGCCGATCCAGCGCTCCCAGCCGAGCGTCACACCGGCCTCGACACTCACGCGCGGCACGCCCTTCGGCAGCACGGACGCCTTGTAGTCGGCCGCCTGCTCCCAGAACAGCTCGCGGCACGGCAGGCTCACCACGCGGGAAGCGACGCCCTTCGCAGCCAGCACCCGCTGGGCCTCCATGCAGGTCTCGACCTCGGAGCCCGTGCCCATCAACACGACCGCCGGCGCACCGTCGCAGTCGGACAGCACGTACCCGCCGCGCTCGGCCTTCGTGGCGCAGTCGGCCGCCAGCGTCGGCAGGCCCTGACGGGTCAGGATCAGCGACGTGGGCCCGGTGGTGCGCGCCAGCGCGGCCTTCCACGCGGCGATGGTCTCCTGGGCATCCGCCGGACGCCACACCTGCACGTTCGGGATCGCCCGCAGGGCCAGCATCGTCGAGATCGGCTGGTGCGTCGGGCCGTCTTCGCCGAGGAAGATCGAGTCGTGCGTGTAGATGTAGACCACGCGCTGGCCCATGAGCGCGGCGAGGCGCAGGGCCGGGCGCTGGTAGTCGTGGAACATCAGGAACGTCGCGCCGTACGGGATGGCGCCGCCGTGCAGCGCGATGCCGTTGCAGATCGCGCCCATCGCGTGCTCGCGGACGCCGAAGTCGATCGTCTGGGCGTTGGCGAACTGGTCGGGCGTGAAGTGCGGCGTGCCGAGCTTCGTGCCGTTCGACCCCGCGAGGTCGGCGCTGCCGCCGATGACGAAGGGCGCCTGCTTCACGATGGCCTTCAGGCACGCCTCGCTGGACTGACGGGTGGCCAGGCCCTTGCCCGTCTCGAACGCCGGCCACTCGGTGAGCGCGTTGATCTTCGCGCCGTCGGCCGCCAGGAACGCGCGGAAGCGGTCGGCGTCGGGATGCGCGGCGACGCGGGCCTCCCACGCCTGGCGCTCCTTCCCGGACGAGTGGAATGCCTCGCGTGCGCCCGGGAGGATCGCGAACTTCGCGTCGGGGTCGAGCCCGATGGCGCGCTTGGTCGCTGCGACCTCGGCGTCACCGAGGGCCTTGCCGTGCACCGCCGAGGTGCCGGCGTACTTCGGCGAGCCGTTCCCGATGACGGTGCGGCAGCAGATCAGGCTCGGGTGGCTCGTCTCCTGGGCGTTCTGGATGGCCTTCGCGATGGCTTCCGGGTCGTGCCCGTCGACCCGCTGGATGTGCCAGCCCATGGCCGCCAGGCGCGCGCCGGCGTCTTCGGTGAACGCGATCTCGGTGCCGCCGTCGATCGTGATGCTGTTGTCGTCGTACAGGTAGATCAGGCGCGACAGCTTGAGGTGCCCGGCCACCGACGCCGCTTCGGACGCGATGCCCTCCATCAGGTCGCCGTCGGACACGATCGCGTACGTGTAGTGGTCGCACAGCTCGGCACCGAACGTCTCGCGGAGGTAGCGCTCGGCCAGCGCCATGCCCACACCCGTCGCGAAGCCCTGGCCCAGCGGACCGGTGGTGGTCTCGACGCCCGCCGTGTGGCCGACCTCCGGATGCCCCGGCGTGCGGCTGCCCCACTGGCGGAACGCCTTGATGTCGTCGAGCGTGACGTCGAACCCGGCGAGGTGGAGCAGGCTGTACAGCAGCATCGAGCCGTGCCCGGCCGACAGCACGAACCGATCGCGGTCGGGCCAGTCGGGGTTCGCGGGGTCGTACTTCAGGAACCGCGTCCACAGCACGGCCGCCATGTCGGCGGCCCCCATGGGCATGCCCGGGTGACCGGAGTTCGCCGCCTGGACGGCGTCCATGGCGAGACCCTTGATGGTCTTCACGACACTGTTGTGGCTGTCGGACGTCATCGACTCTCCTTGCGCGGGGTCGGAGGGTATGCCGGACCGGAGCCCGTCACCACCCATCGACGCGCAGCGGCACGCAGAGCCCCGTCCGCGACGCACCGGCACGGGAGACCCTGAGGATCCTCGTGGCGCCAGGGAGATTGCACGCGCCGCAGCCGCGGTGCGCGCGGCCCGCTCAGCCGGCGTTCAGGCAGACCGCGAACGCCGAGAGCTCGTCGCCGCACGCGGTCACGGTCGGCCGACCGTCGACGTCGCAGGTGACGGCCTCGCCTTCGCTGCACGTCAGCACGGCTTCGTACTCCGTGCCGCAGCCGCCCGCGCGCAGGCCCTCGCAGGTGCTCGTACAGTCCGCCTCGTCCGCCGGACCGTTCGAGCAGTCTGCGGCCACGGTGGCGACGCAGCCGGACTCGCAGGCGGTGGGCCCGGTTCCGGGATCGGTGTCGGTGTCGGTGTCGGTGTCTTCGGGATCCGAGCCTCCGCCACAGCCGACGAGCAGGAGCAGGAACAGCGCGCGCATGGAACCTCCGGCGCGACCATCGCACGCGGATGCCAGCGACGGACCCGTCTCCACCGAGACCCCCGAGCATCAATGGCGCCACTCGCTCGGGCCCGCCTTCTGAACGCGACCTTCGTAGCAGCACTGGAAGCGCTCGACCCCGACCAACCCCATCAGCTGGTCGTGGGCATGCACGTTCGTCGCGCACTGCGGGAGCTCCGCGTCGGGGGCGGACGACGGGAACGGCGGGATGCAGACGCGGGCCCGCGACTCGGTGCGGGCGTCGAAGTCCCGAAGGGACGGACCCGTTCCGCCATCGGCGTCCCGCTGGTGGGACGGCGCCCGATACCTCGGACCCGCCACGACCTCGATGGCACGGCAGGCCGAGTAGCAACACCCGGTCTGCGGGTCGGTCCCCCAGTCCGAGGTGTACATCGCGGACGCGGTGGCGTTGAACGCCAGCGGGGGCAGGCTCTCGGGCGGGAAGGGCGACGGCTTCGACGGCTCCTGGATGCCCCGCCGCTCCGGCCGCGTATCCGCCTCGGTCGCCCCACACGCTTCGGGGCCCAGGGCGCCGCTCAGCGTCCGACACTCGTACTCCGGGATCGTGTCGATGGGACAGCCCCACAGGGCGTTCGGTCCCGGGAGCTCGTCGGTGCAGCGCGAGTAGCAGCAGCTCGCGGTCTCCGGGCCCTCGCGCGCGAGCTGCGTCAGCGCATCGTCGTACTGGAGGTGCTCCCTGAAGAGCATCCGGCGCCCGTCCCGCGAGAACGGACCGTTCACCACCGGGTCGACGGGGGCCCAGCGGGGCTGGAGGAACCGATCCGGGATCGTCGATGGGCAGGAGCCGTTCGCCGCGTCCCATCCCTCGGGGAGCCCGCACACGGCGACCCGCTCGCACTCCGACGTGGCCGCGACGGCCACCAGCGCGAGCGCGATCACCGCTCGGCCCGCTCGTGCGCGCGCCGGGGACGTTCCATCAGGACCAGCGCGTGCATCCCACCTCCGCCGGGATTGTCGCACGAACGCGCCGGCGCTGACTCCTCCCCGAAGCTCCGCGCGCAATCGCGCTGTGCGCTTCGGTCGGCCGAGACGAGCGTGTCGAAGGCGTCCGCGTTGGGAGGTCCGACGTCGTCTTCCGACGTCGGCAGAAGAACTCGTCTGGAAAACGGGCGACACTCCGCATCGAGGCGCACGGCCCGCTACTCGACCCGCCCCTCGTAGCAGCACATGGAGCCCACGAGCCCCACCAGCCCCATCACCTGGTCGTGGAGGCGCACGTTCACCGCGCACTGTGGGATCTCCTCGTCGGGCGCGGATGACTCGAAGGGTGGCATGCACTCACGCACGCGTCTCTCCTCGGACAGGTCGCTCGGGAGCTTTCGCGAAGGTGCGCGAAACCGTCGCCCGGGCACGACCTCGATGGCCTGGCATCCGGTGTAGCAGCACGCGAAGTCCGAGCCCCGGTACGCCCCGTACCTCTCGGACACCGCCGGATCGTACGGGAGCGGCGGACGGCTCGCGTCGGCCCCCGCCGCGTCGGTCCCGTCCGCGACGGGCGGCTGCCACGGGACTCCCGGGGGCCTGCGCGTCGGCTGCGTATCGAGCTCGGTCGCGCCGCACCGATCGGGACCCGGGGGATCCTGCACCAGGCGACACTCGTGCCGGTGGACGGAGTCGACCGGGCAGCTCCACACGGTGTTCAACCCGGGAAGCTCCTCGGCGCAGCGGGAGTAGCAGCACGTGGCCGTCTCGGCGCCGTGTCGGACGCGCTGCGTGAGCGCCGCGTCGTACCGGAGCTGGTCGGTGAACAGGAACTCACGGGCGTCCTGGAACATCGGAGAGAACCCGAGGTCGTTGGGCAACCGACGGATCTGCTCGAACCGACCCAGGGTCTCCGAGCAGGACCCCGGCGACGCTTGCCAGCCGTCCGGGAGCCCGCAGACGGCGACCCGATCGCACGCGGACGCCCCGAGCACGGCCAGCCACAGGCCGGCCCCGATCACGCGATCTCGTCGAGGATGGGCAGCACGATGCCCACGATCACGTCTTCGCGCAGCTCGGCGCGCTCGTGCGCACACAGCAGCCCATGGTGCCGCGTGGGCTGCGCACAGCACGGGTCGGTCGCGGGCTGCCAGGCGTCGATCTCGGCACGGAGCTCCGCGCGGACCTCGCGCACGACCGTGTCGACCACGGAACGGTGCGTCTCCCGGAGCCACGCGAGGATGCGCCACGCGAGCTCCGCATGGCCGGCCTCCTCCTCGGCGATCACGGCGAGCAGCCCCGCCACGATGGGGTCGTCGGCGAGACCCGACGCGTTTCGCGCCTCCTCCGAGGCCACGGCCTCCCCCACGCAGCCGTCGAGCAGCGTGTGCCGGACGAGCGCCGCGACGCTCGGATCCGCCGCCGCTGCCGCCTCCGGGAACGGACCCGGACCCATCGGGGTGCCGCCGTACTGCGCGACGAGCGCGAACGCGGCCTCGGCGTGCCGGACCTCTTCGCTGGCCGCGTACAGCGCGCCCTGCACGAGCTCGGCCGGGGCGCCGAGCGCCATGAGCTGCAGCGCCAGGCGCGAGAACGCCGCGACGGACGCGTGCTCCAGGCTCGCCTCGTGGGTCCAGGCATCGGCGAGGATCTCCTCGAGCACCAGGTCGACCGGGCGCGCACCGAGGGGCGCGATCCACCCGGATCCCGGAGTGACCGGAGCGGTCGGCGCCGCGTCGTCCACCCGCAGCGGGCGCCCGCGTGGGTGGCGGTAGATCGGCTCCACGTACCACTCCGTCTGATAGCAGCACTCGTCTTCGCTGTGACGGGACAACCCGAACACTCGACCAGAGAGCTCGAGGTTCACCGCACACTGCGGAGCCTCGGCGTCGGGCGCGCTCGAGGCGAAGGCCGCCACACACGTCTCGATCGGGCGCGGTGGTGAATCGCCCACCTCGAGGGGAGCCGGGATCTCCCGGCGCTCACCCGCCACCACCTTCACGGGCGTGCATCCGCTGTAGCAGCAGTACTGGCCGTCGGTCCCGATCGCGGCGAGCCGATCACGCCATCGCCGCGTGAGCGCGCCGTCGTGCTCGAACCCGGCCTGCGGGAGATCCGTGGAGACGCCGTACGGCAGCCGGACCTCCCCCATCACCCTGAGCGACTGGACCGTGGGCCCGCACACCGCTCGCTCGTCCGGCGACGCCACCGCTCCGCACGCGAACCCCGCGATCGAGTCGACCGGACAGGCCTTCTCGAACGCCATGGGCTCGAGCGCCGGCACACAGGCGCTGTAGCAGCAGTAGTTGCTCGCGGGGAGCTCGCTCGTGAGCGTGCGCCGATACTCGGCCGTGCGCGCCTCGTCGAAGCGGAAGCGTGCCAGGGCCGGGTCGTACGACATGCCGACGCTGATCCCGGTCGACGGCCCGAACGAGACCAGGCGGTCACCGCTCGCTCCGCACACGCCCGCCACGCTCGGGGGCGCCACCGCCCCACACACCGTGCTCTCCACGCACTCGGCCGGACCCGCGAGCGCGGGCAGCGCGGCGAGGGGCATGCCGAGCGCCAGCCAGTACCGGAGCCGCAGGTCGGTCGTTCGACGGGCGGTCGGCGTGCGCATCAGTACGCCCGGGCGAAGATGGCCCACTCGCGCGCGGGCTTCCCGGTGAGCGGGCACGTCAGCCCGTCGATGGGCTCCTGATCGAGCGGATAGCAGCGGAGCGTGGCCCGCGTGTCGTCCTTGAGTGCCGCCTCGTCGGCGTCGTCGCCGCCCCACGGGATCAGGTAGAACCCGCCCTGCGACTCGAGCTTCTCGGCGAGCTCGTCGCGCGACTCCACCCGGTAGGTGCGGTCGCGCTGCATCGCGAGGGCGCGCTCGAACAGCTCCGCCTGGATGCCGTCGAGCTCGCTCTGCACGGCCGCCACGACGCCGTCGAACGCGATGCCGAACTTGTCGCCGCCGGTGCGCCGGCGGGCGAACGCCTGCCCCTTCTCGAGGTCGCGCGGACCGATCTCGAGCCGCAGGGGCACGCCCTTGCGCTCCCACTCGAAGAACTTGGCGCCGGCGCGCACGTTGTCGCGGTCGTCGACCTTCACGCGGATGCCCGCGGCCTTCAGGTCGGCTGCGATCCGGTCGATCGTCGGCATCACCTCGCCCCACACCTTCGGGGGACCGGCGGGCAGCAACACCACCTGGACCGGCGCGATGGCGGGGGGCAGCACGAGCCCGTCGTCGTCGGAGTGCGTCATGATCACGGCGCCCACGAGGCGCGTGGAGACGCCCCACGACGTGGCCCACACGAAGTCGCGCGTCTCCTCCTTCGTCTGGAAGGTGACGTCGAACGCCTTCGCGAAGTTCTGGCCGAGGAAGTGCGACGTGCCGGCCTGGAGCGCCCAGCCGTTCTGCATCATCGCTTCGATCGTGAACGTCTCGACGGCGCCCGCGAAGCGCTCACGGGCCGACTTGCGCCCCTTCACCACGGGCACGGCCAGCTGACCCTCGACGACCTCGCGGTACACCTCGAGCATCTTCAGCGTCTCTTCCATCGCCTCGGCTTCCGTGGCGTGCGCGGTGTGCCCCTCCTGCCAGAGGAACTCGGCCGTGCGCAGGAACGGGCGGGTCTTCATCTCCCACCGCACGACGTTCGCCCACTGGTTGATCAGGATCGGCAGGTCGCGCCAGCTCGAGATCCAGCGGCCGTACATGTGCCAGATGATCGTCTCGGACGTGGGGCGCACGATGAGCGGCTCTTCGAGCGCGCTGTCGGGATCGGGCTCCACCGAGGCCTTGCCGTTCTCGTCGACCACGGCGCGGAGCCGATGGTGCGTGACGACCGCGCACTCCTTCGCGAACCCCTCGACGTGCTCGGCCTCCTTCGAGAGGAAGGACAGCGGGATGAACAGCGGGAAGTACGCGTTGACGTGCCCCGTCTCCTTGAAGCGGGTGTCGAAGAAGCGCTGGATGTTCTCCCAGATGCCGTAGCCGTGCGGCTTGAGGACCTTGCACCCACGCACCGGGGACTCGTCGACGAGGTCTCCCTCCGAGATCACGTCGTTGTACCAGGCGGAATAGTTCTCCGCGCGAGGCGTGATTTGCGTCTCCTGGGCCATCCGGCCACCTCCGTTCGAGCGCCACGCCTAACCCGGGGGGACCCCGCCAGCCGCCCGGGATAGAGACCCCGTGTGGAAGAAGTCACCCCGAACAAGTCGCTCCAGCTCGTCGATCTGCCGCGCGTCAACGAGATCGCCGCGGTGCTCGCCACGAACGGCTTCGGCCACGTGCTCGGGGTCATCGGGCTCACGAGCGCGCTCGACAGCGGCGTCGAGACCAAGACGGCCCCGTACGCGCGCCGCTTGCGCCAGGCCCTCGTGGAGCTCGGCCCCACGTTCGTGAAGCTCGGGCAGGTCCTGTCCGTGCGGCCCGACATCCTGCCCGACGACGTGCTGAAGGAGTTCGAGACGCTCCAGGATCGCGTCCCTCCCATGCCGTTCGAGAACGTGCGCGAGGTCGTCGAAGCCGAGCTGCACCAGCCTCTCGAAGACGTGTTCGAGGCCTTCGACGAGGTCCCGCTCGGCTCCGCGTCCATCGCACAGGTCCACCGCGCCGTGCTGCACGGTGGGCACGAGGTCGCGGTCAAGCTCCAGCGCCAGGGCATCGAGCGGAAGATCCGCTCCGACATCCACATCCTGTACACGCTCGCCAACCTGCTCGAAGGCCAGTTCACGCTGCCCGGTCTGCACACGCCCACCGACATCGTGCACGAGTTCGACCAGGCCATCATGGTCGAGCTCGACTTCCTGCAGGAGCTCAAGGCCGCGGAGCGCCTGCTGCGCCACACGGGGGGCGACGACCGCGCCATCAAGGTCCCGAAGGTCTACCCGCGCTGGTCGACCCGTCGGCTGCTCGTCATGGAGATGATCCGCGGAAAGCCCCTCGGCACCGTGCTGAACGAGCTCGAAGGCCCCAAGCGGCGCCTGCTGGCGCACGCGATCATGGAGGCCACCTACCGGCAGGTGTTCGAGTACGGGTTCTTCCACGGCGACCCCCACCCGGGGAACCTGTTCGTCACCGAAGACGGCCGGCTGGCCTACCTCGACTTCGGCGTGGTGGGCACGCTCACCGGCAACATGCAGGACACCATCATCTCGGCGTTCACGTCGATGGTGTTCCGCGACGCCGACACGCTCGCGATGGCGGTGTACCGGGCGGGCGCCGTGAAAGACGGCCGGGTCGACCTCCGCGCGTTCCGCGAAGAGCTCGAGAAGAAGATGATGTCGTACTACGGCGCATCCCTCGACGATCTCGCGAGCCGGAGCACGTTCGTCGAAGTGATCCAGATGTGCACGCGCTTCAAGATCAGCCTGCCCGCCGAGTTCGCGGTGCTGGCGCGCGCGATCGCGCTGGTCGAAGGCGAGATCCGCGCCCTGCTCCCCGGAGTCGACATCGTCGAGGAGGTGCGTCCGTACGCACAGCGTCTGATGACGCGGCGCTTCGCACCGGATCGCGTGGCGCACGACCTCGCGAAGGTCCTGATGCAGGCCCAGGGGCACTTCCGCGACCTGCCCACCCAGTTCAACCAGATGGTGATGGATCTCGAGAACGGGAACGTCACCGTGATCACGGTCGACCCCGACGCGAGCGCGCTCCGGTCCGAGATCCGCTCCGCCGTGCTCCGCCTTTCGCTGGGCTTCTTCGCCACCACCATCACGATGGGTGCGTTCCTCTTCCTCGCCGCGTGGAGTCCCACGTTCTACGGGTTCTCGATCTTCGGCCCGCTCTCGGTGTTCATGCTGGCCTTCGGCCTCGTGATGTTCGGATTCCTCGGGTTCCACGTGCTGTTCGCCCGATGGCTGGATCTCGGCATGTGGCGCCGACGATTCTGGGGCGTCCTGCGCTTCTTCAGCTGGCGCAGAGGTTAAGGTGCGCCGCCCCCTGTGGGCCGCTCCCCTGTGGTAGTGTCCGGCGGTCCCGCGCGAGCGGGAAGTGAGGCGAAGGACCCGTGACGAACAAGCTCGAATTCTCCCGTGGCGACGAGATCGCCAAGAAGTACGAGGTCGTCGATCTTCTGGACGAGAGCCCCCTCGGGCTGACCTACCGGGTCAAGCACACGAGCTCCGGCAAGTACGTCCGGCTCCTGGTCCTCAGGCCGAGGATCGCGAACCGCGACGCCAAGGAGCAGCTGATCTCGGCCTTCAAGGAGGCCAAGTCCGCCAAGCACGACAACCTGATCAAGCTCGGCGAGCTCGGTGAGCACGCGGGCCTCGCGTACGTCACGATGGAAGACTTCGACGGCACCACGCTGCGCGAGCTCATCCAGGAGTACAAGATCCAGGGCAAGCCCTTCGACGTGAAGGAAGCCGCCCAGATCACGATCCAGATCCTCGAGGCCGTCGAAGCCGCGAAGGAAGCCGGCTTCGTCTTCAAGGCCCTGCGTCCCGAGTACGTGCTCGTGAAGACGCGCCGCACGGGCCCCCGCAAGCAGAACTTCGTGGCCAATGTGAAGCTCATCGGCATGGGCTTCTGGGATCTCGTCCCGAGCGCCGTGCTCGCGGAAGACGAGTTCAGCCGCGGCGAAGCGCAGTACATCGCGCCCGAGCTCAAGAGCTTCGAGCCCAAGCCCACCGAGCGCTGCGACGTGTACAGCACCGGCGTCATGTTCTACGAGATGGTCGTGGGCACCGCACCGGTCGGCACGTTCCAGCTCCCGAAGACCCGCCGTCCCGACCTCCCGGATCACGTGAACAACGTCGCCGAGCTCGCCCTCGCCCACTCCCCGGAAGATCGCTACCAGACGGCCCGCGACTTCATCATCGACATCCAGCGCATCTTCGACGGCTCCGCCGAGGAGTCCAGCCGGAACCTCGCGCTGCTCACGCCGATCGTCGCCGTCGCGATGCTCTTCGCGCTCCTCGGCATCGTCGCCGTCGCGCTCATCCTGTTCAACCTGCGTCCCGATCCCATCAAGCAGGCCCTCGCGGAAGACGCCACGGCCCGGAACGACGTGGTGCAGAAGGTCATCGCGGGCATGCCCGCCGAGGCCGAGATGAAGGCCCTCACGCAGAACCACCCGCCGAACATGGCCTACGTGCCGGGCGGTCCGTACCTCTCGGGCGCGATGCGCATGGAGAAGCTCCAGAACCAGGCGCAGGCCGGCGAGCCGGTCAACGAGGCGCGCGAGCTGCCGGGCTACATGATCGACCTGTTCGAGTTCCCCAACAAGCAGAACGCCGCGCCCACGCTCGAGCTCACGCAGGAGCAGGCCGCCAAGGAGTGCGAGAACGTCGGAAAGCGTCTCTGCACGTCCGCGGAGTGGGAGAAGGCCTGCAAGGGCCCGCAGATGTACGCCTACAGCTACGGCGACACGTTCGACCCCGACTTCTGCGGGAACGGCCTCGACGAGACGTACCGCAGCGGGAACAAGGCGGCGTGCAAGTCGGGCTGGGGCGTCTACGACATGAGCGGCAACTTCCGCGAGTGGACGAGCACGGCCCAGGTGAACACGACGAACCGCGTCGAGGTCAAGGGCGGCGTCCGGGCCGCGGCCGAGAAGGGCACCCGCTGCGCCTACAGCAAGGACGAGCGCGTCTCCTATTCCGACAAGTCCATCGGCTTCCGCTGCTGCCGCGACGCCGACGCCCCCAAGTGGGAGCCACCCGCCGAGGAAGCCCCGAAGTAGTCACTGCGGGGATGTGATCGTCAGGAGGACCGGCGGGTCGGACCGCTGGCCGTCGGCGTCTTCGAGGACCACCCCGAGCTCGAGGAAGGTCGCGGGCGGCGGACTGCCGTTCACCGCGATGTCCATGAACAGGTCGGCCTCGGCGATCGAGCAGTCGTGGGGACCGAAATCCCCCGTCGCCACGAGCGGATCCGACAGGTCGACCGCGCCGTCCACGTCGTCGTCGTAGCCCACGAGGATCGTGTAGGCGGTGAGGGCGCCGTCTCCGTCGAGCGCGTGGAAGCTGACCCGCATCGTGGGCGTGACTCCCCCGCCGAGGTCTGCAGGACCGTTGTCCACGACCTCCACGGTGTCGATCGTCGGTGGCGTGGCGCCACAGGGCGTCGGTGGGGGCAGATCGGTGTCCTCCGGCTCGGCACCGGAGCAGGCGACGAGGAGGAGGACGGCGAGGGGTCGGGCCAGCGGGGACAGGTTCATGACCACAGGATACGAGACCCGTCGACCCGCCGCGAGGACCGCCGTGCACAGGACCTCCCCCGAGACCCAGCGCTGATGGCCGACCTCTCCCGCTTCTTCGTTCCGTGGGGCACGTACGGCGCCCTCCGCGACCAGCTCGGGAGCGTGCGGAAGATCTACGTGGGCCGCGACAAGGTGCTCCGTCGCGACGACTTCGGAGCGGCGAGCGAGCGCGTGCTGCTCGTGCACGGCTTCTTCCAGACGCGGAACCTGTGGGACGTGATGGAAGACCGCCTGCGGTTCGACGGCTACTCCGTGATGTCGTTCAACCTCGGCGGGCTGTTCTGGCGCTACAACACGCACCCCATCGAGAAGTCGGCGCAGCTCATCGCCGAGAAGATCGAGAAGCTCGCCGAGAAGCACGGCTTCGACAACCTCCACATCATCGGGCACAGCAAGGGCGGGCTCATCGCGCGCAAGTACGTGCAGGAGCTCGGCGGAGACGCCCGCGTGAAGTCCGTCATCACGCTCGGCACGCCCCACCACGGCACGCCCACCGCCGCCATCGCGGTCGGGCTGATGGGGTTCGGCCTGCTCCCCTCCTCCGCGCGCGACCTGCTCCCGCGCTCCCGGGTCGTGCGCGACCTCGGGCGAGACCGCTTCCCGAACGGCGTGCCGCTCACGTCGATCTACTCGAAGCAGGACCTCGTCTGTCCGTGGTGGTGCAGCACCCTGCACGCGCGCGCGGGCAGCACCATGAAGAACATCGCCGTCACGGGCATCGGACACAGCGAGCTCGCATGGGACGCAGGTGTGTACCGGCACGTGCGCACCGCACTCGAGGAGGCCAGCAATGGCTGACGCCTACCGGTCCGCCGGGGTCGACATCGAAGCTGGCGACCGCCTGGTCGACCGCATCAAGCCGCTCGCGAAGTCCACCCACCGTCCGGGCGTGCTCGGCGGGATCGGTGGATTCGGGGGCATGTTCGCGATTCCGCCCGGCTACACCGAGCCCATCCTGGTGTCGGGCACCGATGGCGTCGGCACGAAGCTCCTGCTCGCGCAGGCCCTCGGCAAGCACGACACCATCGGCATCGATCTCGTCGCGATGTGCGTGAACGACATCGCGGTGCTCGGCGCAGAGCCCCTGTTCTTCCTCGACTACTTCGCGACCGGGCGCCTGGACGTCGACGCGGCCGCCGAGGTCGTGGCCGGCATCGCGGAGGGGTGCCGCCAGGCCGGCTGTGCGCTGCTCGGCGGCGAGACGGCCGAGATGCCCGGCATGTACGCGCCCGGCCACTACGACCTCGCGGGCTTCGCCGTGGGGTGCGTCGAGAAGTCCCGCCTGCCCGACCCCGAAGCCGTCGCGGTCGGCGACGTGCTGCTCGCGCTCCCGAGCAACGGGCTGCACAGCAACGGCTACTCGCTCGTCCGCAAGGTGATCGAGGGCCTCGATCTCGCCGAGCACCACGGGCTCGGGCGCCCGCTCGGCGACGTCGTGCTCGACCCCACGCGCATCTACGTGCGCGAGCTCGTCCCCCTGTTCCGCGACGGTCTGTTGAAGGGGGCCGCGCACATCACGGGCGGCGGCCTTCCCGGGAACGTGCCGCGCATGCTCCCCGACGCGCTGGGCGCCCGCATCCGCCGCGACGCCTGGGAGATCCCGCCCCTGTTCCGGCTGCTCGAGCAGCGCGGCGGGCTCGACCTCGACGACCTCCTCGAGACCTTCAACTGCGGCATCGGCATGGTGCTGTGCGTCGATCCCGCCCACGTGGCAGAGGTCCGCGCGCGGTGCGACGCCTTCGTGCTGGGCGAGGTCACCGCGACGCCCGGCCTGGAGGTCGTGTGAAGCGCCCGGTGGGCGTGCTGATCAGCGGGTCCGGCACGAACCTGCAGGCCCTGCTCGACGCCGCCGCCCAGCCCGACCACCCCGCGCGTATCGCGGTGGTCCTGTCGAACAAGCCCGGCGCCTATGGCCTGGAGCGCGCACGAGCCGCGGGAGTGCCCACCGAGATCGTGTCGCATCGCGGGTGGCCGTCGCGCGAGGCCTACGACGGCGCGCTCGTCGAGACCCTCCGCGCGCACGGGGTCGAGTGGGTGTGCCTCGCCGGCTTCATGCGGCTCGTCACGCCCGTGCTGCTCGACGGCTTCGGCGGGCGCGTCCTGAACATCCACCCGTCCCTGCTCCCGAGCTTCCCCGGGCTGCACGCCCAGCGCCAGGCCCTCGAGCACGGCGTGAAGATCGCCGGTGCGACCGTCCATCTCGTCGACGCCGGCATGGACAGCGGCCCCATCGTCGAGCAGGCCGCCGTGCCCGTGGAGCCAGGCGACACCGAAGATGCGCTGTCGGCGCGCATCCTGGCGGTCGAGCACCAGATCTATCCGCGAGCCCTCGCAAGAGCCGTGCGCGGCGAGCTGGACGCCCTGCTCACCCGTTGACGCGGTGCACGGCGTCGACGCCCTTGATCTTCTCGATGTTCCGGATGAGCCGGGTGAGCTCGCCGACATCCCGCACCGAGAGCTCGAGGCTCACGTTCGCGCGGTCGTCGGTCATGTTGCGGGCTTCGGCGCGGTTGATGTTCACCTGCTGCTGCTCGCAGATCTTCGTGATGTTCGCGAGCATGCCGGGGCGATCGGAGCAGTAGATCTCGATCGTGCCGGAGTGCCGGCTCTCGTTGCCCTGATCCCACTCCACGGGGATGCGGCGGTCGGCGTCCATCGTCTCGAGCTGGTCGCACTCCGCCTTGTGCACCGTGATGCCGCGGCCGCGCGTGATGAACCCGACCACGGGCTCGCCCGGGAGGGGCGCACAGCAACGCGCGAACGTCACCAGCAGCCCGTCTTCGCCGGAGATGAGCACGGGGCTCATCGTGGCCGTACGCCGCCCCAGGCGCCCGAGCAGGTTGGCCGCGAAGCCCTGCTGCTCTTCCTGGCGCGTCGTGTACTCGCCCTCGGGCAGTAGGTCTCGCGCCACCTGCGCCAGGGTGAGCCCGCCCTTCGCCACCTCGACGAACAGCTGATCCAGGTCGGCCAGCCCGCGCCGCTTCAGCACCGGCCCGAGGTTGCCGTCTTTCTTGACGCGCTCGAGGCTCCACCCGTTCCGACGCAGCTCGCCTTCGAGCATCTCGCGGCCGAGCCGGGCCCCCTGCTCGAGCTCGCGCTGGCGGAGGTGCCTGCGGATCTTGCTGATCGCGCGGGAGGTCTTCGCGATCGCGAGCCAGTCGCGGTTCGGCTCCTGGTTCTGCGATGTGAGGATCTCGACGGTGTCGCCCGACCTCAGCTCGTACCGCAGCGGCACCATGCGGCCGTTCACCTTCGCGCCCGTACAGTGGTGGCCGACCTTGCTGTGCACGGCGTACGCGAAGTCGAGCGTCGTCGACCCCAGCGGGAAGCGCTTCACGTCGCCGTCGGGCGTGAAGATGAACACCTCGTCGGCGTAGAACTGCGCCTTCACGTGCTCCATGAACTCCGTGGCGTCGTCGGAGTCGTTCACGCCCTCGAACACCGTGCGGATCTTCGCGATGGCGACGAGGTCCTCGGGCTTCAGCGCGAGGTGGCCCTCTTTGTAGCGCCAGTGCGCCGCGATGCCGTCTTCGGCCACCCTGTGCATGTCGGCCGTGCGGAACTGCACCTCC
The DNA here is from genome assembly GCA_041389565.1 of Myxococcota bacterium. Taxonomy (GTDB): domain Bacteria; phylum Myxococcota_A; class UBA796; order UBA796; genus JACKEQ01. The sequence goes on from JAWKRP010000036.1 coordinate 67,760, forward strand.
ACCCGCCGGTCGTCGGGGCCGATCACCGTGGTGTGGAGCGATTGGTACCCGTTCGGCTTGGGCCGAGCGATGTAGTCCTTGATCTTGTCGGGCACGGGCGGGTAGCTCGCGTGGATCATCCCGAGCGCGGCGTAGCAGGAGCCCAGATCGGGCACGATCACGCGGAACGCCAGCAGGTCGGCGACCTCGTGTAGCGTGATGCCCTGCTTCTGGATCTTCCGGTAGATGCTCCACCGGTGCTTGGCTCGCCCGCTCACCTTCCCTTCGACGCCGCTGCGCGCGAGCAGCTCCTGCAGGGCGTCGACCACGCGGGCCGTGTACGTCTCGCGGTCGGCCGCCGTGCGGTCGAGGAAGGCATCGACCTCCGCGTACCCCTCGGCATCGAGGTAGCGGAAGCAGAGGTCTTCCAGCTCCGTCTTCAGCTTCGTGATCCCGAGCCGGTTGGCGATGGGCACGAAGATCTCCATCGTCTCGCGGGAGATCGCCTTCTGCTTGTCGGGCCGGTGGTGCTCGAGCGTCTGCATGTTGTGCAGACGGTCGGCGAGCTTCACCAGGATCACCCGGATGTCTTTGCTCATCGCGAGCATCATCTTGCGGAAGTTCTCGGCCGCGAGCTCTTCCTTGCTGCGGAACTTCAGCTTGCCCATCTTCGTGACACCGTCGACGAGCTCGGTGATCTCGGGCCCGATCTGGGCCGCCATCTCCTCCTTCGTGATCGGGTGGTCTTCGAGGGCATCGTGCAGGAGGGCCGTGGCGATCGTGTCGACGTCCATCCGGAGGTCGGCGAGGATCATCGCCACGGCGAGGGGGTGCGACAGGTACGGCTCGCCGCTCTTCCGCTTCTGACCCGCGTGGGCACGGGCCGAGATCAGGTAGGCGTCCATCACGCGGCCCACGTTGGCGTCGGGCGAGTAGGTCTGGATGCGTTCGACGATGTCGGAGATGCTGGCCAAGGGTGTGCGACTCCCAGACGTCAGTCTAGCTGCGGGGAAGCCTCCGCAAAGTCTTTCGTCAGTCGCGTGTGAGGGGAGCGAACCGCTCCACCCAGCTGCCCCGTCGGGAGGTGCGCGACATCTCCGCCAGCATCACGCCCTGGAAACAGGCATGCGCGGCGTCGAGGTCGTCGTTCACCACGACGTAGTCGAACTCCCCGACGGCCCCCAGCTGCTCTGCGAGCTTCGCCATCCGCCGCTCGATCACGGCCTCGCTGTCGGTGCCCCGGGCGCGCAACCGCGCCTCGAGCGTGCCGATGTCGGGCGGCACCACCATCAGGTGCACGGCCTCCGGGAGGCGCGCACGCACGTTCCTCGCGCCCTGCACGTCGATGTCGAGGATCAGCGAGTCTCCGCGCTCCAGCGCTTCGATCGTCGGGCCCCGCAGCGTTCCGTAGAACCGGTCGTACACCTCGGCGTGCTCCAGGAACGCGTCGTCGCGCACCAGCTCCGCGAACCGCTCGCGCTGCACGAAGTGGTAGTCGACGCCGTCTGCTTCGCCCGCACGCGGATCGCGGGTGGTCGCGCTCACCGAGAACGCCAGGCCGGGGATGCGCGCGAGGGCGGCCTTCAGCAGCGTGGACTTCCCCACTCCCGACGGCCCGGACACCACGAACAGCACCCCCCGATCCGGCGGCGACATCCCGAGCCGACCGGCGGCGGCGCTGCTCATTCGATGTTGGCGCTCTGCTCGCGCATGCGCTCGAGCACGCTCTTCATCAGCACCACGCGCTGGCTCACGGGGTGCTCCGCCGCCTTGCTGCCGATGGTGTTCACCTCGCGGTTCATCTCCTGCAGCAGGAAGTCGAGGCGCCGCCCCACCGGGTCTTCCTGGCCGAGCGTCTCGGTGAACTGGTCGAGATGGGACCGCAGCCGCACGACCTCCTCGGCGACATCCGCCTTGTCGGCGAGGTGTGCGACCTCCTGCGCGATGCGGTAGGGGTCGGCCTGATCGCCGAGCAGACGCCCGATCCGGCGCTGCAGCTTCTTCTGCAGCCGCTCGTTGATCCCGATCGACGCGGCTTCGATCTCGCCCACGATCGTGCGCATCTCGTCGACCATCTGCTCGAACTCGCGCTGGATCGTCGCGCCTTCGGCCTCGCGCATCTGCATCAGATCGAGGATGGCCGACTGCACGGCGATCTCGACGATGTCCCACTCGAGCGTGACGTCGACGGGCTCTTCGCTGATCGTCATCACGCCCGGCTGCGACAGGATGAACGTGAACGGCACCTCGCGCTCGACGAAGCCCACCATCTGCTGGGCCACCTCGTTCACCACCAGCGCGTACTCGTTCGCGAGCGAAGCGTCGGCCACCACCCGCTGACGGGTCGTGCCCACCGTGCGACGCACGTACGCGTCGATGCGCCCGCGTGCGAACGGGTCTTTCAGGAGCGCGTTGATTCTCGGCTCGAGAGCGAGATATTCGCGCGGCGACCGCAGGTTGATGTCGCGAAAACGGTTGTTGACGCTCTTCAACTCCACGACCACGGTCAGGTCGTTCGCACTGGCCTCGCCTCGGCCATACCCGGTCATCGAGCGGATCATGCCTGTCGATAACAGGGTCGAAACACATGGGCCTGCATCCACGTACGCGTCGCATGCTCCCCGTACTGTTCCGAGCGACCGTCCCACCCGCGCTGGCCCGCACGATGCCGGGCCTGATCGCCCTGTTGTTCGCCGTGAGCCAGGTGAGCGCGGTGGTCGACATCCCCGCGCTCGCCCACGAGCTCCAGGCCCGCTCCACGCTCGTCCGGGCGGCCGTCGCGGTGGGGATCGCCCTGTTCGGAGCCGCGTCCGCCGGCCCGATCCTGCGCCCGATCGTCTGGAGCCCACGCCTGGCGTTCGTCTGGCGCCTGCCCCTCACCGACGCCCGCCTGCTGTTCGGCCTGCTGCCCGCGCTGGCGGTCGGTGCGCTGCCCGCGGTCGCCCTCGCCCTGCTGCTCGGTCCGGTCGCCACCATCGGGATCGGCGCCACCACCGCGCTCGCCTCCGCCGCCTGGATCGCGCGGAGCCCGTGGGCGGGCGTGCTCGTCGCGCTGTCCGCCGCCACCGCGCTCCCGGGAGGCCTGCTGGTCGGCCCTCTGGCGCTCGTGCTCGCCGGGCGGGTCGGTCGCGCGCTCCGGAACGCGCGTCCGCTCGGCGGCGGCTCGCCCCGCACGGTGTGGGTGCGGGGAGGCCCCGTCCGGGCGCTCGTCCAGCGCGACCTCCTGGCGCTGTGGCGCACCTGGCCCGCCACCGTCGTGGCCGTTCCGGTCGCCGTGTTCGCCCTCACGCTGTTCGTCCAGCGCGCTCTGCACGCATCGTGGTCTCCCGCCGCGATCGGCACCGGCAGCGTGATCGCCGTCGGTGTGTTCGGCGCCCTCCCGGCCGTCGCGCTCGGCGCCATCGCCCACGTCGAGCGGGGCGCCCAGCTCGCACGGGTCCTCCCGGTCGGCCCCATCGAGCGCGTCGCAGCGCTGCTCTGCTCGGGAGGGCTCGCGATCGGCCCCGCGGTGGCGGGCGTGATCGTCGGGGGGACCGCGAATGGCACCCTCGGTGGCGTGCGGGTCGTGCTGCTCGGGTTCGCGTTCAGCGCCCTCGCCGTCCGGACCCTGGTGGCCCGCGACTCCCAGCGCGGCCGCGAGGACCTCGTCTCGCACGGCATCGCGGCCAGCGTGTTCCTCACCGTGATCGCCGCGGCGTCCCCCCTCGGCACCTTCGCCGTGGCCGGACTGGGGCTCGCGGCCACCGCTTCCTCCTGGGCGAGGCTCCGATGACTCACGGACCGTCGCGGCCGTTGGCCCGTCCCTCCGAGACCGCGACCCTCCACGTCCGTGGGCTCGAGGTCCACTACCCCCACGCGCGCGTCGGTCCGCTCGATCTGGCCTGCGACGCCGGGCTCGTTCGCATCGACGGGCCCAACGGAGCCGGCAAGACGAGCCTGCTCCGGGCCATCACCGCCGGCATCCGCCGCTCCGCCGGCACCGTGGCGCTCGACGGCCGCGATCCCGAGACCTGCGCCCTCACCCGCGGACGGATCGGGTACGTGCCCGCCCAGCCCGAGCTGCCTGGCTTCCTCACGATCGACGAGGCCTGGCGCCTGATGGCCGACCTCAGGCGCACGCCCACATGGGACGGCACCTCGATCCGCGAAGCGCTCGATCTCCCTGGGGATCTCCGGCTCGACCACGCCAGCACCGGCATGCGGCGGAAGGCCGAGGTCGTCGCGGCGCTCGCCGGCGATCCCGTCGTGCTGATCCTCGACGAGACGCTCGCCAACCTCGACGCACGCGGTCGCGATTGGCTGGTCGCCCACCTCGAGGTCGCGCGGTCCGACCACGTCGTGGTGATCACACACCACGGCGCCTGTCCCATCGAGCCCGACTGGATCGTCACGCTGGGTTAGACGGGCGGGGACCCGGGAGGCCCCATGTCCACCACCACCGGAATCGCCGACGCAGCCCTCTCCGCCTACGTCGCCGCGGTGGGATGCCGGGAAACCCCCGTCCGTGCGGCCCTCCGCGAGGAGACGAGCCGCATGCCCGCCTCCCGCATGCAGATCAGCCCACTCGAAGGCGCGTTCCTCCAGCTGCTGGCGCGCATCTCGAACGCCCAGCGCTACCTCGAGATCGGCGTGTTCACGGGCTACTCCTCGCTCGCCGTCGCCGAGGTGCTGCCCGACGACGCGCGGATCGTCGCGTGCGACGTGTCCGAGGAGTACACCGCGGTCGCGCGCCGCTACTGGGAGCGCGCCGGCGTCGACGCCCGCATCGATCTCCGCCTCGCGCCCGCCCTCGACACGCTCGCGGCCCTCGAAGCGGCCGGCGAGACGTTCGACTTCGCGTTCATCGACGCCGACAAGGAGAACCTCGAGGGGTACTACGAGGCCTGCCTCCGGCTCGTCCGCCGGGGTGGGTTCATCGCTGTCGACAACGTGCTCTGGAGCGGCGCCGTGCTCGAGGAGAACCCCGAGAGCGCATCCACCCGCGCCATCCAGGCCTTCAACGAAGCACGCCACCGCGACCCGCGCATCGAGCTCTCGCTCGTGCCCATCGCAGATGGTGTGTCCCTGCTCTGGATTCGCTGATGTGGCTCGCTCTCCTCGCGTCGGCCTGGGCGGACTGCCCGTCCGGTCCCACCTCCACCGTGGCGCTGCAGCGGTACGTCGAGCAGGCCGAGTTCGCGTTCGTCGAGCTCGACGACCTCGGGCTGCGCTCGAACCGCGACGCCGCCGTGCAGACGGTGCTCTGCCTCGGTGAGCTCGTGCATCCGCCGCACGCGGCGGGCTTCCTGCGGCTCGAGGGCGTGTTCGCGTTCGTGAACGACAACCAGGCGTTCGCCATGGATGCCTTCCGCAGCGCCCTCACCGTGCAGCCCGACTTCCAGCTCAAGGCCGCCATCGCGCCGGCCGGTGGTCCGCTCGCGGGGCTGTACGCCGCCGCACGGAACGACACCCCCACGATGTGGGCGATCCCCCAGCCCGGCCGGCCCGTGTTCGTGAACGGGGTGTCCACCACACACGCACCGCGCGGGCTGTCGATCGTCCAGGTGGTGGAGCCGTCCGGTCAGGTCGGGTGGTCGGGCATCGTCACCGGCCCGCAAGACCTCCCGCCCTGGTTCGTGAGCGCGCCTGGTCCGGCGCCGATGCCGGTGCCGGCACCCGTCCCGGTCGTGCCGATCCCCACGCCCGTGCCGGAGCCCGTGTACGTGCCCGACCCGCTCGAGCCGACCGCGAAGCGGGGCGGTCCCCGGATCCCCCTGCTGGTCGCGGCCGGCGGCCTCGCAGTCGCCGCCGGAGGCATGTACGCCGGCGCCGCGGTGACGCGCACCCGCTACGACGCCGCCCCCACCGCACAGCGCCGCCAGCTCACCAACACCTTGTTCCTGGGCAGCGTGGGGACGGGTATCGTGTCGCTGGGCGTGGCCACCATCGCCGTCGCACTGCCGGCGAAGCGCGCCCCCGAGAACGAAGGAGTCTACTGATGGTCCGCAACCGCGCCGCATCGTGGCCCGCAACGGCCGCTCTCCTGTTCCTCTCGGGCTGCTGGCCGTTCATCGACACGCCCGATCCCAACGAGGGTCGCACGCCCGACGCCGATGCCGACGCCGACGCAGACGCCGACTCGGATGCCGATACCGACGCCGACGCCGACGCCGACGCCGATGCAGACGCCGATGCCGACTCGGATGCCGATGCCGACTCCGATGCAGACGCGGATGCCGACTCCGATGCCGATTCCGACACGGATGCCGACGCCGATGCCGACGCCGACGCCGACGCCGATGCCGATGCCGATGCCGATGCCGATGCCGACGCAGACAGCGACTCCGACACCGACTCCGACACCGGCCTGTGTCCTCCGCCCGACGTCGACCTCGGCTCGGGCCTGGGGGCGGGCATCGCCTTCGGAGACACCTGCGGCGCGTTCGACGACTTCGACGAGGGCTGCGGCAGCGGCGGCAGCGAGGATCGCGCGTACCTGTGGACCGCCCCGGCCGCGGGCACCTACCAGATCGACCTCGTGGGGAGCGGCTACGACACCGTGCTCCAGGTCCGCGAGCGCTGCCCGAGCGACGCCCTGATCCAGTGCAACGACGACTTCGTCGGGCTCACCTCCGGGCTCACCCTCTCGTTCTTCGCCGGTGAGGCCGTCGTCATCGTCGTCGAGGGCTACGACGACGCCGAGTGCGGGTCCTACACGCTCAACATCGACGAGGCCGACGCCGACACCGACGCCGATGCCGACGCCGACGCCGACAGCGATGCCGACGCCGACTCCGATGCCGACGCCGATGCCGACGCCGACGCCGACAGCGATGCCGATGCCGACGCTGACCCGTTCTTCAGCGAGGTCGTCGATCATCCCATCGTCGGGAACCTGAAGTACGTCGAGATCTACAACCCGAACGCCACGTCCCTCGACCTCACGCCGTACTCCGTGCGGCGGTACTCGAACGGGAACCCCAGCCCCACGAACATCGCGCTCGCCGACGTGCTCATCCCACCCCAGTCCGTCTACGTGGTCGCGAGCACGAGCACCGACTTCAACACGGCCTTCCCGGGCCAGTCGGCCGACGAGTACAACAGCGCGGTCAACGGCAACGGCGACGACGCGTACGAGCTGTTCGACGGCACCTCGGTGGTCGACATCTACGGCGTGGTCGGCGTCGACGGCACCGGAACGCCCTGGGAGTACCTCGACAGCGTGTGCCAGCGCACGAACAATGCGGCGAGCACGACGTGGACGGCCAACCAGTGGTCGATCTCGATCCAGGCCGGCACGGCCACGCCCGGAGTGCGCTGAGGGCGCTACCGGACCTTGCAGATCCCGAGCGACTCCCGGCAGGTCACCGTGTGGGGCGTGCCGTCGAGCAGGGTGAGCGTGCCCGCCATGAAGTGCGGGGCGCCCCCGAACGACACGTCGAGGTCGTAGGTGCCGCGCGGGAGCGTCGCCGGGAGCGGATAGGCCGTGCCATCCGGGCTCACCGCCAGCACCTCCGTCGCATCGCCCGCCAGGCCGACCTCCGCCACGATCCGGATGTCGGCTTCGACATCCACGATCAGCGGCGGACCCTCGGGCTCGGGACGTGGGGGCTTCGGAACGCGCGGCGGGCGCGGAGCCCGCACGGGACGCGGCTCGGGCTCGGGCTCGGGGGCCGGATCCGTGCCCGACACCGGACGCGGTGGAGCCACCTCGACCACCTTCGGGATGCGCGCCCAGATCGCACCGCCGAGACCACTGCACACGAGCACCGCAGAGAGGCTCAGGAACCCCACGAGCAGGACGCAGCCCACGCCCGCGATCCCGAACCCGGTCCCGGCCCCTGCGCGGCGCGTCGTCATGGGGTGTCGACCTCCAGGCGGTGCGTCTCCACGTCGACCGGGTACCCGTCGAGGTGGTGGTAAGCGCGGTTCTCTTCGCTCATGCGCTCCGAACGCGCAACCACCACGACCGCTTTCACGCCCTCCCGCAGCGGCACGCGGTGCACGCGGGACTCCCGCGGAGCGAGCCGCGTGTCGCCGTGCTTCGTCGGGGGCTCCCAGGTCCACTCCTGCCCGAACACCTCGGTGTGCACGGCCTCTCCGTCGAACAGCGTCGTCACGAGCACCTTCCGCTCGGGATCTCCGGTCGGCAGCATGTGGCCCGCGTTCGCGTTCGTGGCGGTGACCTCCACCGCTCCGTCGCGCACGACCGCCGCGAGCTCGAGGCCGAACCGGTTCGCTTCGGGCGGCGGATAGCGCCCCTCGACCTTCGGGATGCCCGCACCGCGCCACCAGTGCCGCGCGACCGTCCGCTCGGGCCCCCCGAGGGCCGCCGGACGCGTGACGGTCGGCATGTGGCAGTCGACGCAGGTACGCCCCTCTTCGTCGTACGGACCGGACCGCCACTCGTTCCCCGTGTCGAACGTGCAGACGAAGTTCTTGCCCGGATACGTCGCCGTCGCCTGGTGGCACCGCTCGCACAGCGCGCCGCTCCGGTAGTCGGGGTCGGCCACCACGGGATGCGGCGGGTTCCCCCCGAGCCCCGGGCCATGGATGGCGCCGTCGCGCACGTGGCAGGCCGCGCACGTGATGCCCTCGTCACGCAGCGCAGCGTCGTACGCCGGATTGTCGACCAGCACGGGCCGTTCCACGTCGCCCTCGACCAGATCGACCGCCAGCACCTGCTGCTGCACGCGCAGCGGCGTGTGGCAGTTGATGCACAGCCAGGTGTTGCCGGACTTCGTGATCTCCGACTGGAACTGGCGGTCGATCCAAGCCACCGCGTGCACGGACGTGTGCCACTCGTCGTACAGCTCCGAGTGGCAGGCCCGGCAGGTCTCCGCGCTCAGGCTCGGGAGTCCGGGCACCCCTTCCGTGCCGTCTCCGAGCGGCTGTTCGTAGATCGGGCGGCTGGCCGCGAACGTGCGTGCGGCTTCGAGGGGATCGACGGGCGCACCGGAGGTGGGCGCACCGGAAGAAGGGTCTGCGGGACGCGACCCGCACGCGATCAGGAGCAGGAACATGCCAAGCTGTTACGGCTTTCGGCCAGGTGGTGCCATGCCCGCGTCCCTCACCGACCTCTTCGCCACCGCGCTCGATCCGCTCGCGGTCGTGAATCCCGACGGCACGATCGCCCTCGCGAGCGAGGGTTTCCGTGGGGTGCTGGGCCTGGATCCCGCGAGCCTGCTCGGCGTGGGGCTCGCCGATCTCTTCCATCGGGCCGACCGCGACCTCGCCACGCAGACCTTCGGGAAGGTCGCCCGCGACGGTTCGGTGATGTCGCTCGATGGGCGCGTGGCGCACGGCGATGGCGGCTATCGCTGGATGCGATGGGCGATCCGGCGATCCCCGGAGGGCACGCTGTACGTCTCGGGCCGCGACGAGTCGGTGCGGCGGCAGATCGAGAAGGCCGTACGGCTGCGCGAGCGCCGGAATCGCGCGCTGCTCGACCATGTCGCCGACGTGCTGCTCGTGGTCGACGGCCAGCTCGTGGTGGTCGACGCGAACGCCACGGCGGCCGCCGTGTTCGGCACCGAGCGCCACGTGCTCGAGGGCCGTCCGCTGACCGAGCTCGCCCCCGATCTGCGCCGAGCCCCCCTCCTCCGGCTCGCCGACGGTGACGGGCTCACGGTGGAGACGGTCCTGCGCACGCCGGATGGCCGGTCGATCGACGTGGAGGTCCGCGCGGCCGCCTTCTCGTTCGAGCAGGAGCGCATGATCGCCCTCCTGGCCCGCGACATCCGCGAGCGGAAGGCCCACGACGCCCGCCTGCGCGAGCTGAACGGCGCCCTGGGCTCCGCACGCGACGCCGCGCTGGCCGCCAGCCGCGCGAAGACCTCGTTCGTGACGCAGATGTCGCACGCGCTCCGCACCCCGCTCGGCGCCATCCTGGGCTACGCGGAGCTCCTGTCCGAAGACGCTCCCGAGCCCATGGAAGCCGACCTCGAGCGCGTGCACGCCGCGGCCACGCACCTGCTGGACCTCGTCGACGACGTGCTCGACCTCGCGCGCATCGAAGCGGGCCGGATGGACCCAGCGTCCGACTACATCGAGCTCTCCGACCTCCTCGGGCAGGTCGCCGACACCGTGCGGCCGCTGCTGAACGGAGCGGTCCTCGACACGAGCGTCACCGCCGAGCCGCCCACGCTGGAGTCCGACCGCCTCCGCGTCACCCAGATGCTGCTCGACGTGCTCACCTACGCGCTCCGCGCCGCACCCACCGGTCCCCTGGCACTGGTCGCCCGCGACCACGACGACGACCACGTCGCGTTCGAGGTCACCTACGACGGCCCGGCACCCGGCCCCGACGCCTTCGAGCCGTTCGCGACCGGAGGGCGTGAAGGCACCGGCGGAACGGGGCTCGGGCTCGCCATCGCACGCCAGATCGCCCTCGGGCTCGGCGGTTCCCTCGACGTGAGCGCGAGCGACGGGCGCACGCGGTTCACGATCGTGCTGCGTCAGTCGTCCGAGACGTAGCCCAGCACCTCGAGCTGCGACTTCTGGTCGTCGCCCACCAGAGCGACCTCCGCCGGGTAGCTCTTGCCGATCTCGAGCTGCCGGTTGCGCCAGGCGTCGAGCTCCTCGAGCAGCCCCGAGTCGTCGGGCAGCGGCGTGGCGAACGTGGGGTCGGCGTGGCGGTCGAAGCACCCCGACACGGTCTCGTCGCGGTCGCCCGGGTACCAGCGCTGGCACTGCCGGTCGGGCGTCCAGATCGCCGCGACGTTCGCGACGTGGAACATCGACAGCGAGTGGCCGCGCTGACGGGGCGTGTTCCCCTGCCGGTGGCCGCGGATCCAGGGAGCCAGGTCGCGGCCCGCCAGCCCCGACTCACCCGGGAGCCCCAGCAGACCGAGCAGGGTGGGCTTCACGTCCACCCCACTCGACATGCCGCCCACGACGACGTTCGCGGGGATGCCCGGCCCCCGCAGGATCCACGGGATCGCGACCGTGCTCGGGAACATCTGCTTGCCGTGCCCGGGCCCGTGATGCGGCGGCTCGTTCAGGCCCTCCCCGTGGTCGGACACGAATACGAACACCGTGTTCGTCTCGTCGTAGCCGCGCTCCCGGAGCTCGGCGTCGAGGCGGGCGAGCGCCTGGTCGAGCTCGTGGAGGCTCGCCCGGTACTCCGCCATGGTGGGGGACACCATCGGGGCCGTGAACTTGCGCACGAGCGCCGGATCGGGCGTGCGCGGGTGGTGCGCGTCGATCATCATCAGGCGCAGGTAGAACGGGCGATCGAGGTCTTCCTCCGCCCGCGCGTCGAGCATCTCGAGGCTCCGACGCACCACGTCGAGCCCCGACATCCGGCCCTTCTTGAACGCCTGATCGTCGGAGTCCTGGTAGAGGTCCATCCCCTGCGCCATGCCGTAGTTGGCGTTCAGGTTCGGGTTCGCGGTGACGCCGTACGCCATCCAGCCCGCTCCGGACAGGCGTTCCGCGAGGGTGGTGGCCCGGCCCGACAGCACGCGCTCGGACTGCTTCGGCCCCGGGTCGGGCAGGTTGAACGACAGCGGATGCCGCCCGGTGATCACGCCCACCGCGCTCGCACGGGTCCACGACGACACCGACAGGGCGTCGTCCATGCGCACGCCCTCCGCGGCGAGCCCGTCGAGCCAGGGGGTGACGCCGTCGACCCCGCCGTAGACCCCGATCTGGTCGCGCCGCACGGTGCACCCGAACACCAGCACCACGTTCGGCGCCTCCTCCGGGGCGTCGGGCCGATCCGAGGCCGGTGCCGACGGGGCGATCGGAGGGGCCACGGCGCCATCGGCCTTCCCACGCGGGCGTCTCGCCTTGCCGCGCGCCTTCCGCTTGCCGACGGGACGCGCGCGGTCGGGCTCGTCGTCGCCGGCCTCCTCGTCGTCCTCGGGGTCTTCCACGACGGGGTCGCCCACGCCACGAGCGGCGCGAGGAACGGCCTTGAGCCACGTGACCGTCGCGCCGAACAGCACGGAAACGACGAGACCGACGGCGATGAGCGGGCGTCGCGCCACGGGACCTCCGCCCGCCTCCTAACCCCTGACGCGTTAGAGGCCGCCCCATGTGGCTCCTCGTACTCCTCGCCTGCTCCGGGTCTCCGCCCGCCGACCCCGCCCCCGAACCCGCCAGGAAGCCCGGCGTCATCACGCGGATCCGCCAGCCCCAGGCCGCGAATGGAGCGCGCAACGACACCGGAGAGGACGAGCCCGACGCGGGGCTGTGGAACAAGGCCCGCGAGCCCGTGTCGCTCGAAGACGAGATCAAGGCCCTCGAGGCCATCGGGTACGTGGGTGGTGACCAGGAGGCCACGGGCAAGGTGGGCGTCACGGTGCACGACCCGCGCGCCCAGCCCGGCCTGAACTTCTGGGTGTCGGGGCACCGCCCCGAGGCCACGCTGATGGACATGGACGGGAAGGTGCTGCACACGTGGCACCGCTCGTACGAGCAGGCGTTCCCTGGCGGCGAGAAGTACAGCAACAAGCACGGCTCCGAGTTCTGGAGACGCGCCTGGCTCCTGCCGACAGGCGAGATCCTCGCGATCTTCGAGGGCCACGGTCTGGTCAAGCTCGACCGCAACTCGAACGTCGTGTGGCGGTGGGACGGTCGCGCGCACCACGACCTCGAGGTGCTCCCCGACGGGCGGATCTGGGTGCTGGCCCGCAAGGGAGACCTGATTCCGCGGGTGAACGCGTCGCAGCCCGTGCTCGAGGACTTCGCGGTGCTGCTGTCGCCCGACGGCGAGGTGCTCCAGGAGATCAGCCTGCTCGAGGCCCTCGATCAGTCCGACGGCAAGCACATCCTGTACGACAAGCGCCGGCGCCGCGGCGACATCTTCCACACGAACAGCCTCCAGGTGCTCCAGGGCCGCGCCGAGCAGCGCGATCCCGCGTTCAAGGCCGGGAACCTGCTGCTCTCGATGCGCACGCTGTCCGCTATCATGGTGCTCGATCCCGAGAAGAAGGCCATCGTGTGGTGGCACCAGGGCGAGTACAAGCACCAGCACGACCCGAAGATCCTCGCGAACGGCCACCTGATGCTGTTCGACAACATCGGGTACCGCCAGCGCTCCGCGGTGCGCGAGTTCGACGTGAAGGGCATGCGCCAGCTCTGGGCGTACACCCACACGCCGCAGCACCCGTTCTTCAGCCGGTTCACCGGCTCGGCCGAGCGCCTCGAGAACGGGAACACGCTCATCGCGGAGAGCGGGTACGGCCGGGTGTTCGAGATCGCGCCCGGCGACGAGATCGTGTGGGAGTACCACAACCCCAACCGGGCGGGCGATCAGAACCAGTTCGTCGCCATCATCCCCGATCTCATCCGGTATCCGCTCGACTACGCGCCCTGGCTCGACGAGTAGCGGGGCCCTCGGGACTCACGGACCGTCGGCGTGGATGGCAGCGATTGTCGAGCGCCACGACACCCCCATCGACGTCCTGCGGGGAACGCCTGATTTCAACACGGAGAGCTGCAGAGGTCCACAGAGGTCCGGGGCCGACGGTCCACCCGACAGCATGAGGATGGACGCAGACGCTGTCCCCACGACATGCGGGGTTCTTCTGGCGCGGACGCCGTGGCGCGAGGTGGACGGGACCTCGTCTCCACCGAGGATTCTGCGCGGTCCTGCCCCTGTCTCCCACGGATGGGTGGATTCGCTGCCATCGGGTGGCCACGAAAACAGAGCGTCACGACGCCCCCATCGACGTCCTGGGGGGGACCCCTGATTTCACCGCCGAGGACGCAAGGAGGCGCAGAGGTCCGGGGCCGAGGTGGCGCGCGAGACGGTGGATGGCCCTCGACGGCGTTCAGCGAGGCCGCAGGCGTCGCACGGTCCCGGACCCATCGACGCTGCACACGACCCGGTCGAACCGTGCTCGATGCAGGCCGCAGCGGTCTACAGGACCGCAAACGTTGGGCGAAGGCCGAAGTGCGCGGCGCGCTTGCGCGGAGGGTCCGGAGCAGACGTGGGCATCACGGACGCGCTCGTCTCCGCGAACGCGCTCGCAGGACCGTGACTCACGGACCGTCGGCAGACCCGAGGGATGCGGCAACGGAGCGCTCCACCCACAGGTGCAGGCGGCCCCCGCTCGGCAGGCGCCACGTCTTCAGCACGTACCGCTCGCGGAAGCCCGGCTGGCGGAACAGCTCGCGGTCGCTGCGGAACACCGGCTTGTCGCTCCCGCGCGCGCTCCCCATGTGCACGTAGTCGGGCTTCCGGGACAGCACGTACGCACCGTCGGCCTTCTCGTGGCCCGCCCGGCCGCCCCCCATGTTCGGCATCTCCACGTGTGCGATGTGGGCGTCGTTCAGGCCGAGCATGTCGATCGCCACGAACCCCGAGAAGTACGGCACGCTCCCCGCGGTGTTCGTCGCCACGACGCCGGGCGGCAGGTGCTCCCGCATCCAGAGCCCCACCTCTTCGCCGCGCAGCCCCACCACGCCGCGCTCGATCCGCGGGCGGAGGTCGGCGTGGTGCTCGAACTCCCACATCCCGAACAGCACCGCGGGCACCGTGAGTGCCCAGCCGACGCGCGGCATCAGCGCCAGCGCCAGGCCCGCCGTGAGCGCGAGGATGGGCAGGACCCCAGCGAAGAACCGGAACGCAGGCATCACGTCGCCGCCCACCGCCACCACGTACGCCACGTGCAGGCCGCCCGCGAGCCACAGCACGGCGAGGCGGTCGTAGCGCTGCCAGGCGGTCCATGCGAGCGGACCCAGGAGGAGCGCCGGCAGCCACAGCGGCGCGGACGGCTCCACGAAGTCGCGCACGTACCCGATCCCGCGCCACACCTGGGCCTCCGAAGACCCCACCTTCGCGTAGAACGTGTTCGGCAGCAGCCAGCCGTAGGTGACGTAGCGCCACGCGAAGTACGGCGCGTACAGCCCCGCCAGCACGAGCGGAGCGCGCAGCGGCCGCAGATCCCTCGCGCGCACCGCCCTCCACGCAGCCCCCCCGCACAGAACGCCGAGCACCACGATGCTGTCGGGGCGCGTCATCCACGCGAGCGCGCCCGACACGCCCGCCCACGCCCAGGCATCCTCGAGCCAGGCATCGCGCAGGAAGCAGAGCGTCGTGAGCGTGAGCAGGAAGGCCACGAGCGGCACCTCCATCCCCGTCATCGCCCACACGCCGAACACGGCCGACCCGCCGAGCAGGGTCGCCGCGATGCCCGACGCATCCGGGGAGATGGCGCGATGGAACCGGTGCGCGCGGGCCAGCAGCACCACGGTCGCCACCGTGAGCAGCGCACCCAGGCCCTTCGCGAGCACCCGGCTGTCGGCGCCCAGCGCGTTCCCGACGCCGATCAGGAACACCCACAGGAACGTGGTGTACCCCTCCACGGCCTCGCCGGGGTTGTACACGAACCCCTCGCCGCGCGCGAAGCTCTCGGCGTAGCGGAAGCTGATGTACGCGTCGTCGATGGTCCACGGCTGCACGCTGTGGTTGAGCCAGGCGACCACCGCGAGCCCGCACAGCGGGCCCAGGAACCGGAGCGTTCCAGATTCATCGGGATTGCGGGCACCCGCCATTCCGGGCCGTTAACCCGGCACCGATGCGGGGTCAGGCAGTCCATCACCGAGTGCTCGCCGGGTTGGTGCTCGGGGCCTTCGCCCTCCTGCTCGTCCGCTGCGCATGGGTGAGCGACGACGCGTTCATCACGCTGCGCACGGTCGACAACGCCCTGCACGGCCTCGGCCTGCGGTGGAACCCGGCAGAGCGCGTCCAGTCGTACACCCACCCGCTGTGGATGCTGCTCCTGCTCGTGGCCCACGCGGTGTCCGGCGAGCCCTACTACGGCACGCTCGTGCTGTGTGGGATCACGAGCCTCGCCGCGATGGGCGCCCTGTGGCTCGGAGTCGCGCGCAGCCCGGCGGCCGCGCTCGCCGCGTCGGTTCCCCTGCTCGGCTCGAAGGCCTTCGTCGACTTCGGCACCTCGGGACTCGAGAACCCGCTCACCCACCTCCTGCTCGCCCTCGTCGTGCTGTCGGCGCTCCGCGGGGGCGACCGCCCGGCCGACCTCTTCCGCACGGCGCTCCTCACCGCGCTCGCCATGCTCGTGCGCCTCGACCTCGTGCTCCTGTTCGCGCCCGTGCTCGCCGTGCACGCCGCCCGCTCGCCGCGCACCCGGGCCCACCTGGGCGCGCTGATCGTGGGCTTCGCGCCCCTCGTGGCGTGGGAGGCGTTCGCGTTCGTGTACTACGGCTCGCTCGTGCCGAACACCGCGTATGCCAAGCTCGGAACCGGCATCCCGCGCTCCGAGATGATCGCGCAGGGCTTCACCTACCTCGTGCACGCCGCCCGCTACGACCGCGTCACCCTGTGGGTGCTGGCGTGCGGGGTCGTCCCCCTGGCCACCGTGCGCGAGCCCGCCGTCCGTGCGCTGCTCGGCGGTGCGCTCGCCTACGTGCTGTACGTCGTGTGGATCGGGGGCGACTTCATGGCCGGGAGGTTCCTCACGGCCCCCATGTTCGCGGCGAGCCTCGCGATCAGCCGCGTCGACGCGGGCCCGTGGGTGGCCGGGCTCGCGGCGGCCCTCCCCACCGCGCTCGCCGCGCTGAGCCCGAACGCACCGATGTGGTCGGGCGCCGACTACGTGAAGATCCCCGCGTGGGAGGGCATCGTCGACGAGCGCGGGTACTACCACCACGGCGCCGGGCTGTGGTCGTCGAAGCGCCCCATGTCCCACGCCTTCGCGCGCGAGGGTCGCCAGGCGCGCCGGGCCGGCCGGCACACCGAGTTCCGCGCGGCCGTCGGCTACTTCGGGTACTACGCGGGCCCCCAGGTCCACATCGTCGACCCGCTCGGCCTGAACGACCCGCTCCTGTCGAGAATCCCGGCGCGCTACACCCCGAGCTGGCGCGTCGGGCACTACCGGCGCGAGCTGCCCCGTCGGTACGACCCCGGCAACGACGTGCCGCCCGAAGACTCCGAGCTCGCCGCGCTCTATGCCCGGGTGCGCCACATCACCCGCGGTCCGCTGCTCGACCTGTCGCGCCTCACCGACGCCGCATCGCTCCAGCTGTTCGGTCCCGCGATCGACCCGTGGAGATGGCGCTTTCCGGAGGTCGTCGTGCGAGCCGAGCACGAGTCGTCGCTCCTGGGGCCGGTCGACGCGCGGGGAACCGTCGTGCACGTGTCGCCCCCGAGGGTCCTGCACCCCACGATCACGGCCGATCCCGGCCAGCACGTCCAGGTCCTGTACGCCCGCGACCACCGCGTGCTGGCGACGCACGCCGTCGATGCCACGGGCGAACCCCAGGCCCTCCCGGAATCTCCGGCTGGCACGGAGCTCGTGTTCGTGTTCCCCCAGAACCGCGGTCAGCGCGTGAACCTGCGCGCGCTCGACCTCGGCCCGGAGGACCCGTGACAGCATTCCCCACGGATGCCCTGCCCCCCACGCTGTGGTTCGCGGTGGTCGCCGTGGCCGCGCTGTCGGCGCTGTGGAGCCTCGGCTGCGGGGTCGCGCTCCTCCTCGGGCACCGCGTGCCCCCGCTGCTGGCCGTCGCCCCCACCGCGCTCGTCGTGCTCGGGGCGTGCGGCGTGGCGTTCTGGACGGCCGGCAACCTCCCGTGGGACACCGACACCGTCGGAGCGGCGCGCCGCGTCGAGCTCGCCACCCCCGACTTCCTCATGCGCACGGCCCTGTTCCCGGCGCTGTTCCCCGGTCTCGCCGTGCTGGTCGGTACGAGCGCCATCGCGGCGCCGCTGCGGGGTCCCCGGTCCACGTGGCCGGCCGGGGTGGGCTTCCTGCTCGCGTTCCTCGGCTTCCTCGCGCTCACGATCGGTGCGCTGCTCGACCTCGCCGCCGCCGAGACGGCCGTGCTGCTCGTCCTCGTCGGCCCGCTCGCGCTGGTCACCTTGATCGCGATGGTCCGCGGTGATCCCGAGGGCCCCGGTCCCGAAGCCAGCGTCATCGCCACCGTCGCCCTCGGCCACGCCGTCGGTGCCGGCGTCACCGCCGTGCTCGCGGTGTCGCGCTTCCAGCAGCTCCTGACGCACGTGTACGCCGACGATCCGGCCAGCTGGCGCGCTCCGGCCGCCGCCATCGCGGTCCTCGCCACCCTCGGCATGGCCGCCGCCGCAGGCACGGGCGTCACGGCGACGCGCACGCGCACGGTGGGCGGTCTGGGCGCGTTGGTCACGCTGATCCTGTGGGTTCCGGTCGCGATGGTCGGCGCGCTCACCCAGCTCGTCTGACCGCCGGATAGAGTGGCCCCATGTCCCGCTCTCCTGCCCTCCCTCCGAAGATCGCCGCCCTCGCCCTCGGGCTCCTGACGGCGTGCGCCGGTCCTCCCGACATCCACCGCTGCGAGCCCCAGGGCGCCGTCGTCGAGCCCGAGTTCGTGCGCATCGGCGACGACGACCTCATGCTCGCATCGATGCGCTACAACGGCTGCGACCCCTTCGTGTTCGAGCTGTGCGGCATCGGCGAGGAGTGGCTCACCCGCGACTCCGCCACCCTCGGCCTGTGGCACGACGAGTCGCTCACGTCCTGCCCCGAGCTCATCCTCGAAGACCGCCCGGTGAACCTGCGCCCGCTGCGCCGCCGGTACGAAGATCAGTTCGAGGTCGAGGAAGCCACGCTCCTCCTCACGATCGGCTCGATCGAGGTGGAGTACAGCTTCGCGCCGCCCGAAGACGAGTGAAGCCGCCGATCTCGCTGCCCCCGAGCGCGTCCCTCGACGTGCGACGCCACCTCGATGCCCTCGTCGGCGGT
>JAWKRP010000037.1:0-80200 GCA_041389565.1 Myxococcota bacterium
TTCCGAGGTCGAGCGCCTTCTTCGCCGCCTTGTACGCGCCCTTCGCGTCGCCCTTCTTCTTCAGGAGCTCGGCCTTCACGAACGTCGCGTACCAGGTCTCCTCGACCGCCAGCGACTTCTCGACCAGCGCGAGCCCGCCTTCCAGATCGCCGTTCTCGCCGCGGAACTTCCCGGCGTCCGCCAGCTTCCGCGTGTCGTTCCCGGAGTAGGCGTCGATCGCCGCGTTCACCAGGCCCACCGTGTCGAGCTCGACCGGCAGCACCACGCGCACGCCGGCCCACTCGAGGTTCAGCTTCGCCGACCGGTCGGTCGTGTCGGTGAACAGGAACGTCAGCCGCTCGCGACCCGGCCCCTTCTCGGGCTTCACGTCGAACCGCACCACGTCGAGCTTCTCGTCGTACGCCCACGGACGCGCCTTCAGGTCGCTGTTCAGCACGACGGTCCACGTGTCCTCCCCCGGGATCGTGAACACCATGTACGTGCCGGCCTTCACGTCCTTCCCGCCGAGCTTGAAGTCCTTGCTCGACGTGAGCTGCGTCCCGGAGTTCGCGCCGGTCCGCCACATCTCGCCGTAGGGCACGAGCTTCCCGAAGATCTCGCGGCCCTTCTTCTCGGGGCTGTAGTAGTCCACCGTCACCTCCGCGACGCCGATCTGCTGCATCACGCTCGCGTGGGGCGAGAGCACGGGCATGTCGAGGTCCTGCGCGAGAGCGGGAGCCCCGAGGAACAGGGCTGCGGTGAGGAACAGACGGGTCATGAGACGCTCCTTCGAGGGGGCACACCCGGCACCGCCTGGATCCCGAGGGCCAGGAGGACGACGAGCATGCACCCGATCATGTTGAACCAGAGGAATCCGATGTCGGAGTAGAAGAACAGGACCACCACCGTAGCCTGCGCCACGGCCGCGGCCCCGAGCACGGCGTCGCCGCCCACCCGCTTCGCGAAGAACGCGACCAGGAAGATGCCGAGGATGACGCCGTAGAAGATCGAGCCGAGGATGTTCACGGCCTCGATCAGGTTGTCGAGCAGCGACGCGAAGGTCGCAAACCCCACGGCCAGCAGGCCCCAGAAGACCGTGAAGGCCTTGGAGACGCGCACGGTGTGGGCCTCGTCGGCAGACAGGGAGGAGTCGCGAGGGCTCGCAGCGACGGTCCGTGAGTCGGCGAGCCGGCTCGCCGAAGGCTCCCGGTCAGGGGGCTCCGGGCGCAGCAGCCGCTTGTACAGGTCGACCACGCTGGTCGAGCCGAGCGCGGACAGCTCGCTCGCCGTGCTGCTCATGGCAGCCATCAGGATGGCGGCGAGCAGCAGCCCGACGACGCCCGGCGGCAGGTGCTGGAGCACGAACCGGATGAAGATGTAGTCGGCGTCCTTGGTCTCGGCGCCAGGCACCTCGCGCTCGATCAGCGCTCGCGTCTCGTCCCGCACGGCGTCCATGCGGGCCTGAGCCGCGACGAGCCCGTCCCGGGCGCTCTCGTCGCCGTCGACCAGCGCGCGGGCGCGGTCCCGCCGGTCTTCGAAGGCGGCGTCCCACCGGTCCTGCAGGGCCTCCACCTCGGGGCCCGCCAGGCCCCGCGCCGCCTCGAGCGCGGGGGTGTTGAACACGATCGGCGGCTTGTCGAACACGTGGAACGTG
Organism: Myxococcota bacterium; assembly: GCA_041389565.1. Taxonomy (GTDB): domain Bacteria; phylum Myxococcota_A; class UBA796; order UBA796; genus JACKEQ01. The sequence goes on from JAWKRP010000037.1 coordinate 1,634, forward strand.
AAGACCAGCAGGCCGATCGACAGGATCATCAGCTGCATCGGGATCTTGAGCAGCCCGTTGAACAGCAGGCCGAGCCGGCTCTCCGTGAGCGACGCCCCTCCGAGGTAGCGCTGCACCTGGCTCTGGTCGGTCCCGAAGTACGACAGCGCGAGGAAGAAGCCCCCCGTGATGCCGGACCAGAACGTGTACCGGCTGTTCGGGTCGATGCTGAAGTCCACGATGTTCATGCGCCCGAGCGCACCCGACACCGTGGCGACCTCGCCCAGACCGACTCCGGAGGGCAGGCGCATCGCGATGATGCCCGCAGCCACGAGCATCCCGGCGAGGATGACCACCATCTGCTGCTTCTGCGTCTGGCTCACCGCCTTCGCGCCCCCCGTCACCGTGTACACGATGACGACGAGCCCGATGAGCAGGTTCGTCCCGTTCAGCGACCACCCGAGCACCGCGGACAGCACGATGGCCGGCGCGTAGATGCTGATCCCGGCCGCCAGGCCGCGCCCGATCATGAACAGCATCGCGGTGAGCACGCGCACCCGCACGTCGAAGCGCTGCTCCAGGTACTCGTACGCGGTGTACACGCCGAGCCGGTAGTAGATGGGCACGAACACGACGCAGATCACGACCATCGCGAGCGGCAGGCCGAAGTAGAACTGCACGAAGCGCATCCCGTCTTCGTAGGCCTGGCCGGGCACCGACAGGAACGTGATGGCGCTCGCCTGGGTCGCCATGATCGACAGGCCGATGGTCGGCCACGCGAGCCCGCTGCCCTTCAGGTACGACTCCGCGGACTCGACGCGGCGGTTCTTCCACGCGCCCCAGCCCGCGATCGACAGCACGGTCACGGCCAGCACGACCCAGTCGAGGGCGGTCACGAGTACAGCACCGTGAGCGCCCAGTACACGAGCACCTGCAGCGCCAGGAACCCCACGACCAGCACGTACAGGTTGCGCCAGGAGCCCAGCAGCGGCGGCGGATCCTCGACCGGGTCGGTCACTCGGGGGCCTCCACGGCGAGCACGTTCGCGAGGAGGCGCGCGGCCCCCGGCACGCCCGCGGGGAGCTGCCGGAAGAACGACAGGCCGGTGTACACGAACGTGCCCTTCCCGTGCCGCAGCACCAGCAGGCTGCCCTCCAGCGGGTCCTCGCCCGCGTCGTGGGTGCGGAACACCGGGCGGTACGCTGGGTCCCACGTCTCCGCGAAGTACAGCCCGCGCTCCTGCACCCAGCCGTCGAAGTCGTTGGCGGTCAGCGCATTCGGGCCCGTGAGCACGGGGCTCTTCGGGTCGACCGGGGTGAGCGCGGCGGTCTGGTCGGTGACGCGGTCCCGCCCGATCGCGATGGGCTTCGGACCGAAGTCCCCGAGGTTCGACCACCGGTTGCTGGTGTTGTACTGCACGATCAGCCGGCCGCCGGCCGCGACCCAGTCGTGGAGCAGCGCGCGGTTGTCGAGCAGCGCCGGGACCGTGTTGTACGCGCGGATGCCCAGCACGAGCGTGTCGTAGGACGCGAGGCCGCCGCTCCTCACGGTGTCGAGGTCGACCAGATCGACGGTGTAGCCGAGGTCCCGCAGGCCCGTGGGGACGGCATCCCCCGGGCCCGGCAGGTAGGCGACGCGCGTGGTGGCGCCGCGGTCGAGGGCGACGGGGACCAGCTCGACGCGGGCGGGGCGGAGGACCGTGCGGCGCGGGAGGTGCGGGTGGTCGATGACGGTGCGGTCGAACGAGGTGTCGGACCCGTCGACCGACACGGTGGCGACGAGCGCGCCGGGCTCGGACCCCACGGAGAGCTCGACGGGCACGGCCTGTTCGGGGGCGTCCGCCGTGAGGGAGAACGGGACCTCGGCCGGCGTGACGGTGGTACCGGCGGGCGCGGTGAGCTTCAGGACGCCTTCGGCGGGACCGGCGGACGCGCGCAGCGTGACGGTCGTGGACACGGTGCTGCCGACGGGGACCAGGCGGGTCTGCTGGCCGAAGGTGGCGGTGACGGCCGGGAGGACCTCGACCGGATGGATCCGCTCGCCGAGCACGGGGTCGGTCCACGCGTACTCGATGGGGACGGGCAGGACGATGGGCCGCCCGGCGACCAGGAGGCCCACGGGAACGACCAGGGCCGGCGGGCGCTCGGGCAGGGTGCGTTCTGCGGGGTCGACAGCGAACAACGTGTCGGTCGCGGGCTGCTCGAGCCAATGAGGGCGCGTGAACCCCTGCGCGGCGGTCGCGACCGGCAGCGCCCGTACCCATGGCGCGTGCACCTTCAGCCGCTCCTGCACCCCGACCATCGCCGGGACGCGGTTCAGGCGGGTGCCCTCCTCGGGCGCTCCGCGGGGGGTGTCGTACCCGCGCACGGTGACGTCGGCCGGATTGCGCATCAGGACCGTGAGCTCCACGTCCAGCTCGGTGCCCGGGACCACCGCTTCCGCTTTGGACCGCGCCGTGACGAGCACACCGGCACACCGGAGCATCAGGGCCTCGAGGTCGCGGAGCTTGCGCGTCTTCCACACGCTGTCGGACATCGCCATGAGCTGGACGTGGGCCTGGGCGAGCAGGGGCAGCGAGCGCTCCGGCGCCCGGGGATCGAACTTCTTCGCCGCCTTCGCCAGGGTCTTGTCGACCGCCGCCCCTCCCTGGATGCCCAGCCACGTGAGATCGAGCCCGGCGAACAGGTCGGACCCGGGCTTCGGCACGTTCCCGGCGACCGCCGAGAAGTACTCGATCTGCGGACCGTACTGGGGTGCCGAGCCGAACCCCTGGGACTTGTGCATCGTGCGGGCGTCGGCCGCGACCTCACCCCACGAGCGGCCCGTCAGCGCGTCGTACCCGCCGACATCGAGCGCAATCCACCCGGACGTGTCGGTGTCTTCGGAGATGTTCCAGCTCGACTCGTTCCGGACGAGGAAGTCGGCCTGCCACGGCTCGAGACCCTCGATCACGTAGGACGGGTCGGCCGCCTTCTCGAAGGCCTCGCCCGCCAGGATGGCGCTCGCGAGGTGGTGCCCGTGGGTCTGCCCTTCGGTCGGGAACCGCGTGATGATCACGTCGGGCCGGACCTCCCGGACCACCCGCACGACGTCCTCGAGCACCGCGTCGTGCCCCCACGAAGACAGGGCTTCGTCCGACGACTTCGAGTACCCGAAGTCCCGCGCCCGCGTGAACCGCTGGGAGCCGCCGTCGATCGCCCGCGCCCCGAGCAGCTCGCCCGTGCGCACGACGCTGAGAAGGTCGGACTGCTCCGTGCCGACGAGGTTCTGCCCGCCGCCGCCCCGGGTGAGCGACAGGTACGTCACGTCGAGCCCGCGCGCCCCTTCGAGGTACGCGATCAGCCGCGTGTTCTCGTCGTCGGGGTGGGCCGCGACGTACAGCACGCTGCCGACGACCCGCATCGACTCGAGATCGCGCAGCAGCTGCCCGGACGACGGAGGCGCCGCGTACGCCGAGCTCCACAGGGCCGCCGAGATCGCTCCTGTCGCCGCCACCCGCGCGATGCGCTGCACTTCCACCTCCGGACGGCCCGGCCTAACGAGGTGCCGGCGCGGGCAGTGTCACGAGATGTGTGAAGGCAGTGGCGGTTAGGATGCACGCATGGTCGCCCTCGCCCCCGAACAGGACCCCGAGCTCGCCCGACTGCTCGAGCATGTCGTGGCGGCGATGGAGCCGCTCGAGGTGTGGCTGTTCGGAAGCCGGGCCGAGGGTCGCGCCCGTCCCGACAGCGACTACGACCTCCTGGTCGTCGTTCCCGACGATGCGCTCGAGGCTTGGCTCGACCCCGAGCGCACCTGCGGAGTCGGCCACGAGGCCGGGGTGATCGCGGACATCGTCCCCTGCACCAAGCAGGACTTCGACGACGAGCGCGACGAGCCCGATACGCTGCCGCGGGCCGCGTACCAGCGAGGACTCCGCCTCTATGCCGCGTGAGGAGCGCATCCTCGCGTTCCTCGACATGCGGCGTACCACGTTCACCAAGCGGCGGAGAAGGTGGTGAAGGCCCTGCTCCCGCACGCGGCGGTCGAAGCGGGTCGCGAGCACCGGCTCGATGCCCTCGTGCTCCGACTCCCCGAGGGGAGCCCGTGGAGGGCGAAGCTCGCGCCGTGGCTGCCGTGGTCGACGTACGCCACGGCGTATCGGTACCCGACGATCGCGGGTCGGAAGCCCCGCAAGCCTCCGTCCAACGAGGTCCTCGACGCCGTGGCTGCCCTCCGCGCGCTCGCGTCCGAGGCCCGAGCCACCGTGTCCTGAGACTGTCCGACGACTCGCAGAGCGCTCGTGAGGATTGCGCCAAGCGCTTTGGGCATGAGGAGCTCGGCAGCAGGCTGGATTGTCTCCCTGAGAGGACGGGCACCGCGACTGCTCCCATGCGACGATGCCCGCGATGTCGGACCCCTTCGATCCCCCGCTCGAGCTCGTATCCGGGCGGGTCGACCTCCAGCGCGGCGTGCTGCACGGCCCGGACGGAGAGGTGCGCCTGACGTCCAGGGAGGCCGCGCTCCTGGCCCATCTCGCCGCGCGCCCCGGCGAGGTCGTGTCGCGAAACGAGCTGCTGCGCGAGGTCTTCGGGGTGTCCGAGCGCGTACGTAGCCGCACGGTCGACACGACGATGGCCCGCCTCCGGCAGAAGATCGAGCCCGACCCCGCCGCGCCCGTGCACCTCCGCACGCTCACCGGACGTGGCGTGCAGTTCGTGCCCCGCGAGGTGTCCGCGGCTCCCGACGCGCTCGCGCTGGGCCGGTGGCGCTTCGATCCCGCCGCCGGCACCCTCGTGGCACCCGGCGAGGTCCGTGCGCTCACCCCCCAGCAGGTCGCGCTGCTCACGTGTCTCGGCCGCGCGCGCGGAGCGACCGTGTCCGACGCCGAGCTGCTCGCGGCGCTCACCGACGGGAAGGGCGGCTCCCGACGGTCGCTGACCACCGCCGTGTACCGGCTGCGGTCCCTGCTCGAAGACGACCCCGGGAACCCGGTGCACCTCGTGACGGTGCCCGGCGAGGGGTACCGGCTCGTGGCCCACGCGCCCCGCACCGGCGAGGTGCCCGCCGGGCGGCCGCTGTTCGGGCGGGAGGAGCTCGTCGGAGCCGTGCTGGACGCGCTGACCCGCGGGGTCGTCGCGCTCGTCGGTCCGGCCGGGATCGGCAAGTCCCACCTCGCGCGCGAGGTCGTCGAGCGGCTGCCCGAGAGCACCGAGGTCGCCTGGGTGTCCCTGCGCGATGCCCCCGGTCCGGACGGGGCCCGCGAAGCCCTCGGCCAGGCCCTGCGCGTCCCGCCGGATGCGGGATCCCTCCAGGCTCGCCTCGCCGGCTTCGCGGGTGTGCTCGTCCTCGAGGACGCCGAGCCCTCCCACGCCCTCGCGCCCTGGCTGGCCGGCGTGACCGCGCTGGTCACGGCCCTCCAGCCCCCCGACCCCGACGGCATGCTCGTGATCGAGGTCCCTCCCCTCGACGAGGCCGCCGCCGCCGAGCTCTTCCGCCACGAGGCCGGCGTGGTCCCGGACCACGCGCTCGCCGGGCCGCCCCTCCAGGTCCTGCTCGCCGCCCGCCGCGCGCGCTCCGATCCGGGCCTCCCCCACGACGCCGGCGTCGAGGCCACGTGGGACGCCCTCGCCGAGGCCGATCGGTCCGTGTGGGCGCAGGCCAGCGTGTTCGTCGGCAGCTTCGACCTCGACGCCGCCGAGGCGGTCATCGAGACCCGGGGCTGGGTGGTGGACCGGCTCGCGTCCCTGGCCGACGCCGCGGTGCTGACCCTCGAGCACTCGGCCGGCGGCCTCCGCTACCACCTGCACGCGCACCTGCGGGCCCTCGGCGCCGAGCGGCTCACGGGCGTCGAGCGCGACGCGACCGAGCACCGGCTCGTGGAGTGGGGACGCCGCCTGGCCCGCCGCCACGAGGTGTGGGTGGGCGTCGGGACCCACGAGGCCGACATCCCGAACCTGCGGCGCGCCCACCGGCTCCGCCCGCTCGACCCCGACCTCACGCGCATCCTCGTGTGGCCCGAGCAGCAGCGGCTCGACGCGCACGCCGCGCTCGCGCTCATGGCGCCCCTGCTCGCGGTCGACCCCGACCCCGCCCTGCTGATCGAAGAAGCCGGCGTGCGCATCGGCATGCTCGACTTCGACGGAGCCGCGGCGGCGCTCGACCGCATGCCGGAGCTCCCGAGCCCGACCCTGCGCGCGGGACGGGAGTGGATGCGGGCGCTCATCGTGCGGCACCACGAGGGAGAGCGCGCGATGGACCGGCACGTGCGCGTCGGGCTGGCACTCGACGGTGTCGACCCGATGATGCGCCAGGCGCTCCTCCTGATGGGTGCGGACGCAGCCGTGACCTCCGGAGACCCCGACCGCGCCGAGTCCCTCGCGCTCGAAGCCCTCAGGTTGCCCGGGAACCCGGTGACCGCCCTGCTCCGCCTCGCGGACGTCGCGCGCAGCCGCGGGGACTTCGCGGCCGCCATCGAGCACCTCCAGGCGGCCCTCCGTCGGCCCGGCGACCCGGCCGTGCGCGGGAACATCCGCCGCATGCTGGGCTTCATCGAGCTCCTCGCCGATCGACTGGAGGACGCCGAGCGCACGCTCGTGCTGTGCCTCGACCACGCCCGGTCGCTCGGCCAGGCGCACGGGCTCGGCGGGACGCTCATGAACGTCGTGCGCTTGCGGGTGATGCAGCGGCGCTACGCCGAGGTGCCGGAGCTGATCGCGGAGGCCTTGAAGGGCGTGACCGTGCCCTCCCCGCCGTACGCCTGGTTCCACGCCTGGGACGCTGCGGTGGCCGCGCTCACCGGGCGCCCCGACGACGCGCGGACCGCGGCACGCCACTACGCCGAGTGGATGGGAACGGCCCCGGATCCCGGGTTCTTCGCCGTGCTCCGGCCGCTGTGGGACCCGTCGGCCCCCGAGGTGGACGCACCCGACACCCTGGACGGCCGCATCGCGACGCGATGTCGCAGAGAGGCGGTCAGCCCGCCAGCGTGAGGGCGAGCAGCGCTTCCAGCCCGTCCGGGTCGACCGGATCGCGGGATGCCGCCTCCAGCGCATCGACGAACGCAGCCCCCGCATCGCCCGTGTGCCGGGCATGGGCGGTGGACAGCGCCCTCCGGCCGGTCTGCGCGTAGGCCAGCGCGAGCCAGCCGCGGATCCGCGCACGCACCCCCGGCTCGACCGGGCCCTGGAGCAGGGCTTCCCCCACACGGACCGCGCGGGCAGGCTCTCCCAGGACCACGAGGAACGGAACGAGCGTGCCGGCCAGCTCCGCGCGGTGCTCGGCGCGCGCGAGGGCCCACCAGCCCGCCTCGAGCCGGTCGACGGACGCGAGGTCCCGAATCGACGCACGGACCTCCCGCAGGCCGCGGGCCTCGGCGCGCGCGGCGGAGAGGGCCGGCTCGAAACCCTCCGCCCGGGAGCCTTCAGCGAGCTGGCTCGCTGACTCCTCCCTGGATTCCTCTGGCCGGGAGCCTTCAGCGAGCTGGCTCGCTGACTCCCGAAGCATCCCGAACCGCTCCACGAACCGCCTGAACAGGGCCGGCTGCACCCACCGGTCGCCGTGGGCCACGAGCAGCCCGCAATCGCGCAGGGCCTCCAGCGCGGACCGCGGGACGCCGGCCCGCTCCGCGTCGCGGTCCGTGAATCCGGGCGCCAGTCCGGCGAGCTCGCGCCACGCGTCGCGAACCGGACCGGGAGCCGCGTCCCACGTCGCTTCCACCGCGCTCTCGACCCCTTCCAGCACCCGGAACGGCGTGTCGGCGAGCCGGGCGACCAGTGCGTCGGGCGACACGGTCTGCAGGCGCCGTGCGGCCGCCAGGAGCGCGAGCGGGAACCCGCCCAGGTCTTCCAGCCAGACCTCGGGCGGACCGCCGTGGTGCGCGAACAGGAAGCGCGACGCGACCGGGTCGAGCGGGCCCACCCCGAACGCCGGACCGTCCGCCGACCGTGCCGTGCGGAGCACACGGTGACCGCCCGGACCGTCGACCCCGTCGAGCACCACCAGCGCGTCGGGCCGCACCGGATCGGCCCGATCCGCGTCGTGCCAGCACACCGGCCCGTCGTGGCGGTGCGCGATCTCGAGCGCCACGCGGGTCTTGCCGATCCCCACGGGCCCCACGAGCATCACGTCCCCGTGCACGAGCGCCTCCCGGATGGCCTGCACGAGCGCCTCACGACCGAACAGCGGGCCCTCGCGCACGGGCAGCGGCAGGCCCGAAGACCGCAGGAAGCGCACCCCCTCGCCGAACACGGTGACCAGGTTCTCCGGCACGTCGCCCGGGTCGATCTTCCGGCGCAGCCGCTTCAGCGCACTGTCGGGAGCGCGGCTCGTCACCTGCGGCGAGTACCCCCACACGTCGGTGAGCAGGGTCTCGCGGGTCACCACCTCGCCTTCGTGGGCCACGAGGTGGCGCAGCAGGTCGACCTCGATGCCCGACAGCGCGATCCGCTCGCCCTCGTCGGTCCAGACACACGACTCGTCCAGCACCAGCCGGCCGGCCGCGACGCGGAGGTCTCCGTCCATGGGCCGGGTGTATCGACCCGGGTCACGGCGATGCAACAGCGTGTGTCAGCTCGGCCAGGACTGCTTCTCCTCGTCCGGGAGGAGCGTACGTGGAGTGCATCCCCAGGAGGTCCTCATGTCCGGTCGTACCCGCAGCCAGTCCAAGCTCTCCCCTTCGGCCGGCCTCTCCGGAGGCTCGGCGGCGGTCGGGCAGCAGGCGCCGAGCCTCGGCAACAGCTTCATCCAGTCGATGATGAACCTCACGCCCGTCGGGCCCATGGTGAACGGCGTCGAGGGCCTCACCGCGCTCGGCGGGTTGTTCAACGACCACGAGAACGTCGGCAAGGCGCAGAGCACGGCATCCGACCTGCGCTCGCTCGCGGGGTTCACCAACGCGATGGGCGTCGCGAACGGCATGCAGGGCATGCCCGGGATGGGCCCGATCACCTCGGCGTTCGGGCTGATGAACACCGGGCGCGCCCTCGACGACGGCCAGGAGCACGGGTGGAACCTCGAGCGCGGGTTCAACCTGGCGAACGGCGTCGCGACCACGATCGGTCCGTGGCTGCCGGGCGTAGGGCCCGCGCTGGCGGCCTCCTGGGGCTTCGGCACGACCGTGGGCAAGCACCTCGACCGCGGGAGCGAGGCGGCGGCCCGCAAGATGGCCGGCCCGGATGGGGATGCGCGGGGCCTGTCGTCGCGCCTCGCGGACCGCGGCGCGAGTGTGGACTCGTACCTCGACTCCGCGCTCACCGGCATCCTGAGCGAAGAGAACGCCGACCTCGCCGGAGACGTGCTGGGCGGGGCGTTCACGGTCGGACAGATGCTGACGCCCGCGCTGCACTACGACATCGTGGACAGCTTCACGGGCGGCGGCGCGACGAAGGCGAAGAACTGGGCGGGCGACAAGGCGTCCGAGGCGTGGGACTGGGCGACCGACTGGTAGGTCTTCGCACGCGAACCCCGGCGCGATCCAGCGCTCCGGCAAGACGTAGCGCCACCTCCATGGGATCGAGCTCGGTCACCCGGTTCGTCTCAGGCGTTTCAGCGCCGCGATGGTCGACTCCGGCAGCGGGTCTTCCATGGCGAGGAGGCGGTCGCGTTGCGTATGGGCGAGGACCTGGCTCCACGCTGCCGCACAGCACTGCGCCACGACCTCGAGCCGCTCCTCGGGAGTGAGGCTCTTGGCGTACGCGCACTCCTTCTCGAGCGTCTGGATCTCCCGGTCGAGGGATGGCGGAAGCACGATCGGCATGGAATCCCCTATCCCGCGACCGACCGTTCGCCCCGCGGGTCACACCGGCGCACCATGTCTGAAGATGTCGGGCGGCCGGACGCCGTCGGGAGGCGCGGATACCGGGCTTGCCGATGCACGTGCTCCCCCTGCCCGACCCCCTGCGGCCCGAAGCCCGCGCCACCGCCGTCCGGGCCGCGGCCGAGCGCTCCGTCCATCCCGACGTGCTCGCATCGATCCGGGCCACCACCCCCGCCCAGGAGCGCAGCCGGGATGCCCTCGCGCGCGGGGTGGCCGTGGTCACGGGCCAGCAGGCCGGGCTGTTCGGAGGCCCGCTGTACACCGTCTACAAGGCCGCCGCCGCCATCGTGAACGCCCGCGCCCTCGAAGCCGAGACGGGCGTCCCCTGCGCGCCGGTGTTCTGGCTGCAGGACGAAGACCACGACTTCGACGAGATCGCCTCGGTCGGCCTGCTCGATCGGGAGGGTCGCCTCGCATGGGCCCGTGTGCACGGGATTCCGGAGGAGGACGGTCGCTCGGTGGTCCACCGGCGCCTGGGCCCCTCGGTGGTCGGCGCGCTGGCGGTTCTCGAGGACTGCATCGGCGGGCTGCCCCACGCACCCGAGATCCTCGCGCTGTTCCGCGGCTCGCACACCCCCGACACCACGGCGTCCGACGCGTTCCGCGCGGGCCTCGACCGCCTGTTCGCCCCCCACGGCCTGCTCGTGGTCGACGCCGGCTCGCCCGACCTGCGGGAGGCCGCCGCACCCGTCCATGCACGTGCGTTCGCCGACGCCGTGCCGCTCTCCCGGGCCCTGCAGGCCCAGTCCGATGCGCTCGAGGCCAGCGGGCGGGGCGCGCCGGTGTGGGTCCGGCCGGAGGCCCCCCTGTCGTTCGTCCATCCCGACGGGCCCGACGGGCCGCGCTATCGCGTGGAGCCCCATCCGGACGGGGGCTTCCTGCTGTGCGGGACCGACCGCGTCCTCGACGCCGACACCGCGAGGGCCTGCGCCCACAGCACCTCCGCGCTGCTCCGCCCCGTCCTCCAGGACACCTGGCTGCCCACGGCCGCGTACGTCGGCGGGCCCGGCGAGCTGGCCTACCTCGCGCAGATGCCCCCGCTGTACGCCGGCTTCGGCCTGCCCGTGCCCCTCATGGTCCCGCGCGCCCGGTTCCTGGTCGTCGACGGCACCGCCAGCAAGCTGCTCGACCAGCTCGGCCTGCGGCCCCGGGATCTGGCGTCCCCGCGCGAAGCGCTGCTCGCCCGCCTGGGCACCGCGCGCGGTGGGCTGCCCGACCCCGACGCCCTGCTCGCGTCCGTCACCGACGGCCCGACCGCCGCCCTCACCGCGTTCCGGCCCCAGGCCGACGGGCTGGATGCGGGCCTCGGTCGCTCGGTCGACAAGACGCTCGAGCACCTCCGGTCCACGGCCGAGAAGCTCGTCGACCGGTACCGCAAGGCGCTGGCGCGCGACGACGAGGTGATGGTCGACCGCCTCGATCGGCTGCTCGACCGCCTCCAGCCCGACGGCGCCCCCCAGGAGCGCGTGCTCGCCTGGGCCCCGTTCGCGGCCCGGGTCGGCATCGATGCGTTCGTCGAGCGCGTGCTGTCCGAGACGGTCCCCTTCGATGCGGCGCTCCGCGAGGTGTCCCTGTGATCGAGCTCGTGTGCTTCAGCCCACACCCCGACGACGCCGAGCTCTCCTGCGGCGGCTGGCTCGCCCTCGCCGCCGACCGCGGCCAGTCCGTGGGCATCGTCGACCTGTCCGCCGGAGAGCTCGCCACCAACGGGTCCGTCGCGGTCCGTGCCGCCGAAGCCGCCGCTGCGGCCGGGGTCCTGGGGCTGTCCCATCGCGAGAACCTGGGCCTGCCCGACGGTCACCTCGCGGTCGTGGAGGACCAGGTCCGCGCGGTCGTCGAGGTCCTGCGGCGCCTCCGTCCCGCTCTCGCGCTCGCCCCGTGGACGCACGCCCGGCACCCCGACCACGCCGCCACCGGAGCGCTCCTCCAGCGCGCGGTGTTCCACGCCGGCCTCGCGAAGTACGCCCCGGAGCTCGGGTCCCCCCACCGTCCGCGGCTGCTGCACTACCCACAGCGCCACGAGGTCCGCCCCGACTTCGTGGTCGACATCACCGCCGTGGTGGACCGGAAGCGCGCCGCCATCGCCGCGCACGTCAGCCAGGTGGGCCCGGGAGCGGCCACCCTGGTGAACCAGCCCGTCGGGCACGGCGCCTGGGACGTGCGGGACCGCTACTGGGGCGCCACCATCGGGGTCGCGTACGGCGAGCCCTACCTGCTCGGCACGCCCGTGCCGCTGTCCGACCCGCTGGCGCACTTCGCCGCGCACCCGGCCCTGCCTGCGCTGGTGCCGCCGCGATGAGCCTGTCCATCGGCATCACGTGCTACCCGACGTTCGGCGGCAGCGGCGTGCTCGCGACCGAGCTCGGCATGCGCCTGGCACACCGCGGCCACCGCGTGCACTTCATCTGTACCGACCTTCCCCGCCGCCTCGACCCCGACCTGCCGAACATCGAGTTCCATCGGGTCGAGAGCCGCGACTACCCGGTCTTCCCGCACACGCCGTACTCGCTGGCGCTGGCGTCGAAGATGGTCGACGTCGCGAACCACGCCGGGCTCGACCTGATCCACGCGCACTACGCGGTGCCGCACGCCACGAGCGCGTGGATGGCGCGCGAGATCGTGCCTTCGCTCAAGATCGTCACGACCCTGCACGGCACCGACATCACGCTCGTGGGGTCCGACCCGAGCTACCTGCCGATCACGCGCCACAGCATGGTGAAGAGCGACGCGCTCACCGCGCCCTCCGCGGCGCTGCGCGACGACACCTACGCGCGGTTCGGGCTCGACCCCGAGCTCACGCCCATCGAGGTGATCCCGAACTTCATCGACACCGACGAGCACACGCCGCTCGAGGGCTCCGATCGGCCCGCGCTGATGGCCCTGTTCGGGCCCGACCTCGCGGGGGCGCCCGTCATCGCGCACGTGTCGAACTTCCGTCCCGTGAAGCGGGTCGATCGCGTGATCGAGATCTTCGCGCGCATCGTCGAGACCCGGCCGTGCGGCCTGTTGCTCGTGGGCGACGGTCCCGAGCGGGCCGCGGCCGAAGCGCGGGTGGCGGAGGCGGGACTGTCGAGCGTGGTGCGGTTCGTGGGCGCGCTGCGGAACCACCAGGCGCTGCTGCGGGAGTGTGCGGTGTTCCTGCTGCCCTCCGAGACCGAGAGCTTCGGGCTCGCTGCGCTCGAGGCGCTCGCTTGTGGCGTGCCGGTGGTCGCTTCGGCGGTCGGGGGCCTGCCGGAGGTCGTGCAGGACGGGCTCACGGGCATCCTGTGCGCGCCGGACGACACCTCCGCGATGGCGCGCGCGACCGCCGCGTTGCTGCACAACCCGGATCGGCGCGGTCGGATGGGTCGCGAGGGCCGGGAGGACGCCATCGCGCGGTTCCGCGTCGATCCGCTGGTCGACCGGTACGAGGCCGTGTACCGCCGGCTTCTCGACCGGTAGCGCGGTCGACCCCGTCGCAGACCGATAGGAGTCAGCGATGGCGGACTTCGAGCGGCAGACCTTCCAGTTCGAGCACCCCCACCACGTGTGGTGGCGCGAGACCGCCACCGCCCTGCTCTCCCTCGCCGTCGGCGCGCTGTTGGTGCTCCTGGCCCTCGCCGCCATCCACGGGGAGCACCTCCGGTCCCTGCCGCGACAGCCGCAGCCGCTCGACTGCGCTCACGACCGCGACGAGTGCTTCCGCGAGCTCCCCCGATGGCTCCAGCGGCTGCCGTCGCGGTCGGTCGTCCAGGCGGAGGCCGGGAACCGGATGCTGGCAGCGGCCATCGAGCTGCACCTCGAGGCCGAGCTCGGGCTGCCCACCCACAAGAGCCAGCACCAACGGGCGCGTCCGATGAACCGCCAGGCTTGGGACCGTGCCCTCCCGACGTTCGTGCGCGGGAAGTGGTCGCCGGTCGACCTGCCCGATGGGGCGTGGGTGGAGCCGCTCCTCGAAGACACCCAGCTCGCCGCGTCCCACGAGGCCGATGCCTACGAGCAGGCCCGGGAGGCGGCGTTCCAGAAGGCGTTCACCGCGATCGAAGCCGCGCGGAACGTCGAGATCGCGGTCTGGACCCATCGGTCCGAGGATCGGACCCAGGCCCTCGGGCTCCTGGGCATCACGGCCCTCGCGGCCCTCGGTCTCGCGCTGGGGGCGCTGCGATGCTGGCAGCGGAGCCAGGAGCTCGCGGCGTTCGAGGTGAGCGTCGACCGGCACACCGTGACCGCCCTCGGGCGTCGCATCGCGCTCGGAGAGCTCGATCCGCGCGCCGTGGCGGCCTTCGTTGCAGGGCTCACCGCCGATGGGCACACCTCGACGGCGCTCGAGCGCCTGCGGGAGGCGCTGGAGGCCCGCGCGGCCGCGGCGCGATCGGGTCGCGAGCCCACCACGGAGGAGCGCCAGGCCCTGTCCCGCCTCACGGAGCGGTGATCGTCCACGGGATGCCGGACGCGGGTTGCCAATTCCTGTTGCCGGGAGCCTTCAGCGAGCTGGCTCGCTGACTCCTCCCTGAATTCTTTGGCACCTGCTAAAATATTCGCATGACGACCCCCACCCCTCCCCCGCTCTCGCGTCGCGAACGTCAGATCATGGACGTGGTCTACCGGCTGGGCTCCGCGTCGGTCGCCGAGGTCCGCGAAGGCCTCGACGATCCGCCCAGCTACTCCTCGGTCCGCACCCTCATGGGGCTGCTCGAGGAGAAGGGCCACCTGGTCCACGAACAGGCAGGCACCCGGTACATCTACCGGCCCACCGTCCCGCCGGAGGTCGCCGGGCGCAGCGCCCTGTCGAACCTCCTGCACACCTTCTTCGGGGGTTCCGTCGAAGGGATGGTGAGCACCCTGCTCCAGTCCGACGAGGTCGACGCGGCCACCCTCGACCAGCTCGCCACGCTCGTGGACGACGCCCGGAAGTCCGAATGACGCCCACCCTCCTGCTCCGCTCCTCCCTCGTGCTCGCCACCGCTCTCGGCCTCTCGGCCGCTCCGCTCCCCGCAGCCACCCGCCGCGACCTGCTCACCCTCGGCGCCCTGTCCACCCTCGCGCTCCCGGCGCTCCAGCGCCTGCCGTCTTTCCCCGTGCCCGCGCCCGCGATGTCCGCGGGCCCCTCGTCTCCCGTCGCTGCGGTGACCGGCGCGTGGGCCACCCTGCAGGAGCCCGCCACGACGATGGCGGCATCCTGGCCCGTGCTGGAGGCCCTGACCGCCGTCTGGGCGCTGGGCGTGCTCGTGTGCGCCGTGCGGGTGGCGGTCGGCGTGTGGGCCGTCCACCGTCTCGGGCGGGGCCTCCTTCCGATCGACCGCGAGTGGGCGGAGTCCGTGGACCGGGTGTCCGCGGGCGTCCCGGTTCGCCTGCACCCTGGCGTGGCCAGCCCGATGGTGGTGGGCTGGCTCCGGCCGAGCGTGCTGGTGCCCGCTGCGGACTGGTCGGCCGACCGGCGGGACCGCGCCCTGCGCCACGAGCTCGCCCACGTCGCGAGCCGCGACACGCTGCGGCTGGCGCTCGGGCACGTGCTCACCGCGGTCCTGTGGTTCCATCCGCTCGCCTGGGCCCTGTCCGCACGGCTCCGCCACACCGTCGAGCACGCCGCGGATGCCGTCGTGCTGGCCTCGGGCGTGTCCCGCACCGCCTACGCCACCGACCTGATCGAGCTCGCCCGGCACGTGCACGCGCGGCCCCTCGTCGCCGCGCTCGGCGGGAGCCCGCTGGAGCAGCGCATCCGAGCGCTCGTGGGTCCGGAGAGGCCCGTGCTGCCGGGCTGGATGCGCGGCGGGGTCGTGGCGGGGCTGCTGGGCACCACCGCGGTGGTCGGACTGGCCGGATCCCCCGCGGTGGCGGGGTCGATCGCCGCATCGCCCACGGATGTGCAGGCCCTGGTGGATGCCGAGGTGGCGCGGCTCGTGGCGGAGTGGCATCCGGACGGCGTCTCCGTGGTGGTGCTCGAGACGCGATCCGACCGTGTGGCCGCGACCGGCACGCACGGCGTGGTGCAGCCCTGGGCCCCGGGGAGCGTGGTGAAGCCGTTCGTGGCGGTGGCCGCGCTCGAGAACGGCGCCGACCCCGACGCCCTGCGGCACCTGCTCGAGGTGTCCGACAACGCGGGCTTCGTGGCGCTCGCGGAGCAGCTCGGCTCCGGCGTGGTGTCCGAGCGGTTCGCCCAGCACGGTGTGCACGGGTCTGCGGCCCTCGCCCCGGCCGACCTCGCGCTCGGCCAGTTCCCGATGTCCACCGAAGCCCTGGCCCACGCGTATGCCCGGCTCGACGCGTCGGTCGCCGGACGCCAGGTGCGCGAGCTCCTCGTGTCGGTGGTCGAGGGTCCCGAGGGCACGGGGCGCCGGGCCGCGGTCGCAGGCCGGGAAGTGGCCGGCAAGACGGGTACGTCGCGCCTCGAGGGTCCCGGAGACCGCACGGTGGCGAGCTTCGTGGGGGTCGTCCCCGCCGGAGCGCCGCGCTGGGTGGTCGCCGTGCAGGTCGCGGGTCCGGAGCCCCAGGGCTGGGGCGGTGCGGTCGCAGCACCGGCGTTCGCCCGGATCGCCGCCGGGCTCCCGTAGCTACGGCGCCGTGCTCGGGTTCGTGGTGGTCGGCGTCGACGGCGCCTGCTGCGCGGGATGGAAGGCGATCTCGCCCCTCACCATGAGCTCGGGCTCGACCGTGGTGAGCGACACCGCGTTGGGGTCTTCGATCGGCACCTGGACCTCGACGATCTCGGTGCCGGTGTCGGGCTTGCGCCCCGCGAACCACTCCAGCACGCGGTCGAGCAGGGACGCGTCGGCGACCGGCGCAGCGCTCGCGACCTCCGGGATGGGCTCGTCCGCGAACGCGGCTCCGCCGATCAGGGTGGTGGCGAGCGCGACCATCCGAGCCCGCCGGGATGGACGGAACACGACGTTCCCCCGCGCGTCGCGGCGGTACTGCACGCACACCCCGGGACGCGCGATGCGGCGGGCCTCCCGCTCGGTGAGCGCGGAGAGGTCGTGCACGTCCTTGCTGCACTGCGCGCAATGACGGCGGCAGTCCGAGCCGGTCATGCTCTCCCAGGGAACGTCGCAGGGCTTCGGGATGGGGAGCTCGTCGGCACGCATGGGGTTCTCCTGTCCAGTACGACCTCCGAACGAAGGAAGGGTTCTGACACTTTCACCCCGCCGCGAAGATCTCCCGAGAGCCCCGCCCGTACGGGCCCGAAGCCCGATCACTGCCGAACACGCCCACGAGACCGGGCTCCACGGGTGCGCGCCCTGCTCTCGGCCCGTCCGGCCCTCCCCGAAAGCCACCCAGATCCGCGGCAGAACGGCCCATATTCGGCGATCCGGGTCATAAATCGGAAGCGCAACCCCTGGACCCATGCCGTGCCGTGCCCAGGTTCGTGACATTCGATGACGGAGCGTGGATGACCTGTCCGAAGTGCGGCGCAGCCCTGAATCCGAACCTCGTGACCTCGGGCCTGGGAAGGTGCCAGTGGTGCGACCACATCTGGGAGGTCGGCGGCGACGCGGCGATTCCCGAGTCGCAGCGGCCCTCCGTCCCGACCGCGACCCTCGATCCGCCGCGAGGGGCCTCACCCGAGGTCGCGGCCCCCGTGGGACGCGTCCGCTACAGGCCCGTGCTGCCCGACGGCATGCACCTCGACGAGACCGTCGACGGCGTCGTGGTGCGCATCCCCTGGCGCATGCAGGCGGGTGTGGTCGTGCACCTGTTCTTCTGGGCGGTCGGCGCCTGCTTCTTCGCGCCGCTGTTCGGGTTCTACACGATGCGCGGGTACGAGGTCTTCTTCGCGGCGGCGTTCCTCGTCGTCTACGCGTACCTGCTCGTGAACACCACCGAGGTGCGCATCCGACCCGACGGCATCCAGGTGCGGCACGGGCCGCTCCCCTCGCTCCAGGACAAGAGCGTCGACCTCGCGGCGAGCCGACTGGCCCTCCTCGACGTCCGGGCCGAGGCCATGTACCACCGCGGCCAGAAGACCACGCACTACTCGCTGTGGGCCGGCCAGACGCTGGTGCTCCGCAAGTTCGCGGAGGAGTCGACCGTCGACTACGTCGCGCACGTCATCGCCGACGTGGTGCGCACGCCGGTCGAGATCCGCTACCAGGACCACTGACGTCGCGGGCTCCCGCGGTGATACATCCCGCCCCATGCCCGATCCAGTCCAGACCCATCACACCTTCTGCCGTATCTGCGAGAGCCTGTGCGGGCTCGAGGTCGACGTGCGCGACGGCGAGGTGGTCGAGGTGCGCCCCGACCGCCAGCACGTCGCCACGCGCGGGTTCGCGTGCGTGAAGGGCGTGCGCCAGCAGCAGATGTACACGTCGCCCGACCGCCTCACGCAGCCCATGAAGCGCGTGGGCGACCGGTTCGAGCCCGCCACGTGGGACGAAGCCCTGGCCGACATCGGGGCCCGCGTGCAGGCCCTGCGGCGCGAGCGCGGGCCGAACAGCATCGGCATGTACGTCGGCACGGCCGCGGGGTTCTCGATCCTGCACCCGATCTTCGCGAAGGGCTTCATGGACGGCCTCGGCAGCAAGTCGCTGTTCGCGTCCAGCACCCAGGACTGCGCGAACAAGTTCGCCGTCGCCACCGAGGTGTACGGGTTCCCGTTCACCCAGCCCTTCCCCGACCTCGAGCACACCGAGCTCCTGATCGTGGTCGGAGCGAACCCGGTGGTCAGCAAGTGGAGCTTCCTCCAGGTGCCGAACCCCATCGAGCACCTGAAGGCGATCCAGAAGCGCGGCGGGCGCGTGGTGGTCGTGGACCCCAGGCGCACCGAGACCGCGCACGTCACGGGCGAGCACGTGTTCATCCGGCCCGGCACGGACGTGTTCTTCTACGCGGCGTTCCTCCGCGAGGTGCTCCAGTCCGGGCGGATCGACCGGGAGCGCTGCGAGGCGCACACCACCGGGCTCGACGAGCTCGGCCCGCTCGTCGAGCCGTGGACGCCCGAGCGCCAGGCGGAGGTCACCGGGATCCCCGCGGAGACGCTCGGCCAGCTCGTGCACGACTTCCTGTCCGCCGACGGCGCGTCCCTGTACTCGTCGACCGGCGTGAACATGGGCGGGAACGGCGCGCTGGCGTTCTGGCTGCAGGAGGTCATCCACGCGGTGTCGGGCAACCTCGACAAGCGCGGGGGCACGCTCGTCGGGAAGGGCCCGGTCGACTTCCCGCGGGTGGCCGTGAAGTACGGGCTGCTCGACAGCTCGGGCACGTCGCGGATCAGCGGGCACCAGGCCGTGAACGACGCGCTGCCGGGCGGCGTGCTGGCCGACGAGATCCTGACGCCCGGTGACGGGCAGGTGCGCGCGATGTTCGTCACGGGCGGCAACCCGCTGCTCACGATGGCGAACGGAGACCGCCTGCGCGAAGCGTTCGAGGATCTCGAGCTGCTCGTGTGCGTCGACCTGTTCCTGAACGAGACCGCGTCGCTCGCCCACTGGGTGCTGCCGGCGGTCTCCCCGCTCCAGCGGCCCGACCTTCCGTTCGTGTTCCCGCTGTTCTTCGGGCTCCAGGCGCGCCCGTACCTCCAGGCGACCGACGCCGTGCTCCCGCCCGACGGCGAGCAGCGCGACGAAGCGACGATGTACCACGACCTCGCGCGGGCCTGCGGCGTCGGCATGTTCGGCAGCCGAACCGTCTCGTGGGCCCTCGAGGCGCTGCGCTGGTGGACCGGATCGGAGGGCCTGCCGAACCGCGCGCTCCTGCAGGGCCTCCTGTGGGCCGGCGGGCAGGGCCGCCTCGACGCACTGCTCGCGGAGCCCCACGGGCGTGCGCTCCCCGACCATGCACCCGGGTCCTACCTCGGCCAGCGCGTGCTCACCGGAGACGGGCGCGTGCAGCTCGCGCCTCCGAAGCTCGTCGCGCTGATGGGCGGGCTCGCGGCGGCGTTCGAGCAGGAGCGGTCGGCCACGGGGCTCCGCCTGATCACGCGCCGCCACCTCACCACGCACAACTCGTGGACGCACAACCTCGACGCCTTCCTCAAGCCCCACCGCGAGCAGACCAACCGGCTGTACATCCATCCCGACGACGCCGCGGCTCGCGGGCTGTCCGAAGACGACCTCGTGGACGTCACGAGCGCGACGGGGGCAGTCCGTCTGCCCATCGCGCTCCTCGACGACCTCATGCCCGGTGTGGTCGCGCTCCCCCATGGGTGGGGGCACCAGGCGGCCAAGGGCCTCAGCATCGCGTCCCGCACGCGCGGCGTGAACGTGAACCTGCTGGCCGCGTCCGGTCCCGCGGCCATCGAGCCGGTGTCCGGGATGAGCCGGCTCACCGGCATCCCCGTGGAGGTCACCCGCGCAGCGGGCCCCGTCGCACCGACGTGGTCGGGCATCGAAGCCGCGCAAGCCCCGTAGGCGCGGGTCACTTCACGAGGGTGGTCTCGAACTCCACGTTGCCCGCGCTGTCGTAGAAGGTGCCGGTCAGCGTGTTCCCGTCGATCTCGACCCACAGGAAGCCCTCGATCGCGTCGGACTCGAACAGCGGCGTGTTCCCGCGCCCCACGAGGTCGGTGGTCTTGGCGCCTGCGCCGCTCACGATGAACTCGGTGCCGCAGTGCGAGCCGAGCCACTGGCGGTTGTGGTCGTGCCCCGAGATGTACACGTCGGCCACGCCACACACGGCGTTGTCCATGAACTCCTGCACGTACTCGCCGCGGGGGATCTCCGTGAGCGGCACCCAGTCGAAGATCCCTTCGTACTCGCCGGCGTTCCCGTGCTGCCCGTTGCTCACGTACGGGTGGTGGCCGAACGCGATGCGCCAGGTGGCGGTGGATGCGGCCAGCTCGCCCTGCAGCCAGGTCTCCTGCGACCCGCCGAAGCCCCAGAACACCTCGGTGGTGTCGAGCGCGAAGATCTCGAGGTCGGGACCGTACGGCACGGTGTACTGGGTCGCGGGCATGGTCCAGATCGTCGACATGGACGTGTAGTCGACCTGGTACGCCGCCTTCCAGAACTCGATGCCGGCACCCTCGCCGCCGTAGTCGTGGTTCCCCATCACCGGGTAGAACGGGAAGTCGAGGTTCGCGTACGGGAGCTCGAACGCGTCCTGCCACAGCGGGTCGTTCACGCCGCTCACACCGGTGTTGTAGAAGTTGTCGCCGAGGTACAGCGCGAAGTCGCAGCCGCGCGCGGCGCACACCGTCTCGATGGCATCGGCCACGGCGTACTGCGCGGCGTTGCCTTCGCCCGCATCCCCGAGCGCGACGAACCGGGTGGGCGTGACGACGGGGTCGGTGTCGGTGTCGGTGTCCGCGTCGGTGTCCGAGTCCGCGTCCGTGTCGGCGTCAGCGTCGGCGTCGGCGTCGGCGTCTGCATCCGCGTCGGCGTCGGTATCCGCGTCGGCGTCGGCATCCGCGTCGGCGTCCGCATCCGCGTCGGCGTCCGTATCCGCGTCGGCATCCGCATCCGCGTCGGCGTCCGAATCGGCGTCCGTGTCCGAATCGGCGTCCGTGTCCGCATCGGTGTCGGTGTCGGTGTCGGTGTCCGTGTCGAGGTCGACGGGAACGGGGTCGGTCGTGCCGACCGTAGAGCAGGCCGCCAGCAGGAGGGTGAGCACGGACATGGATCTCCCGGTTCGAGCCCGCCGATGTACCGGTGCACCCGTCGGGTCGCAACGCGCTCACCAAACTCTTGACCGCATGCAGCACGGCGCATCCGTGCCCGGCCCTTCCCACACGGGCGGATCTCAGCATCACCCCCGGTTGGGCCCGTCTCCATGGGGTGATCTGCGCGCCCGGATCGAGATGGGCGCCCGTCGACCCCAGGCCACGGCATGTTGCCTCGCTCACGCGAAAGCCGGGGTTTGTTGCACAGTGTTTCAGGGTCGGCCCCCCGGGTTCCCGACGGACCGCTCGGCGCCATGTTCCGCCTACCCAACCCCGAGGAGCTCCTGACCCCCATGATCATCTTCAACCTCGTTGCCGTCCTCCAGGCCTGCTTCGCCGCCCTCCCCGCGTTCGCCGTGGGCTTCCTCGTCGCGCTGACGGGGTTCAATCCGGTGGCGCCGTTCCTGGTGACCCTGGGCCTGGCCTTCGCGCTCACCGACGCGGGTTGGCGGTACCTCGGCGGCCTCGATCGCCCGGACGGCGAGGGCGGCATGGTCCGTGGGCTCGGCTTCCTGAACTTCCTGCTGCCCTGGGGCGGTGGGCACGTGTTCTTCATCCCGAACTGGATCTCGGGGACGGGCGTGGCCCTGCTGTTCGGCTACGTCGGCATCCTGAGCCTGTTCTCCTGACGCACGGTCACGGGAGGTCGATCGCGAGCATCCAGCTGGGCGGCGAGCCGCCCGTGCGCGTGACGACGAACCGCGATGGGCCCGTGAGGTCGGCCTCCACGATGCCCGGCGACTGGTTCGCGGCGGACGCTCCGAGCGAGGCTCCCCCGCCGTCCTCGACCTCCAGCATGAGGTTCGAGCTCGGGTTGTCGAGCTCGAAACGCACCGTGCCGGTGGGCCCCGAG
The DNA here is from genome assembly GCA_041389565.1 of Myxococcota bacterium. Taxonomy (GTDB): domain Bacteria; phylum Myxococcota_A; class UBA796; order UBA796; genus JACKEQ01. The sequence goes on from JAWKRP010000037.1 coordinate 23,837, forward strand.
AAGGTGGCGGTCCGCGAGGGCCCGTTGCTGCCACCGCACGCGACGAACGGGAGCGAGATCGGGCCGAGCGCGGTGTTCGATCCGACGTTGTCGGCGCCGTCGTAGGTGAGGTCGACCACCTGCGTGTCGGAGAGCAGGCCGGACCCGTCCGCGACGGTGAGCTCCACGTCCAGGGTGTCGCCCGTGCACACCGGCGTGTAGGGCACGAACACCACCGAGGTGCCGCCGTCGACGAAGGTGTCGAGGTCGCCGGGGATGGCGAGCCCCTGGGGGAGCCCGTCCACCACGAGGGTCGCGAGCCCCCCGGGGAGGTCGCCCGTCGGGTCGGTGGCGACGAAGCGGACCTCGAGCGCCCCGCTGCGGAGGTACACCGCGAGGTCGGTCAGCACGGGGCCGTCGGGATCGGGGTCCGTGTCCGTGTCCGTATCGGTGTCCGCATCTGCGTCGGTGTCCGCGTCTGCGTCGGTGTCGGTGTCCGCATCCGCATCGGTGTCCGTGTCGGTGTCCGCATCCGTGTCGGAGTCCGCATCCGTGTCGGTGTCCGCATCCGTGTCGGAGTCCGCATCCGTGTCGGAGTCCGCATCCGCGTCGGAGTCCGTGTCCGTGTCCGTGTCCGTGTCCGCGTCGGTGTCCGCGTCCGCATCCGAGTCCGTGTCCGTGTCGGAGTCCGCGTCCGTATCGGTGTCCGCGTCCGCATCCGCATCGGTGTCCGTGTCGGAATCCGCGTCCGCATCCGCATCGGAATCCGCGTCGGTATCGGTGTCCGTGTCCGAGTCCGCGTCGGTGTCGGTGTCCGCGTCGACGTTCGACAGGTCCGGCGGCTCGAAGATGTAGGGGCAGCCCGTCAGGGTGAGGAACAGCACGCGCCCTCCGCACCCGAAGCATACCTGGCGTCGACGCCCTCCACGCGTCGTCCACGCCCGGTCCGACGCGGCGAGCCGCGGTTGCCCATGCACCGATCCGGTCCCGCGACGATCCGTGAGTCGCGCTATGGTTCCGACCATGAGAACAGTCAGCGCCGTCGGCATCGTGGTCTTCCTGGGATTCAGCCTCGCTTGTGGTGACGCCACCAGCATCGGCGGAGGCGGAGGGTCCACCCCGAGGACGCCCGACGCCGCCCCCAAGGTCCCTGCCTACCAGCCCGTCCAGGCCGAAGCCGACGCTCGGGAAGCCGTCGCCACCGCATGCGCGCTGTACGACAAGAGCGGGTCGTTCAAGGGCGCCGACACCAAGGGCAAGTGGCGCCTCGACAAGAACGGCCTGTGGGTGGAGGCCTGGAAGAAGAGCCAGCACATCCAGCACGAGCAGGCCGTCACCGGAGTGTACCTGGTCGGCGGAGAGCCCCGTATCGCCGGGCCCGATGGGATGATCGGCTGCGCGACCACCCCCGAGGCCGAAGACCCGCTGGTGGCGGGGACCGAGCCGCGACCGTGGGTGATGGTGCGCGACGCAGGGGCCGGTGCCGACAAGGCCACCGCCGTCGCCGGCGCGGTGCAGGGACTGGGAGACCCCGACCTCGTGGTCCTCGGCGAGACCCTCGAGGCCCCGGAGCCGGGTGTGGTCGTGAAGCACACCAAGGCCACCGCCGAGCTCGCGGCGAAGATCTCGACGGCCCTCGGCACCACCCACGGAGCCGTGACGCTCGAGGAGTGGCCGGACCGGAAGCGCCCCGCGCCCGTCGTGGTGAACGTGGGCGGCGCCGCGACGCCGTAGCTATCCGAGGGCGCCCGACAGCCACGCGGCCAGCTCGGGATGCGACGGCGCCGAGAGGACCTCTCCGACCGGGCCGTGCTCCACCACCCGACCCCCCTCCGCACCGGGCCACAGGCACACACAGGTGTCCGCGAGGCGCCGCGCCTGACCGAGGTTGTGGGTGACGATCAAGCGCGTGACCCGGCCCCCGAGCCCCGCCAGCGCGTCCTCGACGCGCATGGTGGACGCTGGATCGAGCGCTGCGCACGGCTCGTCCAGCAGCAGCACGTCGGGCTCCAGCGCCAGCGCACGCGCGAGGCAGAGCCGCTGGAGCTGCCCGCCCGACAGCGTGGACGCGGCGTGATCGAGCCGATGGGACACCTCCGACCACAGGGCCGCAGCGGTCAGCGCGGACTCCACGCGCCCATCGAGCTCCGAGCGCGCCGTGCCGTGGGCACGCAGCGGGAACGCGAGGTTCTCGCGGATGGACAGCGGGAACGGCGTCGGGCGCTGGAAGAGCAGGCCGACCCGGCGGCGCAGCACGCGGTCGTCCAGCGAGGCCACGTCGGTGCCATCGAGCGTGACTCGCCCTTCGACATGGGCGCTCGCGTCGAGATCGTGGAGCCGGTTCAGCGCGAGCAGCAGCGACGACTTCCCGGCGCCCGACGGACCGACCAGGGCCGTGCACGAGCCCGTCTGGACCACGAGATCGACGTCGCGAACGGCCCACGTGCCGCCGTAGCGGACCCCCACGCGCTCCAGCCCCATCATGGCCGCACCCAGGCGGCGATGCGGTGCGGAGCCCAGCGGGCGAACAGCGTGGTTCCGGTGATCACGGCGAACAGGAGCAGGGCGGCCGTCGCTGCACGGCCCTGCCCGCCCGGCACGTCGACGGCCATCGTGTAGACGTGCAGGGCCAGCACGCGCCCCGGGTCCATCGGGCCGAGCGGCATCCGGAGCGCCGTGCCGGCCGTGAACAACAGCGCGGCGGACTCGGCCAGCACGCGCCCGATGGACAGGACCAGCGCGGAGACCAGGCCGGGCAGGGCCGCGGGGAGGATCACCGGACCGAGCAGCTGCCAGCGATCGAGGCCCGCAGCCGCCCCTGCGCTCCGCCAGGCGTCCGGCACGGCGCGCAGGGCCTCCTCGGCGAGCCGGGCGAACAGCGGCACGATCATCACGGCCACCGTGAGCCCTCCGGAGGCCAGCGACCACCCGAGCCCGAGGATCTGGGAGAAGAACGCCATCCCGAACAGCCCGTGCACGATGGACGGAACGGTCGCGAGGAGATCGAGCGCCACACGTACCGCCGGAGCACGGCGGCCCCCGAACTCCGCGAGCCACACGGCCGTGCCGAGCCCGATGGGGACCGCCACGATCAGCGCGATGGCGAGCACCGCGAGGGTCGACACCAGGATGGACGCCATGCCTCCGGACCGCCCGGCATCCGCCGGCACGTCGACCAGCAGCGACCACGACACCCCACCCAGGCCGTCCACGAGCACCCGGCCCACGAGCGCGACCAGCACGGCCAGGACGCTCCATGCGCACGCTGCGGACCCGATGCGGAAGACGCGATCGGTCATGGGCGCGCGGCCCGCAGCGCCACGACGAGCGCGAACAGGGCGAGCGCGCTCACGAACAGTGCCGAGCGGTGGTCTCCGGCAGCATACGCCATCTCCACCGCGATGCCCCCGGTGAGCGTGCGCACCGGCTGGAAGAGGGAGCCCGGCCACGCGACCGTGTTGCCGGCCACCATGAGCAGCGCCATGGTCTCGCCGAGCGCCCGGGTGAGCGCGAGCACGGTGGCAGTGCGCAGACCGGGCCAGGCGAGCGGGAGCAGCACGGCCCGCGTGGTCTCCCAGGCGTCCAGACCGAGCGCTGCGGCCGCACGGACGGGGCCCGCGGGCACCTGCGCGAGCGCGGCGTCCATGCCGAGACCGAGCGTGGGGAGCAGCATCACGGCGAGCGTGAGGATCGCCGCGCCCAGGGACAGCCCGGGGGGCTGGAGGGCTCGCAGCACGGGCACGACGAGCTGGAGCGCGACGAGCCCGAACACGACGCTGGGGGTGCCGGCCAGGATGCCGAGCGACGCGCGAACGAGCCCGGCCGCACGGGGCCCTGCGAACCACCGGAGGTGGAGGGCGAGCCCCAGCGACACCGGGAACGCGAGGCCCACGGCGCCCGCCGACGACACGATGCTCGCGGCCACCATCTGCAGGAGGAACCAGTGATCCCGGCTCGGCGCCCACTCCCCGCCCGTCAGGAAGGCCAGCGGGCCCAGGCTCACCAGCGCGCGAGACGCTCCGTGCGCGACCAGCCCGCCGATCGCGAGCGGCAGCAGGCTCGCGAGGGCGACCAGGACGCCGAGGAGCCCGCGGACATGGCGGTCACGGAGCGACATCGGCGACCGGGACGAAGTCCTCCGCCACCACCAGAGCCTGGCCCGCAGGCGAGCCGAGGAACGCGATGAACTCGGCCGCCACGGGCCCCGGAGCTCCGTGGGTCACGAGGTTCAGCTCCCGCGACAGCGGCCACGACCCGTCGCGCACGGACGCCACGGTGGCCGCGATGCCGTCGACGCCGAGCCGGCGCACGGGGATGCCGTCGGCCTCCGCTTGCGCAGCCGACCCGATGCTGACGTACGCCAGGGCGTCCGGGTCGCTCGCGACCGTGGAGATCGCCTGCCCGTTGGGTCCGATCACGACGAGATCGTCGCGGAACCGCTCGATGTGGAAGTGGTGCTCGAACAGCTCGCGCGTCGAGCGCCCCTCCTCCTTGTTCACCACGGTGATGGGCGCGCCGTCGGGCCAGGTGGACACCACCCCCGTGTAGATGTCGAACACCTGCTGCGTGGTGAGCGTCGTTCCAGCCCGGCTGGCATGGGCGATCAGCGCGATCCCGTCGCGCGCGATCGTGACCTTCTCGAGGTCGGCTTCGTCGTCCTTCAGCGAGCGCGACACCATGCCGATGTCGGCGAGCCCGGAGCGGGCCGCGCTCACCCCCACCCCGCTCCCGCCCCCCTGGACACTCACGCGTTGCCCCGGATGGGCGGCCTCGAAGCGCTCTGCAGCGACCTCGGCGAGCGGCCGGATGGTGCTGGATCCGGCCAGTGTGAGCGGGGGTGTCGACGGGCTGCAAGCGAGGAGGAACAGGAACATGCGCCGACATATGCAGTGCAGCGCATGCGTGCACGCGTATCATCCGCCGTCAGGTTCGGGAGAACTCCACCGTGCAGCATCCGAGATCGACGTGCCCTTCGCGCCCGGCGGGCGTGAGTTGGTAGAGCACCCGCCGCTTGTCGCGCCGCCCTTCCACCAGGCCCACCGACTTGAGCGCGCTGAGGTGCCGCGACGCCTGGTAGTGCGGGATGGCGAGCGCGTCGCTCACCTGGGCCACGGCCAGCTCACCCCCGGCGAGCAGCTGGAGGATCTGGATGCGGGTGCCATCGGCAAGCACCCCGAGGAACTTCGCGCCGGCGACCGGGTCCATGTCGCCAACGTAGCCCTCGCGGGCGCGGGGTGTGCGACGCTGCTCCGGATTGCCACGGGATTGCCCTCTTGATCTGGCTCACGACCGCCCTGGCCGGCCCCGCGACCGTCGAGCACACCCCCGGCGACGGCTTCACGCTCACGAGCGACGACGGCCGGTTCGCGCTGACGTTCCGGTCGCGCCTCCAGCTGCTCGAGACCGTCGCCCGGACCGGCGATGCACCCTTCGAGCAGGGCCTCACCCTGAGGCGGGCCCGCTTCGACGTGTCCGGACACGGGTTCGGCGAAGCGCACCGGTGGCGTATGCAGCTCGGGTTCTCCGACAGCGACATCGGGAACACCGAAGACGGGCCCCGCGGGAACCCGCTCCTCGACGCGTACTGGCACTTCTCGCCGCGCGGTCCCCTCCACGTGCGGCTCGGCCAGTACAAGGTGCCGCTCACCCGCTCCCGCATCGCGTCCACCGCGACGCTCCAGCTGGTCGACCGTCCCGAGCTCGACGGCGAGTTCGGGCTCGACCGCGATCGCGGCGTCACGGCGGTGCTCTCCGCGGGCGGCGCGTCCGGGCCCCAGGTGAGGTCGTACTTCGGCGTGTTCGAGGGCAACGGCCGCATCGCGAGCCCGTTCCAGGACCTCGGACTCTTGTTGGTCGGCCGCCTGGAGGTCCAGCCGCTCGGGCCGTTCGACTACTACGCGGATGGCGATCTCGAGCGGTCCGAAGACCTGCGGCTGGGGTTCGGGGGCGGCGTCGCCAGCGTCTCGCGCGCGCCCCTGTCGAAGGGGATCACCGGGCCGCCGTTCGAAGACGGTCGACCCACCGACATGACCTTGTGGACGGCCGATCTCGTGGTCCGCTGGCACGGCGTGTCGCTCGAGGTCACGGGCGGCGGTCGCACTGGCATCCGCCGCGCGCCGGCCGGAGCGGAGCCTCCTCGCAACGGGGCCGGGATCACGGGGCAGCTCGGGGTCATGGTCCCGAAGATCCCCGTGGGCGTGGCCGTGCGCCACACCCACATCGATCCGACCGGGGCGAGCTCCCTCCTGCGGGTGCGCGAGACGCTCGGGGCCGTGAGCTGGTTCCTGCACGGCCACCCGTACGACCTCACGGCCGACTTCGGCCGCATCGAGATCGGCGGTGAGGAGACCCTGCGCGGGCGGCTCCAGCTCGAGCTCGCCCTCTGAGCACGGCGCTCAGAAGCCCCAGCTGCGCCGCTCGGTCTGCTCGGACTCCGCCGACACCGTGTCGTGGTAGCCGTCGGTATGCGTCCGACCCATCCCGGACGTCGTGGTCTCGCCGTAGCGGGTGGACGAGGACGAGGACTTCTGGCGGGACGTGCTCTCGGACTTGAACCCCGACAGGAAGCCTCCTCGCGGCTGGGGCGCTTCGACCACGACGACGGGCTGCGGCGCGGCGTACACGACGGGTTGCGGCGCGACGTACACGACCGCGGGCTCCGCCGGCGCGGCCTCACGGCGCAGCTGGGTCTCGCCGACCCGGCTGAACGCCTTGTTCCGGTTGTCGTAGTCGAGGAGCAGGCGACGGCCGCTGCGCAGGTCGACGTCCTGGCGCGCGACCTCCTTCATCCAGGCATTCCGCACCTGGACGATGTGCCGACCGGGCTGCACCCGCACGATGTAGCTCCCACTCGCCGTGTCGTACGCGGCCGCTTCGCCGTCGACGTAGATCTGCACCATCGCCACCGTATGGATCGCGATCTCGCCGTCTCGCGTGCCCACCGAAGCCGTGCGGACCTGGGCGACCGCTTCCGGCGCGTCCAGGCTCATGCCGACCATCGCGGCGCCGAGCCCGATCCCGAGCACCAACATGCCCACCGCCATCAGGCCGCTGACGGCGACCATGGCGATGAGGAACCCGACGACCATTCCGAACAAGTGCCTCACATCACACCCCGACCGAGAAGAACGGGGCCTCCTCCCCGTTTCGTGGCGCGCGCGCGAGCATCCGTTGCAAAGCTGTAGCGAACGCGTCGAAAGCCCACTGCCAACCCGGAAGTGTGTGGGCTCCGCGGGGTTCGTCGCCGACCACACCGACTGCGACGACGCGGATCCTCTGAACCTGAGTGACGCGCCCGTCGACACCGACACCGACACCCACCCGGACGCCGACACCGATACGGACGCCGACACCGATCCCGCCGGCACGGAGACCGGAGAGGTCCGGCAGGTCAGCGGAGCGACCGGGTGTGGCTGCTCCGCCGCGGCCGCGCGATGGGCGTGGACCTCCGCCATCGCCCGCAGGCGTTGATCACCGCAGACAGTCGAGCTGGCCGGCCTCGACGGAGCATCCCTCCGACGGCACGACGGTGCGCTCGTCGACCGAGCCCGTGAGCGTGGCGTAGCCGAACTCGAGCCCGTCCAGGAGGGCGCCCTCGAACCGGGCTTCCTCGATGTGCGCGAAGAACAGGGACGCGCGCGAGAGGTCGGCGCCGCGGAGGTCGAAGCCCGACCACACCGGGTAGGTCAGGTCGCCCTCCTCGAGGGACGCGGTGCCGAAGTCGACGCACTGGCCGAAGCCCGTCTCGCGCACGTAGGGGAGCGGAAGCGAGATCCGCCCGACCTCGCCGGCCTCTCCGCGACACAGGCCTGTGAGCGGGTCGACCTGGACGGGCGAGACGAAGTCTTCGGTCCAGCAGACCAGCGGGACCTCGACTGCATCGACGGTGAGCGTTCCGGTCCGCAGGCCCGCGGAGCCGAGGCCGGCATCGCGATCGAGGTCGAGCGAGACGCCGGTGCCCGAGCCCTCGATCCGGTCGGTGTACACGGACGGAGGGCCGTCGAGCGCAGCATCGAGGAAAGCGGGCTCCAGGAAGTCCTGCTCCGGGTTCCGCCCGTCGTACACGAGGTGGAGGGCGCCTCCCCCGGTGGTCCACTCCCAGTCGAGCGTGCCGCGCCAGACCCGCACGGGGAACTCGTCCGTCACGGGACCGCTCGCACAGGTGAACCGCAGGGCCGAGTCCGACGGGGCCGCCACGGGTTGGGGCGACTCCACGACACAGGCGACGAGGGCGAAGATCGGGATGACACGCAGCATGGGAACCTCCACTGCACCCAACATCGCCTCCACCCATTGAATCGACCAGTCGAATTACTTGTACTCGATTATTCGTAACAACCAAATTATGTGCAGCCTGCGGCCGAGGGCCCGCGATCGAGCTTCGAGCCGCCGCATCGGCGTGCTAGCGTCGCGCACCGGAGGCCCCCCATGATCCTTCTCCTCACGACCGCCCTCGCCGATCTCCCGCCGCCCGACGGCTATGTCGAGAGCTGCACGGTGGAGCGGCACACGTCCGAAGGCAGCACGTGCCGGAGCTGCAGCGCGTGGCACGGCGGGCGCGAGGACTGCGAGGCGCTCGAGCGCTCGGGGTACACGAAGGTGTGCCAGACGCGCGGGGCCTCCACGTGGGACGAGGTGCTCTGCATCGGCGGGAAGGACGGTCCCACGCCGACCCCCGAGCTCATCGAGGATCCCGCGCCCGAGAAGCCCGAGGCGCCGAAGATCCAGCCGGCCCCCGAGAAGAAGGAGTCGCGGTGCGATTCGCTCGGCGGAGTCGGGCCGTTCGCGCTGTTCCCCCTGCTCGCCCTGGCCGCCCGCCGCCGCAGCTGACGGTCGAACGCGACGTCGGCCGCTTAGGCCGTGTACCCGCTATTGAATTTTGTTCAATACGGGATACCAGGCGTCCATGACCCGCCTCGACCCCACCACCCGCCACGCCGAGCTCCTGTCCGCAGGCCGCATCCTGTGGGCGTCCAAGCCCTTCGATGCCGTGCGTCCCGACGACATCACGGCCGCGACGGGCACGTCGATCGGTCTCGTGTACCACCACTTCGGCAGCAAGCGCGGCTTCTACGTGGCCACCGTTCGCGACGCCGCCGACCGGCTGATCTCGGCCACCGACGGTCGGGGCGACGACCCCGCGTCGTTCGTGCTCGACACCCTGCGGGGCTTCGTGCGCTTCGTGGCCGACGAGGGGCCGCTGATGCGGGCCGTGCTCCGCGGGGGGCTCGGGGTCGACGACGAGGTCGCGTCCATCGCGCAGCGTGTGCGCGATCTCAACGCCCGGCGCGTGCTCGACCGCCTCGCGCGCGAGGAGACTCCCGAGCTCACCACGCGGATCGCCGGGTGGATCGGGCTCTGCGAGGCGGTGGCCCTCGATCACGTCGAGCGGCGCGTGCTCACCGACGATGCCGTGGTCGGCCTGCTCGCCGACGCTCTGTGGAGGTTGCTGTGATCTGGAAGCAGTACGCCGGGCACCTCGCCTGGCCGACGCTGGCGCTCGTCGCCGCCCTGCTCGTGTGCGACGTGGCGCTCGTCACGGCGGGCGTGCTGCGCGTGATCCCGCTGTGGGTCGCGGGGCTCCTGCTCGTTCCGGTCGCGTACGGCTGGTTCACGCCGCTCCACGAAGCGGTGCACGGGAACGTGGGGGGCACGAAGGCCCGCGCCTGGCTCGACCAGGGAGTCGGCTGGCTCTCCGCGCTGGCGTACGCCGCGCCGTTCTCGGCGTTCCAGGCGGTGCACCTCCGGCACCACGGCACGGTCAACAAGGCGGGACGCGATCCCGACCTGTGGGTGAAGGGCGGCACCCCCCTCGCGGTGGCCGCGCGCTGCCTCACGATCGTGCCCCACTACTACTGGCGCTTCATGGGGGAGATGCGCAACGAGTCCGTCGCCATGCGGGTGGCCGTGCGTCGGGCCGTGGTCGCCATGTCTCTGCTCGCCGTGGTCGTCGGGAGCCTCGCCTGGGCGGGATTCGCGCTCGAGATCCTGGTCCTGTGGGTGCTGCCGGGCTGGCTCGCGAGCGGCATCCTGTCGTTCGCGTTCGACTGGCTGCCGCACCACCCCCACGACGACACGGGGCGCTACACGAACGCGCGCGTCCTGCGGGGCGGGCCCGTGCTCACCGTGCTGATGGCCGGACAGGACGCCCACCTCGTCCACCACCTGTGGCCGAAGGTCCCCTTCTACCGGTACATCACCGTGTTCCACGCCACGCGTGCCGAGCTCGAGGCGAACGGGTCCCCGATCGTGGAGCTGCTGGGATCCCGCCCCCCCGAGCGCACGCCCGCAGGCTGACGGTCAGGCGAGGCTTCCGTTCCCGAGCGCGGGCAGCCCGACGTGCTCCGCCAGCGGCCCGCGCACGACCTCGCTCTTGCTGTCGATCACGATGACCTTGCCGCCCGTGCCCATGTCCGCGAGCACCTGCATGCGCAGCAGCTCCTGCGCGAACGGCGCGCCCTCGAGCTCCTTCGCGACCGCCATGAGCTGCTGGGCGACGCTGATCTGGTGCCGCGCCTTCTCCAGGTTGGCCGCACTCTCGCGGCGCACGGCCTCCTCGCGCATGAGGAGCTTCTTCAGCTCCTCCGACAGCGAGGGGTCTCCGACCGCGACCTGGAAGTCGCCGAGCCCCCACCCGTGCTTCTGCGACAGCCCGAGCAGCTCGGCCTCCGCGGCTTCGCTGATCTCGTTCTTGTTCTGCGCGAGCTGGTCGATGGTGTAGCTGTTCGCGGCGCCGGACACGACGGAGATCACGCTCGCGCGCAGCGTCGCGAACGCGTTCTCGACGTTGATGAGCGCCGCTTTGACGTCGACCACGCGGGCCGTGTAGCCCACCTTGATCGCGGTGGGCGTGCCGCCGCGGGTGATCACGTCGACGTCGACCTCCTGCGTGTGCAGCGCCGTGCTGATGCGGCGCACGACCGTGATGAACGGTATGATGAGGTGGAATCCGGGGCCGAGCACGCTGCCCGGCTTCCCGCCCACGATGGTGAGGCCCGCGTGGGGCGCGTTGATCTTGGTCCAGAACATGGTCGACTCGGGGTGGCCGGCATCCGGCGGTTCACCCGGACCGTACCAGACCGAGTTAGCTCGGCGACGGAGCGTGGAGATGTGGAAGAAGTTCCTCGACGCCATCGGGTGGTCGACCCCTCCGGATCCGACCCCCGAGCCCGCCGCATCCGAAGCGTCCGAGGGGCCGGCTCCGGTCCCCTCGACGCACGAGCCCTCGCCGCCGGTCACGCCCAGCGCTCCGACGGACTCACGGACCGTCCCTCCGGGCTCTCGGGACTCACGGACTGTCCCTCCGGGCTCTCGGGACTCAGCGGCGCTGTTCGACCTCCTGAACCGGGTGCTCCGGGAGCCCGGCCTCGCGAAGACGCTGGCCCCGTCGGACCTCCCGAAGCTCGCGGAGCTCGGCGAGCGCGCCATGAGCCCGATGAACCCGAAGCGCACGCTCGCCGTGGCGTATGTCTGGGCGCACCACGCAGCCCTTACGGACGCTGAGCTGCCGCTCCTGCACGCCGCGGTGTGGTCGGGCGAGAAGTGGCGGGACTCGGTGCAGCTCGAGCGGGTTCGCGAGCTCCTGCAGAAGCTCGACACGGCCCTGGCGGAGCGCGTGCTGCTCGAGCTCCCCCACACCCGAGATGCGCTCCGCTACTTCCACCCGGGATGCCCCACCACCCGGGTCGCGGTCGCGGCCATGGTCGGCGCATCGTCCATGCACCTGCGCCAGGACCTCCCGCGCTTCCCGGCCGATGCCCGCGACGCGATCGCGCGAGAGAGCCTGTCGCTCCCGCCCCCACCCGAGGTCGCGCGCGTCCTGATCGAGCACGTCGACGACCCCACGTCCCCCGAGTGGCTCCCGCTGTTCGAGATCGCCGTGTCCGAGCGCCAGGCGTACGTGTCCGCGAAGTTCTGGAGCGCGTTCGAGCGCCTGCCCGAGCCCACCCGCGTCGCGCTCGCCCTGTCCGGGCACGCCGAGCCCGAAGCCGCGATGCGCGCGCCACACCCGGAGGTGGCCGCCCGGGCGGTGTCCGAGCTCGCCTCCAGCACGGACGCCCGGTCGCCGTGGGTGAAGGTCGTGATCGCGCAGGGAACCCACGCCGTGGCGCCCCTCGAAGCCGCCCTCGCGGGAGCGCCCCCGGGTCGGGAGCTGCTCGCGCGCGCCCTGTGCGGCCTGGGCGACGCCGGGGTGTCCGGGCTGCTGCTCGTGCTCGCCGACTCCCGTGGGTCCGTCCGCCAGATCGCCCGCGAGGGCCTGCTCGCGGCGCCCGCGGAGTCCATCGAGCCCACGCTCACGGCCCTGTTGTCGTCGAAGCGCAAGGGAGACCGTCAGGCGGTGCTGGAGCTGCTCGAAGCCCGCCGCGACCCCCTGGCGGTGCGGCTCGCAGCCCGCTTCGTGGCGGACGAGCGGGATGCCGCGATCCAGGAGCGGCTCGGAGCCCTCGGTGCCGCCGCCCCGAGCCGCACCGCCAGCCTGAGACGGGCGGTCGACGCGATCGCGGATCCACTCGTCCACCAGAGCCTGCTCTCCATGACGGAGTCCGCCCTGCGTCTCGCCTGGCAGCGCGACTCCGAAGAGACCCTCGCCCGCTTCGCGGCGCTCGCAGGCACGCGCCTGGGCCACATGGCGGAGGCTCCGTTCCGACGCCTGCTCGACCTGTACGGAGAGCCGGTGCTCCCCGCGCTGGCGATCGCGGTGTCGCTGGCTCACGAGAACCCCTGGCGCACCCGTCGCATCCTCGACGTGGCCCCGAAGACGCCCGAGATGTCGGGCCTCCTGCTGGACGCCAGCGAGGACGTGAACCGCATCGACTCGCTCACGCTCGGTCGCATCGCGGAGACCGGACCGACCGACCTCGTGCTCCGCGCGTGCGCGCTGGGGCTCGCGCAGGCTTCGACGTTCCCCCGTGCCGCGGCGGTCGAGATCCTGGTGGGGCTCGGCGGAGCGGCCCTGCCCCTGCTCACTGTCGAGCTCGACGCCAGCACCGCCGATCGTCGGGTGGCCGCCGCGACCGCGATGGGGCGGCTGGACGATCCGACGGTCGAGGCTTTGCTCCAGGCCCGCCTCGACGGCGAGCGCTCGAAGGTCGTGCGCGCGGCGCTGCTCCGCGCCCTCCGGCGGCACGTGGTCACCCCCGGCATCGGGACGGACGCGCTGGACTCGCGGCTCGCCGCCTTCCCCGAGCCGGAGCTCCCAGGCTGGCTCGATCGGTCGCTCCTGCCCGCGCTGGCGTGGTCCGACGGCACGCCGATGTCGGACGGGGCCCGCACCTGGCTGCTGGGCGCGTGTGCCGACGCCTCGGCGGGCGGGCCGGACGCCGACCTCGTCGCGCTCGCCGGTCGGTTCGACCCGACCACGACGGGCGCGCTGTACGACGTCCTGCGGACGCTCCACGATCCCGGGGCGGCGTCCGGGGACGTCCGCTGGATGCTCCAGGCCGCTGGGGTGCTGGGGACCCCAGCCCATCGCGACGCGCTCGCTGCCACGTGCGACGACCGCTACCGGTCCGGAGGGGCCACCCACGGCGCCACGATCGTCGAGATGCTCGCGAGCGTGGCGGATCGCGGGGCCCTGCGCTGGCTCGACCGCTGGCGACGGAAGGCCCGGAGCAGCGGCCTCGTGGACCGCTGTACCCAGGCGCTCGAAGACCTCGCCCGCGAGCGGGGCATGCCCGTGGGTGCGCTGCTGGAGGCCGCGCTGCCCGACCTCGGGTTCGCACCCGACGGCACGCGCTCGTTCCCCTTTGGCGCACGCACGCTCGACCTGACCATCACCGCCGACGGGCTCGAGATCTCGCTCGAGGGCAAGGTGCGCAAGAGCCCCCCGGCGGCCCGGAAGGACGAGGATGCCGACGCGGTGAAGGCCGCGAGGGCCGAGCTCTCGGCGCTGAAGAAGGAGGTCGCCGACTTCCAGGCGCTCGTGCGCGACGGGCTCGAGAACACGATGGTGTCGGGGCGGCGGTGGAGCCGGGAGGACTGGCGGACCCACGTCGAGCGCCCCCTGGTGCGCCCGCTGGCACGGCACGTGGTGTTCGAGACCGGCGGAACCCCGTTCACCGTCGGGTCGAGCGGCCCGCTCGCCGCAGACGGCCGCCCGGTCGAGCTCGGCGACACGGTAGGGGTCGCACACCCCGTCGACGTCGCGCTCGGAGCCTTCGAGGCCCGCGTGGGGCCCCAGCCGTTCCCACAGATCGACCGCCCCACCTACACGCTCGCCGATCTGGACGGGCTGCTCGCGAGCCGAACGGAGCTCGACAGCCGCTCGATGCGCGCCATCCTGGAGCGGCGCGGCTACCACCGCGGCCCAACGCTCGACGGGGGATGGGTCGTGACGATGGATCGGCGGGCCGGTGATCTCCGGATCTCGCTGGTCCACTCTGGGTTCCCGATCGGCGAGGTCGAACGCGTGACGGTCGAGGCGTTCGAGGTGGTTCGGGAAGACCGGTCCGTCGTCGACCCCGCGACCCTCGATGCGCGAACCGTCTCCGAGATGGGTGCCGACCTCGCGGCCCTGCCGTGAGCCGCTCTGCGCTCGAGGACCGGTGGGCACGGGGCGATCCCGCCGTGCTTCCCGAGCTGGTCGCGCTCTGGCGGGTCCACCGGCACCCCGACCTCGCAGCGCTGGTCCAGGCGCTGTCGGGCCCGGCACACCCTCCCGCGGGGTCGACCCGCGCCGAGCGTGCCCACGCACTGCGCTCGGCGTGGCGGGATCCTCCGTCGGCCGACCTCCCGGGCCTGCTCGCCGGGCTGTTCCGCGTCGACCCCGACACCGCGCGCCTCCTGATGGCCCGCCGAGACCCGTGGCTCGACGATCCGCGCGTGGTGGGCGCGCTCCTCGATGCGCTCGCCGCACCACCGCCCGGGTTCGGGAGCGCCGTCGCGCTGGGCTTCTGGGGGGAGGTCGTGCGCTGGCTGCGATCCGTGCCGGACCCCACCATCGGTGCGCGACTCGCCGCGATCGCCCCGCGCTCCTGGGCTCCAGCGACCCCGCTCCACGGGCTCGTCCACGCGGTTCCCGCGCCCGAGCACCCGGATCCGTCCGATCCACCCGAGCTGGACGCCCTGCGCGGATGGCTCGGGCGCACGCGCCGTTCGGGCGTCACCGCGGAGGTCCTGCTCGCTGCGGTGTACGCGGATCCTGCCGACCGCGCGGCGCGGGACGTGCTCGCCGACCACCTGCAGGAGGCCGGAGATCCGCGCGGCCTCGCCATCGCCCGGGAGCGTGCCGGACGCAGCGCCCGCGCGCTGGCCGACCAGCACGGCGCGTCGTGGCTGGGGGCGATCGCACCGATGGTCGCTCGCGCCTCGTTTCTGGGGGGCTTCGCAGACCGCGTCGTGCTCCGTCCCGGTCCGCTCGACCCCACGCTCCCGGAGTGGCGGACCGTGCGGATCGTGCACGTCAGCGGCCGCACGGACGCCGGGCCGCTGCTCGCCGTCCTCCCGCTGCTCGAAGCGGTCGAGGGAGCCGTCGCACTCGACGGGGTGCCGGCGCACGTCCGGCGGCTCGAGGCCCGCCTGGACGAGTCCGGAGTGAGGGCGCTCGTGAGATCCCCCGCCTTCACGGGCCTCACGGAGCTCGTGCTCACCCCTGCATCGTCCCGACAGGCCCCGCCGTCCGCGATCGGCGCGCTGGCCGATCTCCGGACGCTCACCGTCCGCTCGCCGGATCCGGCCTGGCTGCGGGCCGGGCAGGACTGGGGGGGCGCATTCCCGCTCACGCTGGACGACGGGGGGACGTGGCGCCGGACCCTCGAGCCCGACGCGCATGCCGCGCGCACCCGGCTCGTGCTCGTGGCCGCGGGTCCGTCCGACGGCGCCGTGCTCGGCACGATGCGGGACGCGGTCGCGGGTCTGGAGGCGGGGCGCCTGCGCGAGGTCGTGGTGCGGCTCCCCACACGGGCCCGCGTGCTCCCGGTCCAGCACGACATCGCGCGCGGCCAGCTCGCGCGGCTGTGTCCACAGGCGACGGTGGTGTTCGAGACGGGCTGACGCTGGGGCTCGCGCGGCGAACGGCCACGGGCTACCCGGGAGGCCGGGAGTCCACCATGCACATCACGATGATCGGATCGGGCTACGTCGGCCTCGTCTCGGGCGCCTGCTTCGCCGACTTCGGGCACGACGTCACCTGCGTCGACAAGGACGCCTCGAAGATCGAGGCCCTGCGCGAAGGGCGCATCCCCATCTTCGAGCCCGGCCTCGACGGGCTCGTCGCGCGCAACGTGCAGTCCGGCCGGCTCGGCTTCACGACCGAGCTCGCACCCGCCGTGAAGCGGGCCGATGCCGTGTTCATCGCGGTGGGTACGCCCACGCGGCGCGGCACCGGGCATGCCGACCTGTCGTACGTTTACGCGGCGGCCCGCGAGATCGCCGAGAGCCTCGACGGGTTCACGGTGGTCGTGACGAAGTCGACCGTTCCGGTGGGCACGGGAGACGAAGTCGAGAAGGTGCTGAGGGAGGTCCGTCCCGACGGAGACTTCGCCGTGGCGTCGAACCCCGAGTTCCTGCGGGAGGGTGCCGCGATCCGCGACTTCAAGCACCCCGACCGCATCGTGGTGGGCATCGAAGACGAGCGCGCCCGCGCCGTGATGACGGAGATCTACCGGCCCCTGCACCTCAACGAGGGGCCGCTGATGTTCACGAGCCGTCGCACGGCGGAGCTCATCAAGTACGCCGCGAATGCGTTCCTCGCGACGAAGATCACGTTCATCAACGAGATGGCCGACCTGTGCGAGAAGGTCGGCGGGAACGTGCAGGAGGTCGCTCGCGGCATCGGCCTCGACAACCGCATCGGCCCGAAGTTCCTGAATGCCGGCCCGGGCTACGGCGGGTCCTGCTTTCCGAAGGACACCCTCGCGCTCACGAAGACGGCCCGCGAAGCGGGAGCTCCGTCGCGCATCGTCGAGACGGTCGTGGCCGTGAACGACGCGCGGAAGGTCGCCATGGCCGAGAAGGTCGTTCGGGCGTGCGGCGGGGTCGAGGGCAAGACGATCGCGGCGCTCGGCGTCACGTTCAAGCCCAACACGGACGACATGCGCGACGCGCCGTCCCTCGTCATCCTGCCTGCGCTCCAGGGTGCGGGCGCCACGGTCCGCGCCCACGATCCCGAGGGCCGCGAGACCGCCAGTCCACTGCTCCCCGGAGTGGAGTTCTTCGACGATCCGTACTCGTGCATCGAAGGGGCCGACGCCGTCGTGATCATCACGGAGTGGGAGGCCTTCCGGGCCCTCGACCTCGAGCGCGTGCACGCGCTGCTGCGCACGCCCACCGTCGTCGACCTGCGCAACATCTACCGCCCCGACCAGATGGCGCGGTTCGGCTTCCGGTACGAGAGCATCGGCCGTCCGCCGCCCTCGGCGACCGAGCGCCCCGCGCCGTAGCGCGGCGTACGACCGGCGTCGGATCCCAGCGGCGACCCGATCCCGTACGGTCGCTTCGACAGGCACCGCCCCCTGTCGACCCGACCCGGAGCCCCGATGCGCCTGTCCCCGATGTTCCTGCTCCTCGCTCTCGCCTGCAACGGCTCGTCCGACGACACCGACACCGATCCGGTCGGTGAGTCCGATGCAGACACCGACGCCGATGCGGACACCGACGCCGATGCGGACACCGACGCCGATGCGGACACCGACGCCGATGCGGACACCGACGCCGATGCGGACACCGATACCGATGCCGATGCGGACACGGACACGGACACGGATACCGACACCGATGCCGACGCGGACACCGATGCCGATGCGGACACCGATGCCGACACGGATGCCGACACGGATGCCGACACCGCGGACACCGGCGTCGTCGACACCACCGCTCCGACCCTGCCCAGCACGGTCGGCAACGACTACTCGGTCTACCACGACGGCAACGCACTCAACGTCTACTGGCGCCCGGCGTCCGACGACGTGACCTCCGCCGATGCGCTCGCCTACCGCGTCACGTGCGAGCCCTCCGGCGGCTCGGCGATGGTGGCGATGGACTGGACCCTCGCCACCGCCATCGGAGTGGAGGCCTCCAACCGGTTCTTCTTCCCTGCGTGCACGACGCCGGGGTCGAACGACGTGTGGGTCGAGGTGCGCGACGAGGCCGGAAACGTCGCCACGTACCCCACCCTCACCGGAACCGTCCCTGCGCCGGCGGACACCACCGCCCCGACGCTCCCCAACACGACCGGCACCGACTACTCGCTCTACGACAACGGCACCTCGCTGAACGTGTACTGGCGGCCCGCCAGCGACGATGTCACCGCGGCCGACGCCCTCGCCTACCGCGTGACCTGCACCCCCGCGGGCGGAGTCGCTACCGTCGCGATGGACTGGACCCTCGCCACCGCGATCGGCGTCGAAGCCTCGAACCGCTTCTTCTTCCCCGCGTGCGCATCCGGCGTCGCGAGCGACGTGTACGTCGAGGTGCGCGACGAGGCCGGCAACATCGCCATCTACCCCACGCTGTCGACCGGCGACACGACCCCGCCGGTCCTGCCCAGCGTCGTCGGCACCGACTACGCGACCTACTACGACACGGGCTCGGCGACGATCAACGTCTACTGGCGCCCCGCGAGTGACGACACGACCGCGGCGTCGGACCTCGAGTACCGGGTCGAGTGCACACCGCCCGGGGGCAGCGCGACCACGAGCCTCGACTGGACCGTCGCGACCTCCATCCCCACGGAGGCCTCGCAGCGCTTCATCCACGGCGCCTGCGCGGTGAGTGTCTCGGGCACGTACACGACGCGCGTCCAGGTGCGTGACGAAGCGCTCAACGAGACGAGCTGGCCGACGCTGAGCCGCGTGATCCCCTGACGCGATAGGGGCGGCGTCATGGCTACGATCCGTCCCCGAAAGACCGTCTCCGCGCCCCGGCCCCGCGTGCCCGGCGCGACTGCCCTCCCTCTCCACGTGCTCGACGTGCCGTTCGCGTCGCGCGCGATCGCCACGTCGCACGGCGCCCGCTGGGACGCGGATCACGGCGTGTTCGTGCTCCGCGGGCCCCTACCGGACGCCCTGAAGCCGTACCGCGCCGCGCCGTACTCGTGGGAAGCGAAGGTGCAGCGCGAGCTCGGAGGCTCGGCGCCCGCGTCGTCCACGCCCGCCGACCCCATGACGCCGCGCGCCCACCAGCAGCAGGCCATCGACGCCATCCTCGGCGCGGCACGCACGAAGAGCGCGGGCTTCCTGCTCGCGGACGACGTCGGGCTCGGCAAGACCCTTTCGGCCTGGGAGGCCATCCGGAGCCTGCCTCGAATCGGCACCGTGCTCATCGTGTGCCCGCTGGCCGTCATCCCCCACTGGCGTCGCACCATCGCCGCCCAGGGCGACGACGGGCGGTCCGTCGTGGTCATGAACTACGAGCGGCTGGGCAAGCTGTTCGACGTGTCCGCAGCGGCCCGGAAGAAGGTGAAGTCCAAGAAGGGGCTCGCGCGTGCGGGCTCGGCGCCCGCCTTCGACGTGATCGTGTGGGACGAGAGCCACCGCTGCAAGAACCCGACCGCCGCCCGGTCGAAGTTCGCCGCCAAACTGAATGCCAAGGCCGGGTTCGTGCTGTGGTTGTCCGCGACCGCCGGTCAGAACCCGCTCGAGCTGTCGTACCTGGCGCCCCTCCTGTCCGCGCGCACCGGGAGCCGGGCGGCCGACCTGAAGGACTTCGAGGCCTGGTGTGCCTCACAGGGGCTCGGAGTGTCGCGCGGCACCTTCGGCCGCTGGGAGTGGCGCGGAGACCCCGCCGACTGCGAGAAGGTCCGCGAGCTCCTGTTCGACGGGCGCACGCCGGTGGGCCTCCGCAGGCGTCCCGAGGACCTCGCCGGCTGGCCCGAGCTGAATCGCATCCTCACCCCGCTCGCGCTCGATGCAGAGGCCGCAGACCGCTACCGTCAGGCGTGGACCGACTTCCGCGCCGAGCTCGAGCTCGAGCCCTCGGGCCGCGACCCGAAGAACGCGCTCGCCGCCGCGCTCCGCCTGCGCCAGAAGAGCTCGCTCATCCGCGTGGAGAGCACGGCCGAGCTCGTGCTCGAGCTCCTCGACAACGGCCACCACGTCGCCGTGTCCGTCGCGTTCGTCGAGACCCTCGACGCCCTCCGGGAGGCCCTCGCATCCAGCAAGGTGGCGTGCGCCACGGTGTACGGCGGGCTCGGGGCCGAGGTGCGCGAAGCGGAGCGCCTGCGGTTCCAGAAGGGGGAAGTGCCCGTCGTGCTGTTCACCGTCGAGGAGGGCATCTCGCTCCACCAGGGCGAGCACGACGAGACGCCCCGCTCGATGGTGATCCACGACCTGCGCTGGTCGGCCATCCAGATGGCGCAGATCGAGGGGCGCTGCCACCGCGACGGCCGGTACGCGCCGGTCTACTGGACGTACGCCGACGAGACCATCGAAGAGCGCATCGCCCGCGTGGTGTGCGGCCGGATCGAGTCGATGAAGGCCATGGTCGGCGACGATGTCGAGACGATGCGGGAGATCGCGCGCCTCATCGCCGGCTGAGCCGTCAGGTCTCGCCGCCGAACCGGAACAGCGTGTTGCCCGACGCGATGGCGTGCCCGCTGCGCAGGAAGCTCACGCACAGCGTCTCGAGGGGCTGACGGGCCTCCGCGAGGCGGCGCTCGACCTCGCTCGCGGACAGCGGCTCGTGAGCCGACCGATGCCCGACCACGAGCGCCGTGGTGGAGATGCCGAGCTCGTTCGCGAGCACCATCTCGGGAACGAGCGTCATCGACACCGCTTCGACCCCCGCTGCGGCGAGCGCGCGGTTCTCGGCGTTGGTGCGCTGGCGGGGCCCGGCGACGTGCCAGATGTCGACCTCGCGGACGTCGAGCGGACTCCCGAGCATCGTCGCGATGCCGCGCAGCATCTTGTTCAGGTGCGGCGACACGATGCCCTCGTCGAGCGACAGGTGGCCTTGCGGCCCCACCCCATCGACGAAGATCGACGCGGGCGTGCCGTCGGGCAGGAGCCCCGTGTCCATCGCGACGTCGGCCGCGAGCATCGGCCGGAACAGCGGCGCGTTGTCGTCGAACAGCGCCACCGTGCCGGTCGACACGAGCGACTGCACGCCCACCTCGCGCAGCGCGAGCGCGTGGGCGCGGAACGGGATCTGGTGGGGCAGCCAGGTGTGCGGGCGACCGTGCCGGAACAGGACCCAGTGCCCGAACGCCCGATGGAGCTGCACATTCCCGTAGGGCGTCGGCACCGAGACGGGCTCGAGCTCCACATCCAGGTCTGCGAAGCTGCGCCCGAGCGCCACCGCCAGTGTTCCGTCCGACATCCGACCTCCGACAGGCCGTCTATCACGCGTTCAGAGCGGGGTGGGCTCCCAGTCGCATCCCGCGGAGCCCGGGCTCGCGCAGCACCGCGTGATCGTGTCGCGGGCGAGCCCGAAGCTCGCTTCCCAGGCCGCCTCGTCGACGGCGAGCTCCGGGGGCATCCAGGTCGCCAGCGCCCACAGATCCGTGCCGGGTGCGTTCCTCACGATCGCCTGGTGACCGGGGAGCTTCTGCAGGCCGGTCGAGTCGGCGACCCACGAGTCGCACGTGTTCCCGGACGTGATGCGGTGACACGCCGTGCACGCCGCGGCATCCGGCGACACCAGGTGCATCGTGCCGTTCGACACGAGCTCTCCGTCGAGCGTCACCCGCGAGAAGCCCGCGCTCGTGTACTCCCCGGTCTGCCAGCCCACGGACTCCAGGAACGGCGTGTACACGAACGGGTCGTTGTCGTGGCAGTAGGTGCAGCTCTCGCCGTTCGTCCGGTAGAAGAACCGCTCGAACGCCTCGTGATCGTCGGGGGTTCCCGCGGCCAGATCGAGCGGCGGCAGGTTCCGCCCGGCGATCCCGGTGCCGTCGTCGTCGTCGAACCAACAGGACGCGCCGTTCCGGCGATTGTGGAGGATGACGCCCACATCGTCGAACGGCGTGTCGTCGTCGGGGTTCGCCACCGGGTGGTTGTAGCGGCAGATCCACTTCACGGTCACCGTGCCGTGTGTGAGCTGACCCAGGCGCCCGCCCGAGCTGCACGTGCCGTACAGCAGCGACGGGTTCGCGCACTCGGTCGCGTCGAGCGCGGCGGGGACGAGCGTTCCGTCCTCCAGGGCCGTGCTCACGACGATCTCGGCGCCCTCGGAGCATTGCAGCTCGTCGACCGAAGGCAGCCAGCCGTCCATCGCCGCCTTGCACTGGCACGAGTAGCACACGTGCTTCTCCAGCTCGGTCGCGCTGGAAGCGCACGCTGCGGTGCAGTCGGTCTCGGGCACGTCGGTCTCGGACACGTCGGTGTCGAGCGGCACCGGCTCGGGGTCCGATCCGGCGCAGCCGATCGCCAACAGGAGCAGCACACGAAGTCCCATCCCGCCCGTCATACGCGGGCCCCGACCGACCCGCCACCGGGTCAGGGCGACACCGTGCTCCGCTCCACCACCCGGGCCTTCGCGCTGAGCTCGGCCCCGGGCGTCTCGTCGCGACCCTCGAACGTCACCGTGCTCTCGAAGTCGCCCCGTACCGCGAGCGTTGCGCGGTCGACCGTGAACCTCCCGGTCGCTACGCAGCCGTAGTCGAGCGCGCCCGGATGGAGCACGCGCGCCTCCACCCGGCTCTCGAACCCCAGCGTCGCGTCGTCGATCGACACGAGCCGGTGGTGCCGGGTCACCGGATGGAACGTGTCCACCACCACCTCCACTGTCGTCTCCGTCCATTCCGCCCCGATCCCGACGGGCTCCGTCGGCAGGGACGGTGGGAGCGCCGCCGTACAGTCGAAGCCCTGGCTCGACACCACACGCCCGCCCTCCACACGGAGGCCCGGCCACCGCAGACCGGTCTTCTTGGCTTCGAGCGCCTCCACGCTCTCGCGCAGCGCGTCGTCCACCTTCGTCACCTTCAGGTCCGAATCCGTCACCTCGACCGTGCGGTCCGAGCCCACCCGGGTCGTGCGTGCGTACTCGAGCGACCGCGGTGCCGTGTAGGCCCGCTCCGGGCTCGGGAGGAGCCGGGCCAGGCCCCCCTTCTGCAGGTCGAGCTCGAGGGAGCGCGTCGAGTACACGGTGTCTCGCTTGCTCGCCCCCGGAACGGGCGCCCAGACGAGGCGCTCGCGCTTCGCGCCCGATTCCGCCACGGAGAGGCCGGGCTCGGGCAGCGTGAGCGGCTCTCCGCGGGCGGTGCGGCAGTGCTCGGTCTGGCACGCGTACGGGAACGGGAGGGCGGCCCCGCTCGGCGGTGCCCACGAGATCAGGACGGCGCACGTGCCGTCGTCCTGCGTGCGATAGCGCACGAACGGCCCGGTCTCGTCGCCCGTGTACGGACGCTCCATCGTGCGGGTGCCCCACTGGGTGCCGCCCCACGCGTCCTTCACGAGCGTCTCGACCACACCACAGCCCCCAGCGAGGGTTCCGAGCGCTCCGAAACGCGCGGCGTCCATGTGCTTCTTGCGCACGATGAACACCGGGGAGAGCGCGATGTCGAACGGGACCGGGGGCACCTCGGACCCGGGAAGTGCCCCGACGGGGCGGCCTGGCACCGTCCACCCCTGCTGAATGTCCATCAGCTCCATCGAGCCGGAGTACTCCCCGCCCTCGGTGTCGCGCAGCCAGCGGCCGTCGACCTCGACGTACGCCACCTTCAGCGACGCGCCGAGGCACTCGAGGCCGACGCGCACCCGACCGTCGCCATCGGCCTCGATCGCTCCGTGTCGGCACGACGCGTGGTAGTCCGCCGTGTCGAGCCAGAACTCCTGGGACTGGGTGAGCAGGATACGGTTCGCCTTGCCCCCCTTCTCCGTGAACAGCGCCTGCAGCGCTGCGTGATCGAACGCGCGCAGGGCCTGGACCACCGCGGCCTGGTGGGCCTCCAGCTGCGCCTTGGTGGGGGTGGCGGCGAGGGCTGCGCCGATGACGAGCATGGGACTCCCGGAGCGAGGTGGCGCCGACTGTACCGCACCCACCCGAACCGTGTCTGGGCGCGAGCCCACGAGCTCTCACAACCGGGCGGCCGCCGTCTCGAACTCCTCCCGCGACACCCCGAGGTGGTTGAGCCGGCGCAGCAGCTGCCGGGCGTTCCCGTAGCCCAGGTTCAGCGCGTTCCCGAGCCGGATCCGCCGCTCACGGGCGTCGGGCGTTCCCTGGAGGCCGAACCGGAGCAGGTCGGACAGCGCGAACTCGGCGCGCGGCTCCGTCTGGCCCGCACGCACGGCCTCGAGCGCCGCCCGGATCGCAGCGGGCGCGGCGTTCTCGATGCCGATGTCCCCCTCGCGCGTGCAGTCCTCCCGGGCGACGTACGCGTGCTTGCACGGCCCCACGTGCGCTTCGATCCGCCGCCGGAGCTGCTCGCCCACGGGGTCGGGGTCGGTGAGCACGATCACCCCGCAGGTGCCGAGCGCGCGCCGGATCCGCATCACCACGTCGGGACCCAGCACGAACCCGTTCGTCTCGACCACCTCCGCGTCGACGGCCTGGCGAACGGCGGAGATGTCGTGGATGCCCTCCACCACGATGAGCTCGCGAATCACGGCGTCCTCCGGTCCCCGCCTAACGGGCATGGTGCACGGACGCGCGGTCGACTACCTGCAACCCGTGCAACCCGACCCCGAACCCTCGCGAGTGCTCCCGCGGCGACTGGTCGATCTGCGAGCGTTCGACGCGCTCCGGCGGAACGAGCAGACCCGCCTGATGCTGCTCGGCGTGCTCGTGGGCGTGCTCGGCGGCGTGTCGGCGGCCCTGTTCGACGGGCTCACCGTGCTGACGGGTCGGCTGCTGCTCGGCACCTCCGAGCCCAGCATCACCGCGGTCGACGTCGTGTGGTCGCTCGGCGGACCCCTCGTCGGAGCCGTCGTGGCCGGGTCCATCGTCACCTGGCTCGTGCGGGAGTCCCGCCCGCGCGGCATCGCCGACGTGGTCGCGGCCGTGGGCATCGACGGGGGGCGCGTCTCCGCGAGGGACGGTGTGGCGTCCGCCGCAGCCGCCGCCATCGCGCTCGGGAGCGGCCACTCCGGCGGTCGGGAGGGGCCCATCGTCCAGCTCGCGTCGTCGCTGGCGAGCACGGCGTGCCGTCGGCTGGACATCGCACCATCGCGCATCCGGGTGCTCGTCGCGGCCGGGGCGGCGGCGGGGATCGCCGCGAGCTTCAACACGCCCATCGGGGGTGCGTTCTTCGCGATGGAGGTGCTGCTCGGGAGCTTCGCGCTCGAGGGATTCGCGCCGATCGTCGCGGCGACGGTCACCGCCACGGTCGTGGGCCAGGCCCTGCTCGGCGAGCGGCTCGCGCTGAACCTGCCCCCGTTCGACCTCGTGAGCCCCGTCGAGCTCCTGATCTATCCGCTGCTCGGGGTCCTCTGCGGCGGCGTAGCCATCGCGCTGAAGGAGGTCTACCTCCGCGCGGGCGACGCCTGGGACCGCATCCCGGTGCCGCCCCCGCTCCGTCCCGTCGCTCCCGGCCTGGCCGCCGGAGCCCTCGGCGCGCTCGGGATGCCCGCGGTGATGGGCAACGGATACGCCTTCGTGGAGGAGCTGCTGGAGGGCTGGAACGCGCCACTGTGGCTGCTGGCGCTCGTCCTGGTCGCGAAGGTGGCGACCACCGCGCTCTCGGTCGCCGGGCGGTCGGGCGTCGGGGTGTTCGCGCCCACCCTGTTCATCGGCGCCATCACCGGCACGCTGTTCGGCACCGTCGCCCAGACCGTGATGCCCGGCTCCATCGCGCCCGCCGGTGCGTACGGCATGGTCGGCATGGGCGCGGTCGTCGCCGCGCTCACGAAGTCCCCCATCACCATGGCGCTGATGCTGTTCGAGATGACGGGGAACTACCAGGTCGTGCTGCCGGTGCTCCTCACGCTCGCCGTGTCGGGGGTCGTGTACAGCGTCGGCGAGCCCATCTCGCTGTACGTCGGGCAGCTCGCCCGGCGCGGCATCGATGTCACGCGAAACCGCGAGCAGCTCGTGATGTACGAGCTCCGCGTCGCCGACGTGATGCGGCGCGAGGTCGTGGCGCTGCCCGTGCACGCGCCGTTCGCGCGGCTGGCGCACAAGTTCCTCGAGCGGCGCCTGCGCGACGTGTTCGTGGTCGACGAAGAGGGCCGGTACCACGGGCTGATCGACATCCAGGACGTGAAGGGCCTGCTCGGCCAGCCCCACGACGAGCTGTCCGTCGACGACGTCGAGCGCCGCGACATCCCCAGCCTGTCGCCCGATCTGCCGCTCGCCGAAGCCATGCCGTCGTTCTTCCGCCACGACCTCGAGGAGCTGCCCGTGGTCGACGCCGCCGGGGTGCTCGTGGGCGTGCTCACCGAGCGCGACGTCGTCGCCGCGTTCCACCGCGAGGTGCTCCGCAAGGAGACCCTGCTCGCGCGCATCGAGTCCGGCGCCGACCTCGAGCGGCGTGTCGACTTCCTCGAGCTCCCCGAAGGCCAGCGCATGGGCCCGGTCGCCGTGGACGCCGAGCTCGCCGGGCACACGCTGCGTGAGCTCGAGATGCCGTCGAGGTTCGGGGTCACCGTCATCGCGGTGGACGTCTGGGATGCCCAGGCCCACCGCCACCACCGCATGGCCGCCCAGGCCGACCTCCGCCTGCAGGAAGGCGACCGCCTCGTCGTGATGGGCCCAGAGGCCGCCATCGACCGCCTGTCCCTGCCTCCCGGCGACCGCGGACCCGACGGCGTGGACATCGAAGACTGATGGTGCTGCTCGCCCTCGCGTGCGCGAACGACCCGTGCCCCACGGGCTGGACGCACGACGCGCCCCGCACGGCACACCTGGAGGCCCTGCTCCAGCGTCCGATCTCCGCGACCCTGTGCTGGGGTGACGTGCCGGACCGCGGCCTGCGCGACACCCGGGGCCGGTTCCTGCTCGACTCCGCCACCGACGACCGCCTGCTCGCCGCCCGCATCGTGCACCTCGAGCACCACCGCGCGCCCGCGTCCGGTCCGGGCTGCGAAGACCGCCTGCGCGTCGAGGAAGCGAACGCATGGGCCGCGGAGCTCCGCCAGCACGGGCTCCTGGGGGTGTCCGATCCCTCGGGTCCCGCCCGGCGCGCCCTCGGCGAGTCGCCCACCCTCTCGGACCTGATGGAGTGGCTCACTACGTCCGACGACCCCGTGCCGACCCAGCTCCGCGCCTCGCATCGCGCCCGCTGCGAAGGTGGTAGCGTCCCCCCGGAGGCACGGTGATCTCGCTCATCCTCGGTTCCCTGGCGCTCGCGGACGTCGTCCACCCGCCGCATCCCTGCCCGCCCGGCGCGGGCGGACGCTCCGATCACGCCGGCAGCTACTGCGTCGCACAGGGCTGCGGAGACGGGTGTGCCGAGGGCCTCGAGTGCCGCCCGACGGGCCTGTGTGTCGAGGAGGTGATGCGCGACGATGGCGGCCGCGACTCGGAGCCGCGGTCCCACCGCATGGCCGACTCGGCCTGCGAGACCCAGGACGACTGCAGCGGGGAAGCCACCTGTGTGGTCGAGGACCGATGTGTGCGGCCCCCGCCTCCTCCGCCGGAGCCTGCTCCCGAGCCCGCCTCCTCCCTGTGCGGCTGCACCACCAGTGGCGTGATGCCCGCGTTCGTCCTGGCCTTCAGCCTGCTGCCCCTGGCGTTCCGCCGTCGTGTCACCGAGGATCCCCGATGATCGCGCTCCTGTCGCTCGCGCTCGCCGACGTGGTCGGGCCGCCCCCCGACGACTGCCCGCCCGGCGCCTCCGGAACCTCGAGCCACGGGGGCCCGTACTGTGTGCCCTCCACGTGCGACGGCACCTGCGAGGAGGGCGGCACCTGCGAGCCCGCCGGCCTGTGTGTGCTCGAAGAGACCCGCGAGTGCGGGGGCATGCAAGACCCCGAGAACCCATGCACGTACCTGCACCGCGAGGCCAGGGGCACGTGCCAGACCCAGGACGACTGCACGGGCGGGACCACGTGCGAGATCGCGGATCGCTGCGTCACGGCGGGCCCGGTGTGCGGGTGTGCCTCGACGGGCGCGCTCCCGACGGCCGTTCTGCTGCTCGGCCTGCTCCCGCTCGCGGTCCGACGCGCCCGGTAGATCCGGCGGAGATCAGGCGCGCACGGGCCACCGGCCCTCGACCCAGCACGCCACCAGGGCCGCGTGGGACAACGGCTTCGACAGGTCGTCGACGTCGCCGTTCGTCATGTAGTCGAGCAGCACCACGTCCCCGTCCCGTACCAGCGCTCGCAAACGCTCGACCGGCTCGGACAGGTGGGTCTCGAGGACGTGGCGGTAGAGGGGCAGGAAGATCTGCCAGCGCGACTCGCGGTAGTCGAGCAGCCCCTCCCCGAACCGATGGCCGAGGCACGGGCCGAACCGACGCACGCTGCGCTTCAGGCCCTTCATCGTGGTGTTCTCCATCACCGCGTCGTCGACCCCGGTGGACTCGAACACCTTCAGGCCCTGCCAGATCCCTTCGACGCTCGCGCCCACCCGACCGGGCTGGCCCGGCACGGGGATGCCGCCGTGCGGGAAGAACGGGCTGAACCGCACCCACGGCGCGTCGGCGCGGGACGTGACGTCGACGATCGCGAAGCCCGGGTACTTCTTCTGCAGCTTGTCGACCGGCGTGTGCCGGCTGTGGACGCGGATCATCGCGACCCTCTCCTACTTGAGGTCTGTTTGACTCTATCTCGTGGATCGAGACTCTGTCCACCCCTCGACCTTCGGACACGCGCCCGCACAAGCCCGCCGACCCCGGTCGGGATAGACGCCCGCATGACCACGCTCCCGTCCCACAAGCTCGTCTTCTCCGACTCCACGGGGCTCCCGTTCGGCGTCGTGCACCTCGCGCCGTCCGAGTCCGACCCCCTGAAGGGCGACTGCATCTTCGACATGGAGGCCCGCACGCCCGCGCAGGACTGCCGCGACGAGGTGCGGTGGCTCGCGAAGCGCCACTACCAGCGGTGGTCGGAGCACAAGTTCGCGGTCGACGACGACGGCGTGATCACCATCAAGAAGGCCAGCTTCTCGCTGATCCTCGACCCCGCCGAAGACGGCGAGGGCTTCGTGTCGCGCCCGCCGGCACCGCGCGTCACGGCTTCCTGGGGCGACTGAACCAGCCGCGCACCCACCCGAGGAACCCCGTCTTCTCGGGCGTTCCGGAGGCCCGGTACAGCTCGCCCATCCACTCGGGCTCGAGCGACGTGGATCCCGCGACCGCGTCAGCCGTGCGCGCGATCGCCCGCGCCATCGCCTCGGCAGTCGGGTAGCGGTCGACCGGGACGGCCGAAGCTCCCCGCCGGATGAGCGCGGCCGCGTGGGGCTCGAGCGCGTCGAGGCCCTCGGGATCCTCCCACAGCCGGCGCGGCTTCTTGCCGGTGAGCATGTGGTACAGCGTGGCGGTGACCCCGTACAGGTCGGACTCCGGGCCCACCGTGTGTGCATCGTCTTCCTGCTCCGGCGCCCGATAGCCCCGCGTGCCCATGAGCTGGCCGGGCAGCGTCTTCACGGGCACCGTGCCCTCCGGGTGCCTCGCGATGCCGAAGTCGGCGAGCAGCGCGTGGCCCGCGGCGTCCAGCAGCACGTTCTCGGGCTTCACGTCGCGGTGGATCAGGCCCTTCGCGTGCACCGCGTGCAGCGCCGACGTGATCTCGAACGCGATCCGGAGCGCCTGCATCGTGGGGATCGTGCCCTCGGCGTGCACCCGCTGCGCGACGGAGCCGCCCTCCGCGAGGTCCATCACGAACCAGTAGAAGTTGCCCTCGCGCCCCGCCTTGTGGACCCGGGGCAGGTGCGGGTGCGGGATCGCCGCGAGCACCTTCGCCTCCGCGAGGAACCGGGTGCCGATCTGGGAGCGGGCGCCCATCGGCACCCGCATGATCTTCACGGCGACCTCGGCCCCCGTCTGGCGGTCTTCTCCGTGGAAGACCTCCGCGACCGCACCCGCGCCGATGAGCCCGAACACCGCGTAGCGCTGCTCGCCGACCTCGTTGGGTCGAACGTCGAACAGGCCCTCGGTGTCGTCGGACATGGCGTGCCTAGGCCCGCAGCTGGCGGCGGTGGCCGATGGCCGCCATGCGCGACAGGACGGCGTCGACGCGCGACTCCGGCAGCTGCTCGCACACGCGGTCGGTGGCGCGGTCGATCAGGTCCAGCAACACCTTGTTCAGCAGGCGCCGGCGCTCCGGCTCCGCGCGGGCCTGCATGGCGGTGACGAAGAACGGGCCCGGCAGCGCGGCCTCGTCGAGCTCGAGACCCTTCAACAGGCCCGCGTGCTCACGGGGGTTCGCCGACACCAGCAGCTGGAGCGTGGCCTGCCCGCTCCCGGGGCCCAGCTCGGCGTCGAGCGCATTGAACAGCACGCGGAACGCGCGGTTCGCGACCCGCACCTTCTCCAGGCACTCCCCTTCGGTCCACTCGGCCGACGCGGCGCGGATCGCGAAGTCGACCTCGGCGGGGTCGACCACGAGGGTCGTTCCCTCCCCCGAGCCCGCGGGCATCTCGGAGTCTTCGGGCAGCGCGTCGTCTTCGAGCGCGGACGTGGGGATGAGCGGACGCAGCGGCGGCGTGCGCGTGAACTGGAGCGAGGTGTGCCCGATCTCGATCATGTCGCCGTCGTCGAGCTGCAGCGGACCGTCGACCGGCTTGCCGTTCAGCCGCGTGCCGTTCGAGCTCCCCGCGTCTTCGAGCACGAACTGGCCGTCGATCTCGCGGATCACGCAGTGCACGCGCGACAGCAGCCCGTCGGTACGGATCTGGAGCTCGCACGACCCGCCGCGCCCGATGCGGAAGCTCTCCGACGCCACGGGGACGGGACGCCCGACGAGACTCCCGTCCTGCAGGATCAGGGTGGGCCGCAGCGGACCGAGCGACGGCCGTGGCATCTCGAGAGGGGTGCCCGTCGGAGCCCGCGCTGCGCGGTACTGGAACGCGCGGCTGCCGAACATCACGACCTCGTCGGAGTACAGCTGCCGCGCCGACAGACGGCCCACGAACCCCGAGGCGTTCGAGAGGTCCTGCTCGATGTAGTGCATCCCGGCGCGCTGGAGGATGGCGGCCAGCGTGTCTTCCTGCTCTTCGCCCGAGAACGCGATGCGGCCGTCGGGCAGCTCGATCACGAACACCTCGGGACGCTCGAGGCTGATGCCCACCTGCTCGTCGCCGTCCTCCCACAGGAGCGCGGCGCCCGCTGCATCGAGCTCGTCGACCGGACGACCGGGCAGCGGCGCGGACATGGGCGCGAACAGGGCTTCGATGGAGTCGGACATCGACTCCGACTCACCGGTGTGCTCGGTCTCCTCGTCGGCGTGGTCGATCTCGGAGGGGTCGGGCTGGGTGAACGCCTGGCGGTCCTGCACGCGCAGGAACGTGATGGGCACGCCGTCCCAGTCGAGCCGATCGCCGCCCCGCATGCGGAACTCCGCGGCCCGCACGCCCTCCCGCTCGAGCACCCCGCGCTCCACGGACAGGTAGATGCGGTCGCCGTGCTTGGACGCGAGCAGATCGCCCGGGAGACCGGGCGCGAGCGCGGGCGTGATCACCCGGGACGCCTCGATCTCGTGGCGTGTGACGCCGAGCCCCGAGCCCACCACCAGCATGGGGATCTCGGGGGCTTCGAGCAGGAGGTCCTCGTCTTCGTCGACGTCGAGATCGTCGAGCTCCACGAGGGGCGTCTCGCGGGCGAACAGCGGCGTCAGGAACGCATCTTCGGCCCACTCGGCCTCGGACGGCCACGACCGGCAGAACACGAGCTCGCGCTGGAGCTCGGGGTCGAAGTCGGGCCCGTCGTCGCTCCAACTGCTCGCGCTCGCGATGGGGAACGACGCAGTGTGGTGCGCGCCGCCCGACCACAGGTTCCGCACGACGGCGATGTGCGGCACGCGCTCGGGGAACGCGTCGAGCAGCCGGTCGAAGAGCTGCGGGCCGATGGCCGACCGGTACGACAGCACGTCGACCACCGCAGCCGCCCACGAGGACGGGCGCTCCCAGTCGGCGCGCTCCGCGAGCGCCGCGCCGAAGCGGTCGGTGGACAGGGCCTTCCGCGCCCCGCCCGGTTCGACGAGCTCCGCGAGCAGCCGGGCCAGGCCCTCGTGCGGACCGAAGCGCAGCGGAGCGGGCGGACCCGCCGAAGCGCCCAGCTGCGCGCGCTCGATGACGTACAGGCCCCACCAGGCCTCGAGGTGCAGCGGCGTGTACGCGATGGCCTCGTCGTACGCCTCGACGGCCTCGTCGGTGTGGCCCGCGAAGCGCAGCAGGTGACCGAGGTGTACGAGGCGGTCGGCGTGCGCGCTCCCCTCCGTCGACGCGTTCACCTCGACGAACCGGCGCTGGTGACCGACCGCGGCCTCGAAGGCCCCGAGCTCCTGCGATGCGCGACGGGCCACGCGCAGGGCGGGCACGTGGTGGGGCTCCAGCGCCAGCGCTTCGGTGGCGGACGCGCTCGCGGTGTCGAGGTCGCCGAGCTCGATGGCGAGACGGGCTCGTGCGGCGTGATCGGCCGCCGTGGCCCGGGACGTCCCGCACAGCACAGCGAAGTGCGCCAGCGCGCCGGGCACGTCCTGGGAGCGGAGCGCGTGGCGGGCCAGGTGGCGACGGGCCTCGGCGTGCTCGGGGTCGAGCTCGACCAGCTTCGCGTACAGCTCGGCCACGGCGTCGATGTCGGGCGTCGCGCGCCGTGCGAGCCGGGCGGCCCGCTCGAGCAGCTCGATCGAAGGACCGGGGCCCGCGACCGCCTGGCGCTTCATCAGCTCGACCACGTCGCCCCAGTCGCCCCGTGCCGTGCGGAGCTTCTCGCGCAGCGCGAACAGCTCGGGATCGTCGACCCCTTCGTCGGCCGCGCGATCGAGCCAGAGCAGCGCGCTGGAGTCCGACCCGGCCTCGTGGAACGCGCGACCGAGGCGCCACGCCAGCGGACCGCGCTCGTCGGCGTCGGCGTACAGGGCCAGCGCACGCCCCCAGCGCAGGAAGCGATCCCCGTCGAGGCTCGCGAGCCCGCGCAGGGCGGCCACGGCCTCGGCCCGGGTTCCGTGCGTCTCGAGCGCGCGCTCCCACGAGTCGACCACGCCCTCCATGCCGTTCGCCTGCTGGATCTGCGCGATCTCGAGCCACAGCGACGCGGCATCCGACGCCGAG
Organism: Myxococcota bacterium; assembly: GCA_041389565.1. GTDB lineage: Bacteria > Myxococcota_A > UBA796 > UBA796 > JACKEQ01. Next base: position 56,837 of record JAWKRP010000037.1, read on the forward strand.
CTCGCCAGCTCGGTGAGCGCGACCACCGCGGCTCGCGGATCCCCCTGGGAAGCGCGCGTCCGCGCCAGACGCACGCGCAGCGCTTCGGTCTCGGGGCCCGCATCCGGGCGCTTCTCGAGCAGGTCGAGCAGGTCTTCCGCCCGCGTGTCACGACCGTCGTCGAGCGCCTGCCGCACGAGCGAGCGTAGCCGCGCCGTGTCGGCGAGCAGGGCTTCCCGCACCGTGCCCACGGAGGTGGGGCGCATCGACGGATCCCAGCTCACGCACGCCGCCACGACCGACCCCAGAGGCTCGGGCAGCGCGAGCTGGGTGAGCAGGCGCTGGGCATCCCGGAGCACCCAGTACGGCAGCGGCGCGCCGTGGAACGCCAGCAACGCCAGCATGCCGAGCCCGTACACGTCGTGTGTGATCTGGAGCTTCGCGCCGGGCTCCAGGCTCTCGGGGGCCGCGAACAGCACGGCGGGAGCGACCGCTTCGAGCTTCGCGAGCCCGAAACCGCCCACGGCAGCGGACCCATCGGCACGCACGAGCACGCGCTCGGGCTCCAGCCCCCCGTGCACGACCCCGCTCTCGTGCGCGAACGCCAGGCCCTCCGTCACGTCGAGCAGCGCCAGCAGGAGCCGGTCGACCGACGCGCCTTCGAGCACCGCCATCAGATCGTGCTCGCTCACCTGCTCGCGGGCGTACCAGGCACGCCCGTCGGGCAGGGTGCCGGACGCCAGCAGCTCCGCGACGCCGGGATGCTCGAGCTTCGACCACCCCGCGCAGGCCGCGAGCAGCTCCGGCGCGGACCCGCGCACATGGGGATGGAGCGCGGCCAGCACCGCCGCACGACCCGCTGCGCGGTCTTCGGCCGACCAGTAGGCGAACGCGGCATCGGAGCCGAGCGCACCGAGCACCCGGAACCGGCCGTCGACGTACGCTCCCGGCTCCAGGCCCTGCGGCACCTCCACGCTCGCGTCGCCCATCGTGAGGCGTGCGGCGATGCGCTCCCGCTCCGCGGCATCCTGCCCGGGCTCGTACCGCGCGGCCCGCGGGCGCGGACCCATCGCAGACCACGCGCCGATGGACCGCTCCGCGTGGGCCTCCTGCACGAGCGGAACGTCGTCGGGCACGAGCGCACAGGGCGCCAGGCCCACCTGCACCGCCAGCAGCTCGACCTCGCCGGCCGCCCGGCGCGACAGGAGCGTCTCCCATGCGCGCGAGCCGAACCACCCGTCTGCGACGAGCTCGTCACTGATCGCCACCGCGACCCGCTCGGGCTTGCCGAGCTTCTTCAGCACCGCCGCGCTGCCGAGGTCTCCCGCCGACACCGCGAGGGTGGCGGACACCGCGGCAGTGGGCGCCCACGGATGAGAAACGGATCGACTGACGACGAGCAGCGGCATGCATCCCCCGGGTCGGGAAGCATACAGGCGGTCGCGCATCGGCGCACCGCCTGGGCCTTGCGGGTCGCGGCATCCTCGCGCTACACCGGCCCATGCGGATCGAATTCGACGAGGTCGCACGGGAGCTGTTGCGGGCCCTGCGGGGTCCGCGGTCCCAGGTCGCGTGGTCGCGGAGGCTCGGGTACGGGTCGAACGTGGCGTACCCCTGGGAGTCCGGGCGCCGCTATCCGTCCGCGAGCGAAGCGCTGCGCGCGATCCGTCGGTCCGGGCGCGACCTCGAAGGGGGGCTCGAGGCCTTCTTCGGCCGCCGGCCCGCCTGGATGGACACCACCCCGCCCGACACCCCCGAAGGCGTCGCGCTGCTGCTGGCTTCGCTCCGCGGGAAGCGGTCGATCACCGACCTCGCCGACGCCACGGGCCTGAACCGCCATGCCATCGGGCGCTGGATGGGCGGGCGCACCCAGCCGCGGCTTCCCGACTTCCTGCACCTCGTGCAGGCCACCTCCGTGCGGCTGATCGACTTCGTCACCGCGTTCGTGCCGCCCGAGGAGATGCCGTACACCATCGAGCCGCTGTGGCGCGCGATGGAAGCGAGGCGCGAGGGAGCGCAGCGGCACCCGTGGACCCAGGCGATCCTCAGGGTGCTCGAGCTGCAGGACTACCTCGACCTGCGACGCCACACGCCGGGCTGGATCGCGGAGCGGCTTCGCATCCCGCTCGAGGTCGAGGAGACCTGCCTGAAGTTCCTGCGCGACACCGGCCAGCTCGCCTGGACCGGCACGCACTACCGCCAGGAGGTCGTGGCGGTCGACACCAAGCGCCGTCCGGAGATCGGGCGGCAGCTGAAGGCCCACTGGGCGCAGGTGGCGGCGGAGCGGGTGGTCGACGGGAACCCGGGCCAGTTCTCGTACAACGTGTTCGCGTGCTCCGACGAGGACTTCGAGAAGATCCGCGAGCTGCATCTGGCGTACTTCCGGGCACTGCGGAGCATCGTGTCGGATGCCACGGTCGGCGAGCGGGTGGTGGTCGCGAACGTGCAGCTGTTCGCGCTCGACGTGGACTGAAGCGGTAGCGAGATCCCGGAAGGCGCTACGGCGCCGCCGTGTCCGGAGCGCCGGTGTCGGTGTCCGTGTCCGTGTCCGTGTCCCCTTCCGTGTCCGTGTCCGCGTCCGTGTCGGTATCTGGATTCGGGTCCGAGTCGGCATCCGTGTCCGAGTCGGCGTCGGTGTCCGCGTCCGCATCGGAGTCCGTGTCGGCGTCGGCGTCCGTGTCGGCATCCGCGTCGGTGTCCGTGTCCGTGTCCGTGTCGACGTCGGACTCGCCGCAGCGGAACTCCTCGCCTTCCTGGCCGAGGCACGGGGGACCGCCTCCGAAGCAGCCCGAGAGCACCACCATCCCCATCCACCAAGCCACGCGACGCGCCATGTCGCCTCCGATGGACCCACCCTACCCGGCCCGCGGAGGCCCGCCATCGAGCAGAACTGCGCGCTCGAGCGCACTTCCAGCCTACAGTGCCGCCACAGTGCGCGGATCCGCCATTCCGCGATTCCCACGTCTCTGTGGATTCCCTATTGCGGATTTGCTCATCGATGCGCACTTTCGGACCATGAATCTGGACGAGTCCGCATTGTGGGTCGACCGCATCCAGGCGACATCGGGACAGGAGGTCTCCATGCTCGTCTCGTCCCTCACGTCCATCGCCCTCGCTTGCGGCGGCTTCTTCTGTGATTCCACGCCGCCGGGTCCTCCCACGAACGAGTTCCCGGTCCCGGTCGAACAGACCGGCGAGGTCGTCGTGTTCGCCGTCGACGAGGCCTCGAACGAGACGACCATGCACGTCCAGGTCTCGTTCGAGGGCCCCGCAGCGGAGTTCGCGTGGGTGCTGCCGGTCCCGTCGGAGCCTTCCCTGCTGCGGTCGTCGCAGGCCCTGTTCGACCACGTGGCCGACCAGACGCGACCGCGGTGGACCCCCCTGGTCTCGATCGTCGGCTGCCCGGGCCAGTCCCCGGCGTTCGGGAACGAGAGCGACGCCGACACCGACGCAGACGCAGACGCAGACGCGGACGCAGACGCAGACGCAGACGCGCCCGCCCCGACGGTCACCGTGGTGGCCCGGCAGAACCTGGGCCCCTACGAGACCGTCACCCTCACGGCGACTGACGCGGGCGACCTGGTGGCCTGGCTGCAGGACAACGGGTTCGCCATCCCCGATGCCGTGGACGCCGCCCTCGCGCCGTACCTGGGCGCCACCACGCACTTCGTCGCCCTCAGGCTCCAGAAGGACCGTGACGCCGGCGACCTCGAGCCCTTCGCGATGCGCTTCGAGGGCACGACCCCCAGCATCCCCATCCAGCTCACGGCACTCGCGGTGGGCGACGACATGCCGATCGATGTGTACCTGCTCGGAGAGACGCGCGCGATCCCAGAGAACTACCTCCATGTTCGCCGCAACCCGTTCAAGTCCGACTGGCGCCTTCAGACCGACGACCTCGAGATCGTCGGCCGTGCCGCCGACGAAGCGGGTGGGCAGGCCTTCGAGACCGTGTCCGCCGCCCGAACGGTCCCACTGGACCTCCCCGGCCCCGCGTCCATCGCGTGGCTCGAGGACGCCCCCGATCTCGACACCTGGCTCGCACGCCTCTCGGCCGACCCGCTGTGGAACCGCGTGAACACGGGCGACCTGTTGGCAGTGGTCGAGGTCCCGGAGGGCGTGGACGCGAACGGGTTCTTCACCTGCCCGCAGTGCCTGCCGCTGGTCCTCGAGGCGATCCCGTTCGATGCCGTGTCGACCACGGCGGCGCTCGTCGACCACTGGCTCGTGCCCGCTCGCGAGGCGGCCCTCCTGCTCGACCGCGCACCGATGCTCACCCGCCTCCGCTCCACGATGTCGGCCTCGGAGATGACGCTCGACCCGCGGTTCGGGTTCCGCGAGCTCGACCCGGTGAGCTCGTGGCACTTCCTCAGGGTGGTGCGGGCCTGCACCGACGGGCAGACCTCACTCGAAGCTGCGCAGCGGGTGACGGTCGACGAGTTCGAGTTCCTGGCGCCGAGCGAAGCCGAGCTGGCCGAGCAGGGCGAAGACCTCTACTCGTGGCTCGCGGCGCTCGGCGACGACAGCGCCATGGTGATCGAGGACCTGTCGACGGGCGAGATCCTCGTCGACCACCGCTCCGAGTACGAGGGGGTGTACATCCCCGATGCCGTGGCCGGCTCTCCCTCGGTGGAGCGAGCGACAGCGGAGACTGCGGCCTGCGGCTGCCGCACGAGCCCGCTCACCCTCGGTGCGTGGGCGCTTCCGCTGCTCGTGCTCGCTCGCCGACGGCTCGGCTGGACCTGAGGTTCGGGGGCACCTCGCTCGCGAGCATCGTGGTGACCGTGCCGCGGCCCGTGAGCAGGGTGTCGGAGCGCACCCCCAGCACCTGCGCGGCCGCCTGCAGGCCCGACAGCGTCGCCCCCGACACCCCGTGCGAGAGCGTGGAGGCCCCACACAGGTAGAGCCCGGGGAACGGGCTCTGCGACGAGAACGCGAACGGCCCGATCTGGCTGCGGATGTGGTCGGCGCCGTACATGTTGCCCGCGTGCCCACCGATGTAGTGCCGGTTCGTGAGGGGCGTGCCGAGATCCCGGAACACGAGCCGGTCGGCGAGCCCCGGGATGACCTTGTCGGCCACGGCCACCATCTTGTCGAGCGTGCGCTCCTTGAAGTCGAGGTAGTCCGCCGGACGGTTCTCCGGGTCGGTGTCCTTCCAGCGGGCCGTCAGCTCCCATGGCACGAACACGAACGACTCGACCGTGTGGATCGAGCCGCGCTGCGACGTGCGATCCTTGAGGCTCGGCACCGTGACGAAGGCGCCCGGCACGTGATCGAGCCCCTCCAGCGCGGCCAGATCGCGGGACGTGCGGTACAGCGCGTCGACGTCGGCGTGCTCGGTGTACCAGTAGTTCCCGGAGTCGAGGCCCTCGGGGTGCTCGCCGAGGTCGGCCGCCAGGAACAGCGACAGGCACGACGTGGACCACTGGGTGCGCGCGAGCTTCCTCGTCAGGCTGGACGGGAGGTGCTCACGCCCGATCAAGGTGCCGTACGTGACCTCGGGGTCGGCGTTGGAGATCACGACGGGCGCCGAGATCTGCGTGCCGTCCGCGAGCTCGACGCCCTTCACCGTGCGCCCCTCGAGCAGGATGCGGGACACCCTCGCGCGCACCTCGATCTCCCCGCCGTGTGCGCGCAGGGCGCGGATGAAGGCCTTCGGGAGGGAGCGCCCGCCCCCACGCGGGTAGAACGCGCCGCGCATGTAGTGCGCGTGGATGGCGGCGTGCAGGACCATCGGCGCGCTCGACGGCGCGATGGCGTAGTCGCCCGCCTGCATCGACAGGAAGGCCTTGAGCAGCGGATCGTCGATGAAGCGATCCATGTACGGCTTCAGGAGCTGCATGCCCCAGCGAACCATGTTCCTCGTGCGCCACGGCAGGAGCAGGTGGTCCAGCAGGCCCACCCGCTCCGTCACGGCCTCGAGCTCGGCGGCGGCCCGCCCCATGTAGCGGAAGTACAGCTCGATCCCCTCGCGCTCGTGGGGGAATCGCTCCTGGTAGCGCGCGATCGTCTCGTCGTGGCCGCGCGGGATGTCGAACCGCTCCTCTCCCACCCGCAGGTGCTCGAATCCATCGGGCTCGAGCTCGTGGAACACCAGATCGACCCCGAGCCCCTCGTACACCTCACGCAGGCGGCCCCCTGGCTCGAGCCCGCCGATGTAGTGCACCCCGGGGCTGAAGTGGTGGCCGCCCAGCTCGAAGCTGTGGCACCAGCCACCGGGCAGGTAGTGCTGCTCGAGCACGAGCACGCGCTTCCCGGCCTGCGCGAGCGCGACGGCGGCCGCCATCCCACCGGCGCCCGAGCCGATGACCACCACATCCACGTCCTTGTGGTCCATCCAGGGTTCTCCAGCGGTCTCCCCTCCTATGCCCGATCCCCGGGATCGGCCCGTGAACCCTCCGAACTCAGCCAGCCGTCGTCGGATCCGCAGCCCCCAGGAGCCGGCGGAGCACGAGCCCGTGCGCCATCACGGCCGTCGCCACACACACCGTGGCGATCCAGACCGCGGGCAGGCTGAACGGCAGCATCAGCGGGACCTCGAAGCTCCGCAGCGGCGTCGGCAGCGACAGCACGACCACCCGCAGCACGTTCGCCAGCAACGCGATGCCCACGACCTGGCTCGCCCAGGCCGCCGCCCTGGAGCGGTCGGCGAAGGGGGCGAGCGCGAGGCACACCAGGCCCGCGACGATGTCGACGTTCTGGCCCGTCCACGTCATCTGGGGGGGCGCCACGCCCTCTTCGGCCCACCGGTGCAGGACGAGCTCGAGCGGGAAGCGCATGCCCTGCACGCCCACGAGCGCCCACAGCGGGAGCCCGTGCGCGATCCGCCGACCGAGCGGAGACCCCACCACCCCGACCGACACCAGGAACATCGTGCCCATCAGGAGGGGCGCGCCCGGCAGGGCGTTCTCGGGCGTGATCAGCCCCGCGCCCGTGGGGATCGACGTGATCGCGACCCAGGCCACGGAGACCCCCGCAGCCACGGCCCCCTGGCGCACACGATCCGTGGAGGGGGCCGTCGCGACGACCGCCGCGACCCAGCACACGAGGCAGAAGCCCACCACCGCGAGGAACAGCGCGAGCCCGGCGCCGGATGGATGAACCATGTCTCGACCTCCACCTCCATGTTACTATCCAAAAACAAAGCATGCGCTCCTACAAACAATATTGCGGTGTCGCTCGAGCCCTCGATCTCGTGGGGCAGCGCTGGGCCCTCCTGATCGTCCGCGACCTGCTGCCGGGTCCGCGGCGCTTCGCGGATCTCGCGCTCCCCGGGCTCACGCCGAACGTCCTGTCCGAGCGCCTCAAGCAGCTCGCCGAGGCCGGGCTGGTCGAGTCCGTCACGCTTCCCGCGCCCGCGTCCCGCAAGGTGTGGCAGCTCACGGAGGAGGGTCGGCGGCTCGAGCCCGTCGTGCTCGCGCTCGGTGCGTTCGGCGCGCGCCACCTGTCCACGGTCGACGGCTACGCGATGCGCGCGCGGTGGATGCTCGTCTCGCTCCAGCGGCGGTACCGCGGCGGGATCGAGGGCACCGTCGCGATCGTCGTGGAGGGCGAGGCCGAAGCGCCGTACACCCTCGGGATCACGCCCGAGCATCTGGTCGTGCGCGACGGGATGCCCGCGAGCCCGGATCTCCGGGTCTCGGGGCCGCCTCAGGCGCTGGGAGCCCTGCTGGCACGGGGGATCCGCGAGGTCCCCGGGCTCGCGATCACCGGGGATCCAGCGCTGCTCGAGGCCCTGCTCGCGCGGCTGGATCCCGTGTCACCGCCCTGAGGGTCGCAAGCGTGCTCCCGACCGCATAGGAGCGCCGTCCGACGGAGGTCCTCCATGCGCGCCGACCCGCACAGCCACGCAGACCTCGACCAGGCCCGTACGCTCGAGCTCGACCTCGACCTCGTCGTCGACTTCGCCCAGCGCGTGCTGCACGGCACGGCCACGCTCGTGTTCGCGGAGCCGGTGGCCGGCGCGGTCGACCTCGACTCGCGCAGCCTGGCCATCGAAGCCGTGTCCGACGCCGACGGCCGGTCGGTGCCGTTCGAGGTGGGCGCCACCGACCCCGTGCTCGGAGAGCGCCTGCGGCTCGAGCTCCCCGTGCCCACCGACCGCATCGCGATCCGGTACCGCACCTCCCCCGCAGCCACGGGCCTCATGTGGCTGTCGCCCGCACAGACCGACGGCGGCGTGCACCCCTTCGTGCTGTCCCAGTGCCAGGCGATCCACGCGCGCTCGCTGGTGCCCCTGCAGGACACCCCGCGGGCCCGCATCACCTACACCGCGCGCATCACCGTGCCCGGGTTCGCCAGCGTCGTGATGTCCGCGGCCCCCGGCACCATCGAGCCCGGCGCCGACGGCTCGCGCGCCTTCCGCTTCGCGATGCCCCAGCCCATCCCGCCCTACCTGCTGGCGCTCGCCGCCGGAGACCTCGCGTCGCGCGACCTCGGCCCGCGCTGCCGGGTGTTCGCCGAGCCCGGTGTCGTGGAGTCCGCGGCCTGGGAGTTCGCGGACGTCGAGCGCATGCTCGCATCGGCCGAGGAGCTGTTCGGGCCCTACCCGTGGGACCGCTACGACTTCATCGTGCTGCCGCCCTCCTTCCCGCTCGGCGGGATGGAGAACCCCCGCATGACGTTCCTGACGCCCACCCTGCTCGCCGGCGACCGGTCCCTGGTGGGCGTGCTGGCCCACGAGCTCGCGCACAGCTGGACCGGGAACCTCGTCACGAACGCGACGAACGAGGACTTCTGGCTGAACGAGGGCTGGACCGTCTGGGCGGAGCGCCGGATCCTCGAGCGCCTCTACGGCTCCGAAGAGGCCGCCCAGCAAGCGGTGCTCGGCCGCATGACGCTCGACCAGACGCTCGCCGACCGCGAGGCCGAAGGTGCGAGCACCGCGCTCACGTACGCCCAGGCCGGGCTCGATCCCGACCACGAGTTCTCGCAGGTCCCGTACGAGAAGGGCTTCCTGCTGCTCGTCGCGCTCGAGCGTGCGGTGGGTCGGGCCCGCTTCGACCGGTTCGTGCAGGACTACATCGCGCACTTCCGCTTCCAGTCCATCGACACCGACACGTTCGTGGCCTTCCTCAGGCACACGCTGCCCGAGGCCGCCCCCGTCGACCTGACGCCGTGGCTCCAGCAGCCCGGCCTCCCGGACGACGCGCCCGCGTACCGGTCCGAGCGGCTCGACACGCTGGAGGAGGCCGCGCGGCAGGGCGAGATCCCCGACGGGCGCGCGTGGTCGGCCACCGAGAAGCTCGTCTACCTCTCCCACCTGCCGGCGGAGGTCGACGCGTTCGCCGTCGCCGATCACCTCGGCATCGACCCCGAGTCGCCGAACGCCGAGCTCCGGTCTGCATGGCTCACCCTCGCCGTCCGGTCGGGCGCGCAGGGGCTCGAGGCGCCGCTGCGGTCGATGCTGTCGTCGGTGGGCCGCACGAAGCTCCTGAAGCCCGTGGTCAAGGCGATGGTCGCGCGCGACGACCTCCGTCCGCTCGCCCGCGAGCTGTTCGACGCGAACCGCAGCCGCCTGCACAGCTCCACCCGCGGTGCGCTCGAGTCGGTGCTCGCTCAGGCCCGCCCACCGCGCCCGTAGACGAGCGCGTCGTACACGATCCACGGCGTCGCGAGCATCAGGCCCGGACCGCCCGTCTCCGCGAGCGTGTCGCCGATTCCGCGCACGACGAACCCCAGCAGCGCCCACACGACACCGAACGCCCACATCGTCTTCGACGAGTCGTCGGTGGCGAGGTCTTCCTGCTGGAGGCGGGTCGCCAGGCTCCAGGCGTCGTACGCCACGAGCAGGTTGCACAGCCCGCAGCCGAACAGCACCGACGCCGACCCGAGGAACAGCCGCAGTCCGCGCATCCACTGGCCGATCCACACCTGTCCGAGCCCCGGCACCACGAGGCTCAGCAGACCCGCGAGCGCGGCCGGGGCGTCCGGGTCGCACTCCAGCACGAACAGACCCTCGAGGTCTCCGTCGCCGAGCAGGCTCACTTCGCGCCCAGGTGCTTCGACGCCTCGCGCCGCGACAGCCCGGACAGCGCGTCTCCGTGGGCCTCCAGGAACCGTCGCACCGCTTCCGGGTCGTGGTGGGCGTGCTGGCGGAGGGCCCACCCGATGGCCTTGCGCATCCAGAAGCTGGTCTCGGGGGCGCACCGCAGGCAGAAGTCGAACAGCATCGCGGTGTCGGTGTCGCCCTTGTGCCGGAGCTGGGCGAGCACGGCGGTCCGCCGCAGCCACAGGTGCTCGTGCGTGATCCAGCCTTCCAGCACGGGGCGCATGACCTCCCGGTGCGACGCGACCACGGCCCCCACGAGGTGCGACGCGATCTCGTCCACGAGATCCCACCACGCCCCCTCGACGACCATCTGCTCGAGCAGCGGCACGACCGTCGGATCGAGGAACTCTCGGCGCCGGAACCCCTCGGCGTAGTCGATGGCCGCGTACTGCATCTCCCGCTCGGGCTCGGCCCACAAGGCGCGCACGGTGGCCTCCCACTCCGCGCGATCGGCGGGGACGAACGCGCGCTTCAGGTCCCGCCACACGGGCTTCTGCGCGGGACGCGACACGCCGAGCATGGGCTGCGTGGTCTTCAGGTACGCCTGCATCTGCGCTGCGCGCGCGGGGTCTGCGAGCGCCTCGAGCCGCTCGCGCACGAACGCCACTGCCGGAACGGTCATCCTTCCTCCGACGGCAGCTTATCGGCCGGTTGACATCGGTGTGCCGGGACGTGAGATGCGCCCGCATGTGGCTCCTCACGACGGCATTCGCACAGTCCTACAACATCACCGACGTCATCGTGACGTTCCCCGATCGCAACGCGACCGAGTGGGCCACGGCGGTGCGAAACGGCGCCAAGCGCAAGAAGATGGCCGTGCAGGCGCGCGCTCCGGGGTCCGACGCGCTCACGCCGGTCGGCGCGGAGGGCACGGGCTTCGCGTCGCTCGAGCCGCCCGCGCTCATGGCCGTGTGGATGGCGACCATGGGGTACCTCGATCCCGGCGTCGAGTACGACCTCGTGCTGGGGCGCGGGAAAGACCTCCGCCCGGTCACCGTGTGGTTCGAAGACGCCCGGAGCCTCGTCGTGAGCCAGGGTCCGTCGATCGCGCTGCCGCCGGAGGGCCCCCCGATCGACGCCATCGTCCAGAGGTACGCGCTCGTCGGGTCGGAAGAGCAGGCGGCGGTGTTCGAGCCCCGCGTGCGCGGCGTGATCGACCAGGCGTTCGCGCGCCTCTCGCCCCTCGAGCTCGCGGCGCTGTCCGACGTGACGCTGATCCGCCTCGCCGGGAAAGCGCCCGGAACGAAGGGCAAGTGGATCAACACCGCCGAGTTCCGGTCCGAGCCCGAGCGCGGCACGATGGTGTTCTTCGACGACCTGCTCCGCCCCACCGGCCTGTTCGTGGGTCCCGTCGACGACCCCTCCCATCCGGCCCTGCACACCGTGCTCCACGAGGTGGGGCACGCGATCGACTCCGCGCCGCTGCGGCTCGCCTCGAGCCACTTCAACCGCGACAGCGAGGCGTACAACGCCGCTGTCGACGCCACGAACGCCGAGGGGAAGGCCCTCCGGTCCATGAAGAGCCCGCCCGCCGACCGCGTCGCCGCGCACCAGGCCGCCACGGAGCGCCTCGAGCAGGAGAGCGCCCGCCTGAGTGAGCGCCGCACGGCACTGGAGCGCCACGTGCGGGTCTCGGAGGGCTTCCGGGCGCGCTTCTCGGGCGTCACGATGTACGGCGACACGTCCGACACGGAAGCGTTCGCCGAGGCCTTCGCGCTGTTCCACCTCGACCCCGCCGCGCTCGAGCGGGTGTCGCCCGACGCCGCAGCGTGGTTCCGCGACAGTGGCCACCTCGCCGGATTCGAAGCCGCCGGGCTGGGCTCGCCGGGCGCCCCCTCGGAGCCGTAGCGGGTCGGCGCCAGACGTGAGATGATGGTGTCAGCGCGCACCGCGCCGCTTTGATTTACCGTTGTCGTCCCTGGAGCCCCCATGCGTATCGGTCTTCTCGCCACCGTCATCGCGGGCCTGTGTGCCTGCACCGTCGAGAGCGGTCTCAAGCCGAACCCCGACGACAACGAGCTCGCCGAGAGCGACACCGACACCGACACGGATGCCGACGCCGACGCCGACACCGACGTGGATGCGGACGCCGACACCGACTCGGATGCCGACGCCGACGCCGACACCGACGTGGATGCCGACGCTGACGCCGATGCCGATGCCGATACCGACGCCGATGCCGATGCGGACTCCGATGCGGACGCCGACGCCGATGCGGACTCCGACGCCGACACCGACACCGATGTCGACACGGGATCGGTCACCGCCCGCGTCTGTGCGCCGAGCACCACGACGTGGGTGTCCGATGCCGTGGTCACGGTCACCTGGCCGGGCGGCTCGGCCACCGGAACCACCGACGGCGACGGGTACTTCCAGATCGACGGCCTGCCTCCGGGGCCGGTCACCATCACCGTCACGAAGGGCTCGTTCAGCCACACCACCACCGCCACGATCGTGGGTGGGCAGGTCACCGACCTCGGTGAAGACGAGTGCCTGGAGCAGGGCAACGTGCAGCTGCTCGTCGTCGACGGGCTCTACGACGACATCGGCGGCGTGCTCGACGGCCTGGGGCTCACGTACGACACCCTCGACGGCATCACGCCCAACGTCGCGGGCCCGTTCCTCGGCAACGCCGCGAACACCGCGCCGTACGACGTCATCTTCTTCAACTGCGGCATCGACACCTCGTGGCTGTCGCAGAACGCCGCCATCGCCGCGAACCTCCAGGCGTTCGTGAACGCGGGCGGCTCGATCTACGCGAGCGACTGGTCGTACGGCTTCGTGGAGACCGCGTTCCCGAACGAGATCGACTTCTACGGGAACGACCAGTTCTACGGGGAGTGCTTCGTGGGGGTCGATCAGCTGGTGAGCGCCACCGTGCTCGATCCGGGCTGGCAGAACCTCGTGGGCCCCACGGCCGACGTGAACTACGACCTCGCGATCTGGGCGGTCATCGCGAACAGCCAGGCCGAGGTGCTCATCGAGGGCACGTTCGACTTCTGGCTCGACCCGTACGACCCGTTCTCGCCCGTGGTCTCCGGCACGTCGCCGCTGGCCGTGCGCTTCGATCAGGGCGCAGGCACGGTCCTGTTCACCACCTTCCACGACGAGCAGCAGGCCACCCTCGACATGGCCGTGCTCCTCGAGGACATGGTGCTCTCCCTCTGAGCCGTTCCAACGTTCGGAGCCCACCTCCCGTCCCATGCAGTGGGAGGTGTGCATGTGGCTCGTTCTGGCGGGGATGGCAGCGGGTGCGGACGACGGGGCGCAGGCCCGCGATCGGGCGGTGAGCGCACCGCACGTGGTGGTGCTCCAGTGGCCCGATTCACACGTGGACCCCGCGGATCCCGTGCTCCATCGGGCCTTCGCGAAGCAGAGCGCCCGTCCGTTCGTGTCGTGGGGCGACAGCTACGACCTCGTACAGGATCTCCGGTCTCCGCGGCCCCTGCTCTCGCCGGCCGAAGCCCTGGAAGCGCTCGACCGTGACGCTCCCCTCGAAGAGCTCGAAGAGGCCCTGGACGGCCTGGGTCCGCTGCTGGATGCCGAGCGACACGACGCCGCGCTCCGGCTCCACGGCGAAGCCGCGCTCCGGGAGGCCGAGCAGGACGGAGCGCCCACGGTCGAGATCGCGGGCCGGCCCGTGCCCGTGCACCTCTGGGAGGTCGTGCGGCTGTCGTGGGGTCGCGACCTCGACGTGCGGCTCGACCGGCGCGTGAGGGACGCCGCCCGTCCGCTGCGCGCGGCGCTCGATGCCGGGGACCTGCCCCTCGCGACCCTCGATCTCTCCCGCGACGGTGCGTTCGATCCGCAGGGGTTCGCGCAGGCCCATCGGCTGTTCGTGGACGGGATCGAGACGGTCGTGACCGACGCCGAGGGGCGCGTGGAGGTGCCGCCTGGAGCCCCCCACCTCAGGCTCGAGCGCCGGGACGGGCCGTCGTTCGCGGTGGAGGCCGATGCCTGGACCGGGGACGTCGCGCCAGTGGACGCCGCCGATGCCCTGGGTCTCGCGCTCCTGAAGACCCTGATGCGCCGCCCGTTCGAGTGCCGTCCGGAGCTGTCCGACGCGATGCGGGACGGGCTCGACGCCTACTCCGAAGCGGTCGGCGACACCGAGGTGTACGTGGTGGTGCCGTACGTCGGGCGCGCCCGCAAGCCGGTGGTGTGGACGTGGGACCGCGAAGACGCCACGCTGGTGCGGCTGCCCCACGACGGCTGCGACGGCGCTTGACCCGCGTGCGCGCGCGGCCCATCCTGCGCGCGGAGGTGCCCGATGGACGAACACACCCAGATCATCGCGAACATCGCGCAGCGTGCGCTCGTCGGTCGCGACGAGCTCCGCACGCAGGTGCAGGCCCACATGAAGCTCGCGAAGGAGATCTGCGACGCCAGCACCTTCCTCGACGGCGAGCTCGCCGAGAACATCGGCAAGGGCTGCCTCGCGCTGCTCGACCTCGAGCCCCTGCCCGAGGCCAGCGAGCGCCTGATCATGGCCGCCTGCGTGTACTACGTCGAAGACGACGACGAGTCCGGCGACTTCGACGAGATCCTGGGCTTCGAGGACGATGCGCTCGTGTTCAACGAGGTCGCGCGCCAGCTCGGCCACGCGGAGCTCGTGATCAAGGTGTAGTCCGCAGGAGGGACTGCAAGCGCCGCAGCGACACGGGGTCTTCGCGGCCCTCGGGTCGATGCACGCCGTCCAGCACGGCGTCGAGCTCTTCGATGGCCTCGTAGGGCAGCGGCCGGCTGCGCAGCGTCGCGCGCTCGGTGCGGATGACGAGGCATCCCTGATCGATGGTGGCCTCCACCAGCTCTTCGAGCGGGAGGGAGCGGCCGTCCACCTCGATGCGCGAGGGGGTGAACCGGATCTCGACCGGCCGCCAGGACCGCACGACCCCCACGAGCAGGGGCAGGCAGAGCGCGCCCAGCACGGCTCCGAAGCCGATGAGGAACCACGGGACCCAGCGCGAGCCGGGGGTTCCGTGCTCTGCCCAGTCGAGCAGCACGGGATCGAGGCGCGCCTGCTGGATGCGGGTCAGGCGGTCGTGCTCCCGGCGTGCGAGGCGTCGGCGCCCGATCTCGTAGATCTCGCGGATCTCGTAGGAGAACCCCCGTTCGCGGAGGGCCCTCCAGTCGGCCACCACGTCGGCGTCCGACAGGTCGGAGAAGTCCTCGAGCTCCACGACCTCCGCCATGCTCGGCCGCGTGTTCGCCAGCGACACGGTGAGCGCCTCCCGGAAGCGGTCGTCGGACGGCTCGAGCAGGAGGTCGAAGTCGCCGCGCCAGTGCGCGTCGCTCCTCGCGCTCGCGAACACCGAGAACACGGGCACGGCCATGGAGTCGGCGGGGTCGTCGATCGCCTTGCAGGACTCCTGGTTCAGCGCACCGGGGGTCGCGCAGATGCGCACGATGCGGGGCTCGGGCCGTCGCAGACCCAGCCCGACCAGCGTGACGGCGAGCACGGCGGCGGCGACCAGCGCAGCGATCGGACGTCGGCGCGGGGCCGGCGGGAGCGTGAGCTCGACGCCCGAGTGGGTCCACTGCGTGCGGGTGCGCTGCATGTGCCCCGATATCCGGTCCGTCGGCTACACTGCGGCGTCGGGAGCGTCATGTCGCGGTTCGCATCAGGTTGGTTGCTGCTCGGGCTGGCGGGGTGTCCGTCCTCGGATCCCGACCTCGGGAGTCCCCGGGAGTCCGACACCGATGTCGATGCCGACACCGATGCGGACACGGACTCCGACGCCGATACGGACGCGGACACCGATACCGACGCCGATGCGGACGCCGACACCGATGCGGACGCGGACGCCGATGCCGATACGGACGCGGACACGGACGCCGATACCGACACGGATGCGGACGCCGACGCAGACGCCGATACCGACTCGGACGCCGATACCGACTCCGACGCCGATACCGACTCGGACACCGATACGGACACGGACGCCGACTCGGACACGGACACCGATGCGGACACTGATGCGGACACGGACACGGACGCCGACGCCGACGCAGACACCGACACGGGCGGACCGGTCCTCGGAGCCTTCTCCCATCCCGCGCTGTGGATGGACGTTCCGCTCGCGGGCAGCGCGGATCTCGGGCACGTCCCCACTCAGGAGCCCGCACCCGTCGCGTCCGGAGCCCTGTCGTTCACCGAGATCGGCGACACCGCCGGCCTCGCCACGTCCATGTCCGGAGGCAACACGCACGGGGTCGGCGTGGGCTTCTTCGATGTCGACGGAGACGGCGACGCCGACATCGTGCATGCAAACGGCATCTCCAACAACGGCGCCATCACGTGGCCTTCGGAGCTGTGGCTGAACGACGGCACCGGTCAGTTCACCGACGCTTCGGTGGCGAGTGGCTTCCAGACCGCGCTCGCGGGGCTCGACACGTACTCGGTCGCCGCCGCGGACTTCGACGCGGACGGAGACCTCGACATCCACATCAAGGCGCACCCCACCGACAAGCTCCTCGTGAACCAGGGCGACGGCACGTTCGTCGACGGCACGGTCGCGGCCGAGCTCGGCGGCCCCCTGAGCAGCCCTGCCAGCAACGGCTCGTCGAAGATCGGCGCGTGGGGCGACTACGACGGGGACGGGTGGCTGGATCTGGCCGTCGCCACGAGCCAGTTCGACAGCTACGTCGAGCACGTCTACGTCATGCGGAACGACGGGGACGGCACGTTCACGGACGTCACCGTCGCCACGGGCGCGAACATCAGCAACTCCGGCAATCCCTGCGCCGTGATGTGGACGGACTACGACAACGACGGCGACCTCGACCTCGCGGTCTGGAACGACCGCGGCTCGTCGTCCACGAACCGGCGCCTGCTGCGCAACGATGGCGGCACGTTCACGAACGTCACGACCGACGTGGGATGGACGAACCCCCAGGGCAACCCCATGGGCATCGACGGTGCCGACGTGAACCGCGACGGCCGCACCGACTACTACATCGCCGACATCGGCACGAACGCGCTCCTCCTGAACCTCGGCAACGACACCTTCGCGAACTTCGCGCAGAGCGCGGGCGTGCAGGGCGACTTCGGGTGGGGCCTGGTGTTCGAGGACTTCGACCACGACGCCTGGTGGGATCTCTGGGTCGCACAGGAGGACAACCAGCCCTACCTGTCGTTCCAGCACCAGCAGGTCGTGCCGCCCGTGTTCACCCGCGCCGACTGGACGCATTCCCCCGTCGGGAATGGGCACAACGTGGCACTGGCGGTCGCCGACATGGACGCCGACGGCGACGTCGACATCGTCACGGCGGGCATCTCGGGCTCCCGGCTCAACCTGTTCCGCAACGACACCGACCACGGCACGAACCACTGGCTCGAGGTCGTGATCGACGCGGAGCCCGGCAGCGGCGCGGTGGGCGGGGTCGGCGCGAGGGTGGTCGTGGAGACGCCCGGTGTGACGCTGTTCCGCGACATCACCGGCGGGAACAGCCGTGCCAGCCAGCAGTTCCACTCGGCACGGTTCGGTCTGGGCGACTGGGACGGCGCGACCACGGTCGTGGTGTTGTGGCCCGACGGCCGGAGCATGGCGGTCCGGAACGTGCCCGGCGACCAGGTGCTGCGGCTCGCGCCATGATGTTCGCGCTGATCCTCGGGTGCACGCCGGCCGACGAGCTCGTGCTCGACGCCGCGCTGCGTGACGGCGACCTCCAGCTGGTGACGCTCGAAGACGGCCTGTGGCTCGCGCTCGACGGCGGTTCGATGGCCCCCGTGGACTGCGTCTGGAGCGGAGCCGACGCCGACTGCGGGGGCGCCGAGGTACGCACGCCGTGGCAGTCCATCCGGGTAGACGGGCTGTCCCTCGGGCTCGTGGACGACGACGGGGACTCCCGGGCCGACGCCGCCGAGGTGTGGTGGGACGGGTACTGGACGAGCGCCACCGACAACGAGACGCTCGGAGGGCCGCTGGGTCCGGAGACGCGTCGCTTCGAGCGCGACAGGGTGGGTCCAGAGGTCGCGCTTGCGCGTCCCGATCAGTACGACGCCTCCGTGATCCCGGTGGGGCCCCTGCTCTGGGTGCCGTCGGAGCCGGTGCGGTACGTCGGACCCGTGCGGCTCGACACCTCCCTCGGATCGTACGAGCTGGAGCCCGTCCCGGCGGGCGCACCGGGCGTCGCACAGGCATTCCGGATCGACGCGCTCCCCGCGCTGCCGTGGAGTGAGCCGCTCTCCGTGGACGGGTCCGGGCTCGCCGACCTCGCCGGAAACCCCGTCCCATCGGTGTCGGCCAGCGTCGTGGCTCGTCCGTCGGGCACCTGGTCCTCCAACCCCGGTTTCGAGTCCACGGGCGGCTGGTGGCCGCAACCGATCCTCTCCACGACGGCCTGGGAGGGCGCGTCCTCCGCGCGCATCGCCGGGGGCACCTCCCTCGTCACGCCGGTCGACGGAGCCGTGCCGGGCGACCTCCTGGGGCTGTGGGTGTCCGGAGAGCCCGAGCCAGGCGCGTCGATCACGCTGTACGACGGCGCTGGCGTCGCGCAGGTCCTGTGGGATGCCGGAGCGTCGGCCTCCGTCGGCGAGTGGACGAAGGTCGAGGGCGTGGTTCAGGGCGAAGGGCCTTGGGTGTTGGCGATCCACCAGCCGCTGTGGCGCCCGCAGGTGAGCCCGCGGTCGCTGTTCGTGGACGGCATGTCGCTCCGATCGCCATGATCCGGAGCCCCTTCAGAAGCTCACCGGGCGAGCTGCTACACTCGACAGACTCCGGCTCTCCGCACCGAGGTCACCGACGATGAAGACTTCTTCAAGCTCCAGGCCTCACGGATTCCACCTGCTCCTGGCAGGGTTGTGCGTGTCCGCGTGTACCGGTCCCGCACCTGCCGTGCCAGCACCGCCGCAGCCCGCGTCGACGGCGCACACGGGGGCCACCGACACCGACACCCCACCCACCGACACCGAAGCTCCCATTAGGGCGACCGCCCACACGGGCACGAACGACACCGACTCACCGGGCCTGCCCACCGCGGACACCGGGCCCACCTGTGGCTCGATCGAGCACGACGTGATCGGCATGCAGGCCTACCACCAGTCGGGGGATGGTGCCGGTTCCTGGCTCGAGCGCCTGGAGGACGGCAGTCTCGTCGTGTCGCGCCACGGCAACGAGCTCGAGAGCCCGGACCGCTGGTTCGGCCGGACCAGCATCATCGCGGTCGGGCCGCTCGACGTTCTGGAAGACCCCGACGACGACGGCTACAACGGGCGCATCCTCGGCCAGCTCGGCGTACCCGTGGGCGACGTCGACGGCGACAGCGTCGAAGACGTCGTGATCTCGGTGTTCGAAGGCATCCCCACCTATGGCTCCCTCCGACGCTCCATGGTCTTCAGCGGCCCCTTCCTGCCCGGAAATCCCGTCCACGTGCCCTACGGGGTCGACGAGGTCGGTTGGGACTTCGACCGCTGTGACGTCGACGCGGACGGGCTCGCAGACCTCTGCTCCGTGCTCGGCGTCGCCCTGGCTCCTCCGCCCTTCTCCGCCGCTGCCACCTTCGCGGACGCGCTCCCGGAAGACCGAATCCTCACCGACGTCACCGTCGCCGCACACTCGGGCGCCCTGTTCTGGAGGGCCGGACTCCAGGAGCTCCAGATCGTCCCCTACTCCAGCCTCCCGCCCGCACCCGGACAGACCTCCGAGTCCCTCGCCACGCTCCGCCAACCCATCCCCGACCACGTCCTCCAGCTCCAGATCGCCGATGTGCTCCCCGCACCCGGCGACGAGCTCGTCGCCGTCGTCGAAGACCAGGGACTGCTCGGAATCGTCATCCGCGCCCTCGCGCCCGGATTCCTCGAGCTCGAGCGGCACCTCACCTGCGAGCCCGCACCTGGCCGCGGAGCCCTCGCCATCCAGGACTTCGACGGCGACGGCACGCTCGATCTCGCGTTCTCCGCATCCAGCGGGCGCGTCGCGGTCATGGCGGGTCCTCCCTCCTCCACCTCCGACATCGTCTGGTGGCGCTCCTCCGGAATCTCGAGGCCCGGATTCCCCTTCGGATTCTCCCTCCTCCCCTGGGACGACGGAGACCTCCTGGTCGGGCACCCAGGCTCCGAGTGGGTCGTTCCCGGCGCGTCCTTCCTCGCACAGGGAGAGGTCTTCCGAATCGAGGACCCGCTCGCCACGACACCCTGAATCTCAGCGAGCTCGGCGCCTCAGCAGGCCCCACCAGGGCTGCGGGGCCGACGAGGTCGTGCAGCGGCACCCGGTAGGACTCCGGACCACCGGGAGGCCCGTATCGTCGAGCGTTCCGGTCTCGACATCCGTGTCGGTGTCGGTGTCGGCATCCGTGTCGGCGTCGGCGTCGGTGTCCGCATCCGAGTCGGCACAGTCCAGTGTGCCGTTCCCGTTCGCGTCGATCGTGTCGTCGCCGGCCGGACACTGGTCCTCGAAGTCCATCACGGTGTCGCCGTCGCATCCCCGTCCGACACGAACTGGAAGTCCGACACGCGCTGGTGGTTCAGGTCGTTCGACCGGATCGTGTCGACCTCGATGGACGCAGTGATCCGGAGAGGGATTCCTGTAGACGCTCACTGGGTGAGCTGCTACGCTCGTCAGACTCAGCCAGTGAGCACACCGCGCCTCCGCCTGAGTTGCGAGGTCGACACAATGATTCCCACACTCCTGGCATCCACGCTCGCAGGAGTGCCCCCATCCGGAGGGGGGGGGGAGCTGTACCCTCCCGATAGCGCCGATTCACGCCGAATGGTCGATCACGGAGGGGGCGCCTGCGAATGAGGCGCTCCTCGTCGCACACGACCTCGTGCCCGGCGACGAGGTGATCTTCACCCTCACGGTGTACGTCGGGCGCGAGCGTGTCGAGTGGCAAGAAGGTCCGTGGCTCGCCCGCGAGCGAGAGTCGCTGGTGGTACCACTCGAGATTCCTGCAGCTGTACTCCAGCTGCCTCGAATCCAGACGGTGCCCGCCCGTCTCGGCGTCCATGTCGATGTCGATGCGCTCAACGCCGTCCTTCCCGTCGCCACTCTGCTCTGGAACGATGGGCAGCTGAGCCTCCACCTCGACGATGTGCTCGATGGGCTCGTCGTCCCGGCCTCCGAAGATCTCGGAGCCGCGGAACGGGTCGACCGTCGAATGGCGCTCGCAGAGCAGCTCGACGCGCTCCCACCCGGCGACACCGGACTCGGGGGTGTGCCATGATCCTCCTCGTGTCCCTCGCGCACGCGACCGACGTTCGATTCTGCTTCGACATCGCAACGGACTTCGAAGACCTCGGCGGCGACTACTGGACCACCAACGCAGACCGATACGCGAGAGGCGTGGCGTATGAAGTGGAGAACCCGCCCGGAACCCTCATCGACACGGGATTTCTCGGCAGCACGGGCTGCGCGGAGACCACGCTGCAAGCCGCGGCGGATTGGCGGGTACGGGTGAAGTCGGAGGCACTCTGGAACGGGGTGGAGCTGAAGAGCTGGTCGGGCACCTGCCATCCCACGGCCGTGCCGGATGTTTCACCTTGGTTTCAGCGCGCGCCGAGCAATCCTGTGGTCGACGAAGTCGTGGGGCCATCCGGGCCCTGGCGTCATCTCGCTCTTGCCACGTGGGCCATCTACCGGAACAAACACGGCCTCGGAACTGGGGTGGCCCGCGACTGCTGCCAGGAGACGAACCCGAACTACCAAGCCGATGGGACGTGCTCGACCGGCGTGACGGACTACAGCGTCGTCTCCGGGCCGGTCTACCTCTATGAAAACCCTGCTTCGTCTTCCGGCGACTGGATTCCTGCGTGCAACCCAGGCATGTTCCCGAGTGGGTTCCGAGCGCTGAACATGGGCAACACCGCCTCCAAGACGCTCATCGCCCACGAGTTCGGGCACCTGGTCACATCCCTCCGAATGGGCTGGTCTGACGAGCCGTGGCAGCTCACCGCACCCCTCGAGGAGTGCATGGGCGACTACACGAAATCGAACACCTCCCTGGCGGATGCGCCCGCAGACTACCCCGGCTTCGCCAACGGAAGAGGCGAGTTCACCAAGGAGTACCTCGCGAGTGCCATCCGCGAGGGGTACGCCGACTTCTATTCCATGTGGCTCTGGAACAGCCGCCAGACCGAAGCGTGCGTGTTCGACATGTGGACACTCCACGACTTCGATCTCGACTGTGACGTCGACGATTTCTTCGGAACCGCAGACCCCAGGAACGGCCGCATCGACTGCTCCTCGGCCGGATGGGAGACCGAGCAGGCCGATGTCTCCGACCCCACCACCGCGTACTCAGATGGAAAGAACTGGCTCAGCGACCTCGAGAATGCTCCAGACTTCCGGGCCGCTCACCCCTCGAGCTACCTCTGCGGCATCGCGGGGTCCATCACCCAGACCTGCAGTGACGACAGCAGCTACGACTACGATCGCTCCACGATGATCGACCTCGCACAGTTCTTCTGGATGCTCAACGTCGTGAACGAAGGCGGCCTCGCACCGAAGACCGTCACCGATCTCTACATCGACACCTGCCCGCGCGGATGGGACACCATGAACGGACCATTCTGGTCGGATGCCCATCCCTACCAACGCCTCCTGCTCTCCGCAGACGAGCACTCCATCCTCACCGAGGTCACCGACTATGAAGACTTCTTCAAGCTCTAGGCCTCACGGATTCCACCTCCTCCTGGCAGGGCTGTGCGTGTCCGCGTGTACCGGTCCCACACCTGCCGTGCCGGCACCATCGCAACCCGCGTCGACGGCGCACACGGGGGCCACCGACACCGACATCCCACCCACCGACACCGAAGCGCCCGTCACGGCGACCGCCCACACGGGCACGAACGACACCGACTCACCGGGCCTGCCCACCGCGGACACCGGGCCCACCTGTGGCTCGATCGAGCACGATGTTCTCGGCACGCCACCATTCTATCAATCCGGCAATGGTACTGGTTCCTGGCTCGAACGCCTGGAGGATGGCCGCCTCGTCGTGTCCCACCACGGCAACGAGCTCGAGAGCCCCGATTGGTGGTTCGCCTGGACTGGCCTCATCGGAACAGGACCACCCGCCTTCCTCGAAGACCCGGACGGCGTCGGGTACAACGGGCGCATCCTCGGCCAGCTCGGCGTACCCGTGGGCGACGTAGACGGCGACAGCGTCGAAGATGTCGTGATCTCCGTGTTCGAAGGCATCCCCACCTACGGCTCGCTACGACGCTCCATGGTCTTCACCGGCCCCTTCATTCCCGGAAGTCCAGTCCAGCCCTACGGGGTCGACGAGGTCGGCTGGGACTTCGACCGCTGCGACGTCGACGCGGACGGGCTCGCAGACCTCTGCTCCGTGCTCGGCGTCGCCCTGGCTCCTCCGCCCTTCTCCGCCGCTGCCAC
>JAWKRP010000038.1:0-67647 GCA_041389565.1 Myxococcota bacterium
AGCATCTGTCGAGCTTCATCCTCGCCAAGCTCAAGCACGACGCCGAGCTGCGCCTCGGGCATCGCGTCGACCAGGCGGTGATCACGGTCCCCGCGTACTTCACCGACGTGCAGCGCCGCCTCACGATGCAGGCGGGCGAGATGGCCGGCCTGCAGGTGCTGAAGCTCATCAACGAGCCCACGGCAGCGGCCTTCGCGTACGGGCTCAACAACGCCGGGCAAGACGCCAAGGTCATGGTGTTCGACCTCGGCGGCGGCACGTTCGACGTCACGCTCGTCGACATCGCGGGCTCCGACATCAACGTGATCGCGACGAACGGCGACCACATCCTCGGCGGGAAGGACTTCGACGACCGGCTCATCCAGCACGTCGCCGAAGCCTTCAAGGAGAAGCACGGGCTCGACCCGCTCGAGGATCTCGCGAGCTACCACGACCTCCGCCAGAAGTGCGTGAGCGCGAAGATCAGCCTCACGCGCCGCCCCAAGGTGAACGTCTTCCACGACTACGGCAGCAAGGTGCTGCGCCTCGCGGTCACCCGCGAGACCTTCGAGGAGCTCACCCAGGATCTCGTCGATCGCACCATCGTGCTCACGAAGGACGTGCTCGAGGAGTCGAAGACCGACCCGTCGCAGGTCGACATCATCCTGCTGGCCGGTGGGTCCACGCGGATGCCGATGGTGCGCGACGCCCTCACGGCGGTGTTCGGCAAGCCCCCCGCCACCGACATCAACCCCGACGAGGCCGTCGCGCTGGGTGCCGCGCTCACCGCCGCCATCGAGAGCGCCGCGCTCGCGGGCGAGGAGTCGCCCGTCGACATCCGCACGCACGACGTGACGAGCCACTCGCTCGGCATGGTCGTGTACAAGGAGAACAGCCTCTTCAACTCGCGCATCATCCGGCGCAACACCCGGATTCCCGCCGAGAAGACCCGCGAGGACTACTCCACCACGCACGACGGCCAGACCACGGTCGACCTCTGGCTCGTGCAGGGCGAAGACTCCGATCCGCTGCAGTGCACGGTGCTCGGGCACTTCGAGTTCTACGGAATCCCGCCGCGCCCCGCCGGCGACGCGAAGCTCGCGGTCACCTACCGGTACAACGCGAACGGGATCGTCGAGGTCGAGGCGATGGACCTCGAGACGGGTCAGATCCTGCCGCACCGCCTCGCGGCCGGTCAGGTCACCCTCGAAGACCTCGCGCACAACCGGGCTCCGATGCAGGTCGCGCTCGTGATGGACTGCTCGGGCTCGATGTACGGGTCGAACATCCACCAGGCCAAGGCCGCCGCCATCGGGTTCGCCGAGCGCACGCTCGCCCTCCCGAACCGCCAGATCGCGGTCGTCGCCTTCCCGGGCGGCGTGAAGAGCACGCCCACCGCCGACATGGACCGCCTGAAGTGGGCCATCGACTCGCTGACCCCCATCGGGTCCACGCCGATGAGCGAGGGTCTGTACGACGCCCGCAACCTGCTCCGGCCCCGCGCGGGCGTGCAGCGCGTGTTCGTCGTGATGACCGACGGGCACCCCGACGATCCCGACGGCACGGTCGCCGAGATCCACCGCCTCCGCTCGAGCGGCGCGCGGGTGATCGCCATCGGCGTCGGCTCGGAGGTCGAGCAGGACTTCCTGGCGTCCCTGGCCTCCGGTCCGCAGGACTACCACTTCTGCAACGAAGCCCTCGAGCTCGAAGGCACCTTCATCAACCTCGCGACCCAGCTGGCGGGTGATTGATGCCCGACGAATCGCAGCGTTCCGAGAATCCTCTCGTCGATCAGTTCTCCGAGGTCAAGCGCATGATCTCGGACAAGCTGAACGACGACCGCGTGCGTGAGAAGGCGTTCGACCAGCTCTACGAAGAGCTCCGCCAGTACAAGGAGGAGTTCCTGTTCCAGGCCGAGAAGCCGCTCCTCCTCGACCTCCTGCTGTTCTACGACAGCCTGAACTGGTTCCAGGAGAGCCTGGTGAAGCAGGAGATGTCGCCCGACGTCATCGCCGACAGCTTCCAGTTCCTGATCGACGAGTTCCTCGAGGTCCTGTACCGGCGCGACGTCCTGCCGTTCGAGCCGTCGAACACCTTCGACCGCAAGATCCACAAGGCGGTCAAGGTCGAGCCCACGGCCGACAAGGAGCTCGACTACAAGATCAGCAAGGTGCTGAAGCGTGGGTTCGAGCGCGCCGACAAGGTCATCCGCCCGGAAGAGGTGGTGATCCACCGCCACAAGAAGTGATGCATGGCTGAAGACGACGAAATCGTCCTCGGGATCGACCTGGGAACGACATTCTCGGCGATGTCCGTGGTCAACCAGCACGGCAAGCCAGAGATCGTCACGAACGCCGACGGCCACCCCACCACGCCGTCGGTGGTGCACTTCTACGACGAAGACGCCTGCGTCGTCGGCGAAGAAGCCGTGAAGATGGTCGTCATCGACCCCGAGAACGTGGTCCGCTTCATCAAGCGCCACATGGGCGAGGAAGACTTCACGCTGGAGTTCTTCGGGCGGGCGTACACCCCCCAGGAGATCAGCGCGCTGATCCTCCGCAAGCTCAAGGAAGACGCCGAGGAGCTGCTCGGTCGCGCCGTCACCGACGCCGTCATCACGGTCCCCGCGTACTTCAACTCCGCCCAGCGCGGCGCCACCGCGGAAGCAGGCGCCATCGCCGGGCTGAACGTGCTCTCGATCATCAACGAGCCCACGGCAGCCGCGATCGCGTACGGCCTCGACCGCATCGGCGGCGAGCGCAAGCTGCTCGTCCTCGACCTCGGCGGCGGCACGTTCGACGTCACGTGCATGGCCATCGAGGGCACGAAGCTCACCACGCTCGCGAGCGACGGCAACGCCGAGCTGGGCGGCAAGGACTGGGACGACCGGCTCCTGAACCACGTGGCCGAGGAGTTCTACGAGAAGTTCCAGCTCGACCCGCGCGACGACGCCGCACCGTACCAGGAGCTGTACGAGCGCTGTCTGCACGCGAAGATCAGCCTGTCGAGCAAAGACCGCGCGATGATCCCGGTGAACTACCGCGGCAAGCGCATGGCCTCGAAGATCACGCGTGAGCTGTTCGAGGAGCTCACGGCCGACCTCGTGCAGCAGTGCGAAGACACGTCGAACATCGTGCTCGAGAAGGCCGGGCTCCAGTGGTCCGACCTCGACGACGTGCTCCTGGTCGGCGGCTCCACGCGCATGCCGATGATCCGGAACCTGCTCGTGAACCTGTCGAAGAAGGAGCCCGCGGAGGGGGTGAACCCCGACGAGTGCGTGGCGCTCGGCGCTTCGCTCGCAGGCGTGTTCCGGCATCGTCCGAACCACCCGGCCCTCAAGACCACCCGCGAGAAGGTGAAGAAGCGCGCCCGTCGCCTCCAGCCGGCCCAGCCCGAGCCCGAGCGGAAGTCGCGTGGTGCCGTCATCGGGCTCGCGTCCGGCGGCCATGTCGCCCAGCAGGCGCAGAAGGCCCTGCAGAACGAGAGCGGTCTGCCCGACGAAGACACGTGGGACGACCCGCGGCGCGACGACGACGACGAGGACTTCTCGGGCCACGCGCCTCCCCCGCCGATCGGCGGCCGCACGTCCGCACAGGCGATGATGGGGCTCGGAACCCAGACCTCCGACGCAGACGCGTTCGAAGATGCTCCGGCCGACAACGCCGACGAAGAGATCGAAGAGGGCGAGGAGGTCGACGACGGCCCCGGGCTCACGGGCGTCGAGATCGAAGACGCCACGACCCACCCGCTCGGCATCATCGTGCTCGACAAGCAGCGCAAGGAGCGCGTGGTCGAGCTCATCCCCGAGGGCACGCGCCTTCCCTACGAGTTCCGCGGTCGGTTCGCGTATGCGTACGAGAACATGACGGCCGTGCGCGTCGAGGTCACCGAAGGCACGGGTGAGTACCGCGACGAGGTCACGGTCATCGGCAAGGTCGAGCTCACGGGCCTCCCGCCGCGTCCGCGAGGAACGCCGATCGAGGTCATCTACTCCTACGGCGTCGACCAGATCCTCAAGGTTCAGGTGGTCGACGTCGAGACGGGAATCACCCGCACCGTCGACATCCGCTTCCAGGGCGGTCTCACGCCGCAGCAGGTCGCCGAGGCGCGCCAGCGGAACAGTCGGATGGACGTGGAGTGAGCCCGGTTGGGGCACGGGAATGGCAGGGGGGTTCGCAGGGCCGCACGCACGCCGTAGAATCGGCCTGTCACTGACGCTCCCCTACCGTTAGAATCCCGTCCCCGGCCCGAGGCAGCTCCCACCGTCGATGGATTCCCGCAACCTGGACCTGGCCGATGAGTTCTGCAAGCTCGTCGGCAAGAATCACCTCCTGGCCTACCTGGGCCTTCCGGACGACGCATCGCCCGAGGCCGCCCAGAAGAAGCTGAAGGCTCGCCGCAAGTACATGCAGGGGATGCAGAGCAACCCCAAGTACAAGACCGAGGCGATCTTCCTCATCAAGAACTTCGGCGCGCTCTCGAAGGTCCTCGAGACGCCCATCCCGTACCTCAAAGACGCCAAGCGGCGCGCCGAGTCCCAGCACATGCCCGTGCTGGAGATGACGATCAAGGGCGTGCTCGCGGGCGGCTCCCTCAGCCACGACCAGGAAGACTTCCTCCGCCGGAACGCCGTGGAGATCGGGGTCTCGGAGTCCACGTTCGAAGAGGTGCTCGAGCGCCTGTCGCGCGAAGCCGGCGTCGAGCGGGCCAGCGCTTCGCTCACCATCACGGCCGAAGAGCTCAAGACCGTCGACTTCTACCACCTGCTCGGAGTGCCGCGGCACGCCAGCCGCGACGAGATCTACGCGCGCTACCGGGCGAAGAAGGAGGAGTGCAAGGCGCTCGCCGATGCCTCCCAGCGCGAGTCGATGCGCACCCGGGTCGAGAAGGCGTGGAAGGTCCTGTCCGACGAGGCCACACGCCAGCGGTACGACCTCTCGTGGACGCGCACGGGTCCGCCGGCGCGGAACCGCGAGGTCGCGCGCCCGATCCAGTCGTCCACCGCACCCCCCGTCAAGCTGCGCGACGCCGAGCCCTCCCTGCCGCCGCCCACGGGTGCCGCGCCCACCCCGGCGCCGCGGGCCGCCACCGATCGTCCGCTCGGCATGCGCACCACCGGAGAGCGCGCTCCCCGCAACTCGCTCGACCGTCCCGCACGCACGTCCACACCCGGCGCCACCCCGAGCCTGTCGCCGGCCCGAATGGAGGTGCTCTCCGAGCGCACCCAGCGGGTTCCCGTGAGCAACGCGCCCGTCACGCTCTCCATCGAGGTGCGGAACGGTGGCGAGATGCCACTCCGCGGGAACATCACGTCGAACGCGCCCTGGCTCCGCGTGCTCACGAGCAGCCTGCGCCCCGACCTGAAGCAGCAGTCCATCAAGGTGCAGGTCGTCCCGAAGATGATGGAGGGGCGCTCCGCGAAGGGCACGGTCACCCTCGTCAGCGAGACCGGAACCTCGATCGACATCGAGGTGACGGCCACCCGCGACGGTCCGCCCATC
The DNA here is from genome assembly GCA_041389565.1 of Myxococcota bacterium. Classification (GTDB taxonomy): domain Bacteria; phylum Myxococcota_A; class UBA796; order UBA796; genus JACKEQ01. The sequence goes on from JAWKRP010000038.1 coordinate 5,481, forward strand.
GCCCTGTTCGCCATCGGCGGCGCCACGGCCGGTCTGATCGCGCTCATCGCGATCGGCGCCGTGCTCTGGCTCACCAAGTCCACCGACTACGTCATCGAGATCGACCCCTGGGCCGAAGAGGTGCTGATCGACGGCAAGTCCGTGGGCAAGGGCAGCCGGGTCGTGCTCCCCTCCCCGCCCATCGGAGAGTCCACGCTCACCGTGCGGCACCGGAACTTCAAGCCGTGGGTGAAGGACGTCGTGATCGAGGCCGGCGGCACGACCCAGGTGGAGCTCGAGCTCTCCGCGCCCATGTCGTTCAAGCCCGCTCCCTCCCAGCGCCGCGCGAACCTCGACCAGCGCATCGCCGCCGAGGTGATGGCGCACTTCCGGCCCCAGCTCGACAGCTGCCTGCGAAGCGGGCTCACGGGCGATGCCGGCCTCACGGGCGTGCTCCGCATCCACGTCGGTCCCGACGGCTACACCACGGGGCTCGACGTGCAGGGCGACGGCACGAGCTCCCCCGCCATCATGACGTGCCTGAAGCACCAGGCGGCAGGGCCGATCTTCCCGCCCCTGAAGGACGGCGAGTTCGCCACGGTTCGGTACGACTACCACATCAACCCGCAGTGACGATGCCCACCCCGCCCGTCGGTCCTGATCTCGACGACCTCCTCGACCTCGCGGAAGACGCGCTCGATCGTGGTGATCCCGGCGCGTCCCTCCAGCTGTGCCAGCAGATCCTCCAGCGCACGCCCGATCACGCCGGCGCACGCTTCCTGGGTGCGGAGTCCCTGCGCGACCTCGGGGATCTCGACGGTGCCGAAGACTGGTATCGAGACGTCATCCGCTACACGCCCGACCACTCCTCGTCGTGGAGCGGGCTCGGCGCCGTGCTGTTCGACCAGCTGCGCTTCGAAGACGCCCGGATCGCGACCCTGCGGGCGATCCGCGAAGACGACGGCAACCCCGAGGCATTCTACTGGCGCGCCATGCTCCGGGAGCGGCGCGGCGACATCCGCGGGGCCCGGCGCGACTTCCGGCGCGCGCGGAACCTCGATCCCGTCCGTTTCCCGATGCCGGTGCCGCTCGACGACTCCACGGTCGAAGCCGTGGTCACGGAAGCCCTGCTCGCGCTGCATCCCACGATCCGCGCCTACCTCGCGCAGGTCGCGATCCTGCTCGAAGACGTGCCCGACATCGATCTCTGCCTGCAGTACGACCCGCCCGCTCCGCCGGGCGAGATCCTCGGCTACTTCTCGGGCATGTCGCTGATGGACCGCTCGATCGAGAACCCGTGGAGCAACCTGCCGTCCGCCATCGTGCTGTTCCGGCGGAATCTCGAGCGCATCGCGTGGGACCGCACGCGGCTCCTCGAAGAGCTCCGGATCACCGTGTTCCACGAGGTCGGCCACTTCCTCGGGCTCGACGAGGACGACCTCGAAGCGCGCGGGCTCGAGTAGCTTGACGCCCGTTGGGCGGGAGTTAGTAGATGCCCGCTGGGGGATTAGCTCAGTTGGGAGAGCGCAGCGTTCGCAATGCTGAGGTCAGGGGTTCGAACCCCCTATCCTCCACTTGACGCCTCGGTTCATCCGGGGCGTTTCCTTTTTCAGGGACCGAGAAGTGCGCCGATGGCCGTGAAGACGGGCTTCGCATCCACCGACGACGGGCACCAGCTCTACTGGCGCACGGTGGGCTCCGGTCCGCCGATGATCTGCTGCAATGGCGTGGGCGTCTCGACGTTCTTCTACAAGTACATCGCGGCCCACTTCAACGACCGGTTCACGGTGGTGCTGTGGGACTACCGGGGCCACGGCCGGTCGACGAACCCCGAAGACCCCGCCACGGCCGACCTCACGGTCGAGCGCTGCGCACGCGACCTGAAGTGCGTGCGCGACAGCATCGGGCTCACCGAACCGGCCGTGCTGGTCGGGCACTCGATGGGCTGCCAGGTGATCCTCGAAGCCACGAAGCAGTTCCCGAACGACACCCGCGCGCTCATCCCGATGCTCGGCACGTTCGCGCGCCCGCTCGACACCTTCATGGACAGCCCGTACTCGCTCCCCATCTTCCGCGTGCTGAAGCGCCTCGCCGACCTCGGCGGCAAGAACGGTACGCGGGCCCTCCTGCCGCTGTACGCGAACCCCCTCGCCTTCCGCGTCGGCGGGCTCACGGGCATGGTCGACCGCCACTACGCCCCGCCGGCCGACATCGGCAAGTACATGGAGCACCTCGTCCACATGGACCCGCGCGTGTTCCTGCGCATGGTCGAGCTCATCTCCGACCACGATCTCGGCGACTTCCTGCCGGAGGTCCACGTGCCCACGCTCGTCATCGCGGCCGAGAACGACATCTTCACGCCGCTCCATCGGTCGCGGGTGATGGCCGAGCGCATCCCGAACGCGGAGCTCATGGTGCTCGCCGAGGGCAGCCACGCCGCCATCGTCGAGCATCCCGAGACCATCAATCGTCGGATCGATCGCTTCCTCGCGGAGCGGGTGCCAGCGCTTCCGCCAGCTGCGTGACGTAGTCGCTCTCGAGCGACGTGAGCAGGATGCCCGGTACCGTGGGCCCGACCTCGAGCTCGACGTCGACGTGGAGGGCGGCCGGCTCGAGCGTCACGCTGCCCGAGAGGTTCTGGACCTCGCCTTCTTCGAGCTGGAGGGTGACCCCGTCGGCCGGGAATCCCACCTGCACCACGACGCGGAACGGACGGGGCCCGCCGAACTCGAGCTCCAGCCGCGGGGCCTCGCCGCGGACCGCGCGAAGACCCGGAACCCAGGCCGTCCAGGACGTGGGATCGTGAAGGTTGCGCAGCGCGACCTCCCGGCTGGACGGGTCGATCGGGACCGTGGCCCGCACGCTACTTCCGGCGGCGGCGGCGACGGCGACGCTTCCCACCGCTGCCGCTGTCCGTCGGCTCGGGCAGCGGACACGGACGGTCGCCGAACAGCTGGGGCCATGCGACCAGGGCCGCGCGCACGAGATCGGCGTTCTGCCCGTTCCGGAGCCCGGGGTCGGCGGCCATCAGGTCGAGCGCGAGGTTGCGGCCCTGCAGGAGGATGGACGCATCGCGGGCCGGATCCAGGAACCGGAACCGAGGCGCGGCCTCGGACGGCTCGCCCGCCGGCAGCGATCGATGGTCGCGCACCACGGTGTGGAGCTCGGTGGAACGCTCCTCCGACGTGCCCTCGTCGACCACGAGGACGACCTGCTTCACGCCCATCCCCGCGATCCGACGGAGCCGTGCAGGCTCCATGCGGTGGGCCTGCTCGACCACCGCGATCTGCAGGCCGGGCACGGGCGGCCCGTCTTCCAGCGGCAGGGTCGCCACCAGGGCGTCTGCGCGCCGGTGCGAGAAGTCGCTCACCACGCGCTGGCGTTCATCGCGGGGCATCGCGCTGTGGACGAGCGCGATCCGGGCGCCCGACAGGGCTTCGGCACCGAGGGCGGACACGACCCGGTGCGCTTCTCCGGGCTCCAGAGCGTCCTTCCCGCCGATCTGCGGGAACAGTACCGCCACCTGACCGCCGCCCATCAGGGTGTGGCGTGCCGGAGCGTACGCAGACACCCGGTTGGCGCTGCTCTTCACCACGACGTCAGGCGGTTCCGGCCCCACGACGATGGTGATCTCGTGGTCGGCCCACCCCGTGAGCAGGGCCGTGACGGTGGGCGGGACCACGGGGACGACGAGCAGGTCGGGACGCGGCGCCTTCAGAGCGTCGACCGCCGCAGACACCTCGCCGAACCCCTTTGCTTCGGACGACACCACGAGACCGAGGCGGCGGAACTCGAGGTCGGCGCCCACGAGCTCGGGCGTGCCGAACAGGATGTGGACCTCCCCCCGCTTCAGGGCGTCCCGCAGGGCCCCGTTCGGCGCCCCCGTCACGATGCGCGCGACCACACCGGCCTCTCGCAGCAGAGGCTCGCATGCCGCGAAGCGCGTCTCGGCGAGCTGGGCATCCGACGACACCCACAGCACCTGGCACTTGCTCTCGGCCACGAGCACAGCGGTGAGCAGGGCCACGAGCCCCTTCCCGCCTCCTGGGCCTCCCATGAGCACACGGCGCATCGGCCGGGACCGCCGCAGATCCCGCTTGATCTCGTCGAACGCGAGCTGCTGCTCGTCGTCGAGGCGCACGTCTGCCGCCGACAGGAGGCGATCGAGCTTGCTGTGCACGATGGCGTGCTGGATGCCGCGCACCTTGTTCGCGCCGAAGCGGTCCCAGCCCGCCGCGATGCCGACCACGAGGGCTTCGTCGAACGCCATCCGGGTACGCCCGACCTCGGGGTCTCCCCGACCGTGCAGGCTCTCGACCGCTTCGTGGAGGGCCACCTGCGACCCGCGGACCGCGCCGCTGACCGGGTCGCGGAGGTGCCGCACCATCGGCATGAGCCGGAACAGCAGCGCCTGGACGCGGGCGTCGGGCACGCCTTCGAGCCCGAACCTCGGCAGCCGCACGCTCTTCCCGGAGTCGAACACGACCTCCGGGTCTTCGAGGTTCTCGCCGTTCCACGTTCCGACGACGACCATCCGATCGTCGATGGCCACGCTCTCGAGCCACCATCGCGCGGTGCGCTCGTCTTCCCAGGCCAGCGTGAGCGGGCCGGCACCGTGCAGGCGGGCATGGATGCTTCGCGAGCCATCGGGCCGGCACACCGTCCAGGTGGACTTCAGCCGCCCCCCGACCGCAATCCGCCCTTCGGGCAGGGCTCGGCCAGCGCCGTGGATCGGGCGGTACGACTCCACGGACACGGGCGGGCGCAGCAGGAGGTCGCGCACGATCTCGATGCCGGCGTCCTTCAGGGCGTTCGCGAGGTCGTCTTCGATCTCGAGGTCGTCGATCGCGACGTAGGGGTTCCCGTTCCAGAACCGGCGCCCACGCGGCTCGCGCGGCTCGGAGTCCTCCGCGACCTCGAGCATGGCGTCGAGATCGTCGGACAGGAGTGCGTCGCCCGAATCCTCGGAGCCGGCGGGGTCGGTGGGGTCGGACGCCCCGTCGGAGCGGTCGCGACCGCGCTTCGACTTCCGGGAGCGACGACTGCGCGACCGTTGGGTGGCGTCGTCGGCCCCGTCGGCGTCGTCTGCGCCTCGCGTGCGGGCACTGCCGTCCTGCGAGCTGTTCCGGCCGCCGTGCTTCCGGGGTGAACGACGCTCCTTCTCGGGCAGCGGCAGCCCGAGGAGCGCGTCGAGACGGATCACCAGCTGGCGGATCCGGTGGAGCCGGGCGAGCCGACCCGCGGCGTCGAGCGCGTCGAACCCGGCGAGCTGCCCGGCGAGCGTGACGAGCTGCTCGCGCAGCGGCTCGGGGAGCTCGAGCGCGAGGAGCGGGTCGAGCCAGCGGCGGATATTGGACTCGAAGTACGAGACGTTGCCCGGACGATCGACGGCGAACGACACCACCCGGCGGATGGGCGCGATTCCCCGGTCGAGCTCACGGAGTGGGAGGCCAGGATCCTCGGCGCTCTCCACGATGTCTTCGTCGGCGGGCACGACGCCCTCGATCACGGCGCATCCTTCGAGTAGTGCACGGCGACCACGTCGTAGCTGACCTTGCCGTTCGGCGTGTCGACCTCGACCTCGTCGCCTTCGCACTTGCCGATCAGCGCGCGCCCGATGGGCGACTTGTAGCTGATGAGGTTCTGGTCGACGTCGGCCTCCGACTCGCCGACGATCCGGAACAGGCGCTGCTCACCCGTCTCGGCGTGCTCGACCTCGACCCAGCATCCGAACACGATGCGGTCGGTGACGTTGATGCGCGTGATGTCGATCACCTCGGCCGACGCGAGCGCGCTCTCGAGCATCCGGATGCGGCCGTCGCACGCGGCCTGGCGCTCCTTCGCGTCCTCGAACTCGCTGTTCTCGGAGATGTCGCCGTGCGCCCGGGCCTCTTCGATGTCGCGCACGATGGAGAGCCGAACGACCGACTTCTCGTGCCTGAGCTGGGAGACGAGGGCGGCATGGCCCTCGGGCGTGACGGGATTTCGCATGGTTCGGGCTCCTGGCGGCAGGCTCCGTGGACGCAGCCGCGAAGCCGACACCTAGCCCATCGGAGCGGGCATGTCACCCAATCGCCACCCCGATCAGCGGAGGTCGCCCGACGCATCCACCTCGGCCAGCGAACGGAACGTCAGCGGCACGCTCGCACCGGCCGGGAGCGCGATGCGCACGGCCCACACGCACTCCACGCGCTTCGACCCGCTGGAGTCGTCGAGCGTGCAGGCGTCGGGCCCGACCGCCGAGCCCACGCCCTGCTGGTCGATCTCGAACCGCAGCTTGTCGAGCGCCCGTTCGCGCCCGAAGTCGCGCCACTCGAGCGCCACGGCCCGGACGACGCGGTCGAGCGCCATGTCGTCGCGCACGTAGGGGTACACCAGCGCTCCCCCGCCTGCGGCCACCCCCACGCCGAGCAGGGCCAGCACGGCGACCGCACCACGGAGGACGCGACCCACGAGCCCCGGCGACGCGTCGGCTTCGGGGCTGTCGGCCATCTCAGTCGTCTCCGACCTTGAGCACGGCCAGGAAGGCCTCCTGCGGCACCTCGACGCTGCCCAGCGCCTTCATCCGCTTCTTGCCCTTCTTCTGCTTGTCGAGCAGCTTGCGCTTCCGCGAGATGTCGCCGCCGTAGCACTTGCTCGTGACGTCCTTCCGGTAGGCCTTCACGGTCGTGCGGGCGATGACCTTCGAGCCGATCGCGGCCTGCACCGCCACGTCGTACATCTGGCGCGGGATGAACTCCTTGAGCTTCCGCGCCATCGCGTTGCCCTTGTGGTACGCGTTCTCGCGGTGGCAGAGCAGCGACAGGGCATCGACGAGCTCGCCGTTGAGCAGGATGTCGACCTTCACGAGGTCGTCGACCCGCCACTCGTTCACCTCGTAGTCCATCGAGGCGTACCCGCGGCTCACGCTCTTGAGCTTGTCGAAGAAGTCGAACACGACCTCGGCGTACGGGATGTCGTACTGGATGACGACCCGTCCGGGAGCGCTGTAGTCGAACTTCACCTGCGTGCCGCGGCGCTCCTCGCACAGCTTGAACACGCCGCCGATGTGGGCTTCCGGGCAGTGGATGGTGAGCCGGGCGATGGGCTCCTCGATCGACTCGACCTCACCGGGCTCCGGGAGCTGGGAGGGGCTCCGGATCTCGATGGTCTCGCCGGAGCGCTTCGACTTCACGCGGTAGACGACGCTCGGAGCCGTCGTGATCAGGTCGAGGTCGTACTCGCGCTCGAGGCGCTCCTGCACGATCTCCATGTGCAGCAGGCCGAGGAATCCCACGCGGAACCCGAGGCCCAGCGCGTCGGACACCTCGGGCTCGACCGTGATGGCGGCGTCGTTCAGCGAGAGCTTCTCGAGGGCGTCCTTCAGGTCGTCGTAGTCGCCCGACTCCACGGGGTAGATCCCCGAGAAGACCATCGGCTTGATCTCCTCGAACCCCGGCAGCGCCTCCTCCGCACCGTTGAGGAAGTGCGTGATGGTGTCGCCGACGCGCGCATCGCGGAGCTCCTTCACGGACGCGATGACGAACCCCACGTCGCCCGCCTCCAGCGAGTCCTTCGCGAGGGCCACCGGAGTGAAGACGCCGAGCTTCGTGACCTCGTGTCGCGCGCCGGTCGCCATGAGCTTGATGCGGTCGCCACGGCTGATCCGGCCGTTCACCACGCGCACGAGCGAGACGACGCCGACGTAGGAGTCGAACCAGCTGTCGATGATGAGCGCCTGGAGGGGCGCTTCGGCGTCGCCGGCGGGAGGCGGCACCTGCTTCACGATGGCCTCGAGGACCTCGTCGATCCCGATCCCCGTCTTCGCCGAGCACAGCACCGCGCCGGACGCGTCGAGCCCGATGGCGTCTTCGATCTGCTCGACGACGGCGTCGGGATCGGCGCCAGGGAGGTCGATCTTGTTGATGACCGGGATGATCTCGAGATCGGCACCGATGGCGAGGTACACGTTCGCGAGCGTCTGCGCCTCGACGCCCTGTGCCGCGTCGACCACGAGGAGCGCGCCTTCACAGGCCGTGAGCGAGCGGCTCACCTCGTACGTGAAGTCGACGTGTCCGGGGGTGTCGATCAGGTTGAGGACGTAGACGTTCCCGTCTTTCGCCTTGTACGTGACCGAGGCGGTCTGAGCCTTGATGGTGATGCCGCGTTCCCGCTCGATGTCCATCGAGTCGAGGAGCTGCGCCTTCATCTCGCGCTCGGACACCGCACCCGTCCGTTCGAGCAGTCGATCGGCGAGTGTGGACTTTCCGTGGTCGATGTGGGCGATGATCGCAAAGTTGCGGATCCGTGAGCGGTCCACGTGGTTCTCCGTGTTCCAGCGGATATGTCCCCAGCGCCCACCGCGCAATGGTCGACGGCGCGCTTGACGCCTCGGGGGCCGGGGTTATGTCCGCCCGTCGCTCTCGGCCCGACGTCGAGCGCCCCACCCTTCCTGTTCTCCGGAGAGACCACCGTGGCCAACCACAAGGACGCCATCAAGCGGAATGCCCAGAACATCCGCCTCCGTGCCGCGAACCGGCACTACCGCAGCATGATGCGCAACCAGATCAAGAAGGTGCGGGCCGCCGTCGAGTCCGGCGACAAGTCGGCCGCCGCGACCGAGCTCCGCACGGCCGTCAGCGTCATCCAGCGCGTCGCCGCCAAGGGCGTGATCCATCGCAACCAGGCCGCTCGCCGCTGCGCTCGTCTGAACGCCAGCGTCAAGGGCATGGCCTGATTCGGGTCCCGAGGGCGCGCACAGACGTTCCCTCACCCGCTCCGCCGCACCGTCTGCGGAGCTAGACCAACCAGTCCACGACGAGCCGCTCGAGGATGCGAGCGTCTCCCGCGCGATGGTTGTTCATGTCGAAGTTCGCCCGTGCGAGCCGTTCCATCATGGTTCCGGGCGCATCGACCCCCTTTGCGAGCACCGGCTTCAGGCGACGCACCTCGTCGAACCTGAGCCCGGCGGCCTTCGCGATCCCTCCGTCCGAAGCGCCCGCCTCGAGAGCCTCGGCAGCCAGGAGCACCGAGCGCATCTTCCACGTGACCATCGCGAGCACGTAGCGCGGGTCGTTCCCTTCGCTGGTGAGGTGCTGGAGCGAAGCGAGCGTGGCGTCGCCGTCGCGCGCGATCAGGGCCGTGGTGAGGTCGAAGATCACGGCCTCCGCGACCATCGAGCTCGCCTGCGACACGTCGGCGTCGGTGATCTCGGGCGCTTCGCCCACGAACGACGCGAGCTTCTCGATCTCCTGCTCGAGCGGGCCGAGCTTGCGGCCCACCACCTCGACCAGGTGGTTCGCCGTGCGGGGGTTCAGGGACTTCCCGAGCCGACGGGCGCGCTCGATGACGAACGCCACCGGATCCTCGGAGGCCTTCGGGTCGAGCGCCCAGCCCACCTGCTCGACGGCCTTCTTCACGAGCACGCTCCACCGACGCGATCCCTTCGTGATCTTCGGGAATCCCGCGCCCGTGAGGAGGAGTGTCGTCGTCTCCGAGGGCTCGGCCAGGTAGTCGAGCAGCGCGTCGAAGAAGCGATCGTCGGCCTCCTGGAGATCGCGCACGACCACCAGGCGCCGACCCGCCATCATCGGAAGGGTTCGCGCCGTGACGAGCGCGTCGAGCGCGTTCTCGGAGCCGCGGTACGTGGAGTGGTTGAACGCCTCGAGCCCGATGTGCGGACGCGTCGCGTCGATCACCGCCTGCGACGCTCCGTCACGTGTGGGCCCGGACTCGTGCACCATCAGGTAGGCGGCCTGCGGATGCGGCTGGAAGGACTTCTCGAGGCTCACACGGCAACTCCCGACCCCGACCGGGGCCGCACACCCGCGACGGGCGGTTGACAGCGGATCACCGCAGGCGGTACCTAACAGGCGGGCCTGTACGCCCGGAGGAGTCCCGATGTACCGCATGCTGGCGGTTCTCGCATCCACAGTTCCCGCCACGGCGTTCGCCGGCGTGGGTCCCTCGTCGATCGCCGGGAACGCTCCGGGCGCGCCGAAGCTCGCCGACGCCTATGCCCAGGCGGCCGAGCCCGAGCTGGGCGCGGTCACCGAGGCTCCCACGAGCCCGTCCCGGAACTACAAGATGGAAGTCGGCTTCCGAGGCCGGATGGTGAGCATCCCCTCCTCGGTGATGGACATCTGGTACTTCGATCAGGACGCTCCGAAGTGGGCCCTGCCGGGCGAAGGCCGCCCGAAGATCCGTGGGTACGCCGCGGGCGTCGAGTTCGTCGTGAAGGGCGACACCGCGAACGGGATCTTCTACTTCGAGTACATCAAGTCCACGATGGAAGCCGGCTACTGGGACGACGTCGAGGGCAACCACGAGCCGCGCGACGGCGAGTACCTCGTGCCGTCCGACAACCTCGGGCTCGTCGTGCTCGGCGCCGACTACGCCTACGAGGCCCACCTCATCGAGAGCGCCAAGACGGGCGGCCGCTTCGCGTGGTCGATCGTCGTGGGCGGCGGCCTGGGCGTCGCATTCCGCACGGGCCATGTGGATCGGTGGGTCGCCGACGGCACGCCCGAAGACTCCGACCTCACGAACCCGGCGTACAAGCTCTACTACGAAGGTGCGCCCCCGTACAGCGCGAAGGCGAACGTGCCCCCGTCGGTGCTGCCCATGGTCGACGTGAACGGCGGTATGCGCTTCACGTTCGGCGACCGCGTGGTCCTCCGCGTCGAAGGCGGCCTGCACACGCTGCTCTACTACGGCGCGAGCGTCGGCCTGATGTTCTGAGCCGGGCGGACGCTTGCGCGGGCCGGACGAACCGGCTAACCGCGCTGGGTGCGTCCGACGTCCACGGCGCAGTTGGAGAAGATGTGATTCTGGTGACCGTCAGGGAAAACGAACCCTTCGAGAAGGCTCTCCGCCGCTTCCGCCGCAAGGTGGAGCGTGAAGGTATCCGCAAGGACATCAAGAAGAACAGCTTCTACCTCAAGCCTGGTGAGAAGCGTCGTCTGAAGCAGCGCCTGGCCGAGAAGCGTCGTCGGAAGGCCCTGCGCCGCGCCGCCCGCCGCGCCGCCAAGCAGACGAGCCGTCCCGGCCGCCGCTGACTCGCCTGCGGGTCCTCAGGACTCACGGGCCGTCCCTCGGGGGCTCTGGACTCACCGGGCCGTCCCTCGGGGGCTCTGGACTCACCGGGCCGTCCCTCGGGACTCACTGCGGTCCGGCTGGCGAGTTCCCCTTCCGCGTGGCTCCCAGGTCGAGTGCGCGCTTCACGTAGGCGCGCTCTTCCGGGGTGTCGGGCTGGGCTCCGGCCAGGGTGTCTCGGGTCGATGCCTCGGCTTCGGTCCCACGGGCGACGTACAGGTACAGGTCGACCAACGGCTCCACGTGGTCGGGCCTCTGCTTGATCACGGCACGTAGGCCCGTGGTCGCGGCCTCCGCGTCACCTCCGATCCAGTCCGGCCGCTCTGCCAGCAGGAGGGCGTCCGTCCAGGCCGTGAGCCAGGCGTCGGCTCCGCTCTGACGGGCATGCGCCAGGAGCGGGTCGAGATCCTGGAGATCGAGCGTGGCCCCGGGGGCCCCGAACTCCACCATCCAGCGCGCCCATGCGTGGCCCGCCCACGTCGCGCAGAGCTCCCGCTCCTCGGGGATGCTGGCCAGGGCCTCCTCGAGCCCGGACTCCAGGCGGAGCGCGTGCACGCGGGGGTCGTCGAGCACGCACTGCCAGGCCTGCGCACGCGCGGCGCCGAACGCAGCGACCCGTGCCGCCGGTTCGTCCAGGGTGAGCCCACGCGCGACCCCCACCCGCGCGAGGCGCCACGCGACGGCCGGGCTCTGGGGGCGCAGCGCGTAGGCCCGCTGGAGCGCGGCATCCACGGGATCGAGCCCGTCGCGACCGCGCGCATCCCACGCTGCGTCGGCTTCGGCGAGCAGTGGGGCGAGCAGGTCGACGGCGGCCTGGCGATTCTTGGGACAGCCCGCGCACAGCAGGATCAGCAGGAGCGAACGCACGCCAGGAGGTTACCGGAAGCTCCATGTTCGCGCTGCTCCTCATCGCCTGCAATCCGGCGCCTCCCCCACCTGCCCCTCTGCCCGTGGGTTTCCACGAGGTCGGCATCGACGCGATCGTCGACGAGATGGCCTCTACGCAGGCCCGGCCGCGCGTCTACAACTTCTGGGCGACGTGGTGTGCCCCCTGCATGCAGGAGCTGCCGGAGCTGCGCGAGTTCTCCGACGCCCGCAACGACGTCGATCTGGTGCTCGTGAACGTCGACACCGCGAACGTCCAGCAGTCGCGCGTGCGTCCCGTGCTGCAGCGCCTCCATCTCGACCAGGTGCGCAGCCTCGGCCTCGCCGACCCCGATCCCGTGTACGCCCTCGGAAAGCTCGAGGGCTGGCCCAACAGCCTGCCGGTCACCATGGTGGTGTCGGCCAGCGGCGAACGCACGGGGCAGTTCAACGTGTCGGTCACCCGCGACCGGCTCGACCGCGCGATCGACGAGCTCGTGCACCCGTAGCCCGGATGGTGGAACTGGTAGACACAGGGGACTTAAAATCCCCTTTCCGCAAGGGAGTGCGGGTTCGATCCCCGCTCCGGGCACCTCGCTATGCCGCCGTGTCGGCCTCGAGCTGACGCACGCGGTCCTTCACGCGCTTCCACGCCTCGATCGCGAACGCGGCATCCGACTCGAAGTCCGCGGGACGCATCGCCGGACCCACGTGCAGGTACACGTCCTGGAACGGGTGGGCCGTGAACGTGCCGACGGGCAGCGTGCGATCCGTGTGCATCACCGCGCAGGGCACGACCGGCAGGCCCGCTTCGTAGGCATCCCGCACCAGCGTCAGGAACACCTTGCTCTTGATCTGGCCGTCGCGGGAGCGCGTGCCCTCCGGGAACACCTGGATCCGGTGCCCGTTCTTCACGAGGAACAGCACCTCGTCCCGCGCCCGGGCCCGGGCGTTCCGGTCGCGCCGGTCGAAGTACACGGCGCCTGCGAGCCACCCGAACAGCCCGATCACCGGGAAGAACAGGATGGCGCGCTTCGACAGCCCGTTGGACTGTACCCAGCCCATCAGCAGGAGCGGGTCGACCCACGAGCGATGGTTGCAGACGAGGATGGCCCCCTCGCCTTCCGCGAGGCCCGGCTCGCCGTCGACGTGCACGCGCGCCATCAACACGCCGCGCACGACCAGGCGCGCCCATGCAGCCGCGGCCACCATCGTGTATCGCTCGCGGCGACCGCGCGGAATCGGGAGGAAGGGCAACACGCCGAGGCCGCCGTACACGAGTCCGGTCAGCACACCCATCAGGATGCCCCACCCCGCGAACAGCATGCCGAACAGCCGCGTGATGACCGACTCCCCTGGAAACCTGGGCCCGAAACACGAAACCCTCTGCGGAAGTCGCAGAGGGTTCGAGAGTGGAGGAGATGGGGATCGAACCCACGACCTCTAGAATGCCATTCTAGCGCTCTCCCAGCTGAGCTACACCCCCGCGTCGCTTTCGCGAACGCCCTTCGTCTATTCCGAGTCTGCAGAGGGCGCAACGTCTGGGTGGTCGGCTTTCCACTCCTCGAGCTCCGCCTCCAGCTCCGCGATCCGGGTCATCGCCTTCCGGAGCGCAGGATGGTCGATCTCGCCCGCCTCCACGAGTCGCTGGGCGGTCTTGCCGAGCCGGATCCAGAAGTGCTCGAGGTCTTTCTTCTTCTGCCGGAGCTCGAGTCGGCGACGCGAGCTGTCGGCCGCGCGCGCGAGCTCCCGCTTCGAACGGCGGAAGGCCCGCTGGACGAGCAGGGCCAGCGCGTCGGCGAAGGGGGCGGGCTCGAAGGAGCCGGGGTCGCCCGCGGTGGCGGAGCGGGCGTCGTCGGGGGCGTTGCGTGGGTCGTCGGACATGCCGCACAGTCTGGGCACGAACGCCGCGCAGTTCAACCGCCCGTGGGTTTCGCCTGCACGAACGGCACGAATCTACCGTCACGCCACACGTGGACCATCGGCGTCACGGCGTCTTCGGAGGCTTCGTAGATCTCGCGCACCCCCACGGCCATCACGCGATCGAGCTCCGGAGAGCCCGCCTCCCACGTCAGGAACACGCCCGTGCTGGGGATCGCCACGCGCACGAGCTTCTCCCGCGAGCCCGCCACCAGGGGGGCCACCGCCCAGCCGTCTCCATCGCGGAGGTCGTGGTACACGGCGTCCATGTCGACCACCTTCTGAGCGGTCGGCTCGTTCTCGAGCACCTTCTGCGCGCCCTTCGTGACGTGGGACACGAGCGCGTCGAGGTCGGTCTGCCAGGCTGTGAGGTCGGCGACCGTCACCCAGCGCCGCTTCTGCCCCTCCCACACCCGGAAGCACAGCAGCGCGTGCTCGGGCAGCAGGGGTGCGCAAGCCAGACCCGGCTTGCGCGGAAACGCCTTCTCGTACTGGGCGGGAGCGTCGGCCGGCGCCGCGGCCGGGCGCACCCCCTCCGGGATGGCCGCCAGCGCAGCGCACACGAGCGCCAGGATCACTCGGCCACCGCGGCGTCTTCGACGATCGGTGCGAGCCCCTGACGCACCACGGCCGGCGAGTCCTGCTTCAGCAGACCCACCAGACGCGCGGTGGTCTGCCGCTGGCGCGACACGAGCACCATCGCGATCTGGTGCACCAGCTTGTAGGCCGCGAGCGTGCCTGCACCGAGCAGCTCGTTGAACGCGTCGCGCGGGAACCGGAACGACGTGACGGCCGTCTTCGCGATGACCGTGGCGGAGCGCGGCGACCCGTCGAGGATCGCCATCTCGCCGAAGCACGTGCGCGGGCCGAGGTTCGCGACCACGCGCTTGCCGGCCCCGGCATCCTTCACGACCTCGACCTCGCCGCGGAACACGACGTACCAGGCGTCTCCCGGCTCGCCCTCGCGGAAGACGGCCTCACCGGCATCGAGGCTGCGCACCTGCATGATGTGCACGATCTGCGACAGCTCGATGGCGTCGAGATCTCCGAACATCGGCGTATCGAGCAGGAAGTTGATGATCTCTTCGAGAGTCGGATTCACCAAGTACACACTCCTCGATCCGAATAGCACGAAAGCCCCCCGGCGTGTTCCGTCCGGTCCGTTCGGCGTGCTACGAAGGGGCCCACCTGGAGGACGCCGCTGGACGGGCACCCGACCTGGCTCGAGACCGACGACCCGATCGTGGACGGGGCCGTCTCGGTCTGCCCGGTGCGCGACGACTCCTCCCGCGACGGCGTGCGGATCCAGCTCGTCGAAGACGACCCCGACCGGCTCGAGGACTTCGACGCGTTCTACGACGGGCTCCCGAAGAGCCCGGTGTTCCAGATCCTCGACCGCGACAGCGGCTGGGTGGTGTTCGCAGACGCCGAGGAGGAGCCCGCCGACCTGCGTCGGTTCGGCATCGAGGCCATCGACGGGCTCGAGCGCGTCTCCGCACACCTCAGAGGCCTGAGCGCCGACGAGGTCCGCGTCGCGTCCACTGGAGGTCTCGAGCTCCAGCCCCGCTACCGGCCCGACCCCGAGAACAGCGCATGGTCCGGGCTCGCCGACTACCTGGCCCGACACAGCCCCCACGGGCGAGACCCCAGGATCGACGAAGCCGTCGCCGCCCTCCGCGACCCGGCCCCCGAGATCCGCCGCATCGCCCGCCACCACCTCGTGGGCACCCGTCCGGCGGCCACGCTCACGCGCACGGGAGAGCTCAAGCTCACCGTCGTGCCCACGGCGAAGCCCGCCAGCGGCACGCTCGACCGTCCCCCACCCCGTGCGGCCGTGCTGATCCCGGTGGAGACCCTCAAGAAGCTCGGCCCGCGCGAGCGTTCCGCGGCTGCCGGGCTCGCGAGCGTGCCGCTCTCGGTGCTCGACGGGCTCACCGCGGCCGGTCTGCCGCTCGTGATCGAGCCCCACCGGCGCTCGCGCGACGCGAGGTCCGCGGCCGACCGCATCCGTCGGGACACCGGTCTCCCCGTGGAGGCTGCGACGGGCGGGAGCACGGTCGCGGCCGCGTGGTCGGTCTCGCTCGCTGCCACGGGTGCCGCCACGGCGTTCGCCGCGTTCACCCTCAGCCTGATCGGCATCTGGGTCGTTCCGCTCCTGGGCTTCCTGCTGGCGCTCGGCCTGATGGCGATGTCGGCCCGCACCGGCTGGACGTGGGTGTCGCAGCGCTCCCTGCTGTCCGCGGCCCAGGAGTCCGACCGCGAAGCCCAGGAGGAACGCGCCCGTCGCGTGGCGAACCCCGCGCTCGCCCGAGCCTGGACCGCCCTCGCCGATGCCCGCACCGCGCTGGCCCAGGCGGAGCTGCCCCAGGCGCCCGCCGCCGACGTGCGGTCCGTGCTCAAGGCCGCCGAAGCGGAGATCGAGGCGCTCGTGCGGTCTCAGGACGCCGCGCGCTCGTCGGGATCGGGGGTGTCGTCTGCCGAGCTCCTCGCCCGCATCGCGGAGATCCCGGGCACCGACCCGGCGAGCGTGGCGCGGCGCGAGCGCCTCGAGCGCAGCCTGGCCGACGTCGAGGCCCTCGAGGCCCGGCGCCGCCACATCACCGACGAAGCGAACGCGATCGAGGCTGTGCTGGCCGAGGTCACCGCCTCCCTGGCGCGCTGGGAGGCCGACGTGGGCGACGAGGTGGCGCTCGATCAGCTGCTGGGGGCGGCCCGACGCGTGTCCGCGCGGAGGCTGGAGTAGTGGCGGCATCGGGCCGTCCACGCCGGGATCTCCTCGTCCGCTTCGCCCTCGACGGGCCCGAGCCGCGGGTCGACGTCGGCGCCGACCATGGCTTCGTGGCCGCCGACATCGGGGCCATCGCGAGCGAGCGTCAGATCGTGCGCGGCCGTCCGCTCGGGCTCGACTGGGTCACCGCCGACGGGCTCGACTGCTTCCGCGACCTCGGCACCGCCGTGATCGCGGGCATGGGGTATCGCAGCATCGGGCGCATCCTCGAGCGGGGCCCGCGGGTCGAGCGGGCCGTGCTGCACGCCCAGGACGACCCGTGCGCGCTCCGCGTGTGGCTCGCGGCGAACGGCTGGCGCATCGTGCAGGAAGGTCTGGCCCCGGAGGCCCGTCGGTTCGCGGAGGTCGTCGTCGCCGTGCCCGGTCACGAGGCCCATACCGGTCTCGAGCTGGAATACGGCCCGGTTCTGCTCCACGACGGAGACCCGTGGCTTCTGACACACCTCGCACAACTGGAAGGGCACCTCGCGCGCCTCGTCGAGCAGACCCGCCCCGTTCGCTCCGTGTGGGAAGGGCACGTCGCCCGCCTGGAGTTCGTGCGACGCCAGCGAGCCCGACTCGACCCCGCTCTCGACGGTTGAGGATCGGTCGATTCATCGGCTAACGTCCGGGGAGTACGTGGAGTCCGCATGCTCGCCTTGGCCCTCACCCTCGGCTCCCCCGCCGCCCGCGCCGACCATCCCCCGGGCACCGTGTTGTCCGACGCGGTGGTCGTCGACGTGAGCGACGACGGTCTCGATGCGTTCCTGCCCATCGTCGACAGCCTTCTGCCCTCGCAGATCGACATCCCCACGTTCGCCGACTCCGACGAGGGCGGCTGCATCTGGGGTCTGTGCGCCTACGAGTACGAGTACAGCATCACGAACGGCTGGGCGACGATCACCATCAACGA
This sequence comes from Myxococcota bacterium, assembly GCA_041389565.1. GTDB lineage: Bacteria > Myxococcota_A > UBA796 > UBA796 > JACKEQ01. The sequence goes on from JAWKRP010000038.1 coordinate 22,997, forward strand.
CGCCGACATCACGCCGGGGAACGGCTCGCTCCACCTCGACGCGAACCTCACCGTCCAGGTCAACCAGCAGTCCGACCCCGTCGACATCTACCTCCATGGCACCGGCATCGAGATCATCTCGATCACCGAGAACTGCGACGCCTGGGTCACGCCGTTCGACATCCAGGTCGAGGGCGACATCTTTCTCGACCTCGACCCCAACACGGGCCTCGCCACGGTCGACCTCCCTCCGCTCGCCTGGCAGTGGACGCTCACGGGCGACGACTTCTCGCTCACGAACTGCGGCGCCGTGAACACCATCGAAGACTTTTTGGGCTTCTTCGGGGTCGACGTGTTCGGCCTCGTGCTCGACTTCGTGGAGCCCGAGGTCGCGTCCGCCATCGATGGCCTCACGACCGATCTCGACCTCGAGACGGCGGTGAACGACGCCCTCGCGAGCGCCACGATCTCCGAGGAGATCGACCTCGCCGGCGTCATCCTGTCGGTCGACGTGGCCCCGTCCGACCTCGAGATCGTGCCCGAGGGCGTGCGCATCTCGCTCGACGGCTCGATCGACGCCCCCGCGAACCCCTGCGTGCTCCCCTACGGCATCACCGAGTCGCTCGCGACGCCCTCCACGCTGCCCGCCATCGGCGCGTTCGCGACCGGGCTCCCGTTCACCCCGCACGTGGCGGTCTACGCCGACGACGACCTCGTGAACCAGGGCCTGTTCGCGGTCTGGAACGCCGGGCTGCTGTGCCAGGTGATCGACGACAGCACGGGCGACCTCCCGCTCGCCATCGACACCACGCTGCTCGGCCTCATCGCGCCCGGCGTGTACGACGAGCTGTTCCCCGAGTCCAAGCCCCTCACCATCGTCACGCGCCCCACGCTCCCGCCCACGGGCAGCGTGGTCGGCCCGCACGACCTCAACATCGACGTGCACGACCTCGGCACCGACTTCTACGCCGAGTTCGAGGGCCGCAAGGCCCGCCTGATGCGCGTCGACCTCCAGGTGGCCGCGGGCGTCGACATCGACTTCGACGGCACCACGGGTGCGCTCGGCATCGAGGTCGCGCTGGGCGGCGAGTCCGTGTCGGCCGATGTCACCTACAACGAGCTCACGCCCGAGTCGAACGCGCAGATCGCCAACCAGCTCGTCGGATTGGTCGACCAGCTCGTCGGTCCGCTCCTCGGAGACGTGCTCGGCGACCTCGCGTTCGACATCCCCTCCTTCGAGGGCTTCGGTCTCCAGCAGGCCGCCATCCGTCCCGCGGGCTCGGCTGGCGATCGGCTCGGCGTGTACGGCTCGATCGGGTCGGTGGGCTACACCAGCGCCGGCTGCGGCGACGGCAGCGGCGGCTGCGACGCGGGTGCGGGCTGCGCCGACACCGGGTGCAGCAGCGGGCGCGTGCCCGTCCGGCTCGCGTTCATCGGCTTCGCGCTCCTGCTCGCCGGGCTGCGTCGTCGCCGGTAGGGGACCGTCCCTGGGCCCCTCCGGGACTCACGGACCGTCCCTGCGTGCCCTCGGGACTCAATCCACGCGGTGCAGCGCCTCCAGCATGGGGGTGATGGTCTGGCGCCCGCGGATCATGCGTCCCGGCGGATACACCGCCTCGACGTGCACCTCCCGACCGTCCAGCTCGGCCCACCACACCTGACGAACGCCCGCGTCGCCGGTGCACGTGGCCGTCTGGGACAGCCCGAGCGCCGGGACCGTGCGGAACCGCTGGTTGTCGACGAAGCCGCACTCGTCGTCGGGCAGGGACCTCGGACGCCCGAGGGGCGTGGTGAACCCGAGCAGGTCGACCGAGACCCCGGTGGTCTCGTTCTGGATGTGCAGCAGGAGAGGCTCCGGACCGGCCGACCCCGACCACCCCGGCGGGACGAACAGCGCGAGCCCACCTCCGCTCCACTCCCCGGGGCCGACTGGAACGGACCCCGGCGTCGACAGCGGGTCTTCGTGGACGGCCGTGAAGTCGGTGAAGTCCACCACGGGGTCGGTGGGCGCGGGCTTCTTGCACGCAGACAGCGCGAGGCCCAGCACCCAGATGGAGGCGTGTGCCCTCACCCGCGGTCCAGGCACGCCCGGTGGGTGGGGCTCCCCCACACCTCCCCGAACAGCGTCGCCTCCTGACCGTCGCGGACGAGGGGGCAGGCCGCCAGGACCTGGCGCTTCGCGGCTCGAACGGCATCGGCGGGACGAGACCGCACCTCTGCGAGGAACCGCTCGCCCGCGTCGAGATCTCCCCGGGCGAGACCGGTGCGAACAGCCTCTTCGGGGCCGAGGACCGGCGCGGACGCGAGCAGCTCGAGGGCCTGTCGCGGACCGAGCGCGCGCGTGAGTCGGGTGGCTCCCCCCCACCCCGGAACGACGCCGAGACGGGCGTGCACGAAGCCGATGCGAGCCGAGGGGCCGACGAACACGGCGTCTCCAGCGGTCAGCACCTCGGCACCCCCACCCAGCGCGGGCCCGTCGACCCACATCACCACGACGGCCGGCAGGCAGGCGAGCCCGTCGAGCACGGCGGTCATGCAGCGCGACATCCGCTCGCCGCTCTCGGGATCGAGGAGCGAAGCCCTCACCTGGCCGAGGTGACCCCCGCTGCAGAACACACCGGGACCGCTGCCGCGCACGACCACGACCGCCGGACACGCCTCCTGCCAGGCGAGCACCGCGTCGGCGAGCTCCACCATCATGTGCACCGTGATGGCTCCGCGGGCCTCGGGGTTTTCGAGCACGAGCCCGTCGTCCGTGACGCGCACCGTCCCCGGGATCCGCTCGATCGGGTCGGCCATGCCGGCCAGCAGCCCGCGCGCTTCGAGGAGGGTGGGCACGGCGTTCATCGGGGGCTCCGGAGCTCGTGGACCACGACGTTCCCGAACTCCCGCACGCGCGACCGACGGAGGTGCGCGACGGTCTCGGGCACGGCGGTCTTCCGGTCGGCTTCGAGGAACAGCACGCCCTCCACGCACGGCGCCAGGGCTTCGAGCAGGGGCGCGGGGTCGAGCGCGAACGGGGGGTCGGCGTACACCACACCGAAGGTACCGAGCCCGTCGGCCACGCGCGTCACGTCACCCACGCGAACCTCCACGACGGCGCCGAGCTCCGCGCACAGACCCTTGATCCGGCCCGCCGAGCGCGGGTTCTTCTCGACGGCGACCACCTCCGCGCCGCGCGACCAGGCCTCGAGCGCCATGATGCCCGAGCCCGCGAACGCATCCAGGAAGCGGACCCCTTCGAGGTCCTGCCCGACCACCGAGAACAGCGCTTCCCGCACGCGCGAGCCGGTGGGGCGGATGCCCGAGGGAACGTCGCCGCGCAGCACCCGTCCGCGCGCGCTCCCGCCCGTGATGCGCAACCCCATGCGGTTCCTCCGTCCTCGGGGGTCGGCCGTGGGACCGGCAGAATCGAGGAAGCTTCCGCTGACGACGGGTCCGTATGCCATCCTGACGCTGCGCTCAAGGTCCCCGCTCCCGGGCATCTCGAACCGCGACGGAGGCCATGGCAGGCGAGACGCCCGCACTGCGCTGGGGAGTGTGCTTCGCGGACGACTCGGCGTTCCAGCGGGCGAGGGCCGTGCTCCGCTCCCGGGGCACGCTGACCGGCGTGTGTGGTGGGCCGGAGGAGGCGCGCGTGCCGGCCCGTCGGATGGACACCGTGGAGGAGGTGCTCGCGGCGTCCGATGCGGTCATCGTGGGGGGTCCCGACGCCGAGCGCACGGCCCGCACGGCGCTCGAGGCCGGGTGCCACGTGTCTGCGGCGCTCCCGCTCACCTTCCGCTCGAAGACCATGCTGCGCCTCGCGCACATCGCGAAGGCACAGCGCCGCCTCCTGCACCTGTTCGAGCCCGAGCTGCACCGGCCCGCGTTCCGCACGCTGCGAGGGCACTGTCGCGCCGAAGAGGTCGAGGAGCTCGTGCTCGCCGCCACCTACTCACGGACCGTCCCTGCGAGCCCTCGGGACTCACGGACCGTCCCTGCGAGCCCTCGGGACTCACGGACCGTCCCTGCGAGCCCTCCGGACTCCGGTCCGGTCGTGTCTCCGGCGGATCTGGTCCATCCGCACCTCGCCGAGCTCCAGCAGCTCGTCGTGCTCGGCGGTCCGGTCGCGGAGGTCACCCGCGCCCAGCTCACCCCGTCCGCGTCCGGCACCCGCTTCGACGCCACGCTCGTGTTCCGCAAGGGGGCCCGCGCATCGATCGAGCTCGTGCCGGGCGAGCGCGACGCACGGGTCATCGACGTCCGCTCCGGGCTGTCGTGGCGCATCGAAGGCGCCCACCTCTACTGCGGCAACAGCATGACCACCCTCACCGACAACCGGAGCCCGTCCGAGCTCGCCGTCCTGGAGCTCGAGATGGTCGCTGGAGGGCGCGGTCGGCCAGCTCTCACCCTCGAAGCCCACTACCACACCCTGGTGGTCATCGAGGCCCTCGTAGAAGGTCGAACGGGCCGCCTCCGCTGACCTCCGATCGTTGCAACAGATGATTGCGGCACCTTGGACCCGTCGGCCGCAATCCAATAGCTCCGGGCCACGACCCAGACCCCTGTCGGAGGTCCCGAATGTTCCGTCCAGTGAGCCTGTTGCTCGCTGCTTCTCTCCTGTCCGCCTGTACGGTCAAGGAAGAGGAGCGGCTGAACGACCCTCGCTTCCCCCTCGAGCCCCACCTCATCCTGCCGATCTGGTTCCCCAGCAACGGCCAGGTCGCCGCTGGTGTCACGACCGGCGAAGCGAGCGCGCTCGAGCAGCCGATCCCGTTCTCCCACTACCTGCATGCCGGGAAGAACGAGATCCAGTGCGAGTACTGCCACGTCTCGGCGCGAAACTCCATCCACGGCGGCGTTCCGCAGGTCGAGACCTGCATGAACTGCCACAAGTTCGTGAAGACGAAGTCGCCCTGGATCCAGAAGGTGAAGGAGCACTACGACTCCGGCACTCCGATCGAGTGGAACAAGGTCCACGACCTCCCCGACTACGTGCACTTCGCGCACAACCGGCACGTCCGGGCCGGTGTGAGCTGCACCGAGTGCCACGGGCAGGTGCAGCTGCAGGGGCAGCCGCGCGCGGTCACCGAGAAGGCGGCTGACGGCACCGAGGTCCAGACCATCGCGGTCGATGCGGTCATGGTGCGTGAGTCCACCCTCCAGATGGGGTGGTGCCTCGACTGCCACGCCAGCCACACGTCGATCAACGAGAACTACGGCGACAGCGCAGACCTTCGGCGAGCCGAGCTGAAGGACTGCTGGACCTGCCACAAGTGAGCGCCCCGATGAACCGCCGCAACTTCCTGAAGGCTCTCGGCATCGGCAGCAGCGCGTCCGCGCTGTCGGCCTGTGGGCTCGACAACAACCGCTACTACACGCCGGTCGAGCAGATCCTGCCGTACGTGGTGAAGCCGGAGAACATCACTCCCGGCACCCCCACGTTCTTCCCGACCACCCTCACTCGCGGCCCCGACGCCCACCCCGTGCTGGCGCGCCACCGCGACGGTCGCGTCGTGAACGTCGGTGCGAACACGCGGTCCCCGTGGGATCCGTCCGTTCCGAAGTCCGCGCTCCTCGAGCTGCAGAAGCACTACAGCCCCGACCGCTTCAAGTCGCCGATGGCGAACGGCAACAGCGGCTCGCCGGTCACCTGGCCCGACGGCATCAAGCAGGTCGTCGACGCCGTCAGCGCCGCGAATTCCGCAGGCAAGAAGGTCGCGTGGCTCGGTGGCTACCGGTCCGGCTCCTACGCCGCGATCATCGCCGCCGTGTGCGACACCGCCGTGTTCTGGGCGCCGATGGGCTACGAGGCCGAGGCCAACGCCGCCCAGGCCGTGTTCGGCTCGCGCACCCTCCCCCGCTACGACCTCGACGACGCCACGTACGTGCTGTCGTTCGGCGCCGACTTCCTGAACCACTGGGGCGGCGACCGCGTCACCTCCGGGTTCGCTCGCGCCCGCCTGCACGCGCACGGCGGCCATGTCGCGCGCTACGCCCTCGTCTCCCCGTACCGCGACCAGACCGGCGCCAACGCCGACGACTGGTACGCCGCGGCTCCGGGCAGCCAGGCTCTGGTGGCTCGCGCCGTCGCGAAGCTCGTCGCGGCGAAGAAGGGCTACAACGGCCCCGCGCTGGCCGCGCTCGGCAATGTCGACGCTTCCACGGCCGCGACGGCCGCGGGCATCGAGGCCTCCGCCATCGAGGAGATCGCCGCTCACTTCGCCGAAGGTCGCGCCGTGGCGCTGCCCGGAGGCATCGGAGGCGCCGGCAAGGCCGCTACCGAGCTCGCCGCCGCCACCTACCTCCTGAACATCGTCGGCGGCGCCGCCCCCGACCTGTTCAGCGCGGGCGGGTACACCGGTCCCGTGCACAACACGGCCGATGTCGAGAAGCTCATCGCCGACCTCGACGCCGGCTCGGTCGGCGTGCTGTTCGTCGACGACAGCAACCCCGTGCACGCCCTCCCGGGCGCGAAGGTCAAGGAAGCCATCGGCAAGGCCGGGCTGTCCGTCGCGTTCACGTCGCACCCCGACGAGACCACCGACGCCTGCAAGCTCATCCTGCCGTCCGCCGACACCTTCGAAGACTGGGCCGACGAGCAGCCGGTGGCAGGCATCACCCTGCTCCGCCAGCCCACGATGAGCCCGATCCAGATCCGCTACCGTCCGCCGGGCGCCGAAGAGCGCGTGGAAGACGGGTGGGACGTGCGCTCTGCCGGTGAGGTGCTCGTCGCCGCCGGTCGTGCGCTCGGTGTGGTGTCCGCGGCCGACTGGCGCGGGTTCCTCCACTCCCGCTGGGGCATGGCCTACAAGGCAGCCGTCCTCTCCGCTGCGACCGACGGGGCTCCCGACGAGGGCGCGGAGACCATGGCTCCCGAGAAGGATGCCGGCTTCCTCCCGTGGCTCGCGGGCCGTCTGCAGGATGGCTTCGTCGCCACGAACGCACCCAAGGTCGCCCCCGCTGTGACGGGCTCGATCGCATGGCAGGAGGCCACTCCGCCCGCTGGCGCCGGCACGTACAACCTCCACGTCGCTCCGCACGCGCACCTGCGCGACGGTCGCTTCGCGAACACGCCCTGGGCGCAGGAGGTCCCCGACCCGATGACCGGTCAGGTCTGGGACAGCTGGGTCGAGATCCACCCCGACACGGCGGCCTCTCTCGGGGTGTCCGACAACTCGCGCGTCACGCTGAAGTCCGATGCGGGCTCCCTCGAGATGGGTGTCGAGATCACGAAGAGCGTGCGTGCCGACACCGTGGCCGTGCAGTTCGGTCAGGGCCACACGGCCAACGGCCGGTACGCGAGCAACGTGGGCGCGAACGTCGCCGTGCTCGTGGGCTCCTCGAAGGATCCCCAGGGCGCGATGGCGTGGCAGTCCGCGAAGGTCGCCGTCACGGCGGCGGGCGGCAAGGCCGACCTCATCTCGACGTTCGGCGGCGACACCGACGAGAACCGGAACTTCGCCGTCCGCGTCAACGCGAAGCAGTTCGCCGACAAGGGCGACGCTCCGGGCGCGCATGGCGGTGAGCTCACGGGCATCCACCACCTCGAGCTCGACAAGCGCCTCGTCGAGCGCGGCATCACGGACTTCTACAGCCTCACGCAGCACCCGACGTACCGCTTCGGCATGACCGTCGACACCGACGCCTGCAACGGCTGCGGGGCCTGCTCCATCGCCTGCTACGCGGAGAACAACCTCCCTGTGGTCGGGAAGGAGAAGATCAAGGAAGGCCGGGAGATGTCCTGGATCCGGGTCAACCGGTACTTCAAGGGCGACGAGACGCACTTCGTCCCCATGATGTGCCAGCACTGCGGTCACGCGCCCTGCGAGTCCGTCTGCCCGGTCCTGGCCACGTACCACAACCTCGATGGCCTCAACGCGATGGTCTACAACCGCTGCGTCGGAACGCGCTACTGCTCGAACGCGTGCCCGTTCTCCGCTCGGAAGTTCAACTACCACACGTACGTCTGGCCCGAGCCGTTCAACATGCAGCTCAACCCCGACGTGGTCACGCGCACGATGGGCGTGATGGAGAAGTGCACGTTCTGCGTCCAGCGCCTGCGCTCCATCAAGAGCGCGTACAAGGACGAGGCCGCCAGCACCGAGTTCCACGCGGTGGTGCCGGACTCCGCGCTCCGCCAGCTCCCGGCATGCGCCGAGGCCTGCCCGACGCAGGCCCTCACGTTCGGGAACCTCAACACCGAAGACGGCGAGCTGAACAACAGCCGCAAGTCCTCGCGGAACTACATGCCGCTCGACGATCTCAACGTGATGTCGGCGGTGAACTATCTCGCCCGGGTCTCCTTCCACGCGCCCGAAGCCGGCCATCACGGCGGCGGGCACGAAGGCGCTGCGCACGGTGACACCGAGCACGGCGGCGGAGCCCACATGGACGAGAAGCCGCACGGTGGCGAGCACGCCGAGCCGAAGCACGACGGCGACCACGCCGCCGAGAAGCACGACGCAGAAGGCGCCGGCGCGCACTGAACCCCTCCTCCCGCCCACGGGACCGAGCGTCCCTGCGAGCCCCCGGGACTCGCCCACCGCGCCCACCGGCGTGATTCCATTCAGGAGACTTCAAGGTGGCAACCGACGTTTACACCAGCGGTGAACCCAACCGCCCCGAGAGCTACGGCGAAGCGAACCGGGACATCATCCGCGTTCTGCTGAAGCCGTCCGTGGCCTACCTGGCCCTGCTGGCCATGTCCGTCGCCACCATGCTGTACGGCGGGTGGTGCTGGTACCAGCAGATCCGCTGGGGCATGGGCGTGGCGCACATCACGCACCCCACGATGTGGGGCGTGTACATCGTCACCTTCGTGTTCTGGGTCGGCATCGGCCACGCCGGAACGCTCATCTCCGCCATCCTCTTCCTGGTGCGCTCGCGCTGGCGAACCGGCGTCTACCGCGCCTCCGAGGCCATGACGGTCTTCGCGGTCATGACGGCCCTCCTGTTCCCGGTGCTCCACCTCGGCCGCGTGTGGCAGAACTACTGGTTCTTCCCGTACCCGAACCAGCGTCAGCTCTGGATGAACTTCAAGTCCCCGCTCATGTGGGACGTGTTCGCCATCTCGACGTACTTCACGGTGTCGGCCATCTTCTTCTACGTCGGCTGCGTGCCCGACATCGCCATCTTCCGCGACCACAGCAAGGGCCTCGTGAAGCGCGTGTACGGCCTGCTCTCGCTGGGCTGGCGCGGCACCCACCGCCAGTGGCACCACTACATGGCCGCGTACGGCTTCTTCGCCGCCCTCGCCGCGCCGCTCGTGCTCTCCGTGCACAGCGTCGTCTCCTGGGACTTCGCGATGGCGAACACCGCGGGCTGGCACAGCACCATCTTCCCGCCCTACTTCGTCGCTGGCGCCATCCTCTCGGGCTGCGCGATGGTCATCTCGCTGCTCATGCCCATGACCTACGCGTTCGGCTGGCAGAAGTACGTCAACACGTGGCACTTCGAGAGCCTCGCGAAGATGTGCATCCTCACGAGCGCCATCCTCACGTACGCCTACAGCATGGAGTACTTCGTCGGGTGGTACTCGCAGAACCCCTACGAGCAGGCCATCTTCTTCTGGCGTGCCGACCCCAGCGCCGACTACGGCTGGGCGTTCTACCTGATGGTGTTCTGCAACTGCGTCGCCCCCGCCGTCTGGTACTTCCCGGCGATGCGCCGCAACCCCTGGGTCCTCTTCATCGTCGCCGCCATCATCAACGTCGGTATGTGGATGGAGCGGTTCAACATCATCGTCAGCTCCCTCGCCCACAACTTCGATCCCGCGACCTGGTGGTACTACTGGCCGAGCTGGGTCGAGTGGGGAATCCTCGCGGGTAGCGCCGGCTGGTTCTGCACCTGGTTCCTGCTCTTCTGCAAGACCCTCCCCGCCGTCGCCATCACCGAGATCAAGGAAATGATCCCGCCGCCCGTGAAGGGCTCGCTGGAGGGCAAATGAGCGCCACCGCCGTCGCCGCGGCCCCGCCGGTCCGCATCAAGGCGATCTACGAGCACCTCGACTGCCTGCTCACGGGCATCGACCGCCTGAAGAAGGCGGGAATCGAGGGCTGGACCGTCATGGCCCCGCTCCCCCGCCACGAGATTGAGGAGATCATCTACGAGGGGCGCCCGTCGCCCGTCCGCTGGTGGACCCTCACGGGGGGCATCACCGGGCTCACCATCGGGCTGCTGCTCACGTCGCTCACCGCGGCGCAGTGGCCGATGATCCTCCCCGGCGGCAAGCCCGTGGTCGCGCTCGTGCCGTACGCGGTCGTCATGTTCGAGTGCACCATCCTCGGTGGCGCGCTGTTCACCACCCTCGGTGCCATCGTGCACTGCGGCCTGCCCGGCTTCTTCCTCGATGCCGCCATCCAGGACCCCCGCGTGACCGACGCGAGCTTCGGCATCGTGTTCACCCACGCGCCCGAGTCCGACCGTCAGCGCATCACGGAGATCCTCACGGGAGCCGGCGCCGTCGAGGTCACCACCGGTGACGACACCATCTACGAGGTCCCCAACCATGCGTGATTCCGTAAAGCACCCCGCCGTGAAGACCGCGGCCCGGGTCGCCGGTCTCATGGGCTTCCTGGCGCTCACGTCCACCGTGGCGTTCGGCCTCCCGTGGGACATCGACATGGCCGACGCCCAGACCGTGAAGGCCTACGAGCACGAGATGACGCCCCTGCCCGAGGGCATCGTGCCCCAGGACAACGAGCTCACCCCGACGAAGTACCGCCAGAACTACACGCTCGGCACGCCCGAGGGCAACGCGCTCGTGAACCCGCTCGCGGCCGACGAGAAGACCCTCGCGACCGGCAAGCGCATGTTCGAGGTGTACTGCACGCCGTGCCACGGCAACGGGCAGCAGCTCGGCCCCGTCAGCGCGCAGTACCCCGGCATCGCGGTGCTCGCGGGCAAGGCGCCGAATGCCCGCCTCAAGGCCATCCCCGATGGCCGTCTGTACCTCACCATCCGCAACGGGTACGGCCTCATGCCGCGGTACGGGTATGCGATGAACGACACCGAGATCTGGTCGCTCGTGCACTTCGCCCGCACCCTTCCGAACGCCCAGTACGTCCCGCCGGCTCCGCCCCCCGAGGAGGCTCCGCAATGAGCGCGCAACCCGATGTGAACACCGTCATCGACGCGATGGCCGACCGCCAGGTCCCCGGCATCGTGAACGGGGTCGGTGGTCTGTTCATCCTGCTGGGTCTCGTGGGCTTCGGCTACGGATTCGCGGTCGCTGGTGCCGCTCCCACGTGGGGCGCCGTGCTGGTGGGCCTCTTCTGGTCCATCGGGCTCTGCCAGGGCGCGTTCATGCTGTCCATCATCCTCACGGGGACGTGGGGGCGTTGGGGCCGCCCGATCAAGCGCATCGCCGAGTCCTTCGCGTTCGTGCTGCCCGTGCTGTACGTGCTCCTGTTCGTCTTCCTCGTGGCAGGCGGGCTCGGCATCTACAAGTGGCACCCCACGCCTCTCGCGCCGATCGAGCACATCAGCCTCGAGCCGCACAACGTCGAGGCCACCTGGCGCTCCAAGCCGATCTGGCTCACGCCCGGCTTCTTCATCGCGCGTCAGATGGGCGGCCTCGGCATCCTCATCCTGCTCGACTTCCTGTACCTGCGCGCCTCGCTCGGCCCCGACATGCTCCAGGCCAAGCAGCGCCTGGGCGCCAAGGCTCCGGCCTGGTGGGGCAGCTTCATCGGCAGCCACACGAACGTCGAGAAGGCCTCCGAGGCCGGCCAGAAGGTGCAGAGCGGTACGTTCTTCGTCATCGGAATCCTGTACGCCCTCGTGTTCAGCTTCCTGGCGTTCGACCTCATCATGAGCCTCGAGCCCTGGTGGTACACGAACATGTTCGGCGGCTGGGTCTTCGTGAGCTGCGTGTGGACGGGCCTGTGCGCCACCGGCCTCGCGTCCATGCTGGCGCGTGACTGGCTGCACCTCGGCGACTTCATCAAGCCCAAGGTCACGCACGACCTCGGCAAGCTCATGCTCGCGGCCTGCATGTTCTGGGCGTACACGCTGTTCGCCCAGCTCCTGCCCATCTGGTACGCGAACATGCCCGAAGAGACGCAGTTCTTCCTCGTTCGCCTCGGCAGCGAGCAGGATGCCCTCACCGCCTGGCGGTGGATGGCCCAGAGCGTCGCGGTGCTGTGCTTCATCGCGCCGTTCACCATCCTGCTGTCGCGCGGCATCAAGAAGATGCGCTGGCCCTTCGCCGCCATCTGCTCCCTCATCCTGTTCGGGATGTTCATGGAGCGCAGCCTGCTCGTGATGCCCCAGGTGTACCCCGACGTGACCGACACCTTCCCCGTCGTGAACTTCATCGTGCTCCACGTGTTCGTGTGGCTCGGGTTCATCGGGCTCATCACGCTGGTCGTCTCGAACGTCCTGGCGCGGATCCCCCCGCTCGTCACGAGCGACCCGCACCTCGGCGAGCACCCGTGGGACCAGCACGTGCACAGCCTGGACGCCCACCACGCCCACTGACGCGGTCCGTCCGAGCTGATCGAGCCCCGCCTGCCCCGTGCCGGTGGGGCTTTTTCGTGGTGCGCCCGCCTCTCGCACGGGTGGGCTCCGGAATCGGTCAGACGGTTCGAGATTCCCCTTTACGGTTCGTGACAGGTGACTAAGTCACGGTCATAGCGCAGGGTGAGATGACTCTTTTCCTCGACATCGTCTTCTCGTTCCCCACCCTCCTGTTCACGCTCGCCCTGTGCCTCGCCAGCCTCTACTGGATGATGGTGATCCTCGGAGCGCTCGACATCGAGGCGCTCGAAGTGGGCGACGGGCTCCTCGATGGCGCGCTCGACGGCATCGACGGTGCCATCGAAGGCCTCGACGGCGCGCTGGATGTCGCCGACTCGGCTATCGAGGGTGCGCTCGACGGAGCGACCGAAGCCGTGGATGGTGCGGCCGATGGAGCCGCGGAGAGCGGCATCGGGCTGCTCACCCCCCTCCTCTTCCTCGCGAACGTGTTCCGGGTGGGCCGCGTCCCGGTCACCGTGTCGCTCACCGCCTTCTCGCTGTGGGGCTGGGTGATGGGCTTCGTGCTCACCTGGCTGTACCAGGGCGCGCCGGGCCTCGTGCCGCACTTCGTGTTCGGCATCCTCTCCATGATCGCCGTGTGCGTGCTGTCCGCAGGGCTCACGAACGTCAGCGTGCGGCCGCTCGAGCCGCTGTTCAAGCTCCACAAGGCCCGCGAGCGGAAGACCCTGCTCGGCGAGGTCTGCGAGATCACCACCGGTCGTGTCGATGCCGAGTTCGGTCAGGCCACCGTCCAGCTCGGCGGCGACGACCTCCTGTTCCAGGTGCGCTGCGACAAGCCGAACCCGCTCCGCAAGGGCGACCCCGCGCTCATCGTCTCGTTCGACCGCGCCCGGGAGGCCTACGTCATCGAGCCCATGTCCGCGATCGCGCAGGACGTCGGCGAGCGTGTCCCCACATCCCGTCTCACAAACCCCGCTCTCGTCAACAAGGAGGCCTGATCGTTCATGGAATGGGTCATTCTCGGATTCCTTCTGTTCCTCGCCTTCTGCGTGTTCTCGCTCGGCGCAGCCATCGTCGTCGCGCGGTTCTACCGGAAGGTCGACCAGGGCAAGGCCCTGATCATCAACAAGACGGGCGGTGAGCCCGATGTGACCTTCACCGGCGGGATCGTGTACCCCATCATCCACCGCGCGGAGGTGATGGACATCTCGCTCAAGACGATCGAGATCTCCCGCGACGGGCACGACGGGCTCATCTGTGCCGACAACATCCGTGCCGACATCAAGGTCACGTTCTTCGTGCGGGTCAACAAGACCAAGGAAGACGTGCTGAAGGTCGCGCAGAACATCGGCTGTGCGCGCGCCTCCGAGAAGGAGACCCTCGTCGAGCTGTTCGCCTCGAAGTTCTCCGAGGGCCTCAAGACCGTCGGCAAGAAGCTCGAGTTCGAGCAGCTCTACACCCAGCGCGACGACTTCAAGGACCAGATCATCGAGGTCATCGGCCGCGACCTGAACGGCTACGTGCTCGACGACTGTGCCATCGACTACCTCGAGCAGACCCCGCTCAAGTCGCTGAACAAGGACAACATCCTCGACGCCCGCGGCATCCGGAAGATCACCGAGATCACCGCCGAGCAGCACCTGCGCACGAACGACCTGCGCCAGAACGAGCGCAAGGAGATCACGCGCCAGAACCTCGAAGCCGACGAGGCCATCCTCGAGCTCGAGCGGCGCCGCGCCGACGCCGAGGCCAAGCAGCACCGCGAGATCGAGACCGTACGCTCCCGCGAAGCCGCCGAGACCGCCAAGGTCGCCGCCGAAGAGCACCAACGCGCCGAGATCGCCCGCATCAAGGCCGCCGAGGAGATCGAGATCGGCGAGCTGAACAAGAAGCGCCAGGTCGAGGTCGCCGACAAGGACCGCGAGCGGGTCGTCGCCATCAAGGCCGAGCAGGTCTCCCGCGACCGCGAGCTCGAGGAGATCGCCCGCAAGCGCGAGGTCGAGCGCCAGGAGATCGACAAGGAGATGGAGCTCGAGGTGAAGCGCAAGGAGATCGCCGAGGTCGTCCGTACGCGCATCGTCGTCGACAAGAACGTGGCCGAAGAGGAGGAGCGCATCAAGGACCTCCGCGCCACCGCCGAAGCCAACCGGAACAAGGACGTGCAGGTCATCGCGGCCCAGGCCACCGCCGAAGAGGGCCTCGTGAAGGAGCTCAAGGCCGCCGAAGCCGGTGAGAAGGTCGCCGAGTTCAAGGCCCGCGAGCGCCTCACCATGGCGAACGCCGACCTCGAGGCCGCCGACCGCGTGGCGAAGGCCAAGATCCGCGTCGCCGAAGGGGTCCAGGCCGAAGAGGCCGCCTCCGGGCTCGCGGTCGTGAAGGTGAAGGAAGCGAACGCCGTGGCGCTCGAGAAGGAAGGCCTCGCGGAGGCCCGGGTCACGCTCGAGAAGATGCAGGCCAACGCGAAGGGCAGCGAGGAACAGGGCATGTCGCGCATGGCGGTCCGTCAGCGCGAGATCGAGCTCGAAGCCCAGCTCACCCGCGAGAAGGCCATCGCCGAAGCGCAGGGCAAGGAAGCCGACGCCGCGGCCATCGCGAAGATGGGAGAAGCCGAGGCCCGCGCCATCCGCGACCGCAAGCTGGCCGAGGCCGAAGGAGAGCGCGCCAACGCCGAAGCCCTCCAGGCCCGCCTGCTCGCCGAAGCATCCGGCAAGGAAGCCGACGCCGCGGCCACCGAGAAGCTGCTCGCCGCGCAGGCCAAGGGAACCGAGCTGTCCGGGCTCGCGACCGCCAAGGCGATCGAAGAGCGCATGATGGCCGAAGCCCGCGGTCTCGCGGAGAAGCTCGTCGCCATGCAGAAGATGGAGGGTGCCGCCCGCGACCACGAGGAGTTCCGCCTCCGCCTCGAGTACGAGGAGAAGGTCCGCCTCGCGGCCCTGGCGATGCAGGAGCGCGTTGCGGCCGAGCAGGCGAAGCTCATGGGGTCGGCGTTCTCCACGGCCGACATCAAGATCATGGGCGGCGACGGCCAGTTCCTCGACAAGTTCGTGCAGGCCGCCAGCATCGGGAGCGCCATCGACGGGTTCCTGGCCAACAGCCAGGTCGCGACCGGCATGCTGACGCCGTTCATCACGGGCCAGAAGTCCATCACCGACGGTCTGAAGGACGTGATCGACGCCGCCTCCGGCAACGGCTCGAACGGCTCGCATGGGCCCGCAGACGCCCGGTCGGCGCTGGCCGCCATGCTCGCCGCCGCGAAGACCGACGCCGAGCGCGAGAAGCTCGCGGCGCTCCTCGAGAAGGCCAACGAGCTCGATCTGTAGTGCTGTCCCTGCTCGCCCTCCTCGGCTGTGACTCAGGGACCGTCCCTGCGGGCCCTCCAGACTCACCGACCGTCGCGGAATCCACCTTCGCCCTCCGCTGGCCCCACGAGCGCGCCCCTCTCGAGGATCCGCTCGCCGTGGGAGCCCAGCTGGGCGTCCGGCTGGTCGTCGCGAATCCCGCCGGTCCCGACGAGGTCGATCCCGACCCCCTCGAGCTGTCGGTCGACGACCCGTCGGTGGCGCGCATCGACCACGGCAGCGTCGTGGCGGTGGCGCCCGGCGAGACCGTGCTCCGCGCGGTCGCCGACGTGGGGGGCGTGCGGTCTTCGGCCGAGCGCGCGATCCGGGTCCGGGAGGTCGCACGCCGGGAGTGGCGCCTCGAAGACGAAGTGCTGGCCACCGACCTGCTCGTGCTCAAAGGCACCCAGCAGAGCCTGCACGTCCACACCTACGGGCCCGATGGCGCACACCTGCTCGCCGACGGCGTCCCGTTCGACCTGCCCGAGCACGGCACCGTGGAGCCCGCCAGCACGCCGGGGTTCACACTCGTCACCTTCCGCACGCTCGAGCCCGGTCGCTACCCCATCCCGAACACCGACATCGCCATCGAGGTCGCACCGGAGTTCGAGTGGTCGGTCGAAGGGGCCGTCCTCACGCTCTCCTGGCAGGGTCGCCCGCTCCATGTCCGCTCCCCCACGTTCGCGGCGCTCGATTCCTGCGCGGTGTCCCCGCGGGCCGAGGGCGACAACCCCTTCACGCTCGCGCTCCGCAGCCCGTACTCCGGCCCCTGCCGTGTGCAGGCCACCCTGCTCGGTCGCACCATCACCTTCGAAGCCACCTTCTGAGAGAGACCCGCGTGTCTGAATCCACCCGTGCCGCGGAACCTGCAGACAAGACCGACGAGGTCCACGCGGATGCTGTCGAGGGCGGCAACTACGACGTCGTCCGCGACCGTCTCTCGGCGCTCGGCAAGTCCCTCCGCACCGCCGCGGAAGCCGTGGACACCAAGCGCCGCGCCACCTTCGGGAGCACCGAGCTCGTGGTACTCGGGAACGAGAAGGTGCGCACCGAGAACAACTGCATCCCCGTCGACATCAACGCCGTCGGAGGCGGCCTCCTGTTCGGCTACAACGTGTTCCTGGGGCTCAAGAAGTCCACCGTCCCCGAAGACGTCTTCTCGTTCCAGACCTTCGAGCGCACCCCCGAGGGCTTCGCGTTCCACAACGTCACCGACGACGCGCGCCTCGCCTGGCTCACGAACCCTTCGTTCCGGCGTGAGTTCGAGGAGCTGTACCAGTACTACAAGGACGCCCGGCTCATCCAGCTCCGCCACACCGGCACCAAGCTGCTCGCCGTCTTCCAGACCGGCGCCACCGCCCGCGACGTCAAGGTCCTGCGCTGGAGCGTGGAGCCAGGCGGGCGCGTCACGTACATCGACAACCGGGGCGAGCGCGACCACGTCTACCCGCCACGCCACGACTTCGAGTGGGTCGAGACCACCCGCGCAGACCACGTGCTCGGCCGCCATCCGCACGTGAACATCCTCGACACCGTGTTCGTCGAGACCGTCGGGGGCGACCTCACGGTGAAGGTCGAGGACAACACCTCCGACGGCAAGGGCATCTACAACGAGCCCGTCGACGACCCCAACCAGTCGCTCGACGACGCCCGCATCGCGTACGCCCGTCGTGGCGCGCTCATCCTCATGAAGGTGCAGCCCCGCGGCGAGAAGGAGCGACACCTCGTGTTCAACACGAACACGCGCCAGGTCTCGCGCATCGACGCCATCGGCACGTCGGCGGTCGGCCTTCCCGAAGACCACGGGATCCTGTACCCGGGCGGCTACACCCTGCGGACCGGCGAGACCAAGATCTTCGAAGAAGGCGTCGAAGACCTCGAGTTCGAGCGCTCCATCCCCTCGCCCAACGGCGAGGACATCCTGTACGTGTTCCACCGCCGCTCCGACGGCGTGTACAAGCTCTACCCGTACAACCTCATCGAGAAAGAGGTGCGAACGCCGATCTCGGGCCACGGGTACTGCATCTTCGACGACGGCACGCTCCTCGTGTTCCGAGCCACCCCCGAGCCGACGCGCGTCCATCCCGTGCAGATCTGGAAGACCCCGTTCGTCAGCGCCGAGACCCACGAATCCGCCCCGAACGACGGGTCTCTCGTGGCCCGCATCGGCAATCGCGACCTCGTGCGCGGCATCTCCGACGCCTTCACGCTCTGTCGGCTCATCAACAACCAGTCGCCCACGCGCCAGGTGTACGAAGAGCTCGCTGCGGCCTGCAACCGCGCCGTCGACGCCTACTACTGGCTCGCTGAGACCGAGATCGGGCTGAAGCCCCTCATCGAGGACGTGAGGCGCACGGCCGAGCGCATCGTCGACGAGTTCGTGAAGGTCCAGACCCTCAAGTCCCGCGCGAAGGAGGTCCTCGCACAGGCCCAGCGGCGCCACGACACCCTGCTCGCCGACGTCCGGTCCGAGTACTTCAAGACCGTCGACGAGTACCTCGGCGCGATGACCGCCCTCCGCCGGCACCGCGGAGAGCTCATCACGCTCCAGGAGACCCGGTACGTCGACCTCGACGTCCTGAAGGCCCTCGAGGCCAGGACCGTGGAGCGGTTCGACGGCGTGAGCCGCGCGACGGTCGGCTTCCTCACCGGAGGCGAGGCCCTCGCCCCGCTCGAGGCCGACCTCGAAGCCCTCGATGGGCAGATCGCCGGGGTCGACAAGGTGGTAGACCTCGCTCCGCTCCAAGAACGCCTCGACACCGTCACGGAAGGCGTGAACCTGCTCGGCGAGGTCGTCGCCGGCCTCGACGTCGAAGACCCGACCGTGAAGACCACCATCCTCGAGAGCATCT
Organism: Myxococcota bacterium; assembly: GCA_041389565.1. Taxonomy (GTDB): domain Bacteria; phylum Myxococcota_A; class UBA796; order UBA796; genus JACKEQ01. Next base: position 41,631 of record JAWKRP010000038.1, read on the forward strand.
CAGAGGTGGTCGGCGCGACGAACCGCGTGCGCGCCGTGCTCGATGCCCGCCGGCGCTCCCTGCGGTCGGCGGAGGGCTCGGCCGAGTTCGCCGCACAGTTCAAGTTGTTCGGGCAGTCCGTGAGCAGCGCGCTCGCGCTGTGCGACACCCCGGAAGCCTGCGACGACGGGCTCTCGCGCATGCTCCTCCAGCTCGAGGAGCTCGAGGCCCGCTTCGGCGAGTTCGACGCGTTCCTGCCCCAGCTGGCCGAGAAGCGCGACGAGGTCTACGAAGCGTTCAGCTCGCGCAAGCAGACCCTCCTCGACGAGCGTCAGCGGCGGGTCGGCAACCTCGAAGCCGCGGCAGACCGCATCCTCGGTGGCGTGCAGCGCCGGGCGCGGACCTTCAAGAGCGAAGACGAGCTCAACAGCTGGTTCGCGGCCGACCCCATGGTCATGAAGCTCAGGTCGCTCGTCGAAGACCTCGTGAAGCTCGGCGACACCGTGAAGTCCGACGAGCTCGCGTCGCGCCTGAAGTCCGCCCGTCAGGACGCCCTGCGCGGCCTGCGCGACAAGCTCGATCTCTTCGAGGGCGACGAAGACCTCATCCGGTTCGGCAAGCACCGGTTCTCGGTCAACACCCGCCCCCTCGAGCTCACCCTGGTCCCGCGCGGCGAAGGGCTCTCGCTGCACCTCACGGGTACGGACTTCTACGAGCCCGTCACGGATGCCCGGTTCCTCGAGACCCGCGAGTTCTGGGACCAGACCGTCGTGAGCGAAGACGCCACCACGTACCGGGCCGAGTACCTCGCCGCGAGCCTCCTGAATGCCGCCGAGGAAGGGCGCGACGGCCTCACGGTCGGCAGGCTCGAAGAGCTCGGTCTGCAGGAATCCGCGCTGCTCGAGCGCGTGCGCGCGTGGACCGCCGACCGCTACGACGAAGGCTACGAGCGCGGCATCCACGATGTCGACGCCGCACACATCCTCGGGCGCCTCGTCACCCTCCGGAAGACCGCCGACCTGCTGCGGTTCGGCGCGGAGGCGCGGAGCCTCGCAGCCCTGTTCCTCGCGTTCGGTGACGCCCTTCCCGTCGAGCGCTGGAAGGTCACGGCTCGCGCTCTCGTGCGCCTGCGCGACACCCTCGGTCACAGCCCCGAGCTCGACCGCTTCGTGCGCGAACGGGCCGCTTCGATCGAACGATTCTCGACGGAGGCCGGGTTCTTCGACGCCCACCCGAGCCGCGACCGCACGTCCCACGAAGCCGCCGCGTACCTCCTCGAAGCGCTCACCCGCGAGCCCGCCGACCTCGTGTTCAGCCACCCCGCCGAAGAGCTGCGGGCAGCGCTCCGCCGCTGGACCGAAGACCACGGAGGTCACAGCGCCTTCGAAGAGAGCCTGTCGTCCCTGTCCGTCGCCGAGCGGTTCCGCATCCACCGCGCCTACGCCGAGGGCGTCGCACGGACCACCGGGGCCGCACCGGAGGTCGCGCTCGAAGCCGCCACCCTCGAGGTCGTGCACGGCCGGGTCGGCGTCCACGCGGCCGGGGGCGACAACCGGGCCGTCGTGGCGGGCCTGCTCGGGCGGCACCCGAACGTCGTCGACGGCGCACTGGAGATCCAGCTCGACACCTTCACGCAGCGCCTGAAGGTCTTCCGGGAGCAGCGCGTGCCGGGCTTCCGCGCCTACCGTGCCGCCCGACAGGAGCTCCTGGAGCGCGAGCGGGCCCGTCTGCGCCTGTCGGAGTTCCAGCCCCGCGTGATGACGAGCTTCGTGCGGAACCGCCTCATCGACGACGTCTACCTGCACCTCGTGGGCGACAACTTCGCGAAGCAGCTCGGTGCGGCCGGCGACGCGAAGCGGACCGACCTCATGGGCCTGCTCCTGCTCATCAGCCCTCCCGGGTACGGCAAGACGACCCTCATGGAGTACATCAGCTCCCGGCTCGGGCTCACCTTCGTGAAGGTGAACGGGCCCGCGCTGGGGCACGAGGTCACCTCGCTCGACCCCGCAGAAGCGCCGAACGCCACGTCTCGCCAGGAGGTCGAGAAGGCCAACCTCGCGTTCGAGATGGGCAACAACGTCCTGCTGTACCTCGACGACATCCAGCACTGCAATCCGGAGTTCCTGCAGAAGTTCATCAGCCTGTGCGACGGTCAGCGGCGCGTCGAAGGCGTGTGGAACGGCAAGACCCGAACGTACGACCTGAGGGGCAAGAAGTTCGCGGTGGTGATGGCGGGCAACCCCTACACCGAGACCGGCGACAAGTTCCAGATCCCCGACATGCTCGCGAACCGCGCCGACACCTACAACCTCGGGGACATCCTCGGCGGGCGCGAGGACGTGTTCGCGCTGTCGTTCATCGAGAACGCGCTCACGAGCAATCCCCTGCTCGCCCCCCTCGCCACCCGCGACAAGGCCGACGTGTACCGCCTGGTTCGCATGGCGCAGGGCGAAGACCTCGCCACCACCGAGCTCTCGCACGACTACTCCAGCGTAGAGCTCAACGACGTCCTGGCGACGTTCCGCCACCTGTTCCGGTGCCAGAGCGTGCTGTTGAAGGTGAACGCCGAGTACATCCGGTCGGCGTCGATGGAGGACGCCTACCGCACCGAGCCCCGCTTCCAGCTCCAGGGCAGCTACCGGAACATGAACAAGCTGGCCGAGAAGGTCGTTCCAGCCATGAACCCCGAAGAGGTCGAGGTCCTGATCACCGACCACTACCAGGGGGAGTCCCAGACCCTCACCACGGGTGCGGAGTCGAACCTGCTCAAGCTCGCGCAGCTCCGCGGTCGCGTCACGGCCGAGCAGCAGGACCGGTGGGACGCCATCACCGACGAGTTCCGACGCCTGCAGCTCATCGGAGGCGACGACGACCCCGCCACCCGGATCAGCGGCGTGCTCACGGGCGTCGCGAAGGAGCTCGGGACCATCGGGACACGTCTCGCCACTCCGCCGGAGTCTCCGCTACCGGCGCACCTCGCGGCGCTCGACCAGCGCCTGTCGGCGATCCACGACACCCTGGGGCAACCGTCCCGTGTCGACGGGCTCGAAGCCGCGCTCGGTAGCCAGGTGCGCGCGCTGGCGGAGGTCCTGCGTGGGCTCGCACCGACCGACCGACCCGACCCCCTCCTCCCGCTCCTCGAAGAGCTCCGCGCACTCCGCGCCGATCTCGCGAAGCGCACCTCCGAAGCGCCCCCGAAGGTCGAGCGCGCGAAGCCCACGAAGGGCGGCGTCACGGCCGACGCCACGCGCACGGCTCTGCTGGCGCAGGTTCGCGAAGGGCTCGAGCACGAGGTGCCCGTGCCGGTCCCCGAGAGCGGAGATGCCGCCCTGTCCGCAGCCCTCCAGGTCATCGAGCTGCTCACGGTGACGATGAGCGCCGCCGCAAGACGGAGGATTCCCGCCGCCGATCACGCGGAGTTCGTGGAAGACCTCAAGCGTGCCGTCGCAGACGCCGTCGGCGACCTGGCGTCGGGGCGTTGATCTTCACAGCGCTTCCCGGCGGGCCTCGAGACCGAGCCACCGATCGAGGTTCGGCAGCGAGGGAGGTCCGCTGGGAGGCGAGGACCGAAAAAGGGGGGGGGATTCAGTCCCCGCCTTCCAGCTGAATCATCTTCGCGTGAGGGGGGTGTGCCATCAATCACACTGCACTCACACCCTGTTTCCACAGCTGAACGAGCCCGCGCCTCCCGCGTTTGTGGGGGATCAGGGCTTGTCGACCTCGACGTACATCTGCCCCGAGCTCACGAAGTCACCCGCGCTCACGTCTCCCGAGCCCGACGACCACGACCAGGGCGCCGTCAGCACCAGAAGCACCAGCATCCCACTCCCGAACACCGAGGCTCCGCCCGCCACGAACACCACGAGCGGCTGCCCGACCTGAGACATCGACATCGTTCCCCCCCGGGACGAGAGCGCAATCGCTCACCCTGAGAGTAACGGCACCTGACGCGAATCCCCTCACGCGAAGTGCGTGCCAACCGCTATTGCTTGACGGCCGTGAACTCGAAGGTCTGGGGCGGCCCACCACAGCTCAGGCACGCGAGCGGGATGGAGGGCGAGAAGCCGAACGTGAAGCTGCCTTCCATCGTCGTCTCGCTCGTGAAGGTGGCCTCGATCCGGTACGTCTCGATGCACGATCCGGCCGCGCCGACGGTCTCTTCGACCACGAACGTGCCGTCGCTCGCAACCGTTCCGTCCATCGCGGGGGGCTGAGCGGACGTCGACGACGAGATCGAGAGGTTCGGTGGGAACCACGCCACGAACAGCTGCTGGAACTGCACGTTCACAACGGGCGTGCCGAGCGCGTTGCACGTCTCGGTGATGTCGTTCGGCGTCACGATCCAGGTGCCGTTGTAGTTCCCACCACAGTCGTTGTCCGTGATCCCGTCGCAGTCGTTGTCGAGGTCGTCGAAGCAGATCTCGGTGTTGCCGGGCGCCACGTCGTCGTTGGAGTCGTTGCAGTCCTCGCACACCCCCACCCCGTCGCCGTCGTTGTCGGCGTTGTCGGGGCTCGCGTCGCGGCAGTCTTCGTCGATGCCGTTGCACGGGAGCTCGAGGGCCGCGGGGTTCACGTTGGGGTCGTTGTCGTCACAGTCGAGCTGGTTCGGCATCCAGGTGGCCGCACAGCCGGGGTCGCTCGCGTCGAAGAAGCCGTCGCCGTCCTTGTCGAACGGAGCGTCGACGTTGCTCTCCTCGGACTGCTGGCGCCCGTCGCACACGGGCGTCGACCCGACATCGTCGGTGTCGTCGGTGTCCGCGGAGTAGTCGCAGGCGATCAGGGCGGCGAGCGCGAGGGGGGTCCAGCGCATGGTTCCTCCGGAGGGCAGAACCGCATGTATGCCCCGATCAGAAGCGACCGGCCACTCGCTCGCGCGCCGGGAGAATCTCGAGGCAGGTCGTCCACCAGCCGGTCGCGAGGGTCTCGACGAACTCCTCGGGCAGGCGCTCGGACCGCATCTCGCCCACCACGGCCTCCCAGTCGTACTCGACCGGGACGAACTCCGACCGGATCCGGCCGTCGACGAGCTCGAGCACGGAATACCAGACGTTCCGGCGCCCGTCGTTCGCGGGACGCCCCACCGCACCGACGTTCACGACCCCCCGACCGTCGGCGAGCCTGCGCTCCCAGTGGATTCCGGTGTGCGTGCACGCGATCAGGTCGGCCTCGTTGGCGGTGCAGAGATGCTCGATGAACCCGGCCGGCGTGGTGCTCTCCCACAGGAACTCGTTCACCTGGCGAGGCGAGCCGTGGCACAGATGGACGGTCTTCCCGCCGATGCCGATGCGCGCGGAGGTCGGCATGGCCGCGAGCCACTCGCGGTGATGGGCGTGCGTGTTGGCGAGCGTGTAGTCGTACGACACCTGGGCGAAGTGGTTGTCGCGCGGGTCGGTGTAGCCGCACGCGCAGTCTTCGCGGGAGTTCCCCACGCTGTCGTCGTAGTTGCCCTGGACGAGCCCGATCCCGGCCTCGCGCAGCACCTCGGCCGCGCGGTTCGGGTGCGGACCGAAGCCCCCCACGTCGCCGAGGAACCAGATCCCGTCGCAGCCGCGCTTCCGGGCGTCGGCGAGCACGGCTTCCGTGGCCTTCCAGTTGTTGTAGCTGCCCCCGAACAGGGCGACCTTGCGGTGCTCCGCGTTCAGGTCGCGCACGAGAACCCCTCGGCGTAGCAGGTGTAGCAGGCCTTGTGGTCGACGCGGTGCGGGCCGAGCCCGCCTTCCAGGCGGTCGGACAGGCGGTAGGCGGGCTCGTTGATGAGGATCGGGCACGGCCAGACGCCGTTGTTCGTGACCGTACGCGACGTGCCGCACTGGATGCGACGGGCGGTCTCGGGGTGCGCGATGTCGTCTTCCGAGAGCATCTCCCAGGCTTCGTAGCCGCGACCGCGATTCTCCTCGCGACCGATGCGGAACGGCGGAATCCACTTGATGCGCGGGCGCTCGAGCCCCAGCTCCTTCAGGAGATCGACGAGCAGCGCCTGGTCCATCGCGCCGTCGTCGACCAGGCTCACCGCCACCAGGGCGGGCACGCCGTGCTTCGCGAGGTTCGCGAGCCCCTGCGTGGCAGCCGCGAACACCCCGCGACCCCGGATCCGGTCGTTCTGCTCGGCCGTGCAGCCATCGAGCGACACCCGGATCTCGAGGTTGTACTCCGCATCGCGGAACCGATTCCCGATCTCCGCGGCCAGCGCGTCGTCGATCAGCATCCCGTTCGTGAGCACCCCCAGCGGACCGACCTCCAGCGCCATGTCCATCAGCGTGAGGATCTCGGGGTGCAGGAAGGGCTCGCCACCCGTGAACCAGATGCTGCGCACCCCCTCGGCCTTCGCGGCATCGAGCGCCTCGCGGCACTGCTCGAGCGTCATCAGGTCGTGCTTCTTCACCTTCGGGCCACAGCTGATGAAGCAGTGCCGGCACGCGATGTTGCACACCGTGCCCGTGACCTGGAGCCACAGGGTGTCGAGCCACGCCATCGGCAGGCGCATGCCCGCGGCCGCTGCGTCGGGGATCTCGGTGTTCAGGGCTTCCAACAGGCCTCCCGGTACGTCGGACATCGCTCCATATCCACCGGCACCCCCCCTCAGGTACCATGCGCCATGGCTTTCCCCGACGACCTGGAGATCGAACGACCGAGCCCTCTGGATCAACTCCAGGTGGCTTTTGCGGTGTTCATCGCGCGTGAGATCGTCGCGGCAGACGGCATCCTCGACATCGACGAGATGCGCCTGCTGATGATGGTCTTCCCCGACCACCTCATGCGGAACTGCCGGTTCCTCGGGCCCGACACCCGCCTCACCGAGGCCTACCACCGCGCGTACGTCGAAGCGGTGCGCATCCTCCCGGCCGTGCTCGACACCCAGCAGAAGCTCGATCTCGTCACGCTGTTCCACCGCACCTGCGTGGTCGACGGCGAGCTGCACCCGAAGGAGCTCACGGTGCTGCGCGGGGCCGCAAAGACGCTCGCGATCCCGCCGGCCGTGCTCAAGAAGCACCTCGCGTCCCTGCACGGCAGCCTCACCACGCTCCGGTCGTAGGGCTGGCAGCGGAGCTACGGCGCGCCCAGCTCGATGCCCGTGGCGCGGGCGGCGCGCACGAGCTCCCCGTCGACGTCCACCAGGCGGTAGGTCGCGATGGCTTCGCGGATCGGCACCCCATCGACGCGCCCGTCGCGCAGGCGCACCATCTCGCCCCACCGGTTCGCCGCCACGAGGTCGGCCGCGGCCACCCCGAATCGCGTCGCGAGCACCCGATCGAACGGCACCGGCGACCCGCCACGCTGGAGGTGGCCGAGCACACACGTCCGCATCTCGGCGTTCACGAGCCCCTCGAGCTGGGCCATCGCGATCGCGGCCGCTCCCCCGCCCCGCTTCAGTCGCTCCTTGCGCTCGGAGTGCGACGACGACGCCGACTTCGGGAGCGCCCCCTCCGCCACCACGACGATGCTGAACAGCCGCCCGTTGTCCTGGCGCTGCTGGATCTTCGCGGCCACCCGCTCGGGATCGTACGGAATCTCCGGGAGCAGGATGATGTCGGCCCCGCCCGCGACCCCCGCATAGAGCGCGATGTGCCCGGCGTCGCGGCCCATCACCTCGAGGAACATCACGCGCTCGTGCGACTCCGCGGTGGTATGCAGGCGATCGAGGGCCTCGGTCGCGACATCCACCGCCGACTGGAAGCCGAACGTGAAGTCGGTGCACGACAGGTCGTTGTCGATGGTCTTCGGCACCCCGATGACCTTCACCCCGCGCTCTTCCATGAGGCGCAGCGAGATCGCCTGCGAGCCGTCGCCCCCGATGCACACCAACCCCTCGATCCCCTCGTCCCTGACGGCCTGTGCGAGCGCGTGGCTCACGTCGCGACGGGACCCGTCGGGCTGCGGGAACGAGAAGGGGTCGCCGCGGTTGGTGGTGCCGAGCATCGTTCCGCCCCGATGCAGCAGGCCCCGGCAGCTCTGGAGGGTGAGCGGGACCAGGCGTCGCGGGTCGTCGAACAGGCCATTGAAGCTGTCTTCGACCCCCACCACCTCCCATCCGTGATGACGTACGGCGTACTTGGTGAATGCGCGGATGACCGCGTTCAGTCCGGGCGCGTCGCCGCCCCCCGTGAGGATTCCGATTCGGCGGCTCATCCACCCTCCTGCTGTAGGCGTACCACACTGGCGGCTCCGCGAGGTACGATGAGCCTGGGGGTTCGTTGACACGCCTGCGTCCTGGCATCCTGGCCATCCTGCTCACGGGCTGTGCAGCTCGTGTGCCGGTCAGCGTGCCCGCAGCACCGTCCGTGCACGTGCCCGGAACCGCGATCGCCGTCATCTCGGCCGGTCGCGAGTGCCGTGAGGTCGCCGACAGCCTGGCCGACGCCCTGCACCAGATGGATGGCATGGTCGTCCAGCCCGACGCTCCCAACCAGATCACCGTGTTCGCGTGCAGGAACGCGTACGCCACGGTCGACGAGCACACGATCGAAGGCCGCTCGGTCGCCATCGCCTCGCTCGCCTCGGAAGACGGCACGAACGCACGCCTGCTGGGCTCCGCGCACCGTCTCGACCGCGCGGCCCACGAGGGCGGGCGCTTCCGGCTCAACAAGCGCGTCCAGTCCGATCTCGCGCTCGATGTCGCGGTCGACCTCGCGGAGCAGATCGCGCCCGTGTCCACGGTCGTTCGGCGTCGGGTGTACGAGAACCCCGGCGAGAACAGCGCGCGGCAGTACCACAACCTCGCGGTCGCCGCAGAGCGGGATGGGCGGATCGACGACGCGCTCTGGTGGGCCCGGCTCGCGTGGGAACGGCGCCCGAACGTGGCCCGCGCGCGTTACGTGTCCGAGCTCACGCGCCGGCTCGCGCGCACCGAGCCGCTGTCCAGCGGAGACGGCATCTAGAACCCTCCCCTCCTCCCCGCCCCTCCCCCGAAGCCCCCGATGAACGCCCTCCACCATCACGACGTGATCGTCGCCACGCTCGGCTCCGGCTCGCGCGGGAACAGCACCTACATCGGCACCGAGAAGTCCGGCGTGCTCGTCGACTGCGGCCTGTCCACCAAGCAGATCTTCCGCCGGCTCGGCGAGATCGGCCTCTCCGACGCCCAGATCGTCGGCGTGCTCGTCACCCACGAGCACGCGGATCACGTGGGGGCGGCGCGCGTGCTCGACCGCCACCTCCTCAAGAGCACCGGCAAGCACGTGCCGTTCTACATGAGCCGCGGCACCCGCAACGGCCTGCACGCGAACTGCATCCCGACGCGCGTCGAGCAGGTGCGGTCCGGGCGCACGTTCCAGGTGGGCGACTTCGTGGTCGAGCCGTGGACCGTCCCGCACGACACGATCGATCCCCTCGCCTTCGCGGTGGGCTTCGGAGACGTGCGGGCGGGCGTGATCACGGATCTGGGCCGCCCCACGCGCCTCGTCGAGCGGCAGTTCGGCAGCCTCGACATCGCGGTGCTGGAGTTCAACCACGATCTCCAGATGCTCATCGAGGGCGACTACCCCTGGCGGCTCAAGCAGCGCGTGCGGGGTGCGCAGGGGCACCTGTCGAACGAGCAGGCGGGCGACGTCATCCGGCGGGGGTCGGCGGGCCGGCTGAAGCACCTCGTGCTCGCCCACCTGTCCGAAGACAACAACCACCCCGACGTCGCGCTGCGGTCCGCGGAGAGCGCCCTGTGCGACGCGCGGGCAGCGGGTGTCACGGTGCATGTCGCCTCACAGCAGCTCCCGCTCGGGCCGCTCCGGGTTCGTATGCCCCACAACCTGCGGCCGGCACGGGTCGATCCCGCAGGGCGTGCGAGCCGCGCACGCGCCACCGCGTCCCCAGAAGCCCCTCGAGACGAGCGTCAGCTGTCCCTGTTCGCCTGACTCACGGACCGTCCCTGCGGGCCCTCGGGACTCACGGACCGCCCCTGTTCAGCCGGCATCCCAGGCGTACAGATTCTCGTCCCGCGACGGGTCCCACACCTGGAGGCGGTCGGCCGTGAAGTACGCCACGCGCCCTCCGTCGGCCGCGATGCAGGCGTCGAACGCGCGCCCATCCGTGTGCGCACGGGTGTGGAGCACGCGGCCGTCGGGATGGATGCGCCGCGTGCTCGTCCAGTCGACGACCACGAAGGCCCCGTCCGAGAATCCCGCCGCCACCACCGGCCTGCCGCCCGCGATGGCCCACAGCTCGGTGGCCGCCTCGACGTCCCAGCCCCGCACCGAGCCGTCGTCCGACCCACTGACGAGGAACCGCCCGTCCGCCGACCACGCCAGGATCCCCACGCGCGTCGTGTGGCCCTCGAGCGGACCGAGGCGCGCGCGGCCCTCCACCGGCCGGAGGAGGATGGGGCCGTTCTGCGTGCCGAGCGCGACCCGCGCGCCATCCGCCGAGATGGCGGCGCTCGCGAGGTACGTACCGCTCACCGAGAACCGCTTCACCATCGTCCGGGCCGCGAGGTCCCAGACCTCCGCCGCAGTCGTGATGCCGATCGCGAAGCGCCCGTCGGGCGTGAGCTGCAGGCGATACAGCGCCGCGCGGGTCTCGACGCGCTCGGTGCCCGCATCGGTGGTGATCTCGAGCCAGCGCGGCCCCGCGAGCACGCGAACGCCGGGACCGAACGCGAGCGAGGCGGGCGTCTCGTCGGGCACGCGCTCGTCGATCACGGCCCCGGTGGGGTCGAGCGTGAGGACGGACTGCGCGCCCAGCAGCACCAGGGAGCCGTCCGTGGCCCACGCCATGCTGCGGATCCCGGCGAGCGGGAGCGTCGGGCGAGTGGGCGCGCGCGCAGGGAGGTCGGGAGCCGCGCGCTCGATCACGCCATCCGGCGTCGCCACGCGCTTCAGCGTGTGCATCCGAGCGACCGCGGGCTCGACCAGGGCCCGCCAGTCCGCGTCCCACGAGCCATCGCTGATCTCCACGTCCAACGCCGAGAAGCGGTCTTCGGGGAGCGAGTCGAGGTTCCAGTGGCCGAGCGTCTCCCGCCGAGCGCCGGTGAACGCGACCTCGGAGAACCGCCCGGACGCGTCGCGGCGGAGGGTCACACGCCAGTCGAACCGACGCAGGGTGGCTTCGACCAGGCTCGGCGAGGCCTCCAGGTCGTCCGCCCATGCCGCGATGCTCTGGGCGCCGGAGGTGACGTCGCCGATGTCGACGTGCGTGAGGCGCTTGCCGAGCGGGCTCTCGTACAGCCACTGCATCGCGCCCAGCTGGACCGAGCCGAACAACGCGAGCTCGCGCAGCGCGGGCAGGCGCTCCACCGCACACGCCCGGAACGCGCGCACTCCGTCGGCCTCGAGCGCCACGGCCATCCGCTCGATGGGGTAGCTCGCCGTGCCGTCGGCGATCTTGCGGAGGTGCTCGCCCGTGAAGCCGGAGACCTCGCGAAGGGACCGCATGGCCGGGTCGACGTGAGGAAGCCCCGCCCATCGGAGGGATGTGACGGTCGCCCAGGCCGGGTGGCTCCCGAGCTCCAGGTCGCGCGCGCTGCGGAACCGCACGGCACCGCCCGACAGGAAGCCCCGCTCGAACGTGCGATCCGCAGCGAGCAGCACCGTACCGAGGGGCTCGCAGAGCGCGTCGTGGTGCTGGCGCTCGAGGGACTTGCGCCGGCGCTCGGCATCTGCTGGGAGGTTCGGGTCGAGCGACAGCGCGATGTACTCGCCCACCGGGTCGCCCTGCTCGATGAGCCAGTCCGCGAGCACCCGGCGCGGGGCATCGTCGTCGGGGCTCGCGTAGACCGCGGCGTACAGGCGCGCCCGCGTCGTCTCGACGTCCTCTCCGGCCGGTGCGAGCCAGCCCTCGAGGGCCGACACGGCGTCGTCCCACGCGGCGTCCAGCACCGGCACCCCATCGGGGAAGCCGCGCGCGACCGTGTCGATCGCCTCCTGGAGCCGCGGCGCGAGCCACTCGATCATGAGCGGCCGGCACGTCCAGCGCTCCGGCACACTCCGGAGCCGCAAGAACCGGGGGTCGCCCGACGCGGCCACGACCCGGAACACGTCGAGCCACAGGCCCTGCGAGCCGTTCGAAGTCCAGGGGACATCGGTGACCAGCCGCTCCAGCATGGCGCCGATGCGGGGGTCGGGGCCCAGCCGCGCGACGTCGCGGATCCGCGAGGCAGAGCGCTCGATCGACCGCTGCACGACCTGATCGAGCAGCGACCCGAGGTGCTCGGGCTCGGCGCGGGCGACGTGCGCATCCCAGTTGGCGTTCGTGACCGCGACCCGCGGCAGGCGCTGGTCGATCGCCACCGCAACCGCTGCGATGCGGGGGTGCGGCACCTCGAGCCACGCTTCACGCACGAGGCGGAGCGCGCCCGCATCATCCCCGCCCTCCAGACGGAGGCGCGCCGCTCCCAGATGCTCCACTCGAGCCAACTCCGCCGCGCTCCTACGGGATCGCGGGCATCACGAGCGGGCTGTCGGCCGTGACGGACTTCGCCGGCAGCCAGCCGTACTGCTCACCTTCGCGCACGCGAACCCAGCCGTTCTCGCGGAACAGCACGCGCAGCGGGCGGCCGGGCTCGAACTTCACGTGGCTGGCGGCGGCATCGGTGACGAACCGCTTCGACGCCACGCCCTCCTCACCGGCCACGTACACGACCTCGACCGTGGAGCCGGGCGTGACCACGACCGGGGCCTGCGCGAGCGCGCTCATCAGGGACAGCAGGATCATCGTTCCTCCTCGTGCTTCTTACGCCCGTCGCCGAACAGGTGCACGCGCACGCCGTCTTCGCGCAGCAGGCGCCGCAGGGTCTCTTCGTCGACATCCCGGAAGTTCGCCAGGATCGTCGACAGGTCTTCCGTGGCGGTGGCCATCGGGCTGACCACCTCGCGTACGTCGTCGAGCGCCGAGCCCGCCTTCGCCACGAGCTCCGGCAGCGGCTCGGAGGCCTGCTCCAGATCGCCGAGCACGGCATCGGCATGGGTGATCAGGGCCTCCGCCTGACGGGCCCGCGACTCGAGCTCGCCGAGCGCGCGGTTCGCACGCGCGAGCGTCACGCGGCCCTCCGCGACGGCCGGCTTCAGCTCCCGGCTCGCAGCCGCGGCGTTCTCGAGCGCTTCGTCGGCGTTCCGCAGCATGCGCGCGAGCCGCTCGGGATCCTCGTCGAGCGCCTCGTTCACGGACGCGAGCGCACGATGCACGGTGGCGGGATCGAGGGCTTCGACCAGCGGACCCAGCGCGTTCACCATCTCGTCGATCTCGGTGTTCGGCGCGCCCGGCGCCAGCTCGTCGCCGTCCTGGAGGAGCGCCGCATCGACACTTCGGGGCAGCAGCTCGAGGTACTTCTCGCCGAGCACGGACTTCGCGCGCATCCGCACCCCGACGTCCTTCCGGACCCCAGCGGAGTCGTAGATCTCGAGGGTGACGCGCGCCTTGTCGTGCTCCACCGACACGTCGGCCACGCGCCCCACCCGCACGCCCGCCACCATCACGTCGGCCTTCGCCCCCACGCCCACGGCGTCTTCCATCAGCACGCTCACGGTGGTGGTGGGCCGCAGATCGAAGTTGCTCGCCATCAGGGCCATGACGGCGAGCAGCACGGCGCCCGTCACGATGACCAGCCCGCACCCGACCTGATTGCGGAACGACGACGCCATCAGTCCTCGTCGTCCTCCGCGGCGGCCTTGGGCTTCTTGTCGGACTTCAGGGCCTTCGCGATGGGCTCGAGGTGGAAGCTCGCGTGCACCTCGAGCTTGTAGTTCGTGGCGATGTCGAGCAGGTCGTCCTTCAGCGCGAGCCCGTCGAGGTAGTGACGCACCTCGCGGCCCGTCATGCGCACGAGCTCCGACTTCGCCTTGTCGGACGTGGACAACACGGCAGCCAGCAGCTCACGCGTGTCGTCGGCGAGCTCCTTCCGGTCGAGCAGCCGACGCGTGAACCTCCGCCACCGACCGACCTCCTCCGGATCGACCTCCGGCTCGCGCTCCTCGGCGGCCGGCTCCTTCCCCCCTTTTGCCGGGTCGCGGGCCTCCGCGGGCCGGGCAGCGGAAGTGGCGTCGTCTGCTCCGTCGTCGTCCGTGGGCATCCCACCCTCCAACGCAGCCAGGTAACCCGGGTTACCCGGGGATGGTGATCCAGACCCTCGCCGGTATCGGGCGCTTCGGAACCTTCACGACCGCCGTGGCGGTCCGTGCGGTCACTCCGTACTGGGAGCTCGACGAGACCGCCCGGCACGTGTGGGAGATCGCATCCCGCTGCGTTCTGCCCGTCATCGCAGTCGTGTTCCCGTTCGGCATGGTGATGGCGCTGCAGGGCCTGTCGATCTTCGACCTGTTCGGCGCCCAGCGCCTGCTGTCGTCGCTCGTGAGCGTCGCGGTGTTCCGCGAGCTCTCCCCCGTCCTCGCCTCCACCCTCGTCGCCGCCCAGGGGGGCTCGGCCTTCGCCGCCGAGCTCGGATCCATGCGCATCAGCGAAGAGCTCGACGCCACCGAGATCATGGCGATCGACAGCCTCAGAACGCACGTCGTGCCGCGGGTCCTGGCCGCCATCATCGCGGCGCCCGCGCTCAACCTGGTCGGCTGCATCGCCGGGATCCTCGGGGGCTACCTCACGGCCGTCTGGCTGAAGGGGCAGCCGAGCGCCACCTACTGGGACAACCTCTGGGAGCTCACCGCGCCGTCCGACATCCTCGGCGGAACCTTCAAGGCGCTCGTGTTCGGCACGCTCATCGGGCTCATCTCCTGCTACCAGGGCTTCCACGCGACCGGCGGTGCAGCGGGCGTCGGGCGGGCCGTGAACGACACCGTCGTGTTCTCGATCACCACCTTCATCATCGTGAACTACTTCCTCACGAGCGCCATGTTCGGCGCGATCACGGGCTGACCGGTGATCACGGCTCTCGCGCGCATCGGGGACTTCGGGAGCTTCGTCACGTCGGTCGGGCGGGCCTCCGTGCGCAACCCGCCGCCGGTCTCGCGAGCCATCGAAGAGGCCTACCAGATCGGGTTCCGCTCCCTCCCCATCCTGCTGATCATCAGCGCGTTCGTGGGCACGAACCTCGCGCTGCAGGGCTACAACGCGTTCGCGCCGCTCGGAGGCCAGTCGCTCGTCGGGATGTTCATCGCGCTCGCGGGCGTTCGCGAGCTCGCCCCCATCATGGTCGCCTCGATGGTCGCCGCGAAGGCCGGCACCGAGATGGCGTCCCAGATCGCGGTCATGCGCATCCAGGAGCAGATCGACGCCCTCGAGGTGATGGCGGTCGACCCGTACTGGTTCCTCGTCGTGCCCCGGTTCATCGGCATCGTGATGGTGCTCCCGGCGCTCACGATGATCTCGGTCTTCACGCTGGTGGCCGCCAGCTACGTCGTCAGCGTCTACCAGCTGGGTCTGAACGGCCCGGAGTTCCTGCAGCTCGTCGCCGCCACGATGCGCCCGGTCGACCTGTGGTACTGCGTGATCAAGAGCATCGCCTTCGGCTCGGTCATCTGCCTGGTCAGCTGCTACTACGGCTTCACCACGCAGCCGGGGCCGTCGGGCGTGGGCAAGGCCACGAACGCAGCCGTCGTCGTGTCGGCCGTCATCTGCTCGCTCGTGAACTACCTCATCTCCGAGCTGCTCTTCGGATGACCGTCCGCGAGCCGCCCGACCCCATCATCCGCCTGGTCGACCTCCACAAGCGGTTCGGCGAGCTCGTCGTGCTCGACGGCGTCACGCTGTCGATCGGGCGCGGGCTCACCACGGTGCTGCTGGGCCCGTCGGGAACCGGGAAGAGCGTGCTCATCAAGCACATCGTCGGGCTGCTCGACCCCGACAGCGGGCGGGTGTTCGTCGACGACGCCGAGGTGACGAACGCGAGCATGCGCCAGCAGTACGCCATCCGCCGCCGGTTCGGCATGATGTTCCAGAACGGCGCGCTGTTCGACAACCTCACGGCGGGCGAGAACGTCGAGTTCCCGCTTCGCTACCACACGCGGCACGGCGCGGCGAAGCGCCGGAAGATCGCCGAAGAGAAGCTCGCGCTGGTCGAGCTCCCCGACATCTACGACCGGCCGACGTCCGCGCTCTCCGGCGGGCAGCGCAAGCGTGTGAGCCTCGCGCGGGCCATCGTGCTCGAGCCCGACGTCGTGCTGTTCGACGAGCCGAACTCGGGCCTCGATCCTCTCACGTCCACCACGGTCGACGAGCTGATCTCCCGCATGAAGGAGCAGCTCGGCATCACCTTCGTGGTCATCACGCACGACATCGTCCAGGCGCTCGCCATCGGCGACTGGATCGGCATGCTCAATCGCGGGCAGCTCGTGGAGTACGGGCCGCGCGCCGACTTCGTGCAGAGCGCAGACCCCGTCGTTCAGGGCTTCCTCGCCCGCAACACCCCCTGAGGGTCCCGCAGGCCCCCTAGCTGACGAGCGAGTGGATCACGTTGAAGGCGTGCGTGACCTGGTGGTGGGGGCGGATGCCGCGCTTCGAATGGAAGCCGAGCAGCCCGTTCCACACCTCGGTGATGTTGGAGCGGAGCGCATCCATGTCGCCGTCTTCGATCAGCGCGCGGAGCTCCTTCACGGCCGGCGGCACGTCGGAGCCCTCGTAGCACGAGGTGATGCGCTGCAGGGCATCCTGCAGGCGCACGTGCATGTCGCCCTGCTCGTTGCCGCTCTTGTCGACCAGCGGCTCCAGATCGTCGAGCGACAGCGACAGCGGGTCGTCGATGTCCTCGTCGTCTTCGTCTTCCGCGATGGTGGGCGCCAGCGCCACGTCTTCTTCGATCGGAGCGGGCTTCGGCGGGGCCTTGGGCGCACTCGACACCGTGGCGACCGGCGTGGGGCGCGTGGCGGCGATGTTCGGGCGCTGCTTCGCCGGAGCGGGCGTGTTCGAGGCGCTGGGGGCCGAAGGCGCGGAGGGGGCCGGCGCCGCGGGCGTCGCCTTCGGCTTCGGGGCGCTCCCTGCGGCTCCGAGCGGCGCGAGACCGCGCTGCGCGAGGAACTCCTCGGCGTCGCCGAACATGTCGCCGTAGTCGTTCAGGCTGAAGCCGCCCTTGATCTTCGTGGCCGGGCGCTCGTTGTGCGACTCGATGACCGTGACGCGGCCCGAGGCGTTGGGATCGAGCGTGATCTGCGGCGCGATGATGGCGTCGACCTTCAGGTCGGCTGCGCCGATCGTGATCGAGGCGTCGGCCGAGATGGCCTTGCACTTCACGTCGTCTTCGCCGAGCACGATGTCGTGCGCGTGGAGCGTGTCGGCATCGACGCGGCCCTGGATCGTGAGGACGCCGCCCGCGCGCAGCGTACCGGAGACGACCGGCAGGCGGATCGTGAGATCGCCACCCGCGTCGACCGTGCCGAGCGTACGACCCAGCGTCTGCTCGATCACGACGTCACCGTCGTGCTTGATGTTGAGCGTGTCCTCGGTGAGCTCGATCTCGACGGCGTCGGAGAGGACGAAGGCGGGGCTCGTTGGCATGTTCCGGTAATCCTTCGATTCCGCAGTGGTTGGCGATGCTAGCGAGAGGACCAGGGGGTGTCAACGCAGCACCCGGTCGGGCGCGCGAGGGATCCCGCCGCGCGACGGCCCCGGGTGAGGCAGTGGATCAGGCGGGCTGCTCGTTGAACAGCACGTCCTGGGCACGCTGGCCGCCCCCGATCGTCTGCAGCTCGTCATCGTAATCGTCCGACACGCGGGCGACATATCGGAGGGTCTTGTCGAACTCGTCGTAGTCGAGGTGGTTCCCGAGCAGGGTGGCGGAGAACGACAGCGTGTTGTCTTCGAAGAGCAGGAAGGAGCCGAACAACACCTCGGTGTTGAGCCGGAGGATCCGCTGCAGCAATTCGAGGCTGGGCTCGAAGTCGCGGAGCATGATCGACGCGAAGCGGCAGAACGTGTCTTCGCCCTCCTCGAACAGCGAGATCATCACGACCGTGGACCCGAACTTGAACAGGTACAGGTTCTCGTCGGACTGCTCCGCCTCGAGCTCCATCTCCGCGAGGTACGCCTGAACGCGCTCTTCCAGGATCTGCAGCCTGTCCATCACGTCTCCACTGAATCCACGGGGGGCCGACCCCGGCCCGGGGCAGAAGCTAGCATGGATGGCATGGAACGTTCGGCCATCGCGCTCGTCGGGTTCATGGGAGCGGGCAAGAGCACCGTCGGACGGGCGCTCGCGGCCCGTTCCGGCACGCGGTTCGTCGATCTCGACGAGGCGTTCGTCCAGCGTCACGGCGCCATCCCGGACCTGTTCCGCACCGCGGGAGAGGCGCGGTTCCGCGAGCTCGAGCGCGAGGTCCTGCTCGATCACCTCGACGGGGTCGGTGTGCTGGCCCTCGGCGGCGGCACCCTGCTCGACCCCCGCTCGCGCGTCGAGGTCGAGAGTCGCTTCCACACCGTGTGGCTCGACGTCCCGCTCGAGGTCGCCGCCGCGCGCGTGGGCTCCACGAGCGACGGAGCCCCGGGGCGCCCCGCGTGGACCGACGTGGCCGCACGCCACGCTGCAAGGCGGCCCATCTACGCCAGCGCGCGCTCGCGGGTCGACGCCACCGGTCCCGTGGAGGCCGTCGTCGACGCGATCCTCGCGTGCCGTGGCGATCGCGTGGAGCGGGTGGACCTGGGGGACCGCGCCTACGACGTGGTGCTGGCCCGAGGGTTCGGAGGGCTCGGCGAGCGGCTCGCGGGCCGGGAGGTGCGCGTGGTCACGGACGACCGGGTCGGTCCACTGTGGTCCGACGCACTGCTGGCGGAGGTGCAGGGTCCGGTCGTGTCGTTCGCAGCCGGTGAAGCCCACAAGACGCTCGACACGTGGCGGGCGGTGGTCGATGCCCTGATCGCCGCACGCACACCGCGCTCCGCGGCCGTCGTGGCGCTCGGCGGAGGGGTCGTCGGCGACCTCGCCGGGTTCGCCGCCGCGTCGGTGAACCGCGGCGTCCCGTTCGTGCAGGTGCCCACCACCACGCTCGCGATGGTCGACAGCAGCGTGGGCGGCAAGACGGGCGTGAACCACGCGCGCGGCAAGAACCTCGTCGGAGCCTTCCACCAGCCCGAGCTCGTGTGGATGCACCTCGGCACCCTCGCGACGCTCGACCCCCGGGAGCGCCGGGCCGGCCTCGCCGAGGTGCTCAAGACCGGCGCGCTCCTCGACCCCGTCCTGCTCGACGTGCTCGAAGCGGGCGCCGATGCGCTGCGCCGTGGGGAGCCCGGTCCCACGGAGCACGTCGTCGCGCTCGCCGTGCGCGCCAAGGCCCGGGTGGTCGCGGCCGACGAGCGCGAGGCCGGCCTGCGCCGCGTGCTCAACGCAGGCCACACCGTCGGGCACGCCCTCGAGCGCGCCGCCACCTACGGCTCGCTGCTCCACGGCGAGGCGGTCGCGATCGGGCTCGTCGCCGAGGCCCGGTACGCCGCGCGCCTCGGCGTGTGCGAGCCCGGGTTCCCCGATCGGATCGAGCGCATCGCGCGCGCGCTCGGCCTGCCCGTCACGGTGCCCGCCGACCTCGACCGTGAGACGATTCGAGACGCCATGACGGTGGACAAGAAGGTCTCCCGCGATATCCTCTACTTGCCTGTGCCGACGTCCGCGGGCGAACATGCGATCGTGTCCCTTCCCTTCCACCACCTGATCGACCTCCTCCCGGAGCCCCGATGAACGCCCGCTTCCTCACCATCACCGCCGCTTCCGCGCTCCTCGTGGCCTGCGTCGACGATGGCGGAGCGCCCGAGGGAGCCCAGCTGCTGGCGCCCGATCGCGTCGAGGTGAACTGGGATGTGGGCTTCGACGACACCGATGATGGTGTGGGCGCCATGGTCCCGGTCGATCTCATGGTCTACGAGGGCACCACCGGCCTGCCGCTCGAAGACATCGAGCTCACGCTCACCGCCTCGTCCGACGACATCGAGCTCGTGCACGCCGATGCCATCGAGGTCCTCCAGAGCGACTGCATGACGTGCGTGTGGGATGCCATGCGCGATCGCTACATCGACTGGGAGGGTGCCGCGAGCACCACGCAGACCGATACGGATGGCCTCGCGCGCATCTATGTGTGGGTCGACAGCTTCCCCCCGGTCGACGATCTCTTCTTCGAGGTCGGGATGGGCGAGCTCACCTCCCACGTCGACATCCTCGAAGAGAACGGTCCCGCGCAGCCCTGACGCATCTGGTACGATGGCGGCCCGCGCCCCGACCGTCCCGACCGTCGACCGGTTCGCCGCTCGCACGAGTCCCTCCAGGATGCCCCCGTGCCCCTCACCGACCCGGAACTCGACCTCCTCCGTGAGCTCCTCGCAGACGACCCCACCGACGAGGTGTTCCTCCAGGTCGGTGAAGAGCTCGTGCGCCGCGCCGCCTGGGTCGAAGCCGAAGACGTGCTGCGCCGCGGCCTCGCGGTCCACGACGAGGCCGAGGGCTGGGCGCACCTCGCGCGCGCCGCGCTCGAGATCGGCGACTACACGGCGTCCCTGAAGGCCTGGGCACGCTCCGGGTCGTCCCTGCAGGGCCAGGCGGAGCTCCGACGTGTCCACGCGCTCGCCCTCGAGCGGTCCGGCCGCGTCCAGGAAGCCCGCGAAGCCGTGGAGCGCTACCTCGCGATCGATCCGAACGACGTCGTGATGGAGGCCGCGAAGGAGCGCATCGAGGCGCCCCCTCCCGCGTCCTCGCTGTCCGCGAGCGACCCGTTCCTCACGGTCCGCCGGGCCGAGCAGTACGCCGCCATCGGCCGGCCCGACCGCGCCGTCCGCATCTACCGGCGCATCCTGTTCCACCACCCCGACGACCTCGCGATCCGGTCGCGGCTGGTCCAGCTCGACAGCGCCGAGGAGGAGTCCCTCCCCCGCGACCTCTCCGAAGAGCTGCTCGATCCCAACCTCGTCCCGCCCGACCTCACGATGCCGATGCCTGGCATCACGTCCGCGAGCGTCGAGCCCTCGCCCGTGCGCGAAGCCATCCCGTCCGGCAAGCCCTCCGGCCTCGCCCAGTTCATGGCGAGCTCGCGCGAGGCCGAGCGCCGCGCCCGCCAGCTCGAAGAAGACACCGAAGAGGTCGAAGAGCTCCCCGGGCTCGCCGACATGGGGCTCTCCGCGCGTCCCAAGCGCCGGAAGAAGCGCCGGTCCCTGCTCAAGCGATGACCGCCCCGCGCATCCTGGTGCTCAACGGGCCCAACCTCGACAGGCTCGGTACCCGAGAGCCCGAGATCTACGGCCACGCCACCCTCGCCGACATCACGGCGTCCCTCGACACCCTCGCCACCGAGCTCGGCGTGGTCCTCGAGCACTTCCAGTCCGCCCACGAAGGCGCGCTGATCGACCGTGTCCACCTCGCCACCGACACCGGGGTGTCGGGTGCGGTCGTCAACGCGGCGTCCTACACGCACACGTCCATCGGGCTGCGCGACGCTTTCCTCACGTCCGGGCTGCCCTTCGTGGAGGTCCACCTGTCGAACGTCCATCGCCGGGAGCCCTTCCGGCACACCAGCCTGCTCGCCGATGTCGCCGTCGGAACCGTCGTGGGATTCGGGCGGAGCAGCTATCTGCTCGGCCTCCGGGGACTCGTCGCGCACATCCGGGGATGAAATCTGCGCGGGCGTCGGGTATGAGTCGGCCCCTTCGAACGGAGCCACCATGGACCTCGACCGCATGCAAGCCCTGCTCACGATGCTCTCCGAGCACGAAGTGAGCGAGTTCACGTACAAGGACGAGTCCCACTCGCTCAAGCTTCGCATCGGCCCGCCCCCCGCCCCTGTCGCGCCCATGGCCTCGATGGCGCCCATGCAGATGGCCGCCGCCCCCGCTGCCGCGCCCGTCGCTGCCGCGGCCGCCGCTCCCGCCGCGAAGGCCGACGCCCCGGCCGCGTCCGACAGCAACCTCAAGACCGTCGAGTCGCCCATGGTCGGCACGTTCTACCGGTCGCCCGCTCCCGATGCCGACAGCTACGTCGAGGTCGGCAGCACCGTGAGCAAGGGCTCCGTGCTCTGCATCGTCGAAGCCATGAAGCTCATGAACGAGATCGAGTCCGAGCTGTCCGGCACCATCGTCGAGATCCTCGTCGAGAACGCCACCGCGGTGCAGTTCGGTCAGCCGCTCTTCAAGATCCGCCCGAGCTAGTCGTGTTCGAGAAGGTCCTCATCGCCAACCGGAACGAGATCGCGCTGCGCATCATCCGCGCGTGCCGCGAGCTCTCGATCCCGACCGTCGCCGTGTACAGCACGGCCGACGCGAACGCCGTCCACGTCCGCTTCGCCGACGAAGCCGTGTGCATCGGCCCGCCCACGGCCACGCTGTCGTACCTGCACCAGCCGAGCATCCTCGCCGCCGCCGAGATCACGGGCGCCGACGCCATTCACCCCGGCTACGGCTTCCTCGCCGAGAACGCGCAGTTCGCGAGTGCCGTGCGCGCGATGGGCAAGACGTTCATCGGCCCGTCGGTCGAGCACCTGCGCATGTTCGGCGACAAGCTGTCCGCGAAGGCCGCCGCGGATCGCGCCGGCCTCCCGATGCTCAAGGGCTCGGGCGGTGCGGTCGCCACCCTCGAGGAAGCCATCACCGCCGCCGAGATCGCCGGCTACCCCGTGATGCTGAAGGCCGCAGCGGGCGGCGGCGGCAAGGGCATGCGCGTCGTCGAAGACCGCGAGACGCTCGCGCGCGTCTTCCAGGTCACGCAGACCGAGTCCCAGGCCGCGTTCGGCAGCAGCGACGTGTTCATCGAGCGGTTCCTGCGCACGCCGCGGCACGTCGAGGTCCAGGTGGCCGGAGACGGGCTCGGTGGCGGAATCCACGTCGGCACGCGCGACTGCTCGATGCAGCGCCGGCACCAGAAGATCATCGAAGAAGCGCCCGCGCCCGGTCTGTCCGACAGCCTGCGGCACCGCATCCAGGAAGCCGCCGCCGACCTCGTGCGCAACACGCACTACCAGACGGTCGGCACGGTCGAGTTCCTCGTCGAAGGCGAGGAGTTCTTCTTCCTCGAGGTGAACCCGCGCATCCAGGTCGAGCACCCGGTGTCCGAGGAGGTCACCGGCATCGACCTCATCCAGCTCCAGATGGAGCTCGCGGCCGGCAAGGGCTTCTCGATCACGCAAGACGACGTGAAGACCGAAGGCCACGCCATCGAGGTGCGTGTGAACGCCGAGCACCCGTCGAGCTTCCTGCCGTCGCCGGGGCTCGTCACCGGCTACCACGAGCCGGGGGGCCCGGGGGTCCGCATCGACAGCGCGATCCACGAGCACGCCATGGTCCAGCCCTACTACGACTCGCTCACCGCGAAGCTCATCGTGAAGGGCCGCGACCGCGACCACGCGCTCCGCCGCATGATCGGGGCCATCGACGAGTTCATCGTCGAAGGCATCCACACCACGCTGCCGCTGCAGCGCGAGCTCCTGCTGTCCGACGAGTTCCGGAACGTGAAGTTCTGGACGCGCTTCGTCGACCAGTGGGTGGCCGAGCGGAACCAGAAGCCCGGGTAGCTATCCGCGCTGCTGCGCGGCCAGCTCCTTCACCTTCTTCGCGCGGAGCCCATACCCGTGGCGCTGCGCGAGGTCGGCCGCGCGCTCGAGGCTCTCGGCGTCGTCTTCCATCTTCCGCAGCCGGAGCTTGAGGTGCTTGCCCACCTCGGCGACGGCGTGGTCGAACTCGGCCCACAGACCGAGCCCCGCGCACGCCTCCACCATCGCGACCCACGCGCGTGAGGTCGCGAGCCGCTCACCCCGCACGTCGGGATCGCGAACCGTCGCCGCGACCACCGAGTACGCGTTCGCGTGCTCCCCCTGCTCGAGGCTCACGAACGCCAGCGCGACCCGGGCCTTGAACGACGCATTCGTCGACCACGACTCGAACAGGTCGAGCGACTCGGTCAGCGCGGCTTCCGCACCTGCGAGGTCTCCGAGCATGCGCAGCGCATTCCCGAGCGCCAGCAGCGTGCGCGCCTGCCCGCTCACCGAGCCGATCGCGCGGTACAGCTCGAGGGCTTCCCGCGTGGCGTCGACCGCGCGCTGGTGGTCTTCCTCCTCGGCGTGCAGGTACGCGAGCATGCGCTGGGCCTCCGCGCGACCATGGTCGTCGCCGGCGCGGATCAGCGCTTCCCGACACAGC
The DNA here is from genome assembly GCA_041389565.1 of Myxococcota bacterium. Lineage (GTDB taxonomy): Bacteria > Myxococcota_A > UBA796 > UBA796 > JACKEQ01. The sequence goes on from JAWKRP010000038.1 coordinate 65,577, forward strand.
TCCGCGCGCTCGCGCACCAGCTCGCTCCGCCCGGTGTCGACCGCCGCGAGCGTCGCCATCCACCACGCCTGACCCAGGATCTCCGCAGACCCCTCGGCGCCGATGAGGGCCGCCGCTTCGAGCGCCGCGCGCTCGCAGGCCGAGATCTCCCCCTGATCGCGGGCCACCTGGGCCCTCACCACGCGGGACTGGGCCGCCAGCGTGGGCTCGTCGCCGAGCAGCGGGTCGAGGGCGTCGAGCAGATCGAGGGCCGCCTCGTACTCCCCCATGTTCGTCAGCACCTGGGAGTGCTCGATCTGCAGCCGGAAGCGACGCGGGTCGCCGGGCTCGAGGTATCGGGCGGCCTTCAGGCCCGTCTCGACCAGCGCCAGGGCCGCCTGGTTCCCGAGCCGGTTCCGCCGGATCTTCACACCCTGGAGCAGCGGCTCGACGGCTTCCTCCGGGCGCCCCCCCTCCAGCAGGTGCCGCCCCAAGCGCTCGGCGACCACGGGCTCTCCCGAGCGGGCCATCAGCATCTCCGCGGCCGCCGCGTTGTGCCCGACCAGCCGATCGTGCCGACGGGCACGCTCCCGCAGCGCCTCCACGATCATCGTGTGGCTGAACTGGAAGCCCTCTTCGGTCTCCTCGGCGAGCCGCGCCGAGATCAGCCGCTCCTCGAGCACCCTCCGGATCTCCGCGCGCTTCGCGTCGAACACGAACGCCCGCGACCGCCGCGCGTCGCCCTTCGGGTCGTCCACGGCCGTCTGCCACTCGATCGCGTTCACCTCGGGACCCAGCACTGCGGCGGCCTCCAGGATGCTGCCCGCTTCGTCGGGCAGGCCGTGAAGCAGCTTCTCGATGCGCGACCCCAGCACGTCTTCGATGGACGCTGGCAGATCACCGTCGACCGCGCGGAGCTGCAGCCCGTGCTCGCCCGGCTCGAGCCCCCCCCGCTGGACCCAGTCGCCCACGAGCTGCACCGCGAACAGCGGGTTCCCGCGGGTGCGCTCCACCACCCTCGCGGCCAGCCGCGGCTCGAGCCCGAGCATCGTCTCGACGAGCTCAGCCTGGTGCTGCGTGGGCAGCGGACCCACGGTGAGCGTCGTGGTGTCGAGCGCATCGAGCTCCGACGCCAGCGCCGGACGCTCAGCGAGGGCCTCCTCCTGGGCCGTGGCCACCACGAGCACCGGGAGCGGGCGCCGCTTCTGCGCCTTCTCGAGCGAGGCGATCCACCGGATGCCGTCGAGCCCCCACTGCAGATCGTCGAGCCACACGACGTGCGCGCGCTGCCGGCAGAACAGCGCCAGCAGCATGTTCATCATCGCGTAGCGACTGCTGCTGTCCATCATGCTGTCGGGCTTCAGCATCTCGTACGCGCCCTGGAGCAGCGCGGGGTCTTCCGTGCCCAGGTCGCGCAGCGTGCGGCGCACGAGCTTGTCGGAGAGGTCGTCCTGCATGCCCGTGATGTAGAACGCCCTTCGGAAGGCCGCGCGCAGGGCCTCTCCGGCGGGCTCGCCCTGCACGAAGTGCGCCGACAGCGTCTCCGCGGCCCCCACCTCGCGCACGCGCTGCACCATCCACTCGGCGAGCCGGCTCTTGCCCACGCCCGCCATCCCGCGCACGAGCACCACCTTCATCCGGCCCTTCCGCCGGACCTCCGACAGCGCCGCCCACAGCTCGTCGCGGATCTCGGTGCGCCCCACCACCGGAATGGCCCGCAGGCCGAACAGGGCCGTGCCCACACGCCTCGCCGAGCGCTCGGGCATCGTTCGCCGCCACGTGGGCGGCATGTCGGCGATGATCGGTGCGTGGCGCGCGAGCACCCGCTCCGTGACCACCGCCTCCTCCGTCACATCGGCGATCTCCGTGTCGTAGTCGTCGGGCCCGTAGTCGTTCATGCCCGTGAGGCCGTCGATCCCGGCCGCCAGCCCCGGGAGCTCGAGCGGCAGGGACTGCTCCTCGGGGGCATCTGGGAGCTTCGCGAGCCCCCATGCGGCGTCGGCCGCACACCGGAACCGGTCGGCCGGGTGCTTCTGGAGGAGCTGACGGAGCCAGCCCTCGAACCCGTCGGGCACGTTCACCACCGGGATGA
>JAWKRP010000039.1:0-67551 GCA_041389565.1 Myxococcota bacterium
ATCGTGTAGCGGGCGACGGCCACCTCTCGCTCGGCTCCGGCAACGGTGCGGGACTCGCGGCCGAGCACGGGCTCGCTCACGGTGAGCGGCACCGACGACGCCTCCTGCGCCGCCATCACGCTGTCGAGCATGACCTCGAGGGCCACGTCGAGCGAAGGGCGCCCGCCCGGCGGGTAGATCTGCACGATCGCGACGGCCTCTCCAGGGCTCTCCACGAACACCGTGAGGATGTCGATCTCGCCTGCCTCCTCGGTCTCGGTCGAGGCCGTCCAGTTGCCCGGATAGCCGAACGAGACCCCCGCTTCGTCGAACCGGTTCGGACGCGACAGGTCGGGGGGCGCTTCCTCGAGCCCGCTGCACGCGAGGGAGCCAACGAGGAGCCCCGCAGCGGCGACAGTGGTGATCGGGCGTGTGACCACGGGGCTCTCCGGAGCTCGGGTCCCGAGGATACCGTGTTCTGTGGAGGAGTCGGAGTAGCCTCCACAAAGCCTCGACATGTCCGGGTGACCTTGAGGACGTCGAAAGAGGAGAACCCCATGCGCCTGGTCTGCCCCCTGATCCTGTTCACCTGCCTCGTCGCCTGCGGAGAGGAGGACGACTCCGCCGAGGACTTCGCTGCCACGCTCGAGAGCGACGTGGAGGACCTCGCCCGGGTCTCGACCGGGGTCGCCGTGGCGCAGACCACGGTGTCGGAGTGCGTGGACACCGTCGGTGAGTGCCGTACGTGCCTGGAGGCCACGGGGACGCCGCTGTCGGGCACCTTCACCGTGGGCCTGGAGTCCACCCCGTGCTCCGCCACGTGGACCACCGCGGCGGGCGAGACGACCTACACCGTCGACAGCAGCGCCTTCGCGGGCTCGTGGACGGGTGGCCTGTCGTCGGTGTCGGTGGAGATGAGCGGAAGTCGCGACGCCACCCTCGAGACCTCACGCCGACGGGGGGATTCCACGCGCACGGCCTCCATGACGCTCGACGCGCTCGAGCTCGAAGCCACGCTCGACGGCACGGTGACGTCGATGGTCGCGGAGCTCACCTACGTCGGGTTCGGCGGGCGCACGTACAGCGTGGAGCTGGCGGACGATGGGCAGACGCTGTCCGGCACGGCGACGGCCGGAAGCGTGACGTGCACGATCTCCGGCACGCGCACGGCTCCCGTGGTGGACTGCCCCCGATGACCCGGGTGCTCCTCGTCGAAGACGACGCCGGCATCGCGGAGAGCACGGCCCGTGGTCTCCGTGCGGCGGGCTTCGACGTGGAGCACGCTCCGAACGGGACGATCGGACGGGAGCGCGCGCTCGCTGCGAGCCACGACCTCGTGGTGCTCGACCTGATGCTCCCTGGAGTCTCGGGGTACGACGTGCTCTCCGCGCTCCGGGAGGTGTCGGCGGTCCCCGTGATCGTGGTGACGGCCCGCACGGGGCTCGATCCGCGCATGCGATCGTTCGATCTGGGCGCGGACGACGTGCTGCCGAAGCCCTTCTGGGTCGACGAGCTGGTCGCGCGGATCCGCCGACGGCTCGGGGACGCCCGCCCCGTTCGACGCGTGGTGGCATGGGGCGATGCGGTGCTCGACCTCGATGCCCACGAGGTGTCCGTGCGTGGGGAGACCATCGCGCTCACGCCGTCCGAGTACGCCGTGCTGGCGCACCTCGCGACCCGTCCGGGTCGGGCGGTGTCCCGTCAGCAGCTGCTGGAGGGCGCGCTGCCGGAAGACAGCGAAGCGCTCGAGCGCACGGTGGACAGCCACGTGGCGAGGGTGAGGAGCAAGCTCGGCCCAGCGGGGGCAGCGGTCGAGACCGTGTGGCGGATCGGGTACCGGTTCGTGCCTGGATGACGCGAATCGGCCTGCGCACGCGGGCGATCGGCGGCATGGCGGCGCTCGCGCTCGCTGCGTCGCTGATCGTGGGTCTGCTCGTCACGGGTCCGGCGTCGACGATGGCGATCCACCGCGCTGCGGAGCTGTTCGGGATCCTGCCCGACGACGTGCTCGCGCAGTGCCACGCCGACCCCGACCACTGGACCTGGCGGAACGATCAGGGGATCCAGGTGTGGGCGCTGGACACGGAGCGCGCGACTCCCCGCTCAGCCCTCGCACCGGCGCTCCCGCCGGGCCTCCCCGTCCGGTTGAGGCTCGGGGAACGCGAACCGGTCGTGTTCGGTCTCAACGGCGGCGCGATGGTGGTGCGCCAGGGTCCGCCTGGCCCGTGCGAGGCGCTGGTGGTGTTCTGGCCGCCGAACCCCGACATCCAGGACGTGCTCGGGGTCCGGGTCGTCGCGGTGGTCGGTCTGACGGTGCTGGGTGCGATGGCCGGGTGCTGGTGGCTCATCGTGCGCCCGCTCGTGCGCTCCATCCAGCGACTCGACCAGACGGCACGCACCGTCGGACAGGCCGGGTACACGGGCGCCGTTGCGGTCGACCCCGCGATGGAGGCCGTCGCAGCGGCACTGGACGACGCCCACTCCCGCGTGCTCGCCGAGCACGAGCAGCTCGCGGGCATCGGGCTCGCGCTGGAGCGGCACCTGGCGGACGTCGCTCACGATCTGCGCACACCGCTCGCCGCGCTGCAGCTGCGACTGGAGCGCCTGTCGTCCGATCCCGCCGACGACCAGGCGCTCCGCGGAGCCCTCCAGGACGTGACGACGCTGGCCATGCTCACGGAGAACCTCGCGCTGGCGAGCCAGCTGCGCAGCGGGAGTCTGGTGGTGTCCGCGGGACGGGGTCCGGTGGACCTGCGGTCCGTGGTCCTGCGGGTGGCCGAGCGCTTCGCGGTGCTGGGCTCGCGCGTAGGGATCGAGGTGGTCCACGGAGTTCCGGACGCCGCGGTGCCCGTGACGGGCGACGCGCTCCTGATGGAACAGCTGCTGGCGAACCTGGTCCACAACGCGGTCGGTCACAACGAGGCCGGCGGGCACGTGGCGATCACGCTCGGCGCGACCGCAGCGGCCTTCGAGCTGGTGGTCGAGGACGACGGTCCGGGCGTCCCCCCGGAGCTGCTCGCCGACATCACGCGTCGGGGCGTGGTCCAGGGGGAGACGCCCGGTCAGGGGCTCGGGCTCAACATCGTCGCGCAGATCGCCGATCACCTGGGATGGACCGTGGTGCTCCGCCGCGCCGACCCTTCGGGCCTGCTCGTGGTGGTGACGGGTCGGTCCGAGAATTGACGCAGGGTCGGGGCGCCCTCTGGAACGGCACTCACGGAAGGTCGAGAGATTTGCCGGTAGCGGACTTCCGTACTTGCAGCTATCCGTGTTCGCTGCTTGTACGATGAGCCATCTGCCGGAGACTCCATGCGATTCCTGACTCTCGCCGCCCTGCTCTGGGGCTGCCAAGACCCACAGGACCCCAAGGTGCCGTTCACCCCCACGCCGGGTGACGCCTATGCGGTCGTGGAGCACCCCGACGGCGGCGACCGCTACATGGTCATGAACGACGAGCGCGCCACGATGGCCGTGTTCGCCGCGCAGGGCGTCACGATGATGCCCGACGTGGGCGACGCGTACGCGATCACGTTCGGCACGGCGTCCATCGGGCGCGACACGATGGTGGCCCTCGCCGACGTGGAGCCCACCGCGAGCGGTCGCGACGTGCGGTTCACGTCCGGCGACACCGTCACCTGGTTCCACCACGACGAGGAAGGTCTCGAGCAGGGCTTCGACATCGCGAGCCGGCCGGCCGGTTCGGGCGATCTGCACGTGCAGATCCCCCTCACGATGCGCGGCATCGAGGCTCGCCCGATGAACGACGGCGTGCGCTTCGTCGACGAGGGTGGGTTCGCTCGCCTCACCTACACGAAGCTCGTGGTCGTCGACTCCACCGGTGCCGACGTGCCCGCGAAGATGGAGCTGGGCTGCAACGACGCGTGCATGGTCTTCACGATCGAAGACGCGTCCGCTCAGTACCCGCTCACGATCGATCCGGTGCTCATCAGCCAGGAGCTGGCGTTCACGCCCGGTAGCGGCGCGGTCGGAAACCTGGTGGCGCTCGCGAACACCCGCGCGGTCACGTACGACTCCGTCGGGCACCAGTTCATCGTGTTCGATCGTCCGGTCGCGGGCACGTGGACGCAGACGGGCACGCTGGCCGTCGGGGTCGGTGTGGCGGGCTCGGTCGTCGATCTCGACATGAGCTACGACACCACGAACAACAACTACTTCCTGATCGCCGGGATCGCCGGCATGCCGCAGGTGTACGTCGATGGCGGCGCCGACGGCACGTGGGACTTCCAGGGAACGCTCGCGCAGCAGGGCCCGGTCACCGCCGCGTACGGCACGAAGGTCGCCTCGTCCGGCCGTCGCATGATGATCGGCGACGCAGCATCCGGACGGTACGATGTGATCGACATGCCGACCACGAGCCCGTTCACGCCGCCCACGTCGAACCACACGAACTACCTGCCCGGCGTACCGATCCCGGGCGGGGCGACGCCCATCACGGCGCTCGACCTCGATCAGGGCTCGTCGCTCGCCTACATCACCGGCCCCACCGGGATGCTCGCGTACCTCGCGTCCACCATCAACCGTGCCCCGCAGGGCCCCCGTGCCGCGGCCTACATCGGCCACGTCGAAGCGGGCGGTGGCTTCGTGGCTGCAGACACCGCCGGTGTCACGCACGTCCTCGGCGGTGGTGCGAGCATCAACAGCCCGCCGCTCTTCGTGGCCACCGGAACGAACGCGGCGCTCGCCTTCCCCGCGACTCCCGCGTTCCCGCGGATGTACACGAACCTCGGCACCGACACCGTGCAGGTCTACGAAGACCCCACGGGCCTCGGTGCCGGCTGGAAGCCCGAGGGCACGGTCACGCCGGCGGGCGGAGCCGTCAGCTTCGGCACGTCGATCGCAGCTCGCGGCGACAACCTCATCGTCGGCGCCCCCCTCGCGCCGACGAACGGCGCAGCGTTCCTGTTCGGCGTCGAGTTCGGCAACGTGCCGGTCGTCGGGGGCGCCTTCACGGTGGCCGAGGGCGCCACGCACGTCGTCACCTCCTCCGAGGTGTTCTGTGCGGACGTCGAAGACGGCGCGTCCGACCTCGAGTGGTCGTTCGACGGTCCGACGGTCGGCGGCACGCTCCGCCTGAGCGGAACCCCGCTCACCACGAGCGACACGTTCACCCAGCAGGACATCATCGACGGGAACATCGACTGGGTCGACGGGGGCAACGACCCCGGGGCGCCCCCGCGCGAGCTCCTGCTCACCTGCACCGACACGCTGTTCATGGAGGCGTCCGTCGCCGTGAACATCACGGTCACCCCGGTGAACGACGCGCCGGTGATCGACCTGATGCAGACCACCTCCTCGTGGACCGAGAACCTCGGCCCGGTCGGAATGGCCGGCGCGGGCACCACGGTCACCGACAGCGACTCCGACATCGACCAGGTGGAGATCGCGGCCCTGAACTTTCAGGCGGGCGACACCCTCGCCGTCACGCTGGGAGCTTCCGGTCTGTCGTTCGACTCGGGCACGGGAATCCTCTCGGGCACCGCGACGCCCGCGACCTACGCATCGGTGCTCGCCACGCTCACGTTCGACCACACCACCGAAGACCCCGACCCCACGTCGCGGGTGTACGAGCTGGTGGCGACCGACAGCGATGGACTCGACGGGCCCGTCTACACGCACACCGTGTCGATCACGCCGATCAACGATCCTCCCGTGCTGGGCGGCTCGCTCGCGCGCACGCAGAAGAAGTTCCTCACCGTCGACTTCACCCCGGCCGAGCTCACCGCTACCGATCCGGATGACGACGCAGTCGACGTGGTGTTCACGATCACGAGCATCGACGAGCCGAGCCAGGTGCAGATCCTGCTCAACGGCGGTCCGCTGGTGCCGGGTCTGGGCACGTTCACCCTCGACGACCTGAACAACGACCGTGTCGCGATTCGCACGCTCGACCCCACGGCCGCCACCATCGACATCGACATGTCACTGGAGGATCCGCAGGATCCCGGGATCCCGCCAAGCTTCACGTTCGTGCTCACCATCGACCCGATCGCCCACGTCAACGTGCTGACGAACGGCGACCTGGTGATCAACGAGATCATGAAGGATCCGGCCGGCACCGAGCGTCCGGGCGAGTGGTTCGAGTTCTACAACGCGACCGCGCTCGACATCGACCTCGACGGTCTCGTCGTGAGCCGCACCTCCACCAACTTCACGGTCACCGGAACCACCGTGATCGCGCCCGGCACGTTCGCGGTGTTCGGCCACAACGACGGCCCTGCAGCGGTGCAGGCCGTGCTCACATACGACATGCCGAACAGCTTCCGACTCGGGAATGGCGCCGACCTCGTGCGCCTCACGAACACTCTCGGAACCATCGACGAGGTCGCCTACGACAGCGGCGCCACGTTCCCCGACCTCCAGGGGCGCTCGCTCAACTTCGACGGCGATCTGGCCCTGGGGCCCGTGCCCACCCCCGACACGACGAACAACCCCAACGGGGCGTTCTGGTGTGACGCGTGGTCCACCGAGTACGAGCCCGGGGAGCGCGGAACGCCCGGCTCCATCAACGACGACTGCCAGGCTCTCGACTTCGACCTCGACGGATTCGTGTCCGACGCGGTCGGCGGCAATGACTGCGACGACTTCGACGACACGATCTTCCCGGGGGCTCCCGACCCCGAGAACGACGGCATCGATCAGAACTGCGACGGCACCGACGCCGACCTCGGCATCGGCGACCTGAACGTCGGAGACCTCGTCATCACCGAAGCAATGATTCGATCCGCCAATGGCGTGACCGAAAGCAACGGCGAGTGGTTCGAGGTCTACATCGCAGCTCCGGGCCTTCTCCCGACGGACTTCATCGACCTTGCAGGGCTTGTCGTCAGCGACAACGGCTCGAATTCGATCATCATCGGCAGCTTCGTCGTGAGCCCAGGCGACTACGCCCTGTTCATGGCGAACACCAACTCGGCGGTGAACGGCGGCATCACGGCGACCCCGAGCTACGACTACGTGCGGTCCAACTTCAACCTGGGGAACAGCTCGGACGCGATCATCCTCACCGACCCCAGCGGTCCCACCGAGTTCGATCGCATCGAGTACGACAACGGCGCGACGTTCCCCGACCCCGCGGGCGCGACCATGAGCCTCGACCCCGCCTCCGAAGACCCGACGAGCAACGACGACGGTCTGGTGTGGTGCGACGGGCGCTCGGTCTTCGGGAGCGGCCAGTTCGGAACGCCGGGTGCAGCGAACGAGAGCTGCAGCTTCGGCTTCGACTTCGTGTTCGAGTACACGCCCACGTCCAGCCCGCCCTTCGGGTACCTGGTGCACGTCGACTTCGACCACGACACGGGAACGTTCGTCACCGACAACGGCGGCGTAGGCTCGTACTCGATCAGCTCGGGGACCGGCGGTCAGACGCTGCAGTTCACCTACATCTACCAGCCGAATACGCAGAGCATCACGTACTCCCACACGCGGTCGTTCGGGAACAACCTGCGCTGCACCGGCGCCATCTCGGGCGACCTGCCGGCGGGTTGGGTCGGCACCTGGGACCAGGACGGCTGCCCCTGATGCGAGTTGGAGACGGCTGCTCCGTCTCCAGAACCCGACGAGTGATGTGAGACTGAGGCGCCCGGACCGTGAGGTTCGGGCGTTTCTCGTTCAGGGATGCTGAGCGTCGCTCGCCGGTCGCGTCAGCGCCGTCGGAGCAGGAACGGAGCGAACAGAGCGAGGAGGCCTGCGGTGCCGCCGGAGGTCACGCGGCACCCGCACTTCTTCGGCTGTTCTTCTGCGGTGTCGGTGTCCGCGTCCGTGTCGGTGTCGCTGTCGCTGTCGGCGTCCGTGTCGGAGTCCGTGTCGGAGTCCGTGTCGCTGTCGGAGTCGGCGTCGGCGTCGGAATCCGCGTCCGTGTCGGAGTCCGCGTCGCTGTCCGTGTCCGTGTCCGTGTCAGCATCTCCGGTGTCTCCCGTCGGGCGGGGGCCGGTGTCGATTCCCGTGTCCGTGTCCGAATCGGCATCCGTGTCCGCGTCGGTATCGGCATCGGTGTCCGAATCGGCGTCCGTGTCCGCATCGGTATCGGCATCGGTGTCCGAATCGGCGTCCGTGTCGGCATCGGTATCGGCGTCGGCATCGGTGTCCGTGTCCGCATCCGAGTCGCTGTCCGCATCCGAGTCGCTGTCCGCGTCGGTATCGGCGTCCGCGTCGGTGTCCGCATCCGCGTCGCTGTCGGCGTCCGCATCCGAGTCGCTGTCCGCGTCCGAGTCGCTGTCGGCGTCGCTGTCCGAGTCCGCGTCCGTATCGCTGTCCGAGTCCGCATCCGCGTCGCTGTCCGTATCCGCGTCGCTGTCCGCGTCCGAGTCGCTGTCGGCGTCGGTGTCCGCATCTCCGCCACCTGGACCGTCCATCCCGTCGCAGTCCTGGTCGACGCCGTCCACCGTCGTGTCCGGAGCTCCAGGGTGGATGCCGGGGTCGGTGGGTGCGCAGTCGCCCCCCACCAGCACGAACCCGTCGAACGCGTCGCAGGCCAGCTGGAGGGCATCGTCGTCGCCATACCCGTCGTCGTCGAGGTCGAGGTAGGTGTTCTGGACGGCCAGGCCTTCGTCGACCGTTCCATCGCAGTCGTTGTCGACGTTGTCGCACACCTCGGTGCCGAACGGTCGGGCATCCGGATTCGTGTCGTCACAGTCGGACCCGTTGCTCGCCTCTCCCGGCTGGAAGCACGTCAGGTCGGCCCCGTCGATGATGACCATCGAGCCGAACAGGTCGCCGTCGAGGTCCTGGTAGCAGCTGTCGACCCCGTTGCAGTTCTCGTCGAGGAAGTTCGCGGGGATGTCGGTCGCGTCGGGGTTCCAGGTGGCCAACGTGTCGGCGCAGTCCCCCGCCTCGTCGACGTACCCCGGGACCGGCTCGTAGCAGACCCGGATGGGCAGTGCGGACGTTCCGAACCCGTCTCCATCGTGGTCGCGGTAGCTCTCGGACGGCGCCCCCACCGCCGCGTTCGAGTCGTCGCAGTCGTACGGGACCGCCAGACCGTCACCGTCGGCATTCGCCCCTGCACCCGACACCGGCGCGAACCGAAAGCTCGTGTCGGACAGCACATCGACGCCCGTGTTCGGAGGTGCCTGGGTGAGGTCGGTCCAGACCTCCAGCGAGCCCGAAGGGAAGGACAGCCCGATGTTCAGCGGGCTCGTGTGCGACTCCATCGTGCCGTAGTGCACCGCGATGCGGCCCGTCGCCCGCTCGAACACCACCTGGAACGTCACCGCCGTTCCGGTCGTCCCGACCGGCAGGTAGTACTCGAGCTGCTCGTAGTGCACGACCAGGAACGTCGAGCTCTCGAACACCGTGATCGAGGCATTCGCGCTGTCGAACGGATCCAGGTCGGTCCACAGGGCGTACACGCCATCCGCCTGCCCTGCCAGGCCCACAGGACGGAACTCGCAGACGTTCCCCTCCACGATGACCGTGCCGTTCATGCACACCCACACCTGCGAGTACGGCGTGCCATCGAACAGCAGCGTTCCCGAGGACAGCGGGTACGCCACCGCGAAGTCGTCGGACAGCACGATGGACGTGCCCGCATCGCCCGTGCGCGCCGGCAGCTGGGCGAGCGGCGTGAACCGCCGCATCAGGTTCGCGGCTCCGCCCCCTTCCACGGCGTCGGGGTCGGACGTGCTCGTGTGCGTCCACCAGAAGTGCCCGGGCGTGTCGGTGCCCTGCCAGGCCGAAGCCGGGAGCGAGAGCAGCAGGGAGACGGGCAGGACGGCGCGGCGCATGGGAACCCCGGATCAGCGCGCCCACGATACACCGAGACCCGCGCTTCATTCCGAACGAAGCTGAACCTCCGGCACGTCGACATACCCGTCCGGCTCCACCCACTCCGTGTAGCGGTCGTCGCCCGCGAGCTCGACCTTCAGGTACGCCGTCACGGCCTGACGCGTCAGGCGCTGCACCTCCGCGAGGTCCTGGAAGCCGGCATCCGGGTCGCACTCGGGGAACAGGGCCGGGACCAGCAGGCAGATGTCGGAGAAGCTGTAGTGGCCCGCGCGCTCGAACTCCAGCATCTTGCGGGGCGATCCCAGGTTCTCGAACACCGGCACGATCTCGTCGGCGTACTCCGTGACCTCGTCGAGCTCGCCCGCGAGCACCAGCGGCTTGCGGACCGACGCGAGCCCCGCACCGCGGTCTCGGAACGCGTACCAGGCGAAGGGCGACATCGCGACCGTCGCGACCACACGGTCGTCCGCCGTGCCGTACCCTGCTGCCGCCTGCGCGACCTCCGGGGTGATCAGGTCGCACACCCGGTTCGTCCCCCCACCGTCCGCGCACTCGTCGATCGCGCCCTGCAGGTCGACGTCACCGCCACCCACGATCAGGGCCGTCAGCGCGCCGAAGGAATGACCCGTCATCGCGTACGGCCCATCGGCGATGAGCCCGTTCAGCAGTCCGGGCTCCAAAGCGGCCTCGATGGCGGCGTCGATCGCGTACCGCACGTCGTCCGGGCGCTCCAGCAGGATGCGCGCGATGTCGCTCTCGTCCACGTCGAGAAGGGTGTCCTTCGTGTGGTCGGGGGCGACCACGACGAACCCGTGGGTCGCGAGGTGCTCCGTGAGGAACGCCGACTGGTAGCGGATCGCCACATGGCCGTGCGAGAACGCCACCAGAGGCCAGGGGCTCTCCGGAACCACGGGCTCCGCGTCGCGAACCGCGTCGAACGTGAGGATCGTCGGCGGATACGGGCTCGGCTCGCCCTGATCCGGCAGCGACGGGTACCACACCTCGATCGTGAGCGGCTTCCCGCGCGGGTCGACCACCTCGAGGGTCGTCGTGCCGACGTCGTAGGGACCCTTCACATCGGGCGGGTCGGCCGGAGTGGACGTGCAGGCCGACAACAGGGCGAACAGTGCAGTCATCCCCTCCGACTAACGGAGATCCCGTGCGATCGGGAGCAATCCCCGCTCACGACGACTGGCGCACCCACACCACCGACAGCTCGCCGAGGGTCGCGCGACCGACCATCCCACCGTCCCCGATCCCCTCGCGTGCCGCGGACTCCGCGCGCTCGGGATCGGCGTCGAGCCCGATCCCCACCGGGGCATGCCCGGCGATGGCCACCGCGAGCTGACCCTGCGCGGCCGTCGCGACGAACACGCCCGCGTGCGGCACCTGCACCGGGAACAACGGGCCGGCCCCGGACTCCCAGCACAGGCTCCGCACCGCGTCGTTCGCCGCCATCCGCGCGTTCAGGTACTGCCGCGGCGTGCGGCTCGCAGACATCGCATCCCGCTCGGCCGCACCCAGATACCGTCGCGCGAGCCAGTCGCGGCTCGGCGCACGGATCGCCTGATCGTCGACCAGCCAGAAGGCCCCGTGCCGCTCCGCGACCACGTTCGACTCGGGCGCCCGCATCACGTCCCACACGCGCGGACCCGTCTTGAACCGGTGATCCGCCCACTGGGTGATGCGGCAGTACAGCTCGCCGTCCAGCATCAGCTCGGCATCCCCGACGATCGTGCGCTCGTCGGTGTGGGTGATGCGCAGACGCACATCCAGCTCGGCACCCACCTCGGGCGGCGGACCGAAGAACCGCGCCGAGCCCAGCCCCTTCGGCATCGCCAGCCGGTCGAGGTCGGCCGACGCGATCAGCCAGTACCCGAGCAGCTGACCCGCGTTGTCCAGCAGGGCCCCCGGACCCGTCGGCACCCGGATCCGCCCGTCCACACCGGTCCGATCCCACGGCCCCACCGCGATCACGCCCTGGTAGGCGGGCCCATGGAACATCCAGCGGTCGGCGTACAGCTCCGCCGCCGTGCACGGAGGGTCGACCGGCTCCACGAGCGCCGGGAGCGAGGCCGTCCCGACCCCGTAGTCCTCCGCGAACCGCACCCGGGCCGACGCGTAGCCCACCACCTCCGCGCGCACCCAGCCGGGCGCGTCTTCGTCGAGGCGGGCGCGGCGCTCGACCTTCAGCGGCGGGTGGACCGCAATCCACCGCAACAGCTCGACGTCCGCGATCTCCACGGGCACCAGGCCCGGCGCCAGCCGCCCCGCGATGTCCATCAGGAACTCGAGGGTGAGCGTCATGGGGACGACCGGGTGCGCATCCGCGATGTGCGGCCAGTCCGACGCCTGCGGGAAGAACGCGTGGTCGACGAGTGCCGGGATCGTGTCGACCGACAGGGTCACTCGGTCGGCCGCCGTGCGGTTCTTGCCGAGCGCGGCGACCACCTCCAGCGGACCCCGCCGCAGCGCCGACAGCGTGCGGTCGAGCTCGGCGCGGAGCTCCTCGGGCACCGAGGGATCGGCCGTCGCGGCCGTCTCCACCGTCACCCCCTCCACGTGCACGATCGGCGTGCCGAGCGGCAGGTTCACCGACAGGCTCGGCTGGGGCACGAAGATGTCGAGCGGCAGGTCGAGCCCCTCCACGAACAGCGCGAGCATCAGGTTCCGCAGGCCCACGAGCGCGTCCTGACGCGGCGACAGCACCGACAGGGCCGCGTGCGGCAGGTCGCCGAGCGTGTCGCGCACGAAGTTCGGGAGGCTGCCCGTCCCGACCTGGACGAACACGCGCCCGCCGTCCGCGTACGCCTGCAGCAGCAGCTCGCGCCAGCGCAGCGGAGCCACCAGATGCTCCGCCGCCAACGCACGGATCGCGTCGGGGTCGTCCGGAAACCGCGACGCGGTCGTGGCGCTGTACAGGGGGAGCTGCGGAGCGCTCAACGGGATGCGACGCAACAGGTCCATGTGCGCGCCCACGCTCTCCTCGAACAGCGGGCTGTGGAACCCCGACCGGAACGGCAGCACCTGGCACAGCACCCCGTCCCGCATCAGCCGCTCGCGGGCGACGGCGATGGACGCATCGTGGCCACACAGCAGGATCTGGTGCGGGCAGTTGTCGTGGGAGACCGCGATGTTCTCGAGCCCCTCGATCGCCGCTTCGGCGACCTCGCGACCACAGCCCGCCGCCGCGAACTGCACGCCCGCCACCTGCAGGTCGCCCACGGGTACGGACGTGAGGAACGCGTCGACGTCGGCGTCTGCGAGCACTCCGGTCGCGAGCATCGCGTTCCACTCGCCGATCGAGTGCCCCGCCACGAGGTCGGGCTTCAGGCCGAGCTGCGTCAGGATGCGGAACAGGAACCGCCCGAGCCCGATGACCCCGCGCCCTGTCTCCTCGAGGTCGTTCGGCCGCATGTAGTCGGGCACGTCGAGACCGAAGCGCTCGGCGAGCCCGTCGACGTCGGGCGCGAACGTCGCTTCGATCCCCGGGAACAGGAACACGAGCTTCCCGTGCTCGAGCAGGCCGCCGTTCGGTCGGAACCAGATCCCCTTCCGGCCCGCGCGAGGCTTCCACTTCTGCACGATGTCGAGCGCCTGGGCCACACGCTCCGGCGTCGGGTCGAGCATCGCCAGCCGGCACGGACCGGAGCCTCCGCGCGTGCGCCCCGCATCCAGCGCGTCTGCCAGGGCCTCCGGTGCGTCGGCCGCCAGCAACAGCACTTCCGCGTCGGCCTGATCGGAGGGTCGGCGGCTCCTCCGCGCCGAGGGGACCGCCTCTCCCGCACCCCGCAGGACCACGTGGGCGTTGATCCCGCCGAACCCGAACGCGTTCACGCCCGCGATGCGCTCGCCCGCCCACTCCTCCGCCCGGGACGGCACCCGCCAGCCCGTTCCCAGGAGGGGGCTCGGCTCCTCGCAGTGCAGCGAGGGCGGGAGCACGCCGTGGTGGACCGCGAGCGCCGCCTTGATCAGCCCGGCCGCGCCGGCCGCGGGCATCGTGTGCCCGATCATCGACTTCACCGACCCGATCGCCGCCCCCGGGTCGCCGAACACCCGCCGGAGCGTCTCGATCTCGGACCGGTCGCCCGCGGCAGTCGCGGTGCCGTGCGCTTCGATCAGCCCCAGCCGCTGCGGATCGAGGCCCGCGGACCGCCACGCCCGCTCCAGCGCCAGCACCTGGCCGTCGACCCGGGGAACCATGACGCTCGCGGCACGCCCGTCGCTCCCGCTGCCCACCCCCGCGATCACCGCGTAGACCCGGTCGTGATCGCGCTCGGCGTCCGCGAGGCGCTTCAGGGCGAGCATCCCGATGCCCTCGCCGATGAGCAGCCCGTCGGCGCGCCGGTCGAAGGGACGGATGCATCCGGACCGCGAGAGCGCGCCGAGCTGCGAGAACACCGACCAGAAGCCCACCTCGTGCGTGAGGTGCACGCCGCCCGCCAGCACCAGCTCGCAGCGGCCGGACACGAGCTCGCGGACCCCGTGCTCGACCGCGATCAGGGCACTCGCGCACGCGGCATCGACCGTGTAGGCCGGCCCCTGCAGATCGAGCCGGTTCGAGATGCGCGACGCCGCGAGGTTCGGCACGAGCCCGATGGCGGTGTCGGGCCCGACATGGCCCGCGCCGTCCTGGAAGCGCGTCTTCACGGCCTCGAGCTGGTCGTCGGTGATGCCCGGGACCACGTCGCGCAGCACGGTCACCAGCTGCTCCGCCACGCGAACCTTCCGGTGCAGGCGCAGCATTCCGGGGGTGAGGTACCCGCCACGCCCGAGGATCACGGCGGTCCGGTCGCGCGCGAAGTCCTTCCGGGCGTACCCCGCATCGTCGAGCGTCGCCGCCGCCACCTGGAGCGCGAGCATCTGGTCGGGCTCGGCGCCGAGGGCCGCCACCGGCATGATGCCGAACGCACCGGCATCGAAGCGCACCGACTCCCCGACGAACCCACCACGACGGGTCGGGATGCGATCGATCGCCGAAGACGACGGGTCGAAGTACCGCGGATCCGACCGGCTCTCCGGGAGCTCGGTGATGCAGTCCTTCCCGCTCACGATGTTGTCCCAGAACGTCGCGGCATCCGGCGCACCCGGGAACAGCGCGCCCACCCCGATGATGGCGACGTCGTCCGGGCGCTCGTTCACGCCATGTCCTCGGGGGTGGCGGCCATCCACACCGCGTGCACGGCACCCGACGTGAGCTCGCGGAAGAACGCGTCGACGCCGGCATCCGGCTGGATGAGCCCGATCCCGAGCTCGGCGTACTGCTTCTCCAGCGCCTCGTCGACCATCCCGCCGCCCGCCCACGGCCCCCACGCGACCGAGACCGCATTCGGCAGCGTGCGCGCGAGCTGATCGAGCGCATCGTTCGCCGCGGCGTAGTCGGCCTGCCCGCGATTGCCGAACGCACCCGCGACGCTCGAGAAGAACGCGATGCCCTGCACGTCGTCGCGCAGGCCCGCCAACAGGTGGTGCGCGCCCCGCACCTTCGTCTCGAACACCCGCAGGAAGCTCGCTTCCGTCTTGTCCTTGAGGAACCGGTCCTCGTTCACACCCGCGCCGTGCACCACCCAGTCGATGCGCCCGTGCGCCGCGTACACGTCGTCGAGCAGCGCCGACACGGCCTCCCCGTCGCGTACGTCCACCGCGCGGTAGTCGAGCGTCGCGCCCGTACGCCCGATCGCGTCGAAGGTCGCCCGCATCTCCCGGTCCGCCAGGATGCGCTTCACGCGCGCTTCGATCTCCGCGGGCTTCAGCCCGGTGGTCGCCAGGTGACGACGGAGGGCCTGCGGGCTCCCGAGGTCTTCGAGCGCTGGGTCTTCCGCCTCCGGAGCCGGGCTCCGACCGACCAGCACGACCGTGCACGCGAACCGGTCGGCGAACGCGACCGCCATGCGCGCCGTGATCCCCCGCGCACCGCCCGTCAGCAGCACGACCGCCTCGCGGGACAGGGCCAGCGGCTCGGACTCCACCGGGAACGGCACCCACGCCCGCGTCGAGCGCACGTCGCCCACCCAGCTCACCTCCACCGGGCCGTCGGACGCGAGCTCGCCGAGCACCTGCTCGCACAGGTCGGGCAGATCGCCGTCCGGGTCGACATCCACCCGGCAGACACGGGCCTTCGGCCACTCCTTGCGCAGCGACTTCGCCAGACCGGACACCCCCGCGCTCCACGCACGCGTGGGGACCGCGCTCTCGAGCCCGGCTCCGCCCGTCACGAGCAGGAGCACGGACGCGCCCGCCAGCAGCGCCTGACGCGAGCGGTCGGCGAGCCCCCACAGCTTCGCGCCCAGATCCACGGCGTCGTCGGGGCCCAGGCCCGCGAACAGCACGACGGACTCGACGTCCTCGAACGTGCCGTCGTCGAGCAGCGTGACCCGCGCACCCTCCGCGCGCAGCGCCTGCTGGAGCGCCTCGCCGATCTGCGTGCCCCGCGGATCGAGACACACCGTGCGGCCCGCCAGCGGCTTGCGATCCGGCGTCGGCAGCACGCGCAGCTCCGAGACGTACCGGGCGAACACCGGACCATCCTTGTCGAGCCACTCGATGATGCCGCGCAGCGTCTTCACGCCCGCGAGCGACTCCACCACGTCGTTCCCGCCGGCCTCGTTGGCATCGACCCCGAGGCGCTGCGCGACCACGCCCAGGATCTCGATGCGCTTGATCGAGTCGATCGACAGGTCGGCCTCGAGATCCAGATCGATGTCGAGCATCTCCACCGGGTAGCCCGTGCGCTCGCTCACCACGTCGAGCAGGATCTCGCTCGGCGACTGGTTGAGCAGGGGCACCGCTTCGGTCGGCAGCGGCGCGACATCCGTGAGCAGCGCCGGCAGCTCGCCCATCGCGGGCTGTGCGTCGCCCAGGTACGCCAGCAGCACGCGGCGCTGGGCTTCGGCCTGCTCGCGGAGCGTCTGCAGGTACTTCAGCACCACACGGTCACGCGAGCCCCCACCCGTCAGCTCGAATGGCTCGTCGGGCGGCGGCTGCAGCGCGTAGTCCGGGAGCGTGCCCTCCACGGGCACCGCGCGGTGGCCGTCCACCTTCCAGGCCGTCGGAGACGGAGCGAACGCGGCATCGAGGTCGAACGGGCGCGACCGCCCCTCGAACAGCACGGTCGGGTCGATCGGGATCCCGCTCGACACGAGCGTCGCCACGAGCCGCACGAGCCCCGACAGCGCTCCCCCACCCTTCTTGTCCTCGAGGCTGCGCGCCAGGTGCGGCCGCCCGTCGAGGATGCGCGACACGAGCCGCGTCAGCACGCGCCCGGGGCCCACCTCCACGAAGATCGTGCCGCCATCGTCGGCCATCTGCACGACCGACTCCGCGAAGCGCACCGGCTCCGCGACCTGGGCGGACAGGGTCTCCCGCACGTCGTCCCCGTAGGGCTGGGCCGTGCGGTTCGCGTACACCGGCCGGTCGGGCGTCCGCAGCCCGACGCCCGCCAGCACCTCCGACAGCCCGGCCGCCGCGCCCGCCACCACGGGCGAGTGGAACGCCGCCGCCACCGGGATGGCCTTCACCTCGAGCCCCGCGCCCTCGAGCTTCGCCACCGCCGCGCGAATCGCAGCCGTGGGCCCCGAGATCACCGTCTGGTCGGGGCTGTTGAGGTTCGCGAGCACGACATCCGCCGCGCCACCGAGCGCCTTCACCACCGCCGCCGCGTCGGCCGTGACCGCCGCCATCGTGCCGGGGTCGTCGCCGGCGGCCTCGAGGATCAGCCGGCCGCGCGCCTCCGAGACCTCGAGCAGGTGCTCCTCGGGCAGCGCACCCGCGAACGCCAGCGCCACGAGCTCGCCGTAGCTGTGCCCGGCCAGCAGATCGGGCTGGATGCCGAGGCGCTTCAGGACCTCCGCGGCCGCGAGATCGACGATGCCCAGCGCGGGCTGCGCGACCCGGGTGTCGGTGAGCCCGGCGCGCTGCTCCTTGCGGTGTGCGGGCTCCCAAGCGTCGCCGGGGAAGATGCGCTCGGCCCACCCCGCCGGCAGGCGGCCCTGGAGCCACGGGAACGCCACGAACAGCTCGGCCAGCATGCCGGGCGCCTGCGACCCCTGACCCGGGAACAGGAACACCAGCTTCCCGTCGACCGGCCGGACCGGGAACACCCCGCGCCCCTCCTCGCCGCGGTCGACCCGGTCGAGCTTCTCGGACAGGTCGGCCGCACTCTCGGCCACCACGACCACCGCAGGCAGGCCGTCGTTCCGCAGGGCCAGGCTCGCCGCGATGTCGACGAGCCGCCGGCCGGCCGCGAGGGCCTTGCGGATCCGCACGACGTCGGCGGGCTCGCGGATGAGGAACAGCTCGGCGGGCCAGTCGCGCAGGCCCGATGCGGGCGCTTCCCCCTCGTGCGACCCGAGCACCACGTGGAAGTTGGTGCCTCCGAACCCGAACGCACTCACGGCGGCGTTCCGGTGGTCGGACGCCCAGGGTGCAGCGACCCCGCGGAAGACGAACGGCGAGGTGTGCCGGTTCCACCCGGGGTTCGGGCGGCGGATGTGCAGCGTGGGGGGGAGCACGCGCCGATGGATGGCGAGCGCACACTTGATCAGGCCCGCGAGCCCGGCCGCGCACTTCGTGTGCCCCACGTTCGACTTCACGGAGCCCAGTGTGACCGTTCCCGGCCGCGCGCCCGCCCCCGTGAAGATCTCCGTGAGCGTGGCCAGCTCGGTGCGGTCGCCCACCACCGTGCCCGTTCCGTGGGCCTCCGCGAGCCCGATGTCGCGGGCGGCCACACCCGCACGGTCGTACGCGCGGGTGAGCGCGCGCTTCTGCCCTTCCTTGCGCGGCGCGGTGAGCCCCAGCGACTTCCCGTCGCTCGAGCCCGCGATGCCCTTGATCACCGCGTACACGCGGTCGCCGTCGCGCTCGGCGTCTTCGAGCCGCTTGCACACCACCACCGCGACCGCTTCTCCGAGCGCGATGCCATCGGCCTCGGCGTCGAATGGACGGCTGCGGCCCGTGCGCGACAGCGCGTGCACGCTCGAGAACAGCAGGTAGTCGCCCACCGCGTTGTGGAGGTCGGCACCGCCCGCCAGCACGAGGTCGGACGTGCCCGCCCGCAGCTCCTTGCAGGCGAGGTCGACCGCCGCCAGGGACGACGCACACGCGGCGTCGACCGTGTAGTTCACCCCGCCCAGATCGAGGCGATTGGCGATGCGGCCCGCGATGACGTTCGCGAGCACCCCCGGGAAGGAGTCTTCCGTGAGGCTCGGGAGGAGGGCATCGAGCTCGGGCGGCACCTCACCGAGGTACTGCGGGAACAGCGCGCGGAACCCGTACGCGGACGCGAGGTCGGTGCCCGCTTCGGCGCCGAAGATGACGGACGCGCGGTCGCGATCGAAGCCACCCTCGCCGTAGCCCGCGTCGTCGAGCGCGTGCTTGGCCGCCTGCAGGGCGAGCAGCTGCACGGGGTCGATCGCGGGCAGGGACCGGGGCGGGATCCCGAACTCGAGCGGGTCGAAGTCGATGGGCGGCAGGAACCCACCCCACTTCGACACGGACTTCCGGCCCGTGCCGCGGTCTTCGGGATCGAAGTACAGGTCGGGGTTCCAGCGCGACCGGTGCACCTCGCGCACGGCGTCGCGACCGAGCACGAGGTGGCTCCAGAAGTCGTCGATGTCGTGGGCATCGGGGAAGAACCCGGCCATGCCGATGATGGCGATGTCGGCGGGCGTCGTGTCGGGCACGCCCGGAGCGGCGAGGAACGCGGACGCCCCCGCGCTCACCTCGTGGTGCAGGGCCCCGATCGTCGTCGTGGCGCTGCGGAGGGCCGCCACCTGGCCGATCATGAACATGCCCTCGCGACGCTGGGTGTCGTCGTCGACCTCGACCAGCGCCGAGCCCTCGCGCTTCACGCCCTTGGACGCGATGCGCAGGCGCCCGAGGTTCAGGCGCTCCAGCTCCTCCCACATCTCGTCGGCGGGGGTTCCCTGCGCCAGGAGCTCCGCCTTGCGGGCCTCGAACGCATCGACGAACGGGCTCGACGCCGTGCGCGTGGCGTGGCCGGGTGCCGTGTGGACCAGCCGCGTGTCGGCGCATCCGAGCGCCTCCTGCTGGAACACCCGTGTGATCGCGCCCGTGGACACGGCTTCGTCGGTGTACAGGTACGCCGTGCCCATGATCACGCCGATGCGCGCGCCCTTCACCGCCAGCGGCGCCGTGATGGCGGACACCGCGGCGGCCGACCGCGCGTCGTGGATGCCGCCCGCGAACAGGAGGCACAGCTCCTCGGGGCTCTCGAAGCGCAGCAGGCGCTCCACGAACTGCTCCCACAGCACGAAGCTCGTGCGCGGACCGACGTGACCGCCGCACTCGCGCCCCTCGAACACGAACCGGCGCGCGCCGTCCTTCAGGAACAGGTCGAGGAGACCGGGCGACGGCACGTGCAGGTACGTCGGGATGCCGTCTTCTTCGAGCGCACGGGCCTGGGCCGGTCGCCCCCCGGCCAGCAGCGCGACCGCGGGCTTCGCGCGGCGCACGGCCTCGAGCTGCTCCTCACGCAGCGCAGGCGGCGCGAACCCGAGCATGCCCGCACCCCACGGACGGTCGCCCAGCGCGGCCCGGGTGCTCTCGAGCATGTCGGCCAGAGCCTCGCCCCGCACCAGCGACAGCGCGAGGAACGGCATGCCCCCGCCCTCCGCGACGGCCAGCGCGAAGTCGGCGCGGTCGGACACGCGGGTCATCGGGCCCTGCGCGATGGGGTACCGGATGCCGTGCTCCGCGGCGAACCCGTGGCCCGGCGCGAGCGGCTGCACGGCGTACGCCTGACCGAGGTGCGCGTCGATCTCGCGCTCCAGACCGCGGATCAGGTCGACGATGCGGGGGAACCGGTCGGACAGCACGCGCGCGAACGCGGCATCCTGACCGAGCTCGATGCGGCGGTCGTGCAGCGGACCGGGACGCGCGTACACCCGCACCCCGTCGATGACGTCCGTCTCGCTGCCGTCCATCGCGCGGATGGCGTCGCGCAGCTCCGGATCCACGGGCGCTTCCGGGTACAGGGACAGCTGGTGGTCGAGCACCACGCCCTCGGCGCCGAGCGCGATGGCCGCCGCCGCCGTGTGCAGGCCGATGCCCCCCTGGAGCCAGAGCGGGAGGGACGTGGCCGCACGGACGCGCTGCAGCAGGATGGGTGCCGACTCCTCGCCGACCGCACCGCCCGCTTCGTGCCCCTTCACGACCAGACCGGCAGCCCCGTGGGCGATGGCCGCGGCCACCTGGGAGACGTGCGTGACCTGGACATAGACGTCGTGCTCGACCCCCCAGCCCGAGAAGTCGACACCCGCGGGCACGACCAGCTGCTCGGAGCCCGAGAGGCCCGCCAGATCGGATGGATCTGCGACGATGCGCCCGATGCGCCCGCCAGCACGGAGGACGGCGCGGGACAGGGCCGGTGCGGGACGGCCTTGGAGGATGAGGATCCGGGGGGTGCGCAACCTGGGTCAGCTCCGCGTGGCGCCGGACGGTAGCACGGGCCCTGTCAAGCACTCGAAAACAAGTGTCTGGGTGGGCGTATCGAGATGTGGGACCCCCTCATTCGCGAGGTCGGCCGGCTCGATCCACCGGACGCTCGTGAAGCCCGCCTCGAGCAGCTCCGACCGCACGTCGTCGCGGGTGCGCTGGTCGACCACGAAGCCCTGGCCCCCGGTGAACCGCTGCATCAGCCAGCCGAGCACGCGCCCGAGCCAGCCGGGCGGGGGCTGTTCGATGGCGGGAACGAGGTCGAACACGAACGCGCCGGACGGCAGTGCGCTCGCGACCCGGGACCACAGCGCACGCTGCTGCGTGGCGTCGAGGTACATCAGCAGGCCTTCCGCCACCACCACCGTGCGCCCTTCGACCAGGGGCGCCAGATCGAGCTCGGCCACATCGGCTCCGATGCGGGTGAGCGTCGCGCGACCGAGCACCTCGCGGCCCGCTTCCGTGCGGTCCAGCAGGGCCTCCTTGCGCTCGATGACGTGCGGGAGGTCGACCTCGACGTACCGCACCGACTCGCTGAAGCTCGCGCCCCGCCGGGACAGTCCCGCCGCCAGCTCCACGACCGTCTCGGGGCTCGCGGAACGGGTGAGGTGGTCGATCAGGAAGTGCCGCTGCACGAGGGAGTGCTTGAGGCTCGGCCCCCCCTTCAGGAACCGCGCGACCCGCATCACCGCTTCGGTCACCTGGAACACCCGCCGGCTGTCCTCGTGGTCGTACAGCTCGGCGCCGGGGAACGCGGCCCAGGCCCACACGCCCGACGTGTACAGGGCCGTCACGGAGAGGTCTCCGCCCATCAGCGCCCGGGGAACGGCACGCGCGTCAGCGGCGCGCTGTGGGAGGTCTGGTGGGTCACATCGGACGACTCGACGTACAGCGTGTCCTCCATCACCGACACGCTCCACCGGTTCCGCCGATCGAGGGACGCCGCCAGCGCCTCGACGAACCGCGGGTCGAGCAGCACCAGCCGAATCGTGGCCGCCTCGTGCACGCGCTGGCCCTGGAGCGACGCGAGCCACGGGTCGGCGCCGCGATGGCAGTACACCACCACCCGGTCGCAGCTCTTGCGCGCCTTGTGGAGCCGCGTGGCGTCGGGGGTGCCCACCTCGATCCATGCGGAGAGCTGGCCCGTCAGGTCGTGCACCCAGACCGCGGGCTCCTCGCCCGCCTTCAGGCCCTGGCTGAACGCGATGCCCTCGGTGTGCTCGAGCAGGAAGGCCAGCACACGCGCCACCAGCCAGGCATCGGACTCCGAGGGGTGCTGCGCCACGTCGAGCGAGACGTACTCGTAGACGCCCCGGTCGACATCCGACAGGTCGACCTCGAACTTGAAGACCGTCGAACCGACCGCCACGCGCACCTCACGGGCCGCATCCTATCAGCGCACCGGCGTCGCGGAGCGTCAGGCCACGCAGAGCGCCACCGCGGCACCGTGCGTGACGGCCCCACCGAGCACGAACCCGTGCCAGACGGCGTGATCCCAGTGCCGGTCGCGGGAGTAGAACCAGGTGCCTCCCGTGTACAGCAGCCCCCCGACCAGCACGAGGGCAGTCGCGGCCAGCGGCAGCGCGTTCACCAGGGGGACCGCCGCGATCACCGCCAGCCAGCCCATCCCGAGGTACAGCGCCAGCGACGTGCGGTGCCAGCGCTCGGTCACCGCGAGCTCGAGCCCGATGCCCGCGACCGCCAGGCTCCACACCGACACGAACAGGAACCGCCCCCAGCCTCCGCCGAGCCCCACGAGCGCGAGTGGCGTGTACGTACCGGCGATCAGCAGGTAGATCGCGCAGTGGTCGGCCTTCTGGAGCACGCCCTTCCACCGCGCCGAGCGCACGGCGTGGTACGCCGACGACACCCCGAACAGCGCGACCACCGAGAGGGTGTACGCCACGAGCGCGCCGACGGACAGGGCGTCTCCGCGCTCCGACCCCGCGAAGGCCAGCGTGGCGACGAGCCCGCCGACCCCGAGCAGCGCGCCCACACCGTGGGTGACAGCGTTCACGAGCTCTTCGGTGGCGGTCTGCGGTCGGTCGGTGCCCATGGAACGACCGTATGCGCCCCACGTCACAGCGAGGTCACCGCCCCGCTATTCCATCAGCATCGGAGGCGCGTACTCGTTCTCGTCGACCGCGGGCAGCAGGAGGGTGAACGTGGCCCCCTCGCCCTCCGGGCTCTCGACCCGCAGGTCGCCCCCCATCATGCCGGCGAATGTGTGCGCGAGGAGCAGGCTGATCCCGGTTCCGGTCGTCGGATGGTCGCTCGAGCGCTGGGCGAAGTCGACGAACAGCTCCTCCAGCTCGCCCCCCTCGAAGCCCTTGCCCGTGTCGACCACCGAGATGGCCGCCTGGGCGCCCGCTCTGCGGAGCCGCACCGTGACCGACCCGTTCTCGCAGTACTGCCCGGCGTTCTTGAGCAGCGCACGCACCACCTGGCCGACCCGCTTCGCGTCCCCGAGCGCGCGCAGCCCTTCGACCGCCTCGAACGACAGGGTGTTCCCGTTCGCCTGGATGGCCTCGCGGCACGCCTCCACCGCTTCCCCGATCACGTCGGAGAGCTCGAACCGAACGGGAGTCATCGACATCCGGCCGGTCTCCACCTCCGTCCAGTCGAGCACGGTCTGCAGGATGGTCTCGAGCGCCCCGCTCGCCGCGTTGATCCGGGCGACGTCCGCCACCAGCTCGTCGTACCCGCGGTCTTGCACCTCTTCCGCCACCAGCTCGCCGTACCCGACGATGGTGTTGAGCGGCGTGCGCAGGCCCTGCGCGACCCGGGCGAGGTAGGCGGTCTTCGCGCGGCTGTCCTTCAAGGCGTCGTCACGCGCGCCCTGCAGGCGCGTGTTCGCTTTCGTGAGCCGCTCCAGCTGCTTCTGCTCGGACGACGCATCCGAGAGCGCCACCCACCAGCCCTGCGGCGCCCGCGACCGCTTCATGCGCACTGGCACGGTGTCGCCGGCCATCGTGTGGGCATCGAGCGTCCACACCTCGCCGAGCTCCACGCCCGTCGGGCTCGTCCACTTCTCGCTGCGGTGGGTCTCGGCGGCCTCCCAGTCGGGGACGATGCGCGCGAACCGGGTGCCCACGAGGCCAGGCCCGAACAGGAGCTCCGCCGTAGTGGTGGTCGCACGGATCTGGTGGACGGTGTCGACCAGGAACAGCGCGATCGGCTGGCCCACCCAGTCCGCCAGGACCGGGATCGACGTGGCCGCCACGGGGCGCGGGACCGGAGCGCCCGGGGTCGCGAACGGGTCGAACACCGCCTTCACGGGGACGACCTCGGGCGCGGGCGCCGCGGGGACCGGCTGGGGCGGAGGCGCGACCGGGGATTCCGGCGCTCCGAACCGGAGATTCCGCGCGAGGACGAGCGGGACCACGCCCCCGAAGAAGAACGCTCCGGCTCCCACTGCGAATCCGAACGCGAACCCGAGAACGTCCAACGCGACCGCCTCCGTGGTGAAGGAGCACTATGGCATTTCTGTGTCATCCCGACCAGGGTCGCCGTCCGTGCCCCACCATCCGAGCGTTCGCCCGCAGTCCGCAGAGACCTCCGCGGCGCGGACCTCCTCCTCGGTGAGGCGCTCCTCCGACGCCTGGACCTCCAGCCGCAGGAACCGCGACACCCGGTCGGCGGCTGCGTCCCCCTCCGCCGAGCACGCGCGGCTACCCCAGTGATCGAGCAGCGCCCGCCGACGCTCCGCAGGGGTGTCCAGCGAACCCGCCCCGTACATCGGCACGCCTTCGTCCCACAGCGCCTGGAGGGCGTCTGGCAGGTGCTCGTCGAGGTGGGTGGCGAACTGCTGGCGTGCGCGCGCCTGGCGCCAGCGCGTCACCTCCGGCCAGATGTCCTCCATCAGCCGGATGCGGTCGGGACGCAGCTTGCGCGCCGAGATCACCTCGCTCACCGACACGCCTCCGTAGTCGCCCGACGGTACGGTGCCGAGCCGGGTGCCCGTCCGCCCCACCCGCAGCCCGCTCGGCGCGCTGGGGAGCGTCACCACACCGCTCTCCTGCACCTCCACGCGCCCGTCGTCGAACACGTCCACGAAGGGCCGCACGGGCGTCTGGGTGCGGTACCGCATCCCGCCGGGCACCGTCTCGGCCGGCATCCACCCGAGCTCGGCGAGCCGGGCGTCCAGCTCGTGTCGCGCGCGGGCCGGGCTGTACACGATCACCTCCTCGGTCCCGTCGTCCAGCACGCGGATCTCCGACGGTCGTGCCCGCGGACCCGGCGGGGGCTCGAACGGTGCGCGGAGCCGCGCAATCCGCTCCGCCAGCGCGGGGTCGTCGAAGCGCTCGAGCGCCGCGAGCCCCGCTTCCACGGCCTCCAGCGGATGCCCAACCTCCACGAGCCCTTCCAGAGCGGCCAGGACTGCGACCGCATCCATCGGGTACCGCTCCAGCAGCGAGCGCCACTCGGCCACCTGCTCGGAGCCCGGCAGCGACCGGATCCACAGCAGGTCGAGCCCGAGATCCCCCTCTCGACGGGCCGCTTCGAGGTACCGCACCTCTCCCGTGTGCGCGTGGGCCACGGCGTGCGCAGTCTTCACCTCCGGCCACGCCCCCGCCACGTCCAGCGCGCGGTCGAGGTGGGCGAGCGCCTCGTCCTCGCGGCCCCGCCCGCGCTCGACGGCCGCCGCGAGCATCCACACCACGGGGCATTCGGGCGCCAGGTCACCGACTGACTCGAGCTCGGCGAGCACGTCTTCGGGCTCGCGGAACGACCGTGTCCGCAGCGACTCGAGGCGCGCGGCCTGGATCCGGTCCGCGCGGCCTTCGGCGACGCAGCGGTCGGTGAGTGGATCGGCGAGCGCGAGGGAGAGCCAGAGCACGGCCGACGTACGCGACCCCGCCCGTGATGTTTCAGGGCACCAGCGGCGCGAGCGGCAGCGGGAACACGAACACCAGCCCCTCCGTGTTCATCGCCCACGGCTCGCTCAGCACCAGCTCCTTCTCGGGACCGAGCTGAACGTCCGCCGCCATCAGCCGGAACCCCGGCGGCTCCACGCTGCCCGACACCCACCACGTGCCCTGCGACGTGCCCGTCGCGTCGTACACCTCCAGCGTCTCGGTCGTCCCCACCAGCACCTCCAGCGTGCCGTCTCCGTCGAGGTCCACCTGGAGCACCGCTCGCGGCGGACGCGACAGCGGGAGCACCAGCGGCGGCGCCGTCGGGCTCGCCCGCACCTCCACCCGGTACGAAGCCCCCTCCATCAGGCCCACCGCCGTCGTCAGCACCCCACCCGGAAGCTCCAGCGCGTGCATCGCCGACGGCCACCCCGGCGTCTGGAACAGCGTCGTCGTCACCGGAGAGCCCGCCGACACCCCCGTCAGCAGGTGCACCGCCGAACCGTCGCCCCACAGGCAGCCCGGCGACGTGCGGTCGTCGATCGCATACACCCGGCCCGTCAGCGGTACGTCCCGCGCGAGCGGCGTCGCGTCGCTCCCGTCGATCGGGCCCACTACGATCCCGTCGTCCAGCACGAGCTCCGCGACCCCATCCCCCGTGAGATCCCCGCATCGCGCGCCGTCGAAGATGTCGGCGTCGCCCGACAGCACACCCGGCGCGTCCTGGCCGAGGGGTAGCCCTCCGAGCGGCCCGATGGGACCGGGGAACAGCAGCATCCCCGGGACCTCGGGCGCCAACGCGTCGCTGAGCGCCACCACATCGGGGATGCCGTCGCCCGTCACGTCGCCCGGCAGCACCACGGACGACCCCATCCGCGCCACGATCGGCGGGTTGGCCCCCGTCGCCTGGGGGTAGGCGTCCACGTACAGCTGAGTGTTGAACACCGGGCTCCAGCCGGGTGTGCCGTCCAGCTCGAGCGCGGCGATGAGGGAGGAGCTCCACCCACCGCCCACATAGGCCGGATGGTGGGGCGCCGACGCGACCAGCCGGTTGGGCGTGCCTTCGAGCACGCCGATGTCGTGTCCCGAGAGCGTTCCCTCCCAGTTGAGTCGGATGGTCAGGGCGCTGTGGACCCAGCACGACTCGAGGTCGGCGCAGGCCCAGGCCTCGACGGTCGTTGCGGCAGTGTCGCCGGTCGGCAGGGTCGGACCGGTGTCCGCGGTCGATGTCACCTGACCGGTGGAGGCGGTGGACGGAGTGCTCGTGTCCCCTGTGTCGGCTCTCGTTCCCGTATCTCCGAGGACTCCCGTGTGGGCGGTGCTCTGGGCCCCGCCCGTGTGGGCCGTCGAAAGAATGGTGGGTGTGGTGGAGGGTGTAGGGGTGCTCCCCACACAACCGGCCAGCCAGGTGATCAACAACAGGGGTTCAATGGGCGACATAGGCATCGATCGCAGCATCCACCGCTGCCTGGGTAGAGGGATGGAACGCCGAGGCGTCGTACAGTCGGTCGATCGGTCGACTCGCATGGTCTGCCGTCGAATTCTTCCACTCGTCTGCCACGGACCACACGCGCGGGCAGGTGTGGACGTAGAGATCGGACAAGCGGTCGGTGGACACGCCTTCCGTCTGCCACAGATACCAGTACATCCGACCCACATCCCAGACCGTCGAACGGTTCAGCTCGAGGTCGTCTGAGCCAGAATAGCCCGCCCGGTCGCATCCGTTGCCAGTGGCGGACTCGACATCGTCGAGCCAGCACCCGATGCTGGCACAGTCCATCTCCTGTGCCGGGTGGTTCTCGACAGTCCCGTCGAGGTCGAGGTCCTGGTAGGAACTGACCCAGCTCTCGCTGTGGCAGTCGGTCCCGTTGCGGCTGTTCCAGGCCCACATCGCCATGAAGTCTGCCCACCCTTCACGAATGGCGTTGGATCCGAACTCTTTGGTCAGCCGACCCTTGGCGCTTGCTTGGCCGTAGTCAATCGGGTCGACTCCCAAGGGAGGGTTGGTGGAGGTGTTTGCTAGCCAATAGTCTCCGCTGCAACCGTCGAGCGGCGCGCCAGGATTCCAGCCCTGCGGACCACTATTCGGCGCATTCGGCCCCTCCCCCTCACGTCCGTTCATCCGAAGACCCACGATCATGTGCGCTGTCTCGTGGACGAACAGACCCTTTCGAGGGCAGTCACCGGCGATCTCCACCGCATTGAGCCGATCGTCGACGGCGGCTGTCGCGTTGCCCCCACCACACGGCCCGCCATTCGTGCGGACGAAGTAGTGCAGCGTCTGCGCGTTGGAAACGCCGTACCAGTAGGAGGAATTCGTGCACGTTCCATCTGGCTGGGCGTTGTCGAAGCAACACATGCGTGACACGCCGTTCCAGATCTTGAAGCGGCTTCGATGGAACAACCACGACACAGCACCCATCACCTGCCACGCCTCATGCGACGACGTGGTGAGGTCGTGCGTCGAAACACCAGCATCGAGCAGGAACAGCTCCTCCTGGAACTGGCCGACGTGGCTCGCCCAGCTGGCCGTGCCCTGATGCGGGTGCACCTCGTACTCGACACCCTGGACCAATGCTCGCGACCGCACGACGACCTTGAAGATCGGGTCGCCGCTCTCGGTTTCGACCTGAGTTGTGAGGCACCCCGTGGATTGATTCGTGAACAGGAACCTCCTCGAGGTGTAGTCGCGAATCTCGAGCTCCACGCCCCGTGCCCAGCGATCGACGGTCTGGTCCGCCCAGAAGTCTTCGCTGCCGACATCCTCGTACTCGGTGTCGTACGCCACACAGATTTCGACTGTCGACGTGACGATGGCAGCACTCGCACTCGCAATCCACAACGGCATCATCGAACCAACCCCGTGTCTTCATCTCCGCCGAGGACTCGGATGGGCGGCTCGCCGTGCCGCTCGGCCGTACGGACTTCGACGGCAGGCCCGCTCGGTGACAGCCGAGGCGGCATCACGCGAACCCCGGGCGGCACATCGAGGCGCAGCTCCGAGCGTAGAACTCCGTTGGACGCCCAGGCGGGGAAATCCGAGCTATCGAGTATGGTGTACGAGGATGGGTCTGACCACGCGACGTAGAGAGGACCGATCCGTTGTCTTCGCGAACCGAAGTCGATCGAAACCCAGAGGTCCATCAGATAGTCGCGTGCGGCATCGTCCACGAATGCCTCGGGCGGGAGATCGAGACCCACCCAGATCGATTCGTCACCGTGGGTCAGTGTCGTCGCAACATCCCAGGTGTACGACAAGTTCGAGAGGCGGACCTGGCCTGTCACCACCGCCAGAACATCTGGACCGACGACTGCCCCGTCGATGATCAGCCGACCTTCATCGAAGGACAAGGCGCGTACGCCCCCCCCGGCGGGCTCACCGCAGAGTGACGACGCGAGGGCCACTCCGGAAATCGAGAACAAAGCTTGCTCCAGGCGTCTGCTGGCGGTCATCCGCAACTACACTCACTATCCTACCTCAGGATGCAGGCAGACAACAAGGGTCGGTGCCGTCCTGGTCTCAATCTCTTGACGGTCAAGACCCGTCAGCTCGCCGGCACGCCAGTGCAAAACCAGGTTTTAGGCGAGCCCACGGGCTCCGTCAGGAGATTCACTAAGTATGATTCAACGGGATGAAGGCCGCTTGTCGGCCGAATCCGGTGGAATCAGCCCGCGCTCGACCGCGCGCGCTCCCAGGCTCCGATCGCCAGCAGCACCGCGCCCACGCTGTAGAACGCGAACACCTCCTCGTTCGGGGCCGCCGGACCGGGCGCGATCGCGTGCTGCATCCCCAGCAGCGCCGCACACAGCGAGCCGATCAACCACACCATCGCGCGCACGTGCGGGAACGCCCACGCGCCCGCGACCGTGAACACGAGCACCGCCACGAGCAGGCTCGCATCCTGTGACCACGCGACCTCACGGGCATCCGGGACCTCCCGCAGCAGGCCCGTGACGACCATCTGGATCGCGAGGATCCCGGCCGCTCCGATCCACGTGGGCAGGAACCCGCGCTGGAGCGGCCCCCCGTCGGTCACGCGAGGAGCTCGACCGTGCGGTTCCACAGGGCTTCGGCCAGCTCGTCGTCCTTCGCTTCCGGGAGCGTGTCGGCGACCCCGCAGTCCGAGAAGTACTCCCCCGAGATCGGGCGGGCCTCGGGGTTCACCGCCACGTAGCACTGGGTCGCGGCCCCCTGCTCGACGGTCTTCATGCGGTTCTTGATCGACTCGAACAGGGCCTCCGCGTCGTCCATGTGCCGCGCGAGGTTGGTGCGGATGACGCCGGGATGCACCGCGTTCGCCGTGCGACCCGTGCCCTCGAACCGCTTCGCGAGCGAACGCGCGAACAGGATGTTCGCCAGCTTGGAGCGCCCGTACATGCGCCACGCATCGTAGTCGCGCTCGC
Organism: Myxococcota bacterium; assembly: GCA_041389565.1. Taxonomy (GTDB): domain Bacteria; phylum Myxococcota_A; class UBA796; order UBA796; genus JACKEQ01. The sequence continues at coordinate 30,438 of JAWKRP010000039.1, forward strand.
CGGAGAGGTTGTCGAGCTCGAGCCCGCGCTTCGCCATGAAGTGGGCGCCGCTCGACAGCATCACGACGCGCCCGTCGTCGGTGAGCCGGTCGAGCAGGCCCGTGACCAGGAGGAAGTGGCCCACGTGGTTCGTGTAGAGCTGGAGCTCGATGCCGTTCTTCTGCTGGAGCGTCGGCAGCGCCATGATGCCCGCGTTCGCGATGATGCCGGCGAGCGGGCCTTCGCCGCGCACCCGCTCCACCGCCGACCGCACGGTGTCGGGCTCCGAGAGCTCACAGGCCACGGGCACCCCCGGGATGCCGAGCTGCGAGAGGGCCGCCTGCGCTTTCGCCTCGGTGCGCGCGGCTCCGATGACCGTGGCACCCCGCAGGGCCAGCACGCGGGCGGTCTCGTAGCCGAGCCCCGAGCTCACACCCGTGACCAGCCAGCGCTGACCGGACAGATCGGCGCCCGCCGTGACCTCCTCTGCCGTGCTGTGGAATCCGTACGCCATGTCGCTCTCCTGGTTCGAAGGAGCCCCCCATAGCCCGCCTCCGCCGGAGAGTGGGTAGAATCGCCCAGGGGAACCGAGTGCGAACCGACGAAATCTTCGAGGACACCTGCGCAGCCGCACGCAGGCACCATCCACAGCTCAAGCCGTTCCTGACCGACGGCGAGTCGATGCGCCGTGCGGCCGCTTCGATGTCCCACGATGCCCTCCCGCCCGGGCGCACCATCGTCGATCCCCACACCGAAGACCGCGATCTCCGCCTGATGGCGTCGGGCTCGGCCGTGAACGTGCTCCAGGCTCCGGGTCGCGTCCCCGAGACCGTGCGCGACCTCAAGCCCCCGGGCGCGTTCCACACGAACACGTTCGCGCTCGGCCAGGCCCGGCGCACCGCCATCCTCACGACCGCGTCGTCCACCGTGCTCCGCATCTCGCCGCGCGGATTCCGCAAGATCTCGATGGATACGCCCATGATCGCGGTCGCGCTGTTGCGCTGGGCCGCGATGGACCTCGTCGACGGCATCCGCGAGCACCGCTCGGGGTCGAATGCGTGGGCGATCCGCTACGGCTGGCGCGGCTCGCCGGAGCACGTGTTCGAGACGGCCAGCGCGGGCCGACAGCCCGTGGAGCTCGATCCCGGCACGCGCGACGCGGCCGCCGAGGGCCTCCGGTCCGTGCGGTGCTTCCAGAGCGTCAGCCTGCACCCGCTGGCGAACGGGCTCGGCACGCACGTGCACCTCGTCACCGTCCCCGAGGGCGAGCCCATCGTGGCCCACGGGGAGCTCGACGGGCACGTGTACCTCCTGCTCGAGGGCGAGGCCGAGATGTTCGGCGCGTCGGGCTACAGCCTGGCGCGGTTCCGCGGCGGGGGCGGCGCCCAGGAGGTGATCATCGGCGAGGTGTCGTTCCTCGCCCAGGGCGGGCGCGTCGGCACGGTCACCGCGACCACCGACTGCCTGCTGCTCCAGATCCCCCGTGACGCCGTGCTGTGGATGCTGCGGCACCACCCGGTCCTCGCGGTCACGCTGCACAAGGCCCTGCTGCGGACGCTGTGCTGGCGCATGCTCGAAGCCGACGACGAGCGCGAGCAGCTCGTGGCGGCGCTGGCAGGCACGGTCGTCCCGCCGCCGCGCCGGTGAGCCCCAGTCTGGCGGACACTGTCGACGCGCCGGCCATCAGCTCTCAGCCTTCGGTAATCAGCTCGACAGCTCCATCCTTCCAGCTGATCACTGACCGCCGACTGCTGACCGCCGCGCAGGTCGAACGGCTCCTGGATCACCCAGGCGAAGGCTACTCCTCGACGACGTAGAGGCCGTCCTGCGCGATCCGGATGCGCCGGTCCTTGTAGAGGCTGCCCACGGCCTTCTTGAAGCGCTTCTTGCTCATCTGCAGCACGCGCTCGATCTCCTCCGGAGCCGACCGGTCGGTGAGCCCCAGGAATCCGTCGTTCTCGACCAGGCGGTCCCAGATCACCTCGCGCGCGTCGAGCGTTCCGGCCTTCCGCGACGGCTGCAGCGAGACGTCCGCACGCCCGTCGGACCGCAGGCCCGTGATCCACCCGTCCATCGCGTCGCCGAGCATCACCTCGCGGAACATCTCGTTGTCGTACACGAGCCCCGTGAAGCGCCCGTCGACGATCACCTGCGCGCCCACGTCGTTGAAGCCGTACACCAGCAGCGACACCTTCTGGCCGATGCGCAGCGCGTGCATCGCGCTCTCGAACCGGGCGCCGAGCTTCGTCGACCCGAAGATTCGCCCGTGCTCGTCGACGTCGACCACCACGACCGCGTGCTCGCCGATCTTCAGCGGCCGGTGCTGGAGGTTGTGCGGCACGAACAGATCGCGGTCGAGCCCCCAGTCGAGGTACGCGCCGTGCCCCGCCACGTCGACCACCTCGAGGCACGCGAACCCGTCGCGCTCGACCTTCGGCGGGTCGGTCGTCGCGAGCAGGTCTCCGTTCCGGTCGGTGTAGACGAACACCTTCAGCCTCTGCCCGACCGAGAGGCCCTCCGGCGCGACGCCGTGCGGCAGGAACGCGCTGCCCTCCCCGTCGGCCAACCAGAATCCGTCGGGCACCCGCTCCATCACCTCGAGCCGCTGGCTCCGACCGATCTCCATGAGACCTCCGCGCGCCCCGTAACCCACGCGCGCCCCCCCGAAGCGGTACCCTGCCCGTCTGCCGGGAGCGCACCATGACCGCCGTCGACACCCTCCTCCGCGACACCTTCGGGTTCGACGCGCTCCGGGCCGGCCAGCGCGACGCGATCGACCGCCTGCTCGCCGGGAGGTCCGTGCTGGCGGTGTTCCCGACGGGCGGCGGCAAGAGCCTGTGCTACCAGCTGCCCGCGCTCCTGCTCGACGGGCTCACGCTCGTCGTGTCGCCCTTGATCGCGCTCATGAAAGACCAGATCGACTTCCTCCAGAGCAAGGGCGTGCGTGCGGCGCGGCTCGACTCCAGTCTCACGGCCGACGAGCACCACGAGGTGTGGAACGACCTGCGCAGCGGGGCTCTCCGCATCCTGTACATCGCTCCGGAGCGCTTCCAGAACGAGCGGTTCATGGCGAAGCTGCGCGGCATCCCCATCGCGCTGCTCGCGATCGACGAGGCCCACTGCATCTCCGAGTGGGGGCACAACTTCCGGCCCGACTACCTGAAGCTCGCGCAGATCGCGGTCCAGCTCCGCGCCCAGCGGGTGCTCGCCCTCACCGCCACGGCGACGCCCGCGGTCGCGGCGAGCATCCGGAAGGCGTTCGACATCGCCCCCGAAGACCACGTGCACACGGGGTTCCACCGACCGAACCTGTTCCTCCGGATGACCGGGGTGCGGGCCGAGGATCGCGACGCCCACCTCCTCTCGCGCCTCCGCGTCCATCCGCCGGGCGCGAGCATCGTCTACGTCACCCAGCAGAAGACCGCCGAGCGCCTCGCCGACCGCCTCTCGCGCGAGGGGTTCGCCGCACGGGCCTACCACGCCGGGCTCGATCCGGAGGTCCGCACGGCCGTGCAGGAGTGGTTCATGGCCGACCCCGCGGCGATCGTGGTCGCGACCATCGCGTTCGGGATGGGCATCGACAAGTCCGACATCCGGTACGTGTTCCACTACAACCTGCCGAAGGCGCTCGAGAGCTACGCGCAGGAGATCGGGCGCGCCGGACGCGACGGAGCCCCCGCCGTGTGCGAGCTGTTCGCGAGCCCCACCGACGCCGTGACGCTCGAGAACTTCTCGTACGGCGACACCCCTACGGAAGCCGCGGTGGACGGGCTCGTTCGCGAGGTCCTGGCGCTGGGAGGTCGGTTCAGGGAGGAGTCAGCGAGCCAGCTCGCTGAAGGCTCCCGGCAACGAGAATTCAGGGAGGAGTCAGCGAGCCAGCTCGCTGAAGGCTCCCGGTCGCGGGAATTCAGGGAGGAGTCAGCGAGCCAGCTCGCTGAAGGCTCCCGGCAACGAGAATTCGACGTGTCGAAGCACGAGCTGTCGCGCACCCACGACATCCGCATCCTGGTGGTCTCGACGCTCCTCGCCTACCTCGAGCTCGAGGGTGTGCTGGCCGCCACGGCGCCGTTCTACGACACCTACTCCTTCCAGCCGCAGCGCAGCTCCGCCGAGATCCTGGCCCGCTACGACGCCGAGCGCGCGGGGTTCCTGCGGCGCCTGCTCGCGTGCTCGAAGAAGGGCCGCACGTGGTTCGCGATCGATCTGACCGCGTCTGCCGCGAAGCTCGGGGAGCCGCGGCAGCGGCTGGTCTCGGCTCTGGAGCACCTCGCCGAGCAGGGGGACCTGGTGCTCCGGGTGAGTGGCGTGCGTCAGGGATACCGGGTCGCGTCCGAACCGAGCGACGTCGGAGCGCTCGTGCACGGTTTGTACGAACGCTTCACCGCATCGGAGCAGCGCGACATCGAGCGCCTGCGCGGCGTTCTGGCCCTCGCGAGCCAGGAGGGATGCATCACGGGGTCGCTGCTGCGGTACTTCGGCGAGGATCCGGGGGGCCCGTGCGGGCACTGTGATCGCTGCGCGGGGGAGCCCGTGATCGCGCTTCCCCCGGTGCCCACGCACGAATTCGATGCCGAAGACCGCGCGGTCGTGGGCCGCCTGGTGTCCGAGGGCCACGAAGCGCTCGCGGGGCCGCGGCCGATCGCCCGCCTGCTGTGCGGGCTGCCGTCGCCCGCGGCGTCGCGCGCACGCCTCGTGAAGCGCGCGGAGTGGGGGCGGTTCGACGAGGTGCCCTTCGCCGACGTGCTGTCGTTCGTCGAGAGCCTGGGAACCGTTCGCGCCGGATAGACTCAGCGTACGGGCGTTGAAACTTCCAGTGACAGGGGTCGACATGTTGTGGATGAGCCTGATGAGTGTTGCGTTCGCCGACCCGGTGGTGGCGGTGGTCCTGGTCGATCGCGAGGCCCGGGATTCCGGCTACGCGCTCGAGATCGACGGCTGGCTCGTGGATGACGCGCTGCCCGTGGATGTCGCGAAGGGCGAGGTGCTGAAGCTCGTCGACCCCGAAGGCAACGCCGAAGCGCTCGACCTCGCGCCCGGCGAAGCGTGGCTCGTCACGGGCTCGAAGGGCGAGGCCTGGATGTCGCTGCTCGACGAAGAGGTGCGCACCGACCTCATCGCGGTCCGCGGAGACGATGCCGCGATCGACGCCCTCGCCACCGCGCTCGACGCCAGGGTGGTCGAGCACGAGGGGTCCATCTACCTCTCGGCCGAAGACATCCTGCTCCACGCGGGCTGGGTCGAAGACGACCAGGCTCGCCGCCTCGACGAGGTCGGGTTCGTCACGGTCCAGGACGCCCCGCCCACGCGCACCCCCATCCGGCGCGTCCCCGCCGGTCTGATCACACGGCGAACCGCCGAGACGCCCGAGCGCGTGAAGGTCTCCGGGGTCCTCCCCGCTTCCGCCCCCGCCGCGGTGCCGTCGCAGTCCGAAGCCGTCACGCCCGCCCCCGTCGACGTCCCCACGCCCGAGCAGGCGCAGGCCGCCGAGCGCACGTCCGAAGCCGAAGCGCTGATGGAGCGCTCCCGCGAGCGCTACGCGGGAGTGCACCTCTGCCAGGACGACGTGATCTGGCTCGGCGCCTCGGGCGTGTGGGGTGCACGCGGCGCGAACGGCCAGTGGTTCGAGTCGTCCCCGGGCGTCGTGCGGCTCGAGTCGTTCGACGGCGAGCTCTGGTGGAAGGCGGCTTTCCGGGGGGAGAAGCCGCGCTGCCAGGCCTTGTGGAACCCCACGAACAAGACGCGGTAGGCAGATAGACGCTGTCGACGCACTGGCGATCAGCTGACCGCCGCGCACCTCGACCGGCTCGGGGATCACACCCCCGTCCGTCGATCTCCACCCTTGGAATCGACGCACGGCCCTCGGTTCCCTCGGTCCGTCCGTCGATCTCCACCATTGGATTTCCCTTGTCGTCAACTATGCGGCACGCCCAAGTTCGGGTTACTTCCACGCCTTCGGGCGTGCCGGCCTGTTGACGCCAGGGAAATCAGCCCTCGAAGCAGTCGAACAGCGCCTGGCACGCGGGCGGCACGGAGCCGTCGGCCTCGGGGTCGCAGATCTCGGCGTCGGTGATCTCCGCGAACGCCTGCACGCAGTCGCGCATGTCGCCGACCGTCGCTTCGCAGCCGTCGGGCGGCGGCTCGTAGGTGGAGTTGCACTCCGTCTCGTCGTCGAACAGGCCGACCTCGATCGTCACCTCGAACCCGTCGAAGTCGCAGGTGACCGTGCGGGCGGGAGCGTCCTTCACGAACTCCTCGCACAGCTTCGCGACGTCGTCTTCGTCGACGTCGGTGAGCAACTTGCCGTCGGGCACACCGCCGCAGCCGGGCAGCAGGGGGAAGGCGAACAGGAGGGCGACGAGCGAGCGGTTCATGGAGACCTCAGGAGCGGGTTGCGGCGGAGCGTGCCACCGAGCGAGGCCGCGATCAAGCCCCGTACAGCCCGCGGATCGCGAGATCGAGGGCCTCGTCGGGATCCATGTCGAGCACCGTGCGCACGATGTCGAACGGGAACCCTCCGCGAGCGAGCTTCCCGAGGTCCTTGTCGCGGCTCGCCTCGCGCCCGTGCTCCCGGAACGGCCCGATGCGTCGCTTCCGGGCGAAGAGCACCGCCGACTGCACGGGATCGGGCTCGGCGTCCTTCAACAGGCGGTCGATCAGCTCCGCGGGCACGAGCTTGGCGCGCAGGTTCGCCCGGATCGCCCGCTCCGACAGGCCTCGCCGCATCAACCCGTTCAGCCGGCTCTCGGCCCACGCGGTGTCGTTCAGCAGGCCCTGCTGCACCATCGAGTCGAGCACGCTGTCGACCCAGCCCGCCATCTCCGTCTCGTCGCCCCCGTGGTGCTCGATCGACTTCCGCACCCGGTTCATCAGGAGCCTGCGCAGGTGGCCCCGGGTGGTCGTGCGCTGGGACAGGTAGTGCGTCGTGATGTTCGTGAGCCGGCGCTTCGTCATCGGCTTCGGGATGCGGGGCATGCGGGATCCTGGCGCTCGGGCGTTCCCCTATGCCGCTGGCGCATTAATGCAGGAGGATGCGAGAGCTCACCGCCGTCCCCGACCTCCGACGCGTCCTCGAAGAGGCCCGCACGATCGCCGTGCTGGGCGCCACTCCGCGAGTCGAGCGCGCCGGTCACTACGTGCCCGCCTACCTGCAGAAGGTCGGCTACCGCGTGTTCCCCGTGAACCCGAGCCACGCCGGCGAGACGCTGTTCGGGGAGCGCGTGCGGGCGTCGCTGTCCGAGATCGACGAGCCGATCGACGTGATCGACGTATTCCGCCGTCCGGAGCGCCTCTATCTGCACACCCGCGAGATCCTCGAGCTCGATCCGAAGCCGCGCACGGTCTGGCTGCAGCTCGGCATCCAGCACCCGGGCTTCGCGCAGGACATGATCGACCACGGCATCGAGATCGTGCAGGGCCGGTGCATGCTCACCGACCATCGCGCGTGGGGCATCCCTCCCGTCAGCCCGTGAACGTGGGGTCGTCGGGGTTCAGGGCGTCGGCTGCACCGTGACGCGCGAGCCGTCGGCATCGGCCCGCACGCGCACCACGAGGCCGTCGCGCACTAAGAAGGCTTCCGACCCGTCGCGGTCGAGCTCCCAGCCGGTGAGGCACGCGGAGACGGCCTCCACCGTGGCCGGCGCCAGCAGGCTCGTGCGGACCTCCCCGTACGGCGGCACCAGCAGCTTGCGGACCGTGCCACACAGCACCTCCGCCGGGCTGGGCCGCGGAGGGGGCGCGGGTTCCGACGGAGGGGGCGGAGCCACGGCCGGACGCCCGGGGTCGGACGTGAGCAGCTCCACGCGACGGTTCCGGTCGCGTCCCTCGGCCGTGGCGTTGCTGTCGACCGGGTAGTCCTCGCCATAGCCGCGCGCGCTCACCTGCCCCGGTGCGGCACCCGCTGCGACGACGGCCGCTGCGAAGGCGTCCGCGCGCTTCTGGCTGAGCGCCTGGTTGTAGGTGCCCGAGCCCATGCTGTCGGTGTGCACGCCGATGTGCAGCGCGCGCGAGGCGTCCTCCGCGAGCGCACACGCGAGCTCCGCCGCAGCGGGCAGGCTCTCGGGCGTGGGGTCGGCCGCGCGCGACGCGAACGCGATGGGCACGGACGTGACGTAGTGGTCGCCCTCCACGGTGGCACACGGCCCCGCGAGCGCGGACGCGAGCAGCAGCATCGGCCATCCTCCAGCGAGCGGGCTCGCTACGGCAACTCGAACACGTAGACGGCGCCGCCGTCCACCGACGCAGCGTCACTCGTGGGTGCACCCACCACCAGCCGCTGCTGGCTCGTGCTCGCGAGTGCGGCCCCCATCCCGGCGTACGGCCCCTCGGCGCCGACGCGCAGGCGACGCGTGCCGAACCCGGCGGCGCTCATGGCGTACCCGTCGACTCCGCCCGCACCGCCGTGCGCCCCCGGGCGGCCCACCCACAGCGCGCGGCTCGCTCCCGAGCCCACGATGGCGAGCTCGGCGCCCAGTCGCTCGTTGTCTTCGGTTCCGACCCGCCGGTGCGGCGTGTTCGCGGACACCTCGGCCACCAGGCCCGTGAGGTCGGGGCTCCCGAGCGTGTTCTCGAACACCATCGCGCCCACACCGAGCTCGTTCTCGCCCACGAACCACACGGCGCCCACGTCCGACACCCCGGTTCCGTCGAGCGCCACGGACCCCACGGCGAGATCGGGCGTGCCGTTCCCCGTGAGGTCGCCCACCACGAGCCCGCCGCCGCCCATCCGCTGGCCGTTGGCCTCGGACGTCCAGGTCTTCCAGGCCGCCCCCGCCGCGCACCCGCGGAACAGCCGGAGCGCGCCCCGGGAGTTGCCCGCGAGGTCGTCTTCCGGTGCGGCCACCGCGAGCTCGTCGCAGGCATCCCCATTCAGGCTGGGCACGGCGGCCACCGAGCTCCCGAAGCTGCTCGACGGCGGACCGAGCAGCGTCAGCTCGGGATCACACCGCTCGAGGATCTGGCCCGGGGTCGGCACCCATGGCCCGTCGTACACCCACACGGTCTCAGCCGCCGCGCTGCCCACGGCCAATCCGCGCTGTCCGTCCCCGTCGTGGTCGAGCGCTCCGCTCACCGCTCCGAGCCGGTCGTTCGTCTCGACGCCGAACATCGCGAAGTCGGGCTGGGCCCCGATGCCCGTGCTCGAGCCGAGCCACACCAGAACGGCCCCCGTGCGGCTCCGCGTGGTCGCGGGGCACGTGCCCGCCGCGTAGGGAGCCGCGAGAGGCGCGCTGTACGAGCGCCCCGGGGCCACGACCGCGAAGTCCACCAGCCCGTCGCCGTTCAGATCCCCGACGCTGCGGAGGTTCCGGCCGAGCTCCTCGTCGCTGTCCTGCTCGGCGATCACGGGACTCAGTGCGGCCGCGCCCGCGCCACCGGACCAGATCGCGAACGTGCCTGCATCCGGCCCGACCGTGGCGAGCCCGGCGCCCACTCCCCCTGCGACGGCATCCGCACCGTTGCCGTCGAGATCCACCCAGGCCACGGACGTGCCGAAGCTCGCGCCCCCCGGGCCGGTGGGCATGTCGAGCTCCACCGGAACGGCGTCGGCGATGTACAGCGCGCCGTCCCTGAGGCCCGGCGGCACGTCGGCATCGTGGTTCTCGCGAGGTGCGAGCGCGAAGGCCCTCCCGCTCACGGGGTCGACCCCGACGACCGCACCGAAGTACGACCCGCTGCCCACGCCGTCGACGACGGGCACATCGGCCGCGCTGACCGGTGCCGTGGCCGCGAAGTCGATCGTGGCCGTGAACACCCCGCCGCGCTCGCCTCCCCCGCTGGTCGGGGTCGCGCGAGGCCCGCCGATGCGGAGGCTCCCGTCGGGCGCCACCGCGAGACCCTGGCCGATCTGGTCGTTCGACGTAGCGCCCTCGAACGTCCACTCGGCGGCGGTCGCGGCCTCCACGAGCTGGGTCGCCGGACCGGCCAGCGACTGCGACCGGAACGCGTAGACGGCCCCTGCACGGGTGTCGCCGGCCGTGTTGTTCGCAAACCGGGCGCTGACGACGAGCGCATCGTCGGTCGAGCCGGGGACCTCCACGAGCGCCACCTGCGTGCCGAGCTCCACGGTGTCGGCGCCCGACGTGCCGAGCACGCGCCACGCGGGGCCGGGAGCCGCGAGCATCTCGTCGTCGCGGAGCAGCCAGACCCCGCCACGGGACGACGAGGACGACACGGCATCGCCGAACCGCGCGCCGATGGCGAGGGCTGATCGACGTTGTACGACTCCGACCCGGATGCGAGGTTCGGAATCGGCTCCGTGCGGCTCAACAGGGCCGCCATCACGGTGGAGATCGAGCTGCCGCGCGCGTTCTGCCCGCTGGGGGGCTTGCCCGTGATGAACCGCCTGCGCCCGACCTGGTGGGTGAGGGTGTCCATCGTGAGCCCGCGCACGACGCACATGCCCACGTCGTCGAGCGTGGACGCCGCACCCGTGGCGAAGGTGTCGAGCAGCGGCTGCATGCACGTGGTGACGAGCCCGTTCGCGAACGGCGCCGAGTCGAACGGCCCTGGTGCCGCCCGGCACCGTGTTCGACATCTCGGCGACCGGAGGCAGCGGCGCGTTCTCCTGTGCGCCGGGCTCGCTCGTCGGCGGCGCGATGCTCTCCGGCTGCACGTTCACCGCGGGCTCGGTCGGCGTCAGCACCGTGATCGTCACGGACGCCGCGAACCAGCAGTCCGATACCGCCGTGATCACGGTGGTCGATCAGGTGCGGCTGCTCGAGGAGTCCGTGCTGCTCGTGCCCGTCGGGTGGCCGACCGTGCCCGACACGATCGGCGGCTCGGGGCACTTCGCGATCCCCACCACGGCGGGGCTCGCCGTGGTCGACGACGCGCTCGTGGCGTCCGTTCCCGGCACGTGGACGGTCGTCGCGAGCGATCCCCGTCACCGGCATCTTCCAGGCCGTCACGGTCGGGCGGCCGCACCCCTCACCGTCGCGCCGTCCGAGCTCTCTCGCGATGGCGACTTCCTCGACCTCGGCGAGATCCGGTCCGTCGACCTCGATGGAGACGGGTTCCCCGAGCTCATCGCGAGCACCCTCGACCGCTCCGCCCACGCGCGTCAGGGCGGCGGGGTGTTCGTGTATCCGGGCAGCGCGTCCGGTCCGACGGCCCCCCCGGCGCTCGTGCTCGGCTCGGATCAGCCCGACGCACGGGGCGGGATCAGCATCACCACGGGCGACTTCGACGGCGACGGGGAGCGCGAGCTGGTGGTGGGTGAGTACCTCTGGGACGACGGCTCGCGGGCGAGTGTCGGGCGCGTGCGGGTGTACGCCGGGCTCCCGGCCGGCCTGGTGAGCGACACCGACGTCTTCGACCTCATGGGGACCGATGCCGGCGATCAGCTCGGCTACGCCGTGGCTTCCTGTGACGTGAACGGCGACGGGGTCGACGACCTCATCGCCTCCGGCGTGGGGCTCGACGACGACACCGGGAGCCCGACGATCACGCAGACCGGGGGCATCCAGGTGTACTTCGGCGGCCCCGGCGGGCTGCCGGAGAACCCGAACCGGGTATGGTACGCTCAGCGGCCGTCGGCGAGCGGCACTGCCTGGGAGAGCGGGCAGAACGCCGAGGCCGGGAGCACCCTGGCCACCGGAGACCTCGACGGAGACGGGCGGTGCGACCCAGTGGGCCACCGCGCTCAGCGTGGCCACGGTCGACGACCTGCTGAAGGCCCTGCGTCCCGGAACCCTGGCCATCGCGCCCGAGGAGCGCGACCGCGTCCAGGCCCTGCTCACCGAGTTCCACGACTGCGTCGTCGCCCGGCGCTCGGCGAACGCCCAGGTCGCGTACGAGTCGCGGCTCGGCGCCAGCGGGCTCGTGTCAGGCGGGCTCGACTCCGCGTTCGACATCTTCGCGAACACGCCCGAGATGGTGGCCCTGCGCGACCGGTTCCACATCGCGGGCACGAACCGCGGCACCGTCCAGGCCCGTGCCGCGCTCGTCGCGCAGGCCATCGCCACCGGAACGTCGCGCGTCGTGAGCTACCAGGCGAGCGATGGGCTCGACACGCACTTCGACAACTGGGCCGACGACCAGTTCGTGAACCAGTACGTGGGGTTCCGCGGGCTCGCTTCGATCATCGACCATCTGGCCGACACGCCACACCCCACGTCCGGGCAGTCGATGATGGAGCACACCACCATCCTCGCGTTCTCCGACTTCGCGCGCACGCCGCTGTTCAACGGCAACGAGGGCCGGGATCACTGGCTCATGAACGCGTGCCTGCTGCTCGGGAAGGGCATCCACCACGGGATCGTCGGGCGGAGCTCCGATGAGGGCATGGCGCCCGTGGCCCAGGTGGTCGACGGCGTGGAGCAGTACATCAAGCCGGAGCACATCCACCAAGCGCTCCTGCACGACGTGGGCATGCCTCCCGACACCGTCGATCTCCGCGTGCCGCCCTACCTCGACGTGCTCTCGAACGCCTGACTCACGGCACTCGCGACTCACGGACCGTCGCTGCGGGCCCTCGCGACTCGCGGCTCAGGTGAGGATGCCCACCAGGATGAGCACCCACCCGACGATCGACGCGCCCCAGGCGGCCGTGCGCAGGTAGGTGACGCCCCCGACGTACAGGGCGGCATGCGCCAGTCGCGCGACGATGAACAGGATCGCGCCGTTGGCGGTCATCGAATCCGCCGTGGACGACACGTGCGCAACGAGCACCAGGATCGCGAAGATCGGCAGGTTCTCCATCATGTTCGCCGAGCACCGCTGACACCGTGCGACCCAGCCCGTGGGGGGCGGCGTCTCGTCGCGGTTGCCCGACGCCCAGCCCATGCCGTTCTTGACGATCTGGGGGCCGGCAGTCGCCATGATGAGCGCCCACTGCAGGCCTGCAGCGGCCAGGAGCATCCAGAGATCGGTGGTCATCGTCATCCTCGGAGGGTGGGCTCACCCGGTAACTCCACGGGCAGGCGAATGGCGCCTCGCACTTCGCTGATGCGGCGTTATCGGGTGCTCTCTCAGGCGCGAGGACTTCCCCATGTCGACCCTTTTCGAGCAGCTCGAGGCGATGACCGTCATCGTCGCGGACACCGGCGACTTCAACGCGATCCAGGCCTTCCGGCCCCGCGACGCGACGACGAACCCCTCGCTCATCACGAGCGCAGCCAAGATGCCCGAGTACGACGACGTGGTCGATGGCGCGCTCGCCTGGGCCCGCGGAGAGGCCGACACCACCGAGGGAATCGTGGCCAAGGCCATCGATCGGCTCGCGGTGGACTTCGGGTTGCGCATCCTCGAGGTGATCCCCGGGCGCGTGTCGACCGAGGTGGATGCCCGCCTGTCGTTCGACCGCGACGGCACGATCGCGAAGGCCCGCGAGCTGATCGCCATGTACGAAGCGGCGGGTGCCTCGCGCGACCGCATCCTCATCAAGATCGCGTCCACCTGGGAAGGCATCCAGGCCGCACGCCAGCTCGAGATCGAGGGCATCCACTGCAACCTCACCCTGCTCTTCGGGCTCCACCAGGCCGTGGCGTGCGCCCACGCGAAGGTCACGCTGATCTCGCCGTTCGTCGGCCGGATCCTCGACTGGTACAAGGCCGACACGGGCCGCGATTCCTACGCTTCGGCCGAGGATCCCGGCGTGCTGTCGGTCACCGAGATCTTCCACTACTACAAGCGTCACGGTCACCGCACCGAGATCATGGGCGCCAGCTTCCGGAACCTCGGCGAGATCACCGAGCTCGCCGGCTGCGACCTGCTCACCATCGCTCCGAAGTTCCTCGAAGCGCTCCACAACACGACCGGTCCCCTGCCCCGCAAGCTCGACGCGGCGCAGTCCGCGGGCCTCGGGCGCGACGCGATCACGATGGACGAAGCCACGTTCCGTTCGATGCACGCCGAGGATCGCATGGCCAGCGAGAAGCTCGCCGAGGGCATCGAGGGCTTCAGCGCAGCGCTCGTGAACCTCGAGGAGATCCTCGCGGCCCGCCTGGGCTGACATGCGGCAGATCGCGCCCGGCGTCCACGTGCTCGAGCGCGATCTGCGCTTCTTCGGCATCCCGATGGGCGCGCGCATGACCGTCCTCGAGCTCGAGGGCGGCCTGCTCGTCCACTCTCCGGTCGACGTCGACCCCTCCACGCTCGAAGCGCTCGGCGAGCCTCGCTGGGCGGTGGCCCCCAACAAGTTCCACCACCTGTACGTGAAGCGGTTCGCCGATGCGGGCGTGGAGAGCTGGTGCGCGCCGGGCCTGGTCGCGAAACGCCCCGACGTCGCGTTCGCTGGAGAGCTCGACGGCACCTCGCCCTTCGGCGACGAAGTCACCGTGGTGCCGCTGAAGTGCTTTCCGCTCACCAACGAGGTCGTGCTGCTGCACCACCCGAGCCGCACGCTCGTGCTCACCGACCTCGTGTTCAACATCGACGCGAACGCGCCCTGGCTCACGCGCACGGCGATGTGGTGCGCGTGCGGCTACCCGGGCTGCCGCACCACCACCCTCGAGCGTGTCGCCATGAAGCGACCGATCGCGCGCGAGGAGATCGGCGGGCTGCTCGAGCTCGACTTCGACCGCGTGGTGATGGCCCACGGGAACGTGATCGACACCGGCGGAAAGGACGCTCTCGCCGGCGCGTTCGCGTGGTTGGGGCTCTGAGCGCCTAGATGCGTGCGGCCGCGGCGCGGAGGGCGCCCGGCACGTCTTCCGTGACCGGCCCCCCGTGGGACGTGAACAGCACCCGGAGGTCGGGCTGCTCCGCGAGCGCGGACACGAAGGCCCGGAAGCGCACCATGTCCTTGCCGAACATGAACCGGACGATGCGGGCCATGCCCAGCTCTCCGCCCGGCGGACCCAGCATCTTGCCCAGGAAGCCCTGGAACCCCGGAACCGGGTGCGGATGCGAACCGCCGAGCACGTCGTTCACCACGAGCGCCGACCCTCCGTCGTCGAGGGGCACGGTGTACACGAGCTCGTAGCCGTCCTTCATGCCATCGGGCGCCTGAACGCCGATGCCGAGCGGAGGCAGGGCCGCTTCACAGTCTTCGTGCACGGGCCCCACCTTCTCGACCTCCGCTCGGGCGTTGCGCGGCGCGATCACCTTCGCATCGGGGTAGCGGGCCGCGAACCGCTTGAGGTCGGAGCGATGGCCCGCGCTCGGCACGAGGAGGAACCGCACCGGACCCAGCGCGTCGATGGCCGCCATCCGCTCGTCGTCGAGGCAGGTGGGAGAATGCAGGATCAGCCCACCGTCGGGCAGCCGGATGACGGCCATGTTGCGACGGACCGGCGCGCCCGGACAGGCCGACCAGACCCACCACAGGTTCGGCGCGAGCGCCTCGATGTCGCCGTGCTCCAGCACGCTGGCGTCCCAGGGATCGTCGTAGCCCACGGCCACCTCCGCCGAGAGCATACGACGTCGCCAGCGAGAGTCCAGGACGTTCCCCACATCTGGTCGAATTCGCCATGGGAGCCGTTCGGCGGGCCTCCGGACCTGCTACGCTGAGCCATGAGCCGGTCACGACGTCGTTCCGCCCCTGCTGCCCCCGACACCCCCCAGCCGCTGGCCGCACACTGCCCGGTCCCCGCGGTCACACCGTCGGTGGCCACACCCGGCTCCGTGCAGAGCACCACCGGGAACAGCGGCGTCAGCAGTGCCCTCACGTCCCTGCTCGGCCCCGCTCCCACCACCACGCCCTCGTACCTCGCGACGCCCGCGTCCGCGCAATCCAACCCCCTCGTCCGCCAGACGAGCCCGGCCGCCCGGGTCCCGGGTGCGCAGGAACGCTCGGTCGGCGGCGTGCGGGTCACCGGGAACAACATCTCGCCGACGGCGATGGATGCCACCGAGCGCATGTTGAACGCGCTCACCGGCCACCGGGAGGACATCCGCGAGCGGCTCGCCGAAGCCGATACCCGCGTGATCGTCGTCTCGTCCGAAGAGGCCCTCACGGACGTGCCCGAGCTGTCCCACCTCCGCAACACCCTGACGACCGACGGGTGCCGGCACTGGCAGGACGTGCGTGGGTCCGGCGGCACCCAGGTGGGCGACGAGTGGGTCGTGTCGGTGCCCGAAGAGAACCTCGTCGAGACCACCACGGGTCGGCCGGACGAGTACCGCGGCGATCACTCGGTCGGTGTGCACGAGCTCGCCCACACGGTGCTGCTCAAGGGGGTCAGCTCCGCGGAGCGCCGCCGGGTCGACGCGCTGTACGCCGCGCAGCGCGGGTCCGACTTCACCGACACCTACGCGGCGTCGAACCGCGACGAGTACTTCGCGCAGTCCACCGGTGCGTTCCTCGGGTTGATCGCCGACGAGGGGCCCGAGTGGCTCCAGCTGCACGACCCCGACATGTACGCGCTGCTCGAGACGATCTACGGCACGCCCGAAGAAGCCCTCGCACGGGCCGGGGGTCCCGAGCCCGAGGCTCCCGAAGCCGCGGCACCGGCAGCGCCTGCGGTGAGCTGAACCGGGCGGCTACAGCGCGGAGGACAGCTCCACGCGATGGAGCTCGGTGAACGCCCGCATCCGGGCCGTCCACCCGACGATGTCGTCGACGCGGTCTGCGGGGGAGAGCCCGGCTGCACCCCGCTCGCGCCAGAACCCGATGTTCCGGGTGTACCGCTCGAGCACGGCGTCGATCAGGCCCGCACGACCGGCGCGATCGAGCCCGTACCCCTCGACGAGCACGCCGAGCTGGGCCGCCTGATCGTCGAGCGTGCGAGCCGGACGATCCGACAGGCACCACGCCCAGGCCGCGTATGCGACATCCTCGAGGGGGTCGCCCGGCTCCGCGAGGTCGAAGTCGATGAGCGCCACGGGGAGCCCGGCGCGGAACACCATGTTGTGCGGGCCCGCATCGTGGTGGCACACCACCGGGCGCCCGGCACACAGGGCGCTTCCGCGGGTGGCGTCGTGGAACGCGCGCAGCAGGCCGCCCGCGGCATGCACGGCTTCGTCGGCGAACCGCTGCCAGTGCACCGGAACATCGCCGTGGACGAACGACAGCACGTCGCGCCCCTGCTCGTCGCGCCCCAGGAACCGCGGAGCCCCCGCGAAGCGCTCGCGCTCGAGGTGATCGAGCAGCGCTTCCGTGAACGCCGAGCGGTCGTGCGCAGGACGGCGCACCGTGTCGCCGACGCGCACCACGCCAGCGGTCAGGCGGCCGCCGGAGAGCGGTACCTCGTCGGCCGTGTCGTGCTCGGTGGCGGTGGGAGGCGGAGCCATCACGTCACACTATCCTCTCGGGCGGTTCGACGGAGGTTCCGAGCGGTCTTCCCCCCTTGCCCGAACGCGGGCCCGGTGTGAGAGACCCCCATGCTGATGCTGCTCGTCCTCGCGTGTGCCCCGTCCGAGCCCTGTGTGGGGCTCGATCTCGACGAAGACGGCGTGTGCGACCGCGAGTCCGCGGACTTCGGGCGCGACGCGCTCGTTCCGCCCGGCGGGCGCGCGAACATCTACGCGCTCCCGGAAGACCGCCTCGCCGAGATCGTCGAGCGGGGCTTCGAGCACAGCCTGAGCTACCCGGTCTCGGTCACCGGGGTGCTGCTCCCCTACCGCCCGCTCGAGCACTTCTTCGATCCCGCGAACGACGACGCTGCGCCGCTCCGCAACGTGCTCGCGAACGTCACCGGCCTCGACAGCCTGGCCGCCCTCTACGACGATGCCGGGCTCATCCCGTTCGACACCGAGCCGGGCGACGAGCCGTGGGCACAGCCCGTGCCCGACCTCGTCGACGCGCGCCGGATGGGCGTCACCGTGCTCGACTCCGAGTACGGCGAGGGGCTCACGTTCTCGTGCGCCGCGTGTCACGCCGGCCGGTTCCTCGGGCGCTCGGTTCGCGGCCTCACGAACCGTCGCCCCCGCGCGAACAGCTTCTTCGTGTTCGGGAAGGAGTTCCTCCCGAACATCCCGCTCGACGTGTTCCAGCAGGCCACGGGCGCCACCGACGCCGAGACCGAGATGCTGGCGCGCACCGGCGAGCACTTCGGGCGCGTCGGCCTCAAAGAGCCCGCCCAGCTCGGCCTCGACACGTCCCTCGCCCAGGTAGCGCTCTCCCTGGCGCGTCGCGGCGAGGGTCCCGATGCTCCGTTCGACCCCGCCCGCGAGCTGAGTCCCCGCGAGAACGCGCTCGCCACCGAGCTCGCCGACAGCAAGCCGATGGTCTGGTGGACGCTCAAGTACAAGAACCGGTGGCTCGCCGACGGCGCGATCGTCCAGGGCAACCCGGTCTTCACGAACTTCCTGTGGAACGAGATCGGGCGTGGCGTATCGCTCGACGCCCTCGGCACGTGGCTCGACGAAGACGCCCAGAAGGTCGACGAGCTCACCGTCGCCGTGTTCGCGAGCGCCCCGCCCCGGTGGACCGACTTCTTCGCGGCCGACACGATCGACCTCGACGCCGCCGTGCGTGGAGAAGCTCGGTTCGCCGAGCACTGCGAAGCGTGCCACGGCCGCTACCTCAAGGGCTGGGACGACCCGTCGCTCCCGATCGACGCGCAGCTCGCGACCGTCGAGGTCCGCTACGACGCCACCCTCGGACCGGTCGACGTCGGCACCGACGGGCTCCGGGCCGCCGGCATCCAGCACTTCGGTCCGCAGCTCGACGCCCTCGCGCTGTCGGCGCGGATGGAGACCATCGTCGAGTCGCAGCAGGGCTACGTCCCGCCACCGCTCGACGGCATCTTCGTGCGCTATCCGTACCTCCACAACAACAGCGTGCCCACGCTGTGCGACCTGCTCCTGCCCGCCAGCCTGCGAACCAGCGCCTTCGTACAGGGCCCCTCGGAGCTCCCCGAAGACTTCGACCCGTCCTGCGTGGGCTATCCGACCGGCGACGCGATCCCGGCCCGCTGGGAGCGAGCGGGCGCGGAGGTGGTCGCCGAGGGCCCCGGCCTGTCGAACGAAGGCCACGACGCGTTCCTCACCGCCGCCGACGGCACTCCGCTGCTGTCCGACGCCGAGCGGTCCGACCTGATCGAGTTCCTGAAGACGCTGTAGCGTCAGCCCTCCGCGGAGCCGGCCTCTCCGAGCCCACAGTCCGCCGGCGTCTCGAGGCTCAGCGGCCCGAGCGCACCGGACGTGAGGTCGCGGAGCAGGGCGTTCGACGCGCGCTCCAGGTCGACGACTCCGCCCTTCCGGAGGTGCCCGCGCCGGCGCCCGATGGCGTCGATCAGCGCCTCCTCGCCTTCGGGGAGGGTCTCGAGATCGTAGGTGGCACGCAGCCGCTCGGGGTAGCGCTCGGCGAGGAAGCGAACCGCGAACCACGCGATCTCCGCGGCATCCACGACCCGATCCGAGATCGCGCCCGTCACCGCGAGCCGGTAGCCGCACACCGCCGGGGAGAGCCGGGGCCACAGGAATCCCGGGGTGTCCCACAGCACGAGGTCACGCCCGACCTTCACCCGCTGCTGGTGCCGTGTGATCGCGGGCTTGTTGCCGGTCTTCGCGATGGCTCGGCCGCACAGCGCATTGATCAGCGTGGACTTGCCGACGTTCGGGATGCCCACGATCATCGCTTCGACCGCACCGTTCCGCTTCGCCGGCACCAGGCTCTTCACGCGCGCCAGCAGGCGCTGATCGAGCCGCGGCGTGTTCTGCTGATGCGCCAGCGCGAGCACGCCGGGACGAGCCTCGAAGTGCTGCAACCACTCCGCCGTGACGGGGGGATCCGCGAGGTCTTCCTTGTTCAGGATCTGGATGCACGGGCGGTCGCCGCGCAGCTCCGCCACCAGGGGGTTGCCGCTGCTGTACGGGATGCGCGCATCGAGCACCTCGATCACGACATCGATCTTCGGCATCGCCTTGCCGATCTCGCGTCGTGCCGCCGCCATGTGCCCAGGGAACCAGTTCAGCATGCTCCCTCGTACCGCGTCCGACCCGTCGGCGTCCGGACCCGTGTGGGATCACACACCCCGACGCGCGAGATCCCTCAGTCCTCGCCGTCCGGGAACAGCGCTTCGTTCTCGAGCGCCGACGCCACCGCATCGAGCACGTCCGTTCGGGTGACGATGCGATCCGGCCCGCCTTCCGCATCGAGCACCGGCAGACACCCGATGTCGTGCTCGTGCATCCGCATCGCGGCCGTGCGGAGCGAGTCCGTTGCACGGGCACTCTCCAGCGAGCCCGACCGGAAGCGGCCGACCGGCGTCGAGGGGTCGTGCCAGTCGCCCACGATGTCGCGCAGGGACACCACACCCGCGACCAGCCCACCGTCCACGAGCACCAGGTGCCGCACGCCGAGCATCCGCATCCGAGCGACCGCGGCATGGGCAGCCACATCGACCTCCACGGTGTGCACGGGCCGACTCGCCGCGCTCGCCACGGAGATGCCCGGCGGCACGATGGTGCCCGCGACCGCCACCACGTCGTGCTCGGACAGCACCCCCACGACCGCGCCCTCGTCGAGCACGACCGCCGCTCCCTTCCGGCGCAGCTTCGGGAGGGCCTGCGTGAGATCGTCGTCCGCATCGAGCTCCAGCGCCGGCGAGCACGCGGCGCCCGCGGTGTTCGGGCCGTGCTCGTCGAACCGGAACCACAGCCCGCCGTCGACCAGCACGCCGGTCGAGAACACCGCGTTGTCGTCGAGCAGGCCGAACACCCCGTCCTCCACGACCGGGAGGTGACGCACGCCCAGGCGCATCATCTTCGTGGCGCACTCGGCGAGCGAGGTGGCGGGGCGCACCGTGACGGGCGCGGCGGACATGAGGTCGCGAACTGTGGCCATGGGAGCTCCCGAACCGGTGCGGCACCGCCGCCCGTCGATGAAGTGCACAGCAAGACGTGTGCCATCCGTCACTCCACCGGAAGGCTCACCGGCAGCACCTGCATGCCGACCTGATACACCCGCTTTCCTTCCAGGCCCGCTGCGTCGTCCCCCAGGGCGGCCACCTGCTCGAGGACCGCGTTCAACCGGGCTTTCACCTCGGCCACGTGTGAAGGGTGCAACGCCACCGTGATGGCCAACAGGTGCTGTTCGGCCCCCCGGAGAGGGTCGACCGCTCGCATCAGGTCGGGCGGGACCTCGCGATGGTAGCGCGAGACCGCCAGCTGGGACGCCTCCACCCCCGTCGAGAACCGGATCTCCCGCTGCTGCACGGTGCCATCGGCCGCTCGGAAGAGAAACCCGAGATCGAACAGCGTCGCGAGCGCCTCGACCACTTCGTCGCGCGTCACGACCGGAACGAGCGCGGCCGCGATCCACTCGGGATCGTCTCGAAATCCAGGCAATCCGACCATCTCGCGGATCACGGGCACGTACCAGTGCTCGAGGTAGCGCGCGACGTCGGCGTCCGGCGCGCTCTCCGAGTGCTTCATCCGCCCGTACTGCTCGGAGGCCAGGATGCGCCCCATCGCTTCGCGCCGCTCGGTGAGGTTCTGGGCGAGCGAGAGCTCGACGAGCAGCCCGAGATAGTTCCGCTCGTTCGGGGCCAGCGCCATGGCACGCGCGAATGCGTCCAGCGTGGAGGCCCGGGGCGCACGGGAGCCCGCGAGGACGTTCGCCAGCGCGGCCTTCGAGCCGCCCCCGTCGCGTGCGAACGTCGCGTAGGAGTAGTCGGGCTGTTCGCGCTTTCGCGCCTCGAACCAGTCGCGCAGGTACGCACGGTAGTCGAGGTACGAGAACACCGCGGGGATGGGCATGCAGACGCCTCCACCCGACAGTGTCCCACAGGCCTGCTACGGCACGCTCAGCGCCGGATCACACACCGCATCGCGAACGCCGAGCACGCGACCGCCGGCACGGGCCCGTCGACCGAGAGCTCCACGGTGCCGGCCTCCGACGACTGCGTCACCTCTTGAGACGCCACCACAAGGGTCGTGGAGACACACGCATCGGATAGGGTGCGCTCCGGGAGGGCGCTTGCTCCAAAGACCCGCTGCGTGGCGTTCGCCCTCCGGTGCAAAGCTGGCTGACCCGACGGCGTCCGCCTTCGACGCGGTTCCGGGCGCCCTCGTGCTGCGGGACGGCCCCCTGCTCGTGTGGGACAAGCCGCCCGATCTCCCGACGAGCGGGCGCTCGCTCGACGACGACGACTGCCTGCAGTTCCACCTGATGCGCGCGCACGGCGCCATGGTGTGGGCCGTGCACCAGCTCGACGCCGACACCTCCGGGCTGAACGTGTTCGTCACCGCGAAGTGTGCGGTCGCCCCCACCGCCGCGCGCATGCAGCGGCCCGAGGCCCGGAAGCGCTACCTGGCCGTGGTCCACGGTGTTCCATCGTGGGACGCGACCGTCGTGGACGCCCCCATCGGCTACGTCGACGCGCGCAGCCTCGGCGTCGCTCCCGAAGGCAAGCCGGCACGCACCGAGCTCCGCGTGCGGACGAGAGGCCCTGCGCACAGCCTCCTGGAGGCCGAGCTGAAGACCGGGCGAACCCACCAGATCCGCATCCACCTGCAGCACCTCGGACTGTCGCTCGTCGGTGAGGAGTGGTACCGCGAGACCCCGTGCCTCGCGCATCCGCGGCAGGCGCTCCATGCGTGGCGGCTCGACGGGCTCGAGCCCGGCCCGCTCGAAGCCCGCTTCCCGCCCGATCTGATGGGGCTCGCAGCGCGTCTCGGGTGCGCAGACCCGAGCCTATGACTCCCTCTGGTCTCGCAGCCACGCCCGTGCCGCGCGGTCTCCAGCATCGACCAGCGCCGTGATCCGTTCGGGCGCCATGTCGAACTCCGTGACGCCGTAGCCCTTCGCCGGGAGCCGGCACACCAGCCCCTCGTGGGCTGCGGCCACCATCCGGTCGCTCCCCGCCATCAAGGTGTCGACCAGCCGCACCAGCCGGCGGAGCACGCGGCTGTGCGACAGGCCGTGCAGCGACGCACCCGGACGCGGGGCCGGCGCACCCGGGACCTCCGCGTCGAGATCGATCCACAGCCCCACCACATCGGCCGGTTCTCGGGGTGGAGGCCCCATCGGCACGTCCAGGCCGGCTCCCACGAGGAGCCCGAGCGCGAAGTTCGAGCTCACTCCACCGTCGACCACCGTGTGCCCCGTGATGTCGCGCCCGAGATGGGTTCCCCAGGAGCGCTGCCAGACCACCTCGGGCCACAGGAACGGGATGCCCATCGACATCCGCACGCCCCACAGCACGGGGCAGTCCGGCGAGGTGCGGTGGTTCAGCACGAGCTCCGTGGCATCCGCCGTGTCGGACGCCACGACGGTCAGGTCGCGCCCCGTCGCCCGATGCAGCTGGTCGAACGTCACGAACGGATCGCCGACCGCCCGCTCGATGTGCTCGCCCAGCCACTCCACGAACCCGCGCGCGCTGTACCAGCCGCCGTCCTCCACGAGCGAGACCACGTGCCCCGCGCCCGGGACGTGCACGAGCCCCGTGATCAGCGCGTGCTCGAGGGCTCCGGGGACGGCGAGCCTCGCGAACAGGTCGGCGAACACGCTGTCGTCGCGCAGGAGGTCGGCGAAGCCATGGGGCTCGCCCATGAACTCCGTCATCCGGGAACGCCCGTCTGCACGGGTCTCCAGGCTGATCCGCCGGAGGTCGGACCCGTCGTACCCCATGGCGCACAGAGCCGCGGTGATCGCGCCCGCCGAGGTGCCGACGAGGCGCCGGAATCCGTACCCGGCGTCCTCCAGCGCCTGCACGGCGCCATTCTGTGCGAGCCCGCGAGCCCCGCCGCCCTCGAACACCACGTCGAGCGGACGCCGCATCCCGTCAGTCCTCGACCGGCCCGTTCACGAGCCGGAACAGAAGCCCGCCCGGGATCGCCGCGACCAGCACCGGGATCAGCAGCTCCACGCTCCAGAACGTGTTCGACAGGGAGATGCGCATCGCGACGTACGCGACCGTCGCCGGAGCCACCAGGGGCCCGCTGATCGCTCCGCACACCGCACTGAG
Source organism: Myxococcota bacterium (assembly GCA_041389565.1). Lineage (GTDB taxonomy): Bacteria > Myxococcota_A > UBA796 > UBA796 > JACKEQ01. The sequence goes on from JAWKRP010000039.1 coordinate 54,209, forward strand.
CAGCGGGCGACGCTCCCCCGCGATGGCGCCCGCCGCGGCCCCGCCCACCAGACCGAGCAGCGCCCAGCCCCACAGCGGCAGCACGTCGGCCTCGGGCATGAAGCCGCCCACGATCATGCCCGGGATCACGGTGGTGAGCGTGAACACGACGATGCCGGCATTCATGCGCGGCGACAGGGACTCGTCCGACACCCGCACCTCCTGCCCGAGGATACCGGTCTATGCTCGCGACCGGAGGACGAGATGCCAACGGGGCCCGCGCTCGGGTGCACGCTGGGAGACGTCGTGGTGGACGCCGCGCGCGGCGAGGTGCGTGCGCCAGGTGCCGAGCCCGTCTCGCTGTCCCCGATGGAGTGCGAGTTCCTCCTCTACCTGGCCCGGCGCCACGGCGAGGTCGTGAGCAAGGCCGAGCTGCTCCAGGAGGTGTGGCGGTACAGCGCCACGGTCCGCTCGCGCGCCGTCGACGCCACGCTGATCCGGGTCCGGGCGAAGCTCGAAGGCCTGGCGATCCGCATCGAGTCCGTCCACGGGCGCGGCCTGCAGCTGCTCGCCGACGATGCACCGCGCTTCGAGCCCGATCCCACCGGTCCGGAGCCCGAGCCCGAGCCCGACGAGCCCCTGATCGGGCGCGAAGCCGAGCTCGCGCGCATGGAGGCCGCGTTCGTGCGCGGTGCGAGGGTGCTCCAGCTGCTCGGCCCCGCGGGCATGGGGAAGACCGCCCTCGCGAGCGCCTGGGCGGCGTCTGTCGGGGGCCGACGGGTCGATCTGCTCGGCATCGCGTCGCCGGTCGCGCTCCGCCGCACGATGGCCGCGCACCTCGGCATCGAAGGCGAAGACGTCGATCCGCGCATCACCCGCACCCTCTCCGAGGGCCCGCCCACGGTGCTCGACCACGTCGAAGGGCTCGGTGCCGACGCCGAAGCCCTGCTCGCGGGCTGGCTCGCGAGTGGATCGACCCACGTGCTCGTCGGCAGCCAGCGCCGGCTGGGCCTCCCGGGAGAGGTCGTGGTCCTGTCGCAGCTCGAGCGGGCGCCCGCGGCGGAGGTCGTTCAGCAGGCCCGTGCACGCGGGGGTCTCGAGCCCCTCGACGCGCGTCAGCTCGACGAGCTGTGGGCCGTGCTCGGGGGGCACCCGCTCGCGCTCCGGATCGCTGCGCCGCTCTACGAGTGGATGCGGGACGCCTCCGACATCCTCGAGATCCCGGCCGAGGGCGGCGAGCCCCTCTCCCTGGTCGCCGCGGTGACGGCGAGCCTGTCCCACCTGTCCGCGCGCGCGGTCGACATCGCGCACATGCTGGCCGCGTTCTCCACGCCACCGCGCACCCCCGATCTGCTCGACGCCACGGGGATGCCCGTCCCCCAGGTGCTCGCAGCGCTCTCGGAGCTCCGGCTGGCCGGCCTCGTCAGCCCCGTCGACGGGCGCAGCTGCGTGCTCCCGGCCGTGCGCACGGTGCTGCGGAAGGCCGATGCGTACCGCACCGTCCAGCAGGCCCACGATCAGCGGCTCGTCTCGTGGCTCCTGTCGCTGCCCCCCACCCACGCGGCGCTGGGTCCGGTGCGGCGCGAGCTCGAGTGGGCGCTGCACCTGGTGGCGCCCGAGCACCGCCTGCCCGTGCTCACCCGCCACCTGCTGATGCTCTATGCGTACGGCCCGATCGAGGATCTGATCCCCGAGGCCGAGCGGTGGGCGGAGCACCTGCCGGTCGAGCAGTTCGCCGACGGGCAGGAGCAGGTGGCGTGGGCGCGGTTCGCGTTCGGCGACCGTCAGGGGGCGGAGTCCCTCCTCGTCGGGTGTGTCGGGCGTGTGGGGAACCCCACCCATCGGGCCCGCGGTACGGGGCTGCTCGCGATGCTCCATGCCTGGTGGTCCGAGCCCGACGCCGCGGAGCTCGTGGCGAAGGCGCGGGAGGCCCTCCCCGACGACGCGCCGACGTTCCTTCGCCTCGACACGCTCACCCTGATCGGCAGCGCGCTCGAGGTGCTCGATCCCGACGAAGGGCGAGCCGTCCTGGAGCAGGTGGTGGTCGAGGCCGGCTCGGTGTTCCCGGCCCGAGGGCTGAATGCGGCCCTGTCGAAGCTGCGCGGGCGGGCGGGTTCCGCCTGGGAGCTCGACCGGGCGCGCTGGCTCATGGGTCGGGCCGCTGCGACGCTGTCCGCCCAGCACGCTGCCATCATGAGCGCCGACCTCGCCATCGTCCTCCTCGCCGGCGGTGAGCGGGTCGAAGCGCTCGATCGCCTCGCAGCGCTCCGCGCCCACCACGCCGAGCACCCGAGCCCCCTCGGCAACAGCATCCTGATGGACGCTGCGATGCGACTCGCGTGCTTCCCGGAGTCCTCCCTCCCGCTGCTCGACGAAGTCGACCCCACCTTCTCCGCCGACTTCGCCGCCGTCGTCCGCTCGGTCGCCGCTGGCGCTCCCACCGCCGACCTCCCCGAAGCGATGGAGCCCCTCCTCGTGGCGATGGCGTCGGGAGCCCCGCTTCCGGAGACGACGGACCGGCGCGCGCTCTGGGCCCGATCGCGACTCCACATCGCCCGCGCGCTCGTCGAGGCCGAGGGCGCCTGACTACTCGATCAGCAGGACCGGTGCGCGCTCGGCGCTCGGCAGCCCGCTCGCGGCGATGGCCTTCGCCCAACCGCTGTCCCAGTTGGCCCGATGGCGCCACATCACCCGCCCGGACGGGACGGGACGGGCCTCGAGCCACGCGCGGCACGCCTCGACGGTCGTCCCGGCGCGCTCGGGGCACGTGACCCACGCCAGCACGGGCCCATCGGACCCGTCTCGCACGGGCGCCACGTAGAAGTGGTGGTCGACGCACGGGGAGCCGCCCTTCGTCGCGACGGGCGTCTTCCGGGTGCAGGTGCGGTCGTACGCGGAGAGGCCCGTCAGGTCGATGGAAGCGCCCTGGATCTCCATCCGGCTCGCCGACGAGGCCGGTGCCTGGGCCAGCCCCAGCACCTCCGACCCTCCGCACCCGAGCACAAGCCACCACCACATCCTCACCTCCGCCGCCGATCCTCCCCTACGACGGCGCGCTACGCCACCCCGCCGGGACGACGAGCCCAGCGGTCGGACCACGGGACGGCTTCCTCCAGCTGATACGCGAGCCTCAGCAGCTGCGCATCCGCGCCCGGCGATGCCGAGAACAGCACCCCGACCGGGAGACCCGCTTCGGTCCAGTGGAGGGGCACGGACATCGACGGAGCGCCCGCCGGGTTGTGCACGGCCGTGAAGCCGGCGAGCTGCTCGGTGCGCCGGAGGGCGACGTCGAACGGGAGCTCGGGCGACAGGAACCCGATCTCCGGGCGTGCACAGCCGATCGTCGGGCACAGGGTGACGTCGTACCGCTCGAGGAAGCCGCGCATCGCAGCCCCCTGTTCCTGCAGGCCGGCGAACGCGAGTGCGCGCTGCTCCTCGGAGAGCCCGTCGAACCACGCCAGCAGCGCCCACGTGAAGGGTTCCACGTCACCGGGGGCGAGCGGGCGCCCGAGGACCGGCGCGAGCATGTCGCGCACGGCGCCCACCGCGCCGCCCGCCATCGTGAAGAACCCGCGCGAGACGGCCTCTCCCGACACCGGCAGGCGATCGACGCGCTCCACGTGGTGCCCGAGCGCCTCGCACACGCGCACGGCATGCTCCACCGCTTCGCAGGACTCGGCGGCGGCGGGCTCCCCGAACGCCGTGGTGGTGTACACCCCGATGCGGAGCGGCCGAACCGGGCCCGGGTCCACACGGTCGGAGGGGGATGCCGAGGTGGCCGCGAGGAACGCCGCACTGTCGCGCACCGACCGGGAGATGCAGTGCTCCGACGTGAGTGCCACGAACGGATTCTCGTACGGCGTCGCGGGCGCGGTGGCCCGTGCGCTCGGCTTGAACCCGAACAGGCCTGCGAGCGCCGCGGGGATCCGGATCGATCCTCCCCCGTCGCTCGCGTGCGCGAACGGCACCAGGCCCGCAGCCACAGCCGTCGCCGCCCCTCCGGACGAGCCGCCCGCAGACCACGATGGCCCCCACGGGTTGTGGGTCGTCCCGTCGAGCGCGGTCTCCGTGCTCCCGAGCAGCCCGAGCTCCGAGCTGGTCGTCTTGCCGAGCGTGACGAGCCCCGCTTCGTCGATGCATCGGGTGTACGGAACGGGGTCGGTGGGGACGTACCCCGCGAACAACCGCGACCCCATCGCGGCACGCAACCCTGGCTGCGGCAGCAGATCCTTCGTGAGGAACGGCACCCCTGCGAAGGGGCCCGTGCCGACGGCCCGTGCTCGAGCGAGCGCACGCTCCGCGTCGATCCCGACGACAGCGTTGAGGGACGCGTTCGCGTCGATCCGGTCGAGCGCGCCCTGAACGAGCTCCACCGCGGAGATCCCGCCAGAGCGGACGAGGTCTGCCTGCGCGGTCGCATCGAGGGTCCACCATTCTGCGGTCATCTCAGCACCTCCTGTTCCAGGCCAGCCAGCCCGGCGAGTTGAAAGCTCCAGAACGTCGCGAATGCGGCACGCACGTCGTCCGGAGCGGCGTGGTGCTCCAGGATCGCGACGATGGTGCGACGGGTGCCGTCGAACAGCGACCGCAGCACGAACGCCGTGTGGTCGGGAAGCGGTCGGCTCGCGCGGGACTGGAGGTGCGCGAGCGTGTGTGCGACGAGCCGGTCGACGAACCGGGCGCCGAACGCCCCGTGGCGCGTGCCCTCGCACCGGTCGAGCGCGATGACGACCCGCTCCCGATGGGCGATCCAGAAGTCGAGCAGCTCCGTCTGTCGCTCGGCGGCCGGCACGTCGAGCGAGCGAACGTCGGGGAGCCGGGTGAGCGCAGCCACACGAGCATCGAGGAGGCGATCGAGCTCGGCGACGAACGCATCGTCGACCACCGCCTCGAACAGCGCGCCCTTGTTCTCGAAGTACCGGTAGACGTTGCCCGTCGAGACCCCGGCCCGGCGGGCGATCGCGCCGACGGTGGCGCTCAGGAACCCCACGGCGACGAGCTCGTCGCGCGCGGCTTCGAGGATTCGCCGACGTACGGCGGGCTTCATGGTCTGGGGCACGACGCCTCCCATCGATGTATAATGAATAGTGCGTTCATTATTCGATGCAAGGGGCGCAGAGAAGTTCCGCGGAATCCCCCTCCCTTCGATTGGATCGCGGTGCGGAGACCCCGGACTACCGGTCGTTCGGGCCCTTCCCCGCGAGGATGGACGGGCGCGCCTTCTCGATGCGCGCGAGCCGGGTGGCCACCTGCTTCGCGCCGCCGATCTGGAGATCCCAGGCGCGCTGGCGTCCCGGGGTGAGTCCCTCGAACGCGGTGCGCAGGGCGTCATCACCCTCGAGCGCCTCCACCAGCTCCGCACACAGCTCGTGCTCCGGGGCCTCGATCGGCACGTCGATCACGCCGATCGCCTCGCGCACCCAGGCCTCCACGCGGCCCTCGAGGCTGCGCGCCTGCTCCAGGCTCGTGACGTGGAGCCGGCGGGCATGGTGCGAGCTCGGGCCCGGCGCGTGCAGGAGCCCGTCGGGGTCGGACAGCAGCACCCCCTTGAAGAACATGAGCGCGAGGAAGTCGTTCATGCGCTGCAGGATCGCGATGTTGCTGCCCTCGTGCGAGTAGCAGGGCTTGCCCCACTTCCGCGCCTCCACGAGCCCCGTCCCGAGCAGCACCCCACGCAGGAACAGCGCTTCGTCCCGCCACTTCTCGGCCGTTTCGAACCTGCGATCGAGCTCGGAGCCCATGGCACCTCCGGCCCTCAGGGTAATCCGGGCCGAACCACCGGACCCGACAGCCGCACGGCGAGCCCGCCTTCGGCGCCGAGCCCGTACTCGATGGACCAGCCGAGACGACGGGCCACCTCGTTCGTGATCGCGAGACCGAGTCCAGGCCCGCGCCTCCGTGCGGGGTCGTCGGAGAACGTGCGCTTGGCGAGGTCGGCCAGCTCGACCTCCGGGACCCCTGGGCCGTCGTCCATCACGTCCAGCACGAAGCGATCGCCGTCCACCTCCAGCAACACCGCGACATGTGCGGCCCCGTGGACGGTCGCGTTGTGCACGAGGTTGGCGACCGCGCGCTCGAGCAGCGAGGGCTCGCACTGCACGACCACCGGACCCTCCACCGCGGACGCACCCACCTCCACGCCCCGCGCCGCGCCGATGGCCCGGAAGCGCACCTCCACCCGGCGCACGATCTCGGCGAGGTCGCACTCCCCCACCGTGGGGTCGAGCCCGTGGCGGAGCCGCGCCGCCTGGTGCAGGTTCTCGACCAGCGTGGTGACGTACGCCGCATCGGTGAGGGCCCGGCGCGCCGCCTCGCGACCTTCGCTCCCCGCCACGGCGTCGACCTCCTGCAGTGCCAGGACCAGCGACCCCAGGGGCGTGCGCAGGTCGTGGGCGATCTCGGCGAGGTAGCGCTCGAGCGCCTGCTGCCGGTCGACCAGCGCGTGCCGGTCCTCCACGATGCGTGTGTGGCTGCGGTCGAGCACGCCTGCAATCGCGGCGAGGTCGTCTCCGACGGTGTCGTCCGCGGATCGGTAGTCGGTCGCGCCCACCCGCACGCCCGCTTCGCGGATCCGCTCGATGCGGACGAGCAACGGCAGCACCGTGAACCGGTACGTGGCGAATCCGGCCGCGAACACCGCGAGGAACACCCCGAGGGTGCCGCCCAGCTGGAATGCGGTGTCCATGCGGGCCCCCGGCCCGAACGTGAACTCGACCGTCGCACACGGACCTTCCGCGGCGACGCGCCGAAACGCGGACCGACGCCCCTCCCCGTGATCGACCAGGCGGGTGCCGCCCACCTCCAGCCCCTCGGCGCCGTTCACCCGCACGCCCGACACCGACACGCCGTCGGCATCGTAGAAGCGCAGCTCACCCGCCCCGAACGACAACACCTCCCAGCTGGAGGGCTCGGCCCGGCAGGCATCGAGCACCACGGGCGGCACGTCGACCTCGGGACGCCCGACCAGCCGCTCGACCGTCAGCGTGACCGAGCCCCACACGAGCACCACCGCCAACAGGGCCGTGAGCACGGCTCCCGCGAGGATGCGAGCCCGAAACGACACCGTCACGGGCGGGGCTCGTAGCGGTATCCGATGCCCCACACGGTCTTCACCAGGTCGCCATCGTCTCCGAGCTTGCGGCGCACCCGCGACACGTGGCTGTCGACCGTGCGGTCGGACGCCTCCATCCCGAGTGCCTTCGCGGCGATCTGGCTGCGCCGGACCGCATGCCCCTCGTGCTCCACGAGCCACGCCAGCACGTTGAACTCGATCGCCGTGAACCCGAGGTCCTCGCCGTCCCGCACGACCGTCCGGGCGTCGAGGTCGACCACGCACCCGCCCACCGCGATGCGCCGGTGCGGACGCTCCGACTCCATCGCGAGCCGCACGCGGATGCGGGCCACCAGCTCCTCGATCCAGAACGGCTTCGCGACGAAGTCGACCGCGCCGAGCTGGAAGCTCTTCAGCCTCGCGTCGAGCTCGGTTCGCGCGGAGAGCACGAGCACCGGAGTGCTCACCCGGCCGCTCATGGCCTCGAGCACCTCGAAGCCCGACGCACCGGGCAGCATCAGGTCGAGCACCACGAGCTGGAACGACGGATCGACGGCCCGCGCACACGCCTCGAGGCCGTCCATCGCGACCTCGACGTCGAACCCTTCGCGACGCAGGCCGCCGATGAGCCCCTGGACGACGTTCAGGTCGTCTTCCACGACGAGGATGCGGGTGCGGTCGGACACCGCGGGATCATACTGCATCCCGCCCTCCCAGCCGGCCCTCGAGCCGGAGCAGATCGAGCTCGGCCCGTGCCCGCTGCGCTTCGGCGTCCACCAGGTCGCTCTCCGCCTTCAGGCGCGCATTCCGCGCCGTGATCAGGTCGTCGAGACGGCTCGCGCCCTCCTCCACCCGGGCGGCCTCCCCGGCTTCCGTCTCACGGGTGACCTCGAGGCGTGCCGTCGCGAGCTCGACCCCCGAACGAGCCGTGCCCACCGCGTCGACCGCTGCCCGAACCTGGGCGCGGACCGTCTCCTCGGCCGAGGCGAGCGCCAGCTGCGCGATGTCCAGGTCGGCCTGCGCACCGTCACGGGTGCCGCGCGCGGCACGTCCGCCGATGGGCACCGACAGGTCGAGCCCCACGGCCCACCGGGGCAGCCCGTCCGCCGCGAGGTCGGTGAGCGCCTCCATCGCGGTGTCCGACAGTGACGCCATCCCGAGCGAGCCACTCGCGGTCAGCGTGGGCAGGCCCGCCCGTCGACCGTCCCGGAGCGCGTTCTCGGCGATCTCGACCTCGGCTCGGGCCGACAGCACCGTGGGATTCGCGGCGAGCGCCCGCTCCAGGCTCGCGGCGAGCTCGAGGTCTCCACCCGCGATCTCCCCGGTCCCGCCGGGCTCGATGTCCTGTCCGGGCGCCTCGCCCATCACGAGCAGCAGCTGGTCGGCCAGGCTGCGCGCGTCCGTCCACGCCGTCTGCGCCTCCCGCTCGGCCGCCAGGCGCTCCGCTGCCACCCGGGACACCTCGAGCCGCGCCACGAGCCCCTCCTCGTGCTGTACCCGGGTCCGGGCCTCGAGCGACTCCGCTTCGCTCACCGCGCGGTCGGCGTTCTCCGCCAGACGCACGGAGGACGACCAGCTCCACCATGCGCTGGCGATTGCCACGAGGGCGTCCTGCTCGGCTCCTCGCGACGCGAGCGCTGCGGTGTCGATGCGCTCGTCGGCCTGCCGAGCGGCGATAGCGCTGCTGCTCTGGCGGAACGGCGCGAGCACGTCCTGCGACACGGTGAGGTCGACCAGCCCGTTCCAGGTCTTGCGGACCTGCTCGGACTCGACGCCGCCGAGGCTCGACACGGTCGTGGTGGCGTCCCGACCCAGGTCGGCGCCGATCTCCCAGGACGTGCCCGTGGACGTGGACCCGCGCAGACCGACCGTCGACGTGGTGGTCGTGGAGTGGCTGTCCATCGGGTACCCCGCCACGAAGCCCGACGCGTCCGTGCCCGAGACCCGCGTCGAGGCCACGAACGTCGGGTCGAACGCGGCATGGGCCACCCCGGAGCTCGCGCGGGCGGCCTCTTCCCGTCGCTCCGCCGTCTGCAGGTCGCGGTTGCGGGACACGTGCTCGAGCGCCTCCTCCAGCGTCAGCTCCCGGCCCCATGCGGGGGTCGTCAGCATCCAGAGGGCGAGCAGTCGGATCGAACGGGCCATGGGCTCCTCCACACCCCCTCCCTGGCGTCCGGAGTGTGGAGAAAGTCGTGAGGACCCCGACGTCGCGGGCCTCCACGGATTCTCCACAAACCGGGTCGTAGAGGAGGGACAGCACTCTGGAGAGGCCATGCAGAACCCCGTCCCCCGCATCGAGACCGCCTTCGACATCCCGTCCGAAGCCGACCTCGCCGAGATCCGTCCGAAGGGGCGCCGACGGGCGTGGCTCGCCATCCCGCTCGTGCTGGCGGGGCTCGTCGGCGTCGGGCTCTGGGCCGCGAGCCTCGGAGGGTCGACGACCGACTGGCAGACCGAGCCCGTGACCCGCGGGGACCTCGACCTCACCGTGACGGCCGTGGGGCAGCTGGCCCCCGAGGACGCCGTGGAGGTCGGTTCCGACCTGTCGGGTCGCGTGGAGGCCGTGCTGGTCGAGAAGAACGCGACCGTGCACGCGGGACAGGTGCTCGCCCAGCTCGATGCCGGGCCGTTCGAGCACGCCGTCTCCCAGGCCACCGCACAGCTCTCGTCGGCCCGCGCCAGCGTCGCGAAGGCCGAGGTGGAGCTCGAGAACGCGAGGGTCCAGCGCGACCGCACGTCCCGACTCCTCGAGAAGGGTGCGGTGAGCGCGACCGAGCTGGAGTCCGCGGACCTCCAGGTCCGCACGCTCGAAGCGACGCTCCAGACGGCCCGTGCACAGCGCGACCAGGCCTCCGCCTCCCTCGCGGACGCCCGCGACGACCTCACGCACACCACCATCCTGTCGCCGATCGACGGGGTCGTGATCCAGCGGTTCGTCGACCCGGGCCAGACCGTCGTGTCGTCGATGTCGGCCACCGCTTTGTTCGAGGTCGCGAGCGACCTGTCGGCCCTCGAGGTCGAGGTGGCCGTCGACGAAGCCGACGTGGGCCACGTCCAGGCCGGCCAGCCCGCGCGCTTCACGGTGAGCGCCCACCCCGACGCCACGTTCGAGGCCGAGGTGGTCTCGGTCGACCTCGCGCCCGACCCGGATGCGTCGGTGGTCTCGTACCCGACCGAGCTCCGCGTGGACAACCGCGAGGGCTTGCTGCGCCCCGGCATGACCGCCACGGCGGACATCGTCGTGACCTCGATCGAAGACGCCCTCCAGGTCCCGACCCTCGCGCTCAGGTACCGTCCCGCGAGCTCCGGCCCGCCCGCGGCCTCCGCAGCGGGAGACCGCGTCTACGTGCTCCGCGACGGCTCCGCAGTGGCCGTCCCCGTCCGGGTCCTCGGCACGGACGGGCTGTTCACGGCCGTCGTCGCCGACGGGCTCGCCGAAGGCGACGCGATCGTCCTGGGGGGTGGCCGATGAGCCTGCTCCGCCTGCGCGACATCTCGCGGGTCTACGGGACCGGGGATGCGGAGGTCCGCGCGCTCGACGGCATCGACCTCGACATCCAGTCCGGCGAGTTCGTCTCGCTCATGGGGCCCTCGGGGTCCGGGAAGTCCACCGCGCTCAACACGCTCGGCTGCCTCGACGCGCCGACGTCCGGCTCGTACCGGTTCCGCGGCATTGAGGTCACCGAGCTCGACCGCACCGAGCGCGCCCGGCTTCGACGCGCGTGGATCGGGTTCGTGTTCCAGGGCTTCAACCTGCTCGATCGCAGCACGGCCCTCGAGAACGTGGAGCTGCCGCTGCTCTACCGGGGAGTCGCGTCGACCGAGCGCCGGCGCCGCGCCCTCGAAGCGCTCGACGAGGTGGGGCTGGCCGACCGCGCCGACCACCTCCCGAACATGCTGTCCGGTGGACAGCAGCAGCGGGTGGCCATCGCGCGTGCGCTCGTGACCGAGCCGAGCGTGCTGTTCGCCGACGAGCCGACCGGCAACCTCGACACCCCGCGCAGCGAGGACGTGATGCGGCTGCTCGTCTCGCTCAACCGCAGCCGCGGCCAGACCATCGTGATGGTGACGCACGAGCCCGACATGGCCGCGTACACCCACCGGATCCTCCACTTCCGCGACGGGATCATCGAGCGCGAGGAGCGCACCGCCGCACGGAGCCTGCCATGTCCCGCCTGATGAACGCCTTCTCGCTCGCTCTCGTCGAGCTGCGCCGCAACTGGAGCCGCTCGCTGCTCACCTCGCTCGGCATCCTCATCGGGGTCGCTGCGGTCATCGCGATGGTCGGCATCGGGCGCGGCGCGAGCGCGTCGATCGAAGAAGACCTGTCGTCCATGGGCACGAACCTGCTGCTCGTGGAGTCGGGCGTGCACCGCGGACCGCAGGCCCGGAGCTCCGCGCGCCCCTTCCAGCGCGGCGACGTCGAGCGGATCGCGCGCGAGGTGCCGCACCTGCAGGCCGTCGCGCCCACGTCGGGGACCTCGGTGACCGCCGCGTACGGCACGGTCTCGTACGACACCACCGTGACGGGCTCGACCGACGACTACCTGATCGCGACCGGCTGGACGGTGTCGGAGGGGCGCAGCTTCACGGACGGCGAGGCGCTCGCGGGCGCCACGGTGTGCCTGCTCGGGGACACCGTTCGCACCGAGCTGTTCGGCGATGCGGACCCGATCGGAGCCGACGTGCGCATCGGGAAGGCGAGCTGCACCGTGATCGGCCTGCTCGGAGCGAAGGGCGAGAACACGATGGGCATGGACCAGGACGACCTCGTGCTGGCGCCCCTGGCCCTCGTCCAGCGGCGACTGGTGGGCTCGACCGACATCAACACCATCTTCGTGTCGGTGGACGACGCGGCGAACACCGACCTCGCCCTGCTGTCGCTCGACGCGACGCTGCGCGACCTCCGGCACGTGCGCTCCGACGACACCGTGGACTTCACGGTGCGCGACACGCGGGAGATGGCGTCGATGCTGTCGGGCATCACGACGGTCCTCACCGGCTTCCTGGCCGCCGTGGCGGGCGTGAGCCTGGTGGTGGGCGGCATCGGCATCATGAACATCATGCTGGTGTCGGTGACCGAGCGGACCCGCGAGATCGGCATCCGGATGTCGATCGGAGCCCTGGAGGGCGACGTGATGCTGCAGTTCCTGACGGAGGCCACCGTGCTCGCGGCCCTCGGCGGGGTGCTGGGCGCGACCCTCGGCGTCGCGATCACGGCCCTCGGATCGCTCGCGCTCGACGTGCCCTTCGTGGTCGACCCCGTGATCGTGCTCGGCAGCGTGGGCTTCTCCGCACTGATGGGCGTGTTCTTCGGGTGGATGCCCGCGCGACGGGCGGCACGGCTCGAGCCGATCGACGCTCTGCGGAGCTAGCCGATCCGCGCCAGCGCCTCGTGCAGGAACGCCGTGGTGCCCCGCTCGCGCTTCGCCAGCACCTCGGGCTCGAGGCCCCACGAGCCCATCCACTGGAGCGCGGCGGAGGCCACGTACACGTCCCAGATCGCGAGCCCCTCGAGATCGGGACCGGCGTGGCGCACGTATTCGGCGGTGAGCTCGCGGACGGCCCCGTCTCCCCAGGCACACCGGAGCTCGCAGCGCGCGGCGGCGAGGTCGGACAGGCGGTCGCCCACCGCGGCATCCTCCCAGTCGAGCACGGCGACCACGTGACCGTCGCGCCACAGCAGGTTGCCCGGCCAGAAGTCGCCGTGGAGGAGAGCGGGTGTGCGGTCGGGCAGCGGGCGATCGACCGCCGCGCGGACGCGCTCCGTGAGCAGGGACTCCGGGAGCCACGACCGGATCCCCTCCGCGGGCGCCTCGCGTTCGGGGAGCCCGGTGGCGATCGAGTCGGGTGGCACGGCGTGGATGCGGGCCAGCATCGCGCCCATCCGTCGGGCGGCCTCGAGTGGGTCGGAGGGCGCCATCGTGCCGTCGACGTGCGCCATCACGAGGCACGAGGGCTCGTCGAGCCGCGCCAGGGGCTCGGGGACCGGGAACCCGCGAGCGTGCAGGGCGGCGAGGATGGCGTGCTCCACCCCTGCCACCTCCGAGGGGTCACGCTTCTCGGGGTGGTCGGGGTTCCTGCGCGCCACGACGCGCCGCGTGGATCCGTCCGGCCACCCGAGGTCCAGCGCAGCGACCTCCGCGGAGACCCCGCCCTTCAGGGGCTTCTCGGCGACGATGCGCGCGCCGAGATGCGCAGCGACGGGGCTCCAGTCCAATGGGCCTCCCAGACCCGGCGAGTATAGGGGCAGCGGCGGAGGGGCGGTGGACGCCTGGGAACACCTCGAGCCCCTGGGAGCGGGCGGCATGGG
>JAWKRP010000040.1:0-65613 GCA_041389565.1 Myxococcota bacterium
CGGTGATCGAGGCCGCCACGGTGCTCCCCCGGTTCATGGGGGGCCAGATCACGGCCGCCGGCAAGACGCGCCCGGCGCGGGTGCTCGTGATCGGGGCCGGTGTGGCGGGCCTCGCCGCGATCGGCGCCGCTCGCAGCATGGGCGCCGAGGTGTATGCGTTCGACACCCGCGCTGCGGTCCGCGAGCAGGTGCAGTCGATGGGCGCGCGGTTCCTCGAGGTCTCGGTGAAGGAATCGGGCGACGGCGCGGGCGGGTACGCCAAGGTGATGTCGCAGGAGTTCATCGACGCCGAGATGGCGCTGTTCCGCGAGCACGCCCCCCACACCGACATCGTCGTCACCACCGCGCTCATCCCCGGCAAGCCCGCGCCGAAGCTGTGGCTCACCGACATGGTCGAGCTCATGCCGACTGGTGGTGTGGTGGTCGACCTGGCCGCGGCCCAAGGCGGCAACTGCGACCTCACGGTCCCCGACCAGGTCATCCAGCACAAGGGGATCTCGGTCGTCGGCTACACCGACCTCACGAGCCGGCTCGCCGCGCACGCGAGCCAGTTCTTCTCGCGGAACGTGGTGCACCTGCTGTCCGACATGGGCGGAGGGGCGGAGTTCGTGGTCGATCTCGACGACGAGGTGGTGCGCGGGGCCCTCGTGGCCCACGACGGCGAGGTGCTGCCGCCGGCACCCCCACCCGAGCCGCACCCCGTGCCGCCACCGGGCGCCACCCCCATGCCCGCGCCGATGGTGAAGCCCCCGAAGAACGAGATCGCGCTGCCGGCCAATGCCCGCTGGGGTCTCGCGGGGGTGGCGGCGATCCTGGCCGTCGTCATCGGGCTGTTCGCGCCCGACGCGTTCGTGCAGCACTTCACGGTCTTCGTGCTCTCGTGCTTCATCGGCTGGCAGGTGGTGTGGAGCGTCACGCCGGCCCTGCACACGCCGCTGATGAGCGTCACGAACGCCATCTCCGGCATCATCGTGATCGGCGGGTTCCTCCAGGCGGGCGCGAACCGCGACACCGCGGCCACCTGGCTGGCCGCCGTCGCCATCCTGCTCGCGTCGATCAACATCGCGGGCGGGTTCCTCGTCACCGAGCGCATGCTCGCCATGTTCCGGAGGGCGTGATGGGGAACCTGCTCACCGTCGCGTATCTGGTCGCCGCCGCGCTGTTCATCCTGTCGCTGGCGGGCCTGTCGAACCAGGAGACCGCGCGCCGCGGGAACTACTTCGGCATCTTCGGGATGGGCGTGGCCCTGCTCGTCACGCTGTTCCACCCCGACGTCGCCGAGTACGGCGTGCTGTTCGGCGCCACGCTCATCGGGGCCGGTATCGGCGCTCTGCTGGCCTCCCGCGTCGCGATGACCGCCATGCCCGAGCTGGTGGCGCTGCTCCACAGCTTCGTCGGGCTCGCGGCCGTGCTCGTCGGGTACAGCACCTTCCTGGCGCCCGCACACGAGCTGTTCGGGGTCGAGAAGCTCATCCACGACATCGAGATCTTCCTGGATGTCGCCATCGGGGCCATCACGTTCACGGGCTCCGTGGTCGCGTGGGCGAAGCTGTCCGGGCGCATGGGCGGCAAGCCGCTCCTGATCCCGAACCGCCACCTGTGGAACGCCGGCGCGGCGCTCGCCATCGTGGCGCTGCTCATCCCGTTCACCGTGAGCGGCGAGACCTTCGGGCTCACGGTGCTCGTGCTGATGACCGTCATCGCCTCCGTGCTCGGGGCCCACCTCGTGCTCGCCATCGGCGGTGCCGACATGCCGGTCGTGGTGTCGCTGCTCAACAGCTACTCCGGCTGGACGGCCGCCGCGGCGGGCTTCATGCTCGGCAACGACCTGCTCATCGTCACGGGCGCGCTCGTCGGGTCGTCGGGCGCCATCCTGTCGTACATCATGTGCGAAGCGATGAACCGGTCCATCTGGAACGTGGTCTTCGGGGGGTTCGGCGCCGAAGCACCCGCTGCACAGGCCTCCACGGGGCCTCAGGGTGAAGTGGAGCCCATCGAGATCGACGAGCTCGCGCACCGCCTGCGCGAGTCACGGAACATCGTCGTCATCCCGGGCTACGGCATGGCGGTCGCGCAGGCCCAGCACGCGGTCCACGACTTCGCCGAGCTGCTCCGTGCGAACGGCAAGAACGTGCGGTTCGCCATCCACCCGGTCGCCGGGCGCCTGCCCGGGCACATGAACGTGCTGCTCGCCGAGGCGGGGGTGCCGTACGACATCGTGCTCGAGATGGACGAGATCAACGAGGACTTCGAAGACACCGACGTGGCGCTCGTGATCGGCGCGAACGACATCGTGAACCCCGGTGCGCTCGACGATCCGGCGTCGCCCATCTACGGCATGCCCGTGCTGGAGAGCTGGAAGTCCGAGACCTGCGTCGTGCTGAAGCGGGGGATGAGCGTGGGCTATGCAGGTGTCGAGAATCCGCTGTTCTTCCACCCGCACACGCGCATGCTGTTCGGCGACGCCAAGGACTCCATGGCGTCGCTCGTGAGCGCGCTCCGGAGCTGACGTGCTCGCTGCGATCCTGACGCCCGCCTTCGCCGACCCGTGCACGGGCTTCGATCCGTGCACGGTCGTCGAGACCACGAAGACCACCGGGGGCGAGGTGGTGCACGTCGCGAACGTGAAGGATCTCGAGGGCGACTGGGAGTACCCGAGCTCGCCGGGCGAGTGCACGCGGCACGCCTACGTGTGGAAGCCCACCAAGGGGCCCGAGCGCACCATCGTGAGGCTGTGCAACGACGGCTACGGCGCGTCGATGGTGGGGGAGGACACCGTCACGGTGAAGGACGGGGTGATCGAGCACTCCCAGCTCGGCGGGAGCGCGTGGAAGTGGGGCACGCGACGCGAGCTGCAGCTCGAGCCTCCCCGCCTGCTGTCCGAGGGCAGCCAGGGCCTGTTCATGGGGATGCTCGGGTCCGACCGCTCGTGGAGCTGGGCGACGTTCTCCGGAATGCTCACCGAGTCGTTCCAGCGCTGTGGATCGGAAGACGGGACGACCGAGGACGTCGCGTCGGTCCTGATCCCGGCGGTGGCCGAGGTTCCCGGGTATGCCTGGAAGACCACGGGGCTCGGGAAGTGTGCCCTCCGGATCGACGCGTCCACGGGTCCGTTCGCGCACGGAGGGCCCGGAGAGGCCGGCGACGCAGGGTTGTCGGCGGCCCGCATCGGCTCCGACCTCGTGGTGGAGGTGGGCGACGACACCTGGGTCGAGAAGGCGAGCTCCTGGATCAAGGCCGATCACCTCGAGATCTGGGTCCGTACGGAGAGCATCCCGAGCCAGGACTGCGTGTCGAAGGTGCCGGCGATGCAGTGGGGGATCGGGCTCGATGGCACCGTGTTCCCGGCCCATGGCGAGCCTGCGCCGCTGAAGGCGGAGGTCGTGCGCGACGGGGCGGGCGCGCGCTTCCGGATCTCGGGGCTCCCGGCCGAGATCGACGGGATCACGGTGGTGTACAGCGACAGCGACGACGGCGAGCGCCAGGAGCGACTGCTCGCCACGAGCCCCGTGAAGCTCGGTCATGGAGAGACGCTCGGCGGGCTGTACACGGTGAAGCCGGAGCACGCCGTGTGCACAGTCGACGGCGCGGCGCTCACCGTGAAGGAGACCCGTACCTTCCCCGCCGACCGTCCGCTGTTAGAAGGCGCCGACTGAATCTCCGGAGGTCTTCCCGTGCGTGGTCTCGTCGCTGCTCTCCCGCTGTTCCTGCTCGGCTGCCAGCCTCCCGTCACCGCCGCGCCGCGCGCGGTCGTCGAGCTCTACATGCACCCGAACGGGCTCTCGAACTGCGTCGAGGAGAGCAACGGCAAGTGGAAGGCCGACGCCAGCTGCTGCCCGACCGGCTTCGAGGTCGCCGGGTTCTCCGTGCCGGCCGCCACTTCGTACGAAGCGGCGAACGAGAAGGAGACCCGGCGCCTGTACCGGCACCTGGTGTGCATCGAGGTCCCGCCGGCGCCGCCCGGTCCCCCGAAGTAGGACCGAAGCCCGGGGCGGTCAGCCCGGGAGGCGCTTCGACCGGAAGAACTCGCCCAGGCACTTCGCCTGCGGGTCGGGTGCGAGGTTCGACGCCACCCCGCGGTCGAGCCAGCCGTGGATCAGGAAGTTCACGGACGACAGGTTCGGCAGCTCCCAGCGCTCGATCTCGCCGTCGAACCCCGAAGGGGCCAGCCAGTCTCGCACCCGTTCGACCGTGAGGGTGCGGACGAGCCAGTCGTAGTGGGCCGGCTCGCGCACCCACACGCCGACGTTCGCGTGCCCACCCTTGTCGCCCGAGCGCGCGCCGCAGCGGTCGCCGAGCCGCACGGGCTCGGTGTACGTGGCGTTCTCCTGCGGGCTCCCCGGAGCCCGGTGGTGCCGGAGGGGACCGCTCGGCGGGTGGGCCACGTCGAACGTCTGGCCTTCGAAGGTCACCTGCATCGCGACGTCGTCGCGCGGCACGAGCGTGGGCCAGAACACCCCGATCGGACGGGGCTTCTGGGGACCCGTGGTGAACGTGAGGCCGGGGATGCTCGAGAGGGCGAGCTCGACGAGCGGTGCCGTGAACTTCGTGCCCACCTTCCTCGCGTCGGGGTCGCGAACCGAGAACGTGAGGAACGACAGCGCATCTCCGGGCGTCTCGGGATCGTCGGAGCGGGCGAGGAACAGATCGGAGCGCGCGGACTCGAACTGCTCGCGCCCCCCCACCGCCGCCCACGCCTCGGCTTCGAGGTGGCGCGCCTTCCGCTCGGCGTCCGTCCCGCCGATCAGGGCCGTCAGCTCGTTGCGGTGCCCGGTCGCCACCGTGATGCCGAGCTTCAGCGTCGGGGGCGGCGGGCTGCCGACCACTCCGGAGATCCGCACGCGGTCGGGCCCGTCCGAGGTGAGCTCGATCGTGTCGAAGTGCGCGATCGCGTCGGGCGAGACGTACTCGGGCGCTCCGATCTCGTAGAGGAGCTGCGCGGTGACCGTCTCGGCCGTGACGGCGCCACCCGTGCCGGGATGCT
Source organism: Myxococcota bacterium (assembly GCA_041389565.1). Lineage (GTDB taxonomy): Bacteria > Myxococcota_A > UBA796 > UBA796 > JACKEQ01. The sequence continues at coordinate 4,985 of JAWKRP010000040.1, forward strand.
TCGTGATCACGGAGCTCCCGTCGGCGGAGATCTCCGCGATGGGGAACCCCGGCGTGCCCGCGGGCAGCTCGTCCCAGAAGCTGAAGTTCCCCCCGGTCGCCTGACAGCCGCACTCGATGACGTGGCCGGCGACGAGCGCACCCGCCAGGGCGTCCACGTCCGTGGGCCCCCAGCCGTGGTGCCAGGCTGCGGGACCCATGACGACGGCCGCATCCGTCACCCGCCCCGTGATCACGATGTCTGCGCCGCGCTCGAGGGCCTCGGCGACCGCGCGGCACCCGAGGTACACGTTCGCCGTGAGCGGCTGACCCTTCGTCAGCGGCTCCCCCGTGTCGGCGTGGAGCAGCGGCCGGCCGGCCTTCTGCCAGTCCATGAGCCGAGCGCGGAGGTCGTCGCCGGTGACCACGGCGATCCGGGGGGACACCCCCAGCTTCTTCGCGCTCGCCTCCACCGCGGCCGCCAGCCCGTTCGGGTTCAGCCCGCCCGCGTTGCTCACGATACGGATGCCGCGCTCGAGCGCCGTGGGCAGCACGTCCTCCATCTGGCGGACGAAGGTGCGCGCGTAGCCGCCCTCGGGCGAGCGCAGCTGGTCCATCGCCAGGATCAGCATCGTCAGCTCGGCCAGCCAGTCTCCGGTGAGCACGTCGATCGGGCCGCCCTCCACCATCTCCCGTGCCGCGGAGAGGCGGTCTCCGTAGTACCCACTGCAGTTCGCGATCCGAACGACGCCCATCGACCCTCCTGCGACGCATGATGCCAGAAGCCTGGCGTGTCGCGCGGGTTCGAGCCGTGGTGTACCGTGCTCCGGTATCGAGAGTCTGCTTGGAAGAAGAACGCCGCCAATACGAGGTCCGTGCGCCTGTCGGGAAGGGCGGCTTCGGCACCGTGTACGAGGCGCGCCTGCTGGGGGAGGGGGGGTTCTCCAAGAAGGTCGCGCTGAAGGTGCTGCACGTGAACCTCGACGACGCGCAGGACGTCGCGCAGCGGCAGCGCGACGAGGCCCGGATCCTCGGGCTCATCCGGCATCGCGCGGTGGTCCACGTCGACGGGCTCGTGAAGCTCAACGGCCGGTGGACCGTCGTGATGGAGTTCATCGACGGCCTCGACCTGAACAAGATCCTGCGCGGGCACGGGAAGCTCCCGCCCACCGTGGCCATCGGCATCGTCAGCGAGGTCGCGGGCGCGCTCCACGTCGCGTACCACACGGATGGCCCCGACGGCCGGCCGCTGCGGCTCCTGCACCGGGACATCAAGCCCGGGAACATCACCGTCACCACGGCCGGCGAGGTGAAGGTGCTCGACTTCGGCGTGGCGCGGGCCGACTTCGATCTGCGCGAAGCCGAGACGCGGTCCGTGCGCTTCGGATCCATGGGCTACATGTCGCCCGAGCGCCTGGAGGGCGAAGACACCGCGGGCGGCGACATCTACTCGCTCGGCGTGCTCCTGTGGGAGGTGCTGTGCGGCACGCGGTTCGGGCAGACCCAGCTGTCGCGCACGAAGCAGGAGGAGCAGGTCGATCGCCAGATCAGCATCCTGAAGGCGCAGGTCCCGGAGCCGAACGCGAACGTCGCGGACCTGCTGCGCGACATGCTCTCGTTCTCCGCCGAGAAACGGCCGAGCGGGCGCGATGTCGAGCGTCGGTGCGGCGAGCTGCTGCGCGAGGTGAAGGGGCCGCTGCTCCGCGACTGGGCCGAGCACGAGATCCCGCGCCTGCGCCACGCGGTGAAGCCGGTCGAAGACGACGAGGGGCTGAGCGGGCGCGTGCTGGTCGAAGGGAACGCCGATGCGCGCGACCCCACCACGCGAGAGACCGAAGCCGTGGCCCGGCCCGCTGGCACCCCGCTGTGGATGTGGGCCATCGTGGCCGTGCTGTTCGTGTTCGTGCTGGTGTTCGTGTTCGGGATGGTCGTGGTGGCCGGGATGTTGGGCGTGTTCCTCGGAGGGGTGCTGTGAGGCTGGAAGGGCGACGGGTGCTGATCACCGGGGGAACCCGGGGCATCGGTGAAGCGATGGCAGGTGCGATGCTGGCCGAGGGGGCCGCGGTGATCGTGTGCTCGCGCAAGCAGGAGGGCGTGGATGCGGCCGTTGCGCGGTTGCAGGCCGCCCACCCCGGTGCAGACGTGTCCGGGCGAGCCCTGCACGTCGGGCAGATCGACGCGCTCGAGCCGTTCTTCGCGGAGCTCGCGGCCGAGGGCCCGATCGACGTGCTCGTGAACAATGCCGGCACGAACCCCTACTTCGGTCCGATGCTCGGCACGGAGTGGGGCGCGTGGGACAAGACGTTCGAGGTGAACGTGAAGGGCCCGTTCGCGCTCACGCGGGCGTACTGCAAGCACCGCTTCGACCTCGGCGCGACCGGCTCGGTCATCCTCACGAGCTCGATCCTCGGGCGCCATGCCGCGCCGTTCCAGGGCGTGTACGGCATGACGAAGGCCGCGCTCATCTCGATGGCTCAGACCCTCGCGTTCGAGCTCGGCGAGGCGGGCATCCGCGTGAACGCCATCGCGCCGGGCATCATCGACACCAAGCTCGCGGCGGCCATCACGTCGAACCCGCAGCTGCTCGCGATGGTGCAGGGCCGCACGGCGCTCAAGCGGGTGGGGGAGCCCGACGAGGTGGCTGGGGTCGCGGTGTTCCTCGCGTCCGACGAGAGCCGGTACGTCACCGGGCAGACGTTCTACGTCGACGGCGGATTCTCGGTCGGCTGAGCGCGCAGGCGCGCGATCACGGCGTCGGGGTCCTCCTCGTGCGGCCAGTGGCCCACCGGGAGCTCCAGCGTGCGGGCGTGAGGCAGGTGCTGCTGCCAGCTCGCGAGGTCGGGCGGGCCGAACGCGGGGTCGCGCGTGCCCCAGATGAGGTCGATCGCGAGGCCGCGGAGGGAGGGGAGCTGCTGCTCCAGGTGCGCCCAGAACGGCTCGGAGGCCAGCATCGAGTGCGCGAGCGCCCACAGCACGTCGCGCGAGCTCCGGTTCGCGAACGGAGCCAGCAGCTGTGCCTGGAGCTCCGGCGTGAGCTTGCTCCGGTCGGCCCACGCCCCCGGCGCGATCACGCGGAGCGAGAGGTTCGCCCAGCGGTACAGCACGCGACCGAGCGGAGAGCCCAGCACCCACGCGACGAACCGCGTGCTCCGGGTGCGGAACGGCCACGCCCACGTGTTGAGCAGCACCAACCGGCGCACGCGGTCGCGGTTCGCGAGCACCCAGGGGAGGGCGATCGGGCCTCCGAAGTCGTGCACGACGACGGTGGCGTCCGACAGGTCGAGGGAGTCGGCGAAGCGGGAGAACCGCGCGGCATGGTCCTCCGGGCGGTACCCGACGCCGTCCGGACGCTCCGAGGCCCCGAACCCGAGGTGGTCGACCGCGATGCACCGGTGATCGCGCGACAGGTCGGCCACGAGGTGCCGCCAGTCGATCGACCAGGTGGGGGTGCCGTGAACGAACAGGATCGGGCGCCCCGACCCCACCTCGGTGACTGCCATCCGCCCGTCGGGATCGGCGTGATCGCGAGTGGGCCACGGCCAGGTGGCGTCTCTGCGGAGCTCGTTCACGGTGCCTCCATATAGTCAAGCATGATTGACTATGCGCTCCCTCGGCCCGACCGTCAAGTATGCTTGACCTCTGGAGCCACCGATGTCCGATCCCGACGCCCAGCTCGCCGCGCTCGCCTCTGCCAGCACGGGCCAGCTCCTGCTGCGTGCCGCCCGTCTGCTCGATGAGCGCGCCCTCGCCCGGCTGGCGGAGATCCCGGGAGCACCGCCCGTGAGGCCCGCGCACACGAGGCTGTTCCCGCACCTCGACTTCAGCGGGGTGCGCGCGTCCGTGCTCGCAGAGCGGCTCGGTGTGACGAAGCAGGCGATCCACCCGCTGGTGACGGAGCTCGTGGAGTGGGGCCTGGTCGAGCAGGTGGTCGACCCCGCCGACCGCCGTGCACGCCTCCTCCGGTTCCGTCCCGACGGGCTGTCCGCCATCGCCCAGGGGCTCGCGATGCTCGAGTCGGTCGAGCGGGAGGTCGAGAGGGCTGTGGGCACGGAGCGCATGGCGGTGTTCCGCGAGGTGCTGGGTGCCTGGATCGCCGCGCTCGAGCCCCCTCCGTGATCACCAACGGAGGTTTTCTGCATCTTTTTTTGCACCGGCGTTAACAGCGGCCGGTACGTTCCAACTGACTGGCTGTTCCGGGTTGGTGTCATGGATTTCCAGCAGCTCTTCTCTCGCATTCTGCAGACCGTCGACGAGAGTGCGTACTTCACTCCCGTCGATCACGTCGATGCGAGCCAGCGTGCGGCGGCGGAGGCCTTCCAGAAGGCCATCCAGCAGCCCGACTTCGATCCTGGTGTGGTGCGTGCGCTCGTCGATCGGCTCGCCGGGCGTGGCCACTTCGACCCCGTGATGCGCCTGTCGGCCCTCCACGTGATCGCCTGCCACCCGCGGGTGCGCGACTACGAAGAGGCGGCCCGGCTCGTCGGCGAGCAGGAGTACGCCGCGCTCGACCTCGGAGGCCCCAACCTCCAGGCGAACCTCGCCTCGGTCGACCGCCATCGCGGCGTGCTCGCGTTCCTGAAGGGGCACCACGAGGTCGCCCTCGACTACTTCGCGCGGGCGCTCGAGCGCCAGCGCACGGCAGAGAACGTGGGCAACGTCCTCTGTACGCTCCTCGCCATGGGTGAGGCGGAAGAGGCGGCGTCCCTGCTCGGGCAGGTGCGCGGAGCCTTCCCTCGCGCCCTCGTCGAACAACTCAACGATTCCATCTCGCGAGACCCCGATCTCGCCGCTCTGCGTTCGGAGGCGTCCCATGACCTTCATTGAGTCACTCATGGTTTGGATGATGTCCATCACCGGTCAGATGGACATCGACGCGGTTCCCAAGGTCTCGCCTCCGAGCACGGAGATCGTGTCCACGCAGCGCTCGAACAAGAAAGACGACACGAAGAAGGACGATGAGCAGCCCTCGGTGCTCAACGTCGATCTCGAGTGGTCCAAGAAGATCTCGAACGGGCTCTGAGATGGCGCATTCCACCTACACAGCGGCGGGAGCCGCGCCGATGGAGATGCCGACGGGCGACGAATTCCGCGAACAGCTCGCGCGAATCAGCGCCAATCGTCACTCTCCCGAAGCAGCAGCGCTGTACCAGGTGCTCTTCGACTACGTCGTCCGACGGGTCCGTCGCACCGGTGCCAGCGCGCGTCTCGGCAACAGCGAGCAGGAGGAGATCGTCGGCGAAGTCCTCCTCCAGCTCATGAAGGGCAGCCTGGCGAGCTTCCGCGGGGGCTCGCTCCCCGAGCTGCTCGCCTTCGTCCGCACCATCTCCGATCGCGCGGTCTGGCGCGTCGTCCGCACCCACGAGCGCGAGCGCGTGGCGCTCGAGACCGCCGGGGTCGACGGGATGGACCGGTGGACGGGCGAGGCCCCGGTCTCGGCCGATGCGGTCGAGGTGCTCGGCGAGAGCCCGCTCGAAGAGAAAGACCAGGTGTACCTGCTCGAGCTGCTGCGTGCGGGCAGCAAGGCCGAGTACGCCCGGCGCTCCGGGGTCTCCCGGGCCGCGGTCACCCAGCGGGTCAAGCGGATCCGCGACCGGATCGACAGTCTCTCCCGTGGCGATCAGATGGCTCACGAGGTCTGGCTGCAACAGCAGGCGAGGGCGGTCGCCGCCTTCGAGGACTGACCCATGATGCCCTACGAGCGAATCCTGGACCGCCTGCACCACGCGGTCCAGAGTGGACAGGACTATCTCGTGCCCGTCGACCGGGTGCCCGCCGCCGCACGCGTTGCTGCCGGGGAGATCACGCGGGTGCTGTCCGAAGAGGGTGCGGCCGCCGCGCGGGCTCGCGCGCATGCGCTGCACGAAGCCGGCAGGCTCGACGACATCACGCTCCTGTCCGCTCTCCAGGTCATCGCGGCGAGCCCCGGTGTGCGCGACCTCGCCGAGGCGAGCCGGCTGGCGGCCCTCCAGGAGTTCACCGCGCTCGAGGCCGGAGGGCCCGACCTCGAAGACCGCCTCGCCAGCGCAGACCGCCACCGCGGTGTCGTGGCCTTCCTCATGGGTCGCTACGAGGTCGCGCTCGACTGGTTCACCCATGCGTTCGAGCGCCAGCGCACGCCCGAGAACGTGGGCAACGTGCTGGCGGCCCTGCTCGCGCTCGGCGACCGCGACGAAGCCGCAGAGCTGCTCGACACCGTTCGAACCCGGTTTCCGCAGGCGTTCGCCACCGAGCTCGACCACCGGATCGCCTCGGATACAGACCTGATGGAGCTACGCGGTTAGCTCAGGCCCGTGAGCGACCGTCGTTTCGAGATCCTGGAGATTCCTGGCGGGGGCGCCCACGCCACGGTGTGCCTCGCCCGCGACCCCCGTACTCCGGCGGCGGCGCCAGTCGCGCTGAAGGTGCTCCGGCTCGAGTTCGATGGCGAGAGCGTCGAGGCGAAGCGCGTTCGCGACGAGGGCGTGCTCCTCAAGGCCTTCGATCACCCGTTCATCGTGAAGCTGCATGAGCAGTTCACCATCGACGACCGCGAGGTGCTGGTGATGGAGTGGGTCGAGGGGCCCACGCTCGCTGCAGTCGTGCGCAAGCTCGGCCGGATCCCGGTGCCCGTGTCGTTCGAGATCGCCAGGCGCATCGCGATCGCCGCAGACTACGCGTACCACCTGGAGTTCCGCGGGAAGGCGCTCAACCTCGTCCACCGCGACCTGAACCTGTCGAACGTGCTCATCAGCATCCGCGGCGACGTGAAGATCCTCGACTACGGGCTCGCGAAGGCCGAGTTCGACGGGCGTGAGGCCGACACCCTCGTCAGCCTGCAGGGCACCGCCGGGTACGTCGCGCCCGAAGGCCTGCACGACCAGCCGTGCATCGACGTGTACGCGCTCGGCATCTGCCTGTTCTTCATGCTCACGGGCCATCTCCCGGTGCTGTCCCGTCAGCGGATCGGCCACGCGAGCGGGCTGTCGGAGCAGATGAGCTGGATGCGCAAGGAGCTCCAGCGCCAGGGGGAGGATCCGGGCCCGGCCGAGGAGCTCGTCCGATGGATGTGTGCGTACGACGCTCACAAGCGGCCGACCATGGCCGAGGTCGTCACGCGACTCTCCGAGCTCCTGCCCACCCCGGTCGACCTCGTCGCGTGGGCCGACACGAACGTGCACCCGATCCACATGGCTCGCCTGCGCATCCCGCCCCGCGCGCACGCGTCGTACGATCAGCTCGCCTTCCTCGAGGCTCCCGAGCCGGTCGACAGCAAGGCGGTCGCGTCCGCCGACGCGGAGCTGCGCGCGTTCCTCTCCCGTGCCGACTGGCACACCCGGCTGTCGGAGCTCAAGCGGCTGCTCGCGGCCCATCCCCGGTGGACGGCCGAGCCGCTGCTCGACCTGCTCGCCCCCCTCGATCAGCCGTGGTGGAAGTTCCACCTGCGCCGTCCGTCCGTTCCCGCCACACGGGCGGCCCTCCGCATGCTCGCCCATCGGCCGGGGCACGACGTCACGGCGCGGGCCGTGAAGCTGCGGTCCCACCGCGACCGGTCGGTTCGCGAGCTCGCCCGGAAGATCGCCGCTGGCGACGACATCACCGAGCTCTGAGGTGTGAAATAATGATCGGCGATGTAAGGAACCCATAGGGCCAGCGATTGTCTGGCACACCGGAGGTGCCCGTGACGACCTGGATCCTGTCGCTGATCGTTCCTTTCGTGATCGCCGCCCTGTGGCACGGTTTCTCGCTGCAGATCGCCTCGGTGCTCGCCGGAGAGGAAGCGCCGCGATTCACCCGCGCCATGTGGGTCTCCTGGGTCGGCGGGCTGTTCGGGTTCTGCGCGGTCACCGTGTGGAGCCTCACGCTCGGCCTGTTCGTCTCCCTGTTCATCAGCAGCTGGGTCTCGTGGGCCCTCGGTCTGTGCCTCCAGCTCCTCGTCACGGGCTCGGTCTACAAGCGCGGTCTCCGGTTCACCGCGCCGGCCGCCATCGGTGTGGCGGGCATCCACATGTTCCTGTCGTTCGGCGTCAACCTGCTGCTCGGCTGGCTCACCTACACGTTCCTCTGGGCGTGAGGGGCGGAGAGCGCGTTTGCCATGCTCGCCCGAGTTAGCGTGCTCCCATGCTCGCACTCGGCCTCCTGTTCGCCTGCACCACGGCTCCCGCTCCGGAGTCCGTGGTGTCGCCCGTCCCCGAGCCCGGCGTAGACGGCACCGTCGCGCCCTCGCCGGGTGAATCGCTCGCCGGAACGGGCCCGTTCGGCATCCAGCTCGGCGACTGGGAAGGCCGCTTCGCCACGCAGGGGGGCCCGCTCCGCTTCCGGATGCGCGTCGACTCCGGGTGTCGCACCACGCTGATGGTGGCCGGTCAGGAGATCGAGGCGTTCGCCCAGTGCGAGGCCAACACGCTCTCGGTCCGGTTCCCCCCGTACCTCGGCAGCCTCACCGCCACGATCGGCGAGGGGGGCGACACGCTGCTCGGTCAGTACGACTTCCAGCGGTCCGGCGAGTGGCACCACCTGCCGTTCGAGGCCTCCCGGGCCCTGGAGCCCGTGTGGATCGCGCCTCCCGAGGGGGCGCCCGCCACCCTGTCGCTCCAGGTCGACGGGAAGAGCACCGTGCTCCTCGAGACCCGCGAGCACGAGGGGCGCACGTACGCGTCGGTCAGCGCGCCCACGGGGGACTGGGGGCCGCTGGAGGGCGGGTGGACGCCCGAAGGCCTCGAGCTCTCGGGGTTCGACGGCAGCCATGCCTTCCTCGTGAAGCTCGCCCCCGACGACGCCGGGCGCATGGTCGGCACGGTGTGGAGCCGCGACGCCGACGGGAAGCCGCTGGTCGAGACCGAGGAGCAGGCCGACCTCGACGGCTGGAACGACCTTGACCTCGCGTCGGTCGACTTCACCGGGCTGTCGCTCCCGCGCATCGGGGGGGCCACCGAGCCGCTCCCGACGGACCGCCCGCGGATCGTGCACCTCACGGGCAGCTGGTGTCCGAACTGCAACGATGCTGCGCCCGTGATCGAAGCGCTGGCGCGGGACTTCCCGGAGGTCGTCGTGCTCGGGCTGTCGTGGGAGGCCGGCGCACCGCCCGGAAAGGCCGACCGGCAGATCCAGCGGTTCAACGACCGTCATGGGGTGTCGCACGCGATGTACCGCCTCGACGCCGCCCCTCCGTTCCTCGACCCCGTGCCCGCGTGGCCCACCACGCTGTTCGTCCGCGCCGATGGCACCGTGCAGGCCGCCCATGTCGGGTTCCTCGGGCCGTCCACGGGCACACGACACACCGCGCTCGTCGAGCGGATGCGCAGCGAGGCGGGCAAGCTCGCGGGGCGCTCAGGCGGTTAGACGGGGCGCTCGGAGGTCTCCATGCTCTGGATGGTCGTCGCACCCGCCCTCGCACAGAACGTCGCTCCACCCGGTGAGCGCCCCGTCGCGCTCGGGGTCGGCGGGTTCTTCAACGCGGGCGGAACGTTCATGACGCAGCCGCCCGATCGCACGATCGACGGGTTCGCCGGCGAGCTCCCGTACTCCGGCTGGGGCGGGTTCTCGCCCGGCGGCGGCGTGTCGCTCGACTTCCGCGTGAAGGACATCGTGGGCATCGAGGTCGACTTCATCCGCAGCATCGATCAGGCCCGCTCGAAGTACACCGTGAACAACGTCGACTTCCCGTTCGAGGTGAAGACGCCGTCGTGGCACATCCCGATCATGCTCAAGCTCGGCATCCCGTCCGCGTCGGTCAGCCCGAACCTGTTCATCGGCGTGAACAACATCCTCCCCGACAAGGACATCGAGCTCGAGACTCCAGCGGGGCTCGGCTGGCAGCTGTCCGCGCACTCGAGCTCGTACCAGCGCCTGTTCTTCGGCATCGGCTTCGAGGGCCGGCTGCCCATCGACGGGGTCGACATCCGCATCCCGTTCTCGCTCCGGGGCTCGGCGGCTCCGAGCTACCCCGACAGCGCGACCGACCGCGCCACGTACGACATCGGGCCGGGCGGCCTGCTCATCGGGATGGACTACGACCTGCGGTGGCAGTACCACGCCGGCATCGCGCTCGGCGTGGCGTACTACTTCCTGTAGGCCAGGGCCGAGCGGACTACGAGCCGAACTCGGCGTTCAGGTGCGCGAGCAGGTCGGCGAGCTCCTGGTCCTCCAGGTCGCCGGCGCTCGGCATCGTGCCTTCGCCCTCGATCACCACGTCGAGGATGTCGGTGTCGGACGCGCCCGGGACGTAGTCGACGAGGCTCGGACCGATGCCGCCCGTGCCGTCGGCTGCGTGGCACGAGACGCAACGGGAGGCGTAGATCGACGAGCCGTTCGCGGCATCACCCGTGAGCGCGAGCACGTCGTCGATGCGGTTCGTCTCGCCGGTGTCTTCGCCGTCGGACGGGCATCCCGTCGCCAGGATCATCATCAGGGGAAGCAGAGCGCGCTTCATGGGGTCCTCCATACGGTCCGTGCTGCTGCGACGGACCTTACGCTGCGTACGAGGGTCCCGCCACACGTTGTGTACGGGGTGGCGGAGCCCACCATCGTCTCGTAGGTTGCTCCATGGTCGTGTGGTTCGCCCTGCTCGGGTGTGGAACGTGCGAGAAGCAGGCGAGCGAGCCGCACACGGCGATCCCGTGCCCGGATCTGTTCGATCCCGACCGCGTGAGCGAGATCGGCCTCGTGATCGCGCCCGAGCACTGGGAGGCCCTGCTGGACGAGTACCGCAACTGGGAGCAGCGCCGGCGGGACGGGCTCGAGGTGAAGCCCTGGCATCCGCTCGTGAGCTTCCGGATGGGCGACGAGCGCGTGCTGAATGCCTCGATCCGGCTCAAGGGGAACCCCTGCTGCTCGTGGCAGGCCGACAAGATGCAGTTCGTCGTCGCCTTCAACCAGGAAGACCGCGACGGCCGCTTCCACGGCGTGCGCAAGCTCGCGTTCGACGCCCCGGCCTACGATCCTTCCGTGCTGCGCGAGCGCGTTGCGCTGTCGTACTTCACCGATGCCGGGTTCGCGGCCGCCTGCGCGACCCACGCGTCGCTCTCCATCAACGGTGAGGTCTACGGCACGTACACGCAGCTCGAGTTCGTGGACGACGAGCTGCTCGAGCGCCAGTTCCCGAACGAGCCCATCGGCTCCCTGTACAAGTTCGACTTCCTGTCGCAGCGCTGGGAGAACCAGAACGACGACGCCGGGCTCGCCGCGCTGAACGCGCTGTACGAGGTCGACGACGACCTCGCGGGCACCGTGGAGCAGTTCGACATCGAGCAGGCCCTGCACTTCTGGGCCGCCGAGGCCGTGATCAACCAGTCCGACGGGTACTGGGCGGGCTCGATCAACTTCTTCCTGTACGACCACCCCGAGCGCGGCTTCCAGCTGCTTCCGTGGGACCTCGACAACGCCATCGACTACTGGGCGGCACGCCGGAGCCCGTTCCGTCGGCAGGACTACCACGGCCACGCCGGACACCTCGACGGGATCCTCGCCGACCCCGAGTGGTCCGCCCGCTTCGAGGACGCCGTGCGCGACACCCACCGAGCGCTCGACCCCGACGTGCTGATCGACCGGATCGACCGCTGGGACGCCCAGATCCGGCCCTACCTCGAAGCCGAGCCGCACCGCCCGTTCACGATGGCCGAGCACGACGCCGCCGTGGAGTCGCTACGCGCGCACCTGGTGCTGCGCGACCACTACCTGTGCGGCCTGGTCGACTGACGCCGCACGAGCAGCGCGCCCAGCAGCGCGAACCACCCCATGCCCGCCGGGCTGGTGGAGCAGCGCCGGAGGTCCTCGTCGACGCGCCCGTTGCAGTTCACGTCGACCCCTTCCGTCTCGACGGCATCGGGGTGTACGCGGGCGTCCCCGTCGTCGCAGTCGTCTCCACCGCACTCCTCGGCGCGGTACCCGTCCAGATCGGCATCCCAGCGGGGCTCCGGCCACGTCCCGTCGAACAGGGCCGTCGACAGCAGGATGTCGTTCCCGATGCTCAGACAGTCCTCCTGGGCCTCCACCACGGCGGTCATCCCAGCGTCGAAGCTCGTGGCCGTGAGCGCGATCGGGCCCACCTCGACCGTCTCCAGCGACTCGAGCCGACCGATGGGCTCGAGCCACACGGCCTCCGAGCCGCGGAAGATGCGCACGAGCACCTCGCGGGCAGGCAGCGCGCCGCGGTTCACCACGGTGATGCGGAACTCCTGCTGATCGGACGTGCACGTCGTGAAGCACGCGTTCACGCGGGTGATCGCGACCTCGGGCGCGTTCTGGCAGAGCGGGTCGACCTCGACGGCCGGGAAGTACGGCGTGTAGTCGTCGCAGAGCCGCACACCGTTCTCCTGTGCGAGCGCCACCGTCAGCCAGATCATCACGCCTCCCCGGGCAGGCTACCCGAGGGCCCGCCGTCCGTCAGGGCAGGATGAGGACCTGCGTGCGCTTCGAGGCCGGGAGCTCGGCGCGCAGGGCGTCGATGTCGGTGTCGTCGAGCGCCACACAACCGAGCGTCCAGTCGGTGGACCCGCCGCCGCCGTGCAGCAGGATCTTCCCGCCCAGACGGGTCTCCATGGGGGGCAGCACCCCTTTCGCGTGCGCCGCGGTGATCGCATCCGCCTGGTCTTGCGTGATCAGCCCCTGCCGCACGCCCCGCTTGCCGTCCTCGACGCTCGGGTAGTGCACCGTGATCGCGCCGTAGAACGACGACCACGGGCGGTCGGACGTCGCGTACCAGCCCTCGGGCGTCTTCATGTCGCCCATCTTCTGCTTGTGACCCTCCGGATACCCGCTCGCGAGCCCGGCCTGCCAGCACGCGGCACTCCCGTCCGGCAGCGTGGCGAGCACGCCGTCGTCGAACAGGAGCACCCGGCGTCGCTCCTTCAGCACCACGATCACGTCGCGCTTCCCGAGCCTCGCGTCGTCGGCGGAGTGGTAGGGCGAGGCGGGCAGCTCCGCCGTCGTGCGCACGCAGCCATCGAGCAACGGAGCCGTCTGGGCAGGGGTCTCGGCGAGGGCGGACAGCAACAGCAGCATCGTCATGCCGCGTTTGGACACTCAGCCCCGCGCCAGGTTCCGCCACGCTGCGATCAATGCGGACGCCGCACGCTCGAGCTCGGCGTCGGAGGTGTGCCGGCCGAGCGACAGGCGCACGGACCCCAGGGCCTCCTGCGCGGGGATCCCCATCTCGAGCAGCACCGCCGAAGCGGACTCACGGTCACCGTGGCACGCGCTCCCCGTGCTCGCGGCGATCTCCGGGCAGGCGGCCAGCAGGGCGTTCCCGGACACGCCGGGGAACCGGACGTTCAGCGTGTTCGGGAGCCGCGGCCCCGCGCCGTTCACCACGAGCTCGGGCACCCCGGTGTGCAGCAGTCCCCACAGCAGGTCGCGCTGGCGCTCCAGGCGCGCGGAGAGCTCGTGCAGGTCGGCCTCGGCGAGGGCACAGGCCACTCCCAGGCCCACGATACCGGGCACGTTCTCGGTGCCGGGGCGCAGCCCGCGCTCGTGGCCCGCGCCGCGCAGCACGGGCGCGAGGTCGAGACCCCTGCGCACGTACAGCGCGCCCACGCCCTTCGGGGCGTACAGCTTGTGGCCCGCGATCGTCAGCAGGTCGACGTCGAGATCCCGCACGTCGACCGGGATCTTCCCGAGGCTCTGCGCGGCATCGCAGTGCACGACCGCTTCGTGCAGCCGTGCGAGCGCCGCGAGCTCGCGCACCGGCTGGATCACGCCGGTCTCGTTGTTCGCGTGCATCACTGAGAGCACGGCCGTGTCGGACGGGAGCCCGTGCGGCACCACGGTACGCCCGCTGGCATCGACGCGGAGGCGCGTCAGCATCGCGCGCCCGGACTCCAGGTGCCGCGCGGGCTCCACGGTGGCGGGGTGCTCGATCGCCGTGATCACGACGCGCATGGCCTCCGAGCGCTCGAACGCCCCGCGGATCGCGAGGTTGCTCGATTCCGTGCCACTGCCCGTGAACACGATCTCCGACGCCTGAGCGCCGATCAGGCTCGCGACCTGCTCCCGGGCGGCGTCGATCGCACGCCGGGCGGCCACCCCCTCCGTGTGCGTGGAAGACGGGTTCGCCCAGCGCTCCACGAACCACGGACGCATCGCCTCGAACACCTCGGGCAGCACCGGCGTGGTGGCGTTGTGGTCGAGATAGACGGGCGCGGGCGGGGCTCCCGGGGCCCCCGTCATGGGGCGCCGTACAGGTACATGTTGTCGACGTACCCGTTCGGGAGACCGCTCTCGTCGTCGGTGCCCTGGTCGTACGCGCTCAGGCCGTACTGGTCGTACAGCAGGTCGCGCACCATGAGCTCGCCGCCCACGTCGTACACCACCATGCGGTCGGGGTGCCCGAGGCTGTCGATGAAGCACGACACGTTGGCGCCGATGCCCACACCGTCGGCCGTGGACCCCGGGTAGGGCGGGAACAGGTGGATGCGATCCGTGCGGCGGTTCGCGTCGGGCACCGTGTCGCGGTCGTCGTCGAGGAACAGCCCGTCGACCCCGAGCGCTTCCCAGGTGCAGTACACCTGCTTGTTGTCGAACGTGGTGGTCACGCACACCACCTCGTCTCCGAGGGCCTCCACCATCTCGACGAAGGTGTCGTCGGCACAGGCTCCGCTCGCGCAGCCGCGGGCGATGTCGATCACGTGCTCCTCGCCCCCGTCGACCGGCTCGCACTCCGGCAGGGCCGCCACGGCGTCGTCGAGTAGCGGCGGGAACTCGAGCAGCGGGGGGTAGCAGTGACCGTCTTCGTGGAGCGAGGTGCCCTCGCGACACGGCGTTTCGCCCGCATCACAGCCGAGCAGCAGGAAAAGGACGAACGACACGACAACTCCGGGTCTGGGTCTGATAACTTCCCGCCCCGGTGTCCGCGCGGAGGAACGATTGGCCGAAGCCACCCTGTACGACGTGTTTCCGTACCGCAGCCGCAGCTACGTCGAGTCGCACATCGATCGCCTGTTCACGGTCGGCCACCTCTTCGGGATGGATCCCACGCCCGTCACGCGCTGTCGGGTGCTCGAGATCGGCAGCGCAGACGGTGGGAACCTCGTGCCCATGGCCGAGTCGCTGCCCGACTCCGAGTTCCTCGGCATCGACCTCGCCGAGCGCCAGGTCGAAGACGGCAACAAGTGGATGGAGCCGCTCGGGCTCACGAACATCGAGCTCCTCCACCGCAACTTCAAGCGCCTGCCCGCGAAGTACGGCGACTTCGACTACATCATCTGCCACGGGGTGTTCAGCTGGATCCCCGTCAACGAGCAGAGCCGCCTGCTCGAGATGATCCGCGAGCGCCTCACGCCGAACGGCATCGCGTACGTAAGCTACAACACGTTCCCCGGCTGGCACATCCGCCGCACGATCCGCGACTTCATCCTCCAGCACAGCGTCGGCATCGAAGACCCCGAAGAGCGCGTCGAGCACGCCCGCACGCTCATCAAGTTCCTCCACGACGCCTCGAGCGACGAGATCTCGTACGGAAAGCTCATCCGCGGCCAGTGCCAGGGCCTGCTCGGCACGCCGCCGCAGTACCTGCTGCACGGGTTCACGGCCGTCGACAACCACCCGATGTACTTCCGCGACTTCGTGAAGCTCGCCCACGAAGCCAACCTCCAGTACCTCGGAGACGCCGAGTTCGGCCTGATGATGCCCGACCTCCTGCACGCCGAGGGCCGGCGCATGATGGAGAACGTGCCGGGCGGCATCCTCGAGCACGAGCAGGTGCAGGACTACCTGATCAACCGCGCGTTCCGGCGCTCCCTGCTCGTCCAGAAGGACGTCGCGCTGGAGCGCTCGATCCCCTGGCAGCGGGTCGAGACCCTCTTCATGTCGGCGCGTGCCCGCCTGCTGAAGGGCGAGATCGACGGGTATGGCGAGGCCCGCTTCGACGCGCCCGATCACGTGTTCCAGACCGACAGCCCCATCCTGAAGGGCGGTCTCGCGGTGTTGGCCGCGGCGTGGCCCGACAACCTGTCGTTCGACGACTGGGTGGCGCGAACGGCCGAGCGCACCGGGCGTCCCGGCATCGAGGTGCGCGGGATGCTCGGCAGGAACGTGCTCCCCATGTTCACGAAGGGCGTGCTCCGCCTGCACCCGCGGTATCTCGGCCTCGCGAGTGCGGTGTCCGACCGCCCGCTCACGTCGCCGTGGATCCGGCGGCGCGCAGAGCTGTTCCGCTGGGTCACCGATCTCCGGCACGGCATGCGGAACGTGCCCGCGATCCCCCGGTTCATCCTGCAGCACTGCGATGGGAAGAACACGATCAAGGATCTCCGCAAGAAGCTCTCCGACGAGCACCGGCTCGGGCGGCTCTCCGTCACGCCCAGCATCGAGCAGGGGCTCGACGACGCGCTCGAAGGCCTGCTGGAGCGCTCGCTGTTCCTGCGGAACCCCGAGTAGTCCCGGGTTCAGGGGCGGTCGCACACCGCGTGCCACGCCAGCTCGGCCAGGCACACCTCGGAGGTGCCCGCGAGCTCCACCCGCACGCACGTGGGCGTGGTGACCGGCTCCGTCGCTCGCCAGGCCGCCAGGAAGGCTTCCGTCAGCGCGGCGTCGATCGGCGTGACCTGACCGCTCTGGTCGGGGGAGCTCGCCCGGCGCACCGGCACCGGCTGGCTCGGCGTCTCGGCCCCGCACGGCGTGAGCGTCAGCGACTGCGGACCCGTCTTCGCCCACCGCTCGGCGCTGCTCGCGTCTCCAGGGATGTGCACGAGCCCCAGGCGGCACGCGGCCTCGATCCGCTCCGTCGGGGGCGGCCACTCGAGCTCGATCGCGCTCCCGCCCGGACCGCACCAGGCGGTCTTCGCGTCGGCATCGCGGAGGACCGCGGGGTCGCCCTCCGGAACCCGCACCACAGCGGGGCTCCACGGCGACGGCGTCGCGTTCAGCCCGGCGATGACGGCGTGCTGGTCGAGGTCGGCCGCGCGCAGATCGACCTCGATCCACGGCACCTTCTCGAGGTCGGGCTTCGACAGCGACCACGTGAGGAAGCGCCCGTCTCGCGTGGACTTCTCGGGCTGCACCACCTTCGCGCGGTCGCGGAACATCGCGAGATCGACCGTGATCGCGACCTCGTCGGGCTTCTTCGCCCACGAACCGGCGGGCGCCAGCGCGTACACCAGCTTGCGGTCGGCCCCGCGGGGCAGGAGGTCTTGCGGGCTCTGCGGGCGCTGGAACAGCAGCGCGCCCTCGTACGACATCCGCACCTCGGAAGAGCCCGCGGGCACGGTGAGATCGGCGGTACACCACCGATCGACCGTGCCCCCGAGGGCCGCCCAGGGGGTGGGGAGCGGCTCGCCCTCCTGCACCAGGCACGGCACGAAGCGCCCGTCGGACAGCACCCGCACGCTCGCCGCCGCGTTGCTCTCGCGGAAGTCGCCGCCCTCGCCACCCGAGGTGACCGGCACGGAGAACCGGATCACCGCGCTCTCACCGGGGTTGTGGAGCTGGTAGGTCGCGCGGACCTCGACCTCGTCGACGCTCATCAGCGTGATCTCGAGCTCCTCGTGCACCAGGCGCACGCTGTCGGTGGCCACGCGCATCTCGCCGAGGGGCGTCCGGCCGGGGTTCCGGTCGGGACCGTTCGCGAGCGCGATGCCCAGGAGGAGCGTCACCAACGAGGCCTCCGCCGGACCCGGACGAGGGCCAGCAAGCCCGGGAGTAGCACGGGGGAGACCCCGCTGTGGCAGCCGCACTTCCTTTCAGGCCCGAGAACACCGGTATCAGCGTCGCTATCGGCGTCGGAATCCGCGTCGCTGTCGGCGTCCGCATCACTGTCGGTGTCGGAATCCGTGTCGCTGTCCGCATCGCTGTCGGCGTCCGTATCGCTGTCGCTGTCGGCATCCGTGTCGGCGTCGCCGCCCGTCTCGGCGGTGGGACCCGTGGGGACCCCCGTGTCTGCGGTGCTCCCGGCCACCAGCCCCGTGTCGCCCGTGTCGGGTGCGGCGCCTCCGGGGTCGGCGTTCTGGCCGAGGACCGCCGACGGCTGCGTACCGGCGCCATCCGTCGTGAAGACCGCATACACGCGGGGACCCGGGTTGTCGGTGACCACGGTGCGGGCGGCGCCGGGCACGGGTGCCGCGTCGATCTCGAGCACCTCACCGTCGGTGGGGCCCGTGGGGACGGTCGTGTTGCGCACCAGGACCGTCTGGGCGAGCGGGACCACGAACGGCTGGGTCCACGACACCGTGACGGGGCCCGGGCCGTCGGACGCCTGGAGGTCGGCCACGCGGTAGTGCCCGTCGGGGTCGGCGAGCGACACCACACACACCTCGTCGAGGTTCCACCCGCCGAACGCCACCCCCGCGTCCGACGACAGGGTGAAGGCGAGCTCCACGGCGCCGGACTGGCCGCGCAGGTCGACCGTGAACGGCACCCAGTCGGGGTCGAACAGGTCGGTGGCGGGGTTCTCCCAGAGCACGTCACCGGCCGGCAGGGCCACCACCTGGGCCCGATCCCACACCGAGCTCTCGAACGACCCGTATCGACGGGCCTCCAGGCGCAGGAGCGTCGCGGCGCCCGGAACGTCGAGGTCGACCGACGGCATGCGCGCGTGCTGGTGGTTGTCGTTCGCGTACGGACCGTCGAGGTGGGTGGCCAGGATGCTGGAGCCCGCGTAGGGTGCGGCCGGGTTCGGGAAGTCGCCCGCAGGCGCCCCCACCTCCCACTCGTCCGTCCACGAGGGGTCGATCGTCTCCCCGGGCAGGCCGGCGGCGGTCGTCCAGCCTCCGAGCCCCCCCTCGAAGCCCTCGCACACCCGTGGCGCCGCGTCGCCCACCTGGAACGACCAGGCCTCGGAAGGCACGCGGATCGGCTGCCCTTGCGCGTCGTCCCACTCGATCCAGTACGCCACCGTGGCTCCGGCGGGCGCCGGTGGGAGCGTCGCCACGTAGTGCTCGCCCGAGCGCTGGGGCACCGCGAGCGTGCCCTGTGGGTCGAGCGGCTGCGTCGGGTCGGGCTCGAGGACCCAGTACACGCGGGCCGAGTCGGGGTCGAACGTCGAGCAGGCCGGTGTGGACCGGACCAGGTCGAACTCCACGGCGAGGCCCGGGAGGCCGGACGGCTGGGGACCCACCGGAACGTGGTCGAACACCACGAGACCGAGCCCGCCGGAGCCGATGCCGTGCGCGTCGAGGCGCGCGATCAGGTCGCAGTCGTCGGGGGTGCCGTTGGACAGGTCGCCGTCGTCGTCGTTCGCGGCGAGCACGGCCTCGGTGAGGTCCGGGAACGCGGGACCGTAGTGGAGCGTCGCCACGAGCAGCGCGTCGACGCGGGCTGCGCCCTGGGGGTCGGCAGCGGACCAGTCCTCGCGCAGGTCCCAGAGCAGGGACGACCAGATTCGCCCGTCCTGGTGGACCTGACCCGTGAAGTCGTCGGGGTACACCCGGTTGGTGGCGATCTCCCGCAGGGGGGTGCCCGCGCCGTAGTAGTCGCGGCCGACCACCGGATCCCCCGTGTTCGTGGCGGCTCCGTAGTCCGCGCTGCCCTCCGACACGTCGACCGCGAAGGTGCCGCCGAGCAGCCCGGCGGCGTGCACGCCGTGCGTGAACTCGTGCAGCACGAGGTCGGCGTGCTCGTTCGACGCGCTGCACACCCCCGGGTTCCCGTCGCCGAACCGCAGCACGCCGCTCGAGAACTGCGCGTTGCACACGGAGCCGAACCACGAGGGGACCACGACCGTCCGGAAGCCCAGCCAGCCGTGCCCGGGCTCGACCGACGCGAGCCAGTCGCGCGCGGCCTGCGCGTGGTGCGCGGACGTCCGCACGCCCACGTCGAGGTCGGCGTCGTCGAGGTTCCCGTCGGTCACCCCTGCGACGGACAGTGGTACGCCCGACGGGTCGACGGCCGCCACCTGGGGCCCGTCGAACGTCACGGTGAGCGGCGGGGTGCGCCCGTGGGCGCCGGTTCCGTCGGTGAGCCCCGATCCCGACGCGTCCGCCACGACCTGGAAGGCCACCGGAGCCGAGATGGACGGGCCCTGCGGGTCGCGCTCCCACACGTCCATCGTGAGGTCGAGCGAGCGGGTGTACGTGCGCACGGGGAGCCCGGCGAGGTCGCGCAGCACGACGCGCTCTCCCGTGTCGTCGACCCGAACGGGCGTGTACCGGTAGCGGTCGGCGTGCACCGTGATCGCGATCCGCTCGGCGCCGCGGGGCGATCCGGAGAGGTGCACGCGATGCAGCTCGGCGCGCACGTAGTGGATGCGGCCGTTCAGCGTGAACACGTCGATCCCGGCGTCCTGCACGGGCAGACCCTGGTGCAGCAACCGCCAGTGGGTGCCCGTGCGCGCTCCCGCCGTGCGGGTCGGGCCGCGCTCGAGATCGGCGGGGTCGATGCCCGACAGCACCGCGAGGTCGGCCACGAGGGCGTCCGCGAGGTCGGGGTCGACGGGCGGCCCGACGAGCGCGGCGGGCGTCGCGTTCCGCTCGTCCCAGCGGATGTGCCAGGCGCCCCACCGTTGCCGGAACGCGTGCACGGCGGACCGCGCGGACAGGGTGTGCTGCAACGTGGGCGTCACGGCGTCGACCGGAGGATCGAGCGGTGCGAGCGGCAGTCCGAGCACGAGGGGCAGCATCCCGCGCACGATACCGCGTCAGTCGGGGACGTAGATCGCTTCGAGCCGCACGGGCCAGCCGGACTTCGGTGCGAGGGCGCCCGCGGGATGGTGGAGCTTCGTGCGCAGCTGGTAGTGCTCGGAGAAGCCGAAGCCGAAGTCGCGCTGCGACGTGACCACCGCGCCCCAGTGGTGCTGTGCGAACGCGGCGGGAAACACCGAGAGGCCCGGTTTCAGGGGCCCGTCGGGGATGTCGAGGTCCATCACCGCGATGGCGTGGGCCTGGGGCGCGTGCCCCGCGTACGTGGGCAGCCAGGCGGCATAGGGCGAGAACACGGGGCCCTTCACGTGCGACAGGGTCTCCACGAGCTGGTCGCCCGCGGCGCGGTCGGCGTCGGTCGGGCGGTACGCGTCATGGGGCGTCTGCACCCACTGCCATGCGAGCTGGGCGGCGAACAGGCCCGCCAGCACGGGACGATGGCGGCCGGACACCCGCGAGAGCACGACCCCGCCGCACAGCGCGGCCATCCAGAGCGCGGGCACGTGCACGTTGAGGTACCCGCCCGAGTGGGCGCGCATCCAGAGGGCGGTGACGCCGGCGGTGAGGGCGAGCGCGGACAGGCCGAGCCACTCGGACGAAGGGCGGGCCTCGCGCGCCAGACCCAGTCGGATCGCGACATGGGCGGCCACCGCGCCCGCTGCGAGCAGCCCGAGGTAGGACGACAGGCGATCCGTCGGCAGCCCGACGGGCCGATCGGGCTGGAGCACGGCGATCAGCGCGAGCCCGGCGCCCGCGACGAGGGGCAGGCCGACGGTGAGCGCGCGGGAACGGCCCGGGAGGGCGCCTGCACCCCGCGCGAGCACCCACACCGCCGCGGCGATCGACGTGAGCGGGAGGGCCTGTGCGAGCTCGAGGAGCGCGCCCGGGAACAGGCGCGGACCGATCAGCGGGTGGGAGCGCGGCACCGACACCAGGTACGTCACGAAGAGCCCGTCTCCCGTGAGCTGCAGCAGGCCGACCGCCACGAGCGCGGGGACGACCGCGAGCGCCGCGTACAGCAGCGCGGGACGCAGGCCCTCCCGGGTGCCCACGCACAGCACGAGCGCGGGCCCGAAGAACGCGGCGTTGTGCTTCACGAGGAAGGCGAGCACGAGCAGGAGCGCGCTCCCGACCCAGGCGCGCCCGGGCCTCAGCGCGAGCGCGATCGACCCGGCGAGCAGCCCCATGAACAGGCCGTCCGGGCGGACCAGATCGTAGAACGCGCCCGTGTGGGCGTAGCAGCCGAGGAAGGTGGCCGCGGCGAGCACGCCCGCGATGGCGTCGTTGCGGGGCCGGGCGACGATCGTGCCGAGCGCGGCGGCCGCTCCGAGGGTGCCTGCGATGGACACCGCCCGCCCGACCCACGGCGAGAGGCCGGCCACGCTCCCGATCAGCGCGACCACGGCGGGGTAGCCGGGCGGGTAGACGAACGGCACGAACTCCGGGCCCGGCGCGACGTAGAGCGGCTCGCCCTGCAGCAGGCGCCAGGCGTGCGCGAGCATGCCGCCCTCCATCCACTCCAGGTCGTACGGGTACGCGATCCGCGCGGCCCACGTGAGTCCGAGCGAGCCCACGACCCCGAGGGCCGCGAGCATCGCGATGCCTTCTGGGATCCGGTCCCGAAGGGACGAACCGGTCCGTGGGTCAGGCGGGTGCATCGCTGCACCCTATGCGCGAACGACGCAGGAGGCGAAGCCCGGGGGCGGAAGCCGGGGCACCCGGGTATGGCGGGTTCGTGACCGGTGCTGGCCGCATTCCCCGCCTCCACCTCGCGGCCCTCGCGCTGGCCGTGGCCTTCGCGTGGGCGCACTCGTGGTTCCTGGTCGACTGGGTGGTGGACGATGCGGCCATCTCGATGGCGTATGCGCGCAACCTGGTCGCCGGAGACGGGCTGGTCGCGATGCCGGGCGGCGAGCGCATCGAGGGGTACAGCAACCCGCTGTGGGTCGCGATCCTGGCGGTGTTCGAGCTCGTGGGCATCGGCGGCATGACCGCCGTGAAGCTCGTGTCGGCGGGGCTGTTCGCGGTGAGTGCCTGGCTCGCGTACCGTCTGGTCGAGGCCGAGCGGCCGGGGTGCTTCGAAGCGCTCGCTGCGCCGGGCTTCCTGGCGGTGAGCGCGCAGGTGGCGATCTGGAACGCCAGTGGGCTCGAGAACCCGCTGTTCACGACGCTCCTGCTGGCCGGCCTCCGGGCCGTGCAGTGCGGCGCGCTCGGGTGGGCGGGCGCCGCATTCGCCGGTCTGGCGCTCACCCGGCCGGAGGGCGTGGCGTACGGCGCGGTGGTGGCCGGCTGGATGGCCGTGCTGCACCGGCAGGCGGCGTGGCGCTTCCTGGCGGCCTGGGCGGCTCCGATCGCGGCGCACGAGGCGTTCCGGTGGGCGTACTTCGCGTGGCCGCTTCCCAACACGTACTACGCGAAGCTCGGCGTGCCGGTGGAGCGCCTGCGGTTCGGGTCGCGGGGGTGGGGGCAGCTGTTCGACTGGTCGCGCAGCACGGGCATGGGGCCGCTACTGGCGGTGTTCGCGGCGGGCGTCGGGGGGCGCGTGCTCGCGGGGCTCGTCGCGCTCGGCGTGGCGGTCGGTGCGCTCGCCCTCCCCGACCTCGGCCGGATCGCCGTGCTGCTTGCGCTGGGCCTCGTGGCTCCGATGCTGCTGCGCGGGGCTCCCGTGCTGCGCATCGCCGCTCAGCTCGTCGTGGTGGGCCTGGCGTTCGGCGTGTACGCGGGCGGCGACTGGATGCGGGGGTTCCGGTGGATGTCGCTCGTGATGGGGCCGCTGGCGGTGCTGTTCGCGGTGGGCCTGGCGGTGTGGTCCGACGCCGTCGCCCGCTGGTCGGGCGAGCGCGAGATCACGGGCTGGGTCGCGGGGGTCGGGCTGCTCGGCGGGCTGGCGTTCGTGAACGTGCCGCTCACGCAGCGGTTCGCGGCGGACCCGGTCGACTACCCCGAGATGATCGCGCGGCGCCTGCGCTACACGAACGCGGTGGCCGACCTGCGCGGGATCGACCGGCGCTTCGTGAGCACGCTCGAGATGGACATGGGCGCGCACATGCTGTGGTCCCGATACGCGCTGGTCGACCTCGCGGGCCTGATCGACATCCCGATCGCGCGCCACACCTTCGTCGACCGGGAGTTCCTGCGCGCCTACGTGCTGGAGGAGCGCCGTCCCGACTTCGCCCACCTGCACCGGCACTGGGCGAACGTGTCGGGCCTCACGCGGATGCCGGAGTGGTCGCGCGACTACGTGCAGCTGCCTCCGTACGACGACGGGGGGCGCCCGCACGACGGGGTGTGGATCCGGCGCGAGCACGTGATGCGCGCGGCCCGGGAGCCGATCGCGAGCGCCGGAGGGCTCGTGCTCGACGAGGTGACGCTCGTGTACGGCACGACGGGCGATCGGGCGCGGGTGAACGTCGGGGTCCACCCGTCCACGGGCAAGGTGAAGCACGCGACCGTGGCGGTGGGCGGGGAGGTCCTCCCACTCGACGTGGACTGGATCGGCCGGGATCAGTGGAACGGCGAGACGTTCGTGTGGACGGGCCTGTTCGAGCTCTCTGGTCCGGAAGCGACGCCTCCCACGCGTGGAACGGGGGGTGGGTCCGTGGGGATCCGCGTGGCCGTGGGCGACGTGGAGGTGCTGACCGTGCCGGTCGAGACGGTCCCTCAGGTCCTCACGGCCGACGCGGTGATCGCGCTCGCGACCGGGGGCCGCTGTGCCGAGGCGGAGCAGCGCTGGCGGGAGGTGGTGGACCTCGTGCCGTCGAAGGCGCAGGGGGAGGCGCCGGTCCATCGTGCGCTCGCGGACTGCCTGGCGGGGGCCGCCGATGCCCCCGGAGCCGACGTGGTGGGTCTGCTCGAGCGGGCGCTGCGCTGGGACCGGTGGTCTCCGGGGGCGCTGGAGCGCGCCGCTCGCATCGGCGAAGCGCGCTATGCAGACGGGCTCGCCGCGCGTGAGGCCGGCGATGCGCCCCGTGCGTACGCGGCGTTCTCGGACGTGCTCCGCGTCACCCCCCACCGCGCCTGGGCCCGACGCTACGCGGAGGAGGCGAGGGGGCGCTGAGGGTCCCACACCGCGGGCTCCGCGGGCGACCCGTCGAGCGGGCCGAGCGGCAGGCGGTACCAGCCGACGTCGTGCCAGCGCCCGTGCTTGAACCCGACGGCCTCGAACACCCCGACGGGCGTGAACCCGAACCGTGCGTGGAGCGCGACGCTGGCGGCGTTCGGGAGGGTGACCCCCGCCCACGCGGTGGTGTACCCGAGCGCGGTGAGCTCGCTCAGGAGCGTGGTGTACAGCGCCCGAGCGACCCCGCGGCCCTGGTGGTCGGGGTGCACGAAGATGCTGGTCTCGACGGCCCAGCGGTAGGCCGCGCGCTGGCGATGGGGGGACGCGTACGCATAACCGGCGATGGAGGGCCCTTCCGCGGAGACGAGCCACGGGAGGCGCGCCGTGACGGACCGGATGCGCTCCTCCATGCCGCTCGCGCCGACGGGCTCGGCCTCGAACGAGATGCAGGTGTCGACCACCAGGGGGTCGTAGATCGCGGCGATGCCGGGTGCGTCGTCGGGCCGTGCGGCGCGGATGTCGGGATGCATCGGACCTCCTTCCCGGTTCTTGCGATAATGCGCCGGTGGAGGACGCGTGCAAGCTCTGTGGTGGTTGATCGCGTGTGGTGGGGGAACGAAGCCGGAGGTCGATGCCGATACGGACGCCGACGCGGACACCGACACCGATACGGACACCGACACCGACGCGGACTCCGACGCCGATGCGGACACCGACACGGACGCCGACGCCGACACGGATGCCGACACCGACTCCGATCCGCCGCCCCCGGATCCCGCGATCGCGGTGTGTGCGCGCTGGAACGCCGATCGGCAGCTGCTCGGCTCGGGCACGTGGTCGGGCAGCACGGCCACCTGCGACCCCGGCACGCTCTCGCAGGATGCGCGCGACAACACGCTCGTCCAGGTGAACCTCTACCGGTTCCTCGCGGGCCTCGCGCCGCTCCCCGAGAACGTGGGCGCGCACGCCGCCGCGATGGAGTGCGCGCTGATGATGACCGCCAACGGGTCGATCAATCACACGCCGCCAGCGAGCTGGGACTGCTACACGTCGTCGGGCGCGAGCACCGCGGGGAGCGCGAACCTCGCCACGACGTCGACCGTCCCGGCGGTCGATCTGTACATGGCCGACCCCGGGAACCCCACGACGATGGGCCATCGGCGCTGGATCCTCGGCAACTGGAACACCGGCATCGGCGTGGGGAGCACGAACAGCTACTCCTGCATGGTGGTGGGCGGTGCGTTCGGTGCCTCCGGTCCGTCGTGGACGGCCTGGCCGCCCCCCGGGGTGATGCCGATCCAGGCGATGAACGCGAGCTGGCAGGGCGTCGATCAGACCGGGTGGACCGTGCAGTCCGACGCCTTCGGGTTCTCGAACGCCAGCGTCGAGGTGACGATCGGCGGCCAGGTGCTGCCGCACTCCGATGGGGTGCTGCTGTCGAACTACGGCAGCTCGAACGGCTTCCGGTTCACGCCCAGCGGGTGGACGGTCGAGGCCGGCGACGTAGCGCACGTCGTGTTCTCGGGCACGTCGACCCCCATCACGTACGACGTGGAGTTCGTGGATTGCGCGCTCTACCCGTGATCGCGCTCCTGTGGGGCTGCGGAGGCGCGCCCGATGGCCCGGACACCGATCCGCCGGTCGAAGACACCGACGCGGCGGCCGATGCGGCGGTGTGTGCGCGCTTCGCGGAGGTGACCGCGGGGCTCGCCGAGGGCCCGTGGTCGGGCGACCCCGCGACCTGTGATGCGGGCCTCGCTCCCCAGGAGAGCGTCGACGGCGCCCTCGCCATGATCGCGTACGCCCGGGAGCTCGCCGGGCTCGGGCCGGTGGCGCTCGACGCCTCGAACGGGCCCGCCACACAGGGGTGCGCGCTGCTCATGCACGCGAACGACACCCTGTCGCACGACCCGCCCGACACCTGGGACTGCTACACGCCCGACGCCGCGGGGGCGGCCGGGCAGTCGCTGCTCGCCCGCGAGCCGGCACTGGGCGCGGTGCTGCAGTACCTCGTCGACTTCGGGAACGACACGACCCTCGTGCACCGGCGCTGGCTGCTGAACCCCGGTCTCGACCGCGTCGCGCTCGGCAGCACCGATGCGTTCTCGTGCCTGCGGCTCGGATCGACCGTGCTCTCGAGCTCGGGCTGGGTGGCGTGGCCGCCGCCCGGTCGGGTGCCGCTCGGCGTGCTGTCGGAGCGGAACTCGAGCGTCGACGCCGAGGGCTGGTCGCTCCAGTCCGACAGCCTCGATCTGGCGGGCGCGACGGTCACGGTCACCCACGACGGGGTCGCGCACCCCCAGGTCGTGGAGCCGCTCCAGGCGAACCAGGGGAGCCGGTTCGGGCTGCGGTTCGTGCCGTCGGGGTTCGCGTCGGAGGCGGGCCGCTACACCGTCGAGGTCGGCGGACTCGCAGAGCCGCTCGTGTACGACGTCGTATTGGTCGACTGCGCGCCCTGATACACTCGCTCGCGATGAGTGCTCGACGACTGTTGCTGTGGGTGTCCGGTGTCTCCCTGCTCGCGTGTGCCGGGCTCGGGGGCTCCCAAGGGAAGAAGCCGGGGGTGAAGGTCAACCCGGACCGTGAGGATCAGGCCGAGATCGCGCGGCTGTCGCGCGAGTACTCGGTGGCCGAGGCGATGCTGAAAGACCGCATCCGCAAGCACCCCGAAGACCACCATGCCCACCGGCTACTGGGCGACGTGAACCTGACGCGAGGGCAGGACTACACGAAGAAGTGGAAGGAGAACCTCGCACGTGCGTTCGACAGCTACGGCGAGGCGGTGACGCTGAAGCCCGACGACTGCACGTACTGGGCGCGGCTCGCGGGCGTGGTCGCGATGTCGTACCCGAACGAGCAGACGCGCATCCCGCGCACCTCGCTGGAGCGGCTCCCCCTCGATGTCGGCTGGGAACAGTGCGCCAGCGCGGCCCTGTTGGAGCTCGAGCTCGCGAAAGACCCGACTCCGGAGGAGCTCGCGGCCGCCGAGAAGCAGGGCAAGTCCCCGTGGGGCGCGCTGAACCTCGCGGCTCCGTGGATGCAGGATGCGTTCGCGCGCGTGCCGCTGTCGCACGTCGACTGGACGGAAGGCCCGGGTGCCGCCGAGTTCCGTGCGGGCGGTCCGTTCGTGGTGCTCGAGCCCCCGCTCACCGCGAAGGGCCAGGGGCACGGCTACGATCGGCCGGTGTCGGGCATCGAGCAGTTCACGCTCGGTCGGGTGTCCGAGGGCAAGGTGGTGTTCACCGACCGCAAGTTCCCGGAGCGCATCCCCGCCGAAGCCGTCACGCAGGCCCCGGCCTGCAAGCACACCGCGTGGAACGACAACGGGCCCGATGGCGTGCCCACCGGTACATGCACGGCGGGGGCGTTCGTTCGCGGGGCGTCTCCGCTGTACAACCCGTCGATCCTGAAGATCGCGGGGCCGGGGCACTACGCGCACCCGTCCATCAAGCCCGCCACGATCCCCGGCGAAGAGGTGATGTGGGAGACCGTGAAGTGCGTGGGCGGCAAGGTGCAGCGGAAGCTCGAGTACACGCCCACCTGCCCGGTCACGTACGACAAGCCGAACTGGCTCACCCGGTGGCTGCCGAAGGACAAGGTGTACGCGGCGGCCGACGACGCGCACGCGAGCCAGATGATGAACGCCGCCGGCATGGAGGTGATCTGGGGTGAGGAGCTCTCCGAGCGCATGGTGCGCGGGGATCTGGGCATCGGCATGCCCTACGGCCTGTTCCGGTACGCGCTGCCCGACCTCAAGGGCTGTCAGGGCCGCGCCCTCCTCCAGCAGCACTACATCAACGGCGGTCAGCTCGAGTGGACGTGCGTGCAGGGCGATACCGCGTACACGTTCGTCGATCTGCAGCTCGTGTGGTTCGGCCCGCTCGCCGACATCGACGCGGCGATGGGCGCCGTACCCGAGGACGACGAGTGATCGCGCTGCTGATGATGGTCGCGCTCGGAGGGCCTCCGCAGCGCGAGGTCGTGAAGATCGGCGGGATGGAGCGGTCGTACTGGGTTCAGGTGCCCGACAACGCGAAGCCGGAGGGCAAGCGCTCTGCGGTCGTGGTGTTCCATGGAGCCGGGCCCGATCACTCCGACGACAAGGGCGCGAAGTTCGCGAAGCACACGCAGATGGCCCGCGCGGCCGCGGAGTACGGCGCGGTGGCGGTGTTCCCGAACGGCGTGAACGGCGCGTGGTTCCCGCCGCAGTGGGCTCCGGAAGGGGTCGACGACATCGCGTTCGCGAAGGCGCTCTACGACGTGCTCGTGCGGAAGTACGGCGTGCGCGACGGCCGGGTGGCGGCCGTGGGCTTCAGCTCGGGCGGGCACATGGCGATGCAGTGGGCCTGCAACGACCCCCGTCTGGGCGGGCTGGTCGTGCTGGCGGCCGGTCTGTCCGAGATGCAGTCCCGCAAGTGCGACCTGACGGCGCCGCTGCCGACGATGCTGGTGTACGGCCGCGAAGACCCCGTGAACCCGTACCGCGGGGGCAAGGTCACGGGGGCCCGCGAGTCGCAGGGCCGGGAGGACGCCGAGGTCCTGTCGGCCGAGCGGTCCGGGAAGTTCTTCGCGGACGGGAACGGGTGCACGAAGTCGGCGAAGCACCTGCCGCTGATCGGTCCGAACGGGCGAACGCTCGGCGACATCGACCGCTACCGCGGGTGTGGGAAGGGCCGCGTCGATTTGATCTCCATCCCGGTCGGGCACGTGTGGCCGCTCGGAGGCACGCCGAACGCGGCTCGCGGAGCCTCGGCGTACATCGCGAAGTTCCTGAAGAAGCGGGTCTGGTCGAAGAAGCTCCGCGAGCCGTAGGTCGGTGGGTGTATCGTGCGGCAGGAGGTGCGAATGACCCTACGGTCCTGTCCTGGGTGCAACGAGCTCGTGGATGCGAAGGCCTGTGCCTGTCCCCACTGCGCGGTGACGCTGCGGGTGTGCTCCACGCGGGCGAGCCGGGCTGCCGGCGCCGCGCTGCTCGGCCTGGCCCTCGCAGGGTGTGACGGTCCGCCGCTGGAGGTCCAGCCGGAGTACGGCGTCCCCGTGGTCGACCTCGACGGCGATGGGTACCCCGAAGAGGTCGACTGCGACGACTCCGATGGTGACATCCACCCGGATGCCACCGAGACGGTCGGCGACGGGGTCGACTCGAACTGCGACGGCGAAGACGACACCTGAGAGGTCTCCGATGGCGATGATGTCCTGCCCGGCCTGTGCCGAGCTCACCGAAGCCACCTGTCTGTGCGCGCACTGCGGCGCGAAGCTCGGGGTGTGCAGTCCCCGGGGCTCGGTCGGCTCGGCTGCGGCCGTGCTGATGGGGCTCGCGCTCACGGGGTGCGACAAGGTCGGGCCGCAGCCCGACTACGGCATCCCGGAGACGGGCTACTTCGACGAAGACGCCGACGGCTACAGCCCTCGCGATGGCGACTGCGACGACACGGATGCGTCGATCCACCCCGACGCCACCGAGACCCCGGGAGATGGGGTCGACTCCGACTGTGACGGAGACGACGACACCTGAGCCTGGGTGCGAGGCTACGGGGTGGCGGGATCCCAGGCTTCTTCGAGGATCTCGAAGCGCCCGAAGTCGTACGGGATGCCCTCGGCGCGCTCCTTCTGCACGAGCCTCTCCCGCCGGCCCTGCTTCTTGAGCGTGCTCGCGCGGTGGTAGCAGAACGGGTTGTTCCCGCGCTTCCCCAGCGTACAGTGCGCCGTGAACGAGCAGCCCGCGCGGCACTCGTCGGCGTAGTAGCAGGTCTTGCAGAAGCCCCAGAGCTCGTCGGTGGTGCGGGTCTCGACGAAGTTGAGCTCGGGCGTCTCGAACCAGATCTGCTCGAGCGTGAGGTCGCGCACGTTCCCGCCGACGTAGGGCGCGGTGGGGAGGCTGGGGCACGCCTTGATCTTGCCGTCGGACTCGATGCCGATGGTGTACCGGCCCGCCTGGCAGCCCCGCCAGTACGTCTCGAACGTGCCGGGGTTCGAGCGCAGCAGGATCTCGTGGGGCCCGTAGTAGCCGATGTTGTTGGACGCGAGGATGTTGAAGATGCGTCGGGGCGGGAGCCCGGCGTCGCGGGCCTGCTCGGCGTACTCGATCTGGAGGGCCGCGAGCTCGTCGACGACCTCGAGGATCTGGTAGGGCTCGAGGATCCAGTCCGGGCGGTCGGCCGCGCGGCCCATGGGGACGGTGAGCTGGCACCGCCACACCCGTGCGCCCATGTCTTGGAGGAACGCGGCGGTCTCTCGCAGGCGCGTGTGGTTCATGCGGTTGATCTGGCTGTTGGCCGTGACGATCAGCCCGGCGTCGCGGGCGTTCTTCAGCCCGGCGGTCGCGGCGAGCCACGAGCCCGGGCGATCCCGGAGCACGTCGTGCACGTCGGCCGGACCGTCGATGGAGAAGCCGACGGCCTTGAGCCCGGCTTCCTTCAGGCGCTGGGCGCGTGCGGGCGTGAAGCCGAGCCCGCCGGACTGCATGGTGACGCGGATGCCGAGCTCGGTGAGCCGGCGCACGACGTGGAGGCAGTGCGGCGAGAGGTACGCTTCGCCGCCGATGAGCGTGACCTCGCGGCACCCGAGGCGGGCGAGGCTGTCGCACACGTCGAGGAGCTCCTCGCGCGACAGCTCGTCGGGGCGCTGGAAGGCCCCGGCGCGCGAGCCGCAGTGTGCGCACGCGTGATCGCAGCGGATGGTGAGCTCCCAGACCGCGTACACGGGCGTGTTCTTGTCGGCCTCGGTGACGGTACGGACGCTGCGCGGCACTTCGGTCATGCGGGTCTCCGGGCGCTGAGCCTATCGGGATGCCGCGTTCTCAGCCCGGTAGTGCTTGTGGGCACTCGGGGTCGGCTTCGCACAGCCTCGGGTCGCAGGCGCAGCACGCGTCGCGGTACGGGAGGGCTTCGAGCGACTGGTCGCAGCGATCGAGCTCGTCGCAGTCGTACACGGCACCGCGGTGCTCGACCGCCGTGCAGTCGCGCGGCACCCCCTCGGAAGGCGGCGCGTTGGGGTCGACGGGCGCGGGCGTCGCGGGGGGCTCGGCGGCGCACCCGAGCGCGAGGATCAGCGGGAGGTGGCGGAGCATCGATCTATCCGGGGCAGGTGAGGTCTTCCTGGCACAGCCGCGGATCGCAGCGGCAGCAGGCGTCGCGGTAGGCGAGGTTCTCGGCGCTGTTGTCGCAGCGGTCGAGCACGTCGCAGTCATACACCTCGCCTCGGAGCTCGGCGGCGCTGCAGTCCGGAGGCGGCAGGGCTCCGGGCGGTGCGTTGGGGTCGACCGGACCCGGGTCGGCCTCAGTGGCGCAGGCGAGCACGAGCAGCAGGGGCAGCAGGCGGAACATCCCCGGATCCTACACGTGGAGCGGGGACCCGTGCGGCTCCGACGCTAGAACTCCGCGCTGCCGGGCGTGCGCGGGAACGGGATGGCGTCGCGGATGTTCTGGATGCCGGTCATCCACATCAACATGCGCTCGAGGCCGAGCCCGAAGCCGCCGTGGGGCGTGGTGCCGTACTTCCGGAGCTCGAGGTACCACCACAGATCGTCGGCGTGGGTGCCGTGGAAGTCGAGCTGCTGCTGGAGCACGTCGAGCCGCTCCTCGCGCTGCGACCCGCCGATCATCTCGCCCACGCGCGGCACGAGCAGGTCGGTCGCGGCGACCGTCTGCCCGCCGTCGTCGAGGCGCATGTAGAACGCCTTCTGGTCGCGCGGGTAGTTCGTGACGAACACCGGGCGCCGGAAGTGCTCCTCGGCGAGGTAGCGCTCGTGCTCGGCCTGCATGGAAGAGCCGTGCCCGATGGGGAATTCCCACTTCCGGTCGACCGAGAGCAGGATGTCCTGGGCCTCGGCGTAGGTGACGCGCGCGAACGGCTCGGCGATGGCGGCCTCGATCTGCTCGAGCAGGCTCGGACCCTTGTTCAGCTTCACCTGCACGAACTCGAAGAACTCGAAGTCGCCCGGCAGCTGGTCGAGCACGCGCCGCGTGACGGTGCGCACGAAGTCCTCGGCGAGCGCGATGACGTCGTCGAGGTCGGCGAACGCCATCTCGGGCTCGATCATCCAGAACTCGGCGGCGTGCCGCGGGGTGTTGCTGTTCTCGGCGCGGAAGGTCGGGCCGAACGTGTACACGTCGGTGTGCGACTGGGCGAAGCACTCGACCTCGAGCTGGCCGGACACCGTGAGGAAGGTGCGCTTGCCGAAGAAGCCCTCGGGCTTGTCGCCGGCCGTGACCTCGAACAGCTCGCCGGCCCCCTCGGCGTCGGACGCCGTGATGATGGGCGTGTGGATCCAGTGGAAGCCACGCTCCTGGAAGTACCGGTGGATCTGCCAGGAGAGTGCGTTCCGGACGCGGATCATCGACTGGTGCGTCTTCGTGCGCGGGCGCAGGTGCGCGATGGTGCGCAGGTGCTCGAGCGACGTGCGCTTCTTCTGCAGCGGGAAGTCGGACGGGTCGCACTCGCCCACGACCTCGACGCGGTGCGCCTTGATCTCGACGGCCTGGCCGGCTCCGGGGCTCTCGACGAACGTGCCGTGCACACGCACCGCTGCGCCGACGCCGAGCTGCTTCTTGAGCTCCTCCGGCGTGTCGTCGGCGAGCACGACCTGGACGGTGCGGGCGTCGGAGCCGTCGTAGAGCTCGAGGAAGCTCACGTTCTTCGAGAAGCGGGACGTGCGGATCCATCCGGTGGCGACGAGCTCGTTTCCGATCACGGCCTGATCGAGCAGGGTGGCGATGGGGATCCGGCGTGTGACTCCGCGCGACATGGTCGTGTCCTCTGCGTGTGGGGCGCGGGACTCATATCGCAGGCGGGCTCACGGCACGAAGGCGAACACCATCCGCGTCTCGCCCGAGATGGGCTCGCCTTCCCGCGTGGCCGGCTCGAACCTCGAGCGGCTGACGGCATCGCTGACGGCGTCGCGCAGCTCGGCCGGGCAGCCCGACTGCACGGCGGTCCGCGTGACCTTCCCCTCGGCGTCGACCCACACGCGGGCGGTGCAGTGCGCACCGTCGAGGTCCTCGACGAGCTTCTTCTGGGCCCCCGACAGGCGCGGCTCGGCGGTCTTCACGATGCGCACGGCCCGCGGCGCCGACCACGCACGGGAGCTGCCCGCCATCACTCCCGAGAGCTGCCCTCCGACGACGCCGCCCTCCACGCCGCCCACGACGCCGCCCTGCACGCCACCGACGACCCCTCCTTCCACGCCGCCCGGGCCTTCGTCCCAGAGGTCGACGGTCGTTCCCGTGCCCAGGAGCGTGCCCAGCTCGGACTCGTCCGAGAAGACGCTGTCCATCACCTCGCCGCGCCCAGTCGTGCCGAGGATGCCGACCAGGCCGATCACGCGGTCCTCCCTCACGTCGGCCTCGATCACGCCGGCTTCGATCACGTCGGCGGTACGGATCTCGGACTTCAGCGTGACCGACATCAGGTCGTAGACCACCTCCTCGGGCACCTCTTCGGGGACCTCCTCGAGCCAGGCCACCTCGTCGGGCGGAGGAGGGGGCTCGAGCCAGTCCTCGGGCTCGGGCTCGGGCTCGGGCTCGAGCTCGAGGATCGGAGGGGGCTCGGGCGCCCACTCCGGCTCGTCGAGCTCCACCAGCTCGTCGTCGCCCAGATCGAGCTCGACCGCATCGAGCCCCTCGCGGATCGCCCGCGTCTCGACGGCCACGTACAGGGCCTGCTCGACGGGGTTGGGCACGAGCAGCACGGCCAGGGAGGGCGGGAACAGGAGCGCCAGCAGCCACTGCACCAGGAAGTGCAGGATGCGGGAGAGCAGCGCGTAGACCAGCCAGGCGGTGCCCCCCGCGGCCGCAGCAGAGGTGGCGAGCAGGACGGCCACGGAGCTGCGCGTCCAGTACGCGGGGTCGAAGTCGTCGCGGATCCCCTGGAACATCACTGGAACCGGTAGCGGATCGTGACCGTGTTCGTGCCGCCTTCGCCCGCGGGGCGGAACTTCGTGCGCGAGATCGCGTCGGTGGCGCTGGCACGCAGCGCGGACGGGCAGTCGACGAAGGTGGTCGACGGGGAGCCGTCCGAGTGGACCTTCACGCGCACATTGCACGTCGCGGACGGGTGTTCTGCGAGCCAGGCCCGCGCTTCGGCATCGGGCTTCGGGGTGCCGCGCTCGACGACGGAGGCGTCCTTGCGTGCCGTCCCGATCGTGCCGATGCGGCCGTATCCGGTTCCCCCGCCGCCCACTGCGGTCCCCCGGGTGCCGAGCCCGCCGAGCCCCTCGGCGGTCCCGCCGCCACCGATGCCGACGCTGCCCATCCCGAGACCTCCCGAGCCGAAGCTCGTGCCCTCGATGCTCCCGATGAGCCCGCCGATGGCGAGGTCGTCGTCGAAGCCGCCGGAGCCGAAGAGGTTCGACAGCGAGTTGTCGGAGGACGAGGACCCGATGAGCGCCAGGAGCCCGACGCTGTCGCTGAGGCGCGCCTCGATGGCACGCATCTCGGTGCGATCGGGCGGAGCGTGGACCCGGCTGAAGTCGGGATCGGGTGTGGGGTCGTAGTCGAAGTCGCCCATGTCGTCGGCGAGCGACACCTCGACCGCCTTCAGGCCCGCCCGGTGGTCGCGGTCGAGCACCGTGTTCGTGAGCTCGACGGTGATCGGCGGCGTGGGCGCGATGACGTACGCCAGCCCGGGCGGGAACAGCCACTGTGCGAGCAGGGCGACGAGGAACCACGCGATCCGAGACAGGAGCTCGGTGACGAGCCAGGCCGCGCCGATCGTCACCGCGCCGGACGCCGCGAGCAGGATCGCCACGCTCGCCTGGGTCCAGTAGCGCGGATCGAAGTCGTCGCGGATGCCGGCGAACATCAGAGCTCCTGGTTGAAGATCGACAGGGCCAGGCCCTTCAGCTCCGACACCTGCGCGGGCTCGAGGTGCCCGAGAAGTGCGCGGAGGTGGGGCAGGGCCGCTGGATCCCCCGAGCTCACGAGCGCGCCGCCGAGGTCGTAGCGCAGGTCGGGGTCGGCGGGGACCGGGAGCGAGAGCAGGCGCGTCAGGACCTCCTCGGTGGGCGCGAAGCTCGCGAGGGGGATGCCGAGCGGCCGCGTCTCGGCCTGGTCGAGCAGGGGAGGCACGCAGTCCGGGTGCACGAGCGCGATGGCCGCGCGCAGGAAGCTGTCGGTGGTGTCGAGCCAGGGCAGCTGCAGCAGCTCGCCCGCGAGCGCGGGGTTCCTCGCGAGGTGCTCCAGCTGGACGGCGCGGTGCGCGATGTCGGCCACGGCCGCGGGCGGCTCGGCCCCGGCGCGAACGGCCATGCGGGCGGCCCTGATGTCGGCGGGGGCGCGCGAGCTGCGCTCCATCACGTCGATCAGGGGGTCGCCCGATGGGGTGTAGTGGGCCTCCCACGACAGCGCGCACAGGGCTGCGGGGTGCACGGCAGGGGCCCGCTGGAGCGCCGCCAGGGCCTGCACGAGCGCGGTGGTGGGCGTGGTACGGCCCTGGGAGAGCTGGGTGGCGAGGGTGGCAGACCGCGTGCGGACCGAGCCCTTCACGACGGGTGCCGTGTACTCCCGACCGGCGAGCTCCGCGCCCATCTCGACGGTGTGCTCGGGATCCTCCTGGAACTCGGACGGATGGCCGGGCGTGATCAGCTCGAGCGCGCGGAGCACGCGGGGGGCGCCCTGCTCGAGGTCGTCGCGCAGGCCCTCGGCGATGGCGCGTGCCGTCGCATCGAGCTCGCCGACGGGGGTGCTGGCGAGCACCCAGGCCACGAGCACGTCGTCGTCGCGGTCGGCTGCGAGCACCATGCGGAGGTGCGCACGCGTGAACGCACCGAGCCGCACGAGGGTGTTCGCGGCATGCCTGCCGTTCGGCCCGCCCAGGAAGGCCTCGAGCGTGGGCGTCCACGCACCGGGCACGGCGGGCGCGGCGCCGAGCTCCGTGGCGACCTCGAGCATCCACAGCGTGTCGGCCCCCAGGCCTCCGCCCGTGACCCACGCGTCGAGACCGTCGGGGAGCAGCGCCAGCATGGGCGCCAGGAAGTGCAGACCGGTGGGGAGCGCCGTGTCGACGTGCCTCCCGAGCCGCTGCAGCCGTGCCCAGTCGGCGATGGGGCCCGATTCCTCGGCGAGGCTGCGCAGGGTGTCGAGGTCGTGGAGCCAGGTGGGCATGACGACGCGTAATCCGGTCGTGCCGGATATGGCACGTCGGGACGCGGTGGATCGGCAGGGAGACATGCAGGGCACGGGATTCGGCATCGCCATGCTCGCGGCGGGGGCGCTCTTCGGAGGGCTACTCGTCGAGCGGCTGCTGCTCGCGTTCCGCTGGCTGCCCTACTTCCGGCTCGGGTTCCCGCTGGGCCAGATCCCGGTGCCGATCGAGCGCGCGCCGAAGGGGTCGGGCGAAACGCCGATGGTGCGCTGGGAGGTCCGCGACGACGAGGTGGTGTGGTGGGCCGAGCCCGGAACGCGCCGTGCACCGATGGGTCTGCGCGGGGTCGTCGTGATGCGCCGCATGCCCGCGCGCGTCGCGCTCGAGGTGACGTGGGCACCCCCCTGGAGCCCGGTGTTCGCGGCGCTGTGGCTCGCGGCGCTGGGCCTCGTTCGCGGGGAGGGATGGGTCACGGTGCCTGTGGGGTCTGCGATGCTGGTGGGCATCGCCGTGCTGTACTGGAGGAGTGCGGTGATGGCGGCCCGCGAATTACGGTGGGCGTTCGTGAAGGGAGACGAGTGATGTGGGTGTGGGTGGCCGTCGCGCTGGCGGGTCGGGCCGATGGGATCCAGAAGCTGCTGGACTCCGGGAAGGTGTCCGACGCCCAGGACAAGTGCGAGAAGGCCAACGCCTGGCTGTCGGAGACCGAGCCCGACCTGCGTCAGGTCTGCTCGGAGGCGATGTGGCTCCGCGCGCTCGAGGAAGACTCGTTCGCGGGCTGGGTTCGCTTCCAGGCCGACTGGGAGGGCACTCCGAAGGTCGCCGCTGCCTTCGACATGGAGGCGAAGGCCCGGCTGCGCGACATCGGAGACGAAGCCGCCGAAGCGACGTATGCGGGCTTCCTGAAGAAGTACGGCGACACCACGTCGGCGGTCGCGGCCCGCGTGAAGCAGGCGGCCGTGGCGATGAAGTCCGTGCAGTCGGCCGACGACGCGAAGCGGGTCGCGCGCACGTACCCGGAAGCCGTGGGCCTGGTGGAGGTGGTGCGCACGTACTTCGACGCGTTCGTGAAGCTCGAGTTCGACGGGTACGAGGTCACCGCGAAGCTCGAGCCCGAGGTGCGCCTGCCGGGTGCGCTGCTCACGGCCGAGTGGGGCGTCGCGCGTCCGAACGGCTTCCAGCCCTGGACGGGCGCGGCTGTCGGGCACCTCGACGAGCTGCGCGTGCCTCGGCCCACGACCGAGAAGCTGGCGCTCATGGAGCCCGGCAAGCTCGCGTACCCCCCGTGCGACCTGCCGGGCGAGAAGCTCGGCGTGCTCGTGAAGTACGGCGAGCTCGAGGCGTTCGTGCCGCAGTCGCGTCCGTGTGGCGGGAAGGATCCGGCGTTCGTGTCGGTGCGCGACGGCGGCATGGTGGGGCTCACGCTGAAGGCCGGCGTCGACTACCGGTTCGCGACCCCCACGGATGCCTACGTGCAGTGGGCGGGCGACAGCCGCGTGAACATCCCGCTGCTGGGAACCGCCGAGCCGCGCATCTTCGCGGTGGGCCCGGTGCTCGGGCAGAAGGTCGGGCGAACCTGGCTCCTGTATCCGATTGCCGGTGGGCTCCCGTGGTACGTGCTCCAGGGTCCGCCCGACGATGCGCTCGAGCTCCCGCCAGATCCGGTCAGCGTTCCGGTGCCCGGAGACGTGCGCATCACGGCGACCGAAGACGGCGACATGCGCATCGAGCGCGGCGACGCGACCTCGTGGACGCGGTCCCTCCCTTCGGGGTCGGTGCGCGTGTGGTCTCCGCTGTTCCAGGAGCTGTCGGGGCTCCACGACGGTCACCCCGCGTTCCGGCGCGTCACGGCCGACACGCTCACGGGGGAGGTGCCCGAAGGTGGCGCACCCGTGGCCCTCTCCGAAGAGCGCATGCTGGAGATCGAACAGGAGCTCGGCGACTTCCGCATCCAGCTCGACCGCGCGTGGCAGCTGCAGCTCGAGCCCGACCCGAAGCTCGAGATCGTGTTCGAGGGCAAGGCGAACGGCCGGCGCGTGAAGGGCGTGGTGGATCCCCGCGAAGGCTCGGCGGCGATCCAGGTGTTCGTGTTCGAGAACAAGGCGGCGTCGACGGAAGACGTGCGGGTGTTCCGCCACCAGAGCCGCACCTGGTTCGGTTGGTCGGCCGCCGATCACGTGGAGGCGCTCCACTATGACGGCCGCGGGCTCGTGCGTTCCTGGACCGAACGGTGACCGGGCCGCTATCATGCGGGCCCAGGAGAGTCCGGTAGACGAATGTGGTTCGTGTTGCTCGCGCTGAGCCCGGTATTCGCCGGAGACCCGGGCTCCGACCTCGCCACCCCCGAGGGGCGGCAGGCCGAGTACGTGCGCCTCGCGGAGGAGATGGACCGCGCGGTGAAGCGCAACAACATGGTCCAGGTGGAGCGGCTGTTCGAGAAGCTCGACACCATGGGCCTGCCGCACAGCTTCCCGGTCCTGGTGAACGCCGCACACGCGGCCCGCAGCGAAGGCGACATCCTCACGGCGAAGAAGCGCCTGTCCGATGCGCAGCGGCTGCAGGAATCCGAAGACATCGTGCGCTGGCTGTGGGACATCCAGAACGACTACGGGCCCGTGATGGTCGCGGCGGATCTGCCCGACAACTACCGTCTCGAGTGCAAGCAGATGCCGTTCGAGCCGGAGCACCGCCGGGCCGTTCAGTACGCCCAGGAGCGTGTGCTGGAAGACTCGTTCTTCGAAGGCCTGCTGCCGCGCGGGGAGTACGTGTTCCGCTCGTACGGCGCGCCCGACGACTCGCCGCGGACGTTCGCGTTCACGCTGCGCGCGGATCGACAGCGGTTCGACCTGCGCACCAAAGACGTGCCCACCCGTGGCGACCGGAAGAAGCGCGCCCGGATCGACCGCCGCGTGTCGAAGCAGGAAGCCGCGAACCCGTAGCCGCCCGTGCGGCTACCCCTGGGCGCCGGTGCCCACGCTTCCTTCTGCGGCGTCTCGCGCCTGCACGGACCAGCTGCGCGGGAACGCCGGGCCGTTCGGACGCGCGAGGGAGCCGCCAGGACCGTAGCTGTCGGCCAGGTGGCTCAGCTCCTCGATCGAGATGGCGGACTGGCGGGGCAGCGGCTCCGAGGGCGTGGACTCGAGGTAGACCGACGTGCTCGGGAAGGCGAACGACACCCGGAGCGTGTCGGCGAGGCGCATGAACTCGAGGATGTTCTGGCTGCGCGACACGAGCTCCTCGTGCCAGCCGGGCACGACCACGTGGTAGTAGACGAGGATGTCGACGCTCGACGCGCCCAGCGAGTACACGTGCACCTCGTACGTGCGCTGGACGTACGGGTGGGCCGCGAGGATCGCGCGCACGCCCTCCACGTAGGCCTCGAGCTTGTCGGGCGGCGTGTCGTACGTGAGCGAGATCATCATCTTCACGCGGCGACGCGGACGGAGGCCCATGTTGTCGACGTTCGCATTGGTGATCTGGCTGTTCGGGATGGTGACGACGGAGTTGTAGAACGTGCGTACGCGGGTCGAGCGGAAGCCGACCTCCTCGACCACGCCCTCGACGCCGCCCACGATGACCCAGTCGCCGATCTGGAAGGGCCGGTCGACGAAGATGTTCACGGAGCCGAAGAAGTTCGCGACGGTGTCCTGGGCGGCCAGCGCGAACGCCAGACCGCCGATCCCCACGCCCGCCGCGAGCTTCCACACGTCGATGCCCACGGCGTCGGCGAGGTACAGCGTGCCCAGCACGAGCACGAGCATCTGCACGGCCTGGCGGAGCAGCGGGATCAGCTGGTCGTCGAGGCGGTTCTCGGTGCCCGCGGCCCAGCTCTGAGCCACGCGAGCGCCCACGTTCACGGCGCGGCTCGCGAGCACGAGCGCGGAGAGCACCATGACCACGTTGATGATGCCGTGCAGGAACGCCGAGACCTCGATGCCGAGCTGGAGGTCGGTGAGCCCCCAGTACAGGACGCCGCAGATCACGAGGAGCACGATCGGCCCGTTGGTGCGGGCGTACTCCACGTCGTCGAGGCGCAGCCCCATGCGCTTCACGGCCCGTCGCACCTGCGTGCGCAGCAACAGCCGCGCGACCGTGCCGATGATGAACGCGAGCCCCACGAGCACGGCCGCGTACAGCATCTGCCACAGGTACAGGCCCAGCACGCGCACGTAGAACACCGGTGGAAGCGCGGACTGGAACCACTGGCTCACGGGCGAGAACGTGGACGCGTACAGGCCGGGCACCTCGTCCATCGTGTGGCGGGAGTACACCCAGCGCCCGTCGTCGAGCTTCTCGATCACCAGCGCGGGGAACGCGTCGGGCATCGGCACCACACGGGCTTCGCCGGATTCGTCGGTGTAGTCGGGCTCGTTGGGGATGTTCTGCACGGGGACCCACAGCCCGCGGGCATCGAGCACCTGCTTCAGCTGCACGGCCAGCTGGGCCCCGTTGGCGCCAGGCGGGAGGTCCATGCACTGCGCCGCCTGGGACGCGTCGAAGTTCCCGGGGCGCGTCCACACGAACAGCGAGTCGGTGGCCTTGCGGGGGTTGCTGCACTCGTCTCGCGCCCATGCGGGCGTGACGGCCAGCCAGGTGAGGAGCATCAACAGCAGCGGCATCGGGACCTCCGGGGGTGGGGGGGTATCCGGCCGGGGTACACTTCGCTCGGAGACGGCCCGGACTGCAGTACCCGAGTAGCTACGGCAACTACATCCTCCTCGAGCGCCTCGGAATCGGGGGCATGTCGGAGGTCGACCTCGCCCGGCAGCGGATGGGCGACAAGGACTTCGTGCGCTTCGTGGTCATCAAGCGCATCAAGACCGACCGGAGCGCCGACAACTCGTTCATCCGCATGTTCAAGGACGAGGCGCGCATCACGTCCGAGCTGCACCACGAGTCGATCGGCCAGGTCTACGACTTCGGGCGCCAGGGGGAGGAGTACTACCTCGCGCTCGAGTACGTCCCCGGCATCGATGTGCGCGGCGTCATCAACGCCCTGCGCGACCGTGGCCAGCGGGTGCCCATCCGGGTGGCGCTCCGCATCCTGTGCGACGTGCTCGAAGCGCTCGACTACGCGCACCGCAAGCGCGACGCGTTCGGCAAGCCCATGCACATCGTGCATCGCGACGTGAACCCGCGGAACATCATGGTCTCCATCCACGGGGAGACGAAGCTCATCGACTTCGGGGTCGCGAAGGCGTCGGGACGCCTCGAGCGGACGAAGACCGACCACGTGAAGGGCAAGTTCTCGTACATGGCGCCCGAGCAGATCACGGGAGACGCCATCGACCATCGGGCCGACCTGTTCGCGGTCGGGCTCACCCTGCACGAGTTCATCGCGGGGTACGGCCCGTTCTTCGGGCTCAACCAGGTGCAGATCGTGCACCGCCTCCTGCACGCACAGCTGCCCGAGATGCCCGCCGTCCGCGACCTCCCCGACGACTCGAAGCTCCGGGCCGTACACGACAAGGCGCTCGCCCCCGACCCCAACAAGCGGTTCGCCACGGCGCGTGAGTTCCGTACGGCCCTCGAAGCCATCGCGGCCGACGTGGGGGGCCTGCCGACCCGGGAGCAGATCGCGCGGTTCCTTCAGAAGGTCGACCCCGGGCTGGAGCTGCGCATCCAGGAGAAGATGAAGGCGTACGCGGCAGACCTCGATCCCGACGGGGATCTCGCGACGGAAGCGAGCGCTCCGCCCGTGTCCGTCGTGCCGAGCGAGCTGTCGGGCACGATGAGCGCGCCCGCACCGGTCCCGGTGGAGCCCGAGACCACCGGGAGCCAGTACACGGCCACCCAGACGCTGTCGGTCGTCGGCGGGACCGTCGCGGTCGGCGGGATGTTCGTCGCTGCGGTCGTCGTCGCCGTGTTCGTGGTGCTGGCCGTGCTCGCCGTCTGGCAGCCCTGGAACACCGGTCCACGGGTTCCCGAGCCCATCCCGGAGGCCATCCCGCTCGACGTGGAGCCGAAAACGGATCCGGAGCCCGTCGATCCCGCTCCCGTGGCCCCCGATCCGGTCCCCGATCCCACCCCGGTGGGGCCCGATCCCGCGCCCGTCCGTCCACAGCCCACGCGTCCTCACCCCACGCGCCCCCAGCCCGTACGTCCGGTGTCGGAACCCGTCCCCGACCCCGTCGCGCCCGACCCCGAGCCCGCGCCGCAGCCCGTGGTGCCCGCCCCGCCGCCCGATCCCGCTCCTGCGCCGGTCCCCACGGTCGATCCGAGCACCTTCGGCACCCTGATGATCAACAGCGCCGAGCCCGGGCGCACCATCCGCATCGACGGCGTGTCGCGCGGGGTGACCCCGAAGCAGGTGAGCCTTCCGCCCGGCGACCACCGGGTCGAGGTGGAGGGGTATGCTGCGCAGACCATCCGCGTCTCCTCCAAGCAACGCACTCCGGCGATCTTCAAGTGACCACCCTGCTGCTGTTCTCCCTGTCCGCGTTCGCGATCCGGCCCGAGGTCGCGGTCGTCGTGTCCGACGATCTCGAGCCCTACGAAGCGCCCGTGGCCGCGTTCAAGGAGGCGCTCGGCGTTCCCGTGCAGACGATCAACCTGCACGGGCGCGAGATCGAAGCCGAGGTCGAGATGGCGGCGCTGCGCCAGGCGAA
This sequence comes from Myxococcota bacterium, assembly GCA_041389565.1. GTDB lineage: Bacteria > Myxococcota_A > UBA796 > UBA796 > JACKEQ01. Next base: position 48,255 of record JAWKRP010000040.1, read on the forward strand.
CCCGAAGGTGGTGTTCGCGATCGGGGCGAAGGCCGCGTATGCCGCGCGGTTCCGGCTCCCGAGCACCCCTCTGGTGTACGCACAGGTGCACGACCCCGAGCGCTACGGCATCCGGGGCAACCAGACCACCGGTGTGCACGCGAAGGTGCCCGCCGTCACGTACCTGTCGCAGGTGCAGTCGTTCTTCCCTGGCGTGCGGTCGATCGGAATCCTGCGCGGCCCGATGGACGCCGACGAGCGGTCGGCTCTCGAAGCGGCCAGCCAGGAGGTCGGGATCGAGCTCCAGGTGCGCGAGGTGAGCAGCCCCCGCGACTTCCGCAAGGCATTCAACCAGCTCGTCGACGACGTCGATGCGATCTGGCTGAGCCCCGACCGCGAGGTGCTCAGCCCCGAGGCCTTCCGAACGGCCGTGCAGGAGATGCGGCGTCGGCAGAAGCCCCTCCTGTCCGACACCGCGAACATGGTCAGCGCGGGTGCCGCGTTCGCCGTCACGCCCGACACTGCCGGTGTGGGGCGCCAGGCCGCCGAGATCGCCGCCCGCATCCTCGATGGCGCCGCTCCGGCGGTGATCGACGTGCAAGACCCCCTCGAGCTGTCCACGGCCCTCAACAAGCGCACGCTCGAAGCCGGCACCATCGCCTACGAGCCCCTGATGCTCGACTTCGCGAACCTCATCGTGGAGTGAGCCCCGAGGTCGCGTACGGGCGGCCCGTGAGCTGATCGACGAAGCGGTGCACGGCTTCGGGGTCGACGTAGGCGAGGAAGTACACCCACATCGTCAGCGTGAACGTGCCGACGGGGATGGCGACGTACAGCACACCGTGGAACAGCATCGCGAACAGGACGACCCACGGGTGCCAGCGCCGCACGAACAGGGCGACCGGGAGCACGTACTCCACGAGCACCACGAACACGGACGCCACGAGGCACACCGTCGCGAAACCCGGCACGGACACGGGCTCGGAGCCCGAGTAGAAGTGCATGAGGATCGACTCGAGCTGGTCGCCCGACAGGAAGCGCACGTTCGTCTTGTCGACCGCCGACCACAGGTAGACCGCCGAGCACTGCGCGGCGAGGAGCGGCACCGCCCACAAGGGGCCGCGCTCGGGAGGGGGCTCGGCGCCCGTGATCTCCGCATGCCGCACCGCCCGCCACCGATCGACCGAGAACGACCGCCCACACGGCGTCAGCGCGAGCCAGACCACCCCGATGTTCAGCAGGTACGTGTGGTGGTGCACCCAGGGCTCGTGGCCGCCGAGCCACCCGAACACGCCGTACATCGTGGCGAGCACGCAGGCCGTCGCGACGGTCGCCAGGCGGGTCTGGACCCCGAACAGCATCGCCGTGGTCGCGACGAAGAACGCGGGCACCAGGAGCCACCAGTCCCACCCCCGGTGGCGGAACGGCAGGATCTCGTCGGCGTACCGCGACCACACCAGGAGCACGAACCCGATGCGCATGAGCGCGACGGCGCGCGTGCTGCCCTCGTGCACCAGGTGCGCTCGCCACCGGTCGATCAGCGCTTGCACAGGGGCTCCTCAGGACCAATGGCGGGCGCCCAGCCCTGCGGGCCCGCACATCGGACGGTGGCGCGCAGATCGGCCGCCGGGCCGAGGTTCTGGCACAGCCTGCGAGCGTCCGCCCGCACCGCGCCCACCCCCACGAGCTCGCGCTGGAACATCGGCGCGTTCGGGCCGAGCCCGAGCACCTCCAGGCGGTCGACGGCCACGGAACGCCCGTCGGGCAGGCGCTGTTCGTAGCGCACCTCGCACAGGTCGCGTCCCACACCGGAGTACATGCGCCACGGGCGCACGAACGGACCGGGTCGCCCTCCGAGGATCTGCACCCAGCCCGGCACCAGCAGGATGAACGCCAGGCCCGTGGCGAGGACGAGCCCTCTGAGCGCGCGCAGGGTGGGACCGGAAGGGTCGGGCAGCATGCCGGACTCTACCGGACCGTCAGCTGCTGGGCACCCTCCGGTACGGCGCGGGATCGATCGCCGTGCCGTCGACCCGGAGCACGAAGTGCAGGTGGGGGCCCGTGCTCCGGCCCGTGTTCCCGGACTTCCCGATGATCTCGCCCTTCGAGACCCGCGCCCCCACGGACTTGTCGGGCAGCACCGACAGGTGGCAGTACGCCGTGCGGATGCCGCCTCCGTGCTCGAGGATCACGTAGCGCCCGCTCACGGAGTCCTCGGTGGCGGCCACGATCGTGCCGGACTGTGCCGCGCGGAGGTCGGTGCCGACGGGCACCGGGAGATCGACGCCGTTGTGGAACTTCTTCTTGCCCGTGACCGGGTGGATGCGGTCGCCGAACGGGCTGCTGATCCGCACGGAAGCGTCGACGGGCCAGCGGAGATCGAACACGGTGGCCAGGCTCAGCACGGAGTCGACCAGCGACGCCACCTGGACCTCGTCCTGCTCGGGCAGGTAGCGGCGGTGCGAGTCGAACCGCTCCGGGTCGGCTTCCCCGGCCGCAGTGGCGCGCTCGATCGCACGGTCGCGCAGCTCATGGCCGATCGCGGCGATCTCGAGCGCTCCCTCGGGATCGCCGTTCCAGTTCTCGTCGAGCCAGGCGAGCAGGCGATCCGCGGCGGGAGTGTCGCCGTTCCCGAGCAGCTCGACGGTGTGCGGCGGCAGCGTGTCGGGCAGCGCGTACCGGAGCGCCGAGCGGTAGGGCTCGGGGAACGCGCCGTCCGGCACGGCGTCATCGGGGGGAAGGGCGACGATCGCCTCGTCGAGCCAGGCCTTCTTGGGGCCCTCGCTCCGGAAGAACGCCATCAGGGAGGTCTGTTCGCTCTCGTCGCCCGTTGCCCACGCCCACGTCCACTGACCGAGCCCACCCACGGGCGTCCGCGTCCACACGGCGAACACGGCGAGCCCCACCAGCAGCAGATCGAGGAACCCGAGGCGCCTCACAGCCAGCCCCACACGGGAAGCCCGTACCAGGCGGCGTACCCCCCGATGACGAGCAGCGGAACCATCCACAGCAGCCCATCGGTCCGGTGACGGGGGACGGGTGGAGAGCGGACCAGCGCGATCAGGCCCGTCGCCGCGAGACGCCACGCCACCAGGGCGCCGACGAGGCCGCCCACGACCTGCGCGACCGTGCCGTGCGGGAGAGCGTCTTCGATCGCCATCGCAATGGCCCAGCTGCCCGCCAGGCTGACCGGGAGCCAGAACAGCGGGCCGATCAGGTTGTGGATGGACCAGCGCTGGGCCCACTCCTTTGGGGTCTTCACCGGCTGTTCGGCCGTGCGGGCCAGCGCGATCACGGCCCACACGGCGACCGCGAGCTCCAGCGTGAGCGCGACGACCCCACCCACGTCGAACGGGATCTGCGGATCGGGCCAGGCGAGGGGGAGCGCCGCGAGGAGGCGTGCGAGGTCGTCGTCGAGGCGGTCGGCCGCGAGGTGCGTGCCCACCACGACGAGCGCGACCTGACCGAGCCAGTGCCACAGGGGCCGGGTGACGGCGAGGGAGGCGTCGAGCTTCGCGACGACGTTCATGGGGTGTGTGACCTCCGAGCCCTGGAGTGGTTCCCGAACGTGTCGCTGGATCGGATCTTACGTCGAAGGCTCGAAGGCATCTTCGAAGGCAGCGGTGTGCACGATGAGCAGGGCCGGGATCTCGGGGGGGCTGTCGGCCACGATCGCCCGCACCTCCCGGTAGAACCGCCGCTGGGCATCCCGCACGCGGGCGAGATCCTCGCGGCCGATGGCGAACACGTTGAAGCTGAACAGATCTCCCGGCTCCCCGCGCTGGATGCGAGCGGCGCCCACCTGCGCCCAGTGCGCGCGGATCGCGTGGAAGTCGGCCGGAGTGGCCTGGACCTCCACGGTGGTGGGCTCCGCGGGACGGTAGTGCCCGCGGACCTTGAGGGCCGCGCCCGCCGCGACCAGCACGTCCATCAGGGCCGCTGCGTCGGGCTCCGGGATGCCGACGGCCCGGGAGAGCTCGGCGGCCGCGGTGTCGACGGGCACCCGCCCGCGGGTGTCGAGCCAGGCCTGTGCGGCGGGCGACCACGGGTGGGAGACCGCGAGGCGCGCGAGGGTGGTGCGTACGGCGGCCTCGCGCGCGAGCGACGCGACGTTCTCGATCGGCACGAGCGCTCCGACGAGATCGGGCAGGCGACCGGTCATCGCGTCGAGCAGCGCCATCACCTCGGGCAGCCGGCCCCGACTGCGGCCGGACAGCATGCGCCCGACCTGCTGGCGGGACAGGTTCGAGCGGCGCGCGAGGGTGGCCTGGTTGGCCCGGCCGCGCAGGGCCGCGAGCCACGGCCCGAGGTCTTCGGGGTCGTACTTCTCGGCGCTGGCGGCGTGGAAGCGCTCGAGGGCGGCTGGCACGTCGATCCCGCACCGCGACGCGGCATGGAGCGTCTCCGCGAAGGTGGGGAAGCGGTGGCCTCCCTCCCACTTGGCGGCGACATTGCCGCGATACCCGCAGCGACGGCTGAACGCGACCTGCGAGCGCGGGCCCCGGATGGCGCGGATGAGCTCTCGAGCGGCTTGTTCCATGGGCTCCAGTATCCCGGATTCGAACGCCGTCTGCCGGATTCGGCGTAGGAATTGTTCGTTTTCGGGAGAGTTTGACGTGCGGAGCGCGCTTCGGGCCCGTACCCTTCGAACATGACCCGTCTCTTCCTGCCTCCGGCCCTCCTCCTGCTCGGCCTCGCCTGCGAGCCGACGACGCCGTCCAACCTGAACGACACCGACACCGATGTGTCGGACACGGATCCGCCCGACACGGATCCCCCGAAGACGTCGGGCGTGCAGATCGGCTCCGAGGGCATCATCAGCGAGCTGTGCTCGGCGTCGGCGATCGAGGGCACCGACGATCTGCCGGACTTCGGGGGAACGGCCGCCGAGGTGTCGGATGCCGTGCTCGGCGGGTTCTCGGGATCGCTCGCCGGCCCGCGTCCCGCGGTCGACGCGACGTTCACGAGCGCTGCGACCTCCTGGGCGAAGGTCGACGGGCCGGACTGTCCGCTCCTGCTGCTGGTGGGCGCCACGGCCACGCTGTCGGCCGACCCCGAGCTGTCGTCCGACCTCCGTGGCTGGCTGCTCGTGGATGTCGACCGCGACGCCACCTTCGTGTACTGGGGCTCGACGTGGTCGGGCAACGCACAGCCCGCGCTCGACGCGGCAGACTTCGACACGATCGAGGTCCGGCTCGATGGAGCGGTGGAGTCCGGCGTGCTGTCGGCCGACGTGGGCTTCGAGGGCTGCGCCGGCACGAGCTGCACGATCGAGCCGTTCGGCACGCTGTCCGCGCCCTGAGCGAACAGGGGCCTCCGAGGTACGCACACCCTCCGGAGGTCGCGCATCGCTGCTGACGGGCGGACCTGGGGTATGGCTGGGCTCCGACGCGGTTCGGTTTTCCTCTGAGACCTCCGGAACGCCCGTGTTCACGCGCGTTCTCGGGATTCGGCCCGCGCGGGGGATGCGCGATCGCCCGGAAACCGTGGCGTACCTCACCGATGTGCGAACGCCCATCTGCGTTTCTGCCCATGGACATGGGCTCGATGCGTTCGTCGAATCGGGAGGGTATCCCGGATTCGAACACAACCCGCGAATGTGGACCATGGTTTGTTCGGAAACGGGAGCCCTCCCCCTGGCGACCCCCGGAAGCACGCCGTACTCTCTGGACATCGGCGGGCCACGACGGCCTCGCCACCGAAACCCCGCCAGCCCGCACCCTCCGCGGGACCGGAGACCTCCATGTCCAGCATCCGCTTCGTCCTGGCCGCCCCTGCTGCGCTCACCATCGCCTTCAGCCTCGCGTGCTACGGCGGCGCGAGCCTCGATGGCAACGAAGCCGGCTCCGACGGCTGGCTCGACCACACCCCGCCCGCCGGAGCCGAGCTGGAGGCCACCGCGAACGACGGCCGCTGCGACTGGCTCGGCCGGCCCTACGTCAGCGTGTCCGTCGAGCGCGTCTACACCCTGATGTACTCCGACCACTCCGCCGACTGCGGGCCGCTCAACACGGCCGACCGGAAGGTCGTGTACTCCATCCACCCGTCGCTCGGCGCCGAGCCGCTCATCGACGTGTCCGGGCTCGAAGACGTGCGCCTGCTCGACACTTCCGCGGGCCTCCTCCTGATGGGCGAGACCCCGACGCAGGGCGAGCACCTGTGGACGCTCGACCACGACACCCTCGAGATCCTCGCGGAAGACGTGCACGACGTTCGGTACTGGGGCACCCGCACGTCGCCGTCCCGCCGGTGGGTGGCCGCGGGCGACAACGGGGTGGGAACCCTGGATCTGCACGTGGTCGACCCCGCGACGCTCGACACGCTCGAGCTCGACGACGATGCCGTGTGGGCCGAGGCCCAGTGGCTCGACCACGACGACCGGCTCGTGTCGCTGTCCTTCGACGGCACGTACGCCACGGCGCGGCTCGAGCTGTGGGACCTGCGCGGCGCCACGTCCGCGTCGGGCTTCCCGGTGGAGCCCGTGCTCTCGACCCTGGTGTCGGGGGTCTCCCCGAACCTCCTCGTGAGCTACTCCTGGATCGGGATCGACCCGCTCGACCGGTTCGCGGTGTTCCCCGTGCACGGCATCGATGCCGGCGAGTCGATGTTGCTCGTCCAGGACGTGCGGGACGGGAGCGTGCGCACGGTCGCGGGCGTCGACGGTCCGCTGCGGTTCACGCCCGATGGGTCCACGATCGTGGGCTGGAGCGTGGCGAGCCCCGGAACGCTCGTGCTGGTCGACCCCATCACGCTCGACACCACCACGGTGGACCTGCCGATGGACGGGCTGCCGGAGTACGTCATGGGCTTCGACGGCAACCAGCTGCTCATCGCGGACGCGTGGGGGGGCGAAGACCTCGTGATCTACGACCTCGATGCCGATGCGTCCGTCGTGCTGCCCTTCACGGCCAGCCTCCAGACCTGGACCACCCGCGGCAACGACGTGTACCTCGTCGATGCAGACCGGCTGCTGCACGTCGACATGGACACCGCCACCGCCGAGCAGGTCGACCTCCCCTGGACCCCGCGCCACGTCGTGTGGGCTCCCGTCGGCGACGTGCTGTACGTCGACGATCGCATGGCGCCGCGGGCCCGCTTCCTCGACCCCGAGACCTTCGCGGTGCGGGGGAGCCAGGTGCTGATCCCCGACGCCGTGCCGCAGCTCGACCTCTCCGAGCACCACGACCTGGAGCGCGACGAGCCCGTGTCGGCGGGCCTCCTCGCGCGCCAGTAGCCGTCAGAAGTCGGCGAGGGCGCGCTGTGCGGCTTCGGGCGTGAACCCGAGCCCGATCACGGTGGCGCCGTCGCCCTGCTTCCGCGCGGCGTACAGAGGCAGGTTGCCCCCGTCGAGGCGCAGCAGCTCCACGCCGGCTTCCGACTTCGCCAGCAGCGGGTCGCGCGGGGAGTAGAGCAGGGCGAGGGGGGGCGGGAGCACCTTGGTCTCGGCGGCGATGTGGACGATCGCGAGCTGGCGGTCGGCGTGCGAGAACCCCGACACGCCCGTGGGCGCCGACAGGATGGCGTTCACCCGGTACCCGTTCGGGGTCGGAACCCGGGTCGCGGTGAGCCCGGCGGGCCAGCCCTCGACCTTCGCCACGGCTTCGTCGGGCGCACCGGCCGTCAGCAGCACGTCTTCCGCGCGGGGCTCGTCGCGGAGCACCCGCGCATCCTGCCGTGCGTCGCCGGAGCCCGTGATCAGGCGGTACTCCATGCGCGTGAGGTGACCGACATCGCTGTCGGTGCCGTCGAGCAGCGTGATCGCGCCCGTGCCGAACACCCGGCCCGCGGTGGCCGCGAACGCGAGCGCGGGACCGTCGGGCTCGCCGTGCAGGCGCGACAGGTTGATGCTGTCACGGGCCGCTTCGTCGAACAGGCCCGCTTCCGTGCGGAGCTGCGCGCGGATGCCGAGCATGACGGGAGACGCGCTCACCTCGGCCTCGTGGAACTGCAGCAGGGCCAGCAGAGCGCTCGGCGGTGCGAGCGCCATGAGCTCGTCGACCGACAGCGGCCAGCCCTTCGCCCGCTCGCCGAGGTTCGCCCGCTTTCGACCGAGCTCTTCGGCGGCGTCGTCGAGCGCGAGGGTCGCCACTTCGTGCAGCTTCCGGGCGGCCGCCTGGTTCGTCGGGTCGAGATCGCTCGCCCGGCGCGCCGCTTCGAGTGCGAGGTTCAGGCGCCCCGCGGCCAGTGCGTGGTCGGTCGCCGCCACCCACCGGTCGGCGTCGTCGTTCGCGAGGCGTGCGCTCGCGAGCCCGTACGCGAGGGCATCCTGGAAGTGCCCGATGCGCGCCATGGCGTTCGCGAGGTGCCCCGCGACGACCGGATCGCCCGGCGCCTGCGCCGACAGGGCTGCAGCGCGCTGCACCACCGTGGCGTTCGGGAACGTGGCCGCGAACTGGGTGAGGTGCAGCGCGGCCGCCTGCGGGGTGTCGTTCGGCAGCAGGTCGAGCGCGGACTCGGCATCGCCCCCGTACGTGAGCCGCCAGTCGGCGATGGCGAGGCGCACGCGCCGCAGCACGTCGCCGCCCGCCGACGGGCCCTTCTCCTCGAGCTTGGTGAGGAGGGCCTCGGGCTCGACCCAGGCTTCGGCACCTTCGGGGTCGGACGCCGCATCGGGCTTCTCGAGCGGCTGGTTCGCGAGCTGGGTGAGCAGGCCCTCCGCAGAGGTGTCGGGCTCGGCGGACTGCGCGAGCAGCGCGCCCTCGAGCCAGGCCAGCCGCTCGAACCCGTAGCGGTCCATCGCGCGCATGATCGCGACGCGGTCGGCCTCCTCCTCGAGCGGCACGATGTCGCGCAGCACGAGCCAGGGGCGGTTGTCGCCCTCGTCGAGCCACGCGGCCAGCTGGGGGGCGAGCTCGTCGACCGAGATCGTCTTCAGCGCCGTGCTCATGGCCTTCCCGGCCTTCTTGCGGTTCTCGACCGAGAACCACAGCAGCGCCTCGAGAGCGGCCCGCTCGGCCGGCGGAAGCTCGGTGGTGGCGAGACTCTTCACGACCGCGCCGGACGTGGGCGGGAACAGCAGCAGCTCGACGCCGGTGCGCGCCTCTTCGCCGAGGAACCGCGAGGCGGCGGAGTCGCGTGCCGAGGTGGTGGTGCTGTACGGCCGCTCGACCTCGGCGGACATGCGCAGGCGGGGACCGTCGCGGCGCGCCTGACGGTCGAGCAGGGCGTCGGGATCGTAGGCGGGCGTGGGGTGGGTGTTCGCCACGATGAGGAGGTTGTTCGGACCGGAGATGTCGATGAACTCCTGCACCCGGATCTTGGGCGGGAGCCACGCGGCCATGGCGGGACCGAGCGCAGGCACGATCTCGCCGCGCATCCCGGCGCCGAAGCGCTGGAACACACCTTCGTCGTGGCCGGACACCGTGATCTTGAGCGGCTTGTACGGATCCTTCGTGCCGCTCGACGTGATCGTGAACCGCTCGAGCCCGGGGCGCGCCTGGTTGGCGAGCCGCTTCAGGGCCTTCGTCTGCCCGTCGTCGTCGAGGGGACCGAGGCGTCGACGCAGCCACTCGAGGCCCGTACCCGTCGCGTCGATCGACGCGTTCCACGTGACGTTGCCCTTCGCGTCGATCTTCGCGGACGTGTTGATCACCACGTTCCCGTCGACCACGGTGTCGTTGTTGAGCTGCGTCGGGAGGTCGCCCGGCACCCAGACCGTCGCGCCCATGAGCGACGACGGCATCGACGGCACGGCCACGAAGTCGCCCGCGGGATCGATCCACACCACGCGCTCCGCGCGATCCCGCGCCTGCACGAGCGGCTCGCCCAGCATCGCCGGGCTCGGCACGGTGATCGGGAACGTGCCCCGCGAGCGTGCCGACCGGAACGCCGCCGGACGCGCTTCGTAGCCCGCCGCACGGAGTAGCGAGATGAGCACCACGGCCCGCTCGGCAGCCGTGCCTTCGCCCGACTCCACGATCTCGGGCGCCGTGCGGGCCTCGGCCCACGACCCGGCCGTGTCGGCCGACAGCTTCACCTGCTGGAAGACCCGACGCGCGAGCTCCGCGAGGTTCGTGGACTTGAGGTCGGCCGCGATCTCGCGCCCCATCTCGTTCTTCGACGCCATGCGCTTGTCGACCGTGGCGTCGAGCTCTGCGCCGGCCGCCAGCCAGTCGTCCCACGTGGACCACACCACGCGCGCGGGGTCGTCGGCGGGCACGTCCACCCACGTGATGGTCGCGGAGCGCCCGGACCGCGTGCTCCAGTTGGGGTCGCCCTTCGGGTCGGCCCAGACCGTGAGCGGCATGTTGCCCGGGGCGCTCACCTGCACGGTGGCCGACTCGACCGGCAGGTCGGGCGCGGTGCTGAACACGCCGGAGTGGAAGCCGCGGTCGCCCCGGGTGGTGGCCGACAGGGTGTAGGTGTCGCCCGCCTGCGCCGTGGCCGGCACGATCAGGAGGTCTTCGAGCACGAGCGCTTCACCGTCGACCGCCCCATCGAGACCGGTGGGCGCGATGAGCCCGGCGGCGCAGGCTGCGGGATCGTCGATCCGGACGGTCCAGGTCTGGCTGGAGGTGAGGCGTCGGCCCGCGTCGATGCGAATATCGAGCTTGTGCTCGAGAACCGTGGCCGGAGCTCCGCCTTCCGCCGCGAGTGCGCTCGGGAGAACGAGTGCGAGAACCACCGAAGAACCGATCAACGCGATACCTCCATCGGCCGGGAACCTATCACGCGCGTCCTCCACCGTTTCATTGACTCGTCAATGGGCCGCCTGAGGTGCTTTGATGGGAGACCGCGAGGAGACCCATGAGCTGGCTCGCACTGCTCTCCCTTCCAGCCTTCGCATGGCCTGCCGACGCCGACTGGCTCGCGCTCGAGCGTGGGGGGTTCCCGGTCGACGACCCCACGGGCGACCACGGTGCCGCGCCCGCCTCGGCCGACCTGTTCGGCACCGATCTCGCGCCCGTGGCCTTCTGGTACGGCGACGCCGAGGGGCTGTGGCTGCGCGCGAGGGTGTCGTCCGATCCGCTCGTGGGCACGGGGCTGAGCGGGGGAGTCTGGGGCTTTGTCGTCGAGTCCACGGGAGACGCCGCGTTCGATTCGCTCGTCGTGGTGCACGAGCCCTCCGGGGAGGTGCAGGGCTTCCGCAACGACGGCACCCCGGGAACCCAGCCCGGCTTCGTCCACTACAGCGCGCCCGTCGCCGTGGGCTCCACGTCCGACGGGTCCGCACGCAGCGTGCTCGCGGGCGACGGCACGTTCTTCTACGATCTCCGCGTGTCGCGGTCGGCGATGGCCTCCCTGGGCCTCGGGGAAGGCGCCCCGCTCCGCATCACGGCCGTCACCGGTCCCTCGATCTACCTCGCGTGGTCCGACCTCTCCGGGTGTGACGAGCTCGCGGTCGACTGTCCCGCCCTCGCAGACGCCCAGGCGGCACCGATCGTGTTCGACACCGACCTCGACGGCCGGCCCGACCCCGTCGAAGACGCCGAGGGCACCGATCCACTCGACGCCGACTCCGACGACGACGGTCTGCTCGACGGCGAGGAGGCGCTCGGCGACACCGACGGCGATGGCACGGTCGACGCGCTCGACTGCGACTCCGACAACGACGGCGTACGCGACTCCGTCGAAGCCGGCCTGGTGGCCTCGGATCTCACCGCCGCCACCAACACGTCCGCGGGCTGCTTCCGGGCCGACGCCGATCCCGCCGGTCCCGTCACCGACGCCACCGTCCGCGACTCCGATGGTGGCGGCCTCTCCGACGGGGTGGAGGACTGGAACCGCGACGGCGCGCTGGGTCCCTGGGAGACCGACCCGTCCGATCCGTCCGACGACGTCGACACGGATGGCGATGGCATCGCCGATGTCCTCGAGCTGCTCGGCGCCGATGCGTCGATCGACGACGTCGACAGCGACGGCGACGGGCTGTCCGACGCCGAGGAGCGCCTGAACGACCGCGACGGCGACGGCATCCCCGCCTTCCTCGACGACGACAGCGACGGCGACGGCATCCCCGACAGCGAGGAGACGGCCGCCGACCGCGACGGCGACGGCCTCCGCAACTTCGAGGACACCGACAGCGACGGCGACGGCATCCCCGATGGTGTCGAGGGCACGATCGACACCGATGGCGACGGGACGGCAGACCTCCTCGACCTCGACAGCGACGGCGACGGCGTGCTCGACCGCTTCGAGGGCGCCGAGGACTTCGATGGCGACGGGGTGCCAAACTACCTCGACGACGACAGCGACGGCGACGGGCTGTCGGACGAGGTCGAGGGCAACCGCGACCCGGACGACGACGACCAGCCCAACTTCATCGACCTCGACAGCGACAACGACGGCCTGCCGGACTCGCTCGAGGGCGACGACGACCCCGATCTCGACGGCGTCCCCAACTTCGAGGACCGCAACAGCGACGGCCAGGGCGCGACGGATGGCGCGGAGGGCTTCGGGGACGGCGACTGCGACGGCATCGTCGACTGGCTCGACACCGACGAGGAGGACAGCTTCTGCGATCCCGCCCAGCCCGAGCCCGGCATCGGTCCGGCGCCGGAAGGGGTGCCCAGCGACCCCACCCGTCGGTTCGACGACGGGGACTACACGGGCGGCGGGTGCGTCTCGACCGGCGGGTCGGGGGTCGGGTGGCTCGCCTGGCTGGGCGTGCTCCTGGCCCGACGTCGGGCGCTCGTCGGGCTCGTGGCCGCGGGGACGGCCTCGGCGCAGGATGTCGACGCGCAGCGCTTCCGGCCTTCGGTCGACGGGAAGCACTTCGCATCCGTGGAAGACCTCGAGCTGCGCGACGCCGGTGTGACGACCGCCGCGCTGTGGGTGCACCACGCGCGGGGTCCGCTGGTGTTCCGGCCCTCCGACGCCGAGCCGATCGACCTGCTCGGTGCCGTGACGACCGCCGACCTGACGGCCGCATACAGCGTGGGGCGCGCGCGGATCGGAGTCGACGTGCCGGTGCACCTCGTGGCGGAGGGCTTCGGCATCCAGGGGCCCACCCACATGGGCGACGTCCGCGTGTCCGGCAAGGGGGTGCTCGTGAAGCCCGACGGAGACGGGCTCTCCGTGGGGGTGTTCGCAGATGCCGTCCTGCCGACGGGCTCTCCGCGCGCCTGGCTCGGGAGTCGGCGCACCTGGGTGCGGGGCGGCGTGGCGGGCCAGTGGGTCGCGAGCCGGTGGCGGGTCGCCGCAGACCTCGGGGCGCGCTCGGGCACTGGCCAGGAGCTCGGCGGGCTCGACGTGGGGCCCGGCCTGCTGTGGGCGCTCGGCGGAGGCCTGGCGCTCACGAGCGATGTCGAGGCGCTGCTGGAGCTGAACGGCGACGTGTGGCTGGGGAACGGGGGCGAGCCGGGCGCGGTGCCGATGGAGTGGCTCGCGAGCGGGCGCTACCGGTCGGAAGGGGCGTGGAGCGCGCTGCTCGGCCTCGGAACGGGCCTCGGCCGCGGGGTGGGGGCCCCCGACTACCGGCTCGTCGCGACCGTCTCGTGGGCCGCCCAGCGACACCGGTTCCGCGACGACGTGCTCAACTGAACGACACCTCGTCGCCGTCGACCACCGCCACCCATCGCCGGTCCACGAACCGGACCTCGTGCGGCAGCCCGGGGAACGTGGGCTCGGGATGCTCGGGGTGGCCGGGGAGCAGGAGCTGCATGCCCCCTTCGTGGAACTTCATCAGCGGCTCGATCGGGCGGTGCGGACGCGTGGGGGCGGCCTCGAACACGGCATCGACGGACGGGAGCAGGGTGAGCTCGCGGAGGGTCCACCAGGTGGGCGGTGCGGTGGGGAACACGTCGAGCGAGGCGTTCTCGATGGCCCACTGCGGGCAGACCCAGCGGCTGTCGACGGTCTCCACCTCGTCGTGCCGGCCCTGCGTGTCGGCCCGCGCGAGCAGGAAGCGCGTGTCGTAGCGCTTCGGCTCTGCGCGCGGCGTGATCCACCAGCTCCACAGGCGCACGGCATCGAGGTCGATCGTGGCGTCGTGCGCGTCGAGCACCGCGGACAGGGAGATCTCGCCGTTGTTGAGCGGCGCGCGCTGGCTCCACGGGAGCTCGCCCGAGCCGAGCCAGATGCCGGACTCCTCGAACGTCTCGCGGATCCCCGCCACCAGGAACGCGACGGCCTCGTCGTGGCCGAGCTGCATGCGGGCGATCTCGCGATCCCCCCCGTGGATGCGGGGCGATCCAGCCAGGCTGTCGCCGGCGTCGACCCGGCCGCCCGGGAACACCCAGGCATTCGGGAGGAAGCCCGCACGCCGGTGGCGCTGGAGCATGAACACCTCCATGCCCGAGGGCGTGTCGGCGTCGCGGAGGAGCAGGATGGTCGTGGCCGGGCGGGGGGTGTCCATGCGCGCCTCTAACCGCTGTCCGGCGACGGGTGTCGACGCCCGTCGCGGGGGCATCGGAGAAACCTCGTGAATCGTGCGGAACGCCCCTTGCTCTGCGACGCCTGCGGAGGTGGCGCATGGAGCTCGTCCGGTTCCCGCTCGGCGGTCGGTCGGCGTCGTACAACTACGCGTTCCTGGAGCGGGTGAAGCGCGCCTGCGACGCGCGGTCCGTCCGGTTCCTGGGGTTCGCGCTCGAGTCGGACGCGCGCCTGCTCCTCGAAGGGACGCGAGAGGCCGTCCACGACGTGGTGCGCGCCGTGAAGACGGGCTCCGCGCGCTGTGCGGGCTCGCGGGGCTACCTCGGGCCGACACGGTCGACGGCGGTGGGCGACCCCCTCGCCGTGCTCGTGCGCCTGCACCGGGCGGGCCGCCGGCAGGGGCCGCTCGCGAACGTGTGGACGTCCCACCGCGATCTGATGGGGTTCCGGCAGGCCTCGTTCTTCGATCGCTCCGTGTGGGCCGGCCGGATCGACCCGCGGCTCGTGCACGTGCTGGCGGGCGGCGGGCCCCTTCCGGTCGGCTTCCCGCCCCCGCTCGATCGCCGGCAGGCCCTCACGCACGACCTGGATCTGTGCCTGCGGGTGTCCGCGGCCGTGCTGGGCGTGCTCCCCGCCGACCGTCGCGCGACGCGCCTGTTCTGCCACCTCGGACGGCACGTGGGCCTCGCGCAGGCCGACCTCGCGGATGCCGTGCTGCTGACGCCGCGCCGGATCCGACAGCTCCAGCGAGAGGACGAGCCCCTGCTCGCCGTCGCGGCGCGCTCGCTCGGAGACCGCCGGCTGCGCCAGGTTCCGTGAGCTACCCGGGCGGCACGTCGCGGGTGCGCGACTCCCGCAGCTTCAGGAGCACGCGGGCCGCCGCGCTGAGCCCGGGCTCCTCGAGCGCCCGCGACACGAGGTCGTCGGGCGAGGGCGGCGCGCTCTCGGGGAGTGGACCGGGGCGAAGCTCGAGCACGGCGTCGTTCGTGGGCTCTTCGGCACGCAGGGCGAGCGTGCCCGACACCGCTCCGGACTCCCCGGGGGCCTCGGCGGTCAGCGTGCAGGGGGCCCACGCCCAGTGGCGCACCACGATCTCCTGGCCCTCGAGGACGGCCTCCTTGCAGTTGCCCCCCACGACGAGCGCGCCTCCACCGGCGATCCCGGCGATCTGGACGCGATGCTCCAGCACCCGTAGGGGCTCCACGGTGCACTGCCCGTGCTCGCCCGGCCACGCGTCGGACCACGTGGCCACCGAGGTGGGCTGCCCATCGCGCAGGACGAGCGCCGCACCGACGGCCTCCGGCACGAGCGCCCACATCACGCCCGCCGAGAAGTCCTGGTGGAGCACGCCCTCGAGCTCGGGCGCGCGGGAGGTGCCCGGGAGCACCCGAGGATCCGTGGGGATCTCGCACGTGACGATGCCTCCTCCACCCGCGCGAGCGAGGGCGCCGAACGCTTCGGTGAGCGCAGGCCCACGCGGGTCGGGCGGGGGCGCGGGATCCGGGAGGGGCGACAACGGAGCCGGCGGACGCGGGTGGATCGGGGTGTTCGTGACGCGCTGCACGGGCGGCGCCGGGGGTGTGCCGCGGAGCTTGAGCCCACCCGTGCACACGAGCGCGATCAGCACGAGCAGCCCGGCGGCGGCGAAGAAGGCGCGGTTCTGGGTCACGGCCCGCCGAACTGCCGCCACAGCGAGTACAGCAGACCGCTGCACGACACCGTTCCGGCGCTGATCATGCCGAACACCGTGAACAGGCTGCCGACGATGTAGACGGGGTTCAGCAGGCTCCCGGTCTGCCAGCGGTGCCAGAACTGGTACATCTCGCGGAACGGGCTCTGGGTGAGCAGCCGCGAGCGACCTCGCCGCGCGAACTCGTCAGCGATGCCCTGGCCGAGGCTCTGGTTGCGCCGGGAGGTCTGCGCGGGCTGGAACATGCCGCCGAGCGCGCTCATCATGCCGCCCCCCGCCACGGCCGCGCCACCGGCCATCATCCCGGCGGACGCGACGGGCCCGGACGCGATGCCGGGGGGCGCCCCCCCGAGGATCTGGAACCGCGGGCCGCCCGGCGTGCCCACGATGATGCTGTCGCCGGACTTCACCTGCACGGCGCTGTTCACCGGCCACATCTGTGGCGAGCCCTGCTGCACGACGAAGCACTTCGCGCCCATCTCGGTGGGGGCGAAGTGGTAGAGGCCGCCGGGTGCCGCCGCGAGCGTGGCATGTACGGGGTACACGCCCTGACTCGGGTCGAGCACGATCTGACAGCGCCGGTTGTCGGAGCCGAGGTGCACCACCCCATCGAAGGGCCCGAAACGTAGGGCGCCCTGCTCGGGGGGAAGCTGAAGGAACGTTGCTGCCATCCGGGATCATCCTATCCCGGAGCGCACGCTACTTCTTCTTCGAGGAGCCCTGACGCGCCTTGAAGCGCGGATTGCTCTTGCAGATGACGTAGACGCGACCGCGCCGGCGAACGATCTGGCAATCCTTGTGGCGGGTCTTGAGGCTGCGGAGGCTGTTCGAGACCTTCATGGGTCCCCCGTCGGTGAATGCTTGAACCCCGCAGAGGTAGCCGGAGCCCGGAGGTCAGTCAAGGTCGCCCACGGGCAGCTTCACCGTGCGGGGATCGCTCGGCACCCCCAGGAAGCCGAAGCGATCGAAGCTGGCGACGTGCCAGTGCAGGGCGTCCACCCGGTCGTATGGGAGCATCAGCACGCTGGCGTCGAAGCGATTGCCGGGGACGTCTTCCGCGAAGACCACCTGCACGAAGCCTGGATCCAGGGCGATCTCGAGGCGGTAGCCGAGCGCGGTGTCGACGGCGTCCCAGCCGAAGGAGGGGCGCAGGAGGGGGGTGGCGTCGGGCGGCTTGCGGAGCGCGCCCGTGACGAGCAGATCGACCGGTGGAGACGGTGCCTGGCCCACACTCACCCGGCTCCCCTGACCCGGAGCGAGCGCGACCTCGGATCCCGCGCCGGACACTGCCACGTCGGCGTACAGGGCTTCGGTGCGGGCGGCGGAGGGCTCGATCGTGACGCGGTATCCACCGGACGTTCCCGTGGTGACCCCGGA
>JAWKRP010000041.1:0-52463 GCA_041389565.1 Myxococcota bacterium
TGGGACATCCTCGCGATCATCGCGTCCGAGATCCAGCGCCTCACGGACGTCACCGGGCACTACCTGCAGCTCGCCCGCAGGCCCCCCGCGAAGCTCGGGGCCACCGACCTCTCCGACCTCGTGCGCGATGTCGAGCGCCTGCTGGCGGCCGAGCTGGAGTCCCAGACCGTCGACCTCACGCTCGAGCTCGAAGCGCTCCCGCCCCTCCTGCTCGACGGCAACCAGCTCCGCCAGGCGCTGCTGAACGTCGTGCGCAACGCCGTGGAAGCAGGTGCCCACACGCTGCGCCTGGCGACCCGTGCCGCGGATGGGTTCGTGGAGGTGGAGCTCTCCGACGACGGGCCCGGCATGCAGCCCGAAGACGTGGAGCGCGCGACAGACCCGTTCTACTCGACGAAAGCGAGCGGCACGGGCCTGGGGCTCGCGATCACGCGACAAATCCTGGAAGACCATGACGGGTCGATCCGGGTCCGCTCGGAGCCCGGACGGGGTACAGACATCGCGTTGATCTTCCCGTTCCGGCCCGCATCCCAGGAGCCGGGTGAAGCTCTGGAGGTCCCGCTCCCATGAAGCCCCGTGTCCTGGTCGTGGACGACGACGACGCCAACCGCGTCACCCTCGAGCGCATCCTGAGCCGCGCCGGCTACGACGTGTCGCACGCGGCTTCCGGGCGCGAAGCGATGGAGACGATGCGCGTCCAGCCGCCCGACCTCGTGCTGACCGACCTCAAGATGCCCGGCATGTCGGGGATCGACCTCCTGAAGGCCGCGAAGGTGGTCGATCCGGCGATCGAGGTGGTCGTGATGACCGCCTACGGAACGGTCGAGACGGCCGTCGAGGCGATGAAGGAGGGCGCGTACGACTTCGTGGCGAAGCCCCTGAAGCGGCTCGAGCTCACGACGGTCCTCGAGAAGGCCCTCGAGAAGCGCATGCTGCTGCTCGAGAACAAGCGTCTGCGCGAGCAGCTCGCCGAGGTGGGCGAGGGCGACATCATCGGGAACTCCCAGGGGATGCGCGCCCTGCTCGACGAGGTGGAGCAGGTGGCCCCGTCCGACGCCACGGTGCTGCTCTCGGGCGAGAGCGGGACGGGAAAAGGCCGACTGGCACGCACGATCCACAGGATGAGCGCGCGCCGCGACCGCCGGTTGGTGACCGTGAACTGTGCGGCCATCCCGGAGACCCTGCTCGAGTCGGAGCTGTTCGGCTACGAGAAGGGCGCGTTCACGGGCGCCACGGGCCGCAAGGAGGGTCGGTTCGACCTCGCGCGCGGCGGCACGCTGTTCCTCGACGAGATCACCGAGATGAAGCCGGCCATCCAGGTGCGCCTGCTCCGCGTGCTGCAGGACGGCGAGTACGAGCGGGTGGGCGGCACGGAGACGCTGCGGGCCGACGTGCGGGTGATCGCCGCCACGAACCGCGACGTCGAGAAGGAGATCGCGGCCGGCAACTTCCGGGAAGACCTGTACTACCGGCTGAACGTCGTGCCGATCACGGTTCCGCCCCTGCGTGACCGGTCGGATGACGTGCCGCTGCTTGCCCAGCACTTCCTCGTGCGGTTCGTACAGAAGAACCGCAAGGAGCTGTCGGGGTTCACGCCCGAGGCCATCGATGCGCTGTGTGCGTGGAAGTGGCCGGGCAACGTGCGGGAGCTCGAGAACGCCATCGAGCGCGCGGTCGTGCTGTGTCGCGGCACGCGCGTCGACGTGGGCGATCTGCCCCCCCAGATGCGCGACGGCACGGGGGGCCGGAAGATGCTGTCGTTCGAGGTGGGCACGCCGCTCAAGGGCGTCGAGCGGCTCATGATCCAGGAGACCCTGCGATACTGCAACGGCGACAAGAGCCTGGCCGCGAGCCTGCTGGGCATCACCGCGCGCACGATGTACCGCAGGGAGGCCGAGTGGCGGGAAGACGACCTGGTGTGAGCGTTCTCGCGCTCCTGCTCGCGGCCTGCAAGGGCACGCCCGAGACCACCTACCATGCCGACGTGCGCCCGCTGGTCGAGCGCAACTGTCTGTCGTGCCACACCGACGGGAACATCGCGCCGTTCCCGCTCACGTCGTACGCAGAGGTCCAGGGCGTGCAGGAGCTCGTCGTGCGGGCGGTCGAGATGCGCACCATGCCTCCGTGGGGGCAAGACCCCGCGTGCCGCGAAGCGATCGGCAGCCTGTGGCTCGACGACGACGACGTGGCCGTGTTCCAGGCCTGGCGCGACGCGGGCTTCCCCGAGGGCGACCCCGACACGTACCGCGCGCCCGCCCCGATCCAGGGCCCTCCCGATGCCGGCCCGCCCGACCTCGATCTGGCGCCGGTCGACCCCTACACGCCCGACGCCACCCGTCCCGACGACTACCGCTGCCTGATCCTCTCGGAGCCCACGCCCACCGACCTGTTCGTGACGGGGGCGGCCGTTCGGCCCGACCAGGTGCAGATGGCGCACCACTCGATCATCTACGCGGTCCCGTTCGACGGGCTCGATCGTCTGCACGAGCTCGACGCCGCGGATGCCGGCCCGGGCTACCGCTGCTTCGGAGATGCGGGGCTGGCCGACGCCCAGACGATCGGCGGTTGGGTGCCCGGCCGCGAGACGCGCCTGCTGCCGGAGGGCATGGCGATGCGCATCCCGGCGGGGAGCTCGCTCGTGCTCCAGATGCACTACAACACCGTGGCGGTCGACACGGTGGTGCCCGACGCCAGCCGGATGCAGCTGTGGACGCTCCCGGAAGGTGCGCTGCCCACCCAGCTGCTCACGGTGTTCCCGGTCGCGCGCACCGACCTCCGGATCCCGGCGGGCGAAGTGGAGTCCCGACAGGTGAAGCGCCAGCGCATCCCGGCCGACGCGAGGATTGCGGGCACCGCGCCGCACATGCACCTGCTGGGCACGCACCTCACGACGAAGGTCGTGCGACCCGACGGTACGGAGGAGTGCCTGTCCGACGTCGCCTACGACTTCGACTGGCAGCGTGCCTACTCGTTCGCGGAGCCCTTCTGGGTGCCGCTCTCGGCCGACGACCAGCTCGAGATCGCGTGTACGTACGACAACTCGGCGTCCAACCAGCCCGTGGTCGACGGAGAGCGGCGCGAGCCCACCGAGGTGTCGTGGGGCGACGGGTCGTTCGACGAGATGTGTCTCGACTACCTGTCGCTGGTCTCGCCGTACGTGGGGTCCGGAACGGGGGAGGTGTGCGACGGCGCCGCGACGTGCGCGAACGCCTGTGCGGAAGACGACGTCGCGTGTGCGCTCACCTGCATGATGGGGGCTGGCGACGGCTGCCTGTTCTGCGGCGCCGAGGTGGCGTTCTCGGACTGCACCATCCAGGCGTGCCTGATCGAGGCCATCCCGCTGGGGTCGTGCATGGACGACTGCGCGCAGGCCGACGAAGACACGTTCGAGTGCCTGCTGGGCGAGTGTCGCGACGTGACGGAGACGTTCTGGACGTGCCGTCAGCAGGCGGTGGCCGCGGGCACGTGCCCTGCGGACGGCGAGGCGTGCCCCGGCCTGTGATCCCTGCGGGCCCTCGGGACTCCGGTCAGTCCTCTTCGGGAGGCGCCGTCATCAAGCGTTCGGCCCACGCGATCGCGGCCTTCATACTGCGCGGATCGGCGCGGCCGGTGCCCACGAGGTCGTACGCGGTGCCGTGGTCCACGCTCGTGCGGATGATGGGCAGCCCGAGCGTCCAGTTCACGGTCTTCCCGAAGTCGAGCGCCTTCAGCGGGACCAGCCCCTGATCGTGGTACATCGCGACGATCATGTCGGCCTGTGTGGCCGGGAGGAACGCCTTCTCGGCGCTCATGGGGCCGTGGGCGTCGATGTGGAACGCGCGAGCGCGCTCGATCGCCGGACCGATGATGTCGAGCTCCTCGCGGCCGAGCAGGCCTTCGTCGCCGGCATGGGGATTCAGGCCGCACACCGCGAGCACGGGCTTCTGGATGCCGAGCTGGGTGAGCGCGTGGTTCGCGACGCGCAGCGTGTGCACGACCGCTTCGATGGAGAGGGCGTCGGGAACGGCGCGGAGCGGCAGGTGCACCGTGACGAGCGCGACCCGCACGCGACCCCCGACGAACGCCATCACGGGCTCGGGAACCCCACAGAGATGCCCCAGGAAGCCCGTGTGGCCGGGCCAGGTGAAGCCCTGTGCCGCGAGCCGGGCCTTGTGGATGGGCCCGGTGACCATCGCGCCCGCACGGCCCTCGAGGCAGGCATCGACCGCCCAGCGCAGCGCGCGGACCTCGATGGGCTCGAGGCCGGTGGGCTCGACGACCTCGAGGTCGAGGCGGTGGCGGTCGAGCCATGGACGGATGGACGCTTCGTCGCCGACGAGCACGGCATCGCAGGGGTGCTCGGCCAGCGCGCGCACAGCGACCTCGGGACCGATCCCGGACGGATCGCCCGGAGTGACGACGATCTTCATGCGGGTGCCGGGAGCAGGACCTGGACGGCCGCCTCGCGCCGGGCCCGCTGGTACCATTCCTCTTCGGCCTCTTCGACGCGCTGGCCGAACAGCTGGTTCTGCAGCGCGGGCTTCACCTCTTCGAACGGCCGCACGTCGCCCTCGAGCATCTCGCGCTCCGTCACGCGCACGATCATCAGCACGTTGCCCACCCGGATGGGCTCGAGGAACGTGTTCAGCTCGGCATCGAACACCACGGCGTCGAGCTGGGGGGTGAGCTGGCCCTTCTTGTACGTGTGGTCGCCGAGGGCTGCGGCCACACCCGCTCCGTCGTACAGCTCCTTCGCTTCGGCCCAGTCCTGCTCGCCCGCATTCAGGGCTGCGACGAGCGCCGCGGACTGCTCGATCACGGGCGCCTGCGCGGCCTCTTCGGGGGGCATGACGATGCCGATGGCGTCGAGCTTCACGGCCGGCGCGCGCTCTCCGCGGGCCGTGCGGCGGTAGAGGTCGGCGACCTCGTCGTCGCTGACGGACACCCGGGGGGCCAGGATGCGCTGCTGGAACCGCTGCACCTGGAGCTGTTCCTTGATCTGCATGCGGTAGGCATCCCACCTGAGGCCGGAGCGCTCGACCTCCTCGCGCAGGGCGTTGCGGTCGGCCATCCCGTAGTCGCGCACGATGGAGTCGATGGCCTGGTCGACCTCTTCGTTCACCACGTCGATCTTGAGGCGCGTGAGCTCACGCCGCATCAGCGAGCGCTTGATGAGAGCATCCAGGATCTCGAGCTCGGCGTCGTGCGTGCAGCGCTCGCGCCCGAAGGGCGTCTTGCAGCGCTCGTCGATGAACTCGGCGCCGAGGTCGTACACCTCGGACAGCGCGATGATCTCGTCGTCGACGACGGCAGCGACGCGGTCGACCACGCCATTCGAGGCCAGAGCGAGCGAGATCCAGAGCATCCGGGGTCCTTTCGGTTCGACATCCCGTTGTATTGCGTCGCGTCGCCCGTCGCCCTTCGGGAACGCGTGACGGAGCCCGTGGGTTATGGGGCGGCCCTGGAGGAACCATGCGCAAGCCATCGGTCGTCGCAGTCGCCCTGCTCACCCTCGTGCTGGGCATGGGCAGCAAGCTGAAGAAGCTCGAGAGCTACGAGCGCGACCACTACGAAGCGCTCAAGGTCTGGTTCGACGGCAAGGACGAGAAGAGCTACCTCAAGCTGAAGACGCCCGCGGAACGCGACCAGTGGCTGAAAGACAAGGGCTACTGGGATCGGTTCTACAAGTACGACGAGTTCGACCAGAAAGCGATCCTGTCCCGCCAGCCGGCCATCGGCTGGACGCAGGACATGGTCTACATGGCGTGGGGCCCGCCGCACCAGAAGGTGAAGTCGACGAAGCGCACGGCCCAGGAGTCGATCATCCTGAAGTACCGGGTCGAGGTCGCGAAAGATGGCGCGGTGATGATCTGGGAGCCGAAGTCCAAGGAGACGTACAAGGCCATCCGGCGCTACCAGGTCGACCTGTACCTCGACGACCGGAAGGTCGTGGAGATCGTCGAGAAAGACGAGTGGGAACAGTAGACGGGCTCCGGATCCGTGAGGCCAGCACGCGAGACGCGCTCGAGCTCCTGAAGCTCCGGCGCGAGGTGCTCGCAGAAGGCCGGTGGTTCATCGGCACCGACGTCGACCGGACGGTGGAGCAGGAGATCCGGAACCTCGCGGCCCTGAAGGGCTCACTGAACGAGACCGTGCTGGTGGCCCGGCGAGACGGGCGTCTCGTGGGGTTCGTGGCGCTCGCCGTGCCTCCGTTCCAGCGCATGCAGCACGTCGCGAAGCTCGAGATCATGGTCGAGGAGCGCACCCGCGGAGCCGGCGTGGGTCGCGCGCTGCTCGAGGCGGCGGTGGCGTGGGCCGAAGACTCCCCACTCACGAAGATCGGCCTGGCCGTGTTCGCCGACAATGCCCGCGCGCTGGCCCTGTACGCGTCGCTCGGCTTCGTCGAGGAGGGCCGGAGGCCCCGGGAGTACCGCATGGAAGACGGCACCTACCGCGACGACGTGCTGCTGTACCGGTTCGTGGGCTGACCGGGTCGCGAGAGCCGCAGGGACGATTCGTGAGTCCCGAAATGCAGAGAGCCCGCCGGGCATCGCTGCCGGGCGGGCTCCTGGGGTTCGCGCCCCGGAGGGCGCCCCGATCTACTGGTTGAAGTTGATGCAGTTGGCGAAGCGGTTGCCGATCGTGGTTCCGTTCGGGTTCGCCGCGCCGTTCGGCCAGGTGCCGTTGATGAGCGCGGACGGATCGTCGCCGAACACCGCGCAGTCGTTGGAGTTCGCGTCGCTCGCGTTCGTGAACACCTCGATGGCGTAGGTGAGGAACGCCTCGTTGTCGCAGTTGAACACGGTGGACTGGCCGGGGACCTGACCCGCGAGGGTGGCCTCGTCGGTGAGCGAGACGCTCCACTGGTCCCAGTAGCCGTTCTCGTCCTGGCCGCTCGTGACGTACTCCATCACGTGCTCTTCGTCGAACGTGGGGTCGAAGCTGGTATCCCAGATGGTGAGCACGGCGAGGTCGGCCCAGCCGGAGTTCTCGATGCCGAACTCGAACGCGGAGCCCGCACCGTTGCAGCCGGACGGATCGATGAGCTGGATGAGCGGGGCCGGGACCTCCTCCACATCGGTGTCGTCGTGGCACGCGGGGTCGAACGTGTCGAGCGCGCAGGGGTCGGTGTCGCCGTCTTTCGGCGCGCCGTCGCAGGCCAGGGTGAGGCCGACGGCTCCGGCCAGCAGTGCCAGGTGTGCGTACTTCATGGGGTCTCCTCCAATCGCGCGAGCGCGACATCTCCACCCAGTGTGTACCCCACGTCTGAGCCGGGATCAATCGTGAATGCGGGACGTCAGCCCGCGAGCGCTCCCCGGAACAACGCGTGCTCGACCGTATCGAGCAGGTTCTCGAGCCCCGTGCCGTCGAGCGCGCTCACGGCGAGACCCCCGTGCTGCTTCACGAGCCGCGCGACCTCGTCGGGGTCTGCGGCATCGGACTTGTTCCAGACGAGCTGCATGGGCCGATCCGACAGGCCGAGCTCGCCGATGATCTGATCGACGTTCTCCTTGTGGTGCTCGATGTCGGGGTCGCTCGCGTCGAGCACGTGGAGCAGCAGGTCGGCTTCGTCGAGCTCCTCGAGCGTCGCCTTGAACGCCTTCACGAGGGTGCTCGGGAGGTCTTCGATGAAGCCGACCGTGTCGGCGAGGATGATCTCGCGCTCCTCCGGGAACCGGAACCGGCGCGTCGTGGTGTCGAGGGTGGCGAACAGCTTGTCCTCCGCGAGCACCTCGGAGCGGGTGACGCGGTTCAGGAGCGTGGACTTGCCCGCGTTCGTGTAGCCCACGATCGACACGACGGGGACGCGGTTCTTCTTGCGCCGGGCCCGTCGGAGCTCGCGCTGCTTCGAGATCCCCTCGAGCTGGCGCTCCAGGCGCGTGAGGCGCTCGGCGGCGCGACGGCGGTTCTCCTCGAGCTTCGTCTCGCCCGGCCCGCGTCCGCCGATGCCGCCCGTGAGGCGCGACATGGCCGTGGGCATCAGGGCGAGCCGGGGCGCGCGGTACCGGAGCTGCGCGAGCTCCACCTGCAGGCGGCCCTCTTTCGTCGACGCGTGCTGCGCGAAGATGTCGAGGATGAGCTGGGTGCGGTCGAGCACCTTCAGATCCGTGAGCTCCGCGATGTTCCGGAGCTGTGACGGGGAGAGCTCGCGGTCGAACACGAGCACCTCGGCGCCGAGCTGCATGGAGCGCACGATGATCTCCTGCAGCTTGCCGGCCCCGATGACCGTGCGGCCGTCGAGCTTCGAGCGGGCCTGGAGCACGGTGTCGAGCACCGTGAGCCCGGCGGTGTCGGCCAGGCGTGCGAGCTCCGCCATGCTGCGCTGGGCGTCGTGGCGTGTGGAGTCGACGATCACGCCGACCAGGATGGCGTTCTCGCCCGACTCGACCTTCGCGAGCTGGGTGGGCTGGGCGAACTGCGTCTCGAGGTCGGTGATGAAGTCGAGCCAGTCGAGGTTCCAGTGGTGCACGGCCTCGACGGTCTCGACCCGCTGGGGCACCGTGCCGTCGTCGGTGGGCGGGAGCAGGTGCGCCCAGGCGATCTGACCGGGGAGACCGTGGTTCGGGTCGACCGCGATGGCGGCGACCGCATCGAGCCGCAGCAGCGTGAGGTCGGTGAGGTCGTCGTCGGTCAGGCCGATCTGGCGGAGGTCGGTGAGCACGAGGCGCAGGCCCCGGAAGCGCTGCGCACCGGCGCGCCAGCGGCCGAGGTCGGGCAGGAACACCCGATGCGCGTCGCCCACGACGACCTTGTCGACGGTTCCCTGGCGGTCGATCAGGAGCCCGATCCGGCGGCCGGTCTCGCGAGACAGCTCGGTGAGCTCCCGGGCGACGGGAGGGGAGACGAAGGTCTGGCGATCGAGCCGTCGCCGGTAGAACGTGCGGAGGGCTTTGTTGTGCTCGGCCTTCAGCCCGTTCGTGTTGCCGTAGAGGGGTTCCAAGCGGTGTGGCGCTCCGACTTCCGGGGGATGCGGCCGTAACACCGGCCGGCGGCCGATCCCAACGCCGTACTCGCATCGGGTACGACTTCGGGCCTCCGGTGGCAGATCCCGCAGACGGTACGTCCACCCCGCGCTAACCTGCGGCCATGAACCGACTGCTCACCGTCCTCCTCCTGTCGTCCATCGCCTGCCAGGGCACCGATCCCCTCGGGGGCCAGGAGGGCGAGCCTCTCGTGCCGCCGGGCGCTCCGCCTCCCGCCATGGAGCCCGACGTCGACGCCGGGATGGACTGCGCGGTCGGGCACAGCTGCGCCGGCCCCGGCTGGTGCGCCGACTACGGAAACGGCAGCGAGCCCGACGACTTCGACGCCGCGTGCGAGGCGGCCGGGGGCACACCCTCCGATCAGCCCTGCGACATCGAGGGGAACGCGGGGTTCTGTCGCGACGCCACCCTCGATCCGTGTACGGTCGTGTGGGTGTACGACGACCTCTCGGTGGCGTCGGAGGACTTCTGCGACGACAACGGCCTCGAGCTCGTCAGCCCGCGGGGGTGAGTCCCGAGCGCCCGTCGGTGAGGTCCTGAGCACGAGAGGCGTGACCCGCGGGGGCCACGCCTCTGCGAACCGTACGGCGCCGTAGCGCGGGGTCGCTACTCCGCGTCGATCCGGCGCGGCATGTCCTTCGAGCCGGCGGCGGCCTTCAGCAGCTCGGGGAGATCGACGCCCAGCGCGCCCTTCAGCTCCTCCACGAGGCGGACCGCCGTGCGCGCGGTGTCGGACGACCCGCCGTTGCCGGGCGGCATCATCGTGATGCGGTCGACCTTCACGTCCTGGATGGTGTCGACCATCGCGGCCATGACGGTGTTCAGCTTCTGCATCAGGAAGATGTCGCGCGCGTTCGGACCGGCGGTCTTCCAGACGGTGATCATGTCTTCGAGCACCTTCACGGTGGCCTGACCGTCTTCCAGGATGCGCGCGGCGCGCCCCTTGGCCTCGGCCACACCGGCTTCCATCTGGGCACGCGCGGGCTCGAGCACGTCGGCCTCGAGCTGACGGCGCACCTGCTCGACCCGTGCGGTCTCGGCATCGATCGCGCCTTCGGCCTTCGCGATCTCGGCCTGCACCTTACCGGTCTGCTCGGCGATGAGGGCTTCGGCGCGCGTCAGGGCGTCTGCGATGCGTCGCTCGGCCTGCGCCACGGCGACCTGCTGCTCGGCGTCGATCTGCTGGAGCCGCGCACGCTGGCGGTTGTCGGCGTCGCGCATGATGGCTGCGGCCTTCGCGCGGGCCTCGGCGATGCGCGAGTTCCGGATGATCTCGGCGCTCGACTTCCGGCCGATGCTGTCGAGGTAGCCGCGGTCGTCGTGCACGTTCTGGATCTTCATCGTGTCGAGCTTCAGCCCGAGCTTCGCGAGGTCGTGGTCGGCCTCTTCGAGCAGCTGCTGCGCGAACGCGATCTTGTCTTCGTTCACCTCTTCGGGCGTGAGCTGGGAGAGCACGCCGCGCAGGTTCCCTTCGAGCACGTCCTTCGCGATGCGCACGATCTCGTCGCGGTTCTTCGACAGCAGGCGCTCCACGGCATTGCCGAGCGCGTCGTGCCCGTCGATCTTCACGTTCGCGACGCCCTGCACGTTGAGCGGGATGCCGCCCTTCGAGTACGCACCGCTGACGTTCACCTCGATGATCATGTTCGTGAGATCGAGCCGGTCGACGCGCTCGATCAGCGGGATGCGCCACCCGCGGCCGCCCTTGATGATCCGGTAGCCCGCGGGGCCCGTGCCGGAGAACACGAGCACCTCGTTCGGCTCACAGATGTAGAGCAGGTTGTTCGCCAACGACAGGCCGGTGACGACCGTGCCGATCCCGAGCATGACGAGGACGCCGAGAATCAGGAAGATGCCACTCATGACTACTTGCCCTCCCGCTGGGTGAGGATTCCGGTGACGTCGACGCCCGTGCTCTCGCGGAACTCGCGGAGCACCGCGGTGACCGTGGCCGGGAGCGCTGCGACGTGCTGGGGCAGCGCACGACCGTCGCCGCCGTCGAGCAGCACGACCTCGCCCACATCGAGCTCCTTCACGCGATCCGTGACGGTCTGGAGGATGGTCTCGAGCTGCTGGATCAGGAAGATGTCCTTCGCGTCGTCGCCCGCTTCGACCCACACGTCGGTCATCATGCGGAGGACCTCTGCGAGCGCCGCACCGTCTGCGGCGATCTGCGCAGCGTCCGCGCGTGCGCGGAGCTGGGTGGCCTGGCGCTCGGCCTCTGCGGGGAGCACGAGATCGGCGGAGAGGCGCAGGTGCTCGACCTTCGCGCGGATCTCCTGGAGCCTCACCTCGGCCTTCGCCCGGGCCTCGAGACCGCGCTGCTCGGCGCGCTCCTCTTCGGCACGGGCGCGGGCCTCGAGCTCGGCGACCACCCGGCGCAGCTCGTTCTGCTGTTTCCGGATGTGCGTCTCGGCCTGCTCGTCGGCGACCTTGCCTTCGCGGGAGTGCCGCGCCTGGGCCTCCTCGGCGTCGGCCTTCGCCGTGGACTCCGCGATCTCGGCGTCGGAGAGCACGTTCGCGAGGCGCTCGCGGCCGATGCTGTCGAGGTACTTCACGTCGTCGGCGACGCTCTGGACCTTCAGCGTGTCGAGCGTCAGCCCGAGCTGGTGCAGGTCGTCACCGGCCTCCTCGGCCAGCTCCTCGGCGAACTTCAGGCGGTCTTCGTTCACCTCTTCGGGCGTCATCCGGGCGACGATGCCGCGCAGGTGGCCCTCGAGGGACTCCTTGGCGACGCGCCGGATCTCGGCGGGGTCGCGGCCGAGGAAGCGCTCGATCGCGTTGTTCCGACGCTGGGGATCCGAGCTCACCTTCACGTTCGCGATGGCGTGCACCGAGAGCGGGATGCCGCCCTTCGAGTACGCGTTCGCGATCTGCAGCTCGATGGGCAGCGTGACGAGCGGCATCCGGTCGACCTTCTCGAACAGCGGGATGCGCCACGCCCAGCCCGCATGGACCACGCGGTAGCCGATCTCCCGGCCGTCTTCGAGCTTGTTGCTACGACCGCTGAAGATCAGCAGCTCGTTGGGGCGTCCGACGAAGAGGAACTGTTTCGCGATGAACACGAGCATCACGACGATCAGTCCGAGGAAGGCGCCGGCGACGCCTGCGCCGATGGCACCGATGGTCTCGAGCATGGGGCTCCCTGGGCAAGGGGTGGAAGATAGAGGATCAGGCGCGCTGTTTCGCGGCCTGGGCAGCGAGACGCTGCTGAACGTGCGCTGCACGCGGGCTGTCGAGGGCACTCACGTCGGCGACTCCGTCGCGGACGCTGACGACGATCACGGTGCTTCCGCGTGCGATCGGCTCGGCGTCGCGCGTGGTGGCGATCATGTCGACGCGGCCCGAAGGGGTGTCGATCGCGATCTTGCCGCGCTGGTCGGGGCCGATGGGGATGAGGACCTGGGCATCCTCGCCCGCGTAGGTCTTCAGCGTGGTGTGGCTGCTCACGGAGTCCTTCTTGAGGGCCCGGAAGAAGTAGGCTGCGCCGGTGCCGATGCTGCTGCCGAACAGCATGGACAGCCCGAGCACGAGGACCCACGGCAGCTGCCCCAGCGTCAGCACGGTGCCGGTGAACCCGAACGCGGCGGAACCGAAGGTCCAGAAGCGCATCGACAGGAGGGGGATCCAGATGAAGTCGGCGAGCCCGGCGCCGGCCTTGTCGAACCCGTCGAGGTGGGCGGGACCGGCATGATCGAGGTCGGCTTCGGCTTCGACGTCCACGTCCGCATCGGCCTCCACGTCGAGATCGACCTCGCCGTCGAGGTCCACTTCGGCGTCGGCATCGACGTCGACATCGGCATCGACGTCGTGGTCGACATCGAGGTCCGACTCCGCTTCGAGGTCGAAGTCCTTGTCGAAGTCCTTGTCGGCCCCCCCGAAGAACAGGGACACCCCGATCAGGACCCCACCGAACCCGAGAGAGGCCAGGTAGAGGCCGAGCATCAACCCTCCGTCCGTGAGACTGCCAGCGCGATCCAGCCCGCGATGAAGGCCAGACCGCCGAGCGGCGTGATCATGCCGAGCTTCGTGAATCCCGTGAGCGTCATCGCGTACAGCGACCCGCTGAACAGCACCACGCCCGTGACGAACGCCCAGCCCGCGAACGCCGGCGTGCGGGGATGCGCGGCCACGCCCACCAGCGCGAGCGCGTGGAACATGTGGTAGCGGGCGCCCGTGTTCCAGGCGCGCTCGATCAGGTGGGGATCGACGCGGCCCTCGAGGCCGTGCGCCCCGAACGCGCCCAGCACGACGCCCAGAGCCCCCAGCACGCCGGCCACGCGCCACCAGAACGCCGACGAGCGGGTTCCGGGTGGGGCGACTGCTTCGGGGGGCGGCATCCGATCTCCGTGGGGTTCTGACATTTCTAGACACGCCGGCTTACGGTTCAAGCATGGATCGACTGGATCGCATCCTCGCACTGGTGCGTACCCACGTGCCCGACACCCGCATCGTGCAGAAGCGCGACGTGTGGTGGATGCGGGCCGTCGGGCGGGTGCTCCGGCCGCTGATTCCAGACTTCGAGACCCGATATACCACGGTCATCGGGAACACCGTGTACCTGCCGTGCCCGCTCGCGGACTTCCCGCGGGATGCGCTGGCCGCCACGCTGGCGCACGAGCTGGTCCATCAGCTCGACCAGCGCGAGTGGGGCGTGTGGTTCTACCTGTCGTACGGGCTCACCCCGCTGCCGCTGTGGCGCACCCATCGCGCGCACTGGGAGCGGCGCGCGTACGCGGTCGACCTCATGCTGGCCCGTCAGATCGGGGGCGATGCGCGGGTGTCGCTCGTGGCGGCCCGTCTGCGCGAGCTTTTCGGAGGGCCCGGCTACGGGTGGATGTGGGGCGGCCGGGCGGCCGCGGAGGCGTACCTCGCTCCGGTCGTCGAGCGCGTGAGGTCGGGCGAGCTCCAGCAGGAGGCGCCGTACGCCGAGATCCTCGAAGCGTGGGAGGGCCCGGTCAGGCCGGGATGAGCCCGCCGGAGCGCTTGTCGACCTTGAGGCGGCCCGCCCGCAGCCGTGCGGCCAGCAGGCGCAGGAACGGCGTGAGCCCGCTCGCCAGCACCGAGAGCGGACCCTGCTCCTTCGACCACGACACCAGCTGGCCGGGGATGCCCGTCTCGGTGGGCGCGAGGTCGATGATCAGCAGGTTCCCGTCCTGGTCGCGGGCCACGGGGATCCAGTCCTCGTGCCAGTACTGGCGTGCGATCGGCTCGTCGGGGCCGAGCGCACCGGGCTTCCGGCCGATCAGCTCGCCGGCCTCGGCGCGCTCGTTCATGGCCGACCACACGGCGATCGCCTCGTCGATGCCGAGCCCCGCGTAGTCGTAGAAAGGCAGGCCCGACGCCCACCCGGTGAGCTGGCGCTCCGCTTCGGGCGGCAGACCGCGCCAGGCTTCGGGCACCTCGGCATTCCCGACGGTGTTCTCGAACCGCTCGGCGATGTGCGGAGCCTTCGCCTCGCACCACTTCTGCACGCCACCCCACAGCTCTCCGAGGTCGGGGTCGAGCGCGCGGGCGGCCTCGAGCAGCGCATCGCGGGCATCGGTGTGCGTGTGGGCCGCAGCGACCGTCGCGGCGTCGATGAGGCGCGAGCCCATGGTGACCGTGGGATCCGCGCCGTGCTCGAGCAGCAGCCGGATGCGCGGGAGGTCGCCGTGGAACGCGGCCAGCATGAGGGGCGTCCACCCGTCGGGGCGGCGGAGGTTCGCATCGGCGCCGTGATCGAGCAGCAGCGTGACGATGCCGAGCGGCGCGTCGGCCGAGGCGATCGTGAGCGGCGTGTCCTCGCGCGCCACGTGGTTCGCGTTCGCTCCGTGCTCGAGCAGGAACCCGACGAGCTCGGCCGACGCCACGGAGATGGCCGCCATCAGGGCCGTCCAGCCGATGTTGTCGACGGATGCGAGGTTCGCGCCGGCCTCGAGCAGCGGCTTCACCATCGCCAGCTTCCCGGTGTCGGCGGCGTGGAGGAGCGCGGGCACCCCCTCCGTGTCGACCACGTGGGGATCCGCGCCTTCCTTCAGGACCTTCGCGAGCCGTTCGGCGTTCCCTTCCGCGATGGCGGTGAGCACTTCCATGGCGACCTCCGTTGCGCCGGTCGGTAACCGGTTACCGGCGGCGGAGCGCAGCGTCTCGGAGGATCGCAATGCCCGTCAAGGGAGTCATCGTCGCAGCGGGCTACGGCTCGCGCTTCCTTCCCATCACCCGGTGTCTCCCGAAGGAGATGCTGCCGATCGTCGACCGGCCCGCGATCGACTGGATCGTGCAGGAGTTCGTCGACGCCGGGATCGAAGACATCCTGATCATCACCTCGCGCCGCAAGAAGGTGCTCGAGGACTGGTTCGATCGCGACCCCGAGCTCGAGGGCGTGATGTCCGACAGCGCGTCGAAGCTCGCGAAGCTCGTGCCTCCGAACGCCCGTGTGCAGTTCGTGCGCCAGCAGTCGATGCGCGGAACGGGCCATGCCATGCTGCTCGCCCGCACGTTCGCGGGCAACGACCCCGTGGTGGTCGCGTACCCCGACGACCTGTTCACGCACGGCAACTGCTCGGCCGACCTCATCGCCGCGTACGAGAAGACCGGCGCGTGCGTCATGTCGGCGCAAGACCTCCCGGGGGAGGACGTCTCCCGGTACGGCGTGCTCGAGCCCGTCGAGCGGGCCGACGGCGCCATCGGGGTGCGCCGCATCGTCGAGAAGCCGGCACCCGGCGAGGAGCCCAGCACGCTCGTGTCGCTCGGCCGCTACCTGTACGTGCCCGAGATCTTCGAGCTGCTCGAGAAGGGCCTCGCGGCGCACGCCTCCGGCGAGTACTTCCCGTCCGACGCGATCAACGCGCTGGGCGCGCAGGGTCGCGTGGTCGCCGCGGTCGTGAACGCCACCCGGTGGGATACGGGCCAGCCGCTCGAGTACATGCAGACGGTCGTGGAGCTCGCGCTCGAGCACCCCGAGATCGGCGCACAGTTCGGATCGTGGCTCAAGGCGCGCGCCGAACGTTTGCAATAAGCCCCGGGTGGGCACGTACGGACTGGTGCGCGCACCCCGGAAAGCCGAATGATCCTGTCCCTGCTGGCCGCAGCCTTTGCCGACGGCCCCACTGCCCAGGCCACGTACGACTCCGAGATCGTCGATGGGCGCCGCAACGTCGACACCGCTTTCCACGTCGGGCTCGACATGCGCGGGATCGACCCCGGGTTCGGCGCCCGGCTCGACCTCGGGCACCGGGTGAGTGTCGAAGGGGTCGTGATGGCGGGCCTCCCCACGGCCGACCGCGTGAAGTGGACGGGCGGGGCGAGCCTCGGGCTCGAGCTCGCGCCCCTGCACGTGCAGATCGGAACCCACGGCGCGCTCGACTTTCGCGTGGGGGTCGGCGGAACGCTCACCGGGAACGCCACGGCGAAGGCCAACGGCGGCGGGTTCGACCTCGCGGAGTGGGCGGCCGGCACGCTGCACATCAGCCCGAACGGCACGTGGTCGTTCTACGGCGGTGTGCTGGCATCGGATGTGGTGTCGGGCGACCCCGTGCAGGTGATGCCGCGGACGGGGGTTCGCTTCCGACTCGATTAGGTGCCGCGGGTGGCGGCCTCTCCCGTGCCCGTGCCCGTGCCCTCTCCCGTGCCCGTGCCCGTGCCCATGCCCGTGCCCGATCCGGTGGTGGTGACGGCGGGTGATGAGCCGGTCGTCGGTGCGGCGTCCTGCCCGGATGTCGTCCATGGACATGCGAGCGCCGAGGATCCCCTGGCGTGGAGTCCGCGTTGGGCGCTGCTTCGGGCACGGGCACGGGAGCGGGAGCGGGAGCGGGGCTTTGCGGGGCTCTAGATCTTGAACAGCATCCGCGCGATCGGCGTGAACAGCGGGTTGTCCATCAGCGCCCGCTGCTCGTTCAGCACCAGCGCGATGCAGTCGGCGTCGTCGTGGATGCGCTGGTGGTGCACCGGCTGCAGCTCGGGGTCGCAGAACGTGGCGTCGCCGCGCCCGTAGGTGCCGTACTCGTCGGTCCAGCCGCCCGCCAGCACCACACCGGACTCGGTGCCGGCGTGGCGGTGGTTCATCTGGACGCCCGCGCGCATCTGCACGAGGCGCATCGGGAGACCCGTGGTGGGAACGGGCAGATCGACGCCGCGAACGCCCGGCGCGAGCCACGACCAGCGCAGCGAGGCGAGGGGCCCGGTGATGCGCAGCACGGGCCAGGGGAGCACGGGATCGGCGGTCTGCGGCACCGCCGGCTCGGGCTCGGGCTCGTCGAGGCGGGCGAGCAGGGCGTCGAGCCCGCCGGGATCCAGATCGACCGGACCCGCCGCCTCCAGGGCGCGAGCCGCGGCGACCTCGGCCAGCGCGAGCCGATCGCGGCACGTGGGGCAGTACGTGAGGTGGGTGGCGGCGAGCAGGCTCTCGGCCTCTGCGAGGGTTCCGGAGGCGAGCGCCACGAACCAGTCGTCGGGGAGGTGGTGCTGGGGCGCGCTCATCAGGAGTCCTCCCCGGCGAGCACCTGGCGCAGGCGCTGGAACGCGAGGCGTGCACGCGACTTGATCGTGCCGAGCGCCACCCCTTCGGCCTCCGCGATCTCCGGGTAGCTGCGCGACTCGTAGAACGCCTGCACGAGCACCGCGCGCTGGGGGTCTGGCAGGGTGTCGATCGCTTCGGCCACCCGCTCGGCGCGCTTCTGCTCGTCGAGCGAGGCATCCGGGGGCGGTGGCGCTTCCGGGACGAAGTGCGGGTCGCGCTGGTCGGCTTCGACGACCTTCCGGTGCCGCAGGCTGTCGATGATGCGGTTGCGCGCGATGGTGAAGATCCAGGTCTCGGCGGAGGCCCGCGACGCATCGAACCGGTCGGCCCGCCGCCACACCGTGAGCAGCACCTCCTGCGTGATCTCCTCGGCCAGACCGCTCTCGCCGCAGCGCCCGAGCACGTAGCCCTTCACGCGCGGGCCGATCGTGGCGTACAGCGCGCCGAACGCGGCCCGATCGCGCTGACCGGCACGCTCGAGGAGCGCGGTGAGGCTCGCCGGGCCCTCGGAGAGGGGGGACGACGCCTCCTTGAAGGCCAGCGGCGGTGAAGCGACCATCGAGCTCCCGTGATCCGGCGCCCCGGGGGCTTCCGGGTCTCCGGGGGGCCGCGACGACCCCTGACTCACACCTGACGCTCTGGCTACGCCTGGCTCGTCGGGACGGATCACCGGCTCCGCGCTTCTGGGGTCACTCGGCTGGGGCAGGGTTCGGCTCGTACAGGAAGTAGCCCGTGCCACGGCGGTCGATCTGCGGGTAGTAGTCGTCGACCCACAGGTGGACGCGCGGACCCACGACCTGCGCTGCGATTCCCAGCACCAGGCCGGGCTGATCGGTGACGCCGATCTCGCGGATGGGGTTGTCGGGCGACTTCACCCAGTTCCGGCCGTCGGTGCTCGTGGCGAGGTTCAGCGTGGTGTTGTAGGCGGCCACGAAGTTCGTGTTCGGCACCGGGCGGTACTCGCGGATGCCCGAGTAGAACATGTAGTAGGTGTCGTCGAGGCGCACGACCGCCGCCGACGCCATGCCCCCCGCGTCGTACGGCTCGCTCGCCTGCAGCACCGGCGCGCTGTTCGGCGTGAGGTTGTTCACGTCGGGACCGGCGATGTCGTAGATCTGGCAGATGCCCGAGCCCGACGGCCCGCCCGCGATGTACCCGCGGATGCCCTCGCCCGGCGTGTGGGTGAGCGCGAGGGGCCAGCAGTACCCCACGCCGTTCTGGTCTTGCGTGAGGTCGATCACCGGACGATCGCCGTTCAGCGCCAGCCAGTTCTGGCCGTCGTCGGAGATCATGAACCCGAGCCCGTTGTCGCCCGTCTGCAGGTTCAGGCCCTGGTAGGCCATGACGTACTGCATCTGGTCGGAGTCCCACACCACCGTGATGCCGTCCATCGAGGAGGCCCGCCACTGCGGGGGGGACTGCTGCAGCAGCGGGTTGGCCGGCTGCGGCGACCAGTTCGTGCCGTCTGCGCTGATCGCGTAGCCCAGCCCGTACGAGCCGTTCGCGGGCTCGTCGGCCGAGTACCACATCTGGTAGAAGGGGTGCCCGAGCACGACCTCCGCGTGGAAGCCCGTGGAGCGCACGCCTCCGGCCCAGGCCTCGTTCGTGTCGGTGAACACGGGGTTGCAGTCGTACCGGCGGAACTTCGCGGCCTCTCCCGTGGCGCCGACGTCGGTGAAGCCGCACTCCGTGATGTCTTCGGGGTTCACCTCGGGCGGGCTCGCGTTGATCGCGTAGTCCTGGCTGCACGACGCGAGCACGAGGGCGAGGGGAGCGAGGCGACGCATTCGGGGTTTCCTCCGGACCGACAGCTTACCGGGGATCGAAGCGACTGACTACTGATCGAGCCCGTACGCGTGCTCGCACTCGACGATGAGGAAGGTGTCGCACGCGGCTTCCTCCACGCACTGCTTCTGCCCGTTCACGTCGGCTCCCTGCTGCTCGTAGTAGGCGCAGCCGTCGAGGCAGCTGCCGAGGTCGGGGAACGCGGCGTATCCGCACGTCTGGACGAGCTCGCGGCACAGGTCTTCGCAGGGGCCGGCGCCCACACCGCTGCCCGTACAGGCGGTGGCCACGAGGAACGCGCACAGCAGGGCGGCGAGGCGGGACATCTGGGGCTCTCCAGGTCTGGCGGGGACTATAGCCGACCTGGCGCGAACCGCCCGGGCGCGTACCACTCCACGTTGTTCGGCCACCGGAAGTTCCCGAGCGACACGCTCACACTGGCGGTCTCGGACACCACACGATGCCACCAGCCCGCGGGCAGGAACACGGCATCCCCCGGACCGAGTCGCGCTTCCCACCACCGGACGTCAGCGAGCTCGCCCTGTGCCGGCACGCTCGGGTCGACCGGGCTGAACACGCCGTCCAGCCCGTCGAACAGGGCGGGCTCGAGCGGTGACGCGAGCCACACGCGCTTCCAGCCGATGCGCTGCACGAGCCAGGCCGCGGACTGGTCGTGGTGGAGGGGCGTCACGGTGCCCGCCGGACCGATCCAAAGGCGCGCCCAGCTGGCCTCCGGAGTGAGCCCCGGCAGCGTGCCGATCTCGGAGCGGAGCTCGGGGAGGGCGTCCAGCACGTCGTTCCGACCGACTCCGTACACGTCGTCCCCACCCGGACCGGCCATCACGTCCAGGAGCTCGCGGAGGGGCATGCGCGTGCGGAGCGCTTCGCGGCGCGTCCACCACCGCGGCTGGCGCGTACGTCCCGCGAGGACCTCGATCTCGACATCGCCGAACCGACGCTCCAGGCCCTCCAGGCTCCACACGGGCCAGTCGCTCGCGGCCCCGCGGAGCACGATCGGACGGTGGGCGGTCCAGCAGAGGCGGTGGAACGCGTCGTCGTCGAGACCGGCGCCCGCAGGGACCTCCAGCGGGTGCTGCCCCTCGAAGTGCCTGCGGAGACGGGCCGCCTGCTCCATCGCCGCGCTCCGGTGGACCACCTTGCGCGCCGCCGCGAACACGGGGGACGAAGTGACCGCCCGCACCTCGGCCTCGGCGGTGTCGGGGTCGAGCCCCTGGCCCTCCAGCACGGCCCGCAGGGCGGAGGGCTCGGCGCCGCGGAGCAGGTTCTCCGCGACCCACTCCGTCCACTCCGGGGCGATCCTGGGAGCGCTCAGGGCCGGACCGGGGCGGTGGGGAGCGGGGACAGGCCGGCGGTGCCCGAGGGTCGGACCGGGTCGGGCGCCCGCGTCGTCGAGGGCGAGGGCGGCGGTGGCATCGGGGGGACCGCACCGGTGTCGGAGGTCCCCGTGTCCGCGGTGGGGAGAGGCGGGGGCGGCATCGGCGGCGGCATCGGCGGGACGGGGTCGGTATCGCCCGTGTCGGCCGTCGGATCGGGCGGCGGCATCGGCGGTACGTCGGTGTCGGTGTCGGTGTCGGTGTCGGACGCTGCGGTGTCCCCGGTGGGACGCGGGGGCATCGGGGGCGGCATCGGCGGCACCATCGGCGCGATGATGTCGGTCTCCTCGGAGTCCTTCGCGGTGCCTGGACAGGCGGACAGCAGCAGGGCGACGAGGGGGAGGGGGGTGAGGGGCCTCATCGGACGACCTCGCGGACCGCGGACAGCTCGCGGGTGACCCGGGTGGTGGCGAACAGATCGCCGGGGCGCGCGAACGCGGTGTGGATGGCCTCACCCACGCGCGGCTCGAGCTTCGGCGTGCGCAGGATGGACCCGTCGTCGAGCAGCAGGTGCACGGCGCCGTTCCGCAGGTCGGCACCCAGGATGCGTTCGCGCGGGACGTGCCGGCGACCGAGCGTGAAGCCGGCGTACGACGCGATCAGCGGCACCGGCCGCGACCACCGCGCAGCGAGCACCAGCGGGAGCGGGCTCCCGAGGGCGAGCAGCCACGAGAGGCCCGTGGACACGGCCGATCCCAGCTCGGGCAGCACGAGCGTCGCGACCGTGCTGGACGTGGCGACCGTGAGCATGCCGAGCGACACCAGCACCGGCAGCCCGGCCGCCACCGTCGACCGCAGGGGGGCGGGCACGTCGGTCTTCACGCCGTCGTGGGTCCACTGTTCCATGCCGCAGAGCGTACACGGCGCTCGGCCGTGTGTCCGCTGGAACTACTACCGGGGGGCCTCGAAGATGCCGTCGCCGAACGAGACGGCGGCCGGGATGCACCACAGCGTGATCAGGTTGAAGTCGTCGAACGTGGCGCCTTCGGGGATGGTGAGGGTGAGCGTGTCCCCGTCGCTCGGCGAGCCCACCAGGTTGTCGGTGAGCTCGAGGTCGCGATGGAAGTCCTCCCCGTCGACCAGCAGGAACAGACGCGCGTTGATCCCTCCGCCGTCGTACGTGAAGTCGCGCACCTCGATCGTGCTCTCGTCGACGATCTCGGCCGTTCCGCCCACGTCGTGGAAGCGCCCGTCGAGCTCGGCGACCCAGCCCACACCGGGCACCTCGCTGGTGTCGAGCGTGCCATCGCCGTCTCCGACGGCCTTTCCGCAGCCCACCAGCGCCAGGAGTCCGATCCACCGCATCCACGCACCTCCGGACCGTCAGTATGCCAGCGCACCGCAATGGTTACCGCGCCCGGTCCACCGGGGATACAGCCTCCGGACTGGAGGAGTGATGCGCTACGACCATGCGGCCATCGAGGCCAAGTGGCAGCGGTACTGGGCCGAGAACGAGACGTTCAAGACCCCGACGGACCGAACGGCCCCGAAGTACTACGTGCTCGACATGTTCCCGTACCCCTCGGGCAGCGGGCTCCACGTGGGGCATCCGAAGGGCTACGTGGCCACCGACGTCGTGCGCCGCGCGAAGCGGATGATGGGCTTCAACGTGCTCGGTGTGATGGGCTGGGACAGCTTCGGCCTCCCCTCGGAGCGCCAGGCGGTGAAGGAGGGCATCCACCCCGAAGAGGTCACGCAGCGCAACATCGCCACGTTCCGCGCACAGCTCCAGAAGCTCGGCCTGGCCTACGACTGGTCGCGGGAGTTCGCGACGAGCGACCCGCGCCACTACCGCTGGACGCAGTGGATCTTCCGCAAGCTGTACGAGCGGGGCCTGGCCTACCAGGCCGACGTTCCCGTGAACTGGTGCCCGGCGCTGCAGACCGTGCTGTCGAACGAGGAGGTGAACGACGGGAAGTACGTCGACACCGGCGATCCCGTCGAGACGCGCGTGATGAAGCAGTGGATGTTCCGCATCACCGAGTACGCCGACCGCCTGCTGGCCGGGCTCGACCACGTCGACTGGCCCGCGAGCACCGAGAAGAAGCAGCGCGAGTGGATCGGCCGCTCGGAAGGCGCGCAGTTCCGGTTCGACGTGCAGGGCACCGAGCACTCGTTCGAGGTGTTCACCACCCGTCCCGACACCCTGTTCGGCTGTACGTACGCCGTGCTGGCGCCCGAGCACCCGCTGGTCGCGCAGATCACCACCGACGCCCAGCGCGGCGCGGTGCAGGCCTACCTCGCGGAGACCGACCGCAAGTCCGACCGCGACCGCACGACGCAAGCGGCCGATGCCCCGAAGACGGGCGCATTCACGGGCGCGTACGCGATCTGTCCCGTGAACGGAGAGGCCGTGCCGATCTGGATCGCCGACTACGTGCTCGCCACGTACGGCACGGGCGCCGTGTTCGCGTGCCCGGCGCACGACGAGCGCGACTTCGCGTTCGCGCGGTCCTTCGGTCTGCCGATCCGCGAGGTCGTGGCGGGCGGGAACGTCGAAGAAGCCGCGTACACGGGCGACGGTCCGCACGTGAGCTCGGAGTTCCTCGACGGGCTCGACATCGCCGCCGCGAAGACCCGCATCATCGCGTGGCTCGAGGAGAACGGCGTCGGGAAGGGCACCATCCAGTACAAGCTGCGCGACTGGCTGTTCAGCCGGCAGCGCTACTGGGGCGAGCCGTTCCCCATCGTGTTCGACGACGAGGGCAACGCGCACCTGCTCCCCGAGAGCGAGCTGCCCATCACGCTGCCCGAGCTCGATGCCTACAAGCCCACGTCCGGCCCCGATGGCGAGCCGCTGCCGCCGCTGGCGCGCGCGAAGGAGTGGATGAACCACCCCATGGGGCGTCGCGAGACGAACACGATGCCGCAGTGGGCGGGATCGTGCTGGTACTACCTGCGCTACCTGTCGCCCGACCGCGACGATGTGCCGTGGGATCCCGAGGAGGAGAAGTACTGGATGCCCGTCGACCTGTACGTCGGCGGGAACGAGCACGCGGTGCTGCACCTGCTGTACGCGCGGTTCTGGCACGAGGTCCTGTACGACGAGGGGCTGGTCACCACGCCCGAGCCGTTCCAGCGCCTGTTCCACCAGGGCATGATCCACGCGCTCGCGTACAACGACTCGGAGGACATGCGCGGGAAGTTCTACTACCCGTACGAGGTGGAAGACCCCGATCCGTCCGACAACACGGCGGTGGTGAAGGAGTCTGGCCAGACCGTCTTCGTGAAGAACATGAAGATGAGCAAGTCGCGCTACAACGTCAGCAATCCGGATGATCTGTGCGCTGAGCACGGCGCCGATGCGCTGCGGCTGTACGAGCTGTTCATGGGTCCGCTGGAAGACGGCGGCCAGTGGGAGGATGCCGGTGTGGCCGGCACGCGGCGCTTCCTCGACCGCGCCTGGCGCCTGGTCGTCGACGAGGAGGGCAAGCGCTCCGCGAAGGTGGTGGAGTCGCACGACGACCGCGAGCTCGACCGCGCGCTGCACGGCGCGATCAAGAAGGTGTCGGAGAGCGTCGACGATCTGCGCTTCAACACGTCGGTCTCGGAGCTGATGGTGTTCGTGAACATCGCGACCAAGGCCGACCGCGTGTCGATCGAAGCCGTCGAGCTGTTCCTGCGCATCCTGTCGCCGTTCGCACCGCACATCGCCGAGGAGATGTGGCAGATCCTCGGGCATCGCACGTCCATCGCCGAAGCGGCGTGGCCGTCGTGGGATCCCACGAAGCTCACGGTCGACACCATCACGCTGGCCGTGCAGGTCAACGGGAAGGTGCGGGGCACCGTCGAGGTCGCTGCCGACATCGATCAGGCCGGTGCGCTGGCGGCGGCCAAGGCCGATCCGAACGTCGCGCAGTGGCTGTCGACCGGTGCGCTCCGGCGGGAGATCTACGTGCCGGGTCGCCTCGTGAACCTGGTCGTGAAGTAGGCGCCTCCGAACCCGGTGGCTGTTCGTCGCGGGCCGGTGGTACAGTCGGCGGAGGAGGTGACATGCGTGGGTTCCTCGCGGGCCTGGTCCTGCTCGTCGCAGTCGCGTGCTCGCAGAAGCTGACGCCCATCGACACCGACATCCCGACTCCCGTGGATGGCGATGCCGACGCCGATGCCGACAGCGATGCCGACAGCGACGCGGATGCCGACGTCGACACGGGCCCGGTGCTCGACTGCACCACGCCGTACGACACGCCGGTCCCGGGGTCGAACACCCAGTTCCCGTCGTGTGTCACCGAGCAGGTGTTCTGCGGGCAGACCATCTTCGCCACCATCGAAGGCGGAACCACCCAGTACGACTACCAGTTCTGGGCCGACAACCAGGATCTCGGCTCGCTGATCAACAAGCCGGAGAAGGTCGACGGTCCCGAGCGCATCTACGCGCTCGACGCGCTGTTCTCGGGCAGCGGCGTCACGGTCACGGTCGAGTCGTGCAACGAGGTGTGGGCGAGCTGGATCGCGATGGGCGACCTCACCGACTACTGCGACGAGTTCACGCAGGCCCCGAAAGACCACTTCGACACCGTGCAGGGCCGGTACATCCAGGAAGCCGACATCATCAACGCGTCGATCGGTGTGTACTCCGTGCAGATCATCGTCGACTCGAACGTGAATGCCGGCGGCAACTTCCTCATGCACCTCGAATGCGACTGACCGCAGTCCTGTTGCTGGCGTCGGTGAGCTGCAAGGGCGGCGACACCGACCCTCCGGTCGAGTCCGACACCGACACCGACACCGACGCCGACTCCGACACGGATACCGACGCCGACTCCGACGCAGACACCGACTCGGATCCGCCCGGTCTGTCGTGCGCGCCCGATACCTACCCCACGCCAGACCCCGGTCAGAACGGGCTCCCGGCGTGTGTCACCGACACGATCGAGTGCGGGCAGACGGTGTACGGCACGAACGTCGGGGGGTCCGACACGTTCGGCACGAACCCGGGTGAAGCGTTCTTCATGTGCTCGGGCACGTCCCAGGGCGACGACCTCTCGGGGCCCGAGCGCGTGTACCGGATCTCGCCCCCCGCGAACATCAACGCGCTCGAGGTGCAC
Source organism: Myxococcota bacterium (assembly GCA_041389565.1). Taxonomy (GTDB): domain Bacteria; phylum Myxococcota_A; class UBA796; order UBA796; genus JACKEQ01. The sequence continues at coordinate 25,691 of JAWKRP010000041.1, forward strand.
CTCGTGTCCTGCCAGCCGAGCAAGGTGCTCTGGCACCGCTCGTCGCAGAGCTGCCACGACACCCCGCTGAGCGCCTGCGACTTCGCGCGGGAGGGCACCCCCACCGACCAGTACGACGCGCTGCTCGTGGGCACCTCGGGCTCCGTGCACTTCATCGTCGAAGGCGACCAGAACGACGGCGGGAACTTCGCGCTCACCGTCGACTGCTTCGAGTAGAAGTCCGTCACGTACGGGCCGATCGGGCCCGAGTCGGCTAATCCGGCACTGTGAAGCTCGAACGGGGCGATACCGTCGACCGCTACACCGTGGAAAAGCTCCTCGGAGCTGGCGGAACCGCCATGGTGTATCGCGTACGACACAACAGGTTGGGCACGCGCCACGCGCTGAAGCTCCTGACCATCCATGGCGACTCCATCCGTCGCCGCCTGCTCCAGGAGGGGAAGGCCCAGGCCACCCTCGGGCACCTCAACATCGTGGCGGTCACCGACATCGTCGACGTGGGCGGCAATCCCGGCCTGCTCATGGAGTACATCGACGGTCCGAGCCTCGAAGACGCGCTCGTGGAGTACCGGCTCACGATGGGCGACGCGGAGACGCTGTTCCTCGGCGTGCTGGCCGGGGTTCGTGCGGCGCACCAGCGGGGCATCATCCACCGCGACCTGAAGCCCGCGAACGTGCTGCTCGACCCCACGGATGCCGGGTTCGTGCCGAAGGTCGCCGACTTCGGTCTCGCGAAGGCGGTGCGGGGCGAGCCGCTCAGGCAGGGCAGCACGCGCCAGGGCGTGGCGATGGGCACCCCCAGCTACATGGCGCCCGAGCAGATCCGCGACGCGGGCAACGTCGACGAGCGCGCCGACATGTTCTCGCTCGGCTGCATCCTGTACGAGATCATCACGCGTCGGCGCGCGTTCCCGGGCGAAGACACGCTCGAGATCTACAACAACGTCGCCAAGGGTCGGTACGTGCCGGCCCGCAAGCTCGTGCCCGACCTCCCCGACCGCATCGACCAGGCCATCCGTGGGTGCATCCAGGTCGACAAGAACCGCCGGATCCCCGACTGCGACACGCTCCTCGCGGTGCTGCGCGGCGAGCGCACCTGGGGCCTCGGCGAAGACCCCGACACGCTGCCCGATCCCCCGCCCATCCCGAGCATGGCGAGCAACGTGCCGCCGCTCACCCTCGCTCCGCGCGGAGAAGACGGCGAGACGCCCGTTCCCGTGAGCCGGCGCATGGTGAACATCCCGTCGTTCGGCGCCGACCGTCCCACCTCCGAGACCGTCGAGGTCGACGGCACGCTCATGCCGTACGAGGTCTACGAGCAGCCTCCGGCGTCCGGGCGTGCGGGCGGGGTGCTCGCCGCGATGCTCGTGCTCGGATCGCTCGTGGTGCTCGGCCTCGCATTGCTGTTCGCGGCCGTGGGCTTCGGCGTGCCCGTGCTGCTGGGCCTCCCCGACACCCAGGTCGAGGTGCGCCCGGCCCGGCCGGTGCGCGAGCCGGTTCCCGTGCACAAGGCGGGCCCGGTCGAGCCCACGGAGCCCGGAACCGAGGTTCCCGACGCGGTCGAGCCCGAGCCCGTGGTGGAGCCCGCGCCCGCGGCACCCGCGCCCGTGGAGCCCGCTCCCGTGGCGCCGGCACCCGTCCGTTCCGCGCCACACCCCTCGGCTCCGGCCCTCGCCGAGGTGAAGATCCTCTCCGTTCCTCCGTCGGCCACGATCATGGTCGACGGCGAGGCCTCGGGTCGCGCCACCCCGGCGAAGCTCGAGCTCCCCGTGGGCTCGCACCGCGTCCGGCTCGACAGCGCCGGGCGAATCGCGGACTTCGACATCACGGTTCGCGCATCGGGAGACGCCCGGTGGTGCTTCGTGTTCGCCACCGGAACCGCCGTCGCCGGGAGCTGTCCGCGGTAGCACGCGCGCTTCCCTGTAAGATGTGGCGGTCGCGTTCGTTCGGACTGGCGTACGGAGAGTGAATGTCGGACTTTCTTCGCGGGAGCCCACTGCGCGCCACCGCGATTCCCGCGGTCGCCGTGGCGGCGGCACTGCTCGGCTGCATCGGGGTGTGTACGGGCGTGCCGTGTGTGCCCACCGGCGTGCGGTACGGCCTGTGGCTCGATCAGTGCCCGGCGACGAACCTCCGCCTGCAGGGCCAGCTCTCGGCGAACAGCCTGGTGCGCGGTGACTGGGGGAACGTCACGGTCCACGCCACGGCGCGCTGGCTCGAGGGCGACGGGCCCTATCCGTCGACCGAGTCGGCCTACATGACGCGCGGCGTCGGGGTCGACTTCGCGCTCGTCGACGCGTCCGGCGCCGTGGTGAAGGGGCTCGAGACCCGCGACGTGAGCTGGGATCGCACAAGCCTGTCGCTCGGGATGAAGCTCCCCGACGTGCCCGATGGCGACTACCGCCTGCGCGCGACGCTCACCACGGGCTTCGAGACGATCGCCGTCGACGCGGAGCTGCCGCTGTACGCGCCCGCCCTGGTGCACGTGATGAGCGACCGTCCGCTGTACAAGCCCGGCCAGGAGGTGCTCCTGCGCTCCGCCGTGCTGCGCCGGAAGGACAGCGCGCCCATCGAGTCGCGGCCGGGTCGCTGGCGGATCACGGCGCCCGACGGCACCGAGATGCTGGTCGAGAAGAACGGCACCGGTCCCTGGGGGGTGTCGTCCACCACGTTCCCGCTCGACAGCGAGGCCGATGTCGGCACGTGGTCGGCGGTGTACGAGACCGGCGCCGACTCCGACCGCATCACGTTCGACGTGCGCCCGTTCAAGCTGCCGCGGTTCACCGTCGATCTCGAGCCGAACGAGCGCTGGTACGGGATCGGCGACGACGTGAAGGTCTCGGGCACGGCCCGGTACACGTCCGGAGCCCCGGTCGCGCGCTCGTCGGTCACCGTGCGGCTGTTCGTGCAGGAGGGGCGCTGGCCCATGCCGCTCGCGTGGGAGGAGCCCGTCGAGCTGAAGACCGATGCCGAGGGCCACTTCGAGCTCGACCTCGACGAGATCCCCGCCGACCTCCTCGAGACCGCGAAGATCCGGGTGTCGGCGTCGGTGGTCGACGAGGCCGGCGAGACCGCCGTGGGCGGCACGACACTGAAGCTGTCGGTCGACGACCTCGCGGTGAGCGCGGTGTCGGAGCTCCGCGGGCTCGTCGCGAACTTCAACAACCGCGCGTACGTGCGCGTCACCCAGCCGGATGGGCGCCCGCTCCGGAACGCCGAGCTCACGCTGCGGAACCCGTACGACCCGTCGCAGCCCGAGCAGAGCGCGAAGACCGACGCAGACGGCGTGGCCGCGATCCAGCTCGATCCGGGCGAGCCCGTCACGATCGTCGACCCGCCGCCGCCCGTGCGGGTGCGGCCCCTCACGCCCGACGAGCCGTCGCTGTCCAGCGCGACCGTCATGCCCGAGCAGCGCAGCCTGAACCTCGCCGAGCGGCGTGTGCTCGACGGCGCGCACCGGGCCCTGTCGGCATGCGGGGTGTGGGCGGTCGGCAACACGAACGTGGAGACGGCCCTCGAGGTCGACGGAACCGGCACGATCCGGCAGATCGTCACCGATGACACGGAGATCGCGCGCTGCGCCGGTGCGGCGGTGCGTGCGCTCCGGTTCCCGTCCACGGGGAAGGTCGCGACCTACGACCTCACGTGGGTCGTGCCCGACTCGCTGCAGCCGAGCCTCAGGCTCCGGAACTCCGACGCGAAGGGGGGCAGCTCCATGCTCCAGGCCGCGCTCGGTGAAGCCGCCGTGCGGGCCCGTCGCTGCTTGCCGCGCGGGCAGGGGGTGAGCGGAGCCGAGGTGGCGATCGGCCACTGGACCGTCCGCGAGGGCAGCCGCTCGCCCAGCATCCTGTGGGAGTCGCGCCCGGGCACCGGGCTGTCGGCCGCCGCGGAGGCCTGCGTGCGCTCCTCGCTCGGCTCGGTCTCCCTGCCGGAGGCGCCGGACTTCGACGCGATGGGCGTCACGACGTTCACCCTCGACGTCCCGCAGCCGCCGGGCACGTACCGACCCCAGGCCACGACGCGTACGGGCTTCGAGTTCGAGGTGGTCGCGGCTGCCGACGGCTCGGAGCTCGGCCGTACCCGCATGCGGTTCGACGTGGGTGACATCCCGCACCTGCGCCTGCGCGCCAGCCCGGCCCTCACGTCGCCGGGTGGCACGGTCGAGATCGAGATGCTCCGCGGGCCCACGTTCACGGGCGATCTGCCCGACGAGCTCGAGCTGTACGAGGGCACCGTGCGTGTCGCGAAGGCGAAGGTCAACAAAGACGCCCGCACCGCGAAGTTCGAGATCCCGAAGGAGGTCGACGGCTTCCTGCGCGTGGAGTGGGCCGGTGCGCGGTCCGTCATCTTCGTGCGTCCCGAGAACGCCCTGTCCGTGGGCCTCTCCACCGACAACTCCGTGTACAGGCCCGGCGAGACGGCCGTCCTCACGGTCCAGACGAAGGCGGGCGACCAGCCGACGGCCGCGGCGGTCAGCCTCGCTGGCGTGGATCAGACGCTGTCCCAGCTCGCCCCGCTGCTCGAGCCCGACGACTGGGGGCGCATCACGGTGCGCACCACGGGCGAAGACGCGTTCGGCAGCTTCGGTCCACGCGCGCTGCAGCTCGGGCAGATCCAGGGCGAGAACGCCGCCCTCGCCGCAGTGCTCCTGGTCCAGAACCTCCCCATGGATGCCGCGGGCGACGTGCGGATGTCGGCCTCGGGCACCCAGTCCCCCGACGAGACCGAAGCGCTCACCACCAACTTCTACCGGGGCCTCGAGGCACTGGTGGCGCGGGTCCGTGCTTGGGAGAAGGCCGCGCCCGCGTCGGAGCAGATGCAGCCCGCGACGCTCGCGAAGATGTGGTCGGAGGTGCTGGCGGCCGCCGACACCCCGATCGTCGACGCGTACGGGCGTCCGCTCACGCTCGGCAACCTGCCGCCCGACCTGCTCGTGCAGACCGACCCGCGTCAGGTGGTCGCCGACTCCCGGCGTCTGCCCGAAGACGTCACCAACTGGCCCCTGTGGGTCGCGGAGCACCCCCGATGAGGTCCATCGTCCCGATGCTGGTGCTGGCGGGCTGTGGCGCCGACCTGATGCTCGCGAACGAGAGCGCGCCCGTCGAGGCGCCCGTGATGGTGGGCGGTTTCGAGGGCTACGCGGATGCGCCCGAGATGGAAGAGGCGATGGACCTCGACGACGGCGTCCTGAGCCAGCAGGAGGACCGTCGCGCTCGGCCCGCCGCCGCTGCGAAGATGGCGAAGGGCGGCCGGGGCAAGAAGGACGAGGGCGAGCTGGCTCCCGCGAAGCCGGGCGACGCCAAGCCCGAGCCCGCAGCGGACGAAGGGCGGATCCGCCAGTGGTTTCCCGAGGCGTTCCTGTGGCAGCCCACGGTCGAGACCAACGGAGACGGGCTCGCGAGCGTCGACGTGCGCGTGCCCGACCAGCTCACGACGTGGCGGGTGTTGGCGCTCGCTCACAGCCGGGAGGGCCAGCAGGCCGGCGCGACCCACACCTTCGACACGCGGCTGCCCGTGTCGGTCGACCCGGTGACGCCGGGCTGGCTGTACGTGGGCGACGACGTGGTGATGGCGAGCCAGGTGGTGTCGATGGGCGACCCCTTCTCGGGCACGGTGAGCGTGCGGACCGGCGGCTCGCTGGCGGGCTCCGGGGGCGGTGCGGTCGCGCTTTCGGCGGGCGGGAGCCGCGTGGTGCGCGCGGGGATCACGGCCGAGGAGAGCGGTATCGGCACGGTCACGGCCGAGCTCCGCGACGGCGGGCTGATCGACGGTGCGGAGCGCAAGGTGGTCGTGCACCCGACGGGTCGGCCGATCACGAGCCAGCGCGGTGGCGTGCTGTCGGGTCCGCGCACGTTCACGATGTCGAACCGCGAGGCGTCCGAGGAGCGCGTGCTCGTGCAGGTGTTCCCGGGTCCGCTCGCCGTGCTGCACTCCGAGCTCGAGCGCATCGAAGCGAGCCCGCCGGGGGCGTACGGCTACGCGCTGATCGACGGGGTGCGCACGCTCTCGACCACCGCCGGCATCGAGGTCGACGAGGCTCAGCTCCGCACCCTGCGCATCCGCTCGTGGCAGCGGCTCGTGCGCCAGGCGCGCAGTCCCGACGGGCGCTCCGCGGCGACGATGCTGTCGGGCCTGCGGACGCCCTCGGATTCCCTCGCACAGACCACGCGAGACCGTCTGGTGCGGGTCGTCGAGCAGTCCCAGCGCGGAGACGGCACGTGGTCGACCGCCTCCCGGTCCACGCTCCAGCAGGTGCTCGTCGAGACCGCGATGACGGCGCGCACCCTGCCCGACAGCTCGAGCGGCGCGCGGATCCGGGCGTCTGGCGCGCTGGAGCGGAACCTGCCCGGCATCGACGACCCGTTCACGGCCGCATGGGTCCTGGCGTCTGGCGTGGTCGACGCGTCCCTGCGCCCACAGCTCCAGGAGACCGTGCTCACGGGGTTCTCCGAGGCTCCCGACGGAACGCGCCGGCTGGAGGTGCCGTCGGGCGTGCTCGACCCATGGGGACGCCGTCCGACGCGGAACCAGGCGCTGGCGGTCACCTGGCTGGCCCTCGCCGACCGCGACGATCTCGACTGGCGCGGAGACCTCGTGTCCGAGCTGCTCCAGGGATGGTCGGCCGACCGGGGCTTCGGTGCCGGAGAAGCCGATGTGGTCGCGCTCGATGCCGTGCGCGCCGGGCTCGCGTCGCTCGACAAGCCCGTCACCGTCGTGCTGGAGGTGGGCGGCGTGGAGATCGCGCGCGGTCAGGTCGATCCGGCGCAGCCGAAGGTGCCTGCGCTGCTCGAAGCGCGGAAGGGCGGCGAGGTCACCGTGCGCGCGGAGCCGGCGGTGCCCGGGCTCGCGTTCGTGGCGTCCCACACGGCCTGGGTGCCGTTCACGGGCGCGGAGGCCCTGCCCGGGGTCGAGGTGGAGGTCGAGGCCGGCCCGCTGGCGTCGGGTCGTGAGGGGTGGCTCACGCTCACGGTGTCCGCGCCGAGCGGTGCCGAGGTGGAGCTCGTGCAGGGCCTGCCGGCGGGCACGGCTGCGGAGGTGCCCGCGGAGACGGTCGCGATGCTGGCCTCGGCTGCGGAGGTCCAGCAGGACCGTGTGGTGCTGAAGACCCGCGCGTTCGGCGCCGGGGAGGTGCTCGAGCTGAAGCTCCGCGTGACGCCCTCGTTCGAGGGCCGGATGTCGACGCGTCCGCTCGAGGTGAGCGCGGGCGGGCAGACGGTGCAGCTGCCTCCGCTGGTGTGGTCCGTCCGCGGTGGGGAGGGCTCGTGAGGCTCGCTCGGCTGGGCTCGATGGGAGTGGTGCTGGCGCTCGGCGCGAGCTGCTCGGTGATGTCGGCGTACGAGGACGAGCTGATGACGGCTGGCGCCCCGAGCGAGTCCCGCGATGCGGATGGTCGGGCGGACCGGAAGGTCGCTCTCGAGATGGACGAGGAGGAGCCGGCCGCCGAGCCGTCCCTGCTGATCATCCAGGGCGCGAAGGTGCGCGCGGAGGAGGGCAGCGAGCTCGGGTTCGGGGGATCCGGGAACCGGCAGGCGTTCGGGAGCATCGTGTCGAAGCCCGCTGCGGCGCCCCCGCCCCCGCCTCCGGGCGGAGGGGGCAGCAGCGAGACCGCCGTGCGCGAGTGGTTTCCGGAGGCGTTCCTCTGGCAGCCGCGCGTGGAGACCGATGACGACGGGCTCGCGAGCGTCGACGTGCGGGTGCCCGATCAGCTCACGACGTGGCGCGTGCTCGCGCTGGCCCACGACCGCGCGGGCCACCAGTCCGGCGCCGTGCACTCGTTCGACAGCACGCTCCCGGCGTACGTCGACCCCGTGGTGCCCGGCTGGATGTACGTGGGCGACGAGCTGGTCCTGCCGATCCAGGTGGTGAACAACCGCAATGCCGCCGCGTCTTCCGGGTTGGCGGTGCGTGCCGACGGCGCCCTGTCGGGCCAGATGAGCGCCCAGGTCGCGGTGGGCGCGTTCGGGTCGAGCGTGCAGGCGGTGTCGGTGCTCGGGGAGTCGGCCGGTACGGCCGTGCTGTCCGCCGACCTCACCGGGGTCGACGCCGTGCGGCGCGAGTGGCCGGTGAACCCCACCGGGCGGCCCGTGAGCCGGCAGCGGGGGGGCGTGCTCACGGGCACGAAGTCCTTCGCGCTCGACTGGCCCGACGGCACCGATCCGCGTACCGGGCGCTTCCAGGTGGAGGTGCACCCCGGTCCGCTGGCGGTGCTCACCACCGAGCTCGAGCGCATCGGAGCGGGCGGGCGGGCCCCGGGAGCGTACGCCTACGGGCTGAGCGCGCACCTCACCGCGCTGGCCGAGGCCTCGGGCGCGGAGCTCGACGAGCCCACCGTGCGCGCGCTGAAGATCCGGGCGTGGCAGCGCCTGGTGCGTGCCGCGCGGTCGCCGGATGCCGGGCAGGCGGCGGATCTGCTGACCAGCCTGCAGGGCGCGGAGGATGGTGCGCTGCTCGAGAACCTGCGCGCGCGGCTCGTGCGCACGGTGGTGAGCGGCCAGCGCGGCGACGGCACGTGGGCCCGCCAGGACCGCGACACGCTCCAGCGGGTGCTCGTGCAGACGGCGGTGGCCATGCGGTCGCTCCCGGAGTCCGAGACCGGCGCGGTGCTCCGCGCGGAGGGGGCGCTCGAGCGGAACCTGCCGAACGTCGACGATTCGTACACGGCTGCGGTCCTGCTCGCGACGGGTCGGGTGTCGAACACCGAGCTGCTCGAATCTCTCGTGCGGGACGCGCTGGTGGAGGTCCCGAGCGAGGGGCGCTCCACGGTGGTGGTGCCTGAGGGCGTGCAGTGCGCGTGGGGCGGTCCTCCGTCGCGCGCGGAGGTGCTCGCGTGGACGGCCCTCGCGCTCCAGCCCCGGCATCCCGACGTCGCGGGCGACCTCGTGGCCGAGCTCATGACGCTGTACTCGGGCGATCGCGGCTTCGGCGCGGGTCCCGCGGATGCTCTGGCGCTCGAGGCCGTCGTGCAGGCCCTGCCGACGATCGATCAGCCCGTCAGACTGACGCTGAAGGCGAACGGCAAGGTGGTGGCGTCGGCGGCGGTCGATCCCGCGCAGCCGAAGGTGCCGGCGGTGCTCGAGATGGCGCACCCGGGCGTGCCCCTGTCGGAGATCGAGATCGTCGCGGAGCCCGCGGGTGCGGGGCTGTCGTTCGTGGGTACGCAGCGCGCGTGGGTCCCGTGGGACGGCTCGCAGGGGCTGGCCGGCGTGGAGCTCGAGGTCGCGCAGAGCCCGCTGCGCGCGGGCCGGGAGGGCACCCTCACGCTCACGATCAGCGCGCCGTCCAGCACGCGGGTGCGCGTCGTGCAGGGTCTGCCGGCGGGCGTCGCGGTGGATGCCGACCGTCTGAAGGCCCAGGCGGGCGTGGCCGAGGTGGACGTACAGCAGGACCGCTTCTCGCTCACGACGAAGTCGTTCGGCGCCGGCGAGGTGCTCGAGATCCCTGTGCACGTGACGCCCACCTACGCGGGCAGCATGGTGTCGCGCCCGCTCGAGGTCAGCGTGGGCTCGCGCAGCGGCATGCTCGCGCCCCACCGGTGGGTGGTCGGCCGGTAGGGAGCGCCGGACGCCGGGGGTGACGGGTCGGTAGGTCGAGGGTGTGAACGCCCACCCGGTGGGGGTTCGCGGTCCCGGGAGGCGGAGATCCTGGCCGCAGGTGGCGTCGCGATGTAGCGTCCGGCCCGAGGAGGCTCGATGTACACCCGGTTCGCTCGCTTCTTTGCTGTGGGAGTGCTGATCCCCGCGCCGCTCACCGCCCTCGCGGCGCCGGACTTCGACGCCGGGTCCGACGGCTCGTACGGATCCCTCTTCGTCGGGGCGAGCACGTCACTGGAGGTGCCCCTCCCGGCCGATGGCGTCATCCACGCCACCGACGTGGTGGTCGAGGCGGGTGGCACCCTCACATTCACCCCGAACGCCAACAACACGCCGGTCTATCTGCTCTCCCAGGGGGACATCGACATCCAGGGCACGATCGACGTGTCGGGTCTCGAGCCGACGGGCACCTCCGGTGGCATCGGTGGACCGGGGGGCTTCGCAGGTGGGGTGGCTTCCCCGTACCAGCCCGGTCGTCGCCCCAGCGCGCTCAACCACGACGGGAACCTGCTCCACCTCACCGGAGGGCTCGGGGGGAGCGGCAACAACTCCTTCGGGAGTCCACGATGTGGTGGTGGTGGCGGCGGTGGCGCCATCCTGCTCGCGTCGGACACGCGGATCACGCTCGATGGCACGGTGGCCGCAGACGGTGCGCAGGGGACGTGCCCTCAGACGACCCAGTATTCCGGAGGTCCTGGAACCCCCGGGAGCATCCGGTTCGTGGCACCCGCGGTGGTCGGCAGCGGTTCGCTGTCGCTCGGCGGCTCGGGAAGCGCGACCTACGTGCGGATCGACTCCCTGCATTCGGAGGCGGGAAACTGGAGTGTCGTGGGCGCGTCAACGAACGTCTCGCTCTCCGAGGGGCAGACGATGGTGGCACGTCTGCCGACCGTGCCGGCCGCCCGCATCGTGAGCGTGGGCGGACAGGCCGTCGCCCAGGAGACCGGCCCTGTGTCGGTGACGATCCCCGGTGGCTCGTCCCGCACGCAGGACGTGGTGATCGACGTCACCGGGTTCGGTCCTGCGGGAACGGTGCAGGTCCGGCTGGAGCAACAGCTCTCGGGCGGCGGCGCCGGCGTGAACACGGTGCGCACCGCGACCGCCGACCTCGATCTCTCCACGGGCACCCAGGTGACCATCCCGGTCACCTTCGAGCCCCTCACCGCCACCTGGCTGGACGTGGTGGTCCGTCCGTGAGGCTCCCACTCGCCCTCCTGCTCGTCCTCGGGGCGTGCAAGAAGTCGGATGGGCCGACAGACGAGGCCGACACGGACGTGGATGCCGACGCGGACACGGACGCCGACGCCGACGCGGACACAGACGCGGATGCCGACACGGATGCCGACACGGATGCCGACGCCGATACCGACGCGGATGCGGACACGGACACCGACACCGACACGGATACGGACACCGACACGGATACGGACGCCGACTCGGATACGGACACCGACTCGGATACGGACACCGACACGGCCGTCGGGGATACCGCGAGCGCTCGAGACACGGCGTCCGACGCGGACACCGACACGGACTCGGACAGCGACGCCGACTCGGACACGGACACCGACACCGACGCCGATGCGGACACGGACACCGATGCCGACACCGACACCGACACCGACGCCGATGCGGACACGGACGCAGACAGCGACACGGACGCGGACACCGACGCCGATGCGGACACCGACACCGACACCGATGTCACCCCGCAGTGCGGTGGTCCCACCGTGGTCTACGCGGAGATCGAGCCCAACGACACGGTGGCCGCCGATGCCGGTCCGTTCACCGCGGACGTGGTGATCACGGGCGCCTGCGACGCCTCGTCCGACGCGATCGACCGCTTCGTCCTCGCCGACAGCGGGTGTGTCGGTTCCGGCCGGGTGGTCTCACGATGGGAGGACGCCGGCGCGACGGTCGCATTCACCGTGGGGACGGGCGGCGGCGACGTGACGAGCGCGGGCTCGAGCCCCGAGAGCCTCGCCGTGGCGGACTTCTCCGGGCCCCTCACCGTGGAGGTGTCGTGTACCACGGGCGCGAGCGCGTGGACGCTCGTGCTCGACCTCGACGGCGCGGTCGATCCGGACTGGGACGGCGACACCTGGAACAACGACTTCGAGCTCGGATTCGGCTCCGACCCCGGCGTCATCGACCTGCCCGTCGACACCGACCGCGACGGGCTGCTGGACGCAGACGAGGCGATCCGCGGCACGAGCCCGACCGATCCGGACACCGACGGAGACGGGATCCCCGACGGAACCGAGGTGGCGCAGAACACGAACCCGCTGTCGAATGCGTCGTGGAGGCTCGGCGACGTGGTGGCCGCCAACTCGACCCTGTCGATCCATCTGGATGTCGACACGTCACGCATCGGTGACGTCGTGGCCCCTAATGCTGCGCTCGCCATCCACCTGGATGTCGATGCGTCCCGGATCGGGGACGTGGTGGCGCCGAACGCGACCCAGGTGCCGGCGTATTGAGCCGGACCGGGCCTGCCGCCGACTACAGGTAGGAGCTCGTCGCGAGCCAGCTCGAGTCGTCGAAGAACGACAGGTACAGGCTGCCATCCTTGATGGTGTCGATCAGCTGCGCCGTGATGGCCGTGTCGACCGCCGGGCAGCCCCAGCTGCGGCCGAGGTAGCCGTTCGCGTTCACGAAGCTCTGGGTGGCGTAGTCGGCGCCGTGGAACACGATGGCGCGGCTGCGCACGGCGTTGTTGTAGCCGGGCTCCAGCCCGTCCATGCGCATCGAGTAGCCGTTCGAGCCGTTGTAGGTCTCGGCCGTGCGCATCAGGCCCACGCTCGACTTGTGGCTGCCGTCGACGTTCGACATCGACGCGACCATGGCGGCGTTGTTGGGATCGCCGCTGCCCGAGCCGTGCGCGACGAACTCGTTGAACAGCAGGTCGCCGTTCGCGAGGTCGAACGTCCACAAGCGGCGCTGGTACGACGGCATCGTGAAGTCGGCGACCGTGTACAGGAGCTTGCTGGTCTCGCCGGCGCGCCACGCCTGGTCGAACGCGGTGAGGGCGTACTCCATGACGTCGGGCTGCAGGCCGTCGCCCTGGAGCGCGGTGAGCGTGGTGAGGTGCAGGCGGATGCTGTAGGCACCGGAGTGGGCCATGCCGGCCGTGTCGGTCCAGCTGTCGGCGATCACGTAGTACGTGCCGGGCTGGAGGAGGGCACCGCTGTCCCAGTGGCCGCGGTCGATGCAGTCGCCCGAGTCGAGCGAGCCGAGCAGGTGCGCATCGATGTCGACGCCCCCAGGCATGCCCCACAGCGTGACCGCCAGGAAGCCGGGCTCGTCGACCTCGACGCGGTAGACGACCTCGGAGCCGGCCTCGTTCGTGGACGGTGCGCAGGAATACCCGTTCAGCTGGGCCTGACCGCCGGTGGTGGTGTTGCTCTCGACGTACGGGAAGCTGTCGACGCACACCATGCCCGCGGGACATCCGGACGCGGGAGGAGGGGGCGGCGGAGGCGGATCCTGCGGGGGATCCTCCGTCTGGTCCTCCGGGGGATCCTGCGGATCCTCCGGGGGGTCGGCGGGCGTCTCGGGCGGCTGCTCGGGGTCTTCGGTCTGCTCGCCGGGCGCAGGGGGCGCGTACGGAGACTCGGTGACGTCTTCGCGCGGCACGGTCTCGGGAGGCGGCGGGATCTCACCCAGCGCATCTTCGTTGTCGTACGACAGACCCGAGTTCGAACAGGCGGCGGCCATCAGCAGGATCGGGAGAGTGCGCCACATCGGAGCTCCACAGAGAAGAACAAGACAATCAGAGAGGCAAACGAGCAAGGGACCGAAGCTAGATGGCTAGGTCGTCGAGCAGGACCTGCTCCAGGGGATCTGGAGGGACTTCGTTGGTAACCGGTCTGCCGCCGAAGCGCAGCGCGGCTCGTGCAGCCATCGAGACGGAGAGCCCGACCCCGAGGCCGGGACCGAGCCAGAGAACCCAGTTCATCGCAATCATTGGGGCATCCTCTTCGGTGGACCGAGGTGCGCCATGATCTGAGGTGCGCCGATGGGCTCGGCGTACTTCTTGACCACGATTCCCTCGGGGTTGATGAAGAACGTCTCGGGAACGCCGGTGACGCCGTAGTCGACGCTCATCGCTCCCGACGGGTCGATCAGGTGGGTGTCGTCGGCGTTCCAGTGGAAGTCCTTGTCGGCGCCGTCGGCCGCGCGCTTCTTGGCGAGGAACACCCGCGCTTTGACCGGATCGTCCTGGTAGACCACGCCGATCCACTTCACGTCGGGGTAGATCTCTGCGGCCTGGACCAGGTGCGGATGCTCGATCTTGCAGGGGCCGCACCACGTCGACCAGAAGTTCACGACGACCCACTGCTTCCCGATGTAGTCGGACAGGTCGATCGGCTTGCCTTCGAGATCGACGAGGTTGAACAGCGGCGCGGGCTTGCCTTCGAGCGCGTCGGTCTCGAGGCGGTGCGGATCCTTCCCGAAGCCGCTGCCGAGCACCGCGACGATCGCGAGGGTGACGGCGAGGCCGAACACGAGGATCGGGACGTTGACCTTGCCACGGCGCGGGGAACGGACGTCTCCGCCGCGGGGGTTCGCGAGATGCGACACAGAATGCCTCACAGAAACAACGTGGTGATCGTACCACAGGTTCTCGGAACGGAGCGACGCTCCATGGACCGGGGGATCCTAGGTCAGCAGACGGGCCGTCCGGCGGGTGCGTGACGGAAACTCACACCCTGCGGAGGATCAGCGCGCCACCGACCGCCAGCGCGGCCCACACGATGCCCGCCCCGCCGTGCCCGAGCACGAGGTGCGCGAGATCGACGCCGGGGCAGAACACACTCTGGAACGCGAACGCGGCGAGGCCGGAGCCCGCAGCGGCCAGCCCGACCCGCCAGGGCACCGGACGCGCAGAACGCTCGAGCAGCGCGAGCCAGATCGTGGACAGCACCACCATCACGCTGCTCATCCCGAAGCAGTACGCGTGCGCCTCGGGGGGGACGCCCACCATCCCCGGCCAGGGGAGCGCGGTGCCCGCCATCATCGCGACCCACGTGAGCGGAACCCACGGCCAGCCCGGGAGCGGGGCCTCCCCGTGGCTGCGCAGGCTCCATGCGGCCGCCGCCAGGCTCCCGAGCACGAACGACCCGCCACAGGCCGCGAACAACGCCCAGCCCGCGGGCTCGAGGTCGGCGCGGACCCCCTGTGCGGCCACGACGCCCGTGCCGATCACGAGCACTCCGAGCGCACCGAGCAGCCGCCGCTGCGCCGTGGACCGCGAGACGAGCGCTTCACGGGCAGAAGGGGCGTCGAGCTCGGCTTCGATGCGCGACCACAGGTCGGGTGCGACCGCGCTTACCGACCGGGCATCGGCTTCGATGCGCGGATCGGGGGTCGGCTCGTCAGTCATCGCCGCCTCCCAGGAGCGCTGCGAGCGCCTTCGTGGCCCGGTGGGACCGCACCTTCGCGGCGGTGGTCTGGATGCCGAGCGTCTCGGCGATCTCGGGGAACGACAGGCCCGAGTACCACCGGAGCACGACGACCTCGCGCTGGTTGTCGGGGAGCTGCTCGATGGCCCGCCGCACGAGACGGTCGGTCGCGGTGGAGGCCTCGGGCGGCACGCTCCCTTCGTGGCCGGGCTCCAGCGGAGCCTCGGGCTTGCGGGCCTTCCGGCGCCAGTGCTCGCGCCGGACGTTGGCCGCGATGGCGAACAGCCACGGGCGGAACGCACGAGCGGTGTCGAAGTCGCGCCGGGCGCGGTGCACGTGCATGAACGTGATCTGTACGAGGTCGGCTGCGGCGGCGTCGTCGGACATGCCGCGCCGGAAATACGCCTGCACGCGCCCGGCGTACCGCTCGAACAGGAGCTGGAACGCCGCACGGTCGTCGTGGGCCGCGTACCGGGCCATCAGCGTCTCGTCGGACTCGTCAGCCATCCTCACCGGGGAGTCGAGCGGGTCGACCCCCGTAATCGTGAAGCGTGCGAACGGCACGGATGCGACGGCCAGGACCAACGGCTCTCCCTCTCGTGCGGGGATACGCCGTCGGTCGGGTGGGGGTTACCGCCCGGTGGGCGCGGGCTCGAGCGACTGGAGGTACACCCACACGGCCTCGGTCTCGACGTCGTCCATGCGGCCGACCGACTGCCACGGCATGCCCTTCGGATCCACGAACGTGCCGTCGGGACGGCGCCCACTGCGCATCACGGCGAAGAAGTCCTCCTTCGTCCAGCCCTTCAGACCCTCCTCGTGCGGCGTGAGGTTCGCTGCGGGCGGCCAGTCGGGGTCGCCCTCCGCGATGGGGCCGCCGACGTACGTGGCGCGGTGACAGCCCCGGCACGTGCGCGCGAGGTGATCGCCGTACTCGACGGTGATGGCCTTGGTCGGCGGAGTCTGCCGGGGCTTGCGGTCGTGATCGATGTGGAACGCGGCGGGGGGCGGGACCTGCCCGGTGGCGATGAGCACCCGCATCACGGGACCCCAGTACGGAGGCGGCATCGTGCGATTCACGTGCGGCTTCGACAGCACGTACGCGTAGAGGTCGGAGAGCTCCTTGTTGGACAGGTACTCGTAGTCGATGGCCGGCATCAGCGCGGTGGTGCCGTCGCGCTTCACGCCGTGGCGCACCATGCGATCGAAGTCGTCGAGGCTGAACTCGCCCGGCAGCCCCCCCTCGCCGAGCGTGAGGTTCGGAGCGATCAGGCCCATCACGGGAGGCACGTCCATCACGACGTTCCCGCCGAGGTCGGCGCCGTGGCACTCCAGACAGCCGAGGCGGATCGCGAGCTTCTCGCCCCGCGCGATGGCCCGCGTGGTGCGCAGGGCATCGAGGTCGACGCCCGCGAGCGGATCGACGGGCGGCGGCGCTTCCTGGCCGTCGGCGACGGGCTCGGGCGCGGGCAGCTTCGCGGCGAGCTCGGCGCGGATCTCCGCGAGGTCGTGGTCGTCGAACGGCCAGGGGTGCTCGTACCGCACCGTCGGCACGTCCCACTTCGTGTTCAGCAGGCTGTTGGTCTTGAACCACACCCAGCCCACGAACAGCAC
The DNA here is from genome assembly GCA_041389565.1 of Myxococcota bacterium. GTDB lineage: Bacteria > Myxococcota_A > UBA796 > UBA796 > JACKEQ01. The sequence goes on from JAWKRP010000041.1 coordinate 42,300, forward strand.
CAGGAGCACCGCCAGCGCTCCCAGCACGATCCCGATCCGCTTCGCCCACACCATGCGTTCCTCCCGCTCATCCAGACGGAACGCCGACTAACCCGAACTCCGGGATCAGCCCTGATCGAGCGTGGAGTACAGCTTGCGGGGATCGGTCTCGGTGCCCTCGGGCGCCTTGTACTCGTTGCTGTGCTTCACCATGATCTTCTCGGTGTGGAACACGCCATCGGCCTTGAGCTCGCCTTCGACCACCACGCCAATGCCCTCGCGGAACATCTGCGGCGGGTTGCCGGTGCAGCTCACGGGGACGCTCCGCGTGCCGTCGGAGATCGAGAAGCTCACGCGCTGTGCCTCCTTGTCCCAGTCGATCGTGCCGGGCTCGACCTGCCCGCCCAGCCGGACGGTGTGGTTCATCGCGTCGTCGCGCTCGAGCAGCTCGGTGGGCGACCAGTAGTAGACGAGGTCTTCCCCCATGTCGGAGAAGCTGATCGCGCCGAGCGCGAGCCCCACGAGTGCGAGGGCAACCACCGCGAAGATGCGGCGCTTCATGGGTTCGGTCATGACTCCTCCCGGCGGGCGCGCGCCCACAGGCTCAATGTATACAGCGCGAAGACGGACCAGGTGAGCGCGTACGCGGCGATGACGAACTCCCAGCCGCCCTCGATCGCACCCATCTCTGCAGCGACGGGGATCATCGTGCCTCCTGCGGGAGCGCGAGCGGCTCGGGCATGTCGGCCATCGCATTGGCCTTCGCGAGGCGCCAGCGACGCGCGATGAACCAGATGGCGATCATCAGGAACGCCCAGGCACACAGGCGCATGACGAACTTCATGTCGCCGTTCATGGTGGCCGGCGTGGACTGCTGCTGGTGCATGGAGGCCCACCAGCGCACGCTCATGTAGGTGATCGGGATGTTGAGGTAGGCGACGATCGTGGCGACGCCCGTCCACGTGGCCTTGCGGTTCGGGTCGCGCACGCTGCCCCTCAACAGGATGACCCCGATGAAGGTGAGCATCATCACGAGCGACGCCGTGAGGCGCGGATCCCACGTCCACCAGGTGTTCCAGGTGGGCTTCGCGAAGATCGAGCCGAGGGCGAGCAGGAGGCCGTTCAGCACCACCCCGACCTCGCATGCGGCCTCGACCGTCCAGTCCCAGCCGAGCTTTCCGCTGAACAGGTACCCGAGGGCCGCGACGAACGCGATGGTGAACACGACCATCGCCATCCAGGCCGCCGGCACGTGCACGTAGAGGATGCGGCCCACGTCGCCCATCATCGCCTCTTTCGGCGCCCACCAGAGCCCGAGGGCGCAGCCCACGGTGAGCCAGATCAGTCCCCAGGCTCCGACGGGATGCTCCCAGTCGAACTTCTGCTGGACGTAGGGCAGCGCAGCCGTCATCGCGAGCCCGACGAGCCCGATGAGGTGCACGCCGGGATCCATCAGCGCGTCCATGAGTGTGCTCCAAAGAAGAAGTGCATAGCAAAATCAAGGCGACCACGGCCACCCGCACCGCCATGGTACCCGATGTCGGGTGTCACCGGGTGTCGTCGGTTGTCCGCGACGGGCGCGAAGCGTCGGCGACCGCAGTCCTCAGCTCCAGGTTCCACCGCGTAGCGATCAGCGACACCGCCAGCATGGCGAGCCCCCAGGTGAGCGCCGCAACGGTCCGCGGATCGACGGGCTCGGGAGAGACCTGGAACTGGCAGCGGGGCCGATGCGCCTCGAGCCAGTAGAGCAGCAGGATCAGACAGGCCGCGAGCCCGAGGGTGGAGAGTGCGGACGCCCTCGGTCGTCTCGGGAGTCTGGCGGCGAGCAGCGCGACCCCGAGCGACGCGGGCGCCGACGCATCCCAGGTCCACCAGGTGCCCAACGTCGGCCTGGAGTAGAGCATCCTCACCCCGACCTCGAGGGCCAGGAACACGACCCCGACCTCGAGCGCAGCCCGGATCCTCCCGTGGTGGCGGGGGTCTCCAGTGACCCACAGCGCGGCAGCACTCAAAATCGCGATCAGGAGCGGGAGGAACCGGACGCCCTCGAAGGCCGCGAGCAGGGGCTGGATGCGCCCGATCGCCCCGAACGTCCGCGAAGGCTCGCTCCACACGAGGGCGAGGATGCAGCCGGACGCCAGCCACAACGGGCCGATCGTCCCGAGGAAGCGCGCTCCGTCCTGCCCGCTGCGGGGACGCAGCCTCCACAGCCCCCAGGTGAGCGTTCCGAACCCGGCCAGATGTGCGGCTTCCATCGCGGCCCCTCCGAGCTCCCGAGGATATGCGGAGGGCCGGTTTCCGAGGGTGCCGGCTGGTCTTCAGCTGCCAGCGCGCGTCACGACCCGTCTGCGGGCGCGAACGACGCGAGTCGGAACCGGTTCAGCGCGGCGGCCACCTCGTGCCGGCTTGGACGGACGAGGGTGCCGGGCGGGGCTTCGAAGGGAGACAGGGCCTCGACCCCTTCGTCGTCGAGGATGGCCTCGAGCGCATCGAGCAGCTGGGGCACGCTGCGATGGCCGTCCGCGAGCTCGCCCAGCAGGCGCAGCGCATGGCCGAGCGAAGCGGCATGGGCGCTGTCGATCACCTGCTCGACCGCCGTGAGCACGATCTCCTCGCGCTCCAGGCTGACGGCGCGCGTGTCTCTCGCGCGGACGCGTCCGTTCAGACCCGTCGCCCGGGGCCTGCGCGGCGCCATGTCGGGCAGTGGACCCGGCGGACTCGGGCGATCCGGAGCCAGCTCGCGCGCGCGCCCGGTGACGTCGGACGGGAGCCAGTCGGTCATCGCGATCACCCGGTCTGCGGCCGCGAGATAGTCGCCGACCCCACCGATGACGAGCACCGTCGACACGCCCCGCTCGGCGTACAGCTGACGCACGCGGCGCACGAACGGCGTGATGGGCTCGCGGTCGTCGGGGATCAGCGCCTGCATGCGCGCGTCTCGGACCAGGAGGTTCGTCGCGCTGGTGTCCTCGTCGAGCAGGAGCACCTTCGCGCCCGACTCCAGGGCCTCGACCAGCGCGGCGGCCTGCGAGGTCGACCCGCTCGCGTCGTCCGTGTCGAAGGCGTTCGTCGGCTTCCCGCCCGGCAGCGTGCCCAGGAAGGCCGAGATGTCGACCTGCTTCACGGAGCGCCCGTCTTCGGCCCGGATCTTCACGGTGTCGGCGCGGGCCACCACCCCTTCGCGCCCGTCTCCGGGCACGTGATCGAGGTGCCCCTGCTGGAGCGCCGCCAGCACGGTGCTCTTGCCATGGAAGCCGCCGCCCGTGATGACCGTCACGCCCACCGGGATCCCCATGCCCGTCGCCGTTCCGTGCTCGGTCTCGAGCGTGACGCGCAGCTCCGGCGGGCTCGCGAACGGAACGGCTCCGACGAGCGGTGAGCGGTCGACGCCCGAGCGCCGGGGAAGCACGCTCCCGTCTTCGATGAACGCGACCAGACCCGCTCCCGGAAGGGCCGCGCGCAGCGCCCGCTGGCGCCGGACCGACGCGATGTGGGCCGTCAGCGCGGGGTCGTCGGAGGCCTGGAGCGCTCGCGCGGCGCGAGGCACGTCCTCCAGGAGCATCTCCTCCGCTTCGCGCCCGAGGATGCGGCGCCCCCGGCCGGGCAGGCCCGCGGTGAACCGCGCTTCGACCGTCCCCTGGGCGTGCACCCGCACGGCGCTCCGCTCGGTGACGTCCGGACCCGGCGTATAGACCTGCAGGACACCCGAGTGTCCCGAGCCTCTCCGGTCCCCCGACAGCGAGGCCGCGAACCGCCGGAGCAGGCCGTCTTCCGCAGCGAGCCGCGCGACGGGATCGGTGCGCCAGTCGCGCGGGAGGGCGCCCGGCACGACGACGCGGATGCGCGACGGGGCGGCGAACGGGTCGCCCTGGACGTGGTCGACGAAGAGGGTGAGCCCTTCGAGGTCCCACCGGCCGAGCAGATCGCGGTACGCCGGCCAGGAACGCCCGTCGATCCGGGCCAGCAGGCGGGCGAGGTCGCGTGCGGACCGGCTCAGCCCGGCGACCCCTCGGAGCCGGCGGGCTTGTCGGACGCTTCGGCGGGCACCACCACCTCTTCGAACTTCTCCTCGTCGGCGAGGTAGATCTGCACCCGGCGGTTGCGGAGGCGCCCGTACTGCGTGCTGTTCGGGGCGAGCGGACGGATCGAGCCGCGCGGGATGATCTCGAAGAACATGTCTTCGACCTGCTGATCGAGGAGATCGCGGACGGTCTCGGCGCGCTGGCGCGAGAGGTCGATCGGGGCGTCTTCACGGTCGTCGGTGAAGCCCTCGAGCACCACGTGCTTGTGGCCCTTCTGGCGGAGCTCCTGCACGAGGAGCTGGATGCGCGCCATGCTCCGCTGGTTCGGCATGCTCTCGCCGGACTCGAAGTGGATGGTCTCGCGCAGCGGACGCGGCTCGTCGAAGCTCTTGGTGCGGTGGTAGATCGGCACGAAGCGCTGCTCGTCCATCACGTCCTGGCCGGCCGGCGACAGCACCCAGTCGATGAACTGCTTGGCGTTCCCCGACGCCGGACCCGCCGTGTGCAGGTAGAGGTCGCGGTACAGCGGATAGCGGCCGTTCGAGATGTTCTTCACGCTCGCTTCGATCGGCGGGGCATCGGGATCGGGGCGCAAGGGCAGCGATCGCCCCATGCGCTCGGCCATCGAAGCGAAGGAGATCACCGTGACGTCGGACGCGATGGCGGCCTCGATGTCTTCGGCGGACGAGGCCTCGATGCGCGGATGGATGCCCTTCGCGCAGAAGAAGTCTTCGAACAGCGCGCGCGTCCCGGAGCGGGGCTCGCGGGCGAGCGGACGGATCTTGCCGGGAGGCAGGCCGAGGAAGCGCAGATCGTCGATGGTGTGGTCGCAGAAGATGCCGATCACCTGGTCGTACGTGAGCGACTGGATGGGCGACCCCTCGTTCACGACCACCGCGACGACGTCGAGCCCCACGACGGTGCGCGCGCCCCGGGCCGACAGGGAGAAGCCGAGCTGGCGCGCCTGGTCGTTCTCGGCGTCGTGGTGGGAGCGCGACGCGGCGGCGATGTCGAGCGTGCCGTCGAGCAGCTGTCGGAACCCGGCGCCGGTGCCCCCTCCCGTGACCTCGAAGTCGAGCGAGTGCTTGCTCGTCTGGTGGGCCTCGACGAGGGCGGGGATGAGCGACTTCGTCATCGTGTCGGAGCCGCCGATGCGGAGCAGGGGCTTCGCCTGAGCCGGCTCGGGGGGCGGCGCGGGCGCGGTGCACGACATCAGCAGCGCACCGACCAGCGCGGCGACCGCACTGCGGGTTCGGGGGAAGGCTCCAGAGCGCATCGATTCTCCTCGGACCCGAGCTTACGACATGCCGGTCAGAGGATGACAGTCCTGACGATCTCCCGCCCGATCCAGACCTCGACGGAGGCCGCGCCGGGCGGGGGCTCGTACTTGTCGCCAACCGCGGTGTCGATCGCGTAACCATCGGCGTCGTACGCCGTCCATTCGCGGAGCGGCTCCCCTTCGTCCCACCCTTCGGCGGGGGCTTCGAGCTCGGTTCCGGCGAACCGCAGCTGAGCGTCGAACGGGGGCGCCATGAAGCTGAACGTTCCCGGCGGAGTGCCGAAGAACTCGATGCTCACCGTGTCGTTGCGCCAGTCGCAGTGCATGTGCGTGGAGTACACGCCGACGTAGCCCGCTCCGTGCGCGTAGCAGGCGCTCTGGAGCGCGGTGAGGCTGACGCTCACGGGATCGAGGTCGAACGCGTCGCCGTACATGTGCCGGCTGTACGTGGCGCCTCCGATGGACGCGTTGTAGCCGGGCGGACGGTAGCCGCTGTTCACCACGAGCGCGCCGAGCTCGTCGCGGAGGTCTTGCAGGCGGTCGACGGCGTGGGGCTGGACGACCGCGTACCGGCCCTTGTACTCCTGCGCGATCTCGTCGAGCCGGAAGTTGGGGGCGAGCATCGTCGACTCGGGGATGTTGGCGAGATCGAGGTAGCGCACGGGCTCGCCGTACTGGGCGCTGCCGTTGAGCGGGCTCGGGTACGCGTAGTCGCTCCCGAGGCCGGTGGCCGTGACGGTCGGCAGGCAGGTGTCCCACGCGAGGTTGGGGCCCGGGTAGCACGCGTCGGTGGACGCAGCGGGCGGCGGGGGCGGCGGGGGCGGAGGGGTCGGGTCTTCCGGAGGGGTCTGCGGGACCTCGGGCTCCTCCGCGGGATCCTCGGGCGGGTCTTCCGGGGGATCCTCGGGCGGATCCTCGACGGGCGGCGCCGGCTCGGACGGGCTCTCCTGGTCGTCGATGGTCTCGGGGGGGACCTCCGGCGGCACGTACGGCGTGGGCGGAGCGGCGATCTGGATGCTGGGCTCGCGGGCGTTGAGCCCGGACGACGAACAGGCGGTCGCACACAGAGCAGCGGCCAGCACAGCAGGCTTCAGACCGAGCGACAGGCTCGAGCGAGACATAGAACAACCCAAAGAAAGAGAGAGAAAAACAAGCACCGGAGTGCACGGGAAGCGTAGCCCGGGCGCGTCGCGGCGACCAGCGGTTTCGTCACGGGAGGAAGCGCGCGACCTCTTCGGGCTTCGGCACGCGGCACGCATCGACCTTCCCGAACACCCGGTACCGCAGGGCTGCGAACGTGCGGTAGCCGAGGTCGGTGAGCGGGCGGGGCAGCCAGGCGAGCCGGCCCACATGGGCCCACGGGCCGGGGAGCGCGCGCAGCATCGAGAACACCGCGTGGCTGTGCACGGTGACGCGCTCGCCCGACGGCTCCTGCTCGACGAACACCAGGGTGTCGAGCGCTCGGAGCTCGGGGTGCCGGCCGAGCACGGCCTGGCCGGTGGGACCCTGGAGCGGCGCGTAGCTCAGGCGGCCCTCCGGATCGCGGTCGAGCAGGAACTGGACGGTGCGGTCGCACACGGCGCAGTCGCCGTCGAACAGCACGAGTCGGTCCGGGAGCGTCATGGCACCAACGTAATCCGCGGATGCGTTAGAGGGTCGCCGTGCCGAGCTTCGTGCTGTTCCCGACCCCCCAAGACAACGTCCTGTTCTGGACGTTGGTGGGCAGCGTCGCGTTCGTGCTGCTCGCGCGGATCGCGTCGCGCCGGTTCCTCGGGTCCGACTCGCTGTCGGCGCGCATGTCGTACCAGCTCACCCTGGGGATGGCCGCGCTCGCGAGCATGAGCGCGATGCTGTGGAAGCTCGGGGTCGACGTTCCGGTGCTCGCGGAGCGGGCGGGGAACGCACCGCTGATCACGATCTCGGGCATCGAGGTGACGGCCGTCACGGTGATCGTGTTCGTGCTGCTCCTCGTGATCTCCTGGTACGCGAGCATCTTCACGCGCGAGGGGATCTCGCGGACGCTCACGTCGCGCAACATCGGCGATGCCGGCACGATCGCGTCGGTCGCACGGCTGGTGCAGTACGGCGTCGGTCTGATCGGCGTCGCGGTGTCGATGGAGGCCATCGGCATCGATCTGGGCGCGCTCGTCACGGCCGGTGCCGTGTTCGCGGTCGGCATCGGGTTCGCGATGCAGAACATCGCCCAGAACTTCGTGTCGGGCGTGATCCTGCTGGCGGAGCGGTCGATCTCGCCGGGCGACATCCTCGAGGTCGACGGGCGGATGGTGCGCGTTCGGGTGCTGGGCATCCGGTCGACCATCGCGACCACCCTCGACGACGAGGAGATCATCATCCCGAACTCGTTCCTCGTGCAGAGCAACGTGAAGAACTTCACGCTGAACGACGACTCGCTCCGCATCCGCCTCCCGGTGGGCGTGGCCTACGAGTCCGACCTCGATGTCGTCCTGCGTACCCTGGTCGAGGCCGCCACCGACATGACCACCCGGTCGAAGGCCCGGGATCCGGTCGTCACCCTGATGGCGTTCGGGAGCAGCTCGGTCGACTTCGAGGTGAGCGTGTGGATCGCGAACCCGTGGCGGCGCCAGCAGGCGCGGTCCGACCTCGCGTTCGCGGTGTGGAACGGGCTCAAGAAGAGCGGCATCACGATCGCGTTCCCGCAGCTCGACGTGCACTTCGATGCGGCGCCTCCGGCCCCTCCGAAGCGCGAGCCGCCTTCCACGCCCGAGACGCCGGCCGCTTCGGCCTGAGGGCTCAGGGAATCCAGGCGGGCAGGGGCAAGCCGTCGGCAGCAGCGAGGAAAAGGCGACGGATCTCGTGGTGGCCGCGCTTGTTGGGGTGGATGCAGTCGCTCTGGAGCCAGAGCGTGGGGTCGGCTTCGTCGTACGCCGCGATGCTGGCGTCGTCGCTGTTCCAGCCGTGGCCGCGGAAGTGCGCGCGCAGGTCGACCCAGGCGAAGCCACGCTCCTGCGCCATGGCGAGCGTGCGCGCGTTCACGTCGTCGAGCACGGGCTCCACGCGGGCGACGTCGAGCCCGAAGAAGCACTGGTCGGCCTGGCCTTCGCCATCGGTGGGCTCGTACACATTGGTGGCGAGCAGGTACACGCCGTCGGGGAAGCGAGCGGGGTCGGTGAGGGTGGACGTGATGATGTCCATGCGCTCTTCGATGTCGTCGGCGACGGTGTCGATGGCGCCCGGCGTGACGAGCGCGTTCGTGAGGTCGTTGCCGCCGATCGTGATGAAGACGAGCGTGGGGCCACTCAGAACGGCGCCGAGCTGGTCTTCGACGAACGGGATCTGACGGTCGATCACGTCTTCGGTCTGCGAGCCGGAGACGGACGCGTTGAGGACCTCGAGGTCGCCGTACCGGGTGGTGAGGTCGTTGCCGTCGAACGTGGGCCACGCGTCGCTGTTCTCGACGAGCAGGCGCGTGTAGGCGTTGTCGAGCTGACCCATGCCGTACCCGGCCGTGATGGAGTCGCCGAAGAACAGCACGCGCTCGACCTGGTCGAACGGTGCGGCTTCGGGAACCCAGGTCGCGACATCGGGGTCGACCGGGTACCCCGGATCGTCGGTGTCTTCGGGGTCTGCGCCCGTGCAGGCGGCGAGCAGCAGGGGAAGGGCGAGCACGCGCATGGAGCCTCCGCGTGAGGTTTAGCGCACGGGTACGGCGCTCGTGTCAGGCGCGCGTCAGATGCCGTTGCCGTACACGACGAACAGGGGAGGCTCGAGGCTCGCGAACACGCCATCGTATCGGATCTGCAGGAGGATGTCGTCGAACCCGTCACCGTCGATGTCGGCCACCGCGAGCTGGTCAATCGTGACAATCTCTGGCGCCACAATGGAGCGGACGGGCGGTTCCTGCAGGTCGCTCGAGTACCTCACGAGGATTGAGCTGCCAAAACCCGTTGCGAAGTCCGCCAGGCCATCGCCGTCGAGATCCCCGACGGGCAACCCTCCTCCATTCGGGCCCGCTACGATCTGCGGTAGGTCGAGGGGAACGGGGCTGGTTGTCGCGTCGACGGGCGCGAATGCAACGTCGAGGGCGTTGAGGGTCGCTGTCGCATGAACGAGCGCCACATCCCGTCGCCCGTCGGCGTTCCAGTCCCAATCGCCGATCGCAAGAAAGAGAACGTCTGCTGGGGACGGCGAGAACGTTTGGAGGGCCGCCGTAGCCGGGTGGGTTCCGGGTCCAAGTCCGCCGAACACATGGGATAGAGCGTTCGGTTTCGAAGATAGGAAACAACCACCGCCAACACTGGGTGCGCAGTCGACCGTAGCGAGGACTCCGTCGGCCATGACGGTCGCGGTGCTCCCGCCCGTGGGCTCTGTCCGAGTCCCGCGACGTACGGCATGAATCGGGTGTCAGTGCCATTCCCCAACCAGATGCCGCGACCCAGTTGGCCATCGTCGGATGCGGCGAAGCCGCCAGGCAGCGAGCCGACGTAGGACGCGTGCGGGGTCGTGGAGAACGAACTCGCCCCACGGTAGACGTACAAGGCCGGAATCGACGCGTCGTAGCAAAGCAGCTCGTCGTGAGACGTGCCCACGAGGTCGGCAGTGGCAAGGCGGTCGCACCTTCTGCCATTGATCCGTCCGGAGGTCGTGCCGAACGCGAGCGTGCTTCCGTCGACGACCTGCACCCAGGGAGCATCGTAGTCCACCAGCAGGAAGTCATGCGTCGCGTTCCCCGTGACATCCCCGATGGCTCGGATCGCATCGGTACCGGCAGGAGTCAGGAACTAGCCCCACAAGCCCGCAACGGGCGGATTTCCGGCGCCGACGTAGGTGACGTCTGGACTGAGACAGTCCGTCAGCGCGTTGCAGTCCTCGTCGATGCCCGTCTTGCAGACCTCCGTGAACGAG
>JAWKRP010000042.1:0-47256 GCA_041389565.1 Myxococcota bacterium
GGGGACGGCCTGTCGGACGACGACGAGACCACCCTCCACGGCACCGACCCGACCCTCGCCGACACCGACGGAGACGGGCTCGAGGACGGGCTCGAGCTGGGACTCGTCGGCGACGCCGACCCCACCACCACCACCGACCCCACCGTCGCCGACACCGATGGCGACGGCCTCACGGACGGCGCGGAGGACGCCGATGGAGACGGCGCCTGGACCGCCACCCTCGGCGGGACCGGGACGCCAGGCACCGGCGAGAGCGACCCGAACGTCGTGGACACCGACGGAGACGGGCTCGGAGACGGAGACGAGGTCGCGGCCGGCGCCTCCCCGGTCGACACCGACACCGACGACGGCGACGTCGACGACTTCACGGAGGTGACCGTCCGCGGCACCGATCCCACCGAGCCCTTCGACGACCACTGGCGGGTGTGGTCCCACCCGTGCGCGGGCAACCGCACGGATGCCCTGCTCGTGGAGGACGCCGGCGACACCGTCTTCGTCGGTTGCGGCACCGTGACGACCGGGACGGGCCTGTACACGAGCACGGACGCCGGCGCGACGTGGGGCCCGATCAGCACGACCCCCGTGGGCTTCCTGGCCTCGTGGCGCGTGAACACCCTGCAGCGCGGGGACGATGGCCTGCTCTACGTCGGAGGCATCGACACCACCGGCATCGGCCGCGTCGTGTCCGTATCGCCGACCGGCGCCATCGCCAGCGTGCTCGAGAATGCAGGCCAGACCTGGAACGCCATGACGGTCGGCACGTTCCGGCGCACCCCGTCCGGTGACATGGTGGCCGAGAGCCTCACCGGGTACGACACCGCCTTCCGCGGCGCGGCCGACGCGGCGTTCGTCGACGGGGATCACTGGGAGACCGACGGGTCGAACTTCCAGATCCTCGACCTCGAGAACGTCGGGGAGGACTTCTACGGCGTCGGGTCGACCATCAACGAGCCGCCGGTCGTGTTCCTGCCCCCGGTCGGGGGACGCACGGGCTTCCAGATGACCCCGGTGGTGCTCGCCTCGGGCATCTTCGCGTACTCCGGCGAGCTGTGGGACCTGCACGTCGACGGCGACGGGCTCGTCGCGGTGGGCGTGGACCAGGGGGCCGACCGGGGCGTGATCTTCACGAACGACGGCGTGGACCCCTACCAGGCCAGCAACTGGCTCCGCTTCGACGCCGCCACGCTGATCCCCAACGACGCGACCTGGTTCCGTGGCGCCTGCCGCGCGGGGGACCGCACGGTGGCGGTGGGCGAGTACTCGGCCCTCGCGGACGGGCTCGTGGTGATCTCGGACGATGGCGGCACGACCTGGGAAGAGCTCGCCCTCCCAACCGGAACCGGTCCGGTGCAGCGGTGCACGGGCAGCGCCGACGGCTCGATCCGCTTCGCCGGATCCGACGGCTTCTACGCGATCTTCACGCCGTAGCGGTCAGTCGAGCCCGAAGCTGCGCCCGACCGCCAGCAGGATGCCCGTCCCCCCCGGGGCGTACGTGGTGATCGTGTTGCAGCCGGGGTTACCGGGACCACACGCGATCTGCGTGGTCGACGTGCTCCGCAGCAACCCGAACCGCACCGAGCCCTGGAGGAACCACGCCTGGCGCTCCGCGGGCAGCCACAGCCGCGGGCTCGCCGCCACCACCGGGCCGTGCGACACCGTGCTGGTGACCGCATCGATCGACCAGCCCGCCGTGAGATCGAACGTGACGCGGCCTTCCCCGAGCCGCAGCCCGACCCGGGGCTCGGCCCGGAACACCGAGCGGGTGTCGAACCACTGGTACCCCACGTGCAGGCCCGCGGTGACGCGCCACGCCACCCGGTAGGTGCCCGTCAGGTGCACGTTCGCGCGCGGGAACCCCACGGAGCCCCGATGGACCGGGGGTTCCTGCACGAGGCCCGTGCCGAGCGCGAGGTCGGCGGGACCGGGGAAGGCGCGGACCACGGCAGGCTCCTGCGGAGGGAGCGGGACATCGGACGCGAGCGCGATGGCGATCGTGGACCACACCCGATCCACCATACCCCATCGATCACGGCGTGCCGCAGCGCCAGGACTCGAGCCCGCGATCCTGGAAGGGCGCGAGGGCCTCGGGAGGCCACGCGATGGCGGCCTTCGGGCGCGAGCCTCCGTCAGCGGTCGGGACCGCCGTGGACTCGAACCGCAGGCGCATCCCGAGCCCGGGGGGCTCGAGCAGCGACGCCACCTCGGGCTCCGTGCAGCGTCCACGCTTCACAGCGACGTGCACCCGCAGCAGACCGAGCGTGCTCTGGAGCGTCGCGGCCGACTCCAGCCGAGACGCCATCTGGGCGAACGTCGAGCCGAGCAGCACGCGCACGTCGTCTTCGTGCGCGCTCCCCGGCGGGACGTCCCACGGGGGGCTGCCGAGCGATTGCAGGCGCTTCGAGGCCTCCTCCTTGGCGTCGACCATGCGGGTCTGCTCCGCGGACAGGCCGTCCAGGCAGGCTCCCAGCGTGGCGGTCGGTGGACAGGCCGTGCGCCACCGCTCCCGCGTCGCGAGCAGCGCCTGGAGGGCGAGCTCGGCGTCCCGTCGGGGGTCACCGGTGATGGCGGCCTCTGGAGTGGGCCCGCCGGGCGCAGCCGCCGCGACCGAGCGCTCCAGCACGAACAGGGCTTCTCCCTCGAGCGCGACGGACGGGTGCACGGCACTCTCCTGGAGTGCCGCCAGCTCCGCGTCGACGGCCGCGAGCGCCTCGTCCGTCCACCCCTCGAGCGCGAGCACGCGGTGCCCGGCCGTCGCTGCGTCGTTGGCGGCAGACGTGCCGAGCAGCGTCACGAGCAGAGAAGGCCCGCCACGCCCGAGATCCTGCCCGGCGCGCACCCCGTCGAGCAGGACACCCATCGCGCCTCCGGGATCGCCGGCGAGCGCCCGTGCGCGGGCCTCGATCACGATCGCCGTGCTCATGCGCGTCAGGGCCAGCATCCGGTCGCCCGACGGAGCGGCTTCGCGTCCCAACAGGTACGGCGAGCACGAGTCCTCGTGGGACACGGCCGCCGAGAGCACGGCAGGCAGGCCCGCGCACACCTCGTGCATCGCGTCGAGGTCACCGAGACGGTCGCGAGCGTAGCCGTCGTGGAACGGGATCTGGCCCGCCAGCCCCCAGGACCGAGGGCTCGCGGCCACCGCTTCGAGACAGGACCCCACCGGGCCCCCGTCGTCGGGACGCCACAGCGCGAGCAGGTCGGGCATCGCGGGACCAGGCCGCGCAGCGCCACGCAGCACGGGCCGGACGCAGGAGAGGGTCTCGTTCGCCGCGACGGCACGGCGCACTTCCGTCTGTGCAGTGCGCTCGGCCAGCACCGGCGGGACTTCGGGAGACGAGCACGAGAGCAGCGCGGTCAACAGCATTCCCGCGCGGTATCGCGCGCGCCGGGGCCAGGCTCGTACACCAGGACCCTCCCGGTCGGCGCTTCGGGAAGGTTCCCCTGGGCTGTGGCGGACTGAGTTGAAAATGATTTTCATTTTCAATATACCGGACCGGTCCAAGGACGGTCCGTGCTCCCCCTCCTCGCTGCCACCGCACTCGCCGAGCCCCCACCCGATGACGACGATGTCCTCGAGGTCGTGGTCCGGCGCCAGTCCGACGCGGAGGCGCTGCGCCGCTCGGCGGAGGCGGTCACGGTGATCGAGACCGACGCCGCCCAGCAGCAGTCCGCCGACCTGGGCGAGGTGATGGCGCGCACCCAGGGCGTCTCCGTCCGGCGCACCGGCGGTCTCGGGTCCGACGCCCAGGTCTCCCTGGCGGGCCTCACCGGCGATCAGGTCCGCTTCTTCCTCGATGGCGTGCCCCTGGCGCTCGCGGGCTATCCGCTCGGTCTCGCCACGGTCCCCGTGGGCGCGGTCCAGCGCGTCGAGGTCTACCGCGGCGTGGTCCCCGTCCGGTTCGGGGCCGACGCGCTCGGAGGCGCCATCCACCTCGTCTCCGAGCGGTCCGGTCAGGGGGTGGGGGGCAGCGTGTCCTACCAGGGCGGCTCGTTCGACACCCATCGGCTCGCGGCCCGCGTCGAGTCCCGCGCGCGGGGTGGGCTCGCGGTCGTCGCGGAGGCCACCCTCGACCACTCCGCCAACGACTACCTCGTCGACGTGGAGGTGCCGAACGAGGTCGGCCAGCTCGAGCCCGCCACCGTACGGCGCTTCCACGACGCGTACACCGCGGCGGCCGGGGCCGTCGAGGTCGGTGCGATGGACCGTCGGTGGGCCGAGCGCGCCAGCGTGCGGGTGTTCGGGGCCCACCTCGCCCGCGACATCCCCCACAACGTCGTGATGACCGTGCCCTATGGCGCGGCCGCGTACACCACCGACACCGCGGGCGTGCTCGCCCGCTACGAGCAGCCCGTGGCCCCCGAGTGGCGCGTCGACGCCTACGCGGGCTTCACCTGGCGCGACACGCACCTCACCGACCTCGGGAGCTGTGTAGTGGACTGGTTCGGTCGGTGTGTGCGCGAGCGCCTGGTGGCGGGCGAGATCACGACTCCGGGCACCGATCGACGCGTGGGGGACGAGACCGCACACGGTCGGCTCCGCGTCGCCTGGCGCCCGTCGGACGCCCACGCGGTGGAGCTGGCAATCACGCCGCTCGGGTTCTCGCGGAGCGGCGAAGACCTGCTGAACGACGGCACCACGCGGGATCCCCTGACGGCACGACGCGATCTGGTCCAGGTGGTGAGCGGGGCCGAGCACGTGCTGACCGTCGGGCCGCTCGAGAACCGCGGCTTCGTGAAGCACTACGCGCAGTGGCTGCGGAGCGAGGAGCCCATCCCGGGCGGAGATCTGGGCATCCCCGTCGATCGCAGCACCCAGCGGCTCGGCGCGGGCGACGGGCTCAGGATCGCCGTGGCCGACCGGGTGTGGCTGAAGGCCAGCTACGAGTGGGCCACCCGGCTCCCCTCCCCCGAGGAGGTGTTCGGGAACGGCGTGCGCATCGTCGACAGCCTCGAGCTCGCCCCCGAGACGAGCCACAACGTGAACCTCGGCGCGAACGTGCAGCTCGCGCACCCCGACGCCGGCGCGCTCACGGTCGACGTCCAGGGCTTCGGCCGCTTCGCCCGCGACCTCATCGTGCTGCTCGGGAACGACGCCCGGTTCAGCTACCAGAACGTGTTCGGGGCCCGCTCCGTGGGGGTCGAGGCGTCGGCGGCATGGTCGACCCCCGGGGGCTGGCTCGGCTTCGACGCCAACACCACCTGGCTCGACCTGCGCAACACCAGCGACGAAGGCACGTTCGGCGCGTACGCGGGCGACCGGATCCCCAACCGTCCGTGGTGGATGGCCAACGGCGCGGTCCACCTGGCCCGACACGACCTGGCCACCGACGGGGATCGGCTGGGGCTCGACGTCCACAGCCGGTGGGTGCACGGGTTCTTCCGCGGCTGGGAGAGCGTGGGGGCCGTGCAGTTCAAGCAGGAGGTGCCCGCCCAGCTCTCCCACACCGTCGCGCTGACCTACGCCGTCCGCGCAGACCCGGACCACGGAGAGCGCGTGCTGCACGGCTCGATCGAGGTCGACAACCTCACCGATGCCCGCCTGTACGACGACTTCGGGGTCCAGCGCCCCGGACGCGCCGTGTACGGCAAGCTCGGCGCCCGCTGGTGACCCCGGCCACGCCTCTCAATTGAACATGACTTTCATTTTCATCAACCCAGGAGAACCCCCATGCGCACCTCGCTTCTCGCCCTCCCCCTCGTCCTGGCCGCGTGCACCGGCGACGACCCCGACACCGGTGGCCCCACCGGAACCGCCGACGGCTACGTCGTGGGGTCCGTGGTGATCACGCCCGATGGGCGCACCACCTACTTCCAGGTGATCGACAGCCTCGACCAGGACGCGCTCGTCACGAACGACTCCGCCATCGAGGCGCCCGGCAACGGGGTCGTGCTGGCGCGGGGCTCCGACGTGTTCCTCGGCCTCGCGGAGTCGCCCGAGTGGGTGAAGTACAGCGTCGGTGAGGACGGCACGATCTCGCAGACCGGCCGGCTGTCGCTCGCCAACTACGGCTTCTCGTTCATCGACTACGGCTACGCGCTCATCCACGACGACCTCGCGGTGTCGGTGAGCACCGAAGGGCTGGTCGCGGTGTTCTGGAACCCCACCACGATGGAGATCACCGGCTCCGTCGACCTGCCGCACCTCGCGGTCGACGGGTACGGCGTCGAGGTGTGGACCACCGTGGGGCACGACGGGAAGGTGTACATCCCGGCCCGCTGGACGGACTGGGAGGGCGGGCGCGTGCTCCAGAAGGTGTCCACGACCATCCTCGACGGCGACACCCAGACCCTGCTCGGCGTCGCGGAGGACGACCGCTGCTCGAGCGGGGGCCGCGTGGTGTTCGCCCCCGACGGCTACGCGTACGTCCAGGGCGACGGGCGGAACTACTCCTCCACGATGTTCGAGAACGCCGGAGGCGAGCAGGCCCCGCCGAACTGCCTGCTCCGCATCGCGCCCGGCGAGACGGACTTCGACGAGGACTACTACGTCGAGACGATGAGCCTGACGGGCGGTCACGAGTCGGTGACCGAGCTCGAGTACGGCGAGCAGGGCGCAGGCGTCGCGTACACCTGGCTGTTCTACGAAGAAGACCTGCCCGCCGAGGTCGAGCCCGTCGACTTCACGTTCTGGGGCTACCCCGTGTTCAAGCTGTGGCGCATCGATCTCGGCGAGACGCCCACCGCATCGCCCATCCCCGACATGCCCGCCGCCGTGCTCGGGTTCACCGGGAGCGCGGTCGACGGCCACTACTTCATCGGCAACAGCGAGGATGGCTCGACGTCGACGGTGTACGAGGTCGATCCCGCGGACGACGGCGTGACCGCGCGGTTCGAGATGGAGGGCTACCTCTACGGCCTGTACCGGCTCGGCGAATGAGCGACCGGCTCCCCGTGCGCGCCCGCCTCCGCCTCGTGCACCGCTGGCTGGGGCTGGGCACCGCCTTCTTCCTGATCGTCGCGGGGCTCACGGGCGCGCTCATCGCCTGGGAGCACGAGCTCGACAGCCGTCTCGCGCCCGGGATGTACCACGCACACTGGGAGGGGGAGCCGCGCTCGCCGCTCGACCTCGCGGACGCCCTGGAGCACGCCGATCCACGCGTGGTCGTCACGTACATGCCCCTCGGGCACGAGCCCGACGAGGCCCTGCAGCTCTGGGTGCAGCCCCGCACGGACCCGTCGACGGGCGCGCCGTACGTGCTCGACTACACCACCGCCGCGATGGATCCGGGCACGGGCCGCGTACAGGAGCGCCGGCAGTGGGGCCGGCTCTCGGTGCGTCCGCTCGACCTGATGCCGATGATCTACAAGCTCCACTACACGCTGCACCTGCCGTGGGTCTCGGGCGTCGACGCCGGAGCGCTGCTCATGGGGATCGTCGCCCTCGTGTGGTGCTTCGACAGCCTCGTCGCGCTGATCGTCGCCTTCCCGAGCCGCGGTGCATGGCGCCGGTCGTTCGCGTTCCGCTGGCAGCGGGGCGGCCCGGCGCTCCTGTTCGATCTGCACCGGTCGGGCGGGGTCTGGGCATGGGGGCTCGTGCTCGCGATGGCCGTCACCGCCGTGTCCATGAACCTGGGCTCCCAGGTGGTCGAGCCGCTCGTGTCGCTCGTGAGCCCCATCCCGGAGAACCCGTTCGAGACGCGCCCTCACGGGGAGGGCACGCAGGAGCCCCGCCTCGACCGGGCCGCCATCGTGGAGCGCGCGCGGGAGCTCGGACAGGCGCGGGGCTTCGGCGCACCGCCGGGCGGCCTGTTCTACTCCCCCACCCAGCACCTGTACGCCGTGGGCTTCTTCGCGCCGGGCGACGGTCACGGCGACCTGAGCCTCGGGAACCCGTGGGTCCACTTCGATGCGGACTCCGGCGAGGTGCTGATGGCGGAGGTCCCCGGCGAAGGAAGCGCCGGCGAGCGGTTCATGCAGCTCCAGTTCCCGATCCACTCCGGGCGGATCGCGGGGACCGCGGGACGGATCGCAGTGTCCGTGCTGGGGCTCGTCATCGCAGGGCTCGCGACCACGGGGGTCTGGCTCTGGGTGCGTCGCCGGTTGCGGTGAAGTCGGGTCGAAAGCCCCCCGCGCGCTACGATGCGCGACGATGGATCGCCGGGGGACGCGCGTGCGAATCGCTCTGCAGACGACGGTGCCGGGAGTGGATGCCGAGGTGCGACGGGCGGGTCACGAGCCCGATCCCGCCGCGCTGATCGCGATCTGCGACGGCCTGGTCCGCGCCGACCAGGCCGTCACGGTCGCGCTCGTGGCGTCGCTCGAGGAAGCCGAGGCCGCCATCCGTGCCGGCGCGGTCGATGCGCTGGTCTGGCCGGAGGAGGCCGGCCTGCTCCCCCGGGCCCTCGCCCGCGCCGAAGCCACGCTGAAGCGGGAGATCGAGACGGCGATGTACCGCACCGTGTTCCGGGAGAGCGCGACGTGGCTGGAGCTCGCCGGAGACGGCGTGAAGCTCGTCGACGTGTCGCGCGGGTTCGAGCAGTCCGCGGGGATCGCACGCGGAGACGCGATCGGGCGCACGCCCGCGTCGCTGTTCCGCGGGGGCACGCACCCCCGCCAGTACTACGACACGCTGGAAGCCACGGTCGACGCGGAGGGGCTGTGGCGCGGCGACCTGCTGGCCCGGCGCGACGACGGCAGCCTGGCGGTGCTCGATGCGCAGGTCGGCGAGGTCCGGCTGGGGCAGCACGTCGTGGGCACCTACGCCATCAAGCGCGATGCCACCCAGTGGCGGGAAGCGGCGGTCCAGCGGTGGATCGACTCGCGAACGGCCTCGGCGTGGCTGGTGGTGGACGCCCACGGAACCATCCGCGAGTGCAGCGCCGACCTCGAGCGCATCCTGGGTCCCCGATCCGACCTCCTGGGCGCGTCGATCGACACCCTCGGGCTCGAGCTGCCGTCCACGTCGCAGCCGTCCACCACCGACCGCTGGATCGGCGCCCGGGCCTTCGAGATCGACATCGCCCCCCGCGTGGTGGGCGAGGTCCCCATCGCGCACGTCGTGTTCACCGACATCACCCGCCGTAAGGAAGAAGCCGAGAAGCTCGACGCGCTCGCGCAGGATCTCGCCGCGGCCCGCGACCACGCCCTCGCCGCCGACCGCGCGAAGAGCGCGTTCCTGGCGTCCATGAGCCACGAGCTGCGCACCCCGCTCAACGCCATCCTCGGGTACAGCGAGCTCGTCGCCGAAGAGCTCGACGACCACCCGTCCCAGGCCGACCTCGAGAAGATCCAGACCTCCGGGCTCCACCTGCTCGGCCTGGTCGACGAGGTGCTCGACCTCGCCCGCGTCGAGTCCGGCATGATGGAGATCTCGCGGGAGCCCGTCGCGCTCGGAGGGCTGCTCGCGGAGGTCGCCGCGACCGTGGAGCTGCGAGCCCGTCGCCGCGGGATCCGCCTGGACCTGAGGTGCCCGATCGGCGTGGTCCC
Organism: Myxococcota bacterium; assembly: GCA_041389565.1. Classification (GTDB taxonomy): domain Bacteria; phylum Myxococcota_A; class UBA796; order UBA796; genus JACKEQ01. Next base: position 9,427 of record JAWKRP010000042.1, read on the forward strand.
GCTGGACGTCCAGCGGGTGCGCCAGATCCTCGTGAACCTGCTCGGGAACGCCGTGAAGTACGCGGTTCCCGGCCGCGTCGTGCTCGGAGCCGGGTGGACCCCCACCGGTCTCGAGGTCTTCGTCGAGGACGAAGGGCCCGGGCTGCGCCGGGAAGACCACGAGCGGGTGTTCGAGCCGTTCCGTCAGCTCGCCGCCGAGAGCGACGGGGTCGGGCTCGGCCTGTCCGTGAGCCGCAGGCTGGCGCGCGCCCTCGGGGGCGACCTCGTGGTGGCCCCTGCCGGGCCCGGGAGCCGGTTCGCGCTGCTCCTTCCCCTCACCGCAGAAGCCGGTTCACCCGCGGATTCCGCCGGATTCGGCCGACAAGCGGCCTCCATCCTGCGGAATCGTACTCAGTGAATCTCTTGACGGAGCCCCGTAGGCTCGCCTAAAACCTGGTTTTGCACTGACGTGCCGGCGAGCTCACGGGTCTTGACCGTCAAGAGATTCCAAGCAGGTGACGGCCATCGAACGCGGCTGAGGTCGGGTATCCTCCGCGCATGACCGAGACCCTGCCCCCTCCCGATGCCCTGCTCGACCGCTGCCGGGCGCTGTGCGCGCTCGACGCCGCGCTCCACCCGGGCGACGACCTGAACGGCTTCGCCCGCGTCCCGCTCGACCGCGCCGAGGCGTTCGTCACCACCAACGGCGGCGGCGACTGGGCGGTGGTCTTGCACTCGGGGCCGACGGTGGCGATCCGCTGCTTCGACCACGAGGCCGACAACAGCCCGTACACGGACGACGAGGAGCGCCCCGACCCGAGCCTCCTGGTCGGGTGTCCGGACGCGGCGCGCGCGCTGGTGGAGCAGGAGGTGCTGGGCCTGCTGGCCCACGAGCGCACGTTCGTCGCGTGGTGGACGGGTGCGGGCTGGGAGCATCGCGGTCCCGACTCCCACCCGCTCGAGCGATTCCTGGTGGAGGCCGCCCAGATCGTCGAGTGGATGCACGACGAGGGCTGGCAGCTCGACGAAGCCCAGGTGGCCGAAGCGCTCGCGGGGCGGCGCGACCCGTCCACCCTCGATCGGCGTCCCCGCCCCGAGCCCGAGCACCCGTTCCAGGGCCTGTGGTCTCCGGGCGACCCGTTCGAGCTGCAGCTCGTGCCCGCGAAGCCGGTCCAGTCCACCCCCGTGCTCAAGGTCATCCGGGCGGAGACCGGCGGCAGCCTGGGGGAGATCCGCCACGCCCTGGCCCACGCGGAGCCCGTGTTCACCGCGACGCTCGCGCGGCATGCCTACGGAGAGGTCGGCCTGCTGGGGTCGATCCGGCAGATCGTCGATGCGCTCGGGCCCGTCGGGGGCACGCGGTTCGTGGTGCGGGTGGGCGAAGAGGTCCGTGAGGTCACGGAAGACGGCTTCCGGCAGCTGATCGGTGGAGGCCGGGTCTTCTACGACTGACCCGCGCTGAAAGTGCGTCCGAAAGCCGATTCGCGCCTTGCTCGTCTACCGTGGACCCAGCGAGGAGGACCGATGCGCTGGACGATGCTGGCTGCCTTCACCCTGGTCGGGTGCACGGGGCCCGATGCGGACACCGACACGGATGCCGACACCGACACGGATGCCGACACCGACACCGACACCGACACGGACGCCGACACCGACACGGACGCCGACACCGACACGGATGCCGACACCGACACCGACACGGATGCGGACACCGACACCGACACCGACACACCCACGGCCGCAGGGCACGCCGTCACCGCGGTCCCCGGCATCACGGACGACCTGTTCGACGTGGAGTTCGCGAACGGCGTGTTCGTCGCGATCGGCTCGGGGGTCCGGTACACGAGCACCAACGGGCTCGACTGGACGCAGACCGGGAGTGCGCCCTTCGGCGCCGTGTTCCTCGACGCCACGTGGGACGGCACGCAGTTCCTGGTGCAGGGCGGCAACCTCGAAGCGAGCCCCGATGGGCAGGTGTGGTCCACCCTCTCCACCGCCGGATGCACCCTCCAGTGCCTCGGCATGACCGAGCTCGTGGGCGACGGCTCCGTGTGGGTCGGCGGCGGTCAGGACGCCTTCCGCACCGAAGACCTCGCGTCGTGGACCCGCACCGACCTCGGCTTCACCCTCGAGCACATCGCCCGCAGCCCGACCGCGTACGCCGTCAGCCGCCCTGGGGGATTCGTGGCGACGAGCACCGATGGGGGGCTCACCTTCGGCGCGTGGGTCGACACCGGGCTCGTCCAGATCAGCGACCTGCTGTGGGACGGCACCGAGTGGGTCGCGCCCTCCGCCCAGGGCATCGCCACCAGCCCGGATGGCGCGGTCTGGACGGCCCGTAGCCCCCTCCCCGCGCTCGGCATCGACTTCGACGGCACGACGTACGTGCAGGTCGGGCTCGGAGGCTGGGTGCGCGGCACCGACCTCGACTCGCTCACGGCCGCGCCCTCCATGGTGGCGGGCGACTACCGCGATGTCGCGTTCGGGAACGGGTTCGTCGTCATCGTGGGGGACGGCGGGATCTGGTCGGGCGATCCGAACCTCTGATCTCAGATTCTCACAGGTACGAGAGCGGGCGCGGTGCCGCCTCCGCGAACCGCCGGAGCGCTTCCCGGAACGGGGCGCGGCGCGTCAGGGCCAGCACGCGCAAGCGCTCTTCGAGCAGACGGCCCCAGGGGGTCGGCTTCACGAACGCTTTCGTGTGGCGCACCACAGCGGGGTCGAGCGCCCCGAGGCGCTTCGCGAGCCCTCGAGCGGCCTGCGCACCCTTCCCGCGCGGCACCACCTGGTGCAGCACGCCCAGCGCGTGCAGGCGCTTCGCCGACACCGTGCGCCCCGACAGCAGCAGGTCGCGGAGCAGCGCCGTGCCGAGATCCCGCTCCAGCCGGGGCACCGCGCCGAAGGCCGGCAGGGTCGCCAGGCGGAGCTCGGGCAGACCGAACCGCGCCGACTCCTCGGCGATCACGAGATCACAGGCCGCGACCAGCTCCCAGCCACCTCCCATGCAGAGCCCGTGCACCACGCAGACGACCGGACACGGCAGCCGCTCGAGCCGCGTGAGGACCGCGTTGATCCGCCGCAGGAACGCGTGCACCGCCAGCGCGTCGAGCATCGGATCGAGCCGCCTGGACGGGAGGATCCGATCGACCATGCGGTGGAGCGCGCTGTCACGCCCGACGAACCGCGCGTGGGCTTCGATCAGGTCGTCGCCCTGGCAGAACCCCGCAGGGTCGCGACTCGAGATCACGAGCACCGAAGGCCGGCGCGCTTCCAGCACGTCGAGCGCCGACTCGAGGCCCGCGAGCATCCCCTGGCCGATCGCGTTGCACCGCGGCCCGTCCAGCACGAGGTGGGCCTGCTCGCCCTCCCACTCGATGGTCACGCACTCCATGCTCCCCTCCGCTCCACGGACGGAGAGCAAGGTCCGTGCCGCCGCGAGAGCCCCTGAAAACAAGGGTCTCTCGGGGTGCTCAGCGCAGTTGCGCGCGCAGATGCGCGGTCACCGCACCTCGAGCATGCACTCCACGCTCGTGGCCGTCGGTGCACCGACCTTCTGGTAGGTGCCGAGGAACAGGGTCGGCGAGGCCGCGGTGACCGTGAGGACGTGCTGTTCGCTCTGTCCCGGGATCCGGTTGCGCAGCTCGGCCGTCAGCGTCGACCCCTCCACGCGGAGGGTGCAGAGATCCCCGTCCGAGCTGCAGCGGTCGGCCTCGAGCCGCATCGTCACGAACGAGAACGGCACTCCCGGCCCGCGACAGTCCAGCGTGCGCCCGGCCAGCGGCGGCATCTCGGGCGCCGGGAACAGGCTCGCGATCTGCTCGGGGGGCGCGAGCTGGTAGGGGCTCGTGCTCACGTGGACCACGCGCCGCTGCCCGTCGAGCAGCACGACCGCAGTACTGTCGGAGAGGCGCTTCAGCTCGGCCGCCACGCTGCGCGAGTACCCCGAGCGGAAGGGCGCGCCGGTGGGTGTGCTGCCCAAGAGCACCACCGCGAGGCCCGGGAATCCCTCCCCGTACCGGACCAGGTACTGCCCCGCCCCCGAGTCCTCCGGCGTCGACACCAACAGTACGGGCTGGCCCTCTTCGGGCTCCGGACCGGTGACCCACTTCAGGGTGTCGAGGTACAGCGAGTCGCCGACGGCGAGTGGTGGCGGCACCGGCAGTGATGCTGCACCCAGGAGGGGCATCGAGATCGGGATCTCGACCTCGCGCGGCGTGGCCTTCGCGTCGAGCAGGACGTACTTCAGCAGGAGCTCCACCCTGGGCTCGGCGTCGGGCACGATCGTGACCGAGACGCGCGCATGGCCCTGCGAGTCGACCGTGCTGTGTGGAGGCACGCGCGCGAACTCGAGCTGACGGGCTCGTGGGTGGAGGCGGAGCGAGTGGCCCTCGGGCGCCATCGAGAACCCCTCGGGCGGCGCGACGGTGCACTCGATGGAAGCGCCGTGCTTCGAGGGCCGGGGCCGACAGTCCGGACGGGGCTCGGATGCGAGGGCGGTGCACGAGACCAGACAGCCGATCAGGCCGACGGCCCAGCGGAACGGGGACACGAGCATGCGAGGGTCCTCCGGGGGAACGGGCCTCCGATGGCCCGCACTCCACCGACAACGCGGAGGATACCGGGTTCGTGCGGAGTCGGCATTCGCTTCCGATGGAGTACAGTTCCCCACCACGGACGCGTCCCGATGATCCTCCGCTCGAGCCCATGACCGGAACCCGCCCCGTCCTCGCCGTCGGACAGAGCCAGCTCGACCTCGCGCGAGGCGAGCTCACAGGGCCGCACCCGCCCGTCTCGCTGAGCGAGCTCGAGACCAGCCTGCTCGCCTACCTCGCGCGACGTCCGGGCGCCGTGGTGCCCAAGGCCGAGCTGCGCCGCGAGGTGTGGGGGTACAGCGACACCGTCAGCAGCCGCGCGGTCGATGCGACGCTCGTACGGGCGCGCAAGAAGCTCGGCAAGGCGGGCATCGGGCTCGACTCCGCGTACGGTCGCGGGCTCTCCCTGCGGGTGGTCGAGCCCGTCTCCGGTCCGACGCCAGCCGACGACAGCGGGCTGATCGGTCGCGCGTCCGAGCTCGCCACCCTGCGCGGCAGGCTCGATCGCGCCGGGCTCACCTGCGTGTGGGGCCCCCCCGGGGTCGGCAAGACCTCCCTCGTGAATGCGCTGGGCGGCATCGTGCTCCAGGCCGAGGGTGCCCGCGCGCTCGACCAGGAGCTGGCGGGCCACCTCGCGTGCACCGTGCCCGGCCTGCGCACCGGCCTGAAGCGGTGCCGGCGCGCCATCGTCGTCGACGAGCTCGAGAACCGCGGTCCCGACGTGCTCGATCGCTGCCGACGCTGGGCCGCCGACGCCCACGTCGTGGTGGTGAGCACGGCGCGGCTCCCCGCCGACACCGACCTCCGCGTGGAGCCGCTCCGTCCGGGCGATGCTCGCGACCTGCTCCGCACGCTCGTCGACATCGAGGTGTCCGAGGCCGAAGCGCTCACCGCCCGCATCGACCGACTCCCTCGCGAGATCGAGCTGCTCGCGCGGGCCATCGAGGTGCTCGGCACCCGTCGCATGGCGCAGCTCACCGAGGGGAGCTTCCCGGTCCTGGAGCAGGCCGTCGAGGCCCTGTGGGCCGACCTGTCTCCCGGTGAAGCCGAGCTGCTCGCAGCAGCGTCCCTGTTCGCCGACTCGTTCGATGCCCAGGGGCTGGCGGCCGTCCTCGAGCGCCGGCCCGCCGAGGTCGACCGCACGGCCCGACTCCTGTGGACCCGCAGCCTGCTGCAGGGCGAGCGCGACCGGTTCAGGCTGCTGAAGCCCGTGCGCGCGGTCGCCGTCCGAGCCCGACCCGCCGGCACCGACGCGTTGGAGGCCCGCCTCCACGCCTGGCTGGCTGGCCTGCTCGCGGAGGAGGTGCGCTGGCACCACCACTTCGACGACCTCACCGCAGCGCTGCCCCGCGCCACACCCCGCCAGCTGCTGCCCATGGGTCTGTCGCTCATCCTGCACAGCTTCTGGGCCCGCGATCCCCTCCCCGCGTTCGCGGCCCTCCAGGCGACGCGCGCCCAGGAGGGGCTGGCGCTCAAGGTCCTCCTGCTCGCCATCTCGGCGGAGCTCGACAAGGTGGCGTCCGACCTCCACCTGCTCCGCCAGGAAGCCGCGGATCCCACGACCGAGCTCGCCAGGCGCGCCGCATTGCTGCTGGTCGAAGGGGGCGATGCTGGCGAGGCCCTGGCGCCGTGGCGCGGCGACGCCTACCGGCTCGAGGTCGTCGCGCTCGTCTCGATCGCTGCCTCTGCCGGGCGCATCCAGGAGGTCGACCTGCTCGAGGGGCTCGCCACGGAGTGCGAGCGCTCCGACCCCTCCAATGCGTGCGCGCTGTACACGTGGGCCGCGCGGGCCGCACGCCTCCAGGGCCTGGATCGGTGGGTGTCGCTCGCACGGCGGGGAGGCACCGTCACCCGGGTCGCGGTCGAGCTGCGGCTCGGCGACTCGGGGAGAGCGCTGCAGGCCGCCCTGGATCTCGACGACCCGTTCCCCACGATCGAAGACGGGCTCCGCGCGCTCGTCGCCGCCGGACGCGGAGACGTGGCGCTGGCGCAGACCTTCCTCGACCGGCATCCGGAGCGGTCCGTCCCGGCGACCGCCTACCTCGACGTCGCGCGCAACCTGCTCGGCGACCCCGTCCCGCTCGCTCGCGCCTCCGATGCAGCACTCGTCGAAGCCTGGCGAGCGGGCACCCTCGACCCCACGGACGACCCCGTGTCCGACACCAAGCTCGTGATGCACTGGGCGCTGCGCCAGCGCGCTCCGGAGCCGTGAGCACGGGCCTCTCGGCCGGTTCCGGGCCGCTCCCTGGACTGACCGGCGCTCACCGCGCCGCGTCCGCCATCCGGCGGGAGAGGGTCGCCGCGATGTCCTTCAGGGCCTCCGGCGACTCGATCGTGAAGTCGAAGCCCAGCGTCGCGAGCCAGGTCGCGATCATCTCGAGCCGGTCGCTCCCCATCGACACCCGGCACGTGCCGTCTTCCAGCCCCTCCACCTCGGCCCAGCTCCCCACCCGCTCGCGGACCTCGGCCTCCGGACCCGAGATGCGAGCGACCGCGCGGTGGGGCCACGCATCCCGCGTGAGCTTCGTCTGGACCCACGCCGCGAGATCCTCGGCCGGCAGGGGTCGCGGGCGGTAGGGCTCGCCCACCTCCGGGTCGCTCGCGCGGTCGGCGCGGAAGGTGCGCCAGGCGTCCCGGTCGCGGTCCCACGCCACGAGGTACCAGCGGGTCACGTCGTGCACGAGGTGGTACGGCTCCACCCGCCGCCGGCTCGCGACCCCCTCCCGCGTGACGTACGCGAAGGTGAGCTGGCGGGACTCCTGGCAGGCCCGCGCCACGGTGGCGAGCAGCACGGCATCCACCACCGGCGGACGCCACGGCAGCTGCAGGCTCACCTCGTGCAGCGCCGTGAGGCGCCGTCGCAGGCGCTTCGGGAGCACCGCGTCGAGCTTCACGAGCGCGCGCAGGGCGGCTTCCTCGGCTCCCCCCACCACGCCCGTGGCGACCGCCGTGAGCCCCGTCGCCACGGCAACGGCCTCGTCGTCGTCGAGCGGGAGCGGCGGGAGCTCGCTCCCGACGCCGAGCCGGTAGCCTCCACCCACCCCTCCGGACCCCTGGACCGGATGACCGAGATCCCGCAGCCGCTGCACGTCACGCCGCAGGCACCGGTCCGTGACGCCCAGCTCCGCGGCGAGCTCGGGCCCCGTCCACGTGCGCCGCCGCGTCAGCAGGCCGAGCAGGGTGAGCACCCGCACCGTCGTGTCCATGCTCGCTCCATCGCGGAACGATCCTGTCCGCGAGGCTTCCTATCCAGAGAGGGTCACCCAGGAGGTCCCATGTCCGAGAGCACCCACGGAAGCTGCGCCTGCGGCGCCGTCCACTTCGTCGCCCAGGCCGATCCCGCCGCAGGAACGATGCGCTGTACGTGCCGCGGCTGCACGAAGCGCGGCTGGTGGACGCTGTCCACCCCACCCGACGGGCTCACCGTCCTCGAGGGCGAAGAGCACGTGGTGATCGACCAGGCCCACCCCGACTTCGATCGCCGGCGCTGCGGGAAGTGCGGCGTGTTGCTGTTCGGCTGGGTGGGTCCGGTCGAGTACGGCGGACCGCGCTTCTCGGTGAACGTACGCACCCTCGATCTCCCGAGCTGGGAGGGGATCCCCGTCACCTGGCTCGACGGCCTGCACGACACCTGGGCGTTCCTGGGTGTGGAGCCCCACCGCGAAGCGGAGCCGCTCCAGCGGGCCCGCTCCGCCGGCTGACCCGCTGCAAGACTCGGTAGCAGCGCGTAGCAGGGCACCGGGCCCCCATGGTCCGCCGAGCTCCCCGTGCGGAGACTCGGGGGGCCACCCGAGGAGCCCCATGACCCCGCACGAACACAGCCCCTCCGACCTCGTCGCCCTGCTCGAAGCGCACTCCGACGCGCCGTGGGCCGCCGCCTGGATGCAGGCGCTCGCGTCACGCGGAGGCATGCCCTTCTTCCCGCACCAGGAAACCGAGCTCGCCCGCTGTGTCGCCACGGGGTTCACCCCCCGCCTGCGCGGCACCTCCGAGATCGCGGGCCGCGCGGCCCTCGCCACCCACCTGTCCGCGATGGCCGACCGGATGCAGGCGCCCGGGGAGGAGGCCGGCTTCCAGCGCGCGATGCAGCAGCTCCTCGACATCGGCGCGCCCGGCCAGGCGCTCGAGCACATCGAGCTGGCGTTCCTCCACGCCCTGCAGGACGGCGATCCGCGCGGTCAGGGCGCGATGGTCTCGCTGTCGTGGCGCGGACACGCCGCTGCGGCGCTCGCGTGGGTGCTCGGGGCCTTCCCCGACCTCGAGGCCGCCAGCGCCGCCGAGATGGACCTCGTCGAGCGCTGGTGGGACCTGTCGCTCGACACGCCGCGCCCACTGGCGGCGGTCCGGGAGGCCCTGCGGTCCACCAGCGACGAGCTCGCCGGGCTGGAGCGCGGGACGCGCCGCCACTCGGTGCTGCTCGAGCGGAAGAAGGCCCTGCGCTGGGCGACGGAGCCCTGGTGGCCGGAGCTCGCGCTGACCCCATGGCGCGAGAGCGACCGCCTGAACCCCACCACCCCGGAGGAGTTCGAGCGAAACCGGCCCGAGAGCCCGCTCCGCAGCGCCGACGACATCCTCGAGATGGCCGTCACGCTGTACGTGCACGGCTCGGTGACCGCCGACCTCCGCCGGCACGGGCTGCCGGTGCTCCCCCACGCGGATCTCGGCACCCGATCCGGGCTCCTGCCCCGGTCGCGCGAGGTGCGCGAGTTCTGGCAACGGATGCAGGCGGGCGACCGCGCCACGGCGGACGAGCTGCTCCGGATGGTCTGGCTCTCCGCGGCTGCCGACGCCCTGTTCTGGGCGGCCGGGAAGCTCGACGTGCTGCCCGACGGCGACCCGCCGGACGTGTCCCGCGAAGCGCTCGCCGCGGTCCTCGAGCAGGGTCGGCTCCGGGACTGGATCCAGGCCGGTGTGCGGCGTCCGCGCGCCGAGATCGAGGCCGAGCTGTCCCACCAGCTGGACCGCGTGCGCAGCCACCCGATGGGCTCGGAGCCCCACTCCTTCGCCCTGCAGCGCGTGCGGGCGCTCCGCTGGGTGCTCGACTACCGCTTCGCCGATCCGACGGTCACCCCCTGGGACGGCACGGACACCCCGACGCCGTTCGAGGTCGCACCCGTGCCGCTGAACCCGGAGGCCCAGGAGGCGGGCCACGCCGCGCTCCGCGAGATGCTGGAGGACGCGTTCGAGCCGGAGCCCACGGCTCACGGCCGAGGGTCGAGCATGGCCATCGGGCTCGGGGTGGTCGCGCTGGTGCTCGCGGGGTTGGCAGCGGTCGTCCTCCTCGCGACCTGAGCCGCGGGTCGTGTCCGCCGCGCGGCCCACCGCCACGGCGGGTCCCACCGGTCCGTGCCGGAGGTGCAGCGGCACCCGGTGGCGCGGGTGACGACCCGGTCGGTGTCCTCACCGGGATCCGTGTCGGAGAGCCCGGTCTCCGCGGGCGAATCGGTCTCGGGGTCTGCGTCGGTGTCGGTGTCGACGACGATGTCCGTGTCGGCATCGGCGTCCGCGTCGGCGTCCGTGTCCGCGTCGCTGTCCGTGTCCGCGTCGCTGTCCGTGTCGGCGTCCGCGTCGGCATCGGCGTCACTGTCCGAGTCCGCGTCGGTGTCCGCGTCGCTGTCGGCGTCGGCGTCGCTGTCGGCATCGGCGTCACTGTCGGTGTCGCTGTCCGAGTCTGCGTCGGTGTCGGCGTCTCCGCATCCCGCGGCATCGTCCGCACCCGGACACGCGTCCTCGAAATCCATCACCCCGTCGTCGTCTTCGTCGTCGTCGGCCACGAGCGTCCACGCCGTGACCCAGTGGTAGTCGCTGTTCGAGCTGTTCCGCGGCGCCGCGGTGAAGCCGACCCAGGTCTGCGCACCCAGGCCGTCGACGTTCACGGAGAAGGTCGTGAGCGGGGTGGCCGGCTTCGTGGGGGTGGTGCTCGTGTACACGTCGAGCGTGCCCGTGCTGCGCCGGAAGTCGAGCCACACGTCGAACCCCGCGCTCCCACTCCCGTTGAGCGCGAACGGCACCTCGGCGGTCGCCACGCTCGTGAGCGACCCGTTCAGGTCGAGCCCGACGTGGTTGTCGCTCGGATCGGAGAACGCGGCGGACTGGATGGTGTCGAGCTCGACCGCGACAGACGGCACCAGCCCGGCGAGCCCGATCTCACCGCCGTTCCCGCCACACGCCGTCGCCGAGACCGACTGGAGGGTGAACGTCATCCCGCTGCCGCCGTTCGCGCTGCCCGACATCACGGCGTGGAAGTGCGTGCGGAACATCAGGTGGTCGGACAGCACGAGCGGCGCCGTCGCCCAGGCCGCTCCCACGGAGTTCGCGCTCGTCGGCGTCAGCTCGATGCGACCGTTCGCGAACCCGGCGTCTTGCGCCAGCGACAGCGGGCTCGTCAGATCCACCGTGACCTGACCGAACGCAGCGCTCGCGAAGAGGACCACCATGACCCCATCGTACCCGTCGTGGACTATGGTTCGCTCGTGCCGCACGGAGGGCCGGGGATGCCGGACACCGGAATGTCGATCGAAGAAGCTGCAGAACGGCTGCAGGTCCCCCCCGACGAGGTCGCCCGCATGCTGTCCGCCGGGGTGCTGCGGCCCGCCGAGGCCGATCCAGCACGCGTCGACACCGTGTCCGTCATCGAGCAGATGGGGCGCCAGCTCTCGGCGATCACGGCGAAGCTCGGCACGCCCTCGCAGGCCTCCACGGCCGACGTGCTCGGGGCCGCCCTCGTCCCCGTGCTCGTGCTCCTGTTCGCGCTCGCGTGGTTCGTCGAGATCTTCAGCGTGCGCGCGGGCTCTCCGCTGATCCCACTGTGGGCGATGCCCGTCCTGGCGCTCGCGACGCTGGGTCCCTCGTGGTGGCTCGCCCGCCGCGACCCCGATTTCCAGACCACGCGCGGCATCGGCTCGACGCTCTACGGCGACAAGGCCACCGACGAGGGGCGCATCGGCACGGCCTGGCTCGTGTTCGCGATGGTCCCCCTGCTCCCCATGGACTCGTACGTCATCGTCGAGAAGGGAGAAGCGCAGGTCGAGATCCTGCAGCGGTCGCAGCGCCTGCTCCTGCGGAAGCGCGACGGGCTGTACTGGCCGCAGGTGCTCCCCCTCTGGCTCGGCGCGTGGGCCCTGCTGCTCGGGGCCACCGCGCTGGCCGTGTTCGTGGGCTGACCCGATGCCGCACCCACCCCCTCGCCTCCACACGCCTCCCGTCGGGCGGGACGACGTCCTCGAGCGGATCCGGCACAGCCTCGTCGGCGACGGGCCGTCCGTCGTGTACGTGCAGGGCATCGGCGGGATCGGGAAGACCACCGTGCTCCGGGCCGTCACCGAGTCCCTCGACGGAGACGTGCACTGGTTCGACGCGCTCGGTCTCCCCGACGACGTGCGCGACCTCGCCACGCTGGCCTCCTCCGGAACCGTCGTGGTGGACGGGCTCGAACAGGTGCCGGGCATCGCAGAGACCGTGCGACGCGAGGTGGTGCCCCGCCTCCCGCCCGGCGCCCGCCTCCTGCTGGCGTCGCGCGAGGTGCCGTCGGCTCGCTGGACCGGTGATCTCGGGGCACAGCGGTTCCTCCTCGTCCGTCTCGAGGGCCTCGCCGACCCCGACGCCCGCTCGCTCCTCGAGCACTGGGGGGTCACGCCCGACGCGACGCTCCTCGACCTGTGCGACGGGCACCCCCTGATGCTCGTGCTCGCCGCCCAGCTGCCCGAAGGCAGCTCGCTCTCCGCCTACGACCTCGACCGGGCGCCCGACCTCGTCGTCGCGCTCGTCGAAGCGCTGGGTGCCGTGCCCACCGATCCCGTGCTCCGCCAGGCCGTGACCGTGTGCGCCATCGCCCGCCGCACCACCGAGCCGCTGCTCCGGAGCGTGCTCGGCATCGACGACGCACACGGCGTGTTCGAGGCGCTGGGTGCGCAGCACTGGGTCCAGCGCGACGCCGATGGCGTGTATCCCCACGATCTCGTCCGGAACGCCCAGCGCGCCGAAGCCAAGTGGCGCGACCGCGAGCGCTACGACGCGTTGTTCGGCACGGTCGCCGAGCTCGCGATCGACCGCGTCCGGCGGGAAGGCACCGCGGGGCTGGCCGACGTCGTGTTCCTGCTCGCCGACAACGCGCTGTACGGCCGGATCGCAGCGCACCGGCACGTCACCGCCGGCCCCGCCGTCCGCACCACCGACACCTCGCTCGTGCCGCGGTTCTTCGAGCCCCACTACGGCCCGGCCCATGCGGCGCGGGTCCTCCGCTGGTTCGAGGCCGGCCGGCTCGCTCTGTACACGCTCGACGGCCCCGACGGCTCGCCCACCGAGCTGATGCCCGTGCTCGACGACTCGGTGCTGCTCGCTCCCGAGCCCACGGGCGACCCCATCATCGACACCGCACGACGGCTCGTGACGCGCCTGAACCTGCGCGCCGGGAGCCGGGTGTGCGTGGGTCTCGGTGCGTGCAACCTCGACGCCGGGCTCACCGACCCGCTGGGCAACGCGCGCACCCTCGTCGCGGCCCTGCGCATGGGGCTCGGCATCCAGAACCTCCAGGCGCTCGTGTCGGTCGTCCACCCGGCCGAGCTCTGGCGCCCGATGCTGGAGCGCAACCCGTCGATCACCGTGTTCGAGGAGGTGGAGGACGACGGCCGCCGCTTCCTGGTGCAGCTCCAGGATCTCCGCGTGCTCGACATCGCGGGCTGGCTCCAGACTCAGCTGTACCCGCCACCGATGGGCCCGATGGACATCGAGATGCTCGATCAGGACGAGTTCGGGCACGCCGTCCGCGACGCCCTGCGCGCGCTCGCGAGCCCGGAAGCCGACGCCCTCGACGCGTGCCGCCTCGCGCGCACCCCCGGCTGCCTCCGCATCGCACGCACCGCTGCCGTCACGCCCGCCCGCGCCCTGCGCACGCTGCTGGTGGACGCCATCGAGGGCGTGCACGACGCCCGCAGCCGCGCCGCGCTCGAGAAGGTCTACGTGAAGGACGCTCCCAAGCAGTTCGCGGCCGCCGCCGAGCTCGGCCTGTCGTTCGGCACGTTCCGCCGCGCCCTGTCCCACGGGGTGGAGCAGCTCACCGATGCGCTGTGGCGCAACGAGGTCCGCGCGACGCGCCCCTGACCGGCCCTCCGACGCTCACAGCGCGAAGCCCAGCTCGTGCGCGGCCCCGATCAGGATGTCCGCCGCACGGTCGAGCTCGGCGGTCGTGTGCTCCGACGACGCGAACAGCCGCATGCGCGACTCGCCGATGCCGACCGCCGGGAACTGGAGCACGCTGCCATCGAGCCCGTGCCGCTGGGCGTAGTCGACGAGCGGCAGCGTCAGGCTCTCCTCTCCGTAGACCACGGGCACGATCCAGCTCTCCGAGGGGCCGAGATCGACGTGGGGCGACAGCCGGCCCCGGAGGTGGGCCGCGTTCGCGTGGATGCGCGCACGCCGGGCATCGCCGTCCGCACCCCGCCCCAGCCGGAGGGCCTCCAGCACGCCGCCCGTGACGGCCGGATCCAGCGCACAGGAGAACATCCGGCACCGCGCGTACCAGCCGATGTAGCGGGCGAGGTCCGGCGATGCGACCAGCGCGCCCCCCACGCCGCCGAGCGCCTTGCTGAAGGTGAGCACGTACAGGTCGACGTCGTCGAGCACCCCGGCGGCCTCGCACACGCCGCGCCCCCCTTCGCCCGCGACCAGGAAGCTGTGCGCTTCGTCGACCAGCACGAGCGCGCCGTACCGCTTCGCGATGCCGACGATGTCGGCGAGCGCCCCGAAGTCCCCGTCGGCGCTGAACACCCCCTCCGTGCACACGAGGATGCGGTTGGTCGTCCCCGACAGCCGCTGCAGCACCGCCTCCAGGTCGGCGGGGTCGTTGTGCTGGAAGTACTCGAGCTTCGCCCGGCTCAGCTGGGCCCCTTCGAGGATCGACATGTGCGCGCTGCGGTCCATCACGACGTGGTGGTGCTTTCGCATCACCGCCGAGATCGTGCCCGTGTTGACCCCGTACCCCGAGCTGAATAGGGTCGCTCCGCGCCTCCCGGGCCCGAGGAAGTCGACCAGCTCGGCCTCCAGCGCCGCGTGCAGCGCGAACGTGCCGCCGTGGACGGGCGAGCTGGCCGCTCCCAGCCCGTAGCGGTCGAGCGCGGCCTTGGCGGCCTCGATCACCTGCGGATGGGTCGCGTAGCCGAGGTAGTTGTACGACGACAGGTTGAGCACGTGGTGGCGCTGGCCGGTCGTGCGCTCGAGGTCGACGGACGTGCCCTGTGGGCCCTGCCGGCGGGCCTCGAACGCGAAGAGCCCGGCGGTCTCGACCTCCCGCACCCAGTCCGCGAACCGCGTGCTCTCGGCGGCCTCTCCCGCGATGCTCGACAGGAACATGTCGTACGTGGCTTCCAGGTAGTCCGGGGTGCTCAACGGTCGCTCCAGAGCGGGAGCGAGTCCCGCCGGTCGAAGATGCGGAGGAGGTCGTCCGAGAACGCGGTGCCCCGGTCCACCACGAGGACCTGGCCGCGCACGGCGTCCATGAGCCCGGAGGCGAGCGCGACGACGGCACCCGCGACCTCTTCGGGCTCGACGAAGTGCCGCTCGGACGCGAAGCGGCGCGCGAGGTCGTCGAGCCCGGGCCCGAAGGTCGCTTCGAACGACTCCGTGCGGACGGACCGCGAGCGCACGGCGTTCACGCGCACCTCGGTGTCGCGGAGGTGCCAGGTGAGGTAGCGCACCAGCGTCTCGAGCACGGCCTTCGACGCGGCCACGAAGTCGTACCGGTACGAGTAGTGGTCGGGCCCGTCGGACGACATCGCGACGACGTGGCGGGGCCAGCGGCCGAAGGTGTCGTGCAGCGCGCGGGTGTAGGCCACGAGCGGCCAGGCGCCGTACGAGATGCTCTGCAGCAGGGCGCGCTCCGTGTAGTCGTCGAGAGACTCCGGGAGCACCGCCATCGAGGCGTTCGACACGAACACGTCGACCCCCGACGTGACCTCGCGGAGCGCCTCCATGAGCGCGGCGGTGTCCTCGGCGCGCCCGACGTCGGCCTGCACGAGCACAGGCCGGCGTGCGCCCCGACGCTCGAACTCCGCGTACAGGGCGTCTTCGTCGGCCGAGCCCCACGCGTACGTGAGCACGGTGTCCGCGCCCCGCTCGCCGAGCGCGAGGGCCGTCGCGAGCCCGATCCCGCGGGTGCCCCCGGTCACGAGGGCCGTGCGTCCGGCGAAGATCACGACCCGGCCTTCTCCACGGCGGTCCGGTGCAGCAGGTCGACCAGCTCGTCGATGTTCGCGAGGTCGTTGAGCTGCGCGCGCGGCACCTTGATGCGCAGCTCGCGCATCGAGCTCGACACCACCTCGACGATGTCGATGCTGTTGGCACCGAGCTCCTTCATCGAGCGGCTGCTGTCGACGGCGGCCGGGTCGACCTGGTCGACCGCGCGCGCCAGGTACTTGAGCACGGTGGCGCGGATCTCGTTCTTGTCGGTGGTCATGGAGTCTCCAGGGGAACGCTGCGCGTGGCGTGCAGGCGCATCAGGTTGTCGTGGAAGGCGGTGCCGTGATCGACGGTGAGGACCTGTCCGCGCATGCCGTCGAGCCAGCCGCTGCACAGCGCGAGCACGACGCCGGCAACCTCCTCGGGCGTCTGCACGAAGCCGGGGCCGCCGAATCGATCGACGAAGTCCGTGAACTCGGGGCCCACGGTCGCGGTGAGCGAGACGGTGTCGACGAACCGCGCACGGACGGCGTTGATCCGGCACTCTTCGTCGAACACCCGATGGGCGAGGTAGCGGACCAGGGTCTCGAGCACGGCCTTGGCGGCGCCCGCGAAGTCGTAGTTCGAGTAGTACTGGTCGATGCCGCATGACGACAGCGCCACCGCGTACCGCGGCAGCCGCCCGAAGCGGGCCCGGATCGCGAGCAGGTGGGAAGCGAGCGGCCACGCGCTGTACTCGATGCTCTGCTGGAGCCCGCGCAGGTTGTAGTCGTCGAGCCCGCGGACGAGCTGGGCGAACCCCACGTTCGAGACGAAGGTGTCGACGTGGTCGTGCCGCTCGGCGACGTGGGCGAGCACCGCCTCGAGGTCGTCCGCATCCGTGACGTTCGCCTCCAGGACGTGGGGACGCCGGGCCCCTGCGGCCTCGAACGCCGCGACGAGCTCGTCCGGGTCGGCGCTGCCCCAGCGGCACGTCAGCGTCACGTCCGCGCCGCGCTGCGCGAACGCGAGCCCGGTGGCGAGCCCGATCCCCGCGGTGCCCCCGGTGATGAGCACGGCCCGGTCGGACAGATCACGCATCCCGCACCTCCTCGTGGCCGAAGCAGCGGGCGTGCATCGCGCGCTCCTCCAGGTGTGCCCCCTCGAACGCCTCGATCCAGCGTGCGCTCAGCGTGCGCTTCAACATCCGGAGCGCCGGCAGCGGGGTCGAAGCGAGGCGCAGCGCCAGCTCCATGGCACGGGGCCACACCTCCCGTGCCGGCAGCACGTGGTTGAAGCCGTGGCCCGCGAGGTCCCGCCCGCGCCGGGGCTCTCCGGTGAGCAGCATCTCGTGGGCCTGCGCGGGGCTCATCACGCGCTCCAGCAGGCGCGTCGCACCCATCCCCGGCGTGAAGCCGAGGTCCATGAAGGTCGCGCCGTAGCGGGACTCGCGGGCGATCAGCACGATGTCGGCGCACAGTCCGAGCACGAACCCGCCCCCGATGGCGTGGCCCTCCATGGCCGCGATCACCGGGACGTCCGCGCCCAGCACGGCCCGCGGCAGCACGAGCTCACCCGGATCGATGACCCCGCGGTCGAGCCCTTCCAGCACCGCCGGGCTCGCCCCGCTGCAGAACACGTCCTCCAGCCCGCGGAGCACCACCACGTGCACCCCGTCGGGAACGGCGAGCGCCCCCTCGAGCGCACGCGCCATGGCGCCATCGAGCGCGTTCCGGCCGGCCCGATCGACCATCGAGACCGTGCGGACCCCGTCGGCATCGGAGATCGCGATCAGGGCCACGGGGCCTCCCCGTCCAGGAAGCGGCCGATGCGCGCCTGGACCGCGGGGTCGCGGAGCCGCTCCAGGGTGCGCTCGGCGCCACGCCGGACGGCCTCGACGGGGGCGGTGCTGCGCTTCAGCTCGAGCAGCGCGTCGGGGCAGGCGCGACGGAGCGCCTCGAGCGACTCCGACACGGCGCCGCTCCCGTCCACCACCCGGTCGACGAGCCCGATGCCGCGGGCCTCCGCAGCGGTGAGCGTACCGCCGGTCATCGCCAGCCACCGCAGCTCGGCGGGCCGGATCCGCTCGGCGAGCAGCGGTGCGATGGCGCCCGGCACGAGGCCGAACCACACCTCGGGCAGCGCGAACGACGCGTCCGCCGTCGCGAGCACGCGGTCTGCCGCCGCCGCGAGGCCCACACCGCCTCCGCGCGCCGGACCGGTGACGAACGCCACGACCGGAGGACCGCAGCGGATCGCGACGACACAGCGCACGAAGGCCTCGACCGCACCGGGGTCCGGTCCACACTCCAGCGAGAGCCCGAGGCAGAACGCGGCGTCGCGGCCCTCGAGCACCGCCGGACCGTCGCGTGCCTCGAGACGCTCGGCCAGAGCGACCAGCGAGACGGCGTCGAGGTGCGGGGGCAGCGTCACGACCATGCGTACTCCCGCACCCAGCCGCGCACCCCGCGGAGCTCGCACCGGCCCCGCCCTTCCCAGAGCTCGGCGTGGTGCTCGCCCCAGCCCTCCCGCACGCCCTCGACCTCGGCCGACTCGCGGTCCCGGCTCCGACGCGCCTCCAGGGCCTCGTACTGGACGGGCGTGATGGAGGTTCGCGCGTCGAGGAGCGCACCCAGACGGGCTGCGCGGGCCTCCTCTCGCGCGCGGGGCCCCAGCCGGGCCGTCCACACCTCGGAGCACGAGCCCGACCCGAAGCTGAACACCCCGATCCGGTCGCCGGGCACGAGCGTCTCGCGCGCATCGACCGCTCCGAGCAGGCTCACGAACACGCTCCCGCCGTACACCCCGCCCATCCGGCGGTGGTGCACGAGCCCCGGCTCGGACCGCCGGGCGAAGTCCGCGCGCAGGGCCTCCACGGACAGGTCGGGATCCCGACCGAGCAGCGTCCGGTGCGCCCGCGACGTGATGCCCGGGAACGGCGCGTGGAACACGAAGTGGGCGAAGTCCCTGGCGAAGTCGACCGGTGGACCGGCATCCAGGAACGCGTCCCAGGCCCCGTCGACCGCCTCCAGGTACGCGAACAGGCTGGCCTCCGAGCTGCCCGTCTCCACCGTGAGCGTGGGCCGGATCACGTCCGTGACCTCGCTCGCGTGCACGCCCGTGCGGTCGGGGTCGACCACCAGGAAGCCCGGGTCGTGGCTCAGCAGCAGCGCGACCGCGCCTGCGCCCAGCACGTACTCGTGGGGCTCGTGCAGCCCGAGGAAGCTCGCGTCGCTCGTCACCACGAGCGCCTGCTTCCCCCGCCCCGCGGGCGACCCGAGCCACGCGAGCGCCATGTGGAGGGCCGCCGTGCCGCTGTAGCAGGCGTGCTTGACCTCGAAATTCCGGCACGTCGACGGGAGCCCGAGCAGGCGGTGCGCCCAGCTGCTGATGGGCTTCTCGAGGTCGACGGGCGTCTCCGTGCCCACCACGAGGAGCCCGATCCGGGAGCGATCGCGGCCGTGGAGCAGGTCGCTCGCGGCGTTCACGGCCATCGTGACAGAGTCCTCCCACGGCGGCAGGACCGTGCGCTCCACGACCCCGAGGTGCGCGATGGCCTCCGACGGGTCCCGTCCACGGGCCGTGCACAGCGCTTCGAGGGGCAGCGCGAGCGTCGACGGCCACACGCGGATCGCGTCGATGCCGACCGTCACGACGCCCAGTCCAGGCCGCCGGTGACGGGGATCTCGGCGCCGTTCACGAAGCTCGAGGCGTCGGACGCGAGGAACAGCACCACCCGCGCGACCTCCTCGAGGCGTCCCATGCGCCCGACCGGGCAGTACGCGTTCCAGAAGTCCTTGTGGCCCGCGGCCATGCCCTCGCGCGTGAGGTCGGTGTCGAAGAACCCCGGCACCACGACGTTCGCGGTGATGCCCTTGCGCCCGTACTCCTTCGCGAGGGCCTTCGACAGCCCGACCAGACCGGCCTTGCTCGCCGAGTAGTTGGCCTGCCCGCTGATGCCGTGCTGCGCGAGCGAGCCCATGAACACGAGGCGCCCGCCCCCCTGCGCCAGGAACGGCATCAGGAAGTGCCGCGCCACGTAGAAGCTGCCCGTGAGGTTCGTCGCGAGCACGTCGGCCCAGGCCTCGTCGGACATGTGCGCAGCCACGCCGTTGCGCAGGATGCCCGCATTGCACACCACGGCGCGCACCGCGTCGAAGTCCTCGAGCACCTGGTCTCCGACGCGCTCCACCTCGGCGGGGTCGCGCACGTCGAGCCGATACGCACGGCACCGCGCTCCGGGGGCCTCCCGGCCGGCCCACCCGACCAGGTCGGCCGCGGCGTCCTCCGCCTCGCGGAACGTGAACGCGACGTCGTGGCCCGCGGTGACCGCCGCCTCCACGATGGCCCGCCCGATGCCGCGCGAGCCTCCGGTCACGAACAGCGCCATCAGCCGAGCTCCGGGTTGCGCAGGATGGCGATGCAGTTCGTGCCGCCGAAGCCGAACGCGTTCTTCATGAGGAAGCGGACCGGGTGGTCGACCGGGCCCCCGCGGCACACGTCGAGATCGATGCGCGGGTCGAGCGAGTCGATGTTGATGGACGGATGCAGCCGTCCTGCGCGCATCTGGAGCACGGCCGCGACCAGCTCGACGGTGGGCGCGGCCCAGGTGGTGTGCCCGAGCATCGACTTCGTCGCGTTGACCTTCAGCACGTCGGCGTGGGCGCCGAACACCTCGCGGATCGACGCCATCTCCGTGAGGTCGCCGAGCATCGTGGAGGTCGCGTGGGCGTTGACGTAGTCGATCTGCTCGGGCGCGAGGTCGCACTGGGCGAGCACCCGGCGCATCAGGCGGCTCTGCCCCTCCCCCGACGGCTGCGGCTCGTGGTTGGCGTCCGCACAGGCATCGACCGCCATCACCTCGGCGTGGATGCGCGCTCCGCGTGCGACGGCGTGGTCCCAGTCCTCCAGCACGAGCGAGGCGGCCCCGTGAGCCGGCACGAAGCCCTCGCGGTCGAGGTCGAACGGACGGGACGCCCGCTCCGGCGCGTCGTTGAAGCTCCGGTGGCTGATGGCGCCCATCAGGGCCATCGCGTGCAGGTCGACGGGCGAGAAGTCGGTGGGCGCGCCCACCACGACGGCCTGCTTCATGCCCCGATACCGGATCTCGTCGGCCGCGAGCCGCAGCGCGTGGTTGCCGCTCGCACAGGCCCCGCCCACCGTGTAGATCGGGCCGCGCGCGCCGAGCACCTCGGACACCGAGCCCGCGTGGTCGGTGTCGAGCGAGTGCAGCGACATCAGCCCGTCGATGAAGTCCGGCTCGTCGAAGAACTCCACCGTGTTCCGGTAGACGTACCCGCTGGTGAGGTTGTGCCCCGACACCACCACCGCGACGTCGTGGGGGTGCGCGGAGTCGAGCGCGCGGGCGTCGAGCGTGGCCCGCACGGCGCACAGCATCGAGAGGGACGTGCCCCACGGAGCGCGGGACGTGAGCCGCCGGAGCCGCTGCCACACCTCGGGGTCGAGGGTGCTCTCGAGGCCCGCCACCGCGCCCGCCACGTCGTAGTCCCCGAGATCCGCGCCCACCTTGCAGTAGATCCGGGACGCGTCGAAGGACCGCCACCGCGTCAGCGCCGAGCGACCCGCCAGGAGGGCCGCCAGGAACCCGTCGAGGTCGTCCGCCAGCGGAGTGGCGATGCTCATCCCGGTGAGTGCGATGCGCCTACGCAAAGTACACCTCCATCACGCCCGTCGAGCACAGGGTGGTCCCGTGCCACACCTGCCCCGCGATCACACCGGCCAGCGCGTCCCGTTCGACGGCCGCGGCCTCGATGGTGAGCTCGGCTCCGGGGGGCACGGGCGCGAGGAAGCTCCCGTGGTGCACCTTCAGCAGCCGCGCGTCGACCGGGCCTCCGCCGCCCTCCATCAGCCAGAGCAGGCACAGGCCGAGCTGGCCCATCATCTCGAGCTGCAGCACCCCCGGATACACGGGCTCGCCCGGGAAGTGGCCCGCCAGCAAGGGGTCCTCGACCGCGACGCGCCGTGCTCCCCGGATGCGCGGACCCTCGAGGTCCACGGCCTCGACGCGGTCCACGAGGCGCATCGGGGGACGGTGCGGGATCATCGCCTCCACGGCGGTCTCCACGGGGTCTCCACCCTGGAACAGCCGCTCGCGTCGGAGCCGCTTCGCGAGGTCATCGAGCTGCATCGAGGCCCTCCATGGCGGCGAAATCGGAGGTCCACACGCGCGGCTCGGGGCGCCACGACCGGCGCAGCAGCCCCGACAGCCCGCGCCCGTGCCCGACCTCCACGAACGTCACCGGGCGATGCGCGTCCGCGACGGCATCGATGCACCGGCTCCACTGCACGGGCTCGCACACATGGCGCGTGAGCAGCTCGACGAAGCGGTCCGGCGTGGCGTCCTCGACGGGGCCGCCCGTCACGTTCGAGATCCAGGGTGAGTGCGGCTCTCGCCACGGGACCTCGCGAAGCGCCGGCCGGAACGCTTCGGCCACCCCAGCGAACCGCGGACAGTGCATCGGGAGGCGGCTCTCGATCTCCACCACGGTCGCGAACGTCTCTGCTTCGACGGCCGACGCCACCCGCCGCACCGCCTCGGTCCCGCCGGCGACCACGTGCTGGGACGGACCGTTCACCGCCGCGATCCACGCCTCCGGCTCGGACGCCACGATGGGCTCCAGCGCGCGCCGATCGAGCGGGAACACCGCGATCATCACGCCCACGGGCCCCCCGTCGTACGCGGCCCCCCGCGCCGACACGAGCCGCACGGCGTCTTCGAACGCGAGCGCCCCGATGTGCACGAGGTGATTGAGCTCCCCGAGGCTGTGCCCGAGGGACGGCACCCGCGGACCCACCACGGGCTCGACGGCCCGGAGGTGGACGTGGTTCGTGAGGAGCACCGCCACCTGGAGGTCGGCGTTGGAGCGGAGGTCGACCTGCTCGAGCCAGGGGCGCAGATCCCGACCCAGCGCCCGGCTGGCGTCGTCGAGCACCTCCCGGGTCGTCTCGGGCCACACCGCGGCGGCTTCCCGCACCAGGGAGGGCGCGAACGAGGTCTGACCGGGGAACTGGAGCACGGCGGGCATCGGCGCGCAAGAGAACACCCACCGCTCGGGCGGGACCGCTCATTCGATGCTCATTCGGTGCTCAGACCGTCGGACGCCCTCGCGAGATCGATACTCCCGCACATGCCCGACACCTCTCCCCGGACCGACCTCCTCGGTGGACGACCGCTCGGCGACGAGTGGAGCATCGCGTTCCACATCTCCTTCACCTTCGAGGTGCCCGCGAGCCTCGTGGAGCCCGTGCTGCCCACGGGGGTCGAGCCCATGGAGCCCGTGCCCGGACGGGTCCTCCTGAACCTCATCCACGCGCGCTACGTGCCCGGAACGCTCGGCGAGCCCGACCCGTTCGACGAGGTGGTGTGCTCCGTGCTCGCCCAGCCCGACCTCTCGGTCGACATGCCCGCGCCGCGCCTCACGCTCGCGGTGCTCGACGTGCTGAGCAACAGCGAGGCGTTCGTGGCGCACAAGGTGCCCGCGCTGCGCATGCCCGTGCGCCACGACCCGACGCTCGCGAGCGAGGTCGACCCCGACCGCCTGGGGACCCGCGTTTGGAACGCCGAGGGCCCGCTGTTCCGCCTGCGCTGCACGGGCGCGCCGAAGTTCCGGTACAAGGAGTTCTTCGGACAGTACTTCGCCGCCACCGACGGCCACCTGCACCACAGCGTGTGGAGCTGGTGGGGCACGCTCCACGAGACGCAGCGCCAGCGGCGCCAGGCCGGCGAGGTCCACCCACATCCGTTCTTCGCCGGGCTCGGTCTGGGCGGGCTCGATGCACGCGACTGCTGGCTCCAGCAGGTGAGCGCGCCCGAGGGCGAGGTGCACATGCGTACGTTCCAGCCGCGTCAGCTCCACCCCGTCTGACGGTCAGAGCGAGAGCACCCCCAGCGCCGGCTCGGTCACCTCGCGCCAGAAGTGGGCGTAGCGCATCTCGGGCGGCGCGACCCCGAGGCGCCCGGGGAGCTCGCGCGCCAGCGCCGCATGGTACGCGGTGTCGGCGCTGGGCACGTACAGCATGCGGAGGGCCGTGAGCTCCGGCAGCAGCGCGATCAGCGGACGCGCCGTGTTCCGCATGTCGCAGCGCTGGAAGCCCAGCGTCTCGAGGCTCGCCAGCAGCTCGGGCCGCTTCGCGAGGGCCTGCACGAACGACCGCGCGACCTCCCGCCCCACGCGGAGGTCCCGGAGCCGGTGCAGGTCGCGGCGCTCCAGCAGGTCTTCTGCGCGTGCGCCACACAGGCGGGCCATCTCGAGCCCGGCGAGGCGGCCGTGCTCGGGCCAGGTCACGCGAGCGAAGGCCTCCTCGCGGGTGATCTGGAGGGTCTGCAGCGCGGGGAACGGACCCAGCTCGGCCACCGCGCTCGCCGCGAGGTGACGAAGGTTCGGGAACACGCGGTCGAGGTCGGGCCACACGCCCTGGTCGGCCTCCTGGTGCTCGAACTCCCCCATCGTGAAGTCCCCGATGTGGAGGCGCTCGATGGCGGGGAGCGGACCGCGCTGCGCGAGGCGCTCGCCGAGCCCGTGCATGCGGGTGCCCCCGAGGATCAGGATGCGGAGGCGCGCGCAGCTCGGGTGGTGGAGTAGCTCGACCAGGGGCTCGACGCGGTCGGGGGTGACCTGGACCCGGAGACCGTCGATGAACCCGGCGTGCCAGTGCACCCGCATGGCGACGGGCGGCCCGGGATCGGGCGCGACGCGCGGTCGCTGCCTGGGGAGCGCGATGTCCGCGAGCTGGTTCATGGCCAGCACGCGCCAGTCGGCTGCGGGCCCGTAGAAGTGCGCGCGATGCTGCTGTCGGAGCGCGGTGGCGTGGGCGTGCTCGCCGCGTAGCATCAACGCGACCAGCTCTCCCCGGAGGTCACCGGCCGACATCAGCGCGTCGGCGTACACCTCCAGCGCCTCCCCGGACTCCCCGGGTGCGGGGAGCAGCTCGGGCGCGTGGGCGTCGACGGTCGCACCCCAGGCGGCCGTGGGGGCCGGCAGCACGGACGGATCGGCGGGCAGGAGCTCCGAGGGACCGTCCTGCACGTCTTCGGGCTCGGGTACCCCGCGAAGACGTCGAAACCAGCGGCCGATCGACATCGTGCGCGGGGTATCGCCCGGATCGGCGGCCGGCCAGGGGCACGCCGCTGGACAGCGGCGTGGGCGGGGATAGGCTCGGCGCGCCTGCGGGGTGTCCATGACGCGTGTGTGCTGGGTGGCGGTGCTCCTGTCTGGGTGTGTCGAGCCGAAATCCGCGCTCGAAGGCGAAGATCTCGCGCTCCGCAGCGGGACGCCCGAAGCGATCGCCGTGCTCGCTATGCTGCGGGATCCGGTCGTCTCGTTCGACGTGCTGGATGTCGACGCTGGCCTCGACGCCCGCGCGGCACGGGGTCTGATCGCCCGTCGTGACGGGCCGGATGCGGTCTACGGCACCCCGGACGACCGGCCGTTCGAGTCCATCGAGGAGGTCGACGCCGTTCCGTACGTCGGCCCGGCCGCGCTGAACCAGCTCGCCGACTTCGCGAAGGCGGGCGGCTGGCTCGAAGAAGGCCCTCAGGTCGTGGAGGGGGTCGCCTTCACCCCCGACCAGGCGCGCGCCACGCTCGAGCTCGCGAACACGGCGTCCCTGGAGACGCTCGATGTGGCCGTCGGTCTCGACAGCCGCGCTGCGGCGGGCATCGTCGAGCGGCGTCCGTTCGCCGACCTCGTCGCGCTCGGTGCGGTCCCGTACGTCGGGCCGTCCGCGCTGATCGCCCTGCGCGACCACGCATCCGCGGGTGCCGTGAGCAGCGACGACGCGCTGGCGACCCTCGAAGCGAACACGCCCGGACTGTGGTTCACGAGCGAGACCGACGCGCCCCTCGTGGTCGTGCACCTGCCGGGCGGCGCCGCGACGCCGGTCACGGCCGCCGACGCCGCCGCACGCCTTGCCGCGCTGGCCGACCCCACGCTGCCCGCCCTCTCGGGGCTCGCGGTCGAAGAGCGCACGGTGGCGTCGGTGTTCGCGCGCTACACGGAGCCCCAGCCCTGGTGGGAGCCGTTCCAGCTGGACGAGCAGCCGGCGTGGTCCGCCATCCGCGCCGTGTTCGAGGACGACCTCGCGGACGGCCGCGTATTCCGGTTCGGCGAGCCCACCTGGGACGGCACGTCCGTCGGCGGGCTCATCCAGGTGTTCGTGATCGGGACGAGCGCCGAGGGCGACCTCGTCGGCGTCCGCACCATCGCCGTCGAGACCTGACGGGCCTCAGGGCCCCAACAGCACGGCCAGGCGGGCCATCAGGAGCTCGCGCTGCCACCCGAACCGCTCGAAAGGCACGCTGCCGAGGAACGTGGCGGCAGGCTGGGTGCGGCCGGCATCGAGCGCGCGCTCCATCTGCCAGAGCGCCTGATCCGCTTGGCTGTCGGGGTCGAGCGCGGCCCAGGCCACCATCGCGGTGTCCCACCGGTTGGCCGTGACCGCCACCTCCAGCGCGGCGGACGCGATCAGCGACCGCGACAGCGCGTGGGAGTCCAGCGGGAGGGACTCCAGGGTCTTCAGCGACGCGTCGAGCTTCCCGGCGCGCGCAAGGTCGACGCCCAGCGCAGCGACGGCGCTCTCGCGGTCGACCGGGTCTTCCAGAGCGAGGGCACGGCCCAGTGCCGCCGTGGGATCCGCGAGGCGCACGGCCTCCAGGCGCTTCAGCTCGGCACGCGCCGGCTCCGACCGCACGACGAGGCGCAGCGCGCCGGCTTCGGTGGACTGCCCGGTCGCGTGGAGCGGACCGTAGAGCGACAGCGCCACCCGCTCCGCTTCGCTCCACCCGTCGCCGGACACCTCGGCGGGCAGGTGCACGAGCAGCGACGCCACCCCGACGAGGTCTCCGCGCGCGACGAGGTGCGGCACGATCTGGCCGGCCACGTCGGACCGCACGGAGTCCGGGGCCATCGGGTGCTCGACGACCTCGACGAACAGGTCGAGCTGGCCCTGCCGCATGGCGACCTCGCGCTCGATCTTCCGGAGCTGGACGTCCGACAGCCCCGCGGCGTCGGAGAGGGCCTGCGCGCGGTCGGGGTGCCCGAGCACGCGGTTCACCGTGACCAGCTCGGCGACGGCGGGCTCCCACTGGGCGCCGAGCTGGGCGGCCCGGTCGCGGTGCAGGGCGTCGACGGCCGCGGCCTGCAGGGCCCCGTCGTCGTACACCGCACCCACGAGCCCCTCCAGGAAGGGCCGCTTGGTCTTGTCGCCCGCGTAGGTGCGGTCGGGGGTGCGGGCTTCGCGGAGCAGGGCCTCCCGGATGCAGTCGCGCGTGGGCTCGGCGTGGCAGGCGCGCACCTTTGCCGGCCAGCCGGCGAGCGCGATGGAGAGCAGGAGCAGCATGGACGGGTCCTATCGCTCCCCGCGGTGGGTGTCCGGGACCGCACCCGTGTGGAGCAGGCGCATGAACGCCGCGAACCCCTGCCCGGGCGGCAGACCCGCGCCCCACACGAGCTGGCACCCGCCCACCAGCACTCCGGCGGCGTCGACCCGCTCGACGAGCGCGAACGCGAGGGCGGTCCGCACGCGGGACTCGAACCAGACCGGCTCCGGAGGTGCCGGCTCGGCACGGAGCAGGGGCTCGACCATCGACCGGGCGAGCGGCCCGATCCGCGGCGCGACCTCCTCCAGCGGTGCGCTCGTCAGGGCCGCGCGGACGTCGTGACCGTGGCGCAGATCCCCCCACGGCAGCGGGCGATGCGACGGGGGCGCGCCCACGAGCACGTCGAACGGGGGCTCTGGGGCGTCTCCGTCCGCGGACGGGTCTGCATGGAAGCAGGTGGGATCGATGCCGACGTACGGGCCCGCGTACACGAACGGGAACTGGCGACACACGGCGGGCTTCGCCATCGGGCCGAGCTCGGCGTGCAGCCGGCATCCCCGGTGCCGCAGGGGCTCGGTCCGGAGGTCGGCACCGGGAGGGAGTGCTGGCATGGGCGACCCTCTGCGTGTGTGTTACAGAAACGACGTAACAGGGGCACTCGATGGATGCGGTGCGCAGTCAGGATGTCGTCGTGGCTGCCGGGCTGTTCGCCCTCGGCCAGCCGCACGATGGCGGCCAGGCCGCACTGGCTCGGATGCTCGAGATGCCACGCTCCCGGGTGAGCGAGTCGGTGCGAAGGCTCGCTGACAATGGGCTGTACTCCCGCAATCTACGCCGACTTCGGCACGCGAGGCTCCTCGACTTCCTCACGAACGGTGCCCGGTGGATGTTCCCGGCGGAACCGGGGCCCGTGACGCGGGGCGTCCCGACGTCGCATGCGGGGCCCGTGCTCAATGAGCGGATCGCGGCAGGCCAGGCCTATGTGTGGCCCAGCGAACAGGGAGAGGTCGAAGGCCGCGCCGTCGAGCCCATCCATCCATCTGTCGTGCCACTCGCCCTGGCCCTGCCCGAAGCGTACAAGCTCCTCTCGCTCCTGGATGCGATGCGCGTTGGGCGAGCTCGAGAGAGGAGGCTGGCGGGCGAAGCGCTCGACGAGATGCTGCGATGAAGAACTCGGAGCTCCTCCGACTCGCGGCCCGTGACCTGCAGTCCCTCGACGTGCCGTGCTTCTTCTTCGGTGGAACCGTCGTCGGCATTCATCTCGACATGCTTCCATCCGACGACGAAGAACGCCCCACCGTCGACGTCGATTGTGTGCCCACCGGTGTCGCGTCGCGGGCCGAGATGCTCACACTCGAAGCTCGATTGGACCGTTTCGGCTGGAGACATGATCTGCGACCGGATCGGCGCAACGCACATGCGCGGATCGCGCCGAGTGGCGTACCCGTCGATCTCGTTCCGCTCCACACACTCCACGACGACGACCCTGTTCGGCTGGGTCGTTCGGTGGCGGTGGAGCTCGCCCCCGGAGAAGTGGTCTCCATCCTCGACTCAGCCGCAATGGTCGCCGCCAAGCTCGCTGCGTTCCGCGACCGGGGATCCGCGGACCCACTCATGTCGCACGACCTCGAAGACCTGACGATGCTCCTGTCCTGTTGCTCCACGATCGAGGCGACTCTCGGTACTGCCGATGCCCGCCTTCGACGACGAGTCCGTGAGGGTCTGCGAGCGCTCAGGGCAGACACCTTCGTGCTCGAGGTACTCGACGGGTCCGTGCCCAGGGGCATCGACTCCGCGCAAGTCATCGCTCGCGTCGAGCGTCTCTCTCGGTGAACGGTGTCCAGTGAGCCTACGGCGCGGTGGACCCCGCGGCGGCGGGCTCCACCAGGAAGTCGGCCGGCTCCGGTCGGCGGTCGAGCTCGACCCCGCGCGACGTGAACGAGAGGTAGCCCGCCCCCACGTGACCCCACATCACGGCCTCGGTGAGCAGCGGGTGCGCGTCGGACGGGCCCTCCCAGTAGATCAGGAAGTTCGCGCCCGAGCCGCCGGCGTCGTCGCGGTTCGGCACGCTGAACTCGGCCGTCTCGAGCGGGCGCAGCACCTTCGGCTCCGTGAGGTAGCGTCGGACCCGCCGCCCGGACGTGTCGAAGTAGTCGACGTGCGTGAGCGTGACGCTGGCGGAGGCGTCGACGTTCCGCACGCTCAGCAGCACCGAGAGCATGTGGCGCCGCTCGAGATCCGAGTCGAGGTGCGAGTAGGCCGGCACGTAGACGGTCCGCAGCCGGGAGTCGCCGCTCGCCGCGGCCTCCGCAGGGGGCTCCTCGCCGACGGGCGCTTCGGGAGCGGGCGCGAGTGGCGGCTCGGTGCCCGCACACGCGACGCACGCGAGCGCGATCAGGGAGCGACAGGTGCGGAGGATGCGGGCATGCATGGGTCGTCCCGCCGTAACACGGTCTACGACGGACCGATCGAGCGCCGCGCCCAGGTCGCCGGAGCCGAGCACCGATCGCCCGGCTTGCCGTCGCCATCGGTCACCACGAGCAGCTCCACGGCAGCGATGGATTCCGCGGCATCGCCCACGAACGCGAAGCCCTCGCTGCCCGACGGCAGGTCGGCGACGCGCAGCTCGGGTGCCCCACCGGGCTCCGCGAGCACGTACAGGGCGTGCGGCTCCTCCCGGGCCGTCGCCGGACCCGCCAGGATCCACAGGACCCCTCCATGGACGCGAAGCTCGCGGACCCCGCGCCCGTCGAGGTCGGCGCGCACGACCTCGTCGACCCGCAGCACGTCGCCGTCTTCGCGCATCCGGAGCAGCAGCGCACCCCCGTCGAGGGGCGACCGCAGCCCGAGCCACAGCGCATCCCGCCACCAGGCCGCGCCCTCGATGCTCACGCCACCTTCTTTCGGCAGGCGCGGCTCGGCGGCCACACACGGCTCGCAGCCCGAGAGGTCGGCACGGCGCGCGCGGCCCTCGTCGAGCGCGAGCACGGCATGGCGCTTCGGCCGGACCTTCCCCTTCTTCGACCGGCTGTGGGAGCCCACGACCACGAGCCCCGCGGGCGTCGGCACCAGCGCTTCGATGTCTTCGACCTCGGAGGGCAGCCGCACCTCGCCCGCCGGCTGGAGGTTCGCGTCGAACCGGAACAGCCGGTCTTCCGCTTCGTTGTCGCCGATCAGGAAGCCCTCGCCGTCCTCGATCACGGTCGAGGCCTCGCACAGGCCCTGCAGCACGGGCCCGGAGGACGGAGTCGCGCCCGACGCCCGCCAGGCGAGGGCGCCGGCGGCGGCCACGAGCACGACGGCGGCCAGCGCGATGCGCGTGGGGTTCTCCATCCCGATGCCCTATCCCGCCCGACGCACGGTGGGCGCGAATCCGGAGGCTACCGCCCGGCGTCCGGGGGGAACGCCCCTACGTCCACATCGGGGTCGCCGTGTAGCGAAAAGGCGGGAAAACTGGCAGGAGGGGTGTGCCGGTCATCGCCTGGAAGTCGCCACCAGGCGAGTTACAGCCCCGATTCCGAACAATCCGGCTACAGGATCCCGCCTTGCTCCTCTCCCTCGTCTGCACCGCATTCGCCCTCGACGTCACCGTCGATGTCCTCATCGACCCCAACGGAGACGGGGACATCAGCGATGGAACCCCCGCCGTCGGCGTCGACGTCATCGGCTACCTCGACCTGGGCAACGGCGTGCCCGATGCCACCGACACGCCCCTCGTGTTCGGCACCACCAACGCGTCCGGCACGGCTTCGTTCCCCGGCATCCTCGACGGGACGTGGTGGTTCGCCGTCGACGGTGGCGATCTCGGAGCCGCGCCGGTGTGGATGGAGCAGACCTACGGCTCCCGCGCCACGTTCTGCGCCGACGGCGCCGGCGGCACCCTTCAGCGGGGCACGGGGGGCGCGTGCTTCGGCGGGCGCCGCGCCGGCCAGTCCGACCAGCAGATCCTGAGCGTCACCGCAGCCGAGCACCTCGGCGAGGCGACAGGCACGGGCTCCGCGCAGCTCAGCTTCGGATTCTCGGCCAACGTCGTCACGCACGAGGGCGACACCGACCAGGACCTCCTCACCGCCCGCCACAGCCAGGGCTCCCTGCGCCAGTTCCTCGCGAATGCGGGCGCAGGCGGCGGCGGCACGATGCGCTTCACGCCCGTGTCGGCGCCCAACGCGTCGAACAGCTGGTGGACCGTCACGGCCGCGACCGCGCTCACCGTCCCCGCGAACACGACGGTCGACGGAACCGCGTGGTGCAACGGCAACACCTGCACGCTCGGCACCGTGCGTGACAGCAACCCCGGCCAGCTGGGCACGGGCGGCACCGTCGGCGTCGGCACCGACGGCATCCTGGGCACGGGCGACGAGTTCACGCTCGACCGCTTCGAGCGGCCGGAGCTCCAGGTGTCCTCGAACAACCTCCTGATCACGATGAACGGCGCCGACTCCGAGATCCGGTCGATCGCGTTCCAGCGCATGGGCATCGTGATGAGCGGCGTGCGCGGGCTCGTGGAGGACACCCTCGTGGGCATGCATGCCGACGGCACGAGCCCGGTTCGCCAGACCATCGTGGGGATCGCGCTCGGGAACGGCGTGAACGACCTCACGGTGCGCCACAACTTCGTGGCGGTCGACAACTCGGGCATCCGGCGCGACGGCGGTGCATCCGGGCTGGTCGTCGAGGAGAACGAGGTCAAGATCCCCGACCTCGGGCACACCAACACGTTCGACGGCATCCTGATCGTCGTGCCCACGGGCCAGGTCGAGACCGGCGCGCTGCTCACGCACAACCTCGTGCGCGACCAGCGCGGCGCGGCCTACGAGCTCGGCTACTCGGGCGGTCGGCTCGTGAACCTCGAGCTCACCGACAACACGTGGACGGCCTGCGGTCAGAACTCGGGCGTCCCGTCCACCGAGAACATCGGGGTGGTGTTCCGCACGCTCGCCGCGAGCAGCTCGGTCGCGGCGACGTTCAACCACATCCACGACAACTTCGGGTCGGGCATCGGGGTGTCGCAGTCGGCGCTCGGCGTCACGATGTTCGGGAACGCCTGCTCGGACAACCTCGGGCTGTGCATGGATCTCGACTCCGACGACATCGACCCGAACACCGACGGTGTGGGCGACGGCGTCACGCCGAACGACGGGGTCCGGAGCAACGGCGGCAACCGGTTCGTCGACTACCCGGTGCTCACGGGCGCGCGGTTCTCGACCGGGCTGCTCGAGATCGTCGGCTACGTCGGCACGAGCACGAGCCCGCTCGCGGAGACCTTCGATCTCGCGGCCTACCTGGTCGACGACGACGGCGACAACCTCGGTGAGGTCGAGCTGGGAGACGGCCTCTCCATCGCGCACGGCGAGCCCAACGGGCTGATCGGGAGCTGCACGAGCGCGGCCGACGGCACCTTCCAGTGCTTCCTGCCCGTGCCCGCGGCGCTCGCACCCATCACGATCGCCGACATCATCGTGTCCACGGCCACCGATGCGGGCGGCAGCACCTCCGAGCCCGGTACGAACGAGCTGGCCGTGCCGAACGTCCCGCCCGACGGGGTCGACGACGTGTTCGACGTCCCCGAGGACTCCGTCGACTTCGTGCTCGACGTGCTCGCGAACGACGACGCCGTCGAGCCCGAGCAGTCGCTCACGATCGTGGCGGTCACCCAGGGCGACCAGGGCGGCACGGTCACGATCGTCGGCGGGGTCATCGAGTACACGCCCCTGCCCGACTACTTCGGTCCCGAGTCGTTCACGTACACCGTGTCCGACGGGCATGGCAGCGACGATCAGGTCGTGGCGGTCGACATCGACGTGACGCCCGTGAACGACGACCCCACCGCGAACGACGACGCGTACACCGCGCAGGAGGGCGATGTGCTCTCCCTCGACGTGCTCGCGAACGACACCATCGTGCCCGACGTGGGCGAGACCCTCGTGATCACCGCGGTCTCCGCGGGCTCGCAGGGGGGCTCCATCTCCACGAACGGCGCGACGGTCACCTACGCGCCGCCCGCCAACTTCACCGGCGTCGAGACGTTCACGTACACGATCTCCGACGGCAACGGCGGCACCGACACCGCCACCGTCACGGTCACCGTGAGCGACGTGCTGCACCCGCCCGTCGCGGTCGACGACATGGCGTCGATGAACGAAGACGGTGCGCCCATCCTCATCCCCGTGCTCGCCAACGACACCGACCTCGATGGCGACACGCTGTCCCTCGTGAGCGTCGGCACGCCGACCAACGGCGGCACGGCCGTTGCGATGGGCAACCAGGTCCAGTACACGCCCGCCCCCGACTTCTTCGGCACGGAGACGTTCACGTACGTCGTCAGCGACGGCAACGGCGGCATGGACACCGGCTCCGTCACGGTCACGGTCTCCCCGGTGAACGACCCGCCCACGGCGGTCCCCGATGCATTCTCGGTCCTCCAGGACTCGTCGATGAACGTCCTCGGGGTCCTCGCGAACGACACCTTCGCGCCCGACGTGGGCGAGACGCTCACCGTCCAGGCGGTCACCCAGGGCAGCGCGGGCGGCCTCGTGGCCATCGTGGGCACGAGCGTCGTGTACACCCCGGTCCCGGGCTTCTCGGGCACCGACACGTTCACGTACACGATCTCCGACGGCAACGGCGGCACCAGCACCGCCACGGTCGCGGTCACCGTCATGCCCGACACGGGCGACGCCGACACCGACGCCGACGCAGACACCGACGCCGATGCCGATGCCGACACCGACTCCGATGCCGACGCGGACGCCGATGCCGACACCGACGCAGACGCCGATGCCGACACCGACGCAGACGCAGACGCCGATGCGGACACCGATGCCGATGCCGATGCGGACACCGATGCCGATGCGGATGCCGATACCGATGCCGACGCAGACACCGATACCGACGCAGACGCCGATACCGATGCCGACGCGGACGCCGACACCGATGCCGACGCGGACGCCGACACGGATGCTGACGCGGATACCGATGCCGACGCGGACACCGATGCCGATGCGGATGCCGATACTGACGCCGACGCGGATGCCGACACGGACGCAGACGCCGATGCAGACACGGACGCCGACACCGATGCGGACACCGACGCAGACGCCGATGCAGACACCGATGCGGACACGGATGCGGACGCCGATGCAGACACCGATGCGGACACGGACGCCGACACCGATGCGGACACGGACGCCGACACCGACACCGACGCCGACACCGACACGGACGCCGACACCGACACGGACGCCGACACCGACACCGATGCCGACACCGACACGGATGCCGACACCGACACCGACACGGCGAACGACACCGGTGCCTTCACGGGCGGTACCGGGCGCGACACCGACGGGCTCCAGACCGCCGACACCGGGGTCGACACGGACACCCTGACGGGCGACACCGCGGAAGCCGACACCGACACCGATGCCGATGCGGACGCCGACACCGACGCCGACGCCGACGCCGACTCCGACACCGATGCCGACGCGGACGCCGACACCGATGCGGACTCCGACGCCGACACCGACACCGACACCGATACCGACGAACCGTCCGACGGGAGCTACTTCGGTGGCGCCTGCACGTGCAGCGGGACCGGCGGGACTCCGACCCTCGGAGCCCTGCTGCTCGGCCTCGGCCTGCTGGTGCTCCGCCGGCGCTGACGAACCGGCGAGGATCTCAGCCGGTCGGGCCCCTCGTCAGGCGCGAGCTCGCGTCGCCGTGAGCTGGATCATGGATCCGTACGGCGATGGCGGCTCGAACCGGAAGGGACGGGCGGACGCCGGCGCCGCGAACAGCGGCACGCCTCCGCCGAGCACCAGGGGCACGACCGTGACGACGAGCTCGTCGAGACGGTCGGCTTCGAGGACCTGCTGCACGATCGCACCGCCATCGACGTACACGTCCTTTCCGCCCGCCAGCGCCAGGGCCTCGTCGAGCAGCGCGGAGATCGGCCCCTGCACCGCCCGCACCGTGTCCCGGACCGGATCCAGCGCGCGATGCGTAGGGACGAGCACGGGGATCTCTCCGTACACCCACGATCCGAAGCCGGCGGCGACGTCGTAGGTGCGCCGGCCCATCAGCATGCAGCCGATCCCGGACAGGAAAGCGTCGAGGTCGACGGCACCCGGCCCGGGCCGGTCGTCCACCGGAAGCCACGACAGATCGTCGTTCGGACCGGCGATGTAGCCGTCGAGCGACATGGCGAGAAAGGCTCGGATGCGTCCCATGGGTCGTGCTCCTTGAATATATATGAATGTTCATTTATATTTGAGGCATGTCCCGAAGCAAGCAGAAGACCGATGCAGAGGTGCTCGACGCCCTCCTGCCCGCGATCCTCGAGATCGGTCTCGATCGCGTCACCCTCAAGGAGCTCGGCGAGGTCGTGGGTCTCTCGCCCGCCACGCTGGTGCAGCGCTTCGGGTCGCGAATCGCGGTCATCGAAGCCGCGCTCGACCGCTCCACCCTCGCGCTCGAGCGGGCGCTCCAGCACCCCGAGGCTCCCGGCGAAGACCCGCGGGAAGCGCTGATCACGTGGCTGGCCGAGCTCGCCGCCCCCCTGTCCGAGCGGCGACGCCTCGTCGGCACCCTCGAGGTGCTCGGGCGCGACATCGTCGTGCCGGAGCGGAACCAGCGCGCCCGGCACCACCTGGGGCTCGTCCGGCTCCGCATCGAACGCGGGCTCACCGCCATGGGCGTTCCCCCCGACGCCGCGCATTGCCACGCGGCGGCCGTCGAGGCACAGTGGCACGGGCTCGTCCTGCAGTGGGCGCTCCACGGCGAGGGTGCGCTCGACGCCTGGCTCCGACGGGGCCTCCACAGCCTGCTGGCACACCTCCCCTGACCCGGAGTCGGTACGTGGCGAAGATGGTCTACGGCATGAACGTGTCTCTCGACGGATACGTCGATCACGAGCGATTCGCGCCCGGCCCCGGGCTGTTCCGGCACTGGATCGAGCACGTCGGCACCCTCACCGGGAGTGTGTACGGGCGCGTGCTGTACGAGCTCATGCAGTACTGGGATCAGGACGATCCGGCGTGGTCCGACGACGAGCGCGCGTTCGCCCGGGCCTGGAGGGCCCAGCCGAAGTGGGTGGTGTCCCGTACCCTCACCTCCGTGGGGCCGAACGCGACGCTGATCTCCGGAGACGTGGAGTCCGCGCTCCGCGACCTGAAGGCGCGGCTCGATGGCGAGATCGACGTGGGCGGGCCCGCGCTGGTGGGCAGCCTCGCAGGGCTCGGGCTGATCGACGAATACCGGATGTACCTGCACCCGGTGGTGCTCGGGAGCGGCCGGCCGTGCTTCCCGGGGCCCCTCCCGCGCCTGAGGCTCGTCTCCACGGAGCTCCTGGGCGAAGACATCGTGCGTCTGGCGTATCGCCCCCACTGACCGCAGCGGGCGGCGTATGGTGGTCCACCGTGAGGCTTCCATGTCCCGACACTCCATCCTGTACGCGCTCGTCGTCTGCTCCGGCTGCTCCGGGGCCCTCGCCACCGAGAAGTCCGAGTCGTTCCCGTCGCTGATCGAGGTCGAGTCGGGCTCGTACGTCGCGTTGTTCGGGATCACGATGGGGGTCGACGCCGCATCGCGTGACCTCCGCGCCGAGCTCGAGATGAACGTGGGCGGCCTCCTCGAGGAAGGAGTCGCGGTGCAGGCCAGCTTCACCACACCCACCCTCGAGCCCATCCCCACCACCGAGCCGAGCGCCCACACGGGAGCGGTCGCGATCCAGTTCGAGCCGGCGTTCGCGACCTGCGACGGGCCCGCCTACACCGAGCGCGACGACGGCGGGTGCGACATCGCGGTGCTCGGCACGGTGACCCTCGGCGCCAGCGGTACTCCGCGGGTCGGATTCATCGGCCGGGTGTTCGAGACCGACACCTGGATGGGCACCGAAGCCGCCATCCGGATCGATCTCGAGGTCGAGGAGATCCGGCCCGAGTAGCCCCGCTCGGTGCCGATCGCAGTCGGATCGGACCGCGGACTCGGCCGGCGGATTGGCCGGCGGATTCGGCCGGCGGAGCGCCCTCCACCACGGAGACACGAAGACACACTGAGGACGCACGGAGGGGTGCAGGACCGACCGATGTCCTCGTCTTCACCTCCGTGCCTTCTCCGTGGCGCTCCGTGACTCCGTGGTGGAGACGAGCCCGGCGCGCCGGGGGCGATCCGGGGCGGAACGATCTCTCTCTGAAAATCTGACCCTCCGCGCCTCCGGACGTCGTTCTCCAGACACCCCCTGTCTGGAGTGTCCGTGCGCCCCCTGATCCCCCTGGTCCTGCTGCTCGCGGTCGCGTGTACCTGCAAGAACGACTCGGACACGGCGGTTCCGGACGCTCCGGACCTTCCGGACGCGGATGCCGACACCGACGCAGACGCCGACTCGGACGCGGACGCAGACACCGACGCGGACTCGGATGCAGACGCCGATGCCGACGCGGACACCGATGCAGATGCGGACACCGACGCAGACGCCGATGCCGACGCGGACACCGACGCAGACGCCGATGCGGACGCAGACACCGACACGGACACCGATACGGACACCGGACGGGTCGGTCCCGAGACGGGGACAGGCCACACGGGGACCGCAGGGGCGACCGGACACACCGGCGGTCCCGCCGACACCGATACCGACGCGGACACCGACACCGACACCGACACCGACACCGATGCCGATTCCGACTCGGACGCGGACACCGATGCCGACTCGGACGCGGACACCGATGCCGATTCCGACGCGGATACCGATGCCGACTCGGACGCGGACAC
>JAWKRP010000043.1:0-41728 GCA_041389565.1 Myxococcota bacterium
GCCGATCGCGATGGAGGAGCAGCTCCGCTTCGCCATTCGAGAGGGTGGCCGCACCGTCGGCGCCGGCGTCGTCTCGGCGATCGCCAAGTAACTGCGGATCTCTGCAGTCCACCCGCTGCGGGATTTCTGCAGTGCACGCGCTGCGTGCACTGGCCCGTAGCGCGTGAACCCACTATCGATTCTGGCCCACTTCGGTGGGCCGCACCTTTGGATGGCTGCCGTCGGCAGCTGACACGGAGAGAGCCGAGATGGCTTCCGGAAACAAGATTCGCATTCGGCTGAAGGCGTACGACCACAAGCTCCTCGACAAGTCCGCTCGGGAGATCGTGGAGACCGCGAAGCGTACCGGTGTCGATATCCGCGGCCCGTTCCCGCTTCCCACGACGATCAACCGGTGGACGGTCCTCCGCGGCCCGCACATCGACAAGAAGTCGCGTGAGCAGTTCGAGCGTCGCACGCACCACCGCCTCCTCGACATCCTCGAGCCCACCCAGCAGACCGTCGATGCCCTCATGAAGCTCGACCTGTCCGCCGGTGTGCACGTCGAGATCAAGCTCTCGTAGTTCGGGTAGCCGCCGCCCGGAAACCCCGGAAGTCGGACGGTCACGGAGTAGAACCATGGCAACCGTTGATGTCTACAGCATGGACAAGAAGAAGGTCGGTACCGTCGAGCTCGTCGACGAGATCTTCGGTGCGGAGGTGAAGTCTCACCTGCTGCACGACGCCGTGCGGTACCAGCTCTCCAAGCGCCGTCAGGGAACGCACGCCGTCAAGCGTCGTTCCGACGTGTCGGGTGGCGGGAAGAAGCCCTACAAGCAGAAGGGCACGGGTCGCGCCCGTCAGGGCACCACCCGCGCTCCCCAGTGGCGGGGCGGTGGTGTCGTGTTCGGCCCCGAGCCGCGCTCGCACGCCATCCAGATGAACAAGAAGGAGCGTCGCGCTGCGATCTGCGGTGCGCTCTCCAAGCGCGTCGCCGACAACGCTGTGGTCGTCCTCGACACCCTGTCGTTCGATGCGCCGAAGACCCGCCAGGTCGTCGACCTCCTCCAGCGGTTCGAGCTGTCCGACGTTCTCGTCGTGCTGCCCGAGGCTGACGAGATGGTCGAGAAGTCGGCACGCAACCTCCCGAACGTCACGATCATCCGCACCAACGGTGTGAACGTGTACGACATCCTGCGCCGCGACAACCTGGTGCTCACCCAGGGTGCCGTCGAGGCCCTCACCAAGCGTCTGGCAGGCTGACATGGAACTCAAGGACACACTGGTTCGTCCCATCATCACCGAGAAGTCCACCACCTTCCTCGGCAACGATCGCACCTACGCGTTCGAGGTCGGGCTGAGCGCCAACAAGCGCCAGGTGAAGCGGGCCATCGAGTCGTTCTACGGCGTCGAGGTCGAGTCCGTTCGCACCCTCGTGGTGCGTGGCAAGCTCAAGCGCTTCGGCCGTCACTTCGGCAAGCGCTCCAACTGGAAGAAGGCCTACGTCACGCTCGCTGACGGCCACTCCATCAACCTCTACGAATAGATCGGTCGGAACCATGGGCATCAAGAAGTTCAAACCCACCTCCGCGGGCCGCCGGACCATGACCGGCTCCGACTTCGCAGAGGTCACCACGTCCACTCCGGAGCGCAGCCTCATCGTCGCGCTCTCGAAGAAGGGCGGCCGGAACAACCGCGGTCGGATCACGGTCCGTCGTCGCGGCGGCGGGCACAAGCGTCGCTACCGTCTGATCGACTTCCGGCGCGACAAGGAGAACGTGCCCGGCAAGGTGGCGACGGTCGAGTACGACCCGAATCGCTCCGCCCGGATCGCGCTGATCCACTACGCCGACGGCGAGAAGCGCTACATCCTGCACCCCGTGGGCCTCAAGGTCGGCGACCAGATCGTCACGTCCGAGAAGGCCGACATCAAGCCCGGCAACGCGATGATGCTCCAGAGCATCCCGCTCGGTACGCATGTCCACAACGTCGAGCTCCAGAAGGGCCGTGGTGGTCAGATGTGTCGTTCCGCCGGAACCTACGCCCAGGTGATGGCGAAGGAGTCGGGCTACGTCCTGCTCCGTCTGCCGTCCGGCGAGCTTCGCCAGGTGTGGGGGATGAACCGTGCGACGATCGGTCAGGTCGGCAACACGGATCACGAGAACGTCGTGCTCGGGAAGGCCGGTCGCAGCCGTTGGCTCGGGCGCCGTCCCAAGGTTCGTGGTACTGCCATGAACCCGGTCGACCATCCCCACGGTGGTGGTGAGGGCCGCGCCAAGGGTCGTCACCCCGTGACTCCCTGGGGCAAGCCGACCAAGGGCTACCGCACGCGGAACACCCGCAAGACCTCCACCCGGTTCATCGTCAAGAGCCGCCACAAGAAGAAGTAGGCTGACATGTCTCGTTCCGTAAAGAAGGGCCCGTTCATCGACGGCCACCTCCGCGACAAGGTGAAGGCGGCCAGGGATTCCGGCAGCAACCGGGTCATCAAGACCTGGAGCCGTCGGTCCACCATCATCCCCGAGATGATCGGCCTCACGTTCGCCGTCCACAACGGCAAGCAGTTCATTCCCGTGTACGTGTCCGAGCAGATGATCGGCCACAAGCTCGGCGAGTTCGCTCCCACGCGGACCTTCCGCGGCCATGCGGCCGACCGGAAGGGCAAAGTCCGCTGAACCATCTCGGAGTCCGAAATGAGTAGCCGAGCCATCCTCCGCTTCGCGCGGGTGTCCCCGCAGAAGGCACGTCTCGTGGCGAACCTCGTTCGCGGCATGGACGTTCCCGAAGCCCTGGAGGTCCTCACCTTCACGCGCAAGAAGACCGCTCCCATGATCCGGAAGCTGGTCGAGTCTGCGGTGGCGAATGCCAGCGTCGACGCTCAGCGTGAGGGCGGCGACTTCGACGAAGACGAGCTCTTCGTTCAGACCATCACCGTGGACGCCGGTCCGACGCTTCGTCGCTTCCGGCCGCGTGCCCAGGGCCGCGCCACCCGTATCCAGAAGAAGACGAGCCACATCACTGTGGTCCTCGGCACCCGCTAGGAATCGACATCATGGGCCAGAAGATTCATCCGCACGGCTTCCGCGTCGGCATCACGCAGGGATGGGATTCCCGGTGGTACGCGGACAAGAACTACGCGCTCTTCCTCCAGGAGGATTTCCGGATCCGCCAGTACATCGAGGACAAGCTCAAGAGCGCTGGCGTCTCCAAGGTGCTGATCGAGCGCGCCGCCAACAAGGCGAAGGTGTTCATCTACGCCGCGAAGCCGGGGATCATCCTCGGTAAGCGCGCCACCGGGCTCGACGCTGTCCGCAACGATCTCCAGCGCCTGTGCAGCACCGAGGTGTTCGTCCAGACGATGGAAGTGCGGAAGGTCGACACGGATGCGATCCTCGTGGGCCAGAACATCGCCGCCCAGCTCGTGAAGCGCGTCAGCTTCCGTCGGGCGATGAAGAAGGCCATCACCCAGGCTCGCCGCGCTGGCGCCAAGGGCATCAAGGTGATGTGCTCCGGTCGTCTCGGTGGTGCCGAGATGTCTCGCTGCGAGTGGTACCGCGACGGTCGCGTCCCGCTCCACACGCTCCGCGCGAACGTGGACTACGGGCTGGCCGAGGCCAAGACCTCCTACGGCGTGATCGGCGTCAAGGTCTGGATCTTCAAGGGCGAGATCCTGCCCGGCGAAGAGACCCAGCGCTGAGATCCCGGGAGCCGGCGAGCGAGCTCGCCGATGTCTCCCGACCCAGATCCGTCGCCAGCCGCGACCCCGCGGCCGGATGATCAACTCTCTCATCAGAAGAAAACAGGGGAAACGTCATGCTCTCGCCGAAGCGTGTTCGTCACCGCAAGGTACAGAAGGGCAAGATGCGCGGGTTCAGCTACCGCGGTTCGGAGGTCTCGTTCGGAGACTTCGGGCTGCAGGCGACCACCCGCGGATACGTGACCGCCCGCCAGATCGAGGCTGCCCGAATCGCCATGACCCGTCACGTGAAGCGTGGTGGAAAGGTGTGGATTCGCGTCTTCCCGGACAAGCCGCTCTCGAAGAAGCCCCTCGAGACCCGAATGGGTAAGGGGAAGGGCGCGCCCGACCGCTGGGTCGCGGTGATCAAGCCCGGTCGCATCATGTACGAGCTCGATGGTGTTCCGGAAGACGTGGCCAAGGAGGCCTTCCGTCTCGCCGGGCACAAGCTCGCTGTCCAGACGCGCTTCGTGAAGCGCGGCGATGAGGTGCTCTGATGGCCGTCTCCGAGTTGTCCGACCAGGATCTCGTCGCGAAGGTCTTCCAGGTGGAGCGCGATCTGGTGGCTGCACGCTTCAAGCACAGCACGAACCAGCTCGAGAACACCGCTCGCCTTCGCAACCTGCGTCGTGAGATCGCGACGCTGAAGACCGAAGCCCGCAGCCGTGAGATCGCTCAGGGCCTCGAGAAGGATGCGCTGCTCGCAAAGCACCGTCCGACCGGCCGTGTCGTCGCGGCCGACAGCGGTTCCGCAGAGGCCAAGGGTGGCTTCCTCGCGGGCATCGTTGACAAGA
Source organism: Myxococcota bacterium (assembly GCA_041389565.1). Classification (GTDB taxonomy): domain Bacteria; phylum Myxococcota_A; class UBA796; order UBA796; genus JACKEQ01. The sequence goes on from JAWKRP010000043.1 coordinate 4,510, forward strand.
TCTCGGGTAACGACTAATTGGCGGTGCCGCTGACCTCCGGGTCAGTGGTACTCGCTCCCTTGGGCACCTCGGGTTGACATCCGCGGTGCTGGCACGGGCCAGGTCATGGGCGTCCCGCTTCGGTGGGAGACCCCAGGATCAGAGTCAGCGAGGGGACCATTCCGTCCCGACCATCGCGTCTCCCTCGAGCGCGATGCCAGTGAGGCATTCATGACCGAAGAGATTAAGTCTGGCCGTCGCCGGCTGGTCGGTACCGTCGTATCGGACAAGATGGACAAGACCATCACCGTCCGCGTGGAGCGTCGCGTCAAGCACGCCCGCTACCGCAAGTACGTCACCCGCCAGAAGACCTACAAGGCGCACGACGAGAACAACAGCTGTCAGGTCGACGACACCGTGGTGATCGAGGAATCGCGGCCGCTGTCCCGGCACAAGCGCTGGGTTCTGGTCGAGAAGCGATAGTCAGCAGCCGGTCGGTTCACGGCCGGTTCATCCCCGCGGGCGAGAGTCGCCCGAGTGAGGTTTTCCGATGATCCAGATGGAGTCCGTGCTTGACGTGGCCGACAACTCCGGCGCCAAGCGCGTGAAGTGCGTGAAGGTGCTGGGTGGCTCCAAGCGGAAGTACGCGAGCGTCGGTGACATCATCGTCGTATCCGTGAAGGATGCCGCTCCGAACGGCAAGGTGAAGAAGGGTCAGATTGCGCGCGCCGTCATCGTGCGGACGCGCAAGGAGCTCCGTCGTGTCGACGGCAGCTACATTCGCTTCGACACCAACAGTGCCGTCCTGATCACCAAGGAGAACGAGCCGGTGGGCAGTCGCATCTTCGGGCCTGTGGCCCGTGAGCTTCGCGGCAAGGGCTTCACCCGGATCGTCTCCCTGGCTCCTGAGGTGCTCTGATGGCTGTTTCCCGCAGCAAGTTCAAGGTCCGGTCGGGCGACACCGTCGTCGTCATCGCCGGAAAGCAGAAGGGCCACACCGGCCGCGTCGTCAAGGTCCTGCCCGAGAAGGAACAGGTCGTCGTCGAGGGTCTGCGTGTCGTCAAGCGGCACCAGAAGCCCGTCGGAGATCGTCCGGGCGGCATCGTGGAGAAGGAGATGCCCGTGAGCGTCTCCAACGTGGCGTTGTGGAACGAAGACGAGGGTCGGCGGGTGAAGGTCCGCTTCGAGACCCGCGACGGCAAGAAGGTCCGGATCGACAAGAAGTCCGGCAACGTCGTCGAGAGCGCGTGAGGCTACCCATGGACAACTACGTTCCGCGTCTTCGTGAGCAGTACGATGCCGAGATCATCGGCAAGCTGCGCGAAGAGTTCGCCTACACCAACCCGATGCAGATTCCGCGCCTCACCAAGATCGTCATCAACATGACGACCAAGGATGCGGTGCAGAACGTGAAGCTGCTCGACTCCGCTCGCGACGAGCTCACGGCCATCGCCGGCCAGCGCGCCGTGATCACGAAGGCCCGCCGCTCCATCGCGAACTTCAAGCTGCGTGAAGGCATGCCCCTCGGCGTGCGGGTCACGCTGCGTGGCTCCCAGATGTGGGAGTTCCTCGACCGGCTGATCTCCGTGGCCATCCCGCGCATCCGGGACTTCCGCGGCATCAACCCGAAGGCGTTCGACGGGCGGGGCAACTACAGCCTCGGGCTCACCGAGCAGATCATCTTCCCCGAGATCGACTACGACAAAGTCACCCGTATCCACGGGATGAACATCGCTTTCGTCACCACGGCAGAGACCGACGAGGAAGGCCGCGCTCTGCTGCGACTCCTCGGAATGCCGTTCGCGGCTTAGGGCCTGGAGTACCGCTCATGCCAATGACCGATCCAATCGCTGACATGCTCACGCGCATCCGGAACGCCCAGCAGGCCCGTCACTCGAAGACGCTCGTGCCGCGGTCCAAGATCAAGGTCGCCATCGCGAAGATCCTCAAGGAAGAGGGCTTCATCGAAGGCTACATCGAAGACGAAGACGGCCCCCAGGGCACGCTCAAGGTCTTCCTCCGCTACGAGGCCGGTGGTCCGCAGGGCGTGATTCGGGGTGTCACCCGCATCTCGAAGCCCGGGCGCCGCGTCTACGTCAGCAAGGACGAGATCCCGCGGGTCCGCAACGGCCTCGGTGTCGCCATCCTCACCACCCCCCGTGGACTGCTCACGGATGCCCAGGCCCGTCAGGCCGGCGTCGGTGGCGAGGTCCTCTGCCACGTCTGGTAGGACGAGGAGCATCCAATGTCCCGCATCGGAAAGCAGCCCGTGGTCGTACCCGGCGGCGTGACCGTCACCATCGGTGACGACATCACGGTGAAGGGCCCCAAGGGCACCCTGAGCGAGAAGATCGTCGCGAACGTCACCGTGTCCCACGAAGACGGTCAGATCCTGGTCAAGCGGAACGACGACAGCCGTCCGTCCCGTGCGAACCACGGCCTGATGCGCTCGCTCGTGCAGAACATGGTCACGGGCGTCACCCAGGGCTTCGAGAAGAAGCTCCAGATCATCGGCGTCGGTTACCGCGCCGAGGTCAAGGGCAGCACGCTCGTCATGAACCTGGGTTTCTCCCACCCCATCGAGTTCGCGATCCCGGCCGGGATCACGATCGAGGCCGACAAGACCAACAACATGTCGATCAAGGGTGCGAGCAAGCAGCAGGTGGGCCAGGTCGCCGCGGTCATCCGCGGGTACCGCAAGCCCGACCACTACAAGGGCAAGGGTGTCCGGTACGCCGACGAGCACGTCCGCATCAAGGCCGGCAAGTCCGCCTGATTCCGCACCCGCGGTCCGTGGGGCAGGTGCTCCGCGGGCCTTTCAAGGCCGAACTCCAACCTCTTCGGGAACGAACCATGGCCAAGACCAACACGACACACAGTGCCCGCCAGCGGCGGAAGAAGCACATCCGGAAGGTCGTTCACGGCACCGCGGCCCGCCCGCGCCTGAGCGTGTTCCGGAGCAGCAAGCACATCTACGCCCAGCTCATCGACGACGAGTCCGGTCGGACGCTCGCGTCCGCATCGACCTTGAAGACCGAGGGCTTCGGCGGGAACAAGGATGCTGCGAAGCAGGTCGGTGCGGAGATCGCCAAGCGCGCCCTCGCCGCCAACCTCGATTCGGTCGTCTTCGACCGGAACGGGTACCTCTACCACGGCCGGGTCGCCGCTCTCGCAGACGGCGCCCGTGAAGCCGGTCTGAAGTTCTAGGGGACAGCATGAGCAGAGTCAGCCGGCGTCGCCGGGACGAAGAAGAAAGCAACCTGATCGACAAGGTCATCTACATCAACCGCGTCGCGAAGGTCGTGAAGGGTGGACGTCGGTTCTCCTTCTCCGCCATCGTCGTGGTCGGTGACGGAGAGGGCCGCGTCGGCGTCGGGTTCGGCAAGGCGAAGGAAGTCCCCGAGGCGATCCGCAAGGGCACCGAGAAGGCTCGGAAGAACATGCGCGAGATCCCCCTCGTCGACGGCACCATCCCGCACGACGTGCTCGGCGCGTTCGGCGCGGGCCGTGTGCTCCTCCGTCCGGCTGCTGCAGGTACGGGCGTCATCGCCGGTCCCGCGGTTCGCGCCGTCATGGAAGCCCTGGGTGTTCGGAACGTGCTCACGAAGTCGCTCCGCAGCTCCAACGTGCACAACGTGGTCCACGCCACCTTCAACGCGCTCCACCAGCTCGAGTCCGCGGAACAGTACGCGACGCGAACCGGGAAGGACGTCGATCGGGTCTACGCGAACTACACGGTTCGCGCCGAGCCCGTCACTTCGGCATAAGGACGGTCAACATGAGCCGCCTCAAGGTCACCCTGAAGCACAGCACCATCGGTCGCCCGGGCAAGCAGCTCGATCACGTCAAGGGCCTCGGCCTGCGTCGGATCGGTCAGAGCCGGGTTCTCGAGAACACGCCGGCCGTCCGCGGCATGGTCAAGAAAGTCCTGCACCTCATCGAGGTCGAGGAAGTCGAGTAGCACCATGGCAAACGAACTCTCCGATCTGAAGCCCTCTCCCAAGAGCACCAAGACCCGCATGCGCATCGGTCGCGGTGAAGGCTCGGGCAAGGGCAAGACCGCTGGCCGCGGAACCAAGGGCCAGCAGAGCCGCTCGGGCTCTGGCCGTCGCTACGGCTTCGAGGGTGGCCAGATGCCGCTCCATCGTCGCCTGCCGAAGGTCGGCTTCACCAACATCTTCGCCAAGGACTACGAGACGCTCAACGTGAGCGCGCTCGGTCGTCTCGAGGCCGGCACGGTCGTGACTGCGGAGCTCCTCGAGGAGCAGGGCATCATCAGCCGAATCGGCAAGGACGGTGTCAAGATCCTCGGTCGTGGCGACCTCGGGGTTGCCCTCCACGTGCGGGTGTCCAAGTTGACGCAGTCGGCGGCGGAGAAGATCACCGCAGCCGGCGGAACCATCGAGGGTGACGCTCCGGCGTAGCCTCGAATCCAGTCGTGCCGCGGGTGGTGCCGCGGAGCTCCGTTGTTCCGCGGCCGGTGTCGCGGAATTCCGTTGTTCCGCGTCGTCGCACGCTAGACCCCGCTCCACGCGGGGGTGAGGGAAGCCGGTGGCGAACATCTTCACCGAGATCTGGGAGATGGAGGACCTGCGCAAGCGGGTCCTGTTCACGTTGGGGATGCTCGGGGTCTACCGACTCGGCATCTTCATCCCGGCCCCCGGAATCGACCGCGTCGCGCTCGGGCAGTGGTTCAACAAGCAGCAGAACACGATGTTCGGGCTGTACGACCTCTTCTCGGGCGGCGCGCTGTCGCAGTTCTCCGTGTTCGTGCTCGGGATCATGCCGTACATCACGGCATCGATCATCATGCAGCTCATGGGGGAGACCGTCCCTCAGCTGAAGCGGATCAAAGACGAAGGCCAGCAGGGCCGGAATCGGATCACGCAGTACACGCGCTACCTCACGATCGTCATCGCGGTCGTGCAGTCCTCCGCCATGGCGGCGTCGATGGAACAGATGCGCGTCGACAACGCCACGGTCGTGCTGGATCCGGGGTGGGCGTTCCGCGTCCTCACCGTGCTCACGATGACAGGGGGCGCCTGCTTCGTGATGTGGCTCGGCGAGCAGATGACCGAGCGCGGGGTCGGCAACGGCTCGTCGATCATCATCACGGCCGGCATCATCGCCGGGATGCCCGCAGGAGCGGTTCAGCTGTTCCAGCTGGTGCGGCTCGGCGAGGTGAACCTGCTCGAGGCCACCCTCCTGATGGTCTTCATGTTCGCGGTCACGTACGCCATCGTGTTCGTCGAGCGGGGCCAGCGACGGGTGCCCCTCCAGTACGCGAAGCGCGTGCTCGGCCGCAAGGTCTACGAAGGCCAGACCACCTACCTGCCGCTCAAGGTGAACACGGCAGGCGTGATTCCGCCGATCTTCGCGAGCTCGCTGCTCATGTTCCCGAACACGATCGGCCAGTTCTACAACAACCCGATCATCGACTGGCTCACCACGGCGTTCTACCCGGGCGCCTGGCTGTACAACGCCGTGTACGTCGGCATGGTCGTGTTCTTCGCCTACTTCTACACCGCCATCACCTTCAACCCCGACGATGTCGCGGAGAACCTGAAGAAGCAGGGCGGGTACATCCCGAAGGTGCGCCCGGGCAAAGAGACCGCCGCGTACATCGACTGGATCCTCACGCGACTCACTGCGGCCGGTGCGCTCTACCTCTCGGTGGTGTGCATCATCCCGACGCTGCTCATCACGCAGTACAAGGTGCCGTTCTACTTCGGAGGCACGAGCCTTCTGATCATCGTGGGTGTGTCGCTCGACACGGTCGCGCAGATCGAAGCCCAGCTCGCCACGAAGCACTACGATGGCATCGTCGGGCCCAAGGGCTCGCGCATCAAGGGGCGTCGCCAGCGTCTCGGCGGTCAGGGACCGTTCGTCTGATCCGATGTCGCGCGTCAAGGATCCCTGGGAAGTCCAGCTCATGCGGCAGAGCGGGAAGCGCCTCGCCGAAGTGGCGATCGTGCTCCGCGAGGCCGTGAAGCCGGGCATCTCGACGAAAGACCTCGACCAGATCGCCGAGAAGGCCATCCGCGACCGCGGGGGAATCCCGTCGTTCCTGGGCTACACGGCGGGCGGCCCCACGCCGTACCCCGCGACGATCTGCGCGTCGCCGAACGATGCGGTGGTCCACGGCATCCCGAACGACAAGCCTCTGATCGAAGGCGACATCGTCAGCCTCGACATGGGCATGATCTACGGTGGCTACCACTCCGATCATGCCTTCACGGTAGCGGTCGGCGCGGTGTCCGAAGAGGTCCAGAAGCTCCTCGACGTGACGGAGGCCAGCCTGTGGGAGGGCATCCGGGCGGCGGTCGCGGGGAACCGGATCGGCGACATCGGGAATGCCGTCGAGCGCTACGTCGACCCGCACGGCTACGGCATCGTGCGCGAGTACGTGGGGCACGGTATCGGTCGCGCGATGCACGAGCGGCCCAGCGTGCCGAACTACGGCCCCGCCAACCAGGGCCAGCTGCTCAAGCCCGGGTTCTGTCTCGCCATCGAGCCCATGATCAATCTGGGCGGCGAGCAAACCAAGGTCCTCCGCGATGGATGGACGGTCGTCACGCGCGACGGGTCGCTCTCCGCGCACTTCGAGCACACGATCACCATCACGAATCGTGGACCGGAAGTACTCACTGCATTAGATGGGGGCGTTATCGCGCCCCCTCCCTGAGGGCGTGATTGGCTGCTATCGGAAACCCAGGTTTCAACGCCCATAGTGGGCAAGGACGGACGCTTTGGCTCGAATCGAAGGTGTAGACCTCCCGCGCAACAAGCCCATCTGGGTCGCGCTGACGTACATCTACGGCATCGGCCCCACCAGCGCGCGGAAGATCGTCGCGACCGCGGGGGTCGACCCCATGACGCGTGTCTTCCAGCTCACGGATCACGAGGCGGCGCGTATCCGCGAGGCGATCCAGGGCGGCTACCGGGTCGAAGGGGATCTCAGGAAGGAGATCTCGCTCAACATCAAGCGCCTCATCGACCTCGGCGCCTACCGTGGGATCCGGCACCGCCGGGGCCTGCCGGTCCGTGGTCAGCGCACGCACACCAACGCCCGCACCCGCAAGGGTCCGCGTCGCATCCCGACCGCGAAGAAGAAGTAGAGGAACGCCATGGCTCGCCGTACGGCTGGAAAGCGCCGCGTCAAGAAGAATATCCCGGCCGGGATTGCCCACATCCAGGCCACGTTCAACAACACCATCGTCACCATCACGGATCTCGCGGGCAACACGGTTGCCTGGAGCTCGTCCGGGGTGCTGCGCTTCCGTGGTTCCCGCAAGAGCACGCCGTTCGCGGCGCAGCTCGTCGCCGAGGACGCCGCCCGCAAGGCGATGGAGCACGGCATGAAGCAGGTCGGTGTGTACGTGAAGGGTCCGGGAACGGGTCGTGAGTCCGCGCTCCGCGCGATTGCGAACACCGGCCTCAAGATCACGCTCATCAAGGACGTGACGCCCATCCCGCACAACGGGTGCCGGCCGCCCAAGCGCCGCCGCGTCTGAATCTCTGCGGGTGCCTGGTCGCCGGGCGCCTCTGCAGAGCTCCGTGGCACGGTCCGCGGAGCCACGGGATTCCGTGCTCACCCGAGGGTGTCGCGAACTCCCATCACGCCTTCGGGCGTGTCTGAGCCCCGGGCCGTCCGACCGGGGCTTCTTCCCTTTCCGGCGTGCGTAGCGCCCGGTGTCGGACCCGGGCTGAAGCGCGTCCTGGAGAACCCATGCACGAGAACGTCTACTCGAACTGGCGAAACCTGATCAAGCCGCGTCGGGTCGAGCGCGAGCCGCACTCCGGCTCCACCTACGGCAAGTTCGTCATCCGCCCGCTCGAGCGCGGATTCGGAACCACGATCGGCAACTCGCTCCGCCGTATCCTCCTGTCCTCCCTCCAGGGTGCCGCCGTCACGAGCGTGCGCATCGATGGCGTGCTCCACGAGTTCGCCTTCATCCCCGGGATCGTGGAAGACGTGACGGACATCATCCTGAACATCAAGGGTGTGCTCCTCAAGACCAACTCGATGCACCCGGTCATCGGTCGCATCTCCCGCAAGGGCGAGGCGGGCGACACCGTCGTCGTGCGCGCTGGCGACTTCACGTTCGACGCGAACTGCGAGGTCCTCAACCCCGACCACGCGATCTGCACCCTCACCGAGGAAGGCGAGTTCAACGCCGAGGTCGTGGTGAAGATGGGCAAGGGCTACGTCCCCGCCGCCCAGAACAAGGACGAGACGCAGCCGCTCGGCACCATCCCGGTCGATGCGATCTTCTCGCCGATCAAGCGCGTCCGCTACACCGTCACGAACGCCCGCGTCGGTCAGCGCACCGACTACGACAAGCTCGTGATCGAGGTCTGGTCCGACGGCTCCGTGCACCCCGAGGATGCCCTCGCGTACTCCGCGAAGATCCTCAAGGAGCAGCTCCAGATCTTCATCAACTTCGCCGAAGAGGACGAGCCCGAGGTCGAAGAAGAGGATGCCGCGGAAGAGGAGTTCAACGATGCGCTGTTCAAGCGGGTCGACGAGCTCGAGCTCTCCGTGCGGTCGCAGAACTGCCTGCAGAACGCGGGTATCGAGTACATCTACCAGCTCGTCGAGAAGAGCGAGACCGAGATGCTGAAGACCAAGAACTTCGGCCGCAAGTCGCTCAACGAGATCAAGGAGATCCTCGCGGATCTCAACCTCTCGCTCGGCATGAAGCTCCACAACTTCCCGAAGCACAAGGTCGGCTGACCGTACCCGGCTCGCCAGGCGCCTCGTGCGCCCCCGGAGGCCGACCAGGAGAATCCGATGCGACACCGTAAGGCTGGACGCAAGTTCGACACCAACGCCCCTCACCGCAAGGCCATGTTCCGCAACATGGTCACGGCGCTGATGGTGCACGGTCAGATCAAGACCACGACGCAGCGGGCCAAGGAGCTCCGCCGCGTCGCGGATCGCGTGATCTCGATCGGCAAGAACGCCCCGTCGACCACCGACATCGACGCCATCGCGGACGACGACGCCAAGCTGCAGGCCCGTGCCGACCGCGTGGCTGCGATCCGCCGTGCGAAGCTGTGGGTGAACGACGACGGCGCCATCGAGCGCCTGTTCGGCGAGTACGCGGACCGGTTCCGCACCCGTCCGGGCGGCTACACGCGCATCATCAAGGCGGGCTTCCGTCCGGGTGACAACGCGGAGATGGCGGTGATCGAGCTCGTGGGCGAGTACGACCCGAACGCCACCAAGGCGACGGGCGTTGGCGCCCCTGCACAGATCGACACCGGCGCCACCGCCGCAGAGTGATCGCACCACCGAGTGATCGGTGAGTGTGTCATGGGCGTCCATCCGAGGTTCTCGTTAGCTGTACGAGAGCACGGGTGGACGACCCGTTTCTGGACCCTGGGAGCCACGTGACCGAGACCGCCCGCCTGAAGGAACGATTCAAGGAGTTCCTCAACCACGAGGGGCTCAAGTTCACGCGCCAGCGTCGGGTGATCTCCGAGGTCTTCTTCCGCGAGGGAGAAGGGCATCGCTCCCTGAACGAGCTCCTGTCGGAAGCACAGCAGGAGTTCGCCGCCATCGGGTACGCCACGGTGTACCGCACGATGAAGCTGATGACCGACTCGGGCGTCGCGCTCGAGCACAAGTTCGCCGACACCGGGCTCACGCTGTACGAGCCCAACCTCGAGGGCGACCACCACGACCACATCATCTGCCTCACGTGCGGACGGATCGTGGAGTTCGAAGACGAACGGATCGAAGAGCGCCAGGAGGCCGTCGCGAAGGCCCACGGGTTCGAGGTCCGAAAGCACCGCCACGAGATCTACGGCGATTGCGTGAAGGTCGACTGCGAGTACCGCAACGTCGGCTGACGGCCGGCGAACCTTGACACGCCTGCATCGGCGCATAGGTTGGGCCGGTTCGAGGGGTCTCCATGTACCTGTTCGTCGTCGCACTGCACGTGGTGCTGTGCCTGTTCATGATCCTCATCATCCTTCTGCAGCCTGCGAAGGGCGAGGTCGGTCTGGCGTTCGGGGGCGGCGGCACGTCCACCGTGTTCGGTCCGCGCGGTCCGGCGAGCATCCTGCAGCGCGCCACCACCGTGGTCGCCGTGATGTTCATGGGCACGTCGATCACCCTGGCGCTGTACTCGAACCAGAAGATGCTCTCCACCGGCAACGTCGACGACGAGTTCGATCTGATCCAGCAGGAGACCCAGGCCGAGAAGAATCCAGTTCCCGAGGCCGTTGCGCCGGAGCCCGCACCCGCGGAGCCCGAGGCGACGCCTCCCGAGTGATCCGGCGCTCTTGCCGGTCTCGAAGGGAGTGGATAACGGACGGCGTCCGCGCGAGTGGCGGAATTTGGTAGACGCGCAAGGTTGAGGGCCTTGTGGGCGAAAGCCTGTGGGGGTTCGAGTCCCCCCTCGCGCACTTCGGAACCCGAGAGGCTCCCAGGGAAACCTGGGAGCCTCTCTTCGTTCGGGCTCCCATCGTGAAGCCCCGCGTCCGCCCCTGACCGGCTGTACGAGCTGCGGGTCTCTGGCCTACCGGACGCCGCGCCAGAGGTCCCACGCCGTCGGCTCGCGCGGGCGTGGCGGCGGGGGTTCCGTGAACGCGTACGTACCCTCGGGCGGGTCCTTCATGCGTCGATACAGCGCGCGAAGCTCCCAGGTGGCCGCATACAGGAGGCCGACCCAGGCTCCAACGGCGGAGGCGAGGAGCACCGTGAGCGGCGACCGCGGACGGTGCGCGCACGCGGGGCATGCGAGCGACTTCGCGAACAGCTCGGCGAGATGAAGGGCACGCTGCTCGGCGTTCTCCTGACTCTCCTTCTGTGCCAGGTCGTGGAGCAGGATGGCGCTCGAGGCGCCGGTGCCCGTGACCTGGGTGAGGACCCCGGCGTGGTGCTCACAAGCCGGGCAGACGAACGTGGCGTTGACCACACCCTCGAAGGTGGTGAGCTGGTGCCTGACTCTCAGCATCGTCCCGCATCTCTCGTCGTGCCCGAGCATAGCCCGGCGCTGGCCCGCGATCCGCCGGCGAGTCGGGCGCGCCGGGAGGAACCCGCTGGTACTCGCCTGTAATCGTTCGCATCGCCAAACCCATGGTACGAACACAGCATGTCGAAGTCCTGCCACGGGGGGTCGTCGGGCTCCCTGGAATCCTCTCGGTCCACTCGCGCTGCCTGGACCTGTGCGGTCGCCGTGCTCTCCGTCTCGTGCGCCCGCATTGAGGTCGACGACGTTCCCGTCACGTCCGCGTACCTCTCCAGCGTCGACATCGACCGCGGTGGCGTCCTCGTGCATGGGCAGGGCGGCGACGCCGTGCTCCACTACGACGGTCCCGAAGGCGGGGGAGCGATCCCGGTGTCCCTCGGGGGCGGCAGCCTGGGGGTCGTCCTCGACATCAGCATCGACCTCCAGGGGAACGAGTCGGCCACCCTCGACCTGACCGACGCCGACGACGACCTCGTCCTGCGCGACCTCATGGGCACGTACTCGGGGTCGGGCGGCAGCCTCACCATCGGGCTCGGGGGCTCGGGACGGTCGCTCCGCAACGGGCACGGCGTGAAGCTGAAGGAGGACCACTTCACCGGCGGCTTCGGCATCTACGGGGGCCTCGAGTGGCTCCGCATCAAGCCGGGGGGCAACGACGGCGACGGCGGAGACGAGACGGGTCTCGTCCCCGACACGGATGTCGAGGCGGACGTCGACACCGACGCAGATGCGGACGCGGACGCGGACGCGGACACCGACTCCGATGCAGACACAGATGCCGATACGGACACGGACACGGATGCCGATACGGACACGGACACCGACATCGACGCGGACACCGACTCCGACTCCGACTCCGACTCCGACTCCGACAGCGATGCCGACTCCGACAGCGATGCCGACGCCGACAGCGACTCCGATGCCGATGGCGACGCCGACATCGGGGGTCGTCCGTCGTCGTCGGGAGACTGCGGAGGCTGCGACGGCTGCATCACCGGGTCGTCCGGCGACGCTTGTGGGTGCGATTCCCCCGGTGCGGGTGGGTTCCCCGTCGCGTTCCTGCTGGCCTTCCTCGCCCGGCGCCGGCGCGCCTGAGCGGTCAGCCGCGGGACGCGCTCACGATGCCCGCGAACGAGTCGGCCTTCAGGCTCGCCCCCCCGACGAGCGCACCGTCGATGTCGGGGCACGCCATCAGCTCGGCCGCGTTGTCGGGCTTCACGCTGCCGCCGTACAGGATGCGGGACTGCTCCGCGACGAACGCGGGGTAGTGGCTCGCGAGCCAGCCCCGGATCTTCGCGTGGACCTCCTGGGCCTGCTCGGGCGAGGCCGTCACGCCCGTTCCGATCGCCCACACCGGCTCGTACGCCAACGTGATCGTCGCGGCGACGTCGGGGTCGATGCCGTCGAAGGCCGCGGCCACCTGGCGGAACACGACCTCTTCCACCCGGCCCGCCTCGCGCTCCGCGAGCGTCTCGCCCACGCACACCATCGGCAACAGGCCCGCCGCACGAGCCGCGTCGATCTTCGAGCGCACGCCGGCGTCGGTCTCGCCCCACAGCTGACGACGCTCGCTGTGCCCGATGAGCGCGTACGAGCAGCCGAGCTCGCGCGCCATGGCCGCCGAGTTCGCGCCGGTGAACGCGCCGGTCTGCTCGGCCTCGATCTCCTGGACGCCCACGTGGATGCCGGTTCCGTCGAGGACGGGGAGCACTGCGGAGATCGACAGGGCGGTCGGGAACACCGCGACCGTCACATCGCCGCGGTTCGCGAGCGCGTCGCGCAGGCCCATGGACAGCTCCGCTGCAGCGCGAGGCCCGTGGTTCAGCTTCCAGTTGCCTGCGATGAAGGGGATGCGTGCCATGGGAGCCTCCGTTGGGGTCTACTTCCGGAGGGCCGCGAGGCCGACCAGGTCGCCGTTCTCGAGGAAGTCGAGCGACGCGCCGCCCCCCGTCGAGATGTGGCCCATCCGCTCCGACAGGCCGAACTTCGCGACGGCCGCCGCGGAGTCTCCGCCGCCCACCACCGTGAAGCCGTTCGAGCTCGCCAGGGCCTCCGCGACGCCGCGGGTGCCGCCAGCGAAGCTGTCCCACTCGAACACACCGAGCGGACCGTTCCAGAACAGCGTATTGCAGCGCGAGAACACCTCGGACCACGCGCGGACCGTGGCTGGACCGATGTCCAGGCCCATCTGCCCGTCGGGGATCTCGGTGACCGTGCTCGGCGTCGCGTCTTCGGCGAAGGTCTCGGCGACCACGTGGTCGATCGGGAGGTACACCTTCACGTTCCGCGACTCGCACTTGGCGAGCAGCTCGAGCGCGAGGTCGGTGCGGTCGGCTTCGACGCGCGACGAACCGACCGGCACGCCCTGCGCCTGCAGGAACGTGTACGCCATCGCTCCGCCGATGAACAGGTGGTCGACGCGCTTCGACAGGGCGTCGATCACGCCCATCTTGTCGGACACCTTGGCCCCGCCGAGGATCGCGCCGAACGGCGTGCGACCCGCGGACTCCGGAGCGATCAGGCGGCCGAGCACCTCGAGCTCACGGAGCACGAGCAGGCCCGGACCCGAGGGGAGCAGGGGAGGGATACCCGTGATCGAGGCGTCTGCGCGGTGCATCGCGCCGAAGGCGTCTTGCACGAACGCTTCGCCGAGCTCGGCGAGCTGCTTCGCGAACTCGGGGTCTCCGTCTTTCTCGCCGGGATGGAACCGGAGGTTCTCGATCACCATCACGCCGCCCTCGGGCAGCTCGCGAGAGAGCGCCGTGACCTCGTCGCCCACCACATCGTGCGCGAACACGACATCCTGGTCGATCAGCTCGGCGAGCCGGGCCGCGGCGGGGAGCAGGGAGTACGCGGGGTCGGGCTTGCCCTTCGGACGCCCCAGGTGGGACGCGAGGACGAGCCGCGCTCCGCGGCCCTGCAGGTGCTTCAGCGTCGGGATGAACGCGCGGATCCGGGTGTCGTCGGCGACCTGCCCGTCCGACAGCGGGACGTTGAAGTCCACCCGGCACAGAACGCGCTTCCCATCGACGGGGAGGTCTTCGAGCTTGACGAATCCGCGTGCCATCTAGCCCGCCACGACCTTCGCGAGGTCGATCATCCGGCAGGAGAAGCCCCACTCGTTGTCGTACCAGGACAGCACCTTCACGAGGTCGCCCGAGAGGACCTTCGTGATGCCGAGATCGGCGATGGAGCTGTTCGGGTTCCCGATGAGGTCGGACGACACGATCGGCTCGTCGGTGGCCGCGAGCACGCCCTTCAGCGGGCCGTTCGCAGCAGCGACGATGGCGGCGTTCACCTCTTCGGCGGACGTGGAGCGGCTCGCCTTGAACACGAGGTCGACCAGGCTCACGTCGGGCGTCGGCACGCGGATGGCCATGCCGTCCATCTTGCCCTTCAGCTCCGGCATCACGAGGCCGATGGCCTTCGCGGCGCCCGTGGAGGTCGGCACGATGTTCTGCGCGGCCGCGCGGGCACGGCGGAAGTCCTTCTTGTGCGGGGCGTCGAGGATGTTCTGGTCCATCGTGTAGCTGTGCACGGTGGTGACCAGGCCGTGCTCGATGCCGACGGCGTCGTGGATCGCCTTGGCGACGGGCGCGAGGCAGTTGGTGGTGCAGCTCGCGTTCGACACGACGTGGTGCTTGCTCGCGTCGTAGTCGCGGTGGTTCACGCCGTACACGAACGTGGCATCGGCATCGTCGGCGGGCGCGCTGATGATGACCTTGCGGGCGCCGGCCTGGAGGTGCAGGCCCGCCTTCTCGCGCTTCGTGAACACGCCGGTGCACTCGAGCACCACGTCGACCCCGAGATCGCCCCAGGGGAGCTTCGTCGGGTCGCGCTCGGCCGTGACGGGCACGCGCTTGCCGCCGATGATCAGCGCCTCGTCGCCGACCTCGACCGTCTCCTTGAAGGTGCCGTGCACGGTGTCGCGGCGGAGGAGGTAGGCGAGCATGTCGTCGGACGTGAGGTCGTTGATGTGGACGAACTCGACGTCGTCCCGGTTCCAGGCGCTGCGGAGGACGTTGCGTCCGATGCGTCCGAAGCCGTTGATCGCGATGCGGAGGGCCATGGGTGCTCCCGGGCTCGATGTGGAGGGCCGACTATCCCCGAGTGCCCCGAGCGGCTACCTGATCGCCATGGCACTCCTGGTCTCCAACGTTCCGTGGTCGGGCCCCGACGAAGATCCCCGAAACGCCCTTTCCAGGCGGCTCGGTGTGCGCCCGTCCGACATCGCTTCCATCGAGCTCGTGAAGAAGAGCCTCGACGCCCGCCGGGGTCGTCAGCGCTGGTCGGGGGTGTACCGGGTGGAGGTGCGCGACGAGCCCCAGGTCCTGCGGCGCGAGCCCGTCGGCACCCGTCGGTGGACCGAGCGGGACAGCGGCCGGTACGGCCTGGTCGACCATGCACCCACCAAGCGCTCCGACTGGCCGGACGATCTGCGCCCCATCGTCGTGGGGGCCGGCCCTGCCGGGCTGTTCGCCGCCCTCTGGCTCGCGGAGTGCGGTATCCCCGTGCGTCTGCTCGAGCGCGGCGCGGCCGTGGAGGACCGTGTCGACGCCGTGAACGGGTTCTGGCGACGCAAGCACCCCCTCGATCCCGAGAACAACCTCATCTTCGGCGAGGGCGGTGCGGGCACGTTCTCCGACGGCAAGATCTACACGCGGCGCCGCGATGGCGAGCTCGGGTTCATCTTCCGGCGCCTGGTCGACTTCGGCGCCGACGAGGACACCCTGAAGGAGGGCTGGGCCCACCTCGGCACCGACCGCATCCGCGCCATCCTGCCCCCGTTCCGCGCCCGTCTGCGCGAGCTCGGAGCGGAGGTGCGGTTCGGCGCGACCGTGACGTCGGTGCGCGTGGAAGACGGGCGCGCGACCGGCGTGGTGCTGTCCGATGGCGAGGTGATCGAAGGCGGGCCCGTGCTGATGGCCGTCGGGCACAGCGCGCGCGACAGCGTGCAGATGCTGCTCGACGCCGGAGCGGCTGCGGCCCCCCGGGAGATCGCGGTGGGCGCCCGCATCGAGCACCCCCAGACGCTCATCGACGAGGCCCGGTACAAGCACGAGCGCGGCGATCTCCCGCCGGCGAGCTACCGCCTCACGTACCACCCCACCGAGGCCGAGGTCGCGTCGCAGGCGGCCCGCAAGGCGCACACGTTCTGCATGTGCCCCGGCGGAATGGTCGTGCCGGCCTCCAACCACCCCGACCGCGTGGTGGTCAACGGCATGAGCTTCGCCGCTCGCCGCGCGATGTGGGCGAACTCCGCGGTCATCGTGGAGGTGCGGCCCGAAGACTACGGCGCGACCGACCCGATGGCGGGGTTCCGCTGGCAGGACGCCATCGAGCGGGCCTGCTTCGAGGTGTCGGGCGACTACCGCGCGCCGGCCCAGCGGGTGTCCGACCTCCTCGCGGGCGTGCCGAGCACCGACCTCCCGCGCAGCTCGTACCCGATGGGCCTCGTTCCGGTCGATCTGCGCACCGTGCTGCCGGCCTTCGTGGTCGACGGGATGATCACCGCGATCCAGAAGTTCGACCGGGAGATCCCGGGCTTCGCGAGCGGAGACGCCGTGCTCATCGCCCCCGAGACGCGCACCACGTCTCCCATCCGGTTCGAGCGCGACGACGCGGGCTGCTCCACGACGGTCGCCGGCCTGTTCCCCGTGGGCGAGGGGGCCGGGTACGCCGGAGGCATCATCAGCTCGGCCCTCGACGGCATGCGGGCGGCTCGCGCCATCGCCTCCGCGAGCTGACCCTCTCGGCTCCAGGAAAGAGAAACGCCCACCCGGAAGGACCAGGTGGGCGTTTCGTGCTTTCGCGAGAGCGGGTGAACAGATTCGAACTGTCGACAGCCACGTTGGCAACGTGGGGCTCTACCACTGAGCTACACCCGCGAAGCGCAGATGAGGTAACCCACCCGATTCCGAGTGCAAGGGGTCAGCGCACGGCTCTTTTTGCGACCCGTTCGAGCAGTGGGGTGAGCTCGTTGTCCGGGTTGGCTTCGATCGCGGACTTTGCCACGGCTTCGAGGTGAGCCCCGAGCGCCGTGCGTGCCGAGCCCCAGTCGGTGGCTCCGTCGGCGCCCACCGCGCGGGCGAGCCCGAGCCAGACCGTGGCGTCTCCGCGAGAGCGCCGGAGGATCGCCATGTCCAGCGGACCGGCTCCGGTACCGAGCAGCGCGTCCGCGAGCTGCACGATCGCCGTCGGGAACAGGATCGTGTCGTGTCCGGCGTCCATCGTGTCGATGGCGTCCTTCAGCGCGATCACGCGCCACGCGTGGGCGAGCGGCGCGATCTCGGCACCCCAGCGGGTGGCGTTCGTGAACGCCTCGGTGCGGTCGAAGCCCCCACACGGTGCGTCGGGACACGCATCGAGCCAGCGGAGGCCGGTGGCGGACACCCAGGCACCTGCGGCGGCGGTGTCGGACGCCGTGGCGGCCGAGAGCTCGGTGTACGCCAGCTCCAGCAGGGCCTCTTCGGGACCGTCGACCCCGAGCTCTTCGCGGGCTGCCTGCTTCAGGTCGGCCCACGCGGCCTGCTCGCTGTCGCGGTCGGCGGCGGCCCGCGTGAGCGACAGCAGGGTCGCGCGCTCCAGGGCGGCCAGGCCGGCCGCGGACGGCTCGCCCGACGTGGCCCGGTTCGCGAGGATCCGACCGGTCGGGCTCTCGGAGAGCCCGTCGTACTGCGGCTGATCGAGGGCACGCGTCACGGGCGACGTACGAAGGCGGGGGGAGGCGAGCCAGCCCGCGAGCACCCAGCGCTCGCCGTACACGTGCAGCGCCTTGCCCGGATCGTCGCCGAGGAAGCGCATCGGAGAGCGGGTGAGCCCCTCGGACTCGGGACCCTGGCGGAGCGGGGTGACGAGCAGCGCGAGGTCGACCCCCAGCGCGCCATCCCCCGACCCGGTGAGGTTGCCGAGGCGGTTCTCCGCACGGCGCAGGCGGTATCCCCGGGAGAACGCCACCACCTCGCTCTCGGGGTAGCGCTCCTCGACCTGGCCCATGATCAGCGCGGGGTCGCCGTCGCCCTCCTCGAGCGCCTTCACCTCCTCGATCCACGAGCCGACGGGGGCGTCGAGGGTGAGGGCGTGCGCGGCATCCGGGAGCGCCGGGGCGCGGACCAGGGGGTCTCTCGCGACGATCGCGTCGACCAGCGCCTCCCGGTTCTCGAACTCCAGAGCCGCCGCCTTCGTGTCTTCCTGGGTCACCACCCGCAGGTGCTCGGGGACCTTCGGAGGACAGCCCGCGAGGAGCGCGAGACCCAGGAGCGCGCCCGGCCTCACGAAGCGAGCTCGCGGTGCAAGCGGCTCGGCAGGCCGGGGCCCTCGTAGATGAACGCCGTGTACAGCTGAACCGCCCGGCACCCGAGGTCGAGCAGCTCGCGCACCTGTGCGGCGGTCTCCACACCACCGACGCCGATCACGGGAACGCGCCCGGACGTCCGCCGCACGACCGTCCCGATGCGCTCGCGCGCCAGTGGCCAGAGCGGACGCCCGGACAGACCGCCCTCGAGGGACGTGGGCGCAGACAGCCGCTCGCGCCCGATCGTGGTGTTCGTCGCGATCAGCCCGTGGATACCGACCTCGATCGCCAGATCGACGGCATCCTCGAGCGCTTCGGTCTCGAGGTCGGGAGCGAGCTTCAGGAACACGGGCGTGCCCTTCGCCGCCTCGAGCACCGCGGGGAGCAGCTCGGCGAGCGTGTCGCGACCCTGGAGGCTGCGAAGCCCCGGCGTGTTCGGGGAGCTCACGTTCACCGTGAACCAGTCGGCGAGCCCCCGCAGCCGCTGGACCGACGTGACGTAGTCGGCCGTGGCCTCGTCGAGCGGGGTGATCTTGCTCTTCCCGATGTTCGCGCCCACCGGCACGGACGGCCAGCGCCCGCTGTCGCGAAGGGACCGCAGCCGCTCCGCCAGCACGTCGCTGCCGGCGTTGTTGAAGCCCATGCGGTTGATGATGGCGCGGTCGGCCACCAGCCGGTGCAGGCGCGGCTTGTCGTTGCCGGGCTGGGCGTGGGCGGTGACCGTTCCGACCTCGACGAACCCGAACCCCAGCGCCGGCCAGAACGGGATGCCCACGCCGTTCTTGTCGAGCCCTGCGGCCAGCCCGACGGGCCCCTGGAACGTGAGCCCCGCGATCTCGAGGGGCTGGCGCGGCCAGCGGGCGAGGGGACGCACACAGGCGCCGAGCAGACCGGGAGCGGTGCCGATCGCACGCAGGGTGAGCTCATGCGCGCGCTCGGCGTCCATCCGGAACAGCACGCTGCGCACGGCGGGCCAGGCGAGGTCGATCATTCGTCGTTCCAGGCAGCCCGGAGGAGCGTCATGTTGCCCGCGAAGTAGTCCACGAAGCTCGCGATGGTGACGAGCGTGACGATCACCATCGTCCAGTACGGGATGGGCTGCACCCAACCGAGCTCCGGGAACCACGCGGCGAGCACGAGCGCGACGAACACCACCTGCGTGCCCACGCCCTGCACCACGGCCTTGATCTTGCCCGAGGTGCGCGCCGACAGCACCACGTTGCGCACCGCCGACACCGTGCGGAGGAACGAGATCGAGCTGTCGCGGTAGAAGATCGCCAGGATCATCCAGAGCTCCGCGACACCGATGGCGTACAGCCCGAGGAACAGCGTGAACCGGCAGAACGCGTCGCTGAACGGGTCGAACAGCTTGCCGAAGTCGCTCACCACGCCGTATCGGCGGGCCATCCAGCCATCCAGGATGTCGGTGATCTCGAGCACGAGCGCGAGCACGGCCGCCACCACGTACGCCCAGGGCGTCTGCAGCACCATGAACCCCACGGCGACCGGTGCCAGCGGGAGCCGGAGCGCGGTGACCAGGTTGGGGTGGATGGGGGCGTTCATGCGGGTCGTCCGTCCTGCCAGTATTGAGGTAGCGAGGCCAGGAACAACCCCAGCGCGATGGCCCCGAGCACGGTTCCTACGCTGGGCCAGTGTATTCCGAGCCAGGGCCCGTGGAACAACAGCACGCAGAGCGCGACCCCTTCGTATGCGATCCCGACCTGCGCGGCCGGCGACACGTCGCGGGCTCCCCGCCACCAGAGCAGTCCCGCCACTCCGTCGCGAACGAGGCACGCCGCGACGAGCCAGGTGGGGCTCCAGCCCACCCACCACAGCATCAGCCACACGGGGTTCGTGAGCAGCTTGTCGGCCGCGGGGTCGAGCCAGCGCCCGACCGGGTTGTCCCCGCCCACGAGCCGCGCCAGCCGTCCGTCGACGAGGTCGGTGAGGATGGCGAACAGGAACACCCAGAAGCCCGCCCGGTTCAGGCCCACGAGCAGGAGCCCCGCCACGACGGGCCCGGCGAGGCCCCGCAGCGCGGTGAGGGCGTTCACCCACCACAGCTTGCGCGCGCGAGCCGCGGTCACGGGGTGGGCACCTCGACCACCATCCAGCCCGACTGGAGCCCGTAGTCGGTCGTCGTGAAGTTCTCGACGCGGTGCGCGCCGATGGACGACACCTCTCCGAGGTCGGCCCACCGGGTCTCTCCGGGCGCGAGCCAGGTGGTGTTCACCGTCTGGCCCGTGAACGGGTCGGGCCACGTGAGGCCCTCGATGTGGAACGCCGCGACCCCCGCGCCGTACGCGGCCGTGTGGATGCGGACGGCCTGCCCGCGCGCGATCTCGAGCCGGGGAACCTCCAGGGAGTCCGTCAGCCACGGGTTCTTCGCGGTCGGACCGGCGGGGTTCGGCGTGACCTCCTGGAACACCAGGGCCTGGTTGTGCGAGGCGTGGAGATCGCCCGGGAAGATCCCCGTGTCGACGCACTGTGCGCAGGCGGTGTCCTGCGGGCCGTGCCGCCAGGGACCGGGGAGGTCGGGCTGCACGGTCGTGTACGGCGGGTAGGTGCGCACCATCATCGCGTTCACGAGACGATCGGGCTCCTGCTCGCGCCAGTCGCGTCCGCGCACCACCACCATGCCCAGCAGGCCCGCCATCGCCTGGTCTTCGCGGAGCTTCAGGTCGAGCTCGCGGCTGCGCCACAGGAACACCCCGGGGCCCTCGAGCGCCTCCCACGTGTACGTGACGGTGCCGCCCGGTTCGGCACGGCGCAGCAGCCCGTCGTCGTCGGCGTCGTACCGCAGGCCTCCCGGGGTGATCCCGATCGCCTCGGCCGTCTGGTTGTCGAGGGTCACGCGCACCGTGTCGCCGAGGTCGCACACGATCGTCGGGCCCCAGAACTCGCCGTTCACCGTGAACCCCGTGGCGCGACCGACCACCTGCTCGCCGTTCAGCCACAGGTCCCAGGAGCCGTACGCGACCGTCCACTCGTACTCGCGCGTGACGCCGGTGGGGGTGGGGACCTCCACGGTGTCGACGGGAGTGGGGACCGGAGTGGGGCCGGAGCCCGTGCAGGCGGCGAGCAGCATCAGCATCGCCGTCAGCGTAGCCTCAGGGCGCACGAGGCTCACCCCGTGAGGATGTCCATCATCCGGGAGAGCACGAGGTGCAGATCGCGGCCCTTCGACAGGATGGAGTGGGCGCCCACCCGCAGGCGCGCGCGGTCGTCGTCGTCGATCTGCTTCGCGGTGAGCACGACGATCGGCGTGTCGAAGTCGGGGTCGGAGTGGAGCGCGTGCACCACCTCGAAGCCGTCCATCACGGGCATCATGAGGTCGAGCAGGATGAGCGCCGGGTTCTCGCGGGCCACGGCCTCCAGCGCGTCGCGGCCATCCACCGCTTCCACCACCAGGAACCCTGCGCCGCGGAGCATGCGCGCAGCGACCTCGCGGGCATCCGGGTCGTCGTCGACCACGAGCACCTTGCGGCGCGCGTCGCCTGCGTGCCGACCGACGACCTCCAGGAGCCGCCGCCGATCGACGGGCTTCGTGAGGTACTCGTCGGCGCCGAGCGCGAACGCCCGCTGCGCGTCGTCGTGGATCGTGATCATCGCGACCGGGATGTCGCACAGCAGGGGGTCGCTCTTCAGGCGCGCGAGGGTCGACCAGCCATCCATCTCGGGCATGAACACGTCGAGCGTGATGAGGGAGGGGCGCACGGCCCGCGCGAGCTCGATCGCCTGCATCCCGCCGTGCGACACCACCACCTCGCACCCGAGTGGAGCCACGTGCCGCCGCATCAGCTCGTGCGCGACTGGATCGTCGTCGACCACGAGCACCGTGGCGCCCGCGGGCCGGCTCACGCGCAGGGGCGCGGGCCGGTCGGTGCGTGCTGCGAGCTCGAGGGGCAGCGAGAGGGTGAAGCACGAGCCCTGACCGACCTCGCTCCGCACCTCGAGCCGACCGCCCATCAGCTTCGCGAACCTCGCGCAGATCGCGAGCCCGAGCCCCGTGCCGCCGTGCAGGCGGGTGGCGTCGGCGCGCTCCTGCGTGAACGGGTCGAAGATCGAGTCGATCCGCTCGCGGGAGATGCCGATCCCGGTGTCCTCCACCGCGAACTCCAGGAGGGGCGCGTGGTCGGCGGCCGTCCGCACACGGAGCGTGATCGTGCCGTCGGCCGTGAACTTCGCGGCGTTCCCGAGCAGGTTCAGGAGCGTCTGGCGGAGCTTGGTGCTGTCGGTGAGCACGCAGAGATTGTCGGCGACGTCGATCTCGAGGTCGATCCGGTTGCCGCCCCGCTCCACCAGCGGCCGCACGGTGTCGGCCACCTCGCGCACGAGAGGGGGGATGGGCACGGGCTCGATGGAGACGTCCATCTTGCCGGCCTCGACCTTCGAGAGGTCGAGCACATCGCTGATCAGCCGCAGCAGGTGCTTCGCGGCGCGCAGGATCTTCTCGACGTCCTCGGCGGTCTCTTCGGCGCCTTCCGTCACCGTGAGGTCGTCGAGGATGAGCTCGCCGTACCCGATGATCGCGTTCAGCGGAGTGCGGAGCTCGTGGCTCATGTTGGCGAGGAACGTGGACTTCGCGGCATTCGCGGCCAGGGCCTGATCACGGGCGACGCTCAGGTGGTGCGTCATCGCGCGCAGCTCCTGCATCATCATGTTCAGCCCGAGGCTCACCGCATCCGTGTGATCCTCGCCGACCAGGGGAACCTCGATGTCGAGGTTTCCGGCCGAGAAGTCGAGAATCACCTCGGACAGGGCCGCCAGGTGGTCTTCGTGGGCGACCTGGTGGGCCTTCAGGGCGGCGTGCGACGCCACCAGCGGTGCGAGCGCTGCCTGGATCGCCGGGTCGAGCCCGGGGGGCGCCACGGCCGCGTCTTCGGGCCGACCCCCGAGCACGCGCTCGACCCACGCCTCGATCAGCGACGCATCCGAACCCACTCTCCCCCCAAACGCGTGTCCGAAGAGTACCGCGTGATTGCAGACTACACGTGGAGGGCCCGAATCCCGGCGCTGCGGGGAGGAGAGTGTCGTGCACGAGCGGCGCCCGACGGCCCGAGCTGTCGAGAGTCTCCGTGAGCTTCACGACGTTCGAGTAGCGCTTTCCGGCCCCGTCGCGGGGACGGCACGCCGGTTGTGAAAAAAGCGTGCGTACCCCTCGCGGGCACCTGCGGACGACCGTGTGCGTGTGCGGTCAGATGTGGACCGACACACCCTGTGCGTTCGCCACGGCCTCGAGCAGCACCTCGGCGGCGGTGGGGTGCGCGTGCACGGTGTGCAGCACCTCGTCGGCCGTCATCTCCGTGGTGCGGGCGAGAGTGAGCTCCGCAATCATCTCGGTGGCGTCGGCGCCGATGATGTGGGCCCCCAGGATCTCGCCGTACTTCGGGTCGATCAGCACCTTCACGAACCCATCGGGGGTTCCCGCCCCGTACGCCTTTCCGTTCGCGCTGAAGGGGAAGCGGCCCACCTTGTACGCCGTACCGTCCTTCTTCAGCTGCTCCTCGGTGCGGCCCACGCTCGCGATCTGCGGCTGGCAGTACGTGCAGCTCGGGATCGCGTCGTACCGCACCGCCGCCGGGTGGTGACCCGCGATCAGCTCGGCCAGCACGTGCCCCTGCGCCGTGGCCGTGTGCGCCAGGCCTCCGCGCGTGGTGCAGTCGCCCACGGCGTACACACCAGCGACGTTCGTGCGCCCATACGCGTCGATCGCGATGAATCCGCGG
Organism: Myxococcota bacterium; assembly: GCA_041389565.1. GTDB lineage: Bacteria > Myxococcota_A > UBA796 > UBA796 > JACKEQ01. The sequence continues at coordinate 28,494 of JAWKRP010000043.1, forward strand.
TCGAGCGTCACTCCCACCGACTCGAGCCCGATTCCAGCGGTGTTCGGTGCGATGCCCAGGGCCACCAGGCACGACTTCGCGCGGAGCTCCGTGCCGTCCTTCAGCTTCGTGAGCACACCTTCCGCATCGGTCGTCACCGTGTCGACGAACCGGCCGAGCTCGAACACCACGCCCTGCTTCTGGAGGGCCTTGCGGAGCTCGGTGCCCAGCTCGCGGTCTTCGCGCGGCACGATCTCGTCGAGCCCCTCCACCACGGTGACCTTCGTGCCCATCGCGTTGTAGAAGTACGCGAACTCGATGCCGATCGCACCCGAGCCCAGGATCGTCACGCTCTCGGGCTGATCCTCGCTCACGATGGCCTCGCGGTACGTCACCACGCGGTTCCCGTCGGGCTCGATGCCCGGGAACACCTTCGCGCCCGCGCCCGTCGCCACCACGATGTGCTTCGCCGTGATCGTGCGGTTGCCCTCCGACGACACCACCTCCACCGTGTTCGGGCCCGTGATGCGTGCGGTGCCGGAGATTCGGTTCACCCCGTACTTCTTGAACAGGTAGGCCACGCCCTTCTCGAACTTCTGCGCCACCTTCCGCGACCGCTGCACCACCTTGGCGAAGTCGATCTCGAGGCCCGACACCGAGAGCCCGAAGTCGTCGGCGTGGCGGATCTTGTGCGCCAGCTCGGCCGTCTTGAGCAGCGCCTTGCTCGGCACGCAGCCCCAGTTCAGGCACACGCCACCGAGCTTCTCCTTCTCGATGCACGCCGTCTTCAGCCCCAGCTGGGCTGCGCGGATGGCCGTCGGGTAGCCGCCGGGGCCCGCGCCGATCACGAGTACGTCGAAGCTGTCTGCCACGGTCCCTCCTGGTCCGGCCGACCGCCGGGCACGACATGTAGCGTGCTGGAACCCGTTCATCCCGTGCACACGGTATCGTCGCCCATGCCGTTCACACCGTCCGTCGGACTCCGGCTCCTGCGCGGCCTCGCCCGGCTCCTGCTGAGCGAGCCGCTCGCGCGCGGGCTCGCCGCCAGGGAGACGAACCTCCGCGGTGACGTCCTCGATCCGCAGCTCGCGCTCCTGCTCCGGCTCGAGCGACGCCGCGCGCCGTACCCGCCCGACCTCCCCATCGGGGACCGCCGCTCGAACATGCAGAGGTCCTGCTTCCTGGTCGCCGCCGACCCTGTCGACGTGCCGACACGCGACGGGGTCGCCGCAGGCCTCGACGTCCGCTGGTACGAGCCGTCCGGGGCCACGCACGCGCTCGTCTTCCTCCACGGCGGGGGGTGGGCGGTGGGGGACCTCGACTCCCACGATGGCCTGTGCCGTCGACTCGCCGCCCGCTCCGGCTGCGTCGTCGTGGCGGTGGACTACCCCCGATCCCCCGAGCACCCCTGGCCCGGCCCGATCCATGCGGTGGTGGACGCCTGGAAGGCCCTCCACGCCGAGCTCTCCGCACGGTTCGACCACGTGGCGCTCGGTGGGGACAGCGCCGGCGGGCACCTCACCACCTGTGCGTGCCGTCTGCTGCGGGACGGAGGGCCCCTCCCATCGCTGCAGCTGCTGATCTACCCGGGGCTCGACGCCACCCTCTCGGGCGCGAGCCACGAGGAGTTCGCCGAGGGCTACCTCCTCACGCGCCAGTCCATCGACTACTACCTCGAGCGCTTCGCGCCCGACCCCCAGCATCCGCTCGGATCCCCGGGGCTCGCCCCCGACCTCGAGGGGCTGCCCCCGGCCGTCTTCGCCGTCGCCGGGTTCGATCCGCTCCGCGACGAAGGCCTGCTGTACGCGCGCCGTCTCGGCGAGGCGGGCGTGCCGGTCGAGCTGCTCGACTTCGGCGACATGGTGCACGGGTTCGCCAACATGGACGGCCTGATCCGCAGCGCGGGCGTCCACGTCGACCACATGGCGGACGCGCTCGCGGTGGCGGCTGGGGTCGGCTGAGACGGGTCTGAACAGCGTCCGCGTCGGCGGCTTGGACGTCGTCTCCCGACGTCCCGGCGCAGGCCTCGTCTGGCGAGCGCTCCACGCTCCGCATCGGGGCGCAGGGAGTCCGACGGACCCCGCGGAAAGAGTCGGTCCCAGCAGGGGCATCGCAAGTGCGGGGTCTGTGGGACTCTCGTGTCTACGCGAGGGTCGCCAACGAGGAGCGCAGCGACGAGGCGGAGGGCGAAGCCCGGAGTACGGGTAGCTGGCGCTGGCGAATCGACAGGTCCCGTCTGCTCGACCCGCCCGGGTAGGACGCCGTCTGCTCGACCCGCCCTGGCCGCACGCTGTCTGCTCGACCCGCCCTGGCCGCACGCTGTCTGCTCGACCGTTCTGCCAAGGCGCCGTCTGCTCGACCCGCCCTGCCGGGACGCCGTCGGTCCCCGCAACGAGGGCTGGGGACGGAGCCTCGACCCTCAGGCCGTCCGAAGGGGCCGACCAGCTCCAGTTCCTTGTACCGGGAGCCTTCAGCGGACCTGGTCCGCTGACTCCTCCCTGAAGGCTCCGCGCGCAAGCGCGCTGCGCACTCCGGGCTTCGCCCTCCGCTTGCGGTCCTGTAGACCGCTGCGGCCTGCATCGAGCACGGTTCGACCGGGGCGTATGCGCCGTCGATGGGGCCAGGACCGTGCCCGACGCCTGCGGCCTCGCTGAACGACACCGATGGGGCCGATGTCCGCGTCGCCAGAGACGAGGATGTCGGCGAGGACGGCGTCCGCGTCGGCAGAGAGGACGGTGGTCGTGAGGACGGCGTCCGCGTCGGCGGCTTCGACGTCGTCTTCCGACGTCCCGCCGAAGACCTCGTCTCGCGTGCGCTCGACGCTCCGCATCGAGGCGCAGGGAGTCCGACGGACCCCGCGGAAAGAGCCCGTAGTGGCAGGGTCGCCGCAGGTGCGGGGTCTGTGGGACTCTCGTGTCTACGCGAGGGATGCCAACGAGGAGCGCAGCGACGAGGCGGAGGCGAAGCCGGAGTCAGGGGTGGCTGGCGCTGGCGAATCGACAGGTCCCGTCTGCTCGACCCGCCCGGGTAGGACGCCGTCTGCTCGACCGGACCGGGCAGGACGCCGTCTGCTCGACCGGACCTGGCAGGACGCCGTCTGCCCGACCATTCTGCCAGGGCGCCGTCAGTCCCCGCAACGAGGGCTGGGGACGGAGCCTCGACCCTCAGGCCGTTCGGCGGGGCCAACAAGCTCCAGTTACTCCGCGCGCAAGCGCGCTGCGCGCTCCGGGCTTCGCCCTCCGCTTGCGGTTCGGAAGACCGCTGCGGCCTGCATCGAGCACGGTTCGACCGGGGCGCTTGCGAGGTCGATGGGGCCAGGACCGTGCCCGACGCCTGCGGCCTCGCTGACCGACGTCGATGGGGCCGACGTCCGCGTCGGCGGAGACGAGGAAGTTGGTGAGGACAGCGTCCGCGTCGGCAGAGACGGGGAGGTTGGTGAGGACAGCGTCCGCGTCGGCGGCTTGGACGTCGTCTCCCGACGTCCTGCCGAAGACCTCGTCTCGCGAGCGCTCCACGCTCCGCATCGAGGCGCAGGGAGTCCGACGGACCCCGCGGAAAGAGTCCGTAGTGGCAGGGTCGCCACAAGTGCGGGGTCTGTGGGACTCTCGTGTCTACGCGAGGGATGCCAACGAGGAGCGCAGCGACGAGGCGGAGGGCGAAGCCCGGAGTAAGGGTGGCTGGCGCTGGCGAATCGACAGGTCCCGTCTGCTCGACCCGCCCTGGCAGTGCGCTGTCTGCTCGACCCGCCCTGGCCGCACGCCGTCTGCTCGACCCGCCCTGGCCGCACGCCGCTGCTCGACCCGGCCTGGCGGTGCGCCGTCTGCTCGACCCGCCCTGCCGGGACGCCGTCGGTCCCCGCAACGAGGGCTGGGGACAGAGCCTCGACCCTCGGGCCGTCCGAAGGGGCCGACCAGCTCCAGTTCCTTGTACCGGGAGCCTTCAGCGGACCTGGTCCGCTGACTCCTCCCTGAAGGCTCCGCGCGCAAGCGCGCTGCGCACTCCGGGCTTCGCCCTCCGCTTGCGGTTCGGAAGACCGCTGCGGCCTGCATCGAGCACGGTTCGACCGGGGCGTATGCGCCGTCGATGGGGCCGGGACCGTGCCCGACGCCTGCGGCCTCGCTGAACGACGTTGATGGGGCCGACGTCCGCGTCGGCAGTGACGAGGAGGTTGGGAGGACAGCGTCCGCGTCGGCAGAGACGACGGTGTCGTGAGGACCGCGTCCGCATCGACCGATTCGAACGCCGTCTCCCCGTTTGCTCGGCCGACCGAATGCCGAGCGTCTCGCACGCTACAGCTGCAGGGTGAGCGGCGTCCCGTCGCGCACGAGCTCCATCTGCGCCGTCTCCGCCCCGATCGTGTCCTTCACGTCGGTCGGCGCTTGCATCGGGAGCCCGTTCACCGTGCGCACCACGTCGTCGACCATCACGCCCGCTCGCGCGGCACGGCTCCGCGGACGCACCGCCACGACCTCGCCGCCACTCCCGGGAAGCGGGCGCAGTGTCATTCCCGCGATGACCGTCGGCTGCTCCGCCCAGTCCGCGAGCTCGACATCCACGATGTGGAGCTGGCCGTCCCGCATCAGCCGGATCGTCGTGCGCGCACCGCCCGGCATCGTGTCGAGGCGTGCATACAGGTCTTCCGGTGTGGACAGCGGCTGATCGTCGAACGCGGTGAGCGCGTCTCCCGGGCGCACGCCCGCACGGTCGGCCGGACCGGAGGGGACGACCGACACGACCCGCACCCCGGCCCCCTCCGACTCCACGCGCACCCCGAGGAACGCACGCGTCACCTGGCGACCGCTCCGCAGGGCGGGGAGCGACTCGGTCACCCGCTCGGCGGGCACGGCGAACGCGATGGCCTGACCCTGGGTGTGCGTCCCGGTCAGCACGCCCACGACCCGCGAGTCCATGGCGAAGATCGGCCCGCCCGAGTTCCCGGGGTTCAGCGGAATCGACAGCTGCATGAAGTCGACCCGCGGGCCGGCCCCGCGATCGAGCTTGCGATGCTTCGCGCCGACCACGCCCACCGACAGGCTGTGCCCGAGGCCGAACGGGTTCCCGACCGCCACCACGCGGTCGCCCACGCGCACCCCCGCAGAATCGCCCAGCTCCGCGGGCACGAGCGGACCCTCCACGCGCAGCAGGGCGAGGTCGGTGCGCGCATCCGTCCCCACCACCGTCGCCAGCTGGCTCGCGCCCATCGAGTCGATCACGGCGATCGGGCCCACCGTGTCGAACACCAGGTGGCGCGCCGTGATGATCTCGGTCTCGCTGATCGCGACCCCGGCGCCCACCCGCGACTCCGGCGAGGTGACCTGGATGTCGAGCACCGACGCGTGTGCGCCCGCGAACACGTCGGCGGGATCGGGCATCGCGACGACGGGCGGCGGTGTGAGCACGCGCTGGAGGCCCGCTCCGAGGAGCGCGCCCAGGAGCAGCGCGACGATCAGTCCCCAGCGGGAGTCCATGGGCGCAATCTACAACGCCGCACACCGCGCGGGCCGTACCATCGCCGCGCCAGTGCGCGCCGGGCGCCAACCATTAAGGGAAGGGAGCAGGGAGTACGCGGTGCGACTGCCGGCGGTGCTGGGCAAGTACGAGCTCATCGAGCGGCTCGCCACGGGCGGGATGGCCGAGGTGTACCTCGCGCACGCGAAGGGGCCGGCCGGCGTGCGCAAGACGCTCGTCGTGAAGCGCATCCGCCCGGAGTACGCCGACGATCCGCGCTTCGTGAACATGTTCATCAACGAGGCCCGGATCGGCGTGCACCTCGCCCACCCGAACATCGTGCAGGTGTTCGAGCTCGGGCGCGCGGCCGGAACCTGGTTCATCGCGATGGAGTACCTCCACGGTCGCGACCTCACCCGGATCCTGCGCCGGCTGCGGTCCACGTCCGAGCGGCTCCCCGACGCCCTGTCGGTGTACGTGGTCGCCGAGCTCCTCCGCGGGCTGCACCACGCGCACAGCCGCACCGACGAAGAGGGCCAGCCACTCGGGCTCATCCACCAGGACGTGTCGCCGCACAACGTGCTGCTGGGGTTCGACGGCGAGGTGAAGCTCCTCGACTTCGGCATCGCGCGCGCCGTGAACGCCGACGACGACAGCGGAACACCCGCCGGGCGCGGCAAGTTCGCGTACTCGAGCCCTGAGTCGGCCGCAGGGGGGCACGTCGACCACCGCAGCGACCTGTACTCCGCGGGCGTCACGCTGTGGGAGCTGCTCGCCGGCACCCGCCCGTACCAGGGCCTCGACCCCGCCACGAAGATGGCCCGCATCCGGGAAGGGGAGCTGCCCCCGCTCTCCGAGGTGCGCCCCGACCTCGACCCCGAGCTCGTGTCCATCGTGTCCGTCGCCACGTCTGCCGACCCAGCGGCACGCCATCCGAGCGCGGTGGAGTTCGAAGAAGACCTGCGGGCCTGGCTCTACGAGACCGGAGCCCGCGTGGGCGCGGCAGACGTGAGCGAGTGGACGAGCCGGCTGTTCCCGGACGTGAAGCGCCCCCACGCCGGGCTCCCGGTGCGCCAGCTGGCCGAAGACCTCGAGCGCCTCGACACCGAGGTCGCCCCGACCCCGAGCCCGCGCGTCGCGCTCCCGGGCAAGCTCCAGCAGTCCCCGGGCGAACGGAAGCAGGTGGCGGTGCTCGTGATCGACGTCGACGGGCTCACCGAGCTGTCGGCGCGTCTCGAGCCCGAGGACTTCGCACGGCGCCACTTCCGCCTGCTGCGGTGGCTGCACCGCATCGTGGACCGCTGGGGCGGCGTCATCCACCGCGCCGTCGACGACCACATCTTCGTGCTCTTCGGGGTGCCGCGCACGCGCGAGGACGACCTGTCGCGCTCGATGGACTGCGCGCTCGAGCTGCTCCACCGCCGCGACGAGCTCGTGGCGAAGGGCCTCGACATGGAGTTCTGCGTCGGGCTGCACGCGGGCGAGGTCACGGTGGGGGTCTCCCGCGCGTCGCGGGTGCCGTACATGGCCCGCGGGAACACCACCCGGCTCGCTCGCCGCCTGTCCGCCGCGGCCGACCACGGTCAGATCCTGGTCTCCCAGCGGGTCCTGTCGAGCATGGTGGCCGACTTCCGCCTCCGCCAGGGGCCGATGATCCCGTCCCGTGGCGGAAAGGACCACCTGCCGTCCTACCTCCTGGAAGGCCGACGCGAAGGGCTCCGCATGGCCCGTCGCGGTCCGTGGCTCCGCCGGGGCGAGGAGATCGAGCAGCTCATCCGCGCGGTCGAGCGCCTCGCGATGGGGCAGGGGGCCGCGCTCGCGCTCGTCGGTCCGCTGGGCTCCGGGAAGACGCGCCTGGTCCGCGAGGTCCAGCAGCTGGCTCAGCGCCGCACGATTCCGTTCCATGTCGTCCGGTGCGAGTCGTGGCGCGGGGGGCAGGCGTTCCGCGAGCTCGTCCAGGTCGTGCTGGACCTCGATCCCGAGGCCCCGGAGACCGAGATCCGCGCGTCCATCGCGCGAGCCGGCGAGCTCGGCCTCACCGAGCGCCAAGTCGAGGTCCTCACCTGGATCGCGGGCGCGTCCAGCCTCGTGTCCCCCGAGCGATCGGAGGTGGTGCTCGCTCTCGAGGGCCTGATGCGCGGCCTCTCCGACGCCGGCGCGGCCATCCTCGCGCTCGAGGCCGAGGGCATGGGCCCGCGCGACCTCCAGGTGCTCGGGCAGCTCATCCGCCAGACCGCCGACGCACCGCTCCTCTACCTCGTGGTGTGGCGTCCGCCGCTGCACGAGGTGCTCGTCGACGTATGCGAGCCCGTGCCCCTCGTGGCCTTCGACGCCGCGGCCCAGGACCGCATGCTCAAGGCGCTGCTCGAGGTCGAGTCGGTCGACGACGCCCTCACGAAGCTCGTCGCCGACACGTGCGAGGGGAACCCGCTCTACATCGAGGAGATGGTGAAGTACCTGCTCCAGCGCGAGCAGCTCGTGGTCCGCGACGGTCACGCGGTCCTTTCCGGTCGCGCGGTCGCCCTCCCCGACAACCTGCACTCCCTGATCAGCGCGCGCATCGACGCCCTCGACGCCGCCAGCAAGGGCATCCTGCAGCTCGCCGCCGTGATCGGCACCACGTTCACGGCCGAGGTGCTGGCCCGTGCCGCGGGCCTCGACGACCCCACGCCCCTGCTGATGGAGCTCGTCGCGCGAGGCCTCGTGCTCCGCACCGACGAGGGCTGGTCGCTCGCCACGGAGCTCGTCCGGGAGGCCGCCCTGCGCGGCATCCTCGGCGTGCAGCGCCGGCAGTACCACCGGCTGGTCGCGGAAGCGATCGAAGCCGTGCACGCCGAGAGCCTGGAGCGGTTCGCCGATGTGCTGGCGGTCCACTGCTCCCGGGGCGACCGCCACGTGGATGCTGCGCGGTACGCCCAGATCGCCGGGATCGCGCGCGAGCGTGCCGGTCGGCTCGAAGAGGCCCGCGAGCTGTACGAGCGCGGGCTCGCGTGGATCGCGGAGGGGCCCGCGGACCCCGATCTGTTCGATGCGCGCGTGCAGGGGGAGGCTTCGCTCAACCTGAAGTCCGGGTCGGTGAGCATGCTGCTCGGCGAGCACCCCCGCGGCACGCGCTCGCTGTCGCTGGCGCTCGACATCGCGAGTGACGCCGGGCTGCCGTGGATCGAGGTGCGCTGCCACATCCAGCTCGGGCGCAGCTATCTCGAGCGCGGCGACCTGAAGCTCGCGAGCGCCCACCTCGGGTCGGCGCGCGCGATGCTCCCGATGGAAGACGAGCCCGACGCCGAGCTCGAAGCCCTCGAGGCCAGCGCCACCCTCGCGTTCGAGCAGGGCCGCAACGAGGTCGCGGAGGAGCTGTGGAAGGCCGTGCTCGACCGTGCGTCCGGAGACCCCGCGCTCACGGCGCGCTGCCAGATCGGTCTCGCGAACCGCTGGATCCGCACGAACGAGCTCGACCGCGCCCAGCCTCTGCTGCGGAGCGCGCTCCGTGCGGCCCGCAAGGCGAAGGACCGCATCCTCGAAGGGCGTGTGCTGAACAACATCGGCCTGCTGTACAGCTGGTCCGGAAAGCCCGACGACGCGCTGTTCTACTACCGCCGCGCGCTCGAGGTGCGCGAGGGCATCGGGTACTCCCGCGGGGTCGTGATCAACCACCACAACGTCGGCGATGTGCACTTCCAGAAGGCCCACTGGTCGCGCGCACACGTCGCGTTCAGCCGCAGCCGCGAGCTCGCCGAGCGCATCGGGTGGGAGCGCGGCGTCGTGCTGAACGACGTGTACCTCGGGTTCATCGACGCCACGCGCGGAGAGGCCGACACCACGCGCCTCGTCGCGGCCACCGAGCGTGCGCGCGAGCTCGGAGACGCCGAGATCGCGACGACGGGTGCGTGGCTGCTCGCGCGTCACCTCAAGGAGACGGGGAGCCCCGAGGCCCGTGCGCAGCTCGGTCGCGCCCTCGAGGAGGCCGAGCGCTGGCAGCTGATGCCCATGGTCGGAGTGATCCGCGAGGCCATCGAGGATCTGGAGACGCAAGAGGGTCCACGTTAGCCACCCGGTTCGGGCCGCTCCTGTGTGCGGGCCGAGCCGTTCCCACGGAGGCTCAGTGAACGTCGCACTTCCGCTGCGCGAGATCGTCCTGTTCCCGGGCACCTTCCGCCCGGCCCACTTCGGGAGGGGGGTCGAGATCAACGCGATCACGCGGGTGCTCGAGAGCGGCGAGCCGCTCGTCGCCATCCAACAGGTCGAGCCGGAAGACCTCGATGCCGAGGGCGCCGACTACCACGCGGTCGGCGTGGTGTGTCAGATCCTGCGCGTCATCCGCATGCCCGACGGCGCGGTCCGCGTGCTGCTCGAGGGCCTCGAGCGGGTCGAGGTCGACGAGCCCATCCTCGAAGACGGCGTGCTGCTCGTCCAGGCCGATCAGGTGCCCGAGGAGCCCGCGGATCGCGTGCGCTTCGAGGCCCTCGCCCGCGAGCTCGACGTGCGGTTCCGCGAGTACATGCTCGGCACGGGCGTCTCGCCGTCCGATCACGACGTGATGGGGGCCGACAGCGCCGACCCGCTGCGCCTGGCCGACCAGGTGTTCGGCAACCTCGACCTCTCGTACGACGAGCGTGCCGAGGGCCTCCTCCAGACCGACCCCGTGGGCCGGCTCGAGCTCGCTCTCGAGCAGATCGCGGTCGCGCTCGGTCAGCAGCGCATCGCCACCGAGATCAACCAGCGCGTCCAGTCCGCGATGGACAAGTCGCAGCGGGAGTTCCAGCTCAAGGAGCAGCTCAAGGCCATCCGGGCGGAGCTCGGCGACGCCGCGAGCGCCGACGAGGACGGTGAGCTGTTCGAGAAGCGCATCGCCGAGTCGAGCATGCCCGACGAGGTCCGCGAGGAGGCCCTCCGCGAGCTGGGCCGTCTGCGCCGCATCCACAGCGACACCGCCGAGTACACGGTCCTGCGCACGTGGCTCGAGACGATCTGCGATCTGCCCTGGGGCATCCACACGCAGGACGTCACCGATCTCTCCCGCGCCCAGAAGGTGCTCGACGCCGACCACCATGGGCTCCAGAAGGTGAAGGAGCGCATCCTCGAGTACCTCGCGGTGCGCCAGCTCAACCCCACGTCCAAGGGCCCCGTGCTGTGCTTCGTGGGTCCACCGGGCGTCGGGAAGACCTCCCTCGGCAAGTCCATCGCGGGCGCGCTCGGCCGGAACTACGGGCGGGTGGCGCTGGGCGGCGTGAAGGACGAGACCGAGATCCGCGGGCACCGCCGCACCTACATCGGCGCGCTCCCGGGCCGCGTGATCCGCGCGCTCACCCGGGCCGGAAGCGCGAACCCCGTCATCGTGCTCGACGAGCTCGACAAGGTCGGGAACGACTTCCGCGGCGACCCCGCGTCCGCGCTGCTCGAGGTGCTCGATCCCGAGCAGAACCACACGTTCCAGGATCACTACGTCGATCTGCCGGTCGACCTGTCGCAGGTGCTGTTCATCGGCACCGCGAACCTCCAGGAGCCCATCCCCGACGCGCTGCTCGACCGCCTCGAGATCATCGAGATCCCCGGGTACACCGAAGAGGAGAAGCTCGAGATCGCGCGGCGCTTCCTGCTCCCGAAGCTCGCCGAGTCGCACGGGCTCGCGCGGTCGAAGATCAAGATCGACAAGGCCGCGCTGACGCGCATCGTGCGTGACTACACGCGTGAGGCCGGTGTTCGCGAGCTCGATCGCATGCTCGCAGGCGTCCACCGCAAGGTCGCGCGGCAGATCATCGAAGACGGCGTGGAGAAGGTGCGCATCACCGAAGCCGCCGTGCCGCGGTTCCTCGGTCCGCCGCGCTACTACGGCGAGCTCGCGGAGCGGGTCGACAGCCCCGGAGTGGTGATCGGGCTCGCATGGACGGCCGCGGGCGGGGAGATCCTGTTCGTCGAGGCCACCCGGATGCCGGGCAAGCGGTCGATGAAGCTCACCGGGTCGCTCGGCGACGTGATGAAGGAGTCCGCCGAAGCCGCGATGAGCTGGCTCCGCACGCGCGCGCCCGACTATGGCGTCCCGGAAGAAGCGTTCGAGGCGGAGTTCCACCTGCACGTCCCGGCGGGGGCCATCCCGAAGGACGGTCCGTCCGCGGGCGTCACGATGGTGGCCGCGCTGGTGAGCATCGTCACGGGCCGCAAGTTCCGCACGAACTGGGCGATGACCGGCGAGATCACCCTGCGGGGGCGGGTGCTCCCCGTGGGCGGCATCAAGGAGAAGGCGCTGGCGGCGCGCCGTGCCGGGGTCACCGACATCGTGCTGCCCGCACGCAACCGGAACGACCTCGAGGACATCGCGCCCGAGCTCCGGAAGGATCTGCGCTTCCACTTCGTCGAGACGGTCTCCGAGGTCCTCGACCTCGTGCTCGAGCCAGGAGAGTGAGCCGATGCTGAAGCTGTACGGAATCGCGCCGGTCGATCGGTCGGGGCGGGTGCGCTGGATGCTCCACGAGCTGGGCGTACCGTTCGAGGATCGCTGGCTGAAGTGGCGCGAAGGCGAGCTCGACACCCCGGAGTTCCGGGCCATCAGCCCCCTCGGCAAGGTGCCCGCGATCGAGGCCGAGGGCACGACCCTCTGCGAGACCTCCGTCATCCTCGACTGGCTCGGACGGAAGTACGGCACGGCGTCGCTCGACCCGTCCACGCACACCGCCGACGGGTACGCGTCCTGGATGGCCATGGCGTCCGCCACGATGGACCCGCTCTGCTTCGAGTTCGTGCGTCCCGACGTGAAGCCCGAAGACCGTCCGGCTCGCCGGCTCCAGGCGTCCCGCGACCTGAGCCGTGCCGTGATGCCCGCACTCCGGGCCGCTCTCGCCGACCGCGACACCGTGCTCGAGGCCGGGTTCTGCGCGGTCGACATCCAGGTGGCGGCGTCGCTGCACTACGCCGACGCGGGCCAGCAGCTCGCCGAGGAGCCGCGCCTGAAGGCCTGGCTCGACCAGATGCGCGCCCGTCCGGCCGCCGTCGCGTCGAAGCTGTTCGGCTGACGGGTCGGGGCTGACGCTACGGGGAAGCCGGGCCGAGCGCCTCGACGTTCCCGAGATAGGTCAGCGTCGAGCCGGGTGCGTCGAGCGTGAACTCCACCGTGTCGGCGGCGCAGTTGTAGGACGCCGCGAACACGGCGAGCAGGAAGTCCTCCCCGTTCCCCGGGACCTCGCCCTGGGGGCACTGGTACTCGGCGGGCGGGAACGTGCAGTCGAACGTGTCGTCGACGGAGACGATCAGCGGGAGCACGGCCCGGAAGTCGCCCCCGAAGCTCGCGGGCCACGTGTCGACCTCGTAGGCCTCGAACATCGGGTCGAACGTGGTGGCGGCCGAGACCGTGTCGACCGTGAACGACGCGGTTCCGGGGTTCGACACGCGCCAGAGGGCCGCCTCGATGGGGCAGGCCAGGGAGTGGACCTGGACGTCGGTATCCGTGTCGGCGTCGGCATCGGTGTCGGTGTCAGCATCGGTGTCGGTGTCGGCATCAGTGTCGGTGTCGGCATCCGCGTCGGTGTCGGTGTCGGCCTCGTCATCGACCGGAGGGCTAGGGCAGCCCAGGAGGGCGACGAGCGGGAGGAGCAGGTGAGGGACGCGCATGTGTTCAGTCCTGTGGGGCTTCATCGGGTGTGGGCGAGCGCTGCTCGAACGCCTGCAGTCGATGCCGGAAAGATCCCGTACTGAGTGATGAATCCGGCGACGAGCTCCGCGGGGGTGACGTCGAACGCGGGATTCCGGACGGGCGAGTACGTGGTGCGAACCCGGCGCAGCGTGCCGTCGTCGTCGCTGCCCCAGGTGTACTGCAC
>JAWKRP010000044.1:0-30077 GCA_041389565.1 Myxococcota bacterium
GTCCTCGATCGGCGTATGGCCGAAAACTACCTGCCGCCGTCGGCTCTCCGCGCGTGGGTCTTGGGCCTTTCGGTCGCGCACCGCATCAAGAAACTGCCTCATGTCGCGCAATTCGAACTGCTTCCATCAGAGCGGCAGCACCACCACCACCTGAAGAGTGGTCTGCGACCGGCCGAACGTGCGCGATATGGACCCCTAAGTCCGGAGGCGCAGGCAGCGCTGGAGTTCTCCCTTGGGTCGTCCACCTGGGAAGCCTTCCAGCACGCAACAGAAGCTGACCTTCGTGCCTACGGCGTACACGCCGAACTCTCGCCACTGTTCCAGCGCCTGCTCGGAGTACTGTAGTCATGGCTGCACCGTCCTACGCCAGTGAGCCGCAGGTCCAGTACCTGCACCAGATCCTTGAGCAAATCGAGCGATGTGAGCTCCTCGTTCCCGACTTCCAGCGTCCCCCTCGCTGGACCGATGATCAACGCCGCAAACTGCTGGAGAGCGTTTCGCAGGGGTATCCGATCGGAGCTGTCATGGCGTGGCGTACAACGGTCGAGATCCCGCATAGGTCTGAGATCGGCCCTCATACACTGGACTCTCGGCCTTCCGCGGGAACACGCCAGTACCTCCTCGATGGCTTTCAGCGGATGTCTACGCTCTACGCCGCCCTTCGCGCCGGAGAACCGGGCACGACGGAGCCAGATGAGAATGGCAACCGGTGGGCACTGGGGTACCACCTGATCGAGGAGGAGTGGGTCTTCCTCAACGAGGTCGACGATGGAGAGCGCTCTGTCGTTGTTCCCGGGCACCTGCTGCTCGACAGCGTGGCCTTGCTCCGCTTCCAGCGGGGCATGGAGCACCCGAAGCTGGACTTGCTTCTTCGCCGCAGCGATGCACTGGTCAGGTCGATTCGCGAGTACAAACTGCCCATCATCCCGATGGTGACGGATGAAGTTGATGAGGCAATCAGGACTTTCGGCCTGCTCAACACCGAAGGCACACGCATGTCCGATCTTGACCTCGTGGTCGCGATCACTTGGAAGGAAGACTACAATCTTCGAGGCCAACTCGACGAGGCCAAGGAGGCGCTAGGTCGCATCGGGTGGGAGGACCTCGACGAGAAGTATGTGCTGGCGGTTCTCAGGGAGGCCTTCGACTTCGACGTCTACGATCGCGATGCGAAGGCACTGGGGGAGCGCCTACGCAGCCAGCCTCACCTTCTCGCCGATTCGATCTCGGGATTGGTGGGCGCAGGAGAGTTCCTGGCGGATCGATGCGGAGTTGTGTCGCTCGATCTGCTTCCCTATACGTACCAAGCCGTGATTCTGGCTGACGTCGTGCGACGATTCCCCCGACGTTCTCCCGCTGTAGACGATGCACTCGTTCAGTGGTTTTGGTGGACCACGGCATGGACGACCTTCGCCGGAATCAGCGGCTACCGGATGAAAGGGATGCTGACCTACCTTCGAGGACTCGCCGGGGGGGCAACGCAGCCGTGGCCATGGCGAGTTCAGAACACAAAGCCGGCGGCGTTACCGGCCACGGCAGATCCGCGCGGTGCGTTGGTCCGCGCGGTCACGTTGGAGCTGTTCGAGATCCAGCGACGCGACGATGGTGTGCAGCGGCGCTTGGAGGCGCAAGCGGCACGCGCCCTGACGCGGGGGATTCCCGATCTTCCAGCAGTCCTTGCCCGCGACCTAGGCAACGCCTTCCTCGTGGAATCCGACCAGGAAGAGGCCTTCCTGGCTGCCCTCGACGCGCGCCACCGAGGGGAGGCCACAGGACACCCTTTGCACACGAACGCGGCCTTGCGAAGCCAACACCTGATCGGCGATGCGGCTTGGGACATTCTTGGAAGTGGAGACGGAAGCGGGTTCGTCAGGGAGCGACACAGGACCATCGCCGAGCACCATCACCACTTCCTCGAGAATCTGGGACTTCCTCCCGGCGTTACCTAGAGCGAAGCATGGTCCGGGGCTCACGAGTGCTCTCGACGATGCGCTCGACCGCTCCTCAATCCCGCGGCCCGATTCGGACCAGATTGGGCCCACTTCGAGCCCGAGACACCGCGAGAGACCAGGTCCTACCGTGAGCCATCCCAAAGCACCGAGAGACGAGGAGAGCAGCGAGAATCCCCATGAGTCCTGACAAACCACCGAAGAAAGCCCGCTCTGAGTAGGGTGCTCCTCACGGTTCGACTCCCGCCGCCTCCACCATTCGCGACACGGGGCAGAACTTCGGTCAAGCCGGGGTTCTGCCCCTTGTTCGTTGGATTTCCGGCACTGTTCCCGCCGCCCACGTCGGGCGGCAGCGTGAACGTCACCGTCAGGGTCGTGCCGTCCGCCTCGATGCGGGAGATCCACGAGCGCAGGATGGCCCTCTGGGTGTTCACCGAGCCCGTCGCCAGCGCTGTCTGCAGACGCTCGACGTAGCGGGTGATGGTCGCGTGGTCGGCGAGGCGGACGACAGGCGTGCCGGCGCTGCACAGGGCGGCGTGGGTCGCGGTGAGCTCGTCGACCTGAGCCTTCACCTCGCGGATGCGAGGGGCGAGGATCGACAGGTCGAGCGCGCCGTCCTCGATGGCCCGATACAGGTTGTCGAGCCGGCGCTTCGCCTCGGCGAGCTGGGCGGCGACGGCGTCCACCTGGGCGCGGGCGGTTGCCCCGGCGGTGTCGGCCTCCTCGTTGACCAGATCGACGAGCTGCTTGATGTACGCGGGGGTGAGCAGCTCGTCGCGTAGCAGGCCGATGACCGCGGCCTCGGTCTCGTCCTTCGGCAGGGACTTCGCGTCGCAGGCGCTGGCGCCGAGCTTCTTCTTGGTCTGGCAAGCGTAGTAACGGTAGGCACCGGACCGCGCGTTGTGGCCGATGAACATCCCGCCGCAGCGGGCGCAGAAGATCAGCCCGCCCAGGAGGTAGTCGTTGGCGAGGGTGTTGGCCGAGACCACGTCGGGGGCGCGCTCGGCGAGCATCCGCTGGACCTGTTCGAACTCCTCGCGGGTGACGAGGCCCTCGTGGGCGTCCTCGACCTTGATCGGCTCGGGCGGCTTGTGCTTCTGCAGGCCGGTGCGTTTCACGCCCCAGGTGAGCACGCCCCGGTACACGTCGTTGGTGAGCAGCTTGTGGATGGTCGTCTTGAGCAGAGCCTTGCCTCGGGGCGTTCGGACGCCCTCGGCGTTCAAGGTGGCCGCGATGGCGGTGACCCCCTCGCCGGCGAGCGCCATGCGGAAGATGCGCTGGACCAGGGGCGCCCACTGTGGGTCGGGTTCCAGGATGATGCGCGGCGCGCCCTCGGAGGGGCCGGTGCGCTGCTTGCGGTAGCCGATGGGAGGCGGACCACCGTTGCGGAAGCCCATCGACGCGTTCTTGCGGAGGCCACGGCTGATGTCCTGGGCGAGGTTCTGGCTGTAGAACTCGTCGACAGACTCGAGGATGGCTTCGAGCATCCGGCCGGCGGGCGAATCGTCCACGGGCTCGTTGAGCGAGATGACGCGGACCCGGTTGCGCTCCAGCATCCGCTTGTACAGGACGCTGTCTTCGCGGTTGCGGGAGAAGCGGCTGAACTTCCAGACCACGATGTAGTCGAAGGGCGGCGGCTTCTGGCGCGCGGCGGCGATCATCTCGCGGAACTGCGGGCGGTCGTCGGTGGTCGCGGACTCCGCTGCGTCGATGTACTCGGCGACCACTTCCCACCCGCGCTGTTGGGCACCGGCCCGGCAGCAGTCGAGCTGGGCCGGGATGGAGAGGTCCTTCTCGGCCTGCTTCTCGGCGGAGCAGCGCGCGTAGATCGCGACGCGCGGGATCGCAGGGGTGGCGGTCGGGACGGTCACTGGTCGTCCTCGGGCGGCTCGGGCTCGAGGATGGCGGCGATGCTGCCGCCAGCATGGAAGAAGGCCTCCAGGCGCTTCGCGAACTCGACCCACTGCTTCTTCTGAAGTTGAGAGAACGCGTCGAGCCAGCGGTCGTCCATGCGCAGCGGGCGCAGCGCGGGATGAAGAACGAGGCTGGCGAAGGCGGCGTCCTCGTCGAGCTCGGCGGCGACGGCGTGCGGCTCCAGGACGCGGATGCCGGCGGCTTCGAGGACCTCGGCGCGGGGGCGCACGTAGAGATCCGCGATGTCGCCGAGGAGGTTCAGGCTGTCGATGCGGAAGCGGCCGCCGGTCTCCATCTTCTGGAGCTTGGCGAAGGTCAGGCCGAGCTGGTCGGCGGCGTCCCGGAGGGAGAGGCCGCGATCCTCCCGCAGGCTGCGGAGGTAGGGGCCGAACTCGGGGTTGTGCTCGCGATAGAAGGCGACTTCCCCGACGGCGCGTGCGAGCGGGGTAGGCTCGACGAGGGTGCCGGAGGGTTCGGGCTTGGAGGGGGTTCGCGGCATGGCGGGACTCCGCTGATTGCTTTTGCGAACATTACTCCATGCGCGGTCGTAGTCAAGGAGGTCGTCAGGCCATCACAGGCGTCGTTGCCCGCGTCAGGCGAGGAGCCAGACCCCGAGGGCCAGCAGCCCGACAACCAGGCCGGCCCCAATGATCACGACCAGGACCGTTCCGAGCCCCGCGGCTGACTGGCCGTCCACTTCGTCTGCCGGCGCTGCCGAGGAGGCTTCAGGAGCGCTGGGCGGTGCGTCAGCCACCCCGTCCGTGCTGGCCTCCCGTTCGTCTTCGGTAGCGAGCTCGGGCTCGTAGGAAGGCTCGTGAGCTTCGGGAGCTTCGGGAGCTTCGGGAGCTTCGGGAGCTTCGGGAGCTTCGGGAGCTTCGGGAGCTTCGGGAGCTGGGTACGGCGCATTCGGTTCGTGTGCCCACTTCGAGTTCCGCACGAGGTGATTCCGAACCGACTTCGTCTTGTTCCCTTCCATCACCGCGTGCGCCGGTTCGTCCTCGGTCGGATCGCGGCGGAGGGTCAGCCCCTTCTCCCGTACCGCCTGCGATGGGAACTCGGCCACGGCGAAGAGCTTGGGCAGGGCGCGAACGGGGTCCAGGCACCTGGAGATGGTGGACTCCTCCGCGATCGTGACGGAGGTCGGGCTCCCGTCAGGGTCGTCCTCGAAGGCGGCGGAGGATGGCCGCTTGCCCCCCTTGCCGTTGTCCACCCAGTGCCACTCTGGGACACGACGCCAGAGATGAGCAGCGACGGGTACGTCTGTCGGCTCGTCCGTCACCACGATGGCCGCTCATCCCTTGAACGAGTGGACGAGGGGCAACAGCCTGGACAGGTCGTCCAAGACGTCGAACTCCTCGTCCTCGTCGCCCTTTCGGTGAAAGACCCGGTACTGACCGAGTCCGCGGATCTCGATCTCGAGGTCTCGTTCCGCGTCGTGCCACTCGATCTGGATGCCCCCACGTGCCGTCGGCACCACGTCGGGAGTGCGCGTCCCAGGACTAAGCATCATCGTGAGGATGTTGAGCCCATCCCGTAGAAGCGATGCGTCGATCCGCCTCGCCCTGTACGAGTTCCAGTTCTCCGGCAAGTCCAGGAAGCCGCTGCACTTCTCGGCGAGCACGACCAACCGCGGATCCGGCCGGGCGACGGACATCAACGGAACGGATCGGTCCGGGGAGGCGTCTTCCGCAAAGAAGGGCCTGGTCAGCTCGATCGTTGCAGCGTCAGCGTACATCGCTTCGTCCCCACAGCTTGTGCATCTCGGGCCTCGTCATCGAGGCAAAGGCGTTGACCAGGAAGTCGTGCCCTACGTCCATCCACCGTAGCGCCGCCGCCGCGTCCGTGCCCCGTGGGCGACCGCGCGCAGTGAGCGTCACCGCGATGAGGGGGGCTCCATCCGCGAGCCGGTGCATCGGACTGACCTTCACGTGCAGGCGCCCAGCCGGCTCGCGCTCGTCTGGCCAAGGGAAGACGTACCTGAAGGTCGCCTCGACGTTCTCGGGCTCGGGGAGGAAGTCGTCGGAGGACTGCCGCCCCAGGATGCCCAGCACCTTGTGCACCTCGCCCTGTCGAGCCCAGCCTTCGCCCGCTGGCAGGTGGTTCACGTAGGTGATCTCGCACTGGTTGAACTCGGGCACGCCTAGGTCCTGGCCTACCGAGAAGTCGATGAACTTGTCCAGGTCGGCCTCGAACTTCTTCCGCAGCGTGGGGAAGCGCGGGTACTCGGCTCCGTCGGCGGTGTGCCGGCGCCAGTTTCGAACGAAACGATCTCGCTGGACCTGGACCAGCTCGGCGCCTGCTGCGTCCTGGAAGAGGGCGCGGTGGGGAACGACCCCGCCCTCGATGTTGAAGGCGAACCGCGGGAGCCCGAATCGCGGCGCGCCGAACATCTCCACCACCTGATCGATCGGTCGCGCCTCCGTCCATCCCGGGAAGCGATCGCGGATCGACTCCCAGTAGTGGGCGACGTGGGCGGTCGTCATCGCCTGGAGCGGCGCGAACTGCACCGACAACGCGACTTCGACCACAGGGGGATGTGTGAAGTCAGGGCTTCCCAACAGCTCTCTCCGCCGTTGATCGGCCTCGGAACGTGATCTCGCGTCGATCGATCATCAGTTGAAGTCTTTGCCCACGGGATCCCGCGTGTCAAGGCTCCCCCCGAGGTTCCCGGCCCGGTCCTGTGTTCGCGGGCGCAATCGTGCGGGCCATCCGCTTCTACGCTTCACCTCGGAGAGCGCGGACCAGCGCTGAGGCACGCTCATCGAGGCCCGCCTCATGGAGATCGAGCAGCGCATCGACCGGGTCAGCGATCGGAAGGCCGGGGCCGTGGCTCGGGGTGAACAGGCTCTCCGCGCGCGGAACGGCGTGCAGGACAAGCAGGGGCGTCGTCCCGGTGGGCGCCTGAGCGAGCCCGAGGTCGAGCTCCCCGACGAAGGCCGTGTCCATCGGGCCGTCCGGGGCGTGCACCGACAGGTCGACCCGCTGGAGCAGCGGCAGTTCGAGCCCCGGGTGCCAGTGGCGGGCAGCGACTGCGCCGCCCGCTGCAACACCAGGGGGCCGGAGATCGGCGAGCCGATCGAGTAGCTCCCGAGGCTCGATGATCCGGCAGCGCCCGGCGACGAACGCGGTGGTCTGGCGCACGCTCGGGGCGAGGGCGAGCAGGCGCGCCCACTGCTCGTGGGGGAACGTCCGAAGGATGGCGCTCCGGTCGGGCTTCCGCTCCACCGCATCGCCCAGCGCGGCGAGCGCCTTGCTCACCGACGGGTGCGACAGCCCGGCCTGTCGTCCGAGCTCGCCGATCGCGATCCGCCCCTGCCGCATCAGCCACCGCGCCAGCAGGACGCGCATCACCTCGAAGGAGCGATCCACGCGAACGCGCTTCCCGGCGGTCCCGGCCTTGGCGGCGGCGGCCACGAGCTCCTGGAGGACTGGCCCGTCTGGCACGACCACGGCGCCGTCGTCGAGCAGTGCGACCAGACCGAGCCGCGCCGCGATCTCGGGCGCCAGGACCTCGAGCAGGCGGTCCCACTCGGCCCGCATGCCGGCGGCGGACATCCTCGTGCGCTGGACCAGGAGCACGCCCCGCCCCTCCCGTCCGTGCGCCCGCAGTGCGAGCTGGACCACGCTGGCGCGGAGATCGCGCGTGCCGCCGTGGCTGGCGGCGACGTCCACGAACAGCTCGCGATCGCCTGTCGCGTAGTCGGGGGCGTCGCTCGCGGCTGCGCGGTCTCCGCCAGCCCGTGGCACCGGGGCCAGCCCGAGAGGGCGGAGTGCGGCGGCGAGGTCCTTCACCCCCCGAGGCTACGACTCGGGAGCGCCGGTCGCAAGGGTATTCACAAGTCGCAACTCGATGACGATTGCGTTTGCGAACAGGATGGCAACGCCATGCTCTTGCCGAAGGCCTCTTCCGGGGTGATTGTCTATGCGTACATTGGAGTAATCATGGTCAATCACCCGGTCACCACCTCGCGCTTCTGGCTCAACGCCGCCACCGTCGTCCGACGGCTGGAGGAGCATCATCTCACCCACGCGGACTTCGCGGACACGCTCGGGCTGTCGCGCTCCTACTGGAGCCAGCTCGTCCACCGCAAGCGCCCGCTCTCGCCGCAGGTCCGCAGGGCATTGCTGGCCGCGCCGGCGCTGACCGGCCTGGTCGAGGCGCAGATCTGGGACCGCGTGCCCGACGGAGCCCAACCATGAGCGCCGAGTCGCCCCACGAGGGGCTGCGACTCCTCGCCACGCTGATCGCCGCGGACCTCCGCGCTGGCCGCACCGTGCTCGCCGAGGTCCCCGCAGAAACCGAGGCGGAGGCACCTCGCCGGGGGCGGAAGCCCACGAAGGTCGTCGCCGTCGCCGCTTGTCACCCCATCGCCCGCGCTGCGTGAGGACCGCCATGCCGATCGACATGCTGTCTCGGGACCTCGAGATCTCGACCTTCACGAACGTCTGGGACGTCGCTCCCAAGCGGGTCCGTTGCTCCGTCGGGGGCCTGGTCCGCGCGCTGACCACCTTCCCGGTGCTCCAGGTGCCGGACAAGCGCTCGCTCCCGGCCTGGTCTCCGGCGACCTTCGTGCCCCGAGCCCCTCGACGTGCGGACACCGTCCTCTCTGTCGGCTGCCTGGTGTTCGACGTCGACGAGGGCGATCCCGATGCGGCGTTCGCGCGATGGCCGGGCCTGCTTGCGGTGATGCACACCACATGGTCGCACCGCTCCGGGTCCCCAAGGTACCGCCTGGTCCTGCCGCTGGCGCGCCCGGTGCCCGCTCAGCTCTGGAGCCATGCTTGGGCCAAGGCCGCCGCGAGGACTCCCGAGGCGGATCCGGCCTGCAAGGATCCGTCCCGGCTGTACTTCCGCCCGGCGGTGCCAGCACCCGGCGTCCTCCACGACTCTCGCGTCCAGGTGGGCGCCTTGCTCGACCTGGTGCCTGAGGAACCGCCGCCCCCGCCGGTTCCGGCCGCGGTCTTGCGCGTCCCCGCAAGGCTGAGCGATCGCGCGGTCGCGATTCGCCTTGGACATGACCCCGACGCCCGGGACCGGGTCGCTGCGGAGCTGGGCGCTCGCCTCGTCGGCACCGGTGCCGATCGTCGGGCCACCCATGCCATGTGCCCGGGCTGTGGCCGCGCGTCCGTTTGGTTCTACCTCGAGCCTCGGCGACTACGGTGGGCGCGGTGCAATCACCGAGGGACCTGCAGATGGGAGGGCCCGCTCGCCGAGCTCCTCCAGGGTAGGGCCGCATGAGCACGCATGCCGAAGACCGTGGTGCCGCAGTCGCGGGCGTCGTCGTGGAACGGGAACCCGATCCCGACGTGCTCGCTGGCCTCGACGTGACGGACAAGCAGAAGCCCGTCGGGTCGTTGCGGAACATGGCGCACGTCCTCAAGGGCGACCCCCGCTGGCAAGGGCGTCTCCGCTGGTCGGAGTTCGAGGCGGTGGTCCTCCTCGACGGCCAGAGTCTGCGGGACAACGACCTGAGCCGGCTCGCGATCTGGCTCGACGAGGTCTACGGAGTGCGGGGCGCGGCCGACAACCTGCACCGGGCGGTGAACGTCGTCGCCGAGGAGCACGCCTTCCACCCTGTCCGCGACTGGCTGGACGGGCTCCAGTGGGACGGGAAGCCGCGGTTGGACGGGCTGCTGGCGACCTACTTCGGCGCCGAGGACACGCCGCTGCATCGGAGGTTCAGCGGGGGCTGGCTGATCGGGGCCTGCGCCCGCGTGTTCGAGCCCGGCTGCCAGCTCGACACGATGCTCATGCTCATCGGCCAGCAGGGCGTCGGGAAGTCGCGTGCCTGCGCGGCCCTGGTCCCGGATCGCGCGTGGTTCGGCGACTCGACCTTCGACATCGGGAACAAGGACGCGTTCATCAACCTGCACGGGAAGTGGATCTACGAGCTGGCCGAGTGCGAGTCGCTGAAGAAGGCGTCCGACGACGCGCGCAAGGCGTTCATCACCAGCAGGACGGACCGCTACCGCCGGCCCTTCGGCCGCCTCGCCGAGGACCACCCGCGCCAGGTGGTGTTCGTGGCGACGTCCAACAACACCGAGGTGCTGACGGACCCCACCGGGGCCCGTCGGTTCTGGACCGTGCTGGTCGGCGAGCCGGACGTGGACGGGCTCGATCGCGATCGGGATCAGCTGTTCGCCGAGGCGCTAACGCGGTACCGCGCCGGTGAGCCGTGGCACCTGGACGCCGAGCACGCCGCGCTGCTCGTCGAGGCGCAGCGCCAGTTCGAGGTGCCCGAGGCGTGGGAGAGCGCGCTCGCTCCGTGGGTCGACCTGCAGGACCGGCCGTTCACGGTCGAGGACGCCCTGCGCGACGGTTTGGGCCTGCCGTTCGACCGGTGGGACGCGCGGCGTCGCCAGCGGGTGGGCAAGGCGCTCGCCCGGCTGGGCTGCACGAAGACCCGCCCGCGTGCCGAGGGGTCGCGTCGCGTCTGGTGCTGGGAGCGACCGGACCGCCCGGACCAGGCGAGCAACGCCGGATCGGAGGATTGAATGGCGTGGTCCAGGCTCGCGAGAGGGCAGACCGGGTGGACCGGCGGCGGTCCAGGTGGTCCGGGCTGTCCGGAGGGTGGACCGCCCGAGAGATTGGTTTCCTGCTTCGGTTTCCAGGTGGTCCGGGTGGTCCGGCCTTCCGTGGGACCGAGCGACGACGTGGGCCACTGCGCCCGAGGAGTTCGACATGTGGCCATACGATGATGAGGAAGACGAGGGCTGGGACGAGTTCGACCTGGACGAGGACGAGGACTACGAGGACGTGATCGCGCGGGTCGAGGCCGCCTACCGCTCGGAGCGGGCGCGGATCCGCACGTCGTCGGACGTGTCAGCGTTGCGCGAGATGCAGGCGGTCTACGTGGATCAGCTGGCGGAGGGGGAGCTCACTGGCGTTGCCGGCATGCGCGCCCGGGACCTCATCGAGCAGATCGAGGAGCGGGTGGCCGCCCTGGACGCCGCTCGCCGGGCGAGAGCCGACCGCGCGGAGATCGCGCGGCGTGAGGCGGAGCGTCGGGCGGAACGCGAGACTCTGCGGCGCACCAGGGCACGCGAGGAGGCTGCGCGCCGCCAGCGCGACGAGGCCCAGCAGCAGGCTCGCGAGCGCGCTCGGCGAGTGGCCGAGGAGGAGCGTGCCGCCGCAGCTTGGCTTGCGAACGCGAAGGCCGCGGAGGTCGAGGCGAGGGTGGCGATGCTCAGAGCACGGGCCGCTCGTGCTGCTCGGGCGACCGCGCCCGCTGTCGCATCGAGGCCAGCCCGCCGCCAGCCGAAGCCCGAGCGACGGTCCGAGCTGGAGCGGGCAGTCACGGCGCCGGTTGCCGAGGGCACCGCCGAGACGCCGATCGAGGCAGCGGACCGCGCCGCGCTGATGTCCGTGGGCCGGTGGCCACCGCCGCTCGAGCCCCTTCCGGGGAGCCTGTTCTGGAGCCCCGACGCGCACTGGCCGAAGGACTGGGACCTCACCGGCTTCGACCTGGCGATGTTCCGAGGGCGGCTGAACGTCACCCAGCGGGTCCTGGCGGGGCAGCTCGGCGTGGACACCGTCGAGGTCGCTCGGGCCGAGGCAAACCCCAAGCAGAAGGTGCGCCCGGCGCTACAGGTGGCGCTGGACGGGTTGATCGCCGACTTCCGCCGCGAGCAGGAGCGCAGTTGTGCGGCAGCCCAGGCCGGCGATGTGAGCGGTACGCCGTCCGCGCCTCTGACCGGAGGGGAGCTGGCTCGGTTCCGCAGCGAGCGTGGTCTCTCGCAGCGGCAGGCGGCGGAGATCCTCGGCGTAGCCCACGGGACGGTGGCGAAGGCCGAGCTCGCACCGGAGAAGGCACTGGGGGAGCAGCTCGATCGCGCACTCCGGGCCGAGATCCGGCGGTAGCGAGCAGGAAGCGCTTCCAACGGAAGCAGGAAGCGCTTCCTGCTTCCCGAGGGCAGCAGCTGGGAATCAGGCGCTCGCCCTGCGCTTCCGCTTCCACGGCCGGAGGTCGTCGCGTCTCGGGCCCGCCGGTCGATGCGCTCGCGTGAGATGCCGCGGGCGCGACCTCAGTGAATGCTGTACGGGGCTTGCGAAGCGCGACCCATCCTTGTACACTTGAACAAGGAACACCGCGATTAGCCTGAACAAGGGCTACTTGTGCATGTCAGGTTTGTACGAATGACCAAGAGAACTGCCGGTGATATCGACACGCACGTGCTGACGGCGGCGGCCAAGCTCTTTCGGGAGCATGGGGTCGCCGGCGCGTCAGTACGGGCCATCGCAGACGCCGCCGGTGTGTTTCCAGGCAGCGTCACGTACCGCTACCCGACCAAAGAAGCGCTCGTCGTTGCACTCATGCAGCGTGCGGTCGAGGACATCAGCGTCCGCGTGTTCGACGCGATCGAAGTGTCGAGCGATCCAGTCGAGCGGCTGCGGCTGGCGATGAGGGTCCACCTGCGAACACTGCTGGACGGGGACGACGCCGTGTTCGTTCTGCTCTTCGACTGGCAGCGGTTGTCGCCGGAGAGCCGGGCCGCTCTCGCGCAGGAACGACGTCGCTACGAGTCGATCTGGGACGGGCTCATCTACGCCGCGGCGGCGAGTGGACAACTGGTCGAGGGGCTCGATCTGTCCCTGGTGCGTAAGTTCGTGTTCGGAGCCGCAAACTCGGTCGCCTTCTGGTACCAGGCTGGTGGCCCACGCACCCCAGAGGAGATCGCCGACGCCTTCTCTGCGCTGATCGGCCTGGGGGCGCTG
The DNA here is from genome assembly GCA_041389565.1 of Myxococcota bacterium. GTDB lineage: Bacteria > Myxococcota_A > UBA796 > UBA796 > JACKEQ01. The sequence goes on from JAWKRP010000044.1 coordinate 12,580, forward strand.
TCCGAACGCTCGCGCCCTCGCCCCAGCGTCGAAGCCTATGAACAGTTGGGCGCGCTGCGGCCCCATACGACACGAAACCAAGGAGGCAACGATGTTGAGTGATGATGATCTGAAGTGGCTGGAGACCCCCCAGCCTGGGTGGTCGCCAGTGCGCCTGCCGCACATGATTCTGGACGACACCTTCGTCTCCGGGGACAGCTCGGGCCGTCGGCTCTCACTTCGATACTTCCGACACGACGCGGACCGAAGCTTGCGAGCCAAGGTCGTCTTCGGCCCGGGGACGCAGGGCCCGCCGGGGCACGCCCACGGCGGCAGCATGGCGGCGATTCTGGACGAAGCGATGGGCGGCGCCGCGTGGATGCAGGGCCATCCGGTCGTGGCGGCCGAGCTCACCGCTCGATTCAAGACCATGCTCCCCCTCGGGGCGCGCTGCGTCGTGGAGGCCTGGGTGAGCGCCGTGGACGGTCGCAAGGTACGAGTCGCCGGGCGGCTCAGGCAGGGCGACGCCGACACCGTCTTTGCGGAGTCCGAGGCGCTCTTCATCACGCTCGACCCCAAGAAGTTCGGTGCGCTGACGTCGGAGGCGTCCCGGATCTTCTCCGAGCTCGACGAGGGCACGTCATGAACGAAAGCCCGCCTCTCGAGCGACTTCTCGACCCGGCGCAATGCCTGGAACCGACCGAATTCATCGACAGCGACAGCGCTTCCGTGGAGGCGCTCGCCCAGCGCGTGCAGGGGGACGGCCCGCCCATCCACAGAGCCGTCCGCCTCTTCGAGCACGTCCGCGACGAGATCCAGTACGAGTTCCGGGCGAAGCTTACGAAGGACGAGTATCGCGCGAGCCGCACCCTAGCGGACGGAAAGGGGTTCTGCGTGCAGAAGGCCGTCCTGCTTGGCGCGCTGCTGCGAGCTGCGCGGATACCCTCGGCGCTCGTGCTCTGCGATCTGAAGGACTACACGCTCCCCACGCGCATCGTCCAGGCGATGGGTAGCGACACGATGTTCCACCACGGCCTCAACGCCATCCACCTCAACGGGAGGTGGCTCCTGGCGGATGCCAGCCTGTCCCCAGACGTCGTCGAACGAAAGCGCTACCGTCGAGTCGACTTCGACGGTGAATACGACGCGCTCTTTCCGAAGACGACGATCGCTGGAGCCGCCCACGCCGAGGTCGTCCGATTCCACGGGATGTACGTCGATCTTCCATTCAGCCAGATGATGGGAGCGTTCATGACCGCATACGCCCAGGCCGATCTGGCCGCGCTGGCGGAGATGGGGTACCGGTTCTGACGGTCGACGTGTACTGCGGCGCCTGGGATCTCGGGCCCCGCTGAGGCTCAGGCCGGCCCGGGAACCGGGGGCAGCGGGTTCGCGTCGAGGAAGGCCACCACCGCGTCTCGGAAGGCGGCGGACTTGGGCGGCAGCTCCCGCGCGCCGGGGAACACCGCGTACAGCACGCCAACCCCGAAGCAGTGGTCGGGAAGCAGGACCTCGAGCTCCCCGGCGTCCACCCCTTCCTGGGCGAGGAACATGGGAAGCAGGCCGATCCCCACGCCGTGCTTTACCAGCTCCAATCCGAGCAGCATGTCGTCCGCCGACACCACCGAGGCCCGCCGGAAGGGCTCGGGAATGTCCGCCCCCGACCGGCTCACCACCCGGTGGCCCGCCACGTCTTCGAGGTTTGCCGGGGCCCCGTGCTGGGCGATGTAGGACGGGGAGGCGTAGAGCCGGGTGCCGATCTGGCCCAGCTTCCGCGCCTTCAGCCCCGAGTCCGGCAGCCCGGCCATCGCGATGCGCAGGGCCACGTCGAAGCCCTCCCGCTCCAGGTCCACCACCCGGTTGCTCAGCGCCACCACCGGATGGACCGCCGGGTGCATCACCGTGAGCGCCCCCAGCACCGGGGGAAGCAGCCAGAGTCCGAGGTCTGGCGGGGCGGTGATCCGCAGCTCGCCCGCGGGCTCCGCCGACCGCTCCGGAAGATCGTGCACCGCTGCCTCTAGCTGGCCGAGCAGCGGGGCCACATCGCGCAGCAGGCGCCGGCCGGCACTGGTGGTCTCCACATGGCGGGTGGTCCGGATCAGCAGCTCCACCCCCAGCGCTTCCTCGAGGGCCGCCACCCGACGACTCACCGCCGACCGCGGGAGCCCGAGGATGTCTGCGGCCCTGGTGAAGCTGTTGTGCTCGGCCACGGCGACGTACACGGCGAGGTGGTTCAGGTCCATTGTTGGTCATTTCGCACGACAGATGTGTGCCGTCCACCTCTTGTTCACTAGCAGCACGAATCTTAGGCCTCGTGGTGAACCAAACGCCCTGGAGCTCCCTCTTGATCGTCATCACCGCCGCCACTGGCCAGCTCGGAACCCTCGTCGTCGATCAGCTCCTCGACAAGGTCCCCGCCGCTTCGGTCCGCGTCGCCGTCCGCTCCCCGAGCAAGGCAGCCCACTGGGCGGACAAGGGCGTGCAGGTGGTCCACGCTGACTACGACGAGCCCGACACCCTGCGGGCCGCCTTCGAGGGCGCCGACAAGGTGCTGCTCATTTCCTCGTCGGCCATCGGTCAGCGCGCTCGCCAGCACCGCAACGCCATCGACGCCGCGGTCGACGCCAAGGTGGGCCTGCTGGTCTACACCAGCCTGCTGAAGGCCGAGACCAGCCACTGCGTCCTCGCCGACGAGCACGTGCCCTCCGAGAACGCCATCCGCGCCTCCGGCCTGGACTTCGTGCTCCTGCGCAACGGCTGGTACCTCGAGAACTACACCGAGAACCTGGGCGCGCCGCTTCAGACGGGCGCCTTCTACGGGGCCGCAGGCGACGGTCGGATCGCCGCCGCCAGCCGCGCGGACTTCGCCGCCGCTGCGGTCACCGTGCTCACCGAGGACGGGCATGCCGGTAAGACCTACGAGCTCGCCGGGGAGTCCTTCACCATGGCCGACCTCGCGCAGACCGTCGGCAGCGTGGTCGACAAGGAGCTCGACTACGTCGACCTGCCCGAGGAGGCCTACCGCAAGGCCCTGATCGACGCCGGCGTCCCCGAGGGCATGGCGAGCGTGCTGGCCAACGCCGACACCGCCATCTCCAAGGGCGATCTCGAGGCCCCCACCGACGACCTGGTCGCCCTGATCGGCCGTCCACCCACCCCGCTCAAGCAGGCCGTCCGCACGGGCGTCGCCGCGCTAAGCTGATCCTCTGAGTTCGTCGGAGTCCCCATGGCCAAGAGCATCTCCCGTCGCACCGTGGTCTCCGGCGCCGCCGCCGCGACCGGCATGGCGGCCGCCGGGGTCCTGGGCGCCTCCTTCATCGAACGGAGCACCAGCATGACCCTGCCCGCGATCTTCGTGCCTCACGGAGGCGGTCCCTGGCCCTGGATCGACGGTTTCGGAGGACCCGGCGCCACCGCCGGCCTGCGCACCTACCTCGAGTCCCTTCCCGACTCCCTGCCCGAGCCGCCCAAGGCCATCCTGTGCATCACCGCCCACTGGGAGGAGGCCGTGCCTACGATCTCCACCAGCGAGCAGCCCCCGATGCTCTACGACTACTCGGGCTTCCCCCAGCACACCTACGCCATCAAGTGGCCCGCGAAGGGCTCGCCCACGGTGGCTTCCCGGGTCCGCGAGCTCCTGGCCCAGGCCGGCATCGAGACCGCCACCAACGCCCACCGCGGCTTCGACCACGGCACGTTCGTGCCCCTGGCCGTCGCCTGGCCCGACGCCAGCGTGCCCACCATCCAGCTCTCCCTGGTGAAGACCCTCGATCCCGAGACCCACCTCGCCATCGGTCGGGCGCTCCGTCCCCTGCGCGACGAGGGCGTGCTCATCGTCGGCAGCGGCATGAGCTACCACAACATGCGGGGCTTCGCCGGTGCGCACGGTCGGGCCGACTCGGTGGCCTTCGACGAGTGGCTGGGCAAGGCCGTGGTGAACCCCTCCACCCGCGACGAGGCCCTGTGCGCCTGGTCCGAGGCCCCGGCCGGTCGCGCCTGTCACCCCCGGGAGGAGCACCTGCTGCCCCTGATGGTGGTCACCGGTGCCGCGGGTGAGGACGAGCCCGGCACCCTGCCCTTCCGGGACTCGGTGATGGGCGTCCGCGTGAGCGCCGTCCAATACGGCTGAGACGCAGCGGGCTCCCGCTTCAGCGCGTCCGTCGGCCAGAGCGTCGTAGACCACCCGGCACCCGACGGCTGGTCTTCACCTCGCGGTGGGCCGTGAGCCACATGCCGAGGAGGCAGCTCCGGGAAGTCCTCGACCAGCATTCACCCCCGCCCTAAAGGAGGCCACATCGTGCAAATTGGAGTTTACACATTCGCAGAGTCGGGCGCAGAGTTGGTTGCTGATCAGGATCTCAGCATCAGCCCTTCCCAAAGGCTGCGCAATCTGGTTGAGGAAATCGTGCTGGCCGATCAGGTCGGGTTGGATTGGTTCGGCGTTGGCGAACATCATCGCCCCGACTATGCAGTTTCAAATCCTGCCATTTCACTGGCAGCGGCGGCTACCCAAACCAAGAATATCCGCCTTTCCAGTGCCGTTACCGTGCTGAGTTCCGACGATCCGATCCGCGTCTTTCAACAGTTTTCGATGCTGGACAACCTGACCCAGGGGCGCGCCGAGATCATGGTCGGGCGCGGTGCCTTTGTTGAATCCTTCCCGCTGTTTGGCCATGCGCTGGATGACTACGACGGCCTCTTTGCCGAAAAGCTCCAGCTGTTGATGGCGGTGAACGATGCTGAACACATAAGTTGGCCCGGCACAAAACACTTGCCTGCGGTCGCTCATCGGGGCGTCTATCCACGTCCCCATCAGGACAAGCTGCCGATCTGGCTGGGCGTAGGAGGCACCCCGCAATCTGCGGTGCGGGCCGGCACACTTGGCCTGCCCCTTGCGCTTGGCATCATCGGTGGGCAGCCAGCCCGGTTTGCGCCTTTGTTCGATCTTTACCGCTCTGCCGCCACCAAGGCGGGGCACGACCCGGCCACCCTTGAAACCTCACTGAATGTGCATGGGTTTGTGGCCGAAACCAGTCAAGCCGCCCGTGATATCTACAGTGGCCCCCATAACGAGGTCATGACCCGACTTGGCGCAGAACGCGGATGGCCCCCGGCAACCCGTGAACAGTTTGATGCCATGAGCGGCCCCAGCGGCGCGTTGTTCGTGGGCGGACCCGCAGAGCTGACCGACAAGATCCTCGCCCATCATGAAATTTTCGGCTTTACTCGGATTACCATTCAGATGGCGATCGGGCGGCTCGACCACAAATCCATGATGAACGCAATCGAGATCCTGGGAACTCGCGTCGCTCCGGATGTCCGCAAGGCTCTGGCGTTCTAACTGCACTTGCTCAGCACTTTCCATCCGCAGATGGGCACAGGTCGCGGTCTCAGACCCCGTGGCGCTGGCCTGTCCGTGTAGTGCCGATTGCTCCCACAGCTAGGGAAGCTGGGCGGTACGAAGGCGTGCTTCCCCGCCCGCCTCCAGCGCCACCTTCTTGAACAGCATGTCCTTGATCCCGTGGGTGACCGAGTACATGACGGGGACCAGGACCAGCGTCACGACGGTGGAGACCAGCAGCCCCCCGAACGCCGTTCGACCCATCGGGGCCCAGATCTCGGCTCCGGCGCCCGAGGCGACGGCGAGGGGCAGCATCCCACCCATCGTGGTCAGCGTGGTCATGAGCACCGGCCGTAGCCGCCGCTCTCCAGCCTGCCTGAGGGCATCGACCCGGGCCACGCCGCTCTCCTCGAGCACCTTGACGTAGTCCAGGAGCACGATGGCGTTGTTGACCACGATGCCGAGCAGGATGATCAGGCCGAGGAAGCCGGGAACCGAGAGCGTCGTGCCGGTGAGGATGAGGGCGCCGATGGCGCCGGTGATGGCGAACGGGATCGAGAACATGATCACGAACGGATCGAGCCAGCTCTCGAACTGGGCCGCCATGACGAGGTAGACCAGGAAGAAGCCCAGTGCCAGTAGCGCGAACAGGTCCGCGAAGCTCTCGCGCTGCTCCTCGACGCTCCCGGCATAACGCACCGTCACGCCCGGCGGGACCGTTAGATCCGCGAGGATCGCGTCGACGTCGGCGGCCACGTCGCCGAGGGACCGGCCCTCGACACCTGCGCCCACCGTGACCATGCGCGCCTTGTCGACGCGTTTGATCTCGATGGGCACCTCACCCTCGGACACATCGCCGATGTCGCCAACGCGAAGGACCGACTTGAGCACCGACTGGACCGGCACCTGGCCGAGATCTGACACGTCGTCTCGGTCTTCGTCCCGCAGCCGCACCACGACGTCGAGCGGGGTGTCGCCCCCGGTGTACCGCGTGGCCACCGTTCCCGCCATGGCGGTGCGCAGCTCGGTCGCCGCCGAGGCGTACGGAACCGCCGCGCGGCTCGCGAGCTCCTTCGAGATCTCGAACCGGATCTCGGGGCGCGTCTGCAGCAAGTCGGCGGCGACGTCCACCGTCCCGGGCACGGCGTCGATCCTGCGCGCGAGGTCCGCGGCCACCTCCTGCATCGTGTCGAAATTCGAGCCCAGGACCTCGATCTTCACGGGCTTCGCGCCCATGCCGAGCAGCTGCGTCATCATCGAGCCGGCCACCACATCGACGTTCACCGCCTCGGGAATGGGTCCGAGCCGTGCGAGCGCGGCTCTCGCGACCTCCTCGGACGATCGGCTTCGCTCGTCGAGCGACACCAGCCTGGCGGTCACCGTCGCGACGTTGCTGCCCTCCTTCGAGCCCATCACGGAGCCGAACCCCGTGGAGCTCTGCCCGGACCGCTCGAACACCATCCGGACCTCGGACTGCTCCCGGAAGGCGCTGGCCAGGTCGGCCGCCAGCGCGGCGGTTCGGTCGACGTTGGTGCCGACCGGGAGCTCGAGGGTGACGCGGACCTCGCCGCTGTCCTGGTTGGGGATGAAGTCCGTGCCGAGCAGGCCCATCAGACACAGCGTCGAGGCGGCGATGACCGTCCCGCCCGCGACAGTGGTGCCCCTCCAGCGGAGGGCGACCGCGAGAACGCGGCCGTAGAGCCGCTCGACCGCGTCCATGGCCCGGTCGAACAGCCTCTTCTTCCCGCCGGCCTGGGGCTGGATCCACCGGGCCGAGAGCATCGGCGTGAGCGTCACCGCCACGAACAGGGAGGCGCCGATGGTGACGATCATCACAACGGCCAGCTGACCGAACATGATGCCCACCAGGCCGGACACGAAGATCATCGGAGCGAAGATGACCACGGTCGTGGCGGTGGATGCGAGGAGGGCGCCCGACACTTCGCTGGCCCCTCGTCGCGCCGCCTCGCTGGAGTCCACTCCCTCGTCGACGAAGCGGGTGATGTTCTCGAGCACCACGATGGCGTTGTCGACGACCATTCCGATGCCCAGCGCCATCGCCATCAAGGTGATGGCGTTGATGGTATAGCCAGCCACGAACATCACCAGGAACGCGATGATCATGGAGGCCGGGATGGAGGCGGCCACGATGAGGCTCGGGCGTAGCCGTCCCAGGAACAGCAGCGTCACGACCAGCACCAGTACGCCTCCAAGGGCGACCGTGCTTTGCAGGTTGCCCACCATGCGCACGATGAACTCGGAGCTGTCGTTGACGATGTTGATCTCCATGCCCTCGGGCAGCGTCTCCTGCACGCGCTCCAGTTGGGCCAGGACTTGCTCTGCAACCTCGACGGTGTTCGCACCCGAACGCTTCAGGACGCCGCCGGCGACGGTCACATGCCCGTTGACCAGGGCCCGCTCGGTCACGTCGTCGATTCCCTCGACGACGTTCGCCACATCCCCCAGCCGGACCACCCCGCCGGACGGGCTCCTGGTGAGCACGGTCTCCCGCAGCTCGTCGAGGCTCGTCACCTCGCCCGGTACGCGAACCGCGAACTCCATGGCTCCCACGTCGATCGTGCCAGCCGGGACGGTGACGTTGGAAGCTCTCAGGGCCTGCGCAACCTGGGAGAGCACGAGCCCCTGGGCGACCAGCCGGTCGCGGTCGACGTCCACCCGCACGACGATGTCCGGGGCGTTGAAGATCTGCACGGAGCCCACGCCGTCGATGCGACGCATCGGCTCCATGACCAGGTCCTCGATCAGGTCGCGCTCGGCCCGCACGTCCATCGTCTGGGACGAGACCGCGAAGATGACGATGGGGAAGGCGCTCGTGTCGAACTTGAAGATCTGGGGATCTTCGACGTCGTCGGGCAGCTGCCGCTTGGTGAAGTCCAGCCGCTGCCGTACGTCGTTCACCGCGGCGTCGAGGTTGGCGCCGAAGTCAAAGCGCAGGGTGACCACGGACAGGCTGTCGCGGGAGACCGACGACAACTGCTCCACCCCACTGACTGCGCCCAGCGCCTCCTCCATGGTCTCGGTGACCTTGGCCTCCACGTCCGACGCGGAGGCGCCGGGGTAGACGGTGATCACGCTCATGACCGGCGGCTCGATCTCTGGGAACAGGTCGACCGGGAGCCGAGTGAAGGAGACGGCGCCGAACAGGCTGATCACCAGGAAGAGGACGGTGACGAGGACGGGGCGGCGGATGGCGGTCTCGATCCACATCACTGAGCCTCCACCACGGTCACCACCGCGCCATCCTCGAGGCGGGCGTGGCCGGCCACGAGGACCTGTTCCCCGGCGGTCAGACCCGAGGTAATCGGCACGAGGTCGGAGGTGCTCCGGCCGTATCGGACCTCGCGGTTCCTGACCTGCTCCCCCTCGATCACCAGCACTCGCGCCGCACCATCGTTCCGATCGAGGAGCGCTTGGCGCGGGACGGCGAGTGCGGCGAGCCCGGTCCCCTCGAACCGGATGGAGCCGGCCATCCCGTGGCGCAGCCTGGGATCGGGCTCGTCGAGCATCGCCTCCAGGCGCACGGTGCGGGACCCCGGGTCGATGGCGGGGCTGACCCGATCTACGACCGCCGCGAAGACCTCGGTGGGCAGTGAGTCCACGCGCACCTGGAGCTCGAGGCCGGGGGCCACCTGGCTGGCCTGTAGCTCGCCGATCTGCGCCACCACCCGGATCCGGGACATGTCGGCCACCTGCAGCGGGGGGCCCATCTGGGCCCCCCCGGCCACCATCTCGCCGGACTCGACGTTCCTTGCGGTGACGACTCCGTCGAACGGCGCGCGCAGCCGGGTGTCCGCGAACCGCTCTCTCGCAACCTGAGCACCCGCCTCGGCCTGGGCCACCTGCGCACGGGCCATCGCAAGCCCAGTCTGGACCTGCTCGAACTCGGAGTCGGTGACCGCGTCTTCCTTCTGGAGCTCCTCGAACCTCCGATGATTCGCCTCGGCCTGGGCGAGCTGTGCCCGGGCCATCTCGAGGGCGGCTTCGGCCTGCTTCAGGCCCTGGCTGAAGGTGTCGGCGTCGAGCTCGAGCAGCGTGTCGCCCTTGCTGACCTCGTCGCCGATGCGCACCTTCACGGTCCGGACTCGAGCCGGCAGCGACGGCGCCAGGGTGGCGATCTGCCAGGCCTCGAGCGTGGCGGACAGCTCCACCTCGTCTCCGAACACGTGCTCGGACGCGGTCGCAATCTTGACGAAGGGAACCGAGCTCTCCTCGCCAACCCCGCTGGATGCCCCCTCCGACGAACAGCCGACGCTGCCCGGAGCGAGAAGCAATAGAATCAAGAGTCTGGACGTCACAAGGTCTCCTGGATCCCGGCGAGCGGGTCGATGGGCAAGTGGAGCGCGCGCTGGGCGTCGGCGACGGCGATCAGGAGGTCGTACCAGGACGACACACGCCCGGCGCGGGCCTGCGCCAGCAGGGTCTCGGCATCCAGCAGCTCGTTGGCGCCGACGAGCTGACGCTCGAATCGGGCGCTCACCAGGCGGAGGTTCTCCTCGGCCTGCTCGACGATGGTGCCAGACGCGTCGTAGGCCCGGCGCGCCGAGGCCACCGCGAGCAGCACCGCCCGGATCTCGAGGTCGATGCCGTCGGTCAGGGCCCGCTTTCCCTCCTCGGCCTGGTGCACGCCTGCGGTGGCCTCTCGCACGGCGAAGTGCTTCTGACCGCCACCGAACAGCTGCCACTGGGCGGACATTCCCACGTACCAGGCGTTGGGGGCCGCGAACGAGCCCTGGCCCTCGGTGAGCTGCCAGCTGGCAATCGCGGCGACCTGCGGGGCCAGATCCGCGCGGCTGGCCCGCTGGCCGGCTCTCGCCGCCAGGAGGCCCTCGTCGATCGCGACGGCCTCGGGGCGGTGCGTGATGGCGCGCTGCACCGCGGCGTCGGCGGTCACTTCGATGCCGGGGGGCTCGCCTGGGGGGATGGGGGCAGGAGCGAGCTCGGTGTCCGCGCCCGTCACCATCGCGAGCCGCCGCCGGCCCAAGGCGAGGCCGTCGAGTACCCCCTGCTCGCTCAGCCGGGCGTTCGCAAGCGCGACCTCGAGCTGGAGCAGGTCGGACTGGAGGAGCAGGCCGGTGCGGTGGAACGCGCGCGCGCGCTCGACGTGGCCCTCGAGGCTCTCTCGCGCCCGGCCGAGCACCTGCGCGAGCTGCTCGGTCTCGAGCGTCTGGAAGTAGGCGTCGACGACCTGCCCGTACACGTCGAAGGTCGTGGCCTCGGCGTCGGCCTCGGCGGCTCGGGCGAGGTGCCGCTTCGCAGCGAGCCCCTCGGAGATCGCATACAGCCCGGTGAGCGGCTGCACCGCGGTGATGCCTGCGGTCGTGGTCACCTGCTCCCGGATGACCGTGGGCGCCAGGAGCGTGTCGAAGGGCGGCGGCAGCGTCGCGCCGGCGCCGAGGTCGAGCAGGAGCTCCTGGTCCCACCGGAGCACCGTGGCCTGGGCGGTGACCTTGGGCAGGAAGTTCGCTGCCACGCCATTCATGCTTGCGCGAGCGCCCACCAACCGCCAGGACGCGATGCCATTCTGGGAATTGCCCTCCTCGGACATCTCGAGCGCCTCGGAGAGGGAGACCACCGCAGGGTCGGCAGCCAGGGCCGCCGCGACGAACAGCCACGCGATCATGCCGGCCCCCCCAGCGCGCGAGCCCCCGCCACGAAGAACCGTGTGAGGCGATGGGCGGCGCGCTCGAGGTCCGACTCGTCGACCTCCTGTTGCTCGATCAGCCATCGGAAGATCTCGGTCCTCATGATGCCGAGGAGCAGATAGGACAGCGGGTCCACGTCGCTGGCCGCGACGCCGTCCACTGCCCCCACCCTGGTCGCGATGGCGTCGAGGAACCGGCGATGGACGGCCATGTACCGCTCGGTCAGCTCCTGCTTCAAGTCCGATCCGAGCACGATCTTGGGCGACAGCACGATGGCCGCCAGGCCGACGTTGCCCCACCCGACCCGCAGCAGCCTCAGGGCCAGCCACTCGAGCGCGGCCTCGGGAGGCACGCTGGCCGGGGCGCTGAACTCGCAGGCCGCGACGAACTCCGAGAGCGCCCGGTCCACCAGGGCCGCGAGGATGGCCTCCTTGTTCTTGAAGTAGTTGTAGAGCGAGGCCACGGAGTACCCCGCTTCACGCGCGACCTCCTCCAAGCGGATCTCTCGCATTCCGCCCGAGGTGAACGCGCGTGCAGCCGCGTCCAGGATCCGGTTTCGGGCGTGCTCGGCCTCGTCTTCGCTCCGGCGGCTCGGTGGTCTCACTGATGCGTTCCTTGGCAGGCTGAAGAAATCTTCACCGAGGTACCCGATCGCATCAGGCGAGGCAACGGCAAATCGACACGCGCGTGTCCCAGGGACATGGATGTCCACGCTGCCGGCCCACACCGTCGCGTTTCCCCCCACGAGGCCGAGTCCACGCTCGCTCCTGTGGGCGTGCTCTCCTTGACCTGGACGGCGCTCGGGTCGTACCCGACTCAGCTTCGAGCGGGGAAGTCGCTGCGACCTCCACATCGATCCGGTCCACCTGCACGGCGTACGTCGGCAGTCACCCGTGCGGGCGCACGGACCGGGAGGAGTCAGAGGGCATCGGCGGGCTCGTCGTCACTGGTTTCGCGAACGGCTCCGACCTTTGCGACTCTGCGGATCAGGTACGGCGACGGCGACACGGATCATTGCGACGCCTTCGTGGCACGCTCGCGCAACCCCAGGAGCATGTTCTCGGACGAGTTCCGACCCGCGGACCGAATGAGCCACTTGGGATAGGCGCCACCGGGGGCCGAGGCGGTCCGGATTACCATCCTGGTCCCGCCATCGACGGGCTCGAGATCGTAGCGGCCCTCCATCTTGGTGAGACTGTTGTCTCGGGCGTCGTCGAGGTCGAAGGTGCAGGTCGTGCGGCCCTCGTCCCATGCGTAGACCGAGTGCCACGTCCCGGTGAAGCCCATGAGGCCCGCTTCGAACTTCACGGACACCGAGCGCTCGCCTCGAGCGTACACCTCGGCGCGCTTGAGCATGCTCGAGCGCTCGACGCGATCCGAGAAGTCCAGGATCGCCTCGAAGACCGCGCCCGGCGGCGCGGCGATCTCGACCGCCGAGAGGCTCTCCGTGCCGTCGTCGGACATGAGGACGACGACCTCACCCCGGTCGACTCTTTCCAGGTCCTGCGCACTGAGCTCCAGGCCTGCGGCGTGCACGATGGCGGAACAGAGCAGGAAAATCACGACTCCTCCTGACCGAAAAACGTCAGACCCGGTGTCCCGAGCATGTCGCGGGCCCTGGCGGTGAGGTCACCGTGGCGCGCCGGGTCCAGCGCCAAGAACAGCGCCTCGCCCTCGGCGAAGACCGTGCCGTCGGAACCCTCGATGCGGCCGCTCACTCGCACCTTTCGACCTTCGATGCTCTGCACCCTGGCGGTCACCGTCGCGACGGTGCCGAGGGGCAGCATCTTTCGAAACCTGCTCGTGAGCTCGAGCGCGACGGCCGGGTAGCCGCTTAGCCACACAGCCCCTGCGAACACTTTGTCCAGCACCGCCGCCATGCTACCCCCGTGGGCGTGACCTGGAGGCCCCTGGCTGCCGGGGCCGAACCACACCCGAGCGCGCAGGACCTGGTCTCCATCCAGGTAGTGGCGTACCTGGAGGCGCTGGCCCGCTGGATTCCCGCTGACGAAGGACTCGATGCCCACGTCGGTCGGCAATCGCGCTGGTGTCCACCCCGGGTCTCCTGACAGATCGGGCACGCTGTCCATTTCCTCTGGCACGTCGACTGCCCCGAGCGCGCCTTCGAGGAACTCGCCGATGTCCTCGACGCGTTCGTCTGCGCCGGGGATGCGCAGCCCCAGGACCCGGCCGAAGAACACGCGCATGTGAACTGCGCCGATACACGAGATGGCAGCAGCATCCGCGTCTTGCTCGCGGAGCAGCCCCGACCTCTGGCCGCGGCGAATCCACGCCGCCATCTCGCGCTGCGCACGCGCTGGAGGGGGCTCCTCGAAGTACCCGGCAATCTCGGTGGGCTCCATGCCAGCGGCGCGCAGGGTGCTCAGGCAGGGAAGGAGTTCCTCGATGTCCTGCCGCAGAACCCGGACGATGTCGGTCAGCTGTTCGCGAAGAGGAACGTCCGTGTGCGGGCCCGACTGGAGCACGCCTACGAACGAACCGCCAAATCCAGAGGTCAGCGCCCTCACCATCAGGTTCTGCTTCGACCCCATGCGCCGGAACACGGCTGGGCCTGTGATCCCGACTCGTTCGGCGACGAGGTCGACCGAGGCCGAGGGTCCATGTTGCAGGAACACCTCTCGAGCCGCTTGGAGGAGCTCTTCGTCGGTGACCTGCCGCCCACGCCCCACCTGACTCCCTCCCAGCATGACGACAAGAGCTATAGCATGTTGAACACATCTTCAGCAACCTGAACGAAGCTAAGCATGGCGGGGGCAACGCCGCTGCGCTCCGTATCCACAGCGACGTTCTGCTGGTCGCACTCGAGCTCTGGTGCTGGGTCGACGCCGCGCTCGGACGTCACCGGCACGTCGGCCCGCTCGACGAGGGCCGCCCGACGCACCGTCCACGCGCTGGCTCCGCCGCGCCCTGCCGGTCGCCGCGGCCACCCAGCACGCCCTCCGACACGCCATCATCGAACGAAGCGAGCCTCGGCCAGTCGAGATGCCGTTCCTCAGGGGGCTCGCGCCGCCTACCTCGCTCTCGAACCCGCTCGTGGTCAGCGCCGCGCGATCCTCGACCTGCTCGCCGCTCGGACCTGACCGTAGCCGATGGCGTCCCGTTCCAGGTCGGCCCTCCGGCTTGCCGAGTGTCAGATTAGAGCTCAGCCACGCGAATGCGAAGGGTTCTCAACGCCGCCGACACCGTCTCCCGGCTCACCCCGGCCGCACGCGCCAGCTCCGCCATGCTCCGGTACCGCCCTTCGGCCAGCCACCGCGCCCACACCTCGGCGCGCTGCTCGCGCGGCACGTCCGGCGCCGGCTCGACCTCTCGGATCTCCCGGCACGTCCTCACCCGGATCACCCGCTGAATTGTTCTGCCCCCGGTCCCCACGAGTCCACTCCTCTATTTCCTGGGTTCTACCTCACTTCACGAAGCGGGGTGGAGCCCTCGAAATCGCGAACGTGCCCAAAACGTGCCCGATTCTCAGAATCGTGCCGCGACGGGCTGTTCCAGCCCTCGTCCTCGAGGGCGGTCACGTAGCGACCGGTCTCCGACTGAGACAGGTGGCTGTACCGCATGGTCATCTTGATGTCGGCGTGCCCGAGGAGCTCCTTCACGCCCGCGAGCGGCACCCCGGCCATCACCAGCTGGCTGGCGAAGCTGTGGCGCAGATCGTGGAAGCGGATCTCCGGCAGTCCGGCGGCCCGGGTGAGCCTCCAGAACGCCCACTTGATGGCGTTGCGGGTGAGGGGCCGTCCGTCGTCGCGGGTGAACACCCACTCGCGGCTCCTCAGCGAGCGATGCGCGAGCAGTGCGTCGTGGACCTGCTGCGTCATCGGGACCGTGCGGAACTTGTTGTTCTTGGGCGTGTTGACCACGCGCTTCCGGAGGGCCCGCTGGATCCGGATGCGCTTCTTCACGAAGTCGAGGTCGCCCCACTGGAGCCCGAACAGCTCCCCCTGGCGCATTCCCGTGCGGAGCGCGGTCAGGAAGAAGGCGTACCACTTCGGCTCGACCTCCCGGACGGTGGCCAGGAAGGCGTCGGACTGCTCACGGTCCCAGAACTGGGTCTCCGTGGGGGCCTCCTTCAGCCTGCCTGCCCGCCAGAACGGGTTCGTATCGGCGTAGCCCCAGTCGATGGCCGACCGGTAGAGGCGACCGCCGACGCCGAGGTAGTTGTTGATCGACTTCGCGGACAGGCCGGCCTTCAGCTTCTTCGCCTTGAAGGCCTCGACCTGCTCCACACTGAGCACCCGGAGGTCCGCGTTTCGGAACTCGGGCACCAGGTGGACGCGGAGGATGGTGGTGTAGGAGTCCAGCGTCGCAGGCTTGAGGTTCGCGGCGTGGATGTCGATCCAGTGCTTGGCGAACCCGCTGAACGCGGCCTTCTTCTTCTTCTCCGTTGCGGGCTTCGGCGGGGTCTCGAGCTCGCGCTTCCAGCGCATGGCGAGCTCGAGGGCCTCAGCCTTCTTCTTCAGTCCAGTCGAACGGCGGAATCGTGTCTTCTTCCCGGTCATCGGGTGGATGTACTGGAATTCCGTCATGTAGACGCCGCTCTCGCGTTTGCGAACCTTCATGGGCAGCTCCCGTTGGGGATGCGGCTTCTGAGGACGCTTGCCGGCGACCCCATTCTAGCACTTCATCCAGGTCGAAGCGGAGGGATCCGCCGAAACGGTAGTGCGGGATCCGGTTCTTGGCGGCCCACTCGTACAGCGTCTTCGGCGACACTCCGGTGAAACGGGAGACCTCGGCGGCGCCGACCAGCGCTCTCTGGGGGCGGCTGCTCATCGGACGGCCCGCCACTCGGTCGTGGGGCCGCTGCCGGTGCGCCGGACGAGCCCGCGGCTCTCGAGGTCCCCGAGGAGCCGGTTCAGCCCACGCTTCGAGATCTGGACACGCTCGGCCAGGGCGCGGACCGGCAGAGTCTCGACGAGGAGCTCGAGCACCTGGTCTTCCTCAGAGACCGCGGTCTGGCCGAGGGTGATGGGCCCGACGGGCTCATCGAACGCCGCGCGCAGGAGGACCTGGCGGAGGTCGCGCACGTTGCCGGGGAGCTCGAGGGTCCGGAGGTGCTGGCGCGCGGCGGGGGTCAGGCGGCGACCGGCGAGCACGGGCTCGGTGCGCAGGAAGTGGTCCGCGATCAGAGCGACGTCTGCACCACGGTCGCGGAGGGGCGGGAGCTCGATGACCATGTCCGTGAGGCGGTAGCGGAGGTCCTCCCGAAAGCGGTTGTTGCGGATGGCCTGGTCGAGGTCGACGTGGGTGGCGCAGACGATCCGAACGTCGACGCGGCGCTCGACGGTGCTGCCGACTCTGCGGACCGTCCCCTCCTGCAGGACGCGCAGGAGCTTGGCCTGGGCGAGCGGAAGGAGCTCGCCGATCTCGTCGAGGAAAAGGGTGCCGCCGTCGGCCTCCTCGAACAGGCCGCGGTGGGCGGTGTTGGCGCCCGTGAACGAGCCGCGTTCGTGGCCGAAGAGCTCGGACTCGACCAGGGCGTCCGTGACGGCGGCGCAGTTGAGCGCAACGAACCGGCCAGTGCGTCCCGAGGCGGCGTGGATGAGGCGGGCGACGGCTTCCTTGCCGGTGCCGGTCTCGCCGTGGATGAGGACGGCGAGCTTGTGCGGGGCGACGCGCTGGGCGAGGTCGAGCGCGGCCGTGAAGCACGGGGAGCGGCCGATGATGCCGGACAGGATGTCTTGGGGGTTCGACCGAGCCATCGGCGCCTCCTTCGTGAGGAGAAGATGGCCGGCGGGTGGGGGTCGGCGCGAAGACAGGGAGGCCCGTCTGTAGACAGATGGGCGGATCTGGGGGTCAGGCGGTGCCGAGAGTCGGCGTTTGCCTGTTCAGGGATCGCGGTGGCGCTCGGTCCGTAGACAAACGGGGCTCCGCGTAGACAAGCCCGAGGAACGCAACGTTCATGGCTGGGATTTTGAGAGGACCGCTGCGGAGGCCTCGGTCAGGCCCCCGACGTCCTCAACGAACAAAGCACGGGAATCACCCGGTCGACCGACCCGATCAGCCGAGGAACCACCGGGTCGCCGGCCCGTCACCCCTGCAGACCAGGATCCCGAGCTGCTCGAGCTCCGTGAGCTCGCGTCGGATCACGCGCTCGCCGAAGCGCAGGCTCAGCGCCAGCGCCTGAACGCTCATCCCGGGCTCGGCCGCGATGCGGTCGACGAGGCGCTCCGTGAGCTGTGGGAGCGGCTTCGGCTTCCGAGCCACCCGCCGCTTCGGCGCGCGCTTGGCGGTGGCCTTCGGCGCCGGATCGCCGGACTGGCGCTTGCGGTAGAGCGAGCCCGCCTTGAGCTGGCTCCGCCACCACTTCAGCGTCTTCGGGTTCACGCCCGTGCCTTCGGCGAACGCCTCTGCGGTCTTCCCGGACGCCTCGAACCGCACCACGAGCTCCGCCCACTCCGCCTGACTCCGGCGCTTCGCCATCGACTCCCCCGACAAGGCCCCATCGTCCCACAGGGGCCAGGCCGGGCCAACTAGGCGACCAGCGCCTGATCCAG
>JAWKRP010000045.1:0-19351 GCA_041389565.1 Myxococcota bacterium
AACAAGTGGAAGACGACCATCGGTGCCGGAGCGTTCATCGGTAGCAACACGGCCCTGGTCGCGCCCATCTCCATCGGAGACGGAGCGATCGTGGGCGCCGGGAGCACGCTGTCGGCGGACGTGGAGGCCGATGCCCTCGCGGTGGAGCGCGCGGACGCGAGGGTCCTGAAGGGTACGGCCGCGCGGCTCCGGAAGAAGAACCAGCGCATCAAGGAGGAGCGCAGCCGTGGCTGACGGCCAGGAGCCGGTCCCCGGGCACCTCACGCTGCTCAACCCCGAGCAGTACCGCGCGGTCACGACCACCGAGGGGCCGCTGCTGATCCTCGCGGGCGCCGGGTCCGGGAAGACCCGCGTGCTGACGCGCCGGATCGCGCACGTCCTGCACAACGGCACCGATCCGAAGAACGTGCTGGCGGTGACGTTCACGAACAAGGCCGCCGCCGAGATGAAGGAGCGGGTGATCGAGCTGGTGGGCGAGATCGGCAGCAAGGTGTGGGTGAGCACGTTCCACTCGAGCTGCTGCCGGATCCTGCGTCAGGACATCGAGAACCTCGGCTGGACGAAGCGGTTCGCGATCTACGACGACGACGACCAGCTGCGGATGGTGAAGGGCATCATCACCGAGCTCGGCTTCGATCCCGAGCGCGCCGACCCTCGCGCGCTGCTCCGCCAGATCGACCACTACAAGAACCGGATGTACGACCCCGACTCCCTGATCGCCGAGAAGCGGTCGCACGAGCGCGAGCCGCTGATCCAGGTGTGGCGGGGGTACGCCGAGCAGCTCCAGGCCGCCGACGCGGTCGACTTCAACGACCTGATCGGGCTCACGGTGCGCCTGTTCCGCGAGCACCCCGACGTGCTCGCCAAGTGGCAGGACACCTTCCACTACGTGATGGTCGACGAGTACCAGGACACGAACCGCGGCCAGTACGACCTCCTCACGCTGCTCGCGAGCAAGCACCGCAACCTCGCGGTCGTGGGCGACGACGACCAGTCGATCTACGGGTTCCGCGGCGCCGACATCTCGATCATCCGGGGCTTCCAGAACGACTACCCGGAAGCCGCGATCATCCGGTTGGAGCAGAACTACCGGTCGACCAAGAACATCCTGGCGCTCGCGAACCACGTGATCGCGATCGACGAGAACCGGATCGCCAAGCAGCTGTGGACCGAGGCCCCTCCGGGCGCGAAGGTCCGGTTCATCGTGGCCGACACCGCGATCGACGAGGCGAAGCGGGTGGCCGGCGGCATCCAGCTGCTCGCACGGCGGGGCATCTCGTACGACGACATGGCGATCATCTACCGGACGAACGCCACGAGCCGTCCCTTCGAGCTCGCGCTCGGAGAGCGGCGCATCCCCTACCGCATCATCGGCGGCAAGAAGTTCTACGCCCGCCGCGAGGTGCGCGACGCGCTCTCGTACCTCCGGCTGATCGTGAACCCGGCCGACGACGCCGCGTTCCTGCGCGTGGTGAACGTGCCGCCGCGCGGGATCGGCGCGAAGACGCTCGCGAAGCTCCGCGAGGAGGCGACCACCCGGGGCATGCCGCTGCTGCGCACCGCCCGCGGGTTCCGCACGGGAAAGCGCGCGCAGGACGGCCTCGCGGAGCTCGTCACCCTGATCGACGACCTCACCGACGCCGCGCGCACCACCCAGCCTCCCGCCCTGCTCATGCAGGCGCTGGAAGACAGCGGGTACGCCGAGATGCTGCGCGCCGACACGAACCCCGACGGCAAGCTGTCGCGCGACGCCCAGGGGCGGCTCGCGAACCTCGAGGAGCTCGCGAAGGACGCCCTCGCGTTCGAGCTCCCGAGCGCGCTCACCCCGCTCGACGTGCTCACGGCGTGGCTCGACCGGATCGCGCTCACCGCAGCGACCGACGAGGAGTCGGAGGGCGGCCAGGTCACGCTGATGACCGTCCACAACGCCAAGGGGCTCGAGTACCCCGTCGTGTTCGTGGTGCAGATGGTCGAGGGGGTGTTCCCGCACGCGAAGTCCGAGGACCGGGGGATCGAGGAGGAGCGTCGGCTCGCGTACGTGGCGTTCACGCGCGCGAAGGAGCGGCTGTTCGTCACGCGGAGCCGCCGGGCGTCGAGCTTCGACGAGCGCACGCGCGACACCCTGGTGGAGCCGTCGCGGTTCCTGTTCGGCCTGCCCCTCGAGGTGTGCGAGGGCGACCTGCCCGACGGCACCCCCGCGGGCGCGCGGGCCGACGGGGACAGCATCGCGCGGTCGAAGCTCCGCGACTTCCTCGAGCGTCGCAAGGCGGTGGAGCTGCCCGCCGACACCGAGGTGACGTTGATCGACATCGAGCACCCGGGTCAGCTGTCCCGGGGGGTGCGTGTTCACCACCCGGATCTCGGGGTGGGCGAGATCCAGAGCGTCAGCGGGCCGAGAGCGATCGTGGCGTTCGGCGGCCGATCGACCCGCGTGGCATTGAGCCAGATGCAGCTGGTGGTCGAATAGGCTTGCCAACGCCCCCCAGCAGGTGTGCTAGGGTTCCGCGGACGCAACCCACACGGATGTCATGATCGTTACCTGCCCGGCCTGCAGTGCGCGGTACAAGATCAACGAGAGCAAGATCCAGGGGCGCGGGGCGAAGATCACGTGCCCGCGCTGTGGACATCGCTTCGTGGTCTACCGCGATGACGAAGCGGACGACGCGTCTTCCGCGCCCGACGACGTGGAGTCGTACGACTTCCGCACCCTCGGGATCACCTGGAAGGTCCGCAAGGGGATCGGCGTCACGTACAACTTCCACGACCTCGCCACCCTCCTCGAGTTCATCCAGGATGGCCAGGTCGATCGGTGGGACAAGATCTCGTACGACCAGCGCGCCTGGGTCGCGATCGACAGCATCGAAGACCTCCGCGGCCACTTCCACGACATCTGGCTGAAGGCCAAGCGCGGCGAGATCAGCGTCGCCGCGAACCTGGGCGACTCCGAGGAAGACGAGGAAGACGAGAGCGACGCGCCCACCACGATCGTCGGCAGCGGCTCGTCCCTGGCGTCCGAGATCCGCAAGGCCGTGTCCGACGCGGCCACACCGGCTCCCACTCAGGATCGCGACGAGGAGCCCGCCGTCCTGGTCGACGACGACGACGACGAGCCGGCGCCCGCCGAAGCGCCGCCCATCTCGGCGCCCCGGCCCCAGGCCCAGCCCGCCGACATCGCGCCCATCGAGGCCAGGCGGCCCCCGCCCAAGCCCGTCGCCGAAGAGCCCACGCGCGCCGAGATCAAGCCGCCTCCGCCGCCCCCGAAGCAGAGCGGTCCGCCGATCGCGCTGCTCGCGGTCGCAGCGCTGCTCGTGCTCCTCGTCCTGGGGGCCGTCGGTGTCTGGGCATCCGGCATCCTGAGCTCCGATCCGGGCCCGCCCGTGCGCGATCCCGAGCCTGCCGAGGTGCCGCAGCCCACCGAGGAGCCGCAGCCCACCGAAGAGCCGCAGCCCACCGAAGAGCCGCAGCCCACCGAAGAGCCGCAGCCCACCGAAGAGCCGCAGCCGGCCGAGCCGAAGCCCACGCCGTCGCCCGCACAGCCGACCCAGCCCGCACAGCCGAAGCCCACGCCGTCGCCCGCACAGCCGACCCAGCCGAAGCCCACGCAGCCCAAGGCCGACCCGCAGCCCGCGCCCGCACCCGCCGAGCCCGTGCCCGCGCCCGCGCCGGATCCCCAGCCCGAGCAGCCGGTCCCCGCCGAGCCCGCTCCGGCGCCCGCCCCGGAGCCCGCGCCCGCCGAGCCTGCGCCGGCCCCCGAGCCCGCACCGGCCCCCGAGCCTGCGCCGGAACCCGCCCCTGCCGAGCCGGCCGAGCCCATCCCGGGCGTCGCGCCCGCCCCCACCCTCCCCGCCCCACAACCCGCGCCCGAGGGCGACGGAGGCTGAGCCTCCCGTGAAGATCCAGTGCCAGAACTGCGGGGTCGAGCACGAGATCGATCCCCCTTCTTGGGTGGTGAGCTCCGGACGCGCCTTCCGGTTCCGCTGCTCGAGCTGCGGCTATTCCCAGAGCGTCCAGCCCCCCGCCGACGAGCCCCAGGAGCGCGCACCGTCCGCGCCCCCGCCGGTCACCACGCCGCAGCCGTCCTTCCCGCCGGCTGACGTCCGTCCTGCGCCGACGCCCACGTCCGCGCCCACCGCTCCCCAGCGCACGGGCCCTGCGGCGTCCGAAGGCCGTACCGACGAGCCCGCAGCCCGGGTCACCGGCCCGACCATCACGCCGTACGAGGAGACCGCCAACCCGGTCGCGCACCTCGGTCCGGCGCCCGAGGATCCGCCCGAGCGCGGCAGTGCGGTGTTCCTCAAGCAGAACGGGCAGATCTACATGGTCTCCGACTGGGAGACCCTGAAGCGGTGGATCGCGGAGAGCCGCGTCGATCGCCACGACCTCGTGTCCGAGGGTGGCGTGCGATGGGAGCCCATCGGGAGCCGTCCCGACCTCCTTCCGGCGTTCTCGGGAACCGACATCACCACCGCGCCCAACCTCGAGCAGGCCGCGCACTTCCCGTTCGGCGGCGAGACCCCCTTCGGGGGCGACTACCAGACCGCCTCCGGCTGGCACGACGACGACACCGAGGGCATCCCCACGGGCCTGCCGCCCCTCCCCACCGAGGAGTCCCCGCTGGGTGGCTCCCCGACCGGGTTCGACGCGGTCGACCTGCGCCCGCGCCACATGACGCCCACGCCGCCCCCCGTCGCCCGGCGCCAGCCGCCTCCCGTCATGCGGCCTTCGTTCGTCCCGCCGCCCCCACCGGAGCCCGAGATCCACGCGCGTCCCGAGCCGGATCCGCCGGTGATGGAGATGCCCGACCCCGAGCCGGTCCCCGAGCCTGCGGTCCCCGAGCGGCCCGAGCCCTCGATCGCCCCGCCCGCACTGCCCGATACCGTGCCTCCCCCTCCGATCCGCGCGTCGCCGAGCGGTCCGCGGGTGGTCACGAAGCTCGACGAAGCGACGCCCACGATGGAGACGGAGGTCCTCAGCCGGCCCACCGGCCCCGCGTCGGAGCCCGAGGTCGAGAGCGACTTCTACGAGCCCGACACCGACGAGGTGCTCAGCGCGGCCCGAACGAGCGGGCGTCCCCTGATGATGCTCGGGTGCGCCCTCCTGCTCGTGCTCACGGCCTTCGTGGTCGCCGTCGGGTTCACCGTGTACCCCGCGTTCCTGCCGAAGCCCCAGCCCGACCTCACGCTGCCGCTCAAGCCCGTGCCGCAGGTCGATCCCGCGCCGGTCACCCCAGATCCGGTCGTCCCGAAGCCCGTCACGCCCGATCCCGTCGCGCCCGACCCCATCCAGGTCGAGCCCACGCCCGACCCCATCCAGGTCGAGCCCGCGCCCGACCCTATCCAGGTCGAGCCCGCGCCCGACCCCGTCGCCCCCACGCCGGTCCCGCAGCCCGGCCCGCAGCCCCAGCCCGGCCCGGTCGCCCCGGCGCCCACCGACCGCCTGCCCTCCGGCTCGACCGTGAGCGGGCTCGTCAGCCGCGGGTGGAACCTCGCCGACTCGAACCCCAGCGCGGCGAAGGGCCTGTTCCTCGATGCGCTCGACGCGTCGCCCGACAACGTCGACGCCCACTACGGCTACGGGTACACGCTGCTCAAGTCCGGCGACCGCACGGGTGCCCGCCCGCACCTGTGCATCGCGGCCTCCCGCGGGAACACCGACACCCGGCGCGAGGTGCACGGCATGCTCGAGAACGCCGGCATGAGCTGCCCGTGATCCAGTCCGACCGCCACTGCGGCACGTGCGGGAACGCGCTCCTGCTGAAGGAGTTCCGCGGCTCCGAGGTGTTCGTCTGTCAGGGCTGCAAGACGGTCACGGTGTCGAAGGCCGACTTCAAGAAGCTGCTCGGCAACGCACCTCCCGCGACCCCCGCTCCGGCGCCGCCGAAGCCCGAGCGTGCCCGCTTCTCGCGCGGCGAGCCGTCGATCGACCTCGGCGACACGTCCGGTGCCTACGGTCACGACGAGCCGGGGCTCGGGTTCCTCCGCACCGAGGAGACCGAGGAGTTCCCCAGCGGTCCCGAGATGGGCACCATGGTGCCGACCGAGGTGTTCGGCCCCGAGGTCGACGACGAGGCCTACGCCGCCGAGCCCACCGAGCGCGCCGGTCCCTACGCGGACGACGTGCCGTTCCAGATCCAGGGCGAGGACGACCTCGACGAAGCCACGTTCGAAGCCGAGCTCACGGCCTACCAGTCCCGGCGGCAGCGGTCGATCCTCGTCGGGGGGCTGGTGATCGTCGGCGTGCTCCTGCTCGTCGGCCTGACCGTCGTCGGCGCCGGCCTGGCGGGCCTGTTCGTCGCCTCTCCGTCCGATCCACCCACCGATGCGGCTCCTTCGGACGCTCCGGCTCCGGACGCCCAGGTCCCCGCGGAGCCCGCACCCGCACCCGCGGAGCCCGCTCCCGCAGCGCCCGCGGCGCCCGCGCCCGTCGCTCCTGCAGCGCCGGCCCCGGCGAAGCCTGCCCCCGCACCGGCCGCGCCCGAGCCCGCCGAGGCCCCTGCCCCCGCAGGTGCCGGATCGCTGGTGCGCAAGGGCTGGGGCGCGTTCGACCGGTCTCCGGCGGAGGCCGAGGGCTTCTTCCGCGACGCGCTCGCCATCCAGCCCGGGCACGCGGACGCCAACTACGGCTACGGTTATGCCCTGCTCAAGCAAGGTCGAGCGACCGAAGCCACCCCCTACCTGTGCAAGGCACAACAGACCGGCGACGCCGAGATCGCGCGAGACATCCGCGCTCTGCTGACCCACAACGGCCTGTCGTGCGAGTGAGGACCCGATGTCGGAACGCGATCTGGAAGAGGAGTACTTCGCCAAGGAAGACCGCGAGAAGCTCGCGAAGCTGAAGGCGAAGGCGGATGCCGAGAAGGCCGAGGCCGAGAAGGAGGAGCGCAAGGCCCTCCACTGGAACCGCTGCGGCAAGTGCGGTCAGGCGATGGACACGAAGCCGTTCCGCGGCATCGAGATCGAGGTGTGTCCCGACTGCAACGCGGTCCTGCTCGACCCGGGCGAGCTCGAGAAGCTCGCGGGCGAAGACCAGGGCGGCATCGTGAAGGGCCTGCTCAGCATCTGGAACCGCGAGTAGGTCTTTCACCTGCGGTCCACATCGGCTGGCTAGACTCTCCAGATGACTGAACGCATCTGGGGTTTCCGCGCGCCCGAGGTCAAGACCGTCTCCGTCCGGATCCCGGGCTGGGAGGGTCCTGCGCGGGTCGTCCAGCTCACCGACCTCCACTTCGGGCTCGTCACCCCGAAGCGCCTGCTCGACCTCGCGGTCGACCGCGCGAATGCCCTGGAGCCCGACCTCGTCGTGCTCACCGGTGACTTCGTGTGCCGCGGATAC
Organism: Myxococcota bacterium; assembly: GCA_041389565.1. Classification (GTDB taxonomy): domain Bacteria; phylum Myxococcota_A; class UBA796; order UBA796; genus JACKEQ01. The sequence goes on from JAWKRP010000045.1 coordinate 7,333, forward strand.
CGGTTCATCGGGCAGATCACCAACACCCTCGCGCGGCTCGAGGCGCCCGCCGTGGCCGTGCTCGGGAACCACGACCACTGGGTGGCCGCAGACGCCGTGCGCCGTGCGCTCGAGCGGGCGAACGTCGAGGTCCTGCAGAACCGCTGGACGCGTGTGGACGTTCGCGGCGCTCCCCTGGCGGTCGCCGGCATGGACGACTCCACCACGCGCAACCACGACCCCGACGCCACCGTGGCGGGCCTGCCCGACCACCCCGTGCTCGGGCTCACGCACAACCCGGCCGCCGCCCCCCTGCTGTGGGAGCGCGGCGTGCGAGGCGTGCTCTCCGGGCACACCCATGCCGGGCAGTTCCACGTGAAGGGCGTCACGTCGGGCCTGTACGCGAAGGTGCTCGGTCAGCCCTTCCTGGGCGGCATGTACGAGGAGCCGGGCGGCTGGGTGTACGTCAGCGCGGGCCTCGGCGCGGGGGCCGTCCCGTGGCGCACGGGGGAACCGGCCCGACGGGAGGTGACGCTGCTCGAGTTGGGTTAGAGGGCGCGCCATGAGCACCATCGAATCCGGCCGCGTCGTCACCCTGTCCCTCACCATCGCCGATGCCGACAGCGGGAAGACGCTCCAGCGCTTCTCCGCCGACGATCCCACGGCGTACCTCCACGGCTACGACAACCTCGTGTCCGCGCTCGAGCAGGCGCTCACGGGCAAGGCCGTGGGCGAGGCGTTCGACCTCACGGCGCAAGACGCCTACGGTCCTGCCTCGAAGTCCGAGCCCGCGGCCGTCCCGAAGCGCGAGTTCCCGCGCACCTGGCGGCTCGAGAAGGGCACTGCGTTCTTCGCCAACGGCAGCGCGGGCGAGCCCGTGAAGCTGTTCGTGCACGACGTCCGGGGCAGCCGCGTCTACGTGTCGGGCGACCATCCGTGGGCCGGCCTGAACATCCGGTTCACGGGGGAGATCCTCCATCTCCGGAACGCCACCGACCACGAGCGGGAGCACGGGCACGCCCACGGTCCCGGCGGCCACGCACACTGAGCGAGCGGCCCCCGCGCGGAGTCCGCAGCTTCGCGTTCGCCGAGCGTCTCGGGGAAGGAGCGAGCGGCGAGGTCTACCGGGCCATCATGACCGGGGCGACCGGCGACGTGCTCGCACCGGTGGCCGTGAAGATCCTGAAGGACGAGCTCCTCCAGGCCGACCGGTGGAAGCAGCGCCTGCGCGACGAAGCGCGGCACCTCGCGGCGGTCGACCACCCGGCCATCGTGCGCGTGCTCGACCTCGTCCCGCTCGACGGGCACGACGCTCTGGTCACCGAGTACATCGACGGAGCCGACCTCTCCCAGCTCATCCGGGGTCGCTCGCGCATCCCGCTGCGTCCGCTGTACCAGGTGCTGTCGCAGGCCGCCGACGCGCTCGACGCCGCGTACGAAGGGCGCAGTCCCCTCACCGACCAGCCCCTGCACGTCGTGCACCGCGACGTGAAGCCCTCGAACCTCCGCGTCGGCCGGCATGGCCAGGCCAAGCTCGTCGACTTCGGCATCGCGCTCGGCGACCTCGACCGGTCCGCGCACACCGACTCCGGCACGGTCGTCGGCAGCCTCGCGTACATGGCGCCGGAGCGCTTCGACGCCCAGTGCTCGCCCGCCTCCGACATCTTCTCGCTCGGCTGTGTGCTGTACGAAGGGCTGTCGGGGCAGCGCCTGCAGGAGGAGTGCACGTCCGCGCAGCTCGTCATGCGCATGGCCCTTGCCGAGCGGTTCGTGCAGTACGCCGACAAGCGGATGAAGGCGCTCCCGAACGCCGCGTGGGACGCCGTCGATCTGATGGTCGAGATGCTCGCCTTCGACCCCGCGCGCCGGCCCACCGCCGCGCAGGTCGCGACCCGCCTCGAGGAGATGGCCGACCATGCCGGAGGGGAGTCGCTGCGCTCGTGGTGCCGCAAGCGAACGTGGCCGTCGCCCACCGAGCGCGGCCGCTACTCCGGCCTGACCCTCACCGAGCCCCGTCCCGCGCCCCTGGAGGCCGCACCGGCTCCGCCCGCGCCCGTCCCCCCGAGCCCGCGGCGCTGGCCGCTCGTGCTGCTCGGCGTGGTGGTGGGCATCACGGGGTCCCTGCTCGTGGTCGCCGCGCTGCTCGCGGGTGGATCGCTCGCGTGGAGCCTGTCGTAGGCCCATTCGGGGCGTGTGGGCCCAGGGACGGACGAGCGCTAGTCGACGTGGACGAGGAGGTCGGAGACCTTGCGCTCCTGCGCGAACTCGGCGGTGACGCGGCGGTTCTCGGCGCGACCGGCCTCGGTGGCGTTGTCGGCGATCGGGTGGTCTTCCCCGCCGCTGAGCAGGTCGATCCGCGTCTCCTCGTAGCCGCGCGCGGCCATCAGGAGCCCGACGGACCAGGCGCGACCGAGCCCCATGAGCCGGTTGGCCTCGGCCGACCCGACGTTGTCGGTGTGACCGGTGAGCCGAACTCGGCCCTCGTGGGCGTTCGCCGCCATGATGAACGCGTCGAACCCGTCGACCGGCTGGGCCTCCCAGCTGTCGTACGCGAACTGCACGGGCACGCGCATGTCGCCCGTGGCGGACACCCCGGGATCGGACGTGAGGCCGTCGTCGAAGCGGCGCTGCACCGGCGTGGCGCGGGCGGCCTTGGTGACGGGCGCTTCCGTGGTGACCGGACCGCGGGAGCGCTCGGCGGCCTGCTCGGCGCGGTCGATGAGGTTCGAGCCCGAGCGCGAGGGCATGGCGGCGGGCTCGGAAGCCGCGACGGCGGGCTTCTCGGGCGCGGCGTCGGGCATCGTGACTACGACCTCTTCGGACTTCGCGAGGCGGTCGGCCACGTCGGCCGACGAGGGGAGCGCGGACGTGAGCCACCACAGGCCCCCGGCCGCGAGCAGCGCCGTACCCGCGAGCCCGGCGACGAGCACGCACAGGACTGCGAGCAGCATCGCGGGGAGCAGCCCCGGACCGGACGGCTCGTCGACCTCGTCGCGGTATCCGGCGAACGGATCGTCTTTCGGGCGGGCCATGCGCTGCGGCGGCGGATCCATCGTGTCGAGCCGCTCTTCGTCGACCTCGGCCACCGCGGGGAGCACGAGCGGCGCGGGCTCCTGCGTGACCACATCGGGATTCCGGACCCGCTGGAACGCGTCGAGGAGGGCCTCGGAGAAGCCGGCCGCCGTGGGGTACCGGTGCTCCGGGTGCTTCGCCATGGCGTTCGCGAGCACCTCGTACAAGGCGTTCGCGAGGTTCGGGTGCTGTGGCAGCTCCTGGTACAGGTGGCCGTCGCGGGCCTGGTGCGGCGACAGACCGAAGGGCGGGCTCCCGGCACCGAGGCTGTAGAGCAGCGCGGCCACGGCGTACACGTCGCTTCGGGCGTCGCCGCGGTTGCCGTTCAGCCGCTCGGGGCTCGCGAACGGGAGCGCCTCGTCGCGGAGCACGGACAGATCCTCGGGGAAGTCGAGGATCACGGTGCCCCACTCGGGCGTGAGGTGCAGGCTGTGGATGCCGAGGTTCCCGTGGAACAGCCCGTGTGCGTGGGCATGATCGAGGGCCTGCAGCAGATCGACCCCGAGGATCACGAGCTGCTCGGCGGGCACGTGGTCGGCGCCGAGGTTCCGGAGCACGCTCGACAGCGCCTCACCCTCGCCGGGATCGAGCACGCTGGCGAACCAGCTCCCGATGCAACCCTGGTCGGTGAACTGCGCGATGCCCGGGTGATCGAGCCGCGCATCGTGCTGGCTCGCTCCCGGCTGGAAGCGCACCAGCACCTCGTGGCCGGTCTCCTCGTCGAGCCCGTCGAACACCGCGAGGTCGGGCCCGCGCTCCACGAGCTGGCCGAGGCGGAAGCGCCCGCCGACCCGGGTGCCGTCGCGGAGCGTCAGGTACCGCTGACCGGCCGAGGAGATGGGATCCGAAGCATCGAGAGGGAGCTGAAACATAGAACCGTCCCGCCAGGGCCTCGAGAGGAGACCCGGTCTGGAGTCGCAGCCGCAAGAGACGGACGAGGCCCGCCCACGGCCGACCCTCCGTGAGTCCGCGCGATCTAACGGTCCGGCCATGGTTTCGCCACACTGAATCACGATTCAGTCGGCCGCCGGGACCCCGACTTCCGGAGCGCTCGCAGACGGGGCGTGGAGCTCGAGGAACAGCAGGGTGCCCCCCGCGATCGCGATGGGCAGACAGAACGCGTTCACGAACGGAACGGCGATCAGGAGCGTGCCCGTCGCGCCGAGCCCGAGCACGTACGGCAGGTGGGCCCGCAGCCACGCCATCTTCTCGCCGAACGCCATGCTCCGGCGCGACATCGGGCCATCGACGAGCTGGTGCCCGAGGAAGAAGGCCGTCAGCCCGAAGCCGAGCACGAGCTCGAGCAGCGACCCGAGCACCGGGATCAGCTGGACCGGCGCGACCACGGCCTCCAGGACGAGCCACAGGCCGAAGCTCATCACGGAGTGCAGGATCGACGTGGGCAGGGCCTCCCCGAACGAGAGCGGCGGCGGCAGCGTGTCCTGCAGCGCCTCGACCCGCTGGGACAGCGCATCGTGGATGGGCAGGCACACCAGCGCCGACAGCATCATCGCGAAGCCGCCGAACAGCAGCCCGAGCAGGAGCGTCATCGCGCCGCGCGCAAGGATGTACAGCAGGCGCCACTTCACGACCCACGGGAGCAGCCAGACGGCGACCGAGCCCGCGCTCGTGAGCGCGACGTACAGCGCGATGACCAGCAGCAGGCCCGTGAGGATGCCGGGCGCCACCGCGAGCGGCCACAGCGGACGGTTCGCCGCGATGATCCGGAGGCCGCGAAACGGCGCGCCCATGCCGCGCAGGAACTGGGACACGGGGTGCATGTCAGAGGTTCGGCAGCACGAAGCGGACCAGGACCAGCATCGCGAGCGAGAGCCCACCCGCGACGAACAGCAGCACCGCGAACACCGCGAGCAGCACGCTCACGACGGACGACTGGGTCACCACCACCGCGTCCGCGTAGCGATCCGGGGGAGCGTGGGCTCGCCACCGTCGGGCTCGGGCTCCTCCATGCGGCGCGGCGCGGGCCGCGGGGTGGGGGCGACCACCGGGCGTGGGGGCTCGACCGTTCCGAGCGTGTCGACCGGGGCGTCCCAGGTGAGCGTGGCCCGGTGACGCACGAGCGCCGCGTTGTCTTCGACCAGCCAGCCCGTCTCGCCTTCGACCCGGATCTGCACGCGCACCCCGTCGCGGCGTCGCAGCGCGGCACACAGGGCCAGCAGCCCCTCCTCCGTGCCGACCTGGGACCACTTCAGCCCGCGCTCCTCGGCCGCTGCGTTCAGGGCGGTCTCGAGCACGCCTTCGGACGCTTCGGACCGCGCGCCCTCCTCGGCCTCGAGCTCGTCGGCTGCGTCGGTGTGGCCGCCCTGTCGGAGCGCCTGCACGAGCATCGGGCGCGACGTGTCGTCGAACCCTCCGCGGCACCGCCGGGACCCCACGCACGCCAGCGCGGCGGCATCGGCGTCGCGGACGGCCAGCGCGAGCACGGCCACCTGGTGGTACGCGAGCCCCTTGGCATCGGGGTGGTTCGCGGACACCAGGTCTTCGTAGCCGTTCTCGATCAGCCGGAAGCCCTGGCGCGGGTTCATCCACACGGCCGTTCCGGCCATGCGCAGCTTCAGCAGGCCCGCGAAGTCGACCGGCGCGACCGTGGTGCTCATCTGCGCGTCGTGCCAGGCCTCCCACGCCGCTGCGTACATCTTGCGGCTCTCGAGATCGGCGGCCCGCACGGCGGCGGCCCGTGCGCGCAGCAGACCGTCGTCGAGCTCGCGCACCAGCGACTCCACGCGCTCGAGCACCGCATTCGCGCCGGAGTCGTTTCCAATCACGACCTCCACCTCGGCGAGCCGGATCAGCGCGTCTCCGAGCGCCACCTCGTCTTCGCCATCCGTGAGGCGCACAACGCGTTTCCACGCCGCTCGCGCCGACTGCCACCGACCCTGCCGCTCCGCCAGCCGGGCCGTCACGCGGTACAGCTCGGCGCCGATCACGCCGTCCTCCACGCGCTTGAACGCCTGGTACGCCTCGTCGAGCCGCTTCTCGGCGCTCGGCAGCCGCCAGTGTCGCAGCTCGATGTCGGACCGCAGCACGATGCACAGCGCCCGCCCCTCGGCCAGCTTGCGCTCCAGCGCCGACGACCCGCTGCCGACGACGCGCTGCGCCGACTCGTACGTCGTCTCGGCCATCCCGAGCGCGGCCTCGGCCTTCGCCCAGTCTCCGCGCGCGATCTCGGTTCGGGCCGCAGTCCTCCACATCTCGGCCGAGTCGAGCAGGGCCTGGCTGTCGAAGGAGGGCTCGGGAGAGAAGGTGTGGGGCATCCGACCGTGGCTGTTTCCGCACAGTCTACTGCACCGGGGTCGTAGGATGGGGGCATGCGCACACTCCTCCTCCTCTCGCTCGGCTGCAGCACGCCGTCGCCGGCCCCCGACGCCGCGCACGGCACGGCCCCGTCCCCCACCCCGTCCGCGTCCGCGCGCCCCGCTCCCGCTCCGGTCCCGGAGATCCCGCCGATCACCGATGCCGCCGGATTGCGGGCCGTGCTCGCGCTCCCCCTCGAGCGCGGATCGTGCCGCGAGGGGAAGATCCGCGTCGAGGGCAAGACCGTGCTGGATGCCCGCGAGCCGGACGCGTTCGCGCTGCTGCTCGAACTCGTCGGTACCGAGCCCCTCGACGAGGCCGCGGTCGCGGTCGGTGTGCTGTGGGACACCCGCACGCCTCTCCCGGCCGAGCGCGCCGATGCGCTCGTGCAGACGCTCGTGGCGCTCCACGGGGCCCCGGCGTCCGAGCTCGGCCTGCTCGACTGCCGCAAGCTCAAGGCCGTCCAGGGCGACGGCATCGTCTGGAATGCCCGCGGAGACGGGCTCGCCCTGCTCGCGGCCATGGAAGACCGCCCCACCGTGGAGCGCGCCGTGGCCGCCTACGGGAGCGCCGTGCCCGAGGCCCGCGACGCGTCCCTCGCGGCCATCGGCGACGCCGACGCGCTCCACGAGCTCGACAAGCGCAGCCTGAAGCAGCTGTGCGACGGTCGCACCTGGGAGACCTCGTGGCTCCTGCGCGCGATCGACATCGGGCGGCACAACGGCAGCCTCCTCCCGCTCGGTCAGATGCAGACGGGCGCGTGCGAGATGCTCGCGCGGGGCGTCGATCCCGAGGTCGTCACCCCTCGGCAGTGAGGTCGGCGAACGACGTGTACGGCGCCGGATCGCGCGAGTAGCCCATCACCTCGTTCAGCGGCGTGAACCGGTTCACGCCCGTCGAGAACTCCACGTCCTCCGGGCGGAACAGGCCCGGGTGCTCGTACCCGGCGGCCCACGCGAGCGACAGCAGCTCCTTGCGGAACGACTTCAGGTACCGCTTCGCGCGCTCGGCCTTCAGCGGCACGTCGAGCCCGGCCTCCAGCCAGGCCTCCTGCGTTGCCACGCCTGCGGGGCAGTGACCGGTGTGGCACTTCTGCGCCTGGATGCAGCCGATGCTCATCATCGCCTCGCGGGCGACGTAGATGAGGTCGCAGCCCATGGCGATCGCGATCACCGCACGGTCGGGGAAGCCGAGCTTTCCAGCCCCGATCCACACGACCTCGCTCGCCATCCCCTCGTTCTGGAACACCTGGTACACCCGGGCGAAGCCGATCTTGAACGGCAGCGACACGTGGTCGGAGAACGTGAGTGGCGCCGCGCCCGTGCCGCCTTCGCCGCCGTCGATCGCGATGTAGTCGGGACCCTGGTTCCGCTCGCGCATCCGGATCGCCAGCTCCTCGAAGAACTCGAGCTTGCCCACGGCGCTCTTGATGCCCACCGGCAGCCCGCTCGCTTCGGCGATCGCCTCGATGAAGTCGATCATCTCGTCGACCGAGCCGAACATCTGGTGGAAGTTCGGGCTGTAGCAGTCCTTCCCCACCGGCACCTTGCGGATCGCCGCGATCTCCGCCGTGACCTTCGCGCCCGGGAGGATGCCGCCCTTCCCCGGCTTCGCGCCCTGGGACAGCTTCACCTCGATCATGCGGATCTGCGGGTTGTCGCGGACCGTCTGCACGAGCACGTCCATCGAGAAGTTCCCGTGCTCGTCGCGCGCTCCGAAGTACCCCGTGCCCAGCTGCCACACGATGTCGCCGCCGCCCTTCAGGTGATACGGCGACACGCCGCCTTCGCCGGTGTTGTGGTACGCGTGCGCGCCCTTCGCGCCGCGGTTCAGCGCCTCCACCGCGCGTGCGCCCAGCGAGCCGAAGCTCATCGCGCTGATGTTCACGATCGACATCGGCCGGTACGGGCGCTTCCGGTTCCGGCGCGCGCCGATCACCTTCAGGCACGGGATGAGCGACGGGTCGCCTTCGAGGACCGTCACGTCGGTCTCGGGGAACGGGAACACCGCGTGCTTGATGATCGGGTAGCCCGTCGCGTAGATCTGCTCGCTGGTCCCGAAGCCGAACGTGTTGTTCTCGGCCTTCGCGCTCGCGTACACCCAGGCGCGCTCGGAGCGGTTGAACGGCAGCTCCTCCTTGTCGTGCGCGACCCAGTACTGCCGGAGCTCGGGCCCGATGCTCTCGAAGAAGTACCGGAGGTGCCCGACCACCGGGAAGTTGTGCTGGATCGCGTGGCTTCGCTGGATGAACACGTCGCGGACGAACACGGCGACGAGCACGAGCGCGACGAGCGCCAGGAGGACCACGGAGATCGAGAAGGCCGGATTGGCGGTGATGAACGTGAGCATGCGCGCGGATAACCGCGCGACGCACCGTTCGCCCGGTAGGATCTCCGCGTGGCCGACTTCGCGTACCGCACCCGACCCCTCACCTTCGCCGAGGGTCCGCTCCGGCTGGAGCTCGAGCTGCTCGAGGCCTTCGAGAGCGAGAGCGCGCGGCTCTACGCACACCGCGGTCGCCAGGGGCTCCCGGCCGACCCCGACCTCTCGCCCATGTTCGGCGTGATCTGGCCGTCCGCACGGGTCGCCACGCGGTACGTCGCGCGCGCCGACCTCGCCGGGAAGCGGGTGCTCGAGATCGGCTGCGGGCTCGGCCTGCCGTCCCTGCTCGCCGCCGTGCGCGGAGCCCGGGTGCGCGCCACCGACAACCACCCCGACGCTGGCCCCTTCCTCGCCGCGAACGCCCGCCGGAACGGCGTCGAGCTCGAGTTCGCGCCCCTCGACGTGCGCACCTGCCCACCCGACCGCACCTGGGACCTCGTCCTCGCCACCGACGTCCTGTTCGCGGTGGACATGCCTGCCGCCATCGCGCGGGCCTTCGAGCACCACCTCGCGCCGGACGGGGTGGGGCTCCTCGTCGATCCCGGCCGGGCGTGGTCCGACCGCGTCGTCGAAGAAGCCGAAGCGCGCGGGCTCACGGTCGACATCGACGTGGAGGAGGCCGACGGGCACGAGCTGTTCGCCCTCACCCTGCGCCGCCGGCTAGAAGGGCGCGGAACGGACGGACCCTGATGGACCAGGACGAGCTCCAGCTCGAGAAGGCCAGCGCGCTCCCGATGGGGGGCGTGCACGCCACCGGAGTGGCGCTGCATGCGCTCTCCGGGCTGCTGTTCGCGTCCGTGATGCTGCTCGGCCCGCAGGTCACACCGGAGGTCGGCGAAGCGCTCACCACGCCGCGCGTGTACGGTGCCGGGCTCGTGGTGTTCGGGACTGCGCTGTCGATCGGGTTCTCGACCGGTCTCGCGGTGGTCGTCTACCGAACCGTCGGGCTGTACCCGCGGTGGAGCGCGTCGCGGCAGCGGATGGCGATGTTCGCGGGGCTGGCGGTGGCGCACCTGCTCGGGTGTCTGGCGGGGATCGCGGGGATCCTCGCGATGATCACGACCACGTTCGTCGGCTGAGTCGCGCGTTCGCTGCCATCGGTACCAACAGCGTCCTGCCAGGGCGGGTCGAGCAGACTGCGGCCTTCGCGGGCTCCAACGTCCGAGCTCAGTGACTCCGGCTTCGCCTCCGCCTCGCTTCGCTCGTTGGCATCCCTCGCGTAGACACGAGAGTCCCACAGACCCCGCACCTGCGGCGCGCCTGCCACTACCGGCTCTTTCCGCGGGGTCCGTCGGACTCCCTGCGCCTCGATGCGGAGCGTCCAGCGCTCGCCAGACGAGGTCTTCGCCAGGACGTCGGGAGACCACGTCGAAGCCGCCGACGCGGACGCCGTCCTCACGACACCGTCCTCTCTGCCGACGCGGACGCAGTCCTCACCGACGTCCTCGTCTCCGCCGACGCGGACGTCGGCCCCATCGTTGTCGTTCAGCGAGGCCGCAGGCGTCGGGCACGGTCCCGGACCCATCGACCTCGCATACGACCCGGTCGAACCGTGCTCGATGCAGGCCGCAGCGGTCTACAGAACCGCAAACGGAGGCGAAGCCGAAGTGCGCAGCGCGCTTGCGCGCGGAGCCTTCAGGGAGGAGTCAGCGGACCAGGTCCGCTGAAGGCTCCCGGTACAAGGAGCTGGAGCTCGTTGGACCCGCCGGACGGCCCGAGGGTCGAGGCTCCGTCCCCAGCCCTCGTTGCGGGGACCGACGGTGTCCGGCCGGGTCGAGCAGAGCGTCGTGCCAGGGCGGGTCGAGCAGCGGCGTCCTGTGGATTCGCCCCCAGCCACCCGTCTCCGGCGCGAGCTCTCTACAGACCCAGCTGCCCGCGCACGAGCTCCTCGAGGTGGTCCACCACCACCGTGCCCACCTCGGCGTCAGTGCCCACGATCCTCGCGAACTGCGCCGGATCCTCGAGCACGAACCGGACGAGCAGGTGCTGCACGGTCGAGATCAGCAGCCGGATGCGGACCTCCGGAACGTCCGGACGCAGCATGCGCAGCACGAGCACCGCACGCTGCATCAGCGACTCCGACCAGTTGTCGACCACCACGTCGGGCAGCGCGCCCCGGTCGAGCACGTGACGCAGCAACACACGATTGTGCTCCCGGTGATCGACGCAGAACTGCCACGCCGACTCGAGGTACCAGCGCAGCAGCTTCGACGGGTCGCCCGGGGGCGGCGTGCTCGGGAAGGCCGACGAGAGGTCCTCGTGGAGGCGCTGGACCACCGTGCGGTAGAGCCCCTCCTTGTCCTCGAAGTGGTACGCGAGCGTCGCGACGTTCACGCCGGCCGCCGACGAGATCATGCGGATCGACGTTCCGGCGTAGCCATGCGCGGCGAACAGCGGGAGGGCCACCTCGAGCACCTTCGCTCGCGTCCTCTCCCCGTCTGCGCGTCGCGTGGCCATCGTGCGGAGCCCTCCCGGGCGGATTAGCAAGGCCACCTCGGTAACGTCCGGAGCCCGAATGCGCATCGTCCTCACCCACCTCTCCGATCGGACGTTCGCCGGTGCGGATCACGAAACCGTCGCGCGCGATCTGCTCGCCAGCGCCGGCATCGACGACGACGGCACGGGGGTCGAGCTCACCTTCGACGCCCGCTACCTGGCCATCCCGCCCCAGCTGCTCGCCGAGGTCGCCGACCACGGGGGCCGCGTCACGGACGGCTCCGAGGTGGTCGTGCAGGGTGCGCCTTCCGAGTTCGACACCGAGCTTCCGGGCCCCTGGGCGCTCACGACCGACGACCCCATCGGGGCGGGCATCGCGGAGCGCGCCTTCGTCGACCGCCTGCTCGAGCAGCTCGACGGCGTGGTGCTGCACGACCCCGCGCGCATCTGGATCGAAGCGGGCGTCACCGTCGCACCGGGCGCCGTCCTGTGGCCGAACGTCGTCCTGCGCGGCTCCACCCGCATCGGAGCCGCGGAGATCGGCGTCGGCGCGGTCCTGAAGGACACCGAGGTGGCCGACGGAGCCGAGGTGAAGCCGTACACCGTCGCGACGGGCGCGCGCATCGGGCGCGACGCGGCGGTCGGTCCGATGGCGCACCTCCGGGAGGGGGCGGACCTTCGCCACGACGTGAAGGTCGGGAACTTCGTCGAGGTGAAGAAGACCGTGCTGCACCCCGGCGCCAAGGCCTCGCACCTGACGTACCTGGGCGACGCCGAAGTGGGGGCCGATGCGAACATCGGCGCGGGCACCATCACGTGCAACTACGACGGCTAC
>JAWKRP010000046.1:0-17295 GCA_041389565.1 Myxococcota bacterium
TTCGGATTCGGATCCCCTGCCACGACAGAGACGGTGTTGTCCTCGTGATAGAGCAGGAAGTCTCTTGCACTACTTCCGACGACATCCCCGATGGGCTCGACGAACTGGACATCCGCAGGCGTGGAGAAGGTGGCTCCATCCGAGAGGAAGACGAGGTCGTGCAGGCGGCAGTCGGTCTCGGGCTCGCAGTCCTCGTCGATACCGGTCATGCAGACTTCGGTGAACAGCGAGGAGCGATCGGCATCGGAGTCGTCGCAGTCGCCCGTCGACGCGCGGTACCCAGCCGGTCGGGTGCACTGCTGGAGCGTCTGGTCGCCCCCCTGCCCGTCGCCGTCCATGTCGCGGTACCACACGGGCACGATGACGCTCGCGTTCGTGTCGTCGCAGTCGCCGGCTGTGGCGATGTAGCCCGTGGGCGCCCCATCGCAGGTGGACCGCGTGTTCGACGCGTTGCCCGCGCCGTCTCCGTCGGCATCGCGGAAGAAGACCGTGAACGTGGCCCCTTCGTCGATGGCCCCGTCGCAGTCCTGGTCGATGCCGTCGCACAGGTCGGCGGCCCCGGGACGGACCGTGGGGTCGCCGTCGTCGCAGTCGTCGGACGACAGCACGTGGTCGGGTGGGGGAGAGCAGCTCAGGACGGGAGACCCGGCGTCTCCCGAGCCGTCTCCGTCGAGGTCGGCGTAGTACTGGGTGACGACCGCATCGTCGTCCGTGACCCCGTCGCAGTCCTGGTCGATGCCGTCGCAGACGTCGACCACGAGCGGGCTGATGCCCGGGTCGCCGTCGTCGCAGTCCCCCGTGGAGCGCACGTAGCCCTGGACGGGGTTGCACGAGTCGATGGGCGCGTCGAGCGCGCCCACACCGTCGTCGTCGGCGTCGGGGTAGTACAGCGTGAAGTCGTCGTCGTCGTCGACGAGGCCATCGCAGTCCTGGTCGATCCCGTCGCAGAGGTCCACGGCTACCGGGCTCACCGTCGGGTCGAGGTCGTTGCAGTCGCCTCCTTGTGGCGAGTACCCGAGCACGGCTTCGCAGTAGATCGTGGAGTCGCCCTCCTGGCCGAACCCATCCTGGTCGTCGTCGCGGTACTGCTGGTAGAACAGGGCGTTCTCGTCGGCCTGCCCGTCGCAGTTCTGATCGATGCCGTCGCAGAGGTCCACCGCCACGGGGCTGATCGTGGGGTCGGCATCGTTGCAGTCCCGACCCTGCGGCGCGTATCCCGGGAGCGCATCGCAGTAGAACGCTGTGTCGGCGTCCTGCCCGAAGCCATCCTGATCGTCGTCGCGGAACTGCAGGTACGAGAGCGCGTTCTCGTCGATCTGCCCATCGCAGTTCTGGTCGATTCCGTCGCAGAGGTCGACCGCCGCGGGGCTGATCGTGGGGTCGGCGTCGTTGCAGTCGCCCACGAGGGCCACGTAGTCGGCGTCGTCCTGGCAGGTGAAGATGGCGGTCTCGACCGTGCCGAACCCGTCGCCGTCGCCGTCGTAGAACCGCTCGACCAGCAGCACGTCGTCGTCGGGTTGCCCGTCGCAGTTCTGGTCGAGGCCGTCGCACAGGTCCTCGACGAACGGGTTGAACGCGGGATCGGCGTCGTTGCAGTCCCCGACGAGCTCCGCGAACCCTTCCGGACGCGTGCAGGCCATCCGCGTCTCTTCAGCCACGCCGTAGCCGTCGCCGTCGGCGTCCCGGTAGTACAGACGCGACCCGATCCCGTCGTCGTCGGGGACGCCGTTGCAGTCGTTGTCGACGCCGTCGCCGCAGATCTCGTCTGCGGCCGGGTTCACGTCGGGACGGGTCTCGTCGCAGTCGACTCCGCCGACCTGAACGGGCAGGAAGCCGTCACGGTCCCGATCGAGGGCGCGCTCCAGCTCGGCGTCGGTGACGAAGCACCCTGCCAGGAGCAGGCCGATCACATCAGTGGCATTCCTGGATGCTGGGGCCGAAACCCTGATCGCACACTTGGGCGCCGGTGCTCGTGCAGGTGTTCACCACGCACTGGAAGCAGGCTGTGGACGACGAGTTCTGGCAAGGTCCGGGGGCGATGATCGGGATGCCCACGCAGCTGATGCCGCAGCCGATGATCAGCGCTCCGATGTCGAGATCGCAGTCGTCCTGGTACTGGCCGGCCTGCCCACATTGCGGAAGGCTGCCGACCCAGCCGTCGGAGCCGCTGCAGCCGAAGCCCTGGACGAAACAGCCCGCGCTGGTCGAGGTGTAGCGAAGCGTCTGGCTGCCGTTGCAGTCGTAGTCGTAGCTGCCGTTCGACAGTGGCGAGCTGAACCAGCCCGTCTGCCCCGGGTGCGCCTGCGGGTTGTTGTCGTCGCAGTCCGTCGTGGTGGTGCCCGTGTACGGGTACTGCCCCTCGCAGTAGCAGGCATTGCTCGTGGGCGTGCCGTACCCGTCGGCGTCGTTGTCGGCGAAGAAGATCTGGCAGCCGATGGCGTTCTGCTCGTTCGTGAGTGTGTTGCAGTTGTTGTCGACGCCGTCGCCGCAGATCTCCGGAGCCCCCGGGTTCACCTGGCCGTTCGCGTCGTCGCAGTCCTGCGCGGTTCCGGCCGCGTTCACGCACGGCGGCGACTCGCAGTACCCGTCGCCGTCGTCGTCGTAGTTCGGGAACCCTTCGTCGACCGTTCCGTCGCAGTCGTCGTCGAGCAGGTTCTGCACCTCGACCCCGCCCGGGAACGCGAGGGCGGACGAGTCGTCGCAGTCGGGGATGGTGTTCGTGGCGTTCGTGCAGGGCGGAGCTTCGCAGTACCCGTCGCCATCGTCGTCGTAGCAGGGGCTGTTGACGTCGATCGCCGTGTTCGGGTCGCAGTCGTTGTCGAGCCCGTCGCACGTCTCCGGGGCTCCCGGGTAGATCGTGGGGGCGCTGTCGTTGCAGTCGCCGCCGTTCGGCGTGTGACCGTCGCCATCGAGGTCGGCGTCGTCGCGATCCACGACCTCGAACACCACATTGGCGGTGGCCGAGAACCCGTCGGAGTCTTCGACGCGGAACGTGAGCAGGTGCTGACCGAGCGGGAGCGTGGACTCGCACGTGGCGTTGCCGCTGGAGTCGGGCACCATGAAGCACAGGAAGCCCGCGCTGTTCGACTGCAGCTCGACCACGAGGGACGCGGGTGGATCGCTCGCATCGTCGACGTTGGCCGCGAACGTGAACGGCTGGCCGTCGATGCCCTGGATGCCCGGTGCGGGGCTGATGATCGAGATGGTGGGCTCGTCGACCGGGAGGATGGCGTCGCCGACCTCGATGGTGACCGTGGCCTCGCCCTGCTCGTTGCCGGCGTCGGTGGCGCGCAGCGTGATGACGTGGATCCCGGACTCGAGCGCCGTGCTCACGAACTCCACCAGACCGTCTGGGTTGGGCGGATCGGCATCGGGCAGCACGCCGTCGAGCGAGCTCGTCCACTCGACGTCGAGCGTGGTGACGTCGCTGTCGTCGACCACCTGACCCGCGAAGTACACGGGCTCGCCCGCCTCGAACAGCTCGCCCTCGAGGGGCTCCGCGATGGTGACCGCGGGCGGCGTGTTGTAGGTGATGAACCCCTTGTCTCCACCGTTGCAAGCGGTTCCGAGGGCGATGAAGATCAGAGCGTTGCGAAACATGCGCGTCTCCAGGAAAGGAAGGGTAGCGCGGATTCCCGCCGTCGTCAGCAGTCGTCCAACCATCCGCGGCTCGCAGCCGGGTGTGCGTCGAAGTCCGGGACGTACGGTTTCAGGTCGAGCACCGGAGTGCCGTCGAGCAGATCCAGACCGCGCACGTGCACGAACAGCCCGTCCACACGGACGATCTCGACCGCCGACAGACCGATGGGCACCGGACGATGGGGCGCGCGCGTCGCGAACACCCCGCGCTTCGGACCCCCGCGCGGTGGGCGGACGAGCGGTCGCTTTCGCGGACCGTTCAGGTGGAACCACGTGAGGATCCAGGCGTGCGTGAACCGATCCAGGTCGCGCAGGGCTTCCTCCGTGACCCGCTCGGCGAAGAGCTCGACCGAGCCGCCCCCGTCGTGCTCGCGATCCGACGTCACGCCCGGCTGGCGTGGGGTTCCGTGCCGCTGCACGAACGCGGAGTGGATGCGGCCGATCGGCTCGAGGGTGATCGTGCGCGGGAACGGCACGGCATCGGCGTAGTCGCGGTCGTCCATCGCTTCAGGCCCACGCATCCGCGGCCTGCTGCACGATGGGCAGCGCGCGGTGCTCCGCCCGGTTCCGAAGGCGTGGGGACAGCGCTCCGAAGGCGGCCAGCTCGACCTCTTCCGGGGTCGCGGACGCCGCGGAGGGACCCCAGGCCCGCAGCGCGTCGACCACGGCCGCACGCGCGACCGTGTCGGCGCGCCCGAGCGTCCAGCGCAGAAGGCGCCACATCACCTCGACGTGACGGGACGCATCGGAGGCCAGGGTGTCGAACAGCTCGCGCACGTCGGTTTGACGGGCAGCGTCGCGCGCCTCCATCCACGCCACGGCTCGCACGGTGGCCTCGATACAGGACTGCGCCAGCTCGGTCGGGCTCGCGGCGGACGGCGGGTCTGCGGGAACGACCGAGAGTGGCGAGGGATCGTGGACCGCACCGAGCCCCGCAGCCAGCGCGAGGCATCGCTGGGCATGGTGGACGTGGTCGAGCTGCACGATGCCGAGGTCGGCCACCAGCTCGAGCGGCGCACCGTCCGCCATCGCGCCGAGCACGAAGCGCGCAGTCGTCGCGATCCGCCCGTGGGCACGCCTTCCCCGGGTGGTCCACGCATCGATGACCCGTGTGCGCAGGGGCTCGGGACACTGCAGCCGTTCCATCGGCCCTCCCGGCGCACGCTGTAACGCCCTTCGGGCACGCGCCGCGCCAAACCCCGACCCGGGCGCGTCCGGAGCGGCTAGAATGCGCGCATGCTGCACCGATCGCCCTTCCTCGCGCTCCTCCTCGCGGGCTGCCCGTCCCAGAAAGACCTCCAGCCGATCGAGGCCGACGCCGACGCCGACGCCGATTCCGACTCGGATGCCGATGCCGACACCGACTCGGACGCCGACATCGACACGGATACCGACACCGACACCGATGCCGACGCCGACGCGGATGCCGACACCGATACCGACTCGGATGCCGACACCGACACCGACACGGATCCGCCGCCGTTCTGCCCCGACGACGCGAGCGAGCCGAACGACGGCCTGCCCATCGCGTTCCCGCTGGTCAACGGCAACGGCTACGTCGTGAGCTCCGTGAGCCCCGACTTCTGGCGGTTCGAGGTCGAAGACGGCGGAACGGCCACCATCCGGGTCGACTTCTCCACCACCCAGGGCGACATCGATCTGTTCGGGTTCGCGGGGTCGGGCGTCGAGATCGCGGCGTCCGAGACGGCCGGCAACTTCGAGGAGTTCACGGTCCAGAACGACAACGGCGCCACCGTGTCGTACTACGCGGAGGTCAGCCTCACGTCCGGCGACTGCGCGACGTACGCGCTCACAGCCACGATCGACAACCCGATCCCGTGCGCGGAGGACTTCTACGAGCCGAACGACACCGTGGCCACGGCCTTCAACGTGATCACGCCCGCCGAGCTCGCGCTCACACAGGCCTCCGAGAGCGACTTCTTCCAGTTCTTCGTGGCCGACGGGCAGACGATCACGTTCAACCTCACGTTCTCGCACTCCGAGGGCGACGTCGACCTGTACGTGCGACGCGACACCGGCTCCGTGGTCGGGGTGTCGGGATCGGTCGACGACAACGAGTCGTACACCCTCACCAACACCACCGGGCTCGGCGCGTTCTACTACGTGGAAGCCCGGCTCCAGAACAACTCGCCGTGCGTGCGCTACACGCTGTCCACCCAGTAGAGGCGGCGCGGATCGGGTCCTGACGAGCCCCTGACACAGGCTCCACCGAATCCTGACGAACCGCGACGCTCCAGCGGGTTCTGTACGGGAGCGAGGCGAGGCCATGGGTCCCGAACTGTCCCTGAAGAAGACGATGTTGTTGGCGCTGGTCGTGATGGCCGTGGCGTGGGCGCTGTGGCCTGCGGGAGACTCTCGTACCGTCCCTGCGGGAGCTCGGGATGCCGGCGACATCGAGACCACCGCGCGCCTCGAGCCAGGAACCCATGCAGGGGTCGTCGTCGACCGGTGAGCAGGGTCGGATGACCGCTTCGGCCGGTGCCGCGGAGTCCCTCGACGAGCTCGAGCGCAGGTTCCTGGCGCAGCCGCGTCCCGACCTCGAGCGCTGGAGGGACCGGGCACGGCCCCACGAGTCCGTGGAGAGCTTCTGGACCTCGATTCGCGACGACCTGCCCGAGGCCTTCCGGAGCGGGGAGGACCAGCGGTCGTTCGCGCTCGGACCCAGCGAGCGGGGCGTGCAGGACGAGCGCGTGCTCGATCTCCACGAGAACCGCATGCGCCCGGTGGGCGCGATCCCGGGCAACAAGGCGCTCGCCTGCTTCGTTGCGAGCGCGGCCAGCGAGGTGGTGGAGGCGGAGCACCACGCGCGTGCGTTCGCCGCCGCCCTGTGGACCGCTCTCGGACAGGACACCCCGCCCGAGCGCGTCGTGTGGAAGCACTCGGGCTGGGGAGAGACCGCGTGGGCGCCCCGCCAGGAGCCCGCGCTCCCGGGCTTCGACCGGCTGTTGAACGAGGTGGGCCCGCTCCCCGTGATCGAGGGGTACACCCCGGCCTTCCAGTGGGTCGCCGCGCGGGTCGCCGCACGCGGAGCCTGGGAGGATGCCCGCGCAGACGGGCGCGTCGCGGACGTCGACCTCGTCGGGCCGTTCCATGGCGTGTGGCGGACGGGCTGTGGTCTCGCAGCCGTCACGTCCGACTGCATCGTGCTGTTTCTCAGCCAGAACCGGAGCGTGCCCACCCGCCCACGCGCACCCGGAGTGAAGCGCCGGGGTGCCGATGCCGCGCTGCTCCGGGCGGCGAACCAGGCCGACCCCAAGGCGCTCCAGCGCGCGCTCGACCTCGGTGCCGACCCCAACGTCCAGCGCGAGGGCTCCTCCGCGCTGCACCGGGTCGCCAATCGGATGCCGGCACAGCGGAACGCGTTCATGTTCTCGCGCTGCGAGGCGTGTCTGCGCCAGCTGCTCGAAGCCGGCGCCGACCCCGCCATCCCCGATCGGTACGGTCGCATGGTCGTCGCTGCGCTCGCGTACCGTGAGCCGGCCCTCGAGGTGGGCCTCGCGCTCGGGATGGACGTGAACACGTCCGACCTGCAGGGGCGTACGGCGCTCCATCTGTCCGCGAGGGCGACGTACACGGCTCCCGCTCAGAACCTCCTGCGCGCGGGCGCCGAGGTCGACCGGCCCGACGCGCTCGGGTGGACGCCCCTCCATCACGCGGTCGCGGCAGGCTCCGTGCCGACCGCGCGGGTGCTCCGCGACGCGGGGGCGGACGTCACCCGTGCCACGATCTCGGGGCTCACGGTGGCCGACCTCGCCGTCGGGCTCGCGAACACCCGCGAGGTGCTCGCGGTGACCGGTGCCGTTCCGTCGGGGACCCGACGCCGGGTGCACGCGCCACTCGTGGAGCTCCCCGACGCGCTCCGCGATGCCCTGCTCGAGCGGGAGGCCGGCGGCTGGAGCGTGCTCGCCGACTGGCTGGAGGAACAGGGCGATCCTCGCGGCGAGGCCGTGGCGATGGCGCTCGCCGGCCATGTGGGGCGGGCCACGCGCATCCTGCGCGACCGTGCGGATGCGTGGTGGGCGCCGCTGCTCGGCCTGCACCCCGACATGGAGACCCTGCTCGCCGACCCCGGCGCGACCCTGTCATTCGAGCACGGCTTCGCGAGCCGGATGCGCCTCGGACGGCTGCGGTCCGACGGGCATGCCCGCGCGGCCGCTGCATTGCTGGGCTCGCCGGCCGGTGCGCTGATCACGGAGCTGGTGGTGGACCTGTCCGGAGGGGTCGCGGGGCCGTGGATGCTGCACGGGCTGCGCAACGTCGGGCTCGAGCGCGCCCGGTTCGACCGCATCCCCGACGAGGTGGGCGACCTCGATCTCCGCGGTCTGACGCGGCTCCGCGCCCTGAGCCTCCGCGGCACGAGCCTGCAGGCGCTCGGGCTGCGCTCGCCGCACCTCCGCACGCTCACCGTGCACCTGCCCTTCCTGCGCGACGCCGAGCTCCAGCCACCGCTCGATCACCTCGACACCCCCGAGCTCACGACGCTCACCCTCGTGATGCACCGCGCCCCCGACCCCGATGCGCAGCGCATGATCCGGCGGCTCGACGCGCTCGCGCCCACGGTCGAGCACCTCGCGTTGCGGCCCATGAGCGTCGAGGCCCTGGATGCGCTGCTCGACGGCACCCTGCTCGCGCGGCTGCGCACGCTCCGCCTGGAGTCGATGCTTGGCGTCGGCCTCCGGCGGGTGGTGGCGCACGCCGCCCGCTTCGCACACCTCGAAGAGCTCGTGCTCACGGTGCTCGACACCGACAAGAACGCGCGGAGGGTCCTGGAGCGCGAGCTTCGCGCGGTGTTGCCGCGCGCGACGCTGAAGGGCGTCAGCTACCGGGCTGCGGGAGGTTACGGCTGAGCGCCTGGAGGTCCCCCGATGGCTGACATCCCCACCGACGACGCCGGCTGGCGCATCAAGCTCGATCCCATGCAGTTCCACGTGCTGCGCGAGTCCGGAACCGAGCGTGCGTTCACCGGGAAGTACTGGAACCACAAGGTCGCCGGCACCTACCGGTGCGCGGGCTGCGACACGCTGCTCTTCCGGTCCGACGAGAAGTACGACTCGGGCTGCGGATGGCCGTCGTTCACCGCCGCCCACGATGCCGGGAAGGTCACCGAGATCATCGATCGTTCGCACGGGATGGTGCGCACGGAGGTGCGCTGCGCGACCTGCGACGGGCACCTCGGCCACGTGTTCCCCGACGGCCCGCCGCCGCTGCACACGCGGTACTGCATCAACTCGGCGTCGCTGACCTTCACGCCGGATCCCTGACGCCCACGCCGCGCGCGTTCCACCGCGTTACGTGCCGGCCCCTGGAGGCATCGTGACCCAGAGCGCGGCCAATGTCGTCATCCGCTTCGCTGGCGACTCCGGCGACGGAATGCAGCTCGTCGGCGGGCAGTTCACACGAACCACGGCGCTCGCGGGGAACGACCTCGCGACGCTCCCCGACTTCCCGGCGGAGATCCGGGCTCCTGCGGGTACGCGGGAAGGCGTGAGTGGGTTCCAGATCCACTTCGCCAGCCACGACATCTTCACGCCGGGCGACGAGACCGACGCGCTGGTCGCGATGAACGCCGCGGCGCTCGTCACGAACCTGCCGCGCCTGCGGGCCGGTGGCCTCGTGATCGTGAACTCCGACGGGTTCTCGGCGGGCGACCTCACGAAGGCGCGCCTGCAGACGAGCCCGCTCGAAGACGACACGCTCGCGGGCTACCGGTCCGTGCCCACGCCGATCACCACGCTCACGCGGAACGCCGTCGAAGAGCTGGGGCTGTCGACGAAAGAGGCGGATCGCTGCAAGAACTTCTTCGCGCTGGGCATGGTGTACTGGGTGTACGGCCGCGATCTCGCGCCCACCGAGGCCTGGCTCACGGCGAAGTTCTCGAAGAAGCCGGTGGTCCTGCAGGCCAACCTGAACGCTCTGCGCGCCGGCCGGAACTACGCGCAGACCATCGAGCTCTTCCAGGACACCTGGGAGGTGCCGAAGGCCGACTTCGCGCCCGGCCGGTACCGCAACATCACCGGCAACACGGCGCTCGCCATCGGTCTCGCCGCGGCCGCCCAGAAGACCGGTCAGACGCTGTTCTACGGCAGCTACCCCATCACGCCGGCGTCCGACATCCTGCACGCGCTGGCGCCGTTCAAGCACTACGGCGTCACCACGTTCCAGGCCGAAGACGAGATCGCCGCGGTGTGTGCGGCCATCGGCGCGTCGTACGGCGGGAACATCGGCGTCACGGGCACCTCCGGTCCCGGCGTCGCGCTGAAGGGCGAAGCCATCGGGCTCGCGGTGATGGCCGAGCTCCCGCTGGTCGTGATCTGCGTGCAGCGCGGCGGTCCGAGCACCGGCCTGCCCACGAAGACCGAGCAGGCCGACCTGCTGCAGGCCCTGTACGGCCGCAACGGCGAGGCACCCGTGGCCGTGATCGCGCCGTCCAGCCCGTCCGATTGCTTCCGTACCGCGATCGAGGCCGTGAAGTTCGCGGTCGAAGCGATGGTGCCCTGCTTCATCCTGTCCGACGGCTACATCGGGAACGGCGCCGAGCCGTGGCCGCTGCCCGACCTCGACGCGCTGCCCGACATCACGCCTGCGTTCCGCACCGATCCCGAGGGCTTCCTGCCGTACGAGCGAGACCCCGAGACCCTCTCGCGCCCGTGGGCCATCCCGGGTACGCCCGGCATGGAGCACCGCATCGGCGGCCTCGAGAAGGAAGACGGCACGGGCAACGTCTCGTACGACCCGAAGAACCACCAGCACATGTGCGAGGTGCGGGCCGCGAAGGTGCAGAAGCTCCAGAGGTTCATCCCGCCCACCGCCATCCACGGCGACGACGAGGGCGTGCTGGTCGTCGGGTGGGGCGGCACGTGGGGCGCCATCCGGTCGGGCGTCGACGCCTGCCGGAAGGAGGGGCTGAAGGTCGCGCAGATCCATCTCCGCAACCTGAACCCGCTTCCCGCCGACCTCGGCGACATCCTGAAGCGGTACGACCGCGTGCTGGTGCCCGAGCTCAACCTCGGCCAGCTCGTGAAGGTCCTCCGCGACGCCTACCTCGTCGACGCCCGCTCGTTCTGCAAGATCCAGGGTCAGCCCTTCCTCACGAGGGAGATCGCCGACGCCATCCGCCAGGAGGCCGCCCGATGACCGCGCCCGTGTACAAGAAGAAAGACTTCATGAGCGACCAGCTCGTGCGCTGGTGCCCCGGCTGTGGCGACTACTCCATCCTGTCGCAGGTGCAGACGGTCCTCGCGAGCCTCGGCCGCCCGCGCGAGGAGTTCGCGGTGATCTCGGGGATCGGCTGCAGCAGCCGTTTCCCGTACTACATGAACACCTACGGGTTCCACACGCTCCACGGGCGTGCGCCCGCGTTCGCCACGGGGCTCAAGGTCACGCGGCCCGAGCTGTCGGTGTGGATGGTCACGGGCGATGGCGATGCGCTGTCGATCGGCGGGAACCACCTGATCCACCTGTTCCGGCGCAACGTCGACCTCAACGTGATGCTGTTCAACAACCGCATCTACGGGCTCACCAAGGGGCAGTACAGCCCCACGTCCGAGATCGGGAAGAAGACGAAGTCGAGCCCGATGGGGTCGCTCGAGGAGCCCTTCAACCCGCTCGCGCTCGCGCTCGGCGCCGGCGCGTCGTACGTCGCCCGCAGCGTCGACGTGTTCACGCAGCACCTGCGCGATCAGCTCGCCGCGGCCGACACGCATCGCGGCACGTCGTTCCTGGAGATCTACCAGAACTGCAACATCTTCAACGACGGCGCGTTCACGGGTTTCACGGACCGGGGGGTGCGCGACGAGCGCGTGCTGTACCTCGAGCCCGGCCAGCCACTCGTGTGGGGCACCGAGCAGCGCAAGGGCCTCGTGCTCGACGGGCTGAAGCTGAAGGTGGTCGACGTGGGCGACGACGTGTCGCACGTCCTCGTGCACGACCCGTCGAACCGCACGCTCGCCACGATGCTGGTGGCGCTCGACGGATCCGGTGACACGCCCGTGCCCGTGGGCCTCTTCTACAAGGAAGAGCGCGCCACGTACGACGGCGCGTTCCAGGCCCAGGTGGCCGAAGCGCGCCAGAAGCTCGGCAACGGCGAGCTCGCGAAGCTCATCGACGCCGGCGACACCTGGACGGTCTGAACCGATCAGAATCGCCGTTCGGGTTTGTCGCAATCGGCGCCCGGACGCAAGGGCGCTGACAAGCTCTTTACGAATCGGGATTCCGGTTCGGGAACCCGGGGAATCGGGCTCGCGACCCTGCTCGTTCGATCGCGTCTGCTGCGCCTCCGCTACGCTTCGGGGGTGCGGTGCTGGCGAGCGGTCGGCGCGCACGTCTGTCTCGCGCTTCTTGTGATTGCTTGAACGGGCGCGGCTCGGCCGCCCCTGAACGTCAGCGCTCCTCCTCGGGCCCGTGGCCCTGGGGGTGCGGACGGAGATGTGCATGCGCGGATGGACGGCCCTCGGGGCCTTGTGGATCGTGGGCTG
The DNA here is from genome assembly GCA_041389565.1 of Myxococcota bacterium. Classification (GTDB taxonomy): domain Bacteria; phylum Myxococcota_A; class UBA796; order UBA796; genus JACKEQ01. The sequence goes on from JAWKRP010000046.1 coordinate 12,135, forward strand.
CGCCCCGTTCGAGGCGGGATCGGGACCGGAGGTGCGCACGTCGCTCACGTCCGACCGCGATGCCGATGTCGTTCGCGTGATGACCTGGAACATCGAGACCGTGGGGGAGCCCGGATCCGCCGAGTACGACGCGGCTCTCGCGATGGTCGACCGACTCCGGCCCGACGTGCTCGCGCTGAACGAGGTCGCGGACGCCGTCGATGCCGACCACGCCGAGTGGTTCGCGGTGGACGCCGGCTTCGAGCACTACGTGGTCGCAGACGGCGAAGACGCGTTCGGCGCCGACCGGAACGCCCTCCTGTCCGTGTACCCGCTCGAAGCGGCCGGTGGACGGACCGCCGCCGAGCTGTCGGGCGACGACCGGGCCCGCGACATCACGCGCCAGGTCGTGCACGCCACCGTGATCACGCCGCGCGGCGAGCTCGACGTCGTCAGCATGCACTGGAAGAGCGGCTGGGAGGACTCCGACGAGTTCCGCCGGGTGCTCGAGGGGCACCGGGCCGTGCAGTCCATCGCGCCGGGCCGCGCGACCGTGCTGGTGGGCGACTGGAACGACGATCTCGGCGACGCGTCCGACTGGCCGGCCACCTTCCACTCCGTGCCGGCGGGCGTCCCGGGCTCGGTCTGGCTCGGGAGCGACCTGTGGACGGCCCTGAACGGCCCGGGGCTCCCGAACGACCCGTTCGCGCCGCTGCTCGCGGCCGACCTCCAGCTGATCGGAGCCCGGCAGCGGTCCGGCACCGACGCCACCCGGCCCGTGTCCGGGCGCCGGCTCGACTACCTCGCGACCACGCCGGGCGTGGAGGTGCGGGCGTCCGAGGTGTTCGACTGCCGCGACCAGTCCCGCACGGGCGGCGTGGAGACGTACGGCGCTCCCGTGTCGAACGACACGTGCATCGACGCGTCCGACCACCTGCCGGTCGTCGCGGATCTGGTCGTGGGCGAGAGCGGCCCGGTCGACCCGGTGGGCGTCGGCGCGCTGGGGCCGGGGGCCCTCGTGGTGTCGGAGCTGCTCGCGAACCCCGACGCCTGCCCGGACGACACCGGCGAGTGGGTGGAGGTGCGCAACACGACCTCCGACCCTGTCGACCTGACCGGTCTGCGCCTCGTGGATGCCAGCGGGAACGAGGGCTCCGTGAGCGGCGGGATCGTGCCGCCGGGCGGCCTGGCCGTGCTCGTTCGCGGCACGGAGCCCTGCGGGCCCACCGCCACCGGGCTGTACGGCGCCCAGGTGTCGCTGAACAACGGGGGCGACAGCCTCGCGCTGATGGCAGGCAGCGTCGTGCTCGACAGCGTCGCGTACCCGTCCGCCCCTGCGGGGCTCGCATGGGTGCCCGAGGCCGGATGCGCGACCCAGCCGACCCCGGACGCTCCCAACGCCGCGTGTGCCGACTGACCTCCGCACTGGCCGAGGGCCGTCACACGCTGTAGGCTTGCGGGGTTCGCACCGAGGCTCGCATGGACGCCACCCATCTCGAAGAAAACGAAATCCTCGCGCTCGCCGGTCTTGCGCTGCACCTCGCCAGCGCCGATGGCGTGCTGTCGGCCGAGGAAGCCGACGAGCTGAAGGAGCTCGGCGAGGAGATCGGCGGCGCCGACACGTTCTCGCGGGCGATCACGGATGCCGAGGGCCGGTTCAAGACCGCCCAGGATGCGCTCGACTTCGCCGCCGAGATCGAGCGGGCGGAGGCACGCGACTTCATCCACACCGTGCTCACCGACCTCGCCAACTCAGACGACCTGCACAACGCCGAGGCCGACCTGCTGGCCCGCCTCCGCCTCATGTGGGGCATCCGCGGCCGCTAGCGGACGGCCCCGCCGAGCCCTGGGGCGCACTGGACGTACAGCGAGAAGGGGCCTTCGGCGTCTTCCTTGCCCTCGACCACGATGTACCAGACGGCGTTCTGGCCCGGGCCCGTCTGCGACGTGAGCTCGATGCGCTCGGAGCTCGTGTTCTTGCTGGGCTTCATCTCGCACTGGTTGATCGTCGAGTCGATCGTCGGGCAGGCGTTGCCGTGGTCGAACCGGATGCCCGCGACGTCGAGGTCGGCGCACGGAGTGTGGAGATCGACCCACGCCCGCCACTCGCCGGGCGGCATCACGAGGCGGTACACGCGCTCGTTGCCGCTGTCGTGGTCCATCGTGCCGGGCCAGCAGAACTTCTTCTCGTAGAACCGGGTGTCGTACAGGTCGACGCCGCCGATCGTGTGCCCGATGATCTGCTGGTCGCAGTGGATCTCGTCGGTGATGCAGTCGGGGCCACGAACCTCGCCGCCATCGACGATGTCGCCGCACTGCTCGTAGCTGAACGCACCCTGGGTGGTGGGCGGGCCGCTCACCGCGCCCGGCAGGATGAGGGGCTGCTCGCGCCGGTGATCGACCTCGTTGTCGTTCGGCTGCACCCCGAGCGTCAGTGGCTCGTACCTCACGCCCGTCGGGCCGGAGGTCTGCGCGCCTCCCGAGAACAGCGAGAGCACCCCGACGGTGAGCAGGCTCATGCCGCCGCCCGCACACATCATCACCAGGATCAGCGCCACGCCGCCGGCGATGATGGTGTTCGTCGAGATGCCGCCGTTGTCGCTCACTCGGTTCCTCCGGCCCTACCGGAGAGTATCGTCTGTTCGGCCAGACGTCGGGCGAGCGAGAGGTTGAGCGCCTCGCGGCCGAGCCTCCAGCGCCAGTTCCCGGCCACGACGCCCGGAACGTTCATGCGCGCGTCGCTGCCGAGCGACAGGAGGTCCTGCATCGGCACGATCGCGGTGTCGGCGACCGAGCGCCACGTGGCGCGGATCATCGCCCAGACGAGGTCGCGCTCGTCGGTGTGGAGGTAGGCGAGCGCGTGCTGGCGGGTCTCCGGGGAGGCCGTGCGGAACCAGCCCGCCACCGTGTCGTTGTCGTGCGTGCCCGTGTAGACGACCTGTGCGTGCCGGTGGTGGTGCGGCAGGAACTCGTGCGTCGAGCCCGTTCCGAAAGCGAACTGGAGGATCGCCATGCCCGGCAGCGCGGCGTCGTCGCGCAGCTTGCGGACGGGCTCCGTGATCACCCCGAGGTCTTCGGCGATGAGCGGCAGCGCCCCGCCGCCCCCGGGCTGTCGTGCGAGGTGGGCCGTGAGGGCGTCGAGGGCCTCCTGACCGGGGCCTTCGATCCATTGGCCGTTCTCGGCGGTGTCGTCGGTGGCCGGAACCTCCCAGACGCCGTCCAGGCCGCGGAAGTGGTCGAGCCGGAGCACGTCGACCAGCTCGAGCGCGGCCGCTGCGCGGTCGACCCACCAGCGCCAGCCCTCCGCTGCATGTGCGCTGCGGACGAAGTGGGGGTGGTGCCACAGCTGGCCGGTGGGCGAGAAGGCATCGGGCGGCACGCCGGTGATGGTCTTCGGATGACCGTCGGCGTCGAGGTCGAACAGGGCGCGGTGGGCCCACACGTCGGCGGACAGGGGACCGACGAAGAAGGGCAGGTCGCCCCACAGCGCGATGCCGTGGGACTTCGCGACCGTGCGGAGCCGGCGCCACTGGCGGTCGAACGCCCACTGGAGCGCTGCATGACGCGCGATGGGGGCGGCGAGGTCGGCTTCGACCGTGCGTCGCTTCGCGGGTGTTGCGTGGAGGTCGCGCAGATCACGCGGCCAGGCCGTCCAGTCGGGGCCGTGGAGATCGACCAGGGCCGCGAACAGCGCCCAGTTCTCGACCCACGGGTTCTCGGCGCGCCAGGCGTCGAGCGCGACCTCTTCGGCGATCGCCGTGGCCGCCTTCTGCAGGAAGGGCGCCCGGCTCGCGCGAATCGCAGCCCAGTCGACGAGATCCCCCGCCAGGTAGGGCTTGTCGCGGTGCGTGACGAAGCCGTCCTCCGCGAGGTCGTCGGGCGAGAGGTACGCGGGCTCGCGCGCGAATGCGGTGGGTGACGCGTACGGACAGCCGTGGGGGTCGACCACGGTGAGGGGGAGCACCTGCCAGATCCGCTGCTTCGCGCTCGCCAGCCAGGCTGCGAACTCCCGCGCAGACGGGCCCAGATCGCCGATGCCGTACGGGCCCGGGAGGCTGGAGACGTGGAGGAGGACCCCGGACCGACGATCGCGGCTCAGGGCCGCACCCATCCGTCGGCCGTGCTCACCGCGCGACCGGTGCGCCCGAGCCGCTGCAGGATGTACCAGACCTCGGCGCGGTCGCCCTTCACCGCTTCCGCGACCGCTTCGACGGTCTGCGGGTGCTTGCCGAGGCACGACTGCACGGCGGCGTTCAGCGTGAGGATCTGCTTCGCGGCCTTCTTGCCCGCTTCGACCCCGGGCTGGTGGTACGCGTTGATGCCGATGAGGCTCGCATACAGCCCGACCGCGCGCTCGAACAGCGCGATCAGTGCGCCCAGCACGGAGGCATCGAGCTCGGGCACCGTGAGGGTGATCGTGGGGCGGTCGGACTCGTGCAGCGCCCGGCGCGTGCCGAGCAGGAAGCCCTGCAGGAAGTCGCCCGTGTTCGCGGACCCCTCGACGAGCTCGCCGTCGCCCTGCCCGTCGGACAGGACCTGCACGAGCACCGCGAAGAAGTCGTTCCGGCCATCGCGGAGCTGCTGCACGAAGCTGTGCTGGTCGGTGCTGCCCTTGTTCCCGTACACCGCGATGCCCTGGTGCACGACGTTGCCCGCGAGGTCTTCCTTCTTGCCGAGCGACTCCATCACGAGCTGCTGGAGGTACCGCGAGAACAGCACGAGGCGGTCGCAGTAGGGGAGCACGACCATCGCGCGCTCTCCGCGGCCCCGTCCCATCACGTGCCACGCACCGGCCAGCATGGCTGCGGGGTTCTCGCGCCACGCGGCGTTGCGCGTCCAGTCGTCCATCGCGGCGGCTCCATCGAGCAGCTGGCGCATGTCGACCCCACCCAGCGCACCCGGGAGCAGCCCGACCGCGCTCGTGATGCTGGTGCGCCCACCGACCCAGTCCCACATCTCGAAGCGCGCGAGCCAGCCCTCTTCGCGGGCCTGGTGGTCGAGCCGGCTCCCCAGCCCGGTGACGGCCACGAAGTGCCCGCCGATCTCGAGGCCCGAGCGCGCGAAGGCCCGCCGCACGAGCGTGATGCCGTTGGCGGTCTCGGCGGTTCCGCCGGACTTCGACACGCCGACCACCAGTGTGTGACGCAGGCGATCACCGACGGCGGCGAGCACCCGCGCGATG
>JAWKRP010000047.1:0-9620 GCA_041389565.1 Myxococcota bacterium
TAGATCGCTGCGTGGTCCGTCGGGTCGTCGTGGACCCACGTGTGTGGGTGAAGCTGGACCGTCGGCGCCCGCTTCGCCAGCGCGGCGACGAGTTCGTCGTAGATGCGGTCGTGCATCGCGGCCTCGGCCCCCGCCTGCCGGAGCACCACCACGTCGGTGACCCGGTTCGCGTAAGGCGACGCCGGGTCCGTCAGCAGCGTGAGGGTCGGGCCGGGAACGGGTCCTTCGGGAGTCTCCCGAAACGCCCCGCCGCTCTTCACCCGCTCGTAGGGATCGTTGCGGGTGGCGAGCCAGGTAACGAGCACAGGTGCCGTCACGAGCATGCTCCCCGCTGTCCGCAGGCGCAAGTCCGACGACCGAGACTTGGGCGCGTAGATCCTGCGATCTCTTGCATCACATCCCCCGATGGAAGGCGGAATGTACCCCGAAGAGGCACGGGTTCGGCTCGGAGTCAGTAGACCGTCCGCTCGTTCTCCGGTGGGGCGCGTCAGAACATGGATTCGACCTTTTGAAATCCGCCGGGGTCTCGATGTCGTGCGGATCCGGACCCGTTCACGAATCCTGAAAACGCATGCCTAGCTGCCGCCGCGGGTGGGCAAACCGAGCGCGACATGTAGGTGGCCCCGGTACTCCAGCACCTTCACCCCTCGCCCCCGCAACCACGCCGCGATCGCATCCCGCTCCCCGACGGGCACCACCAGATCCGCCGCCAGCCCCACCAGGTGCCGCGACCCCTCCACGCCGCCCACCGCCCGGTTCACCGCGACCGCCCGGAACGCCGAGTTCACCCGGACCCCCGGCCACCGCTCCCGCAGCGGGTCCAGCAGCTCCGCGCACAGCCGCCGCAGGTTCGCCCGCGCCGCCGGCCCCGGCGTGTTGTCCAACCCCAACCGCCTCGCAGCCGCCGACACCGTGAGCTCCTCCCACGTCCAGTGCCGCCCAGGCCGCCCCGCCAGTGGAAACGCCGCCCCCTTCGCCGAAGCCGAGCGCGCAACAACCACCAGCCCCGCCACCGCGAGCCCGCCGAGCCACCACCTCACGCGCCACCTCGAGGCAGCGTCCGCCCCCACCACCACAGCGCGCACGCGTTCCGCTCCGACCACGACAGCTCCGACTCCGCGCCCTCCCGCACGAACCGCGCCCAGCCCGCGTCCGTCGGACTGATCACCACTCCGGTGTTCAGTTCCGCACCCCCGGTGACCCGCAGCTTCCCGTTCACCACCGGGACCTTCTGCTGCCGCGCGTACCAGCCCGACACCGACGCCAGCCGCGCGATCACGACCTCGCCGACCTCCGCCCAGGCCCGCGCGACCCACGCATCCGCGGCCACCGCCCACCCGAGCTCGCTCCAGTCGCCCGTGTAGCGCATCGCCGCCGTGACCTTCGCGCCCAGGTCGAGCTCCTCGACCCACGCCGGGTCCAGGTCCGCCGGCGTGAACGCCCAGCCCACGACATCCTCGAGCGACGCGAGCAACCACCGAGCCTCGCCCGCCCGCCGGACCCCGATCTTTCCATCCCGGACCCGCCCGAATTCCACGAGCACGTCCAGCGACGGGACCCGCGCCCGCAGCCCTTCGAACACCGGCGACTGCCCGTCCGGCGGCACCAGCACGGGCCCCCGCCGGACCGCGTCGATCCAGGGCGCCCACGGCCAGGCCTCGGCATCGACCCGGACCAGGTCCGCCAGCCGCTCCTCGGCCTCCGCGCGCAGCCGGGCCGCCTCCGTCGCATCCTCCACCCGCTCGGCCTTCCGGAACCGCGCGTCCGCCGACCGGAGCAGCCGGGCCGCGTCCTTGGCGACCTTCGCCCGCGCCTCTGCCTCCCGCCGCGCCTTGACCTCCGCGAGCCGCTCGGCCGTCTTCGCCGGGTCCCGCGAGACCAGGAGCAGGATCTCCTCCGGCCCGAGCTCCATCTGCGCGCCGGGGTTGTTCGTGGCGCGCTCCTGGGACTTCAGGAGCTCCGTCATCCAGCCGAGCTTCCCCTGGATGAGGTTGAACCGCAGCCCGTCCATCGACCGCCGCGCGAAGTAGTAGACGATCTCGATGGCCGAGAGCGTGTTGCCCTGCCGCACGCCACGCCCGTTGCGCTGCTGGAGCGTCGCCGGCTCCCAGGGCAGGTCGAGGTGGTGGATGGCGCAGGTCCGCGTCTGCAGATCGATGCCCTCGTAGGCGATGGCGTTCGCGATGACCACGTCGTAGCGGGGCTCTCCGTCGGTCCCGTTGAACTCCCGCGCGATGCGCTGGCGGTCCGCGCTGGCCTTCGCCGTGAAGGCGTTCAGGACCGCGATGCGCTTCTCCGGGATGCCCGCGTCCACGAGGACCTGCCGGACCCAGCGGTGCGCCGCGACGTTGTCCACGAACACGATGTGCCCGCAGTGCCGGTTCGCGAGGACCCGCTTCGCCAGGGCCGTGAACTTCGGGCTCCGCGCGTCCTCGACCTTCGCCGCCGTCCGCCAGGTGTAGCCCTCGTCCAGGTCGGCGTGGACCGCGGTCAGCGACATCCGCGCGAGCAGCCCGAGGATCTGGGAGCGGTCGGACGCGGAGTCCAGCGCCGCCTCGATCTGCGCGACGTAGGCGCCGTACTTGGCGGTCTGGCGCGCGTCCATGTCTACCTCGACCATGGTGACGGTCGGCTCGGGGAGCTTCAGTCCGACGTCCTCGGCGGTCTTGAACTCGCCGTACCGGAAGAGCGTGTCGCGGAGCTCGTGGAGGTTCTGGAAGCCCGTCACCGCCGAGCGCTCGACGACCTCCATCTTCGAGTCGACGACCGGCTTGAGCTCGATGCGGAGGTAGCGGTCGATGAACTGCTCGGGGTCGCGGATGCCCTGACGCGCCCAAACGTCATGATCGACGTACTGAATCAGGTTGTAGAGCTCGAGCGGGCTGTTCTTCGCGGGCGTCGCGGAGAGCAGGACCACGCCCGACCCTCCGTTCCGCTCCCGGACCGCCGCGGACCGGAAGTCGAGCTGCCACGCGCGCTTCGATCCCGACCCCGCGTTCCCCATGAACCGGGGCACGCCACCCTCCCGGGGCTCGGGCAGGTACAGGTTCTTGAAGTTCTGCGCCTCGTCGACGATGAGCAGGTCGATGCCGAGCTCGTCCCAGCGGATGCCCGGGTCCGGCTTCCAGCCCTCCGGCAGCTCGAGCATCTCCGCGACCCACGCCTTCACGCCCTCGGCGAGCACGGCCTCCTGGCGCTCGGAGAGGTTCGACGCGCCCTGGGCGTTGCGCTTCCGGAGGCGGACCTCGCGCTGGATGGCCTCGGTCCGCTCGGCGTAGCGGGTGACGGCGTCCGCGTTGAGCTCGGTCCGGGCGAGCGCGGAGTAGGTCAGCAGCGCCACGTCGACGTCGCCGGCCTGGAAGCGGGTCCACTTCGCGGCGCGGTCCGCGGGGCTGTCCGTCTCGGAGGTCAGCTCGCCCTTGCGGTCGCCGCGCTGGATGACGGTCTGGTTCGAGCCGATGACCACGACGCGGTAGTCGGGCAGGACGCGCTCGATGTCCGCGGCCCACTTCCAGACGATGGAGTTGGGCACGAGGACCACGGGACGCCGGCACCAGCCCTCCTGGCGGGCCCGCGCGAGCGTGGCGATGCCGGTGTAGGTCTTGCCGACGCCCACGTCGAAGGCGAGTAGGCCGCCGCGGTGATGGAGCAGCCGCCGCGCGGCCGAGGCCTGGTGCGGGTGGAGCCGGATGTCCGGGTGTCCCCACCGCGCGATCGAGAGCGGCTCCGCGGAGAACCGCTGGGGGACGTAGCCGCGGAAGGACCGGTTGTAGGCGTCCTCGATGCGGGTCTGGCGGGTCGGGTCCTTCAGGCACCAGTCGCGGAAGGACCGGTCCCACTGCTGACCGAGGGCGAGCCGGACCTCGTCGATGTTCTCGTCCCGGCGCTTCTGGGGCTTGAACACCGTCTTGTCGTGGTTCATCCACCCGATGCACCAGCGGCCCTCGGGCGACAGGTTGGACCCGTCGATGGCGTCGTAGTCGACCCCCTTCACCTGGACGAGCCCGTCCTCGCGGACCAGATCGACCCGTCCGTACCGGGGGTTCAGCGTGTCGGTCATCCAGTCGGCGACGAGCTCGAGCGGGACCCAGCCCTGGCGCGGCGAGACGCCCTCGATGTCCTCGAAGACCGCGGGCTGGATGACCTCGATGAGCTGCTTGAGCTGGTCGGCGTAGAGGAGGTCCCCGCCCTCCGCGGCGCGCTTCGCCCGGTCGACGCGGGGCCAGAGGTGTCCGCTGCAGTAGTCCGCCATCGGGAGGAGCAGGTCGTCGTCGAGGGCCCAGCCGGCCTCGGTGAGCGCGTCGACCACCTGGGCCGGCGTGCGCAGCCGTCCCCCGAGCTCCCGGTGGAACGTGAGCAGGCGGGAGACCGGGAGCGTGCGCTCGGCGCGGTAGAGCGCCTCGGCCTGGGCGAGCACGTCGTCGGCGCGTCCGCTGAAGGGCGTGGGCACGGTCGGAGGCCGGGAGAGCCCGTCGATGACGCGTCCGCCGGACTGGAAGCACGCGAGGAACCGCTTGGCGCCGGCGTGCTTGGAGCGCTTCAGCGCGAGGTGGCGGTTCGGGTTGCCGTGGGCGGTGACCCAGTCCTCGAGGCCGCGGTGGAGCTCGGCCCAGCGGGCGACCTGCTCGCGCGGTGGGAGGGCGAGGTAGCGGTCCACGCGCTCGCCCAGGGAGACGGCCACGTCGACGTCGCTCGGGAGCTCGGTCGGGCTCTGGGTCCGGGTGGTCTTCGGACGCGGCTCTGGGGGCGGGACCACGCACACCGCGCAGACCGGCCGCTCGACGAGGTCGGGCAGGCGGTCGAAGGTTCCCTCGACGCGGTAGCGCCGTCCGGCGACCTCGGTGCCGAGGAGGTGCTCGGGGTAGAGCTCGAAGTAGCGCCCGTCGACGAGGGCCTGGTCGGCGGCGTCGACCTCGGGGAGTGCGCCGCCACGGGCGCGGAAGAACAGGAGGTCGGTGACGAGCTCGGTCCCGGGGAACAGCTCGGAGGGCAGCCGGAACGCGCTCATCAGGTGGTGGCTGCGCAGGACGCGCTCGCGGAGGGCGCGCTGGGTCGTGCCGGTCAGGAAGCCGCTCGGGATGACGAACGCGCCGATGCCGTCGGGGCGGAGGAGGTCGAGGCAGCGGAGCAGGAAGTACGCCCAGGCCTGCTTCTGGCGGTAGCGGCGGTCGGGGTCCTCGGTGATGTGCAGGCCGCGCGGGCCGTAGGGCGGGTTGGCGACGACGAGGTCGAAGCGGGCGTCCGGGTGCTGGGTGACCCAGGACTCGAAGGAGCCCTCGTGGAGCGTGATCTCCGGCCGGAGCGCGCCGAGCATGCGGGCGGAGAGCGGGCTGGCTTCGATGGCGGTCCAGTCGAGGGCGGGGTTCCGGAAGGCGCGCACGAAGCGGCCGATGCCGGCGGTGGGCTCGAGGGCGCGGATCGGGGTGTCGAAGGCCTCGAGGAAGGGGCCGAGGACGCGGGCGACCTCGCGGGCCACGCGGGTGGGCGTGTAGTACTCGTGGACGAGGCCGGCCTTGTCGGGGACCGGGACGCCGGCGGGGAACTTCGCGCGGACGGACGGTCGCAGCGAGAGGCCGCCCCAGCCGCTGTAGCGGGCGAGGAGGCGGCGGTCCTCGGGCGACATCACGCCGCGGGCGAGGACCTCCATGGCGGCGAGGTTGGCGGCGGTGCGCTTGCCGGGCGTCCAGAGGTCGGGCTCGCGGTCGGCCAGGCGCTCGGCGATGAGCGCGAGCAGGACGGCGCGGTTGCGGTGGACGAAGGCGTCGACGTCGTTGGCGGCGAGGCCCCGGGGTGGGGCTTCGCGGACGGCGGCGTGGAGGTGGTCGAGGAGGGCGGGTGCTTGCATGCGCCATCCTTGATTCCGGAGGGACTGGGCAGCCAGCGTTCGCGTCGACCGTGTTGGCGGTCACCACTTGTGACAGGATTCCTCCTTTGCGTTGGCCACGGGTCATGAGCCGGGTGTAGGCTCCTCGGATTCATGGGAGACGACAAGTGATGTACCTACTGGCCTTCCTGGTGCCGGCAATGGCCTCCTCGCCGGCCCGCGAGACTCGAAGCAAGATCGTCGCTCACTGGTGTGAGGTGCGTCCGAAGACGGAATCCCGTGGGACTGTGGAGATTCCAACCGGTGTTCGGTTCGATATCATCGGCGATGCCAAGCTAACGGTGTCATCTGACGCACTTCAAGACTTCCAACCCAAGCTCGCAGCCTTGGACCAGGAGTTGGAGAATATCAAGGCCGCGCAAGCCGGCGATGACGGAGCACCGTGGCCGATCAGAGCAGGGGGGAGGCGTGAGGCCGTGGCCCTGGGCTACGCTGCCTGGGCGTAGGGTCTGATCTGGTCCCGGTACGCCATCGGCGTCAGCTCGGCGGCGGCCAGGCCGAACTGCTGCTTGTGCGTACCACGGCGCTCGAACAGCCATGTCAGGTAGGCCATCACGTCCACGTCGCATTTCTGCGCCGTCCGCACGACACCGAGCAGGGTCGCCCAGCGATGTCCACCCTCCGGGCTCCCCGCGAACAGGCTCGCCAGCCGCAGCTTGGCGTGCCGCTGGAACTCCCGCTCGCTGGCGTTGTTGTCCAGCGGGATCTCGGCGTGGTCCACGAACCGGGTGAGGTCGCCGAAGTGGTTCAGGTAGTACTGCGCGACCTGGCGGAGGGCGTCGGTCCTGAGCGGATACCGCTCCACGACCCCGGCGCACCAGGCCTTGAATCTTCGGAGCACCCGTCTGGACCAGTGTCGTCTGAACTCGACGAGCGCGTCGCCATCGAGCCCCAGCGCCTCGGCATCCTCCTCGATCTCGTAGAGCATCTCGAGGAACCGGCGTCCCTGTGCGGCCCGTATGGGATGGCTCGTCTCGGCGTCCCGGAAGGCCCGCAGCGGGTGGGCATTGCAGTTCGCGAACACCGCGCAGCGGGCGCCCGCTGCGTTGCGGCTCTCCGCATCGCACACCAGGATGCCGGCGTAGTCGCCCAGCCGCCGCTGGAGCCGGTCCGCGTGCTTGGTCAGGTCGAACTGGAACACGGTGAGCACGTCGCGCGTGAACACCTCCAAGTACCCGTCCCACGCCTTGTCCTGACCGATGATCAGCGTCTTCAAGCCGGTGCCGTCGAAGCACATGTGACCCCCGGCCTTCAGCTGTCGCCAGTGCTCCCCGTCCACCGCATCCGCCAGCTTCGCAGCCCTGTCGATCAGGTGGACCAGCGTTCCCTTCGCGATGTGCACGCCCTGACTGGCCAGGATGGTGTGGATCCGGTCCAGCGGCACGAGCAGGACGAACTTCATGACCACGACCCAGGCGATGAAGTCGCAGGTGTACTTGGCCCTGTCGCAGGGCATCGGTGGCATCTCGGCGACGCTGGGCTTCCCGCAATCACCACAGCGGTAGCGGGTCCGTTCGATCTTCCGTACGTGGACGAAGAAGGGCCGGATGTCGAGCTTCGCGCTCCCGCGCAGGTCCTTCTTCTCGAGGTTGGCGCTGCCGCAGTGGGCGCAGGCGCAAGCGGTGTGGACCTCGTCGGTGGCGGGGAGATGCGCCGGTGCGGGCGTACGGCCCCCTTTGGTGCGCGGCCGCTTCTTCTTCTCGGTAGGCGTCGACTCGTTGGAGACCTCCGGCTCGGTGGCTGGGGTCACTTTCGGAGGCACGTCGGCGTCGGCATCGACGGCCGCGGGCGGCACCGGCTCCGCGTCCGGTTCAGGGTCCGGATCGTCCATGCCGAGCAGCTTCCGGAGCTTGCGGACCTCGCGCTCGGCCCGCTTCAGCTGGGTCTCCCGGCGCCGCAGCATCGTGATGACGTCATCGAGGCGGTCGTTCTGCTTGGCGACCATCCGGGTCAGCTCGTCCATGGACTTCCGGCTGGCCAGGAGCTCTCGCAGGAACAGGTCCCGTTCCTGGAGCAGCTTTTCGATCTCGTCCTCGGACATGCCCCGTTGTCCCACACGGATCGGCATCCGTCTCGACCCTGGTCGACATGGATCGCCGAACCGGGGGAATCAAGAGAGGGGCGGATGTCGGTAGCGGCGTCGGCGTCGCGCACCGAGGTCGACTCCCTCCAGGATCATGGCGAGCTGGGTGGCGTCGATGGCGACGGTCTTGGTTCCATCGACCGAGATCGGGAGCTCGTAGGTGCCGGCCTCGAGGCGCTTGGAGAAGATGCACCATCCGGACCGGTCGAGCCAGAGCGTCTTCATGAGCTTCCGCTTGCGGTTGACCATGAAGTAGAGGTGGCCGTTGGTGGGATCGCCATGGAGCCGACGGACATGGCCTGCGAGGGCATCGAAGGAGCCGCGCATGTCGACGGGATCGAGCGCGACGAAGATGCGGACGGTGGAGGGGAAGGTCAGCATGCGCCCACCACCGCGAGCAGCCTGCCGAGCGTCTGGTCGTCGAAGTCGTCGTCCACCTCGACCGTGAACCCGCGGTGCCGGATGGTGTACCGCGCCGCGCGCTCGACCGGAATCCTCACGACCTCGACGAAGTCGGGCTGGGTTCGCTCACCGGGCGGCTCGTATCCACGGGCCTCGAGCACGCCTCGCCAGCCCGCCAGCGACCTCGCATCGATGTCTCTCGCCCGACACCAGTCGGCCAGCTCGAGTCCCGTCCGCGCGATGGAATCGAGTGCTTCCAGGGCCTCGGCCTCGTCGTTGATCTTCCTTCCTGCCATGGTGACCTCCTACGCGAAGATCACCGCTCGCCGCGACTTCGGCTCCCCCTCTGCGCTGAACGGCCACGATGGACGAAGCCGCCGCACTCCCGGCAGCGACCGTCCATCCGCGACCGCGGACGCACACAGGCGCACCGCGGCCGTACCACCTCGACGCCGGGCAACGGAAGCCTCACGCCACCCTCCGCACCAGGCAGTTCGCGCTGATCCGCCACGCTGAGCCGTCCTGCTGGACCACCGCCCCCTCTGGCAACGGCCGCCGCGCCTCCGCGGCGTAGCACTCCGCCACCCGGTCCTGGAACCGCCGAAGCTGCTTGTGCACCGTCGTCCGCGGCACCCCCAGCTCGGCCGACATGTCCTCGAGCGACCACGCGCAGAACGCGTCCGGCGCCTTCCCATCACGCACATCCTCCAGGTGCCGCTCGACGAGGAACGCCAGCACGTCCCGCATCCCCGCCGGGATCCGCACCACCACGTCGTCCACCCGGACCTCGTCGACCCCGAGCTCCACCAGGTGCGCGCCCCTGACCGCGTGGACCACCCGCGAGGTCAGCGCGTGCAGCTCGGTGATCGCGTCCCCTTCGCGCGGCACGTCCGCGAGCTCGACCGCCCGCCGGATCGCCCGATGCAGCACCGCCGGATCCCGCAGCACCTCGACCATCGACGCGGTCACCACCCAGTCTGCCGACCCCAGCCGGCTCGCGGTCACCACCTCGTCGACCTGGACGAGGCCGAAGACCACACGGGGGTTCACTCGAAGACCACCCGCTCGACGCCTCCGGCCTTCAGCAGATCTTCGATCACGGCCTGGGCCTGGGCATCGGCCTTGTCGAGGATGCCCTGCTCGAGCGCGAACTCACGCAGGGAGTCGACCGCCTCCTTGCGGACCGCGGACTCGAGATCCTTGTCGGGCCAGCCGAGCCAGCCGCGTTCCCGAGAAGCCACGAAGGTCGCC
>JAWKRP010000048.1:0-8288 GCA_041389565.1 Myxococcota bacterium
TGGAGCGGTAGAGGTCGAGGCGTGGATTCAGTTCGTGCTCGAGATGGTCGGCAACGGGTATCAGCTACTCGTTCGAAGTTTCGCGAACATGTTCATCGACTACGACCTCGCGCCCTACCGAAGCGGGTGCGAGGCCATCACGACAGGCTTCGCCCTGCACGGCGTCAGCGCGCAGGTTGGCGTGCAGTGGGCCGAGTAGCGCGCGTTGCCGTTCACGAGGCGGCGAACATGTGCGGCACGGTGAGCGACTGCACGACGACCACCAACGAGTCTGGAGCAACGCCTCTGAAGTGGCGCTATGGGTCTACGTCCACGCTCGCCCGAGACGAGCTGGCGGACGCGTAGCCGCACGCGGGACCACGACGTCAGTCAGAACATCGACGCGCTCTTGAGGCATCTCGAAGGCGAAGGGCCGCATCGGATCCTCGATGTGGGCTGCGGCCCCGGCCGCGACCTGCTGCGCTTCAAGCAGCTCGGCCACGAGCCCGTGGGCCTGGACGGGGCAGCGCGCTTCGTGGCGCTGGCGCGCCTCCACTCGGGCTGTGCGGTCCTGCACCAAGACTTCTCGAGCCTGGACTTGCCCGCCGAGTCGTTCGACGGCGTCTTCGCGAACGCCTCGCTCTTCCACGTCCGGCTCCGCGAGCTCCCGCGTGTGATGCGCGAGCTTTGGACCACCCTGCGGCCCGGGGGCGCGCTCTTCAGCTCGAAACCGCGCGGAGACAACGTCGAGCAGTGGAACGGCGAGCGCTACGGCGCCTACCTGGATCTCCCAACCTACCGCGGCGTGCTCGTCGAGGCCGGCTTCGTCGAGCTGGAGCACTACTACCGTCCCCCGGGACAGCCGCGTGAGCTCCAGCCGTGGCTCGCATCGGTCTGGCGCAAGCCCCGCGCTCACAGCCCCGCTCCATGACCCACGACGATGGCGGAACGCTTCGCCCCGCCCTTCGAACGAGAAATTCACCCGCCGATTGAATACTGGCCGAGCAGCCGGCGTCGGCGCCCGGGTCGAGGGCGAGGCCTTCGTCGGAAGGACGAGCCAACATGGTGGTCGGAAACTCTCGAGGCGCGCAGCGTCTATACGTCGCGGTCGCGATCCTGACGCTGACCCTCGGATGCGGTGGCCCCAGCGCCGGCGGCAGTGACGGTGGCGCCTCGGGCGACGGTGGCCCCTCGGACGCCGGGATGGATACGTCGACGCCAGGAGGGGACGCGGGCCCCGACGTCGGTCCACCCGTTTCGTGCCTCCCCACGCAATGCACCATCGACGGCGCGTGCGTGGATGACGGCGCGCTGGCCCCAGGAGGATGTGGCCGGTGCGACGTGGGTCGCGACCCGTCCGGCTACTCGCCCGCGGACGCGACCCTCGTGTGCCGCGCGGCGGTCGGCGCGTGCGACGTGGAAGAGCGCTGCGACGGTCTGAGCCTCGACTGCCCCGTCGACGCGTTCGCCGCCACCGACGCACCCTGCGGGGACCCGACCGCGACGGCCTGCGACGCCCCCGATGCGTGCGACGGCGCGGGGGCTTGCGTCCCGCGCTTCGTCGCCTCCGGCACTTCCTGCGGAGGGCCCGACGAGGTCGTGACCGAGTGCGATGGCGCCGACGTCTGCGACGGCGCCGGGAGCTGCACGTTGGGCCTCGTCACTGCCGGGGCGCCCTGCGGCGACGAGACCAACACCGCCTGCGACGCCGCGGACTCCTGCGACGGCGCCGGGAGCTGCTCACCCAACTACGCGCCAGCCGCGACCCCCTGCGGCGTGGACCCCGGCCCAGGCGCGTGCGTCCTTTCGACCTCCTGCGACGGCGCCGGCGCGTGCCCAGCCCCGTCGCCGGTGGCCGACGGAACGTCGTGCGGTGCGGGCGAGCTCCGCTGCTTCGACGCCACCTGCGGCCCTCGCGCATGGATCGGCTTGGGCCCCGTGCCCGCCCCTGCGAGCGGCGACGACGTCCGGCCCCTCGCCCTCGTGACGCGTGGTCCACTCTCGTTCCTCGCCGTGTGGGAGGTCAACGCGAGCGCGGCCGGTTTGTCCTCGAGTACGCACGAGAGCGGGTCGGACACCTTCGGCGCGCCCGCCGCGATCCCCGGCGCCAGCTTCGGCGGGTCTTCCGCCACGTTCGGCGGGGTCGACTTCGACGCGACCGGCCGGGGCTCGATCGTCTATGTGCTCGGCAACGCGGTGTACGGCTCCGAGCACGCGGCGGGCAGCGGGTCGTGGGCTCCCCCGGCTACGGTCGGTTCACCGGCCACCGTCTCACCAAGGCCCGCGGTGGCGGTCGGCGACGACGGGTCCGCGCTCATGGTCTACGCGTACTCGACGGGGGACATGAACAACCGGCCGGCTCTCGTCGCCGCGTACCGCGACAGCAGCGGCGTCTATTCGCCGATGCCGCTGACGACGGGCGCCTACTTCCGAGATCGCCCGCAAGCCGTCGCGTGGCCGTCCGGCGACGTGGCCGCGATCTGGCTCCAGGAAGCCGTAAACGGTTCCGTCACGATGCGCGCGCGTGCGCGCCTCCCGGGGGCGATGACGCCGGGGTGGCAAGCGGAGTCCGTGGGGCCCGCCACGTCTCCTGAGTCCCTGCGCGCCATCGCCCTGGACGACGGGCGGCTCCTGGTGGTCTACGTCGAAGCGGGGCAGACGGGGGCCAACGCGATCGCCACGACGATCTGGGATCCGTCGGCCGGCTCCTGGACGACCCCTCAGTCTCTCGGCGACGCGACGGCGGAGGTCCCTTACGGCTCGCTCGCGCTCGCGTCCAACGGCGACGAGTCCGCGGTGCTCGCGTGGGTCGGGAGGCTCTATGCCCCGCCGCAGTACGGCTGGCAGCCGATTCGGGACGAGTATCGGATCCGGGCTCGTCGATTCGACGTCGCGACGGACACCTGGGGCGGCCCCATCACGGTCGTCGAGAACGAGAGCGCGTACACCACGAACGTCGGCCAGCTGAGCGCGATCGAGGGGCTCCAGGTCGCGATGAACACGTCGGGGGACACGCTCGTGGGGTGGGTGCACGAGAACAGCCTCTTGGACGGAGGCGCGCGCGACACGCAGCTCGAGGTGCGCCGCTTCGTCCCCGCGGAGGGGGCGTGGGCGGAGCCCCTCGACCCAGGGCCCGGGGACTCGGAGCTGCCTGGGAGCGGGTGGTGGGCGCCGGTGACGCTCGCGTCGCAGTCGGACACACCGCCCTTCCCGCTCCACACGCCCCGGATCGCGCTCGACGACGAGGGCTACGCCGCGGTGATCTGGGGTGTGGGCTACGGGCGCACCGGCACCGACGGCCTGGGGTCCGCCGTGTATCGGTGAGCGACGGCACTCAGCCGATGCACCGATCCTCGAGCGGAGCATCCTAGGTCCACGCCCCGCTTCGTAGGCCCACCGACGGCTACGGAGTCAGCACTTCCCAGCGCTGCCCAGGGACGTCTTGGCAGTCCGCCATGTAGGCCCCACCTGCGTGGAGCGCCAGGTTGGTCGGCACGTTGGCGTCGAGGCACTTGGTGCTGCCTTGCCACTCCGTTCGAAGCCGGAAGAAGTTGCCCTCGGGGACGAACTCCCAGGATTGTCCGCTCGCATCGCTGCACGCGGTGACGAACGACGCCCCCTCACTGGTGGCGCCAACGCTCTCGTTGCCTTCGAGGCAGTCGCCCGTGGATGCGGCGAGCAGGTGGAACCAACCGTTCCCGACGTCCTCTCGCCCCCAGACCGTCTGAGCGGAGGGCGTGCAATCCGCCATGTACGCGGCGCCGGAGTGGGAGCCATCCCCCGACGGGGCGTTCGCGTAGAGGCACATGGGCGTGCCCTGCACGTCGGCGCGGAGCTGGATGCGCTCGAACCCCGTCGTGACGCACGTGTCCGTGGCGAGATCGCAGCTCGACAACGCGTCGCAAGCGACCTCGGTGGGGCAGCGGCCCGCCTGAGCGTCCGCAAAGTCGATCCGCACGAGGTAGCCGCCCTCGCGCTCCGCCACGACATTCACGGACACCCCGGAGGCGAGATGCGTGAACGTGGGTGTCTCCAGGTTGAACGGCGCGTTGTATAGCTCACCGCAGCTCGCGACGATGGATCTCTCGCTCGCTTCCGCGCGCACCACGTAGAGCTCGGGGGCCCCCGACCCGACGTCGCCTTCGGTGTCGGCGGTGTACACGAGCACGCCCTCCTTGCACCCGCTCCGGACGCTGTCGGCGTCTACCGCCTCCGCGACCAGCCACTTCGTCGGTCCAATGCGGACCCTCACAGACCGGGGGCCGCGGTCTCCCGCGATCGGCCGGATCACCTGCTCCACGGAGTGGGCACGAGAGTCCACGCAGTCGACGTCCTCGGGCGGCATCCATCCCAGCAGCTGTCGTTGATAGCCGAGAAGTTGCGAAACCGGCTCGGATCCTTCGGAGCCACTCATGATGTCCCAGCGCCCAACGTACCGATTGGTGTAGTCCCCCGCGCTGTAGCCGGGTACGTCGTAGAGGTCGGGGAGACCGAGGAGATGCAGGAACTCGTGGGTCGCGATCTCGGCGCCATAGTGCGGCGGCGCTTGGTCGTACCAGATGTCGGGCCCTAGATTCACGATGAAGCGGGTCTCCGCGCCATCCGCGATGCGGGAGGCGAAGCCCCACGCGACCTTGCTTCTCGCCTCGGTGGGGGTGGCGACGAAGATGGCATCGTAGAGATCGAGGTCCACCTCCGCGGCCGCCACCTGCAGGGCATCGGACAACATCTGCGTGCGATTCGAGTTGGGATACGTCGAGGTCGGATTCGGCATGCGCAGCCAACGGTCGATCGGTCGCTGCAACGCGATGTCGAGCGTCCCGTTCGAGAGGGTCGTGACCGCGTCGGACATCCAGGGCTCGACCACGTCGAATACGTCTTGGACGGTGGCAACGGCGATCGCGTCCGAGAAGTCGATTGCGATCAGCAGCGCCCGCGCCGAGCCTGTAGACGCGATGCTATTTGGATAGAGCGCTCTGAGCTCACAGGGGCTGGGTGCCGTGCAGACGATGTCCCAAACGAGCGGGGTGAGGGAGCCGTCGACCACGTTGATCTCACGCTCGGTGGTGCCGTTGACGGTGCAGTGACTGCGGAGGTCGGTGAGTCGGAGGGAGTGTGAGCCGGCCGCGAGCGAGACGGTGACGGTGGCATCCGTATGCCGTTGCCAGTCCGTCCCATCCGTGACCAAGACGAACCCGTCCGGGTCCGCGCCGGCGCCCGTGACCCGGAACTCGACCGCCACTCCCGTGGACGCGCCCGCGTCGCCACCGGGTGGGGTGGCGTCGCTCCCCCCGCAGGCAGTGATGGAGAGCGACGCGAGCAGCGCCAAGAGGGGGGATGTGGTGTGCTTCATCGTGTAGTCGAGGCTGGAATCCGTGCGAACAGCCCCCGCGACGCTCGTCTCCGACGGTGACGACGACCAGGCGAAAGCGGCGTCCTCGCCAGATGGTGAGAAACGATGCGTGAATCTATCTGGTCCTCGCTGTGGTGGCGAGCCGAATGCCATAACAACCGGCCGCAGGACGGCCAGCACGGTGGCGTACGCATCATCTTGGGCGCGGGTCGCTAGCATCCCTCGAACGCCGCCGGTGACACCTGACGCCTGCCGCCTCCTTTAGCGCACGGCGGCAACCACGGCATGGTATGGCCACGGTTCCCTCTCCCCCCTTGCGACCGGACGACGCTTTGTCACATCCCCCCTCCTCTTCCCGCCGATGGCTCTGGGCCACTTGCATGCTGTTCTTGTTGGCGCCTGGGTGCGGGTCGGGTCCAGGCTCGGTGGAAGACGCCGGAACGGACGCCCGCGTGCCAGACAGCGGGCCACGCGACGAAGGTGTCGCCGACCTGGGTGACCCGGACGAGGGCCCCCCGGCTCCGACCTGCAACGACCTCACCCAGAACGGCGACGAGACCGACATGGACTGCGGGGGCGAGTGCGGCGCCACGTGCGAGGTGGGTGAAGGCTGCGTGGACGACGACGACTGCGAGTCCGGCCGCTGCACGCTCGACCACTGCGAAGCCACGTACACCGTGGGTGGCACGGTCAGCGGGCTCGTGGGAACCGGGCTGGTGCTCCAGCTGGCGTCCGGCGAGCCGCTCAACGTTACTGAGGACGGGGAGTTCACGCTGCCTGGGCGCCTACCCGCGGGCGCGTCGTACGCGGTGGAGGTCGCCACGCGGCCGAGCGCGCCGGGCCAGGAGTGCACGCTGTCCTTCGAGGCTGGGCAGGTCGGGAGCGAGAACGTGACCAACGTGGCGGTCACCTGCATCACCGACACGTACGGCGTGGGCGGGACCGTCAGCGGCCTGCTCGGGGCCGACCTCACCCTGCAGAACAACGGCGCCGACGACCTTGTGGTGACAGGGGACGGCCCCTTCACCTTCGCCACCGAGGTCGCCGAAGGTGCCACGTACGAGGTGAGCGTGAGCGTCCAGCCCCACACCCCCACCCAGGCCTGTGTAGCGGCGAGCGCGAGCGGCTCGGTGGGCGCCGCGCCGGTGACGTCCATCGCGGTGACGTGCACCACCCGCTCCTTCACCGTGGGTGGCACCGTCTCGGGGCTCACCACCGACGGCCTGGTGCTGACCAACTCGGGCGGTGACTCGCTGAGCGTCCCCAGCGGTGCCACGTCGTTCGTGTTCGAGACGACGGTGTCCAGCGGTGGGAGCTACGACGTGGAGGTCGCCACCCAGCCCGCAAACTTGTTCTGCGAGGTGAGCGCAGGGAACGGCGACGTGACGAGCGGCCCCGTCACGAGTGTCAGCATCACGTGCGTGACGTGCGGGGACGACTGCTGGGGCGAGACGGGCTGCATGACCCCAGCAGGGCGCTGCGTGCGCTTCTCATGCCGTCCGGGGTCGTCGGGACCCTCGTTCTGCGACACGTGCCTAGGTTGGGCCGAGGTCTCGTACGACCAGTGGATGAACCAGGGCTACTGCGGCGACGTCATCGCCACCTACCGCGCTCACTACGGCCAGGCGACCGCGTGTGGCGGCGGGCCGAGCTGCTGCGGGTCGGCGGCGGCGTGCGCCGGCACTGACAACGCGTGGCACTTCTCCGACGGGACCGCCACCCGCTACGTTGGCCCCTGCCTGGGTTGCGCCGACAACACCAACTGCAGCAACTGGGACGAGGTCGCCGGCAACACCGCCTACACGCGCATCACCGCGTGCGAGCGGGTGTTGTCGGGCCCCTGAGCCCGGCGTGCGTCAGCGGTCTGGGCCTGCGTTTGGGCATCGGCTACGCGGCATGTACCGCAGCGAGGGAGACGCGATGACGATCGATCAGTTCACGATCAAGCCGCTCGACATGTCGACGTGGAACGCGTTCGCGAGACTGGTCGAGGCGAACAACGGCATCTTCGGGGGCTGCTGGTGCGTCGGCATGCACCCCGAGGAACGGACGCATCTCGACGCGCCGGAGCCGCACCGCGAGCAGAAGCTGGACCGTGTCCGCGCCGGCACCACCCATGCGGCGCTCGTGTTCGACGGCGATGACTGTGTCGGCTGGTGCCAGTTCGGCTCCCCCGAGGAAGTCGTCCGCATCAAGAACAAGCGCGAGTACGAGAAGGAGCTGACCGTTCTGCCGACGTGGCGGATCGGATGCTGCTACGCCGGGAAGGGTCACCGACGTCAGGGCGTCGCCACGGCAGGACTCGCTGGCGCGCTCGAGCTGATCGCTGGACGCGGCGGTGGCAGGGTCGAGGGGTACCCTGAACCGGCCGGCGACGTGCCCGCCGGATTCCTGTACCACGGCGCGTTGTCGACCTTCGAGGCCGCGGGCTTTCGCAAGGACCGCAAGATCGGCAAGCATCGCTGGGTCGTCGTGCGCGAAGTCGCCCCGGCTTGATCTCGACCCCCGCTCGCGATGGCCCGTCGGCTGGGACGGCCGGGGGCGTCAGTCGAGGCCCTGCCCGGTGAGCGTGGCCGCGATGCGCTCGCGCACGTCGTCTGCGGGCTCCTCGTCTCGCGCCAGCTCCAGCGCCGCGGCGGCGCCTGGCGGCCAAGCGCTCCGTGGCCACGCGGCGAGAGTGCGGACCGCCATGTTGCGGTTGCGGACGACCGGGCTCCGCAGCGCCGCGTGGATGGCGGGCCAGCCAGCCCCAGGGTGGCTCGCGAGGTCCGGGACAATCGCGTCGAGGCAGGCGTGCACCGCGAACGCGGGACCCAGCCCGAGCTCGTCCGCAGGGCCCGTGGCGATGGCGTCGAGGGGCGCGGCCCGGTCGTCCGAGTCCAGCGCACCCTCGACCGCGGCAGCCCACTGCGGATGCGCGAGGAGGGCTTCGACAGCCGTCGCGAGGCGCGTGCGC
>JAWKRP010000049.1:0-1953 GCA_041389565.1 Myxococcota bacterium
GACGCGGACACGGACACGGACACGGACGCGGATTCGGACACGGATTCGGACTCGGACACGGATTCGGATTCCGACACGGACACGGATTCGGACTCGGACACGGACACGGACACGGACACGGACACGGATTCGGACACCGACACGGGCTCGGATACCGGCTCCGACACCGGCTCCGATGACACGGGCTCCGATGACACGGGCTCCGATACCGGCTCCGACACGGGCACCCCGGGACCCGGAGCGTCCGCTGCGACCGCCGGGGACACGTGCCTCGAGCTCCTCGGTCTGGGCGTGACCCAGAGCGGGACCTACTGGATCGACCCGTCCGGAACGGCGCCATTCCAGGCGGCCTGCGACATGGTGACGGACGGCGGGGGCTGGACGCTGATGGCCCGTGTGCAGCGCGCAGACGCCGACGGTGTGGCCGAACCCGGCGACTGGTTCGTCTCGGGGGACCGCACGGCATCGCTGGCGGATGAAGCGGAGGACGTGAACGGCTCGCCCTCGTCGTGGGGGTACGCCCTGTTCGCGCCCTACCTGACGGCACACACGGTGGTGGCGCGCTTCGATCTGCTCCAGCAGTCCGACGGCACGCGGTTCCGCTCCTGGTACAAGGAGGCGCCCGCTGTAGCGGTGGGGGCCTGGTTCGCGGCGGACACCACGCCGACCCTGGTCTGCAGCGATGCGGCCCTCACGACGGACTGCGTGAGCGGCACGATCACCCAGACCTCGGGCACCGGTGCACCGTCGGGTGCGACGATGCTCGATGGCATGGTCCTCAACGGGGGCTGCGGCGCGCTCCACATGCGTACGGACGTGGACTCGCAGTCGTTCTACTCGGGGGTGTGCACGTGCGACTTCGGCGCGACCGTGACGACCGGGTACCAGTCGCACTGGGGCCACGGGCTGAAGATCTGGATCCGCTGATTCACTTCTCGATGAGCGCGAGGACGTGGTCGGGGCCGGTGGCCTGCTGCCAGACGCCCTCCTGACGCACGTAGAACGTGGGCGTGCCCTCGATCCCCAACGCGACCCCGGACTCCGCCTGGGCGCGCACGAGTGCCAGGACCCCGGCGTCTTCCATGCACGCCGCGAAGCCCGCGTCTGCGCTCCACCGCTCGATGAGCGCGCTGGGCTGTGCGTTCACGTCGTCGACGAAGGACTCGAACCGCTCGAAGCGATGCGCGCAGATGGAGGCTCGCGCGAGGTCGCAGCGCTCGGGGTCTTCCCGCTCGACCCCGGGGTTGCACGGCGCACCGAGCGGGAAGTTCCGGAAGCGCAGCTCGGCTCCGGACGCCCGCGCGGCATCCCGCACCCGGGGATACGCGCGCAGGCAGTGGGGGCAGCGCCAGTCGCTGTACTGGAGCACCACGGTGCCCGTGGAGCCGGGAACCAGGACCAGATCGAGCGCGTCGTCGATCGCGAGCGGCCCGTGGACCGGCCTTCCGGGCTCGGCGGGTCGGTCTGACGGTGTGGGCGTGGGGTCGATCGCGGGCGGCTCGTGCTCGACGGGCTCGCTCGAGCGGGCGAGGTCCGTGAGACCGCCACACCCGAGGATGGCGAGAGCCCCGACCGCACCGAGCACACTCCGGAGTCCCCGTCGCATCCGACCTCCTGCGACCGCGTCGCGGTGAGGGGCATCATCGCATGCCCGCGACGACCCCCCGGACCTGCGGCTACGATGAGGCTCGACCGCAGCTCCTGGGGGATGCGATGCCAGAGATGAAGACGGGCGCGGGATACCGCGCCAACGAGCGGGCCTCGGCGCGCCGCGAGCCACGAGAGGGGAACGCGAGCTGGGACGACGAGGAGGACGAGGCCGACGACGCGTTCACCGACGAGGTCGCGTGCGCCGTGTGCGGCGAGTCCTTCCCGAGCAACCAGATGTTCTTCGGCGAGAATGGCCAGGTCTGCGCGGCGCACTTCGAGGGCTGAGAGCGCTGCCGTCAGCGC